>NZ_JBHUFB010000008.1:0-29632 GCF_042681175.1 Rhodococcus gannanensis
GATGGTACTGCACTCGACAGGGTGTGGGAGAGTAGGACACCGCCGTACATAACATCAGGGGAAGCCCCGGAACCAGTGATGGTTCCGGGGCTTTTTCGCGTTTCGGGACCCACCCACCGGCCACCGGTCGGTTCGGCTGAACGTCACCTTCACCTCCTCCAACCGCATGAACGCCACGTTCAGCCACACGCGACGAGGTGGGCTGTGGCGGGGGAAGGGTGGGGCAGTCATATGATCGGGGCGTGGATCGACTGCTCGAGGCTATGGACGCGAACCTCGCCTCGCACGCATCCCACCTCCACCAGGCGCTGCCCGGAGCGCGAGTGCACGCGGCCGACGACCTGACCGTTGCCGCGAGCGGGATCGCCGACGACACCTTCAACCTCGTGTGCCGTGCCCGGTTCACCGCAGAGAGTGCGCCGCTGCGAATCGACGCGACCACCGAACTCGTCCGGAAATCGGGCCTCCCCTTCTCCTGGTGGGTCGGGCCTGCGTCGACGCCTGCCGACCTGACCGAGCTGCTCCCGCAGCACGGGTGGAACCCGCACGAATCCGAATCCGCCATGGCCGCACAGCTTTCGGATGTACCGCTACAGGTGCCGAGTGGCGACCTGCGTATCGAGATCGTGAAGGACGAGGTCGGCCTGCGCGACTACGCGGCACTCATGGCGGCGAACTGGACGCCGTCATCGCCGACCGTCCCGCTGTTCTTCGACGGCGTGGCGACCGCCGCCCTGTCGGCGTCGTCTGCCAGTTCCTTCGTCGTCGGATACGTGGGGAACAGGCCGGTCTGCGGCGCGGAGGTACACATCGGCGACGGCGTCGCCGGCCTGTACGGCGTCGTCACCCTCGACGACTACCGGCGGCGGGGACACGGAACCTCGGTGACCCTGTTCGCCCTGGACGTCGCACGGCGGGCCGGTGTCGAGACCGGCGTACTGCAGGCCAGCGATGCCGGCGAGTCGATCTACACCCGGATCGGATTCTCACGCGTCGGGTCGTACACCGAGTTCGCGCTCTGAAACCGGTCGTTCGCTACCCGGGGTATCGGACCCGGATGTGACGGCGCTATAGTTGCGGCATGCAACACAGTGTGTCCGTGGCGCTGGTGCACGATGAACTGGTGCACCTGGTCCGGCAACTGATGACCGGCGAACGGGCGGACGCCGACAGTCCGACGTTCGCGCAGCACTCCGTCCTCTCGTACGTCGACCGCAATCCCGGGTGTCGCGCCACCCAGATAGCCGACGCATTCGGAGTGCACAGGTCGACGGTCTCCCGGCAGATCAAGACGTGCGTCGACAGCGGGTGGGTCAGCGCCGACATCGGTCCCGTTCGCAGCGGACACCCACTGACCCTCACCTCCGACGGCACGCGGATCCTCGACGCCGCGAACAGAAGTCGGCAGGCCGAGGTCGCCGACCGGGTCCGGGACTGGCCAACCGGCGACGTCGACACGTTCGCCCGACTGCTGCACCAGTTCCGATCGACTGCACCGAATCCCGACAACCACACCCGCGGAGGCGACTCGAATGCGTGAATATGCGACCGCGCCCACCTTCACCATCAGTGACGACGACGCGCTCGTCCGGACCGTGTTCCGGCACGCTCGACAGACACCGGACCTCGTTCTGTTCTCACGGCCGCTGGGCGAGGACTGGGTCGACGTCACCGCAGCCGAGTTTGCGGAACTGGTCACCGGCGTCGCGAAGGGCTTGATCCAAGGCGGAGTCCAGGCGGGTGACCGGGTCATCCTGATGTCCGCGACCAGGTTCGAGTGGACCCTGCTCGACTTCGCCATCTGGGCGGCCGGCGCGGTGTCGGTGCCGGTGTACGACTCGTCGTCCCCGGAGCAGGTGCACTGGATCGTGGACGACTCCGGTGCGAGCGTCGCCGTCGTCGAGACCGCGTCCCACGCCCAGGCGTTCGCGGGAACCGACGTCCGGTTGCTGCAGATCGACGACGCCGCCATCGACACACTCCTCGCCTCCGGTGCGGACCTCGACGACACCGCCGTCGATCAGCGACTGAACGCGCTCCGCGCCGACGACCTCGCGTCACTCGTGTACACATCCGGGACGACCGGCCGCCCGAAGGGTTGCGTCCTCACGCACCGCAATTTCCTGTCCGAGGTGCGGGGCATCCTTGCGGCCAGCATCGGCGAGGTCGCGCAGCCGGGAAACCGGATGCTCACCTTCCTGCCGCTCGCGCACGTCCTCGCGCGGGCGGTGTCACTGGCGATGTTCGAAGCCGGTGGAGCGCAGGCACACTGGTCCGACTTCGGCACGATCGTCCCGCAGTTCGGACGGTATCGCCCGAACGTGATCCTCGGTGTCCCGCGAGTGTTCGAGAAGGTCAAGGACGGCGCGGCACAGCAGGCGTCCGCCGGCGGCGCCGTGAAGAAGCGGATCTTCGATTTCGCCGAATCAACGGCCGTCGCGTACAGCGAAGCCCTCGACACCGGGCGCGTGCCGATCATGCTGCGTCTCAAGCACTTCGTCGCGGACAAGCTCGTCTACTCGAGGCTGCGTGCCGTCCTCGGCGGCGAGTGCTGGTGGGCGATCTCCGGAGGCGGTGCGCTGATGCCGCGCCTCGGGCACTTCTTCCGCGGTGTGGGTGTCCCCGTCTACGAAGGCTACGGACTGACGGAATCGACAGCGGCGCACTGCGTGAACGTTCCGGGCGCGCAACGCATCGGCAGTGTCGGGCAACCAATGGGCGGAAACGCCGTCCGGATTGCCCCGGACGGCGAGATCGAACTCAGTGGCGGTGTGGTGTTCGGCGGCTACTGGAAGAACGACGCCGCAACCGATGCCGTCTTCGACGGGCCGTGGTTCCGAACGGGAGACCTCGGTTCGATCGACGAGGACGGGTACCTGACCATCACGGGCCGCAAGAAGGACCTCCTCATCACCGCCGGCGGCAAGAACGTGTCGCCGGGCCCGATGGAGGACCGGATGCGGTCGCACGAGCTCGTGTCGCAGGCCGTCGTCGTCGGGGACGGCAGGCCGTTCATCGGCGCACTCGTGACCCTCGACGCCGACGCTCTCGCGCGGTGGCGCGCCGCGAACGGTGAGGGCGCCGACGTGCGGGCGGCGGTGCAGACGGTGATCGACGACGCGAACTCGCTCGTCTCCCATGCCGAGGCGGTGAAGAAGTTCGTCATCCTCGACCACGACCTGACCGAGGAGAACGGTGCACTCACCGCCACCCTCAAGATCAAGCGGAACGTGGTGTCCGAGCGCTACCGCGACGAGATCGAGACGCTGTACAGCTAGCGAGACGGTGGCGTCGTCACCAGAGCCGGTACGCACGGTCCGAGACCGTGAAGCCGTGACCCGCCGAGCTCGAGCAGGTGACGCCCATCGTCTCGTCGACAGTGCACGTGAACCCCTGCACCCGCAGCGGCGAGCCGTAGGGCAGTGCCTTCGCAGGTGCATCGAAGCGGTGGAACGCGGGGTCGCCCGTGCTGACGAACTCGCCAGGACCCGAACCGGTCACCCTGATCGAGTTCGGCGCCACCGTGCCGGTACCACTCGCGGGATTCACGGTCGGCGCGTCCGGCGGCAGCGCGCCGTGGCAGCCGGCGACCGGATTCGGTGCGGTCACGACAGCGCACTCGAATTTCGAACTGGGACTGGTGAAGTAGTAGGACCCGTTGGCGGTTCCCATGTACTCCGCGACCTGAGCGGCCGGGGCCTGCGTGGTGGTCGCGGCTGTCGTCGTGACCGGCGGCAGAGTGCTCCGAGTGGGCGCCGACGTCTGCGTCGACGCGGTCACGGCGCCCGTGTCGTTCGCCGTCGGCGTGCCGTCGACGGCCTCACCGCACGCAGACAGGGACGCACCGAGGGCGACGGTGATCAGGGCACAGGTCCGGCGGGCGCGCATTGCGTCATCGTAGGTCTCCATGGCGCGGCAGGAATCGAACCCCCGAGATGCGGACTCCCCCGATCGTCGGGACGTGCGTCGCCACCACCCGGGCCTCGGAGGAGGCCGGGTACAGCTACCCTGCCGGACCCGATCGCGTGGTCCGTAGGATGCGCGGTTGAATCGGAACGAGAAGGAGACCACCATGGGGTTGATGGACGGGTTGATGGGCAACGCCGGGGCGATCGATCCCGCAGCCGCCACCAACGAGTTCGGCAAGCTGCTCGGGCACGGCGAGCAGATTCACGCTGCCTACCAGGTGGTGCGCGATTCGCTGCTCTTCACCAACCGCCGATTGATCCTCATCGACAAGCAGGGCATCACCGGCCGCAAGGTCGAGTACCACAGCGTTCTCTACAAGTCGATCACCCAGTTCTCCGTCGAGACGTCGGGATCGTTCGACCTCGATGCCGAACTGAAGATCTGGGTGTCGGGAAGCTCGATGCCGATCCAGAAGCAGTTCTCCAAGAGCGCGAACATCTACGAGGTGCAGGCGATGCTCGCCCACTTCATCGCCGGGTAGGCGATCCACTTCGCGCGGTTGTCCTGATTCGACGGACACACCGGATCGGGACAACCGTCGCGGCCTGTCACAGCGCATCGCGATCGCGAACTCTGTCACGAGTAGCCCAGGATTCTCAGCCTGACTTGGTACCTTGGCGAACGAGATGATGCGGGCCGAAGGGAGGCTTCCGTGCAGATCGACGACGATGCAACAGTGGGCGCGACGGACGACGCCACCGTGCGCGTGAGCGGCGGTGACGTACGAGGACACCGGGCAGGCGAGCTGCTCGTGTGGAAGGGCATCCCCTACGCCTCGGCGGGTGAGGAGCGCCGCTTCCGCAGCGCGCTCCCCGTGACCGGCTGGGACGGTATTCGGGACTGCACCGACTTCGGTCCGATCGCGCCGCAGGCCAAGGCGATGCAGGTGCCGATGGATCCGAACATGATCCAGGCCGAGGACTGCCTGTCCCTCAACGTGTGGGCACCGCGTCCGGACGGCGTTCCTCGCCCGGTTATGGTGTGGATCCACGGCGGCGCCTACTGCGTCGGTGCCTCCTCCCAAACGGTGTACGACGGTCGCCGGCTCGCCGAGGCCGGCGACCTGATCGTCGTCACGATCAACTACCGGCTCGGTGTGTTCGGCTTCCTCGACCTGTCCTCCTTCGGTGACGGGTTCGAGTCCAATGTCGGTCTGCGCGACCAGATCACCGCCCTCGAATGGGTCCGCGACAACATCGCCGCATTCGGCGGCGACCCCGGCGCCGTCACCGTGTTCGGGGAGTCGTCTGGGGCCGGATCGATCACCACACTGATGACGTCGCCGCGCGCCGAGGGACTCTTCCACCGGGCGATCGCGCAGAGCGCGCCGGCGACATCGGTGTACGGCGCCGACCGTGCCGCCGCGGTCGCGACCCGCTTCCTCGAACTCGCCGGAATCGAGCCGACCGAGGCGGGCACGCTCCTCGATCTGCCGTTCGAGGAACTCACCAAGATCGGCGACAAACTGCTCGACGAGGTGATCACCTCGGTGCCCGGCACCCTCGCGATGGCACCCGTCGTCGACCGTGACCTGGTGCCGAAGTACCCCGTCGCCGCCTTCCAGAAGGGGCTCGCGCACAAGATCCCGCTGATCATCGGGACCAACAAGGACGAGGCGTCGATCTTCCGGCTCACCCGGTCGCCGATCATGCCCGTCACCGCCGACACCGTGAACCAGATGTTCACGGCGATCGCCTCCGATCACCCCGACATGCCACCGACGAAGATCGCCGACATCGTCTCCGCGTACCCCGACTTCGCGAAGTCGTCGGGTGCGATGGCCGTGTCGAGGGACGCCGCGTTCCGGATGCCGTGCACCTGGATCGCCGACGCCCACTCACAGCACGCGCCAACGTGGGTCTACCGCTTCGACCACGCGACGCCGATGCTGCGCGCCGCCCGCGTCGGTGCCAGTCACGCAACCGAATTGCCCTATGTGTTCGGCAATTTCGGCACCCTGAACGTGGACCCCACCTTCTGGCTCGGAGGGCGCAAGGTCGCGACGGAGGTGTCCGGCCGGGTGCAGCGACGCTGGCTCGCGTTCGCCGCACACGGTGTTCCCGCCGCCCTCGACGGGTCCAAGCACTGGACCCCGTACACCGGGGAGGCCCGGTTGACGCTGATCATCGACAAGACCGACACCGTCGTCTCCGACCCCGAACACGACCTGCGCGCCGCATGGGGAACCCAGGTGATGGGCTTCAGCTAGCCGCTTCGCACCTGTGCGTGGTTTTGGTAGTGGGAACTACCAAAACCACGCACAGGTCCGGTCAGCGCAGTGCGTGCAGTGCGTCGACCAGCGGCGCGAGTTCCGGCGTCGCGCGGGCGCTCTCCAACGACGCCTCGAGCGTCGCGTCGTGGGTGGGTCGGGCACGGTCGAGCAGCGCCCGCCCCGCCTCGGTGACCTCGGTGTAGATCCCGCGGCGGTCGTCCTCGCACAGGTAGCGGGCAAGTAGTCCGCGGTCCTCCAGCCGGTTGACGAGCCGCGTCGTCGCGCTGCTGCTCAGGGCTGCCGCGCGGGCGAGCTGCGCCATGCGCATGTGCCAACCGTCCTGCCTGCCGAGCGCATCGAGGACGGTGAACTCGACGACCGAGAGGTCGTGTTCGCGTTGCAGGGCGCGTTCGAGTTCGGTGTCCAGCAGTCCGTGCAGGGCGGCGAGCGTTCGCCAGCCCTTCGCGCGTACCTCGACGGCGTCATCCGCGATCCCCACAGTGACCTCCTCACACCTGTGCCGCCCAGTGTACCGGCTTGCGCGGGTAGTCGGCGCGTGCAACTATTTATGGCGCGCCTGCAACTACTGCATGCGCGTCATATCTGCTCAAGCAATCGAATGTGAGGATTTCGGATGCCACTCGGCCTGCTCGCCCTGGCCCTCGGAGGCTTCGGTATCGGACTCACCGAGTTCGTGATCATGGGACTACTACCGGAGGTCGCCGGCGACTTCGGCGTCACCGAGGCGACCGCCGGGCACCTGATCTCCGGCTACGCGCTCGCCGTCGCAGTCGGCGGTGTCGTACTGACCGCAGCCGCCGGACGGTTCGACCGCAAGCGGGTACTGATGGGGCTGCTCGTCCTGTTCATCGCCGGCAACGCGCTCAGCGCACTCGCACCCACCTATGACGTGATGCTCGCCGGCCGCATCGTCGCGGCCCTCTGCCATGGTGCGTTCTTCGGAATCGGCGCGGTCGTCGCCGCCGACCTCGTCGCGCCCGGCAAGCGGGCGGGCGCCATCGCGATGATGTTCACCGGACTGACCCTCGCCAACGTGCTCGGTGTGCCGATGGGAACCTTCATCGGCCAGCAGTTCGGATGGCGGTCGACGTTCTGGGTCATCACCGCGATCGGCGTTGCCGCGCTGATCGGAATCGCGACGCTCGTGCCCGCCTCGGCGGGGCGCGGCGCAACCGGTGGCCTGCGCACGGAGCTGCGCGCCTTCCGCTCGCCGCAGGTGTGGTTCTCGATCGCGATCACCATCCTCGGGTTCGGCGGCATGTTCGGCGCGTTCACCTACATCGCGTACACGCTCACCGAGGTCGGCGGGTTCGCGTCCACGACGGTGCCGTGGCTGCTGGTGCTGTTCGGTGCCGGGCTCGTCCTCGGCAACACCCTCGGCGGTCGCGCCGCCGACCGGGCACTGACCGCCACCCTCGTCACGACCCTCGTCGCGCTTACGGCGGTGCTGGTCGTGTTCGCATCGACCGCCGACAGCAAGCCGGCCACCGTGGTGTCGCTCGTCCTGATGGGCGCCTTCGGTTTCGCCACCGTCCCCGGGTTCCAGATGCGGATCATGAACCACGCGGCCGCGGCGCCGACGATGGCGTCGGGTGCCAACATCGCGGCATTCAACGTCGGCAACGCCCTCGGTGCCTGGCTCGGTGGACTCGCGATCGCCGCGGGCCTCGGCTTCACGGCACCCATCTGGATCGGCGCCGGTGTCACCGCGGCGGGGCTCCTGGTGCTGCTGATCGCGACGGCGGTCGAGCGGCGGTCGACGACCTCCCGGCTCGAGGCGGGACGGGAGGTGCCGATCGCCGCCTGACGGGGGCTCACCCGTCGACGGCGCCCTCCGCGGACGTCCACAGTGGTGCAACCTCGTCGTCGAGCTCGCGCAATGCGGGTAGCGCGACGCACACCGCAGCGATCACGCACACCGGAACCGCCAGCGCGATCGCCGTCGCGGTCAGGCCCGCGGCGTCGATCAGCGGGCCTGCGAGCATGTAGCCCAGCGGGCCGGCCGCATAGGCGGTGGACGTCATCACGCCGACGACCCGTCCGCGCATGTGCTCGGGGGAGCGGGTCTGCATGGCGTAGTTCGCGATCGGGCCCACCGGCCCGTACACGAGGCCGATCACCGCGGCGATGGCGAGCATCGCCCACAACGGCGGGAGGAACGCGAACGCGACCATGCACGCGCCGAGCACCGCGACCGCCACCAGCATCACCGTGCGGCGACGCACCCGCGCGGCCAGTGCGCCGTAGCCCAGCGCACCGACCACACCACCCAGGCTCATCGCCATCAGCACCCAACCCAGCTGCGCCGGCTGCCCGAGATCGGTGAAATACACCGGAAGCAGAACACTTTCGATCGGCATGTACAGCGCCACGATCGCCATGTCCACCAGCGCGAGGGTGCGCAGGAGGCGGTTGCGCCACACGAACTTCAGGCCCTCGAGGGTGCCGGACCACATCGACGACGGACGCGCGTCGCGGTGGGGGACGCCCGCTCCCTCCAGTTTCAGGAACGCGATCACCGCGATGGATGCGAGGAAGCACGCCGCGGTCACCCACAGGGTGTTCACCGGTCCGACCGTCGCGATGAGGACGCCGCCGATACCCGGGCCGACCAGGTACGCGACGTTGAAGTTCGCCTCGTACACGCTGTTCACGCGGTCGATCGGCCACTGCGCCGCCCGCGTCGCAGCAGGCAACATCGCCTCACGGGCGGACATGCCCGCCGGATCGAACGCGGCGCCGAGCGCGGCGAGCGCGGCGATCAGCGGGACCGACAGTCCGACGGTGGCCGCGGCCAGGGGGATCAACGCCACCGACACCGCCGACAGTGCGTCGGACACCAGCGAGGTGGGGCGGCGTCCGAAGCGGTCGACCACGGTCCCGGAGAACAGCGATGACAACAGCAGCGGCAGAGTCGCGGCGCCGGCGACGACCGCCGCGTCGGTGGCGCGGCCGGTCTGCTGGAGGACCAGCCAGGGCAGGGCGACGATTGTGATGCCGTTACCCGTCGCCGACAGCAGGACCGCCAGATTGATCAGGATCAGCGGCAGGTGGCGTCGGGTGTCGGTGACCGTCGAGGTGCTCATGTCAGGGCTCTTTCACGGAGGAGACATGACTCGACGCTAGCCGCACCGCCTGCGGTCGCGCGACCGAATTTGCATCCCTCAGCCGAGCACGGCGGAGATCTCGCCGGCCGTCACCTTCGCGAGGTCGACGAGGAACGGGATCCGCTGATCGATCATCAGGTCGACCGGGCCACGCAGCCCGAGGGCGAACCGCACCCGGTCGGCGTCGCCGCAGATCGGGACGCCGATCGTGCGGAATCCGTGCTCGAGTTCCTCGTCGTTGAAGGCGTAGCCGCGTTCGCGTGTCAGAGCCAGTTCCTTCCCCAGTTCCGCCGGGCCGGGTACCGAACGCGCCGTACCGGTTTCGTACGGCAGTCGCGCCAACTCGTCGTCGGTGGTCGGCGCCCACGCCAACAGGACCTTGCCGAGCGCGCTCGCGTGCAGTGGCAGGCGCAGACCCTGCAGATCGTTCCCGTCGGCCTCCCGCCAGCGACTGGTTCCGAGTAGGACGGCGTCGTTCCCGTGCCGGGTGGCGATCGACGCGCTCGCGCCGGTGATCGTCGCGAGCTCCTCGAGATGCGGCTCGGCGAGGTGGATGCGGTGCTGCCGATACGCGATCTGCCCGTACTCGGCGAGCGCCCCTCCGAGGCGGTAGCGGCTGGTCGCCTCGACGCGGTCGAGGAACCCGGTCTCGACGAGGGCGGCGAGAAGCCGATGGGTGGTGCTGACGGCGAGCCCCTGCCTGCGTGCGACCTCGGAGACGCCGAGTTCCTCGCCGCTGCGGAAGCATCCGAGCACCGCGAGCGCGCGCGTCAGCGACTGGAGCGAACCGGTGGGGCGGGATTCGGACGACACGCGGTGAAGCTAGCACAGGATGGGCGCCGGTCCAGGTCTCTGTTTTCCGTGGAACGGAAAGAACCCGGGGGGCGCAGCCCAGTGACTGCCGAGGATCCTGCTGGTAGTTGGCGGGGTGATCACCGTGAATCACCGATGTTCGCCGCCGTCAACCTTTCCGATCAGTGGAAAGCAATGGCTGGGCAGCGGCGAGAGAGCGCCCTAGCGTCGACGCCATCGTCCCCACCCCCGACAGGAGTCGAATTCGATGTCACCCACCCGCCGACTGCACCGGACCCGCGCCGTGCTCGCGATCCTCCCCGTCGTCGCACTCGTCGCCGCGTGTGGATCCGGCGGGGACGACACGACCGAGGCTTCCTCCGGCAGCGAACCCACCTTCGTCCTCAAGGTCACCGACGTCGGCAACGCCGGCCCGCTCGCGGTGGCCAAGCGGGACGGCACCTTCGACGAGGCGCTCGCACCCCTCGGCGCGAAGGTCGAATGGGTCAACGCGCCACCGGCATTCAGTGCGAACCTCAAGCTGTTCAACGCCGGCCAGCTCGACGTGTCAGGTGGCGCCTACAGCCCCGTCGTCGGCGCGCTGTCCAAGGACGTCGGCGTGCGGATCATCGCCGTCGCCGACCCCGTCGACCAGGACCAGGCCGGCATCCTCGCCTCCCCGGACTCCGGAGTGACCCAGGTGAAGGATCTCGTCGGCAAGCGCATCGCCGTCAACCCCGCGGGTAAGGGCGAATACATCACCCTGAAAGCCCTGAAGCAGGCCGGGATTCCGTTCGATCAGGTCGAGCGGGTTCCCCTGCAGCCGTCGGACGCCGCCTCCGCGTTCTCCACCGGTCAGGTCGACGCCTGGGCCTCGTTCAACGATCCGTACGCGGAGGCGAAGGCCCGCGGTGGCGTGGAGATCGCCACCGAGGCGAGCATCGACTCGACCGACAACACGATCGTCGCGTTCCGGACCGAGGTGCTCGAGCAGCGCCCCGACGTCGCGGCGAAGTACCTCGAGACACTGCAGCAGCTGACCGAACGCCAGCGCGCCAACCCGGAGGACTTCCAGAACGTCTTCGAGACGGCAGGCCCGCGCGCACTGTCGGGCGACCGGCTCGAGCGCGCCATCGACCGAGGCCGCCGCGCATCGGTGCCGCACTACCCGACCGCCGATGACGCCGAGGACCTGCAGGAGGTCGCGGACCTGTTCTACGCGAACGGCGTCATCACCCGCGCCGTCACCGCCGACGACGTCTTCTACCCCCTGCAGGAGAAGCTGGCGCAGGCCCCGACGTCCACGACCCCGGTGAACTGACATGGCGATCCTGAACCCGACCCGCGCCCCGAGCGGCGACGAACGCACCGAGTCCGCAACACTCGAACTCGAGACGCCGCGGCACCGCGCCGGCCGCCGCCGCCCACGATGGGTCTCGATTCCGCTGCGCTTCCTGGTTCCGGCCCTGATCGTCGCGGTCTGGTGGATCGGGTCGGCGACCGGCGCCATCCCAGAGGAGATCCTCGCGGGACCGCCGAAGGTGTGGACCGCCTTCACCGAGCTGTACCAGACCGGACAGCTGGTCGACTTCTCGCTGGCCTCGTTCAAGCGGGCCGCCCTCGGCGTGCTGCTCGGAGTGACGATCGGCCTCGTCCTCGGGGTCCTGTCCGGACTGTCGAGTCTCGGCGAGGAGCTGATCGACTCCACCATGCAGATCAACCGGGCGATCCCGTTCCTCGCGCTCGTTCCGCTGTTCATCGCCTGGTTCGGCATCGACGAGACCTTCAAGGTGCTGCTGATCACCGTCGCCACGGTCGGCCCGATGTATGCGTACACCTATCTCGGAGTCCGCAACGTCGACCGCAAGATGGTCGAGGCTGCACAGAGTTTCGGACTGCGTGGACCGCGTCTGGTCGTCGAGGCGATCCTGCCGGCGGCGCTGCCCGGTGTGCTGATGGCGCTGCGCATCTGCCTGTCCATCTCCATCACCGGACTGATCGCCGCCGAGCAGGTCGGCACCCGCGAAGGCATCGGCTACCTCGTCACCCTCGCGCAGGAGTACAACCGCACCGACTACATGGTGCTGTGCGTCGTCCTCTACGCGCTGCTCGGCCTGGTGTTCGACGGGATCGTCCGGATCATCGAACGATTCGCGATGCCGTGGCGTGGACAGGTGGCGATCCGATGAGCCCCGAGGCGCCGCTGCCACCGCTCGCCACCCGCGCACCCACCGCCGCGACCGCGAACGACCGCCGCGCCGGACAGCCCGTCGCCGTGTCGATCACGGGACTGCACAAGGCATTCGGCGACAAGATCGTCCTCGACGGCGTCGACCTCGAGATCCGGCGCGGCGAGTTCGTCGTCCTGCTCGGCCCCTCGGGCACCGGCAAGACCACGCTGCTGCGCCTGCTCACCGGTCTCGAGAAGCCGGACTCCGGACAGGTTCTCGTCCCGTCCCGGCGCACCACCGTGTACCAGGAGCCGCGACTGATCCCGTCCAAGCGGGTCCTGGGCAACGTCACCGTCGGGCAACCCCGCACGACCGAGACGCGTGACCGCGCCACCCGGGCGCTCGCCGAGGTGAACCTCGACGGCAAGACCCGGCAGTGGCCGGCGACCCTGTCCGGGGGCGAGGCGCAGCGCGTCGCGCTCGCCCGCGCACTGGTGCGCGAGCCCGAACTGCTGCTCCTCGACGAACCGTTCGCCGCCCTCGACGCCCTCACCCGGCTCCAGATGCAGGACCTCGTCGGGGACCTCGTCGCCCGGCACCGGCCCGCGGTGCTGCTCGTCACGCACGACGTCGACGAGGCGGTCCGGCTCGCCGATCGGGTCCTGATCCTCAACGAAGGCCGCTTCGCCGTCGACACCGACATCGACCTCGCCCGTCCCCGCGACCGCACCGACCCGGAATCGCTGCGCTACCGCGCGGCTTTCCTCGCCGAGCTGGGTGTCGGCCGCACCACCGCCTCCACGACCACCTAAGGAACACGAGATGACTGCCGTAGCCGACACCGTCCTCGACACCCTCTGGTACACCCGCTGCCCCGTGCCCACCGCCAGCGGACTCGCACACAGTCTCGGCTGGTTGGGCGACACCGCGGCCGACGCCGGGGTCGGTCTGGGAGTGTTGCAGGATGCAGGCCCCGAGCTGGCGCCACGCCACTTCGACCACCAACTGCTGGGCCTGATCCGCGAGGGCGGCAACGTCCCCGCGCTCGCCGCTCGTGCCGAGGGTTCCCCGACGCGGCTGATCGGCCTGACCTGGATCGACGAGGCACAGGCGATCCTGGTCGCACCGGACTCTCCCGCCTCCGGCCCCGCAGATCTGGCGGGGCTGCGGATCGCGGTTCCGGCGTGGGCGCAGGACAGGGCCCGCAGCTTCCCCCGAGCGATGGCGCTGCACGGCTTCGCGAGCGCCCTGCGGCTCGGTGGCCTGACCCTGGCCGACGTGCGGCCCGTCGAGGTCGAGGTCGAACGCAACCCGCAGGTGCGTACCGAGGCCTCGTCCGGCCGCAGGGTCACGACCTGGGGCGTCGACGCGTTGCTCGCCGGCGACGTGGACGCGATCTACGTCAAGGGCGCTCGCGCTCAGGAAGTCGCTCGCGAGCACGGTCTGCGCGTCGCAGTGGACCTCGACGCGACCGAGTCGAAGCGGTTGCGCGTCAACAACGGAACCCCGCGTCCGATCACCGTGCACGCCGAACTGCTCGAGACCCGGCCCGAGCTGGTCGTCGGGTTCCTCGCGCAGACATTGCGCGCCGCGGACTGGGCCGCCGACAACCTCGACGAGGTCCGCGCCGTCCTCGCCCGCGAAACCTTCTCCGGCGCAGCGGGTGTGGAAGCCGCCTACGGCGACTCGTTCCACCGCGGCCTGCACCCGACCCTCTCGGCGGACCGACTGGAGCTGCTCGACATCCAGAAGCAGTTCCTCTACACCCACGGCTTCCTGGCCGCGGACTTCGACCTCGCCTCGTGGGTCGCGCCGGAGCCACTGGAACAGGCGAAGGCGCTGCTCACCGCCGACGGAAAGGTGGGATCGTGACCGAGTTCCTGTGGGAGGTACCGGTCCGCGGCGACGGACGGCACGTCGACACCGCCTCCACCCGCCGCGACGGGTTCGACTTCCTCGACCAGGTCGTCCTCGCCGCCGAACTGTCCGGACTCGACGGCATCGTCGTGCCCTACGATCCGGCGGGGGAGGAGTCGTGGGTGGTCGCCGCGTCGGCGCTGCGGCAGACGCGTCACGTCCGGGTGGGGGTGGAGTTCCATCCCGCGTTCGGGACCCCCGTGTACGCGGCCAAGCTGTCCGCGACGCTGCAGCGACTGTCGAGCGGCCGACTGGACTGGCGACTGCAGGTCGAGACCGACGCCGCCGACGCCGCCGCTCGCGGCGACCGGGTGACCGACTCGGACCGCTACCGACGGGCCGCCGAATTCCTCACCGTCGCCCGCGGGGTGTGGAACGAGCAGCAGGTACTGCCCGGCCGCTTCGGCGGCACCGGCTTCGAATTCGGCGGCGACTACTACGACGTCACGGACGGCGGGTTCCGCGGCATCCTGTCCGGACTCCCGTTCCCCACCGTCCACCTCACCGGCGACTCGCCCGAGGCGCTCGCACTGTCGGCGCAGCACGGCGACGTGCACCTGTTCGACGACCGGCCCGGCGTCGACGACGCGGCGGCGACATTGCGGGCAGCCGCGAGCGGACACGGACGGACCGTCCGCACCGGTCTGGCCCTGCCCGTCGTCGCGCGGGAAACCGAGGACGAGGCATGGGCCCGTGTCCTGCGGCAGTGGCGAGAGGTGCATCCCGGCGCCGGGGAGTCCGACGTCCGTGCCCTCGCCGGCGACGGTGCCCGCTGGACCGGCTTCGACCGCATCGGGTACCGCCGGAGTGCCGGACTCGTCGGCAGTTACGAGCAGGTGGCGCAGGCACTCTCGCAGTACCGCACCCACGGGTTCGAGGTGTTCGAACTCACCGGGCATCCGCACATCGAGGAGCTGCACCGGGCCGGCGAGCACCTCCTGCACCTCGTCGACCCCGCCGGTCGCACACTCACCACGGAGAGCCACGCATGAGCACCGACTTCTACTGGCGGATCGGGATGGAAGGCGATCACGCGTCGCTGCGGACCCCCCGCCGCTACAACCGCGGCCACGCCGGCGGGCACGGGCCGGGCAACATCGCACCCGCCATCCGGCGCGGCGAACTCGACGGCTACAGCTACATCGACCACATGGCCGCCGTCGTGAAGGCCTCGGAATCCGCCGGATTCGTCGGTGGGCTGCTGCCGTCGTTCCCGATCACCGAGGATCCCTGGGCCACCGCGTTCGCACTGGCCCGCGAGAGCGACACCTACCGCTTCATGGTGGCGTTCCAGCCCGGGTTCCTGCACCCGGTGCAGGCGGCCCGGATGTCCGCGAGCCTGCAACGTGCCACCGGCGGCCGCCTGGTCTACAACATCATCAGCGGCGGCGGCGGGGCACCTCAGTTGTGGTGGGGCGACAAGGTCGCGCACGACGACCGCTACGCCCGCACCACGGAGTTCCTCGACGTCCTGCGCGGAGTCTGGGACGGAACCCCGTTCGACTACGACGGCCGCTTCTTCCGCACCGACGGCGCCGCGCTCCCGCCGCTGCTCGCGGGGCAGCCGTTCCCGGAGGTGTACTTCTCCGGGTCGTCCGGTGCCGCCGTCGCCGCCGCGGGCAGGCACTCCGACTACTACCTGTCCTGGCTCGAACCGTTCGCCGACCTGCGCGCCAAGTTCGACGGTGTCCGTGCGCACTCCGAGAAGATCGGCCGCACACCGAAGTTCGCGGTCCGCATCGACATCGTCGCCCGGCACACCGAGGAGGCCGCGTGGGCGGAGATCGAGAAGGGGTGGGCGTTCGTCGACCGCGACGCCGCCAACCGTGCCGCCCAGGGTGACTCGGTCGGCGCCGCCCGGATCGCCGGCTGGGTGCCCGAGACCATCACCGGCTACCGCGACCTCGAGGTCCAGCCGAACGTCTGGTGCGGGTTCAGCCTCATCCGCGGCGGCCCGGCATTCGGACTCGTCGGCAGCTACGAGCAGGTCGCCGAACGTCTCGACCAACTGATCGACCTCGGTGTGGACGCCTTCATCCTCGCCGGTAACCCCCACCTCGAAGAGGCCTACCGCGTGGGCGAGGAGGTGTTGCCGCTGCTGCGCAACACCACACCCACCCCGGTCCGCACGAACGCCCGATAGGAGAAACCCATGACCACCACCGAGACTCGCATCAGCCCGGCCGTCGATGCCTTCGTCGAGGACGCCCGCCAGGCGGCCGACACCGCGTTCCGGGTGTTCCGCGACACCGGCACCGTCTCCGCCAACGGCACCGTCAACTTCGTCGAGCGGGTGCCCGGCGAGGAACTGGCCGTCGCGCTCAACGAGCCCGGCCCGTGGGCGCAGGACCGCAGCGCCAAGCCGATTCTGGCGACCTTCGACGGCGAGGTCCTCTCCGGTGACGGACCGGCCGGGTTCGTCACCGGGTACGCGAAGGTGTTCCGGAAGCACCCGGAGATCACCTCGATCGTGCACGTGCACACCCCCTGGCTCGGCGGCTTCGCCCAGACCCACCGCACGCTGCGCATCAAGTACGCGGCCTCCCAGCGCCTCACGCTCTCCCGCGACATCCCGCCGCACATCGACCGCAGCCAGTCGCCCGGCGACTTCATCCTCGACCGTCTCGTCGACGATCCGGACCTCGTCGCGATCTTCGAGGCCAACGGCGGCGTCAACGTCATTGGTCGCGCGGGCCTGCTCGAACTCGCGAAGTTCGTCGTCCTCCTCGAGGAGGGAGCCCAGTACCAGGCGATCGGTGAACTCGTCGGCGGCACCGTCGACTTCGACAAGACCAACCTCGTCGCGCAGTGGGGCCGCAGTGGCCTCCTCGACGAGGCCCGCCGCCGCGGACTCGTCTGAGCACCGGCCTCGATCAGGAGATTTCGATGACGATCCGTGTCGGGTACTTCCCGAACAACAACTCCCTCTTCGTGTTACGCCACACCGGTCTGCTCGAGGAGCGGCTGCCCGACGTCGAGTGGGTCGATCTGCGTGACCTGCCCGCTTCGCCGACGGTCGATCCTCGGACCGCGCTGCCGAGCCTGCACTCCGACTGGTTGTTCGAGACCGGTGGCTACGACATCATCGGCACCGGCTTCACCCCGCCGATCACCGGACTCGGACAGGGCCGCGACCTCGCCTACATCGGCATCTCCGGCCCCAGGGTGGAGAACGGGCGACTTGTGAGCCTCGCCGACTCCGGCATTCGCACCGCCGCCGACCTGCGCGGCAAGCGGGTCGGCATCGCCCACGGCTCCTGGCAGACCACGCTCGTGCTCCTCGCCCTCGACCGCGTCGGGCTCACCTGGTCGGACATCGTGCCGGTCGACGTGGACGTGAACGCAGGCGGGGCGGCGCTGCTCACCGGCGAGCTCGACGCCTGGGTGGGCGCCTATCCCGGCCTGGCCGGCGTCGAGGCGCAGGCGCGGCTGCACACCCTCGTCGACACCGACGGGCTCTTCAGTCATCCGTCGCTGTGGTTCACCAGGCGGGAGTTCGCCGAGAACCACCGGGCGGAACTGGAGGCGATCGTCGCGGCACTGCAGGAATCCGACGCCGCGATCGTCGCCGACCCGCGCGCGGCGGCCCGGTACTTCGTGGACGACGCCGAACGGCGCGGCGGGACCGCCGATCCGGACCGGTGGGAGGACGCGTTGCGCGGCAGGCCCTTCGGCATCGGTCCCGTCACCGACGAGTTCCTCGACGAGCAGCAGCGCGCCGCCGACCTGCTGCATGCCAACGGGCTGCTGCCGAAGACAGTCGACGTCCGGGACGCCGTTGTGCCGTGGATCGGTGATGTCGTCGCGGCGACACAGGCCGTCGCGGCGAGCTGACCCGCGGGCCGGGCTCAGTGGCCGGCGGGCTCGACTCCCAGGCGCTCGCATGCCGCCTGGTACAGCGCGACGACCTCGACGCGGATCGACGCGCGGTCGGTGACGGCGCCGAGCCACGGCACCCGCACCGTCCGCTCGGCGCCGTCGACGACGGCCAGCCACTCCCCGGCCTCGGTGTCGAGGCCGGTCATCGTCGCCGACGTCGCGCCGGGATCGGCGTAGGCGCGGACGATGGTGAGGTTGTCGTCGGCGTGGTCACCGTTCATGTGCCCGGTGACCGCGGCGACGACAGCGTCGTCGAAGCTGCTCATGCGCGCCATCCTAGGCTCCCGATCTGTGCGCGACGTGCACGCCGACCCGGGTGCACATCGCGCACGGACGCCGCGCCGCACCTAGGCTCGTGGCATGACGCGCCCCCGGATCGACGTCGACTACACCGTCTTGGACTGCCCCGACCCGGCCGCACTCGCCGGGTTCTACCGCGACATCCTCGACTGGCGGATCGTCCGCACCGACGACGACTGGTACGTCCTGCAGGGGCCCGGTGAGTTGCGGCTCGCGTTCCAGCTCGCCCCCGACTTCACGCCGATCGACTGGCCGGCGCAGGGCGTGAAGGTGCACCTCGACCTCACCGTCGACGACCTCGACGCCGCCGAACAGTGGGTCCTCGACCACGGCGCCCGGCTCGTCGAGGGAGGCGAGGCGCATCCGACGTTCCGCGTGTATCGCGACCCCGCCGGTCACCACTTCTGCCTCTGCGCATGCCTCTGAGCGGTCTGCATCGACCCTTGAACGAACGTTAGAACAGTTCCGTTAGCATCGGTCATGACAGCGCGGACGCAACGCGACCGCACGGAACTCGACAAGGCGGTCACACGGTGAAGAAGTACGTCCCCACCTGGCACGACGACGAGGTGCGTGCGCTCTCCGAGCTTGCCGCCGGATTCTTCGACCGCGAGATCGTCGCCCACATCGAGAAGTGGGACGCGCAGCACCGCATCGACCGCGAGGTGTGGCTCGAGGCCGGCAAGCTGGGCCTGCTGTGCTGCTCGATCCCCGAGGAGTACGGCGGCGGTGGCGGCACGTTCGCGCACGACCTCGCCGTGTTCGAGGCGCAGGGTTACGCGGGCGACCTGGCCTTCGGCGTCGCCGTGCACAGCGGCATCGTGCCGCACTACATCCTCGAGTACGGCACCGAGGAGCAGAAGAAGACGTGGCTGCCCGGCATGGCCACCGGTGAGATCATCGGCGCGATCGGCATGACCGAGCCCGGCGCCGGATCCGACCTCAAGGCGATCAAGACCACCGCGGTCCGAGACGGCGACGAGTACGTCATCAACGGATCGAAGACGTTCATCACCAACGGCTCCTCCGCCGACGTCATCGTCATGGCGGTCAAGACCGACCCGAAGGCCGGCGCCAAGGGCGTCTCCATGGTCATCGTCGACCTGCGGGACCAGCCCGGGTTCGCGGTCGGACGGGTGCTCGACAAGGTCGGCCAGCTCGCCGCCGACACCTCCGAACTGTCCTTCACCGACGTCCGGATTCCGGTGTCGAACCTTCTCGGCGACGTCGAGGGCCAGGGCTTCGGTCAACTGATGGCCCAGTTGGTGCAGGAGCGGTTGATCATCGGCGCGCAGGCATCCGGCGCGATGCGACGCGCGATCGACGACACCGTCGCGTACACGAAGGGCCGGGAAGCGTTCGGGCAGAGCCTGTTCGAACTCCAGAACACAGCCTTCGAGCTCGCCGAGTGCCAGACCATCGCCCGCACCTGCGAGGTCTTCCTCGACCACTGCATCCAGTCGCACCTGCGCGGCGAACTCGACGGTGCCGAGGCCGCGATGGTCAAGTACTGGCTCACCGACAAGCAGTGCGAGGTCGTCGACCGGTGTGTGCAGCTGCACGGCGGCTACGGCTACATGCGGGAGTACCTCATCGCCCGCATGTACCAGGACGCCCGGGTGCAGCGCATCTATGCCGGTGCCAACGAGGTGATGAAGAGCATCATCGCCAAGGCGCTCTGACGGATTCGAGGAGGCGACAGTGAGCGACGAGACCCTGACCACGATCCGCTACGCCGACGACCTCACAATCGGCGAGGTCATCGAACTGGGTGAGTACACGATCGACGAGGACGAACTCGTCGCCTTCGCGCAGCAGTGGGACCCCCAGGGATTTCACGTCGACCGCGAAGTCGCCGCGAACGGCTGGTTCGGCGGACTGATCGCGAGCGGCATCCACTCCATCGCCGTCCTGCAGCGACTCTCGGTGCTGAACGCCTACGGCACCATGGCGGTCATCGCCGGCCGCAACGTGCGGGACGTGCGGTTCCTGCGGCCCGTTCGCCCCGGCGACCTGCTCGTCGGGTCCATGCGCGTCGACGACGTCGTGCTCGACGACCGCGGCCGCGGCCTGGTCACGTTCGCCCAGACGCTGGCCGGCGCCGACGGCACCCCGTTCGTGTCACAGGTCGCGGAGGTATTCGTTCGGCGCCGGCCGGCATGAATCACGCAGCGGTGACCGTCAACTCGGCTCCGCTGCCGCGTCGGATCGTGTTGTAGATCGGGCACGTCGCGACGAACCGCTCACCGAGCGCATCGGCCGAGGACTGCGCGACACCGCGGACCGTGACCCTGATGCGGGTGAACTCGTACCGGGTCGGGTCCTCGGTCCCGCGGGCGTGCTCGGCGTCCACGGTGATGCTCGTGACCGGAATCCCGAGCTCGGCGGCGTTCGCCTCGAAGTTCGCCATCGCGCACGACACCACCGCCGACAGCAGCAGTTCGCCGGCCTGGATCGACTCGCCCGGACCGAGCCGTGAGTCGCTGACCAGATGATTGGTGCGCGCACCCAGGACGAACCTTCCGGGCACACCAGTGATCGTGTGCCCGGACACCGACGCGACTGCCGTTGTTGCCGTGGTCATTTCGCTGCGCTCGGCTGCTTGGGGGCCCGGTTCGACCACTCGCCCGCCTCGGAGCGGTGCAGACCGAGGTTCTCGCGCAGGGTGGCGCCCTCGTACTCGGTGCGGAACAGTCCGCGCTTCTGCAGTTCGGGAACCACCTGGCGGGTGAAGTCCTCGAACCCGCCGGGCTGGTACGGGGCCTGCACCATGAAACCGTCGCAGGCGCCCTCGGTGAACCACTGCTCCAGACCGTCCGCTACATCGGCCCCGGTGCCGACGAATCCGCCCTCGACCCGGCCGCCGTACTGCTTGCCGAGCTCGCGCAGCGTCAGGCCCTCACGTTCGGTGATCTCCCGGACCTCCCGGTAGTGCCCCTCCACACCGGGGACCTCGACGTCCGGCAGTCGCTCGTCCAGTGGGAACGTCGACAGGTCCACGTCCAGGTGGTACGCGAGGGTCGACAGTCCGCCCAGCGGTGGCACGAGGTCGAACAGCAGGTCGGCGGTCTGCCGAGCGACCTCCGTGGTCGGTCCGACGACGGGAGCGATCGACGGCAGGATCTTCACCTGCCGGGGGTCGCGGCCGTGGGCCGCGGCGCGTTCCTTGATCTCGCGGTAGAAGTCCTGCGCGGACTCGAGCGAGGCGTGGCTGCAGAAGATCACATCGGACCAGCGGGCGGCGAAGTCCTTGCCCTTCGCGGAGGCGCCGGCCTGGATCACCACTGGATAGCCCTGCGGGGGGCGCGGAACATTGAGCGGCCCCTGCACCGTGAACCACTCACCCTTGTGGTCGATGGCGTGCACCTTCGACGGCTCGGCGAACAGCGGTGCCTGCGCGTCGAGGACCAGCGCGTCGTCCTCCCAGCTGTCCCACAGCTTGCCCGCGACCTCCAGGAACTCATCGGCCCGCTCGTAGCGCTTCTCCCGCGGAAACTGCTCGTCGCGGTTGAAGTTCCGGGCTTCGGACTCCTGGAACGAGGTCACGACGTTCCATGCGGCACGCCCGGCGGTGAGGTGGTCGAGTGTGGCGAAGGAGCGGGCGACGGTGAACGGCTGCGCGTACGTCGTGGACACCGTCGCGGCGAGGCCGAGGTGCTTCGTGACTGCGCCCATCGAGGTGAGTACGTGCAGCGGGTCGAGGCGCAGCGATCCGAGTGCGCCGTTGCGGAGCTGGCTGTCGGTGCTCGATCCGAAGCGGTCGGGGACGGAGAGGATGTCGGCGAAGAACGCGAGGTCGAACCGGCCGTCCTCGAGGGTGCGGGCGATGTTCTGGTAGTACTCCGCGCCCAGCCAGCCGGGGACGGAATCGGGATACCGCCAGCCACCGGGGCGTCCCGGTCCGGCGGTGACGAACGCGGCGAGATGCATCTGAGAAGACAGTGGGGTCTGAGAAGACATTGGGGAGACCTACTTCGCGAGTTCCTGGTCGACGGCGGACTTGATCGAGTCGAAGCGCGAATCCTGCAGCCACGACGTCACATCCACCTGTTCGGGGTAGATGCCGAGGCGGTGGAAGTTGTCGGCGAGGTCCTGGGTGCCCGCGATCGCGTCCGCTCCGACGGAGGTGAACTGGCCCGCTCCGGAGTACGAGAGGCGTCCGGATTTCACCAGATCCAGGTACACCTGCGCCTCGAGCTCGTTGCCGCCGAACCCGCCGAGCCTGGTGAATTCCGCGACCGCGCCCTCCGGGTTCGCCTCGATCCAGCGCTGGGCGTCGCGCACGTTCCGCACCAGCGTCGCCGCGGCCTCGGGATGGTTGTTCGCGAACGACTCGCTGGCGACGAAGAACGCGTAGTCGTAGGTCTTCACATCGGGCAGCGTCGCGGCGTCGTGCTTGCGGCGTGCGAGTTCGGCGGTCGGCTGCCAGGTGATCCAGGCGTCCACCTTGCCCTGTGCGAACGCCGCTTCGGCGTCCGCGGCGGTGAGGTTGACGTACTCGATGTCGTCGATGGTCAGCCCGGCGGACTCGAGGTACTTCACCAGGCTGTAGGTACCGGTGGTTCCTCGATGGTCGGCAACCTTGCGGCCCTTGAGATCTGCCGCGGACCGGATGTCGGATCCCTTCGGGACGAGCACCTCCACCTCGTCACTCGGCAGGGGGTACGCCACCAGCGGCACGATCGGGACGCCGCCGCCGATCGCGTAGATGACGGCAGTGGCGGTGGCGAACGTGAAGTCGACGCTGCCGGCCTTGATGGCCTCCATCACGGGAAGTGAGGCCGGGAACCCGGTGGGCCACTCCACGGGGACACCGAGGTCGCCGGAGAGGTCGAATCCGCCGAGGTTGTTGCGCAGCAGGGTGCCGGGTTCGGCGTTGCCGTCGCCGATCAGGGCGTACCGAACGCTGGTGAGCGGTCCGCCGTCGGCGGCTGCCGTGTCGGTACCGCAGCCCACGAGGGACAGGGCGGTCAGCCCGAGCAGGCCCGCGCCGGTGGCCTTGAAGAAGCCACGACGGCTGAGGGTCGGGGTGGTGAGGGGAGACATGGAGACCTTTCTGGGGTGAATCTAGGAGTGCAGTGCGCGGTCGGCTTCGAGGAGTCCGTCCAGGAACTCCTCCTTCCAGCCGGCGAGTCGGGCATCGCCGCGGTGACGGGGGCGAGCCTGGTCGATGCGCAGCTCACGGGTGATGCCGCGTTCGGTGAGCAGCAGCACGCGGTCGGACAGGACGAGGGCTTCCTCGACGTCGTGGGTGACGAGCAGGACGGTGCGCGGGTGCTCGTGCAGCACCCGTTCGAGGAGCTGCTGCATGGTGACGCGGGTGATCGCGTCGAGGGCGCCGAACGGCTCGTCGAGGAGCAGGACGTCGGGCTGGTGGAGCAGTGCCCGGGCCAGCGCGACGCGTTGACGCTGCCCTCCGGACAACTCCGAGGGCCAGTCCTTCTCGCGTCCCGCAAGACCGACCTCGCGGAGCAACTCGGCGGCTTCGTCGCGGCGTCCACGGGTGCCGAGCGTGGCGTTGTCGAGGACGTTGCGCCACGGCAGGAGACGGTCCTCCTGGAACATCATCCGAGAGACGACCGCACGGTCGACGGTGGGCTCGACCCGGCCCGACGTGGGCTCCTCGAGCCCGGCGAGGATGCGCAGCAGGGTCGACTTGCCGACGCCGCTGGGGCCGAGGAACGTGACGAACTCGCCCGGGGCGATGGACAGGTCGAGCCGGTCGAGTACCTTCTTGTCGCGGTAGCGGTGGCCGACTCCGAGCAGGTCGAGGCCGACGAGAGTCTCGGTGCCCATCAGCGGATGTCTTTCTGGTAGTTGGGGTTCCATCGCAGAACACGGGCCTCGACGAACCGGATCAGCTGGTCGGCAAGGAGCCCGGCGACGGCGTACAACAGGATCGCGAGGACGATGCGGTCGTTGCGGAGCAGGTCTCTGCCGTTCTGCGCAAGGAACCCGATTCCCTCACTGGTGGCGATGGTCTCGGCGATCACCAGGGTCAGCCAGGCGACGCCGAGGGCGTACCGCAGGCCCGTCAGGATCATCGGCATTGCGCCCGGGACGATGATCTGCCGGATCCGCTCGCCCCGCCCGAGCCCGTAGGACTGCCCGAGCTGAACGAGTTTCGGGTCGACGGTCCGGATGCCGGCGACGGTGTTCAGGTAGACGGGGAAGATCACGCCGAGGGTGACGAGCAGGATCTTCGGCATCTCGCCGATGCCGAATGCCGCGATGAGCAGTGGTACCAGCGCGAGGTGGGGGAGCGCGCGGACCATCTGCAGTGTCCGGTCGACGAGGCCCTCCGCGATGCGGGACAGCCCGACCGCGAAACCGAGGGCGAGGCCGATCGCGGCTCCGATCGTGAAGCCGAGCACGATGCGTCGCAGGCTCACCAGCAGGTGGGACTGCAGTTCTCCCGTCGACCAGAGGGCGCCCGCGGTGTCCGCGACCTTGCTGGGCGGCGGCAGGATCGCCGCCGAGATGACCCCGGTCGACGACGCCCACTGCCAGCCGACCAGAACCAGCACCGGTACGACCCACGGCAGGAGTGCGGTCGGACGTATCCGGGGTGTTCGTCGGCGGACGGGTGGTTCGGTGGTTGCCTGCTGCACTCGGGGTGTGGCCAGCGTGGTGTCAGGCATGTCGTGTCGCCGTTGGCGTGAGTGGTGCGGTGTTCATGGTCCTCCTCGCGTGCTGCGGTGCGAGTGCCATGAAAATGCAGATGAACGCAGATGGCGACATTTGTATACACATGGATTCAAACTCTTCCGCCCGACCCGGAGGCACTGGTAGGCGTATGTCTGTCGATTACCGCGACCATGACGAGGGGGCCTTGGTGCCAGACGACATATCGCCTTACGCGCAGCTACGCGCACGCATCACCGGAGGTGTCCACCTGCCCGGATCACTTCTGGTTCCCGCCACCGTCGGCGTGGAACTCGGGGTGTCGCGCACCCCCGTGCGCGAAGCGCTGCAGCGGCTCGAGTTCGAGGGGCTGGTTACCAAGGTGACACGCGGCTACCTCGTCCGGGTGCGCACCGAGGACGAGGTGATCGCGATCTGCGAGGCCCGCATCGCACTCGAATCCGCGGTCGCGTTCGCGGCGGCCACCCGCCGTTCCGACTTCGACCTCGCCAGGCTCATCGGCCTCTTCGACCGGGCCGTCACGGCGCCCGACGCGGAGACCGCCCTGCGACTGCACAACGACTGGCATTCCGCACTCCGCGTCGCCGCGCACAATCCGACGATCACCGAACTGATGGAGCGCCTCGACGCCCAGCTTGCCGTCTACGACGCGGACGAGTCCAAAGCGCCCGCGAACCTCACGGCCATCGAACACGAGCATCGCGGCATCCACGAGGCCGTCGTCGACGGGGACGGTGAGCGAGCCCGCGCCCTCATGGTCGCGCACCAGGAACGCACCCGTGACATCCGAATTGCGGCGATGGCGGCTCGCTGACGCCCGTCGAGCATGCGAGGGGCCTTCGTCCGGCAGGATGGTCCGTCAGGGGAGGGATGTCGGATGTACTCGGTGGGGGAGTTGGACGCGCGCGCGTCGCGCATTCTGGTGGCAGGCGCGGCCGGTGACGCCGGAGCTCTGCACGCCGTGGGCACCTGGATGGCGGGATTGGCGGCAGTGGACCTGGTCCGAATGGATCAGCGGGTTCGCCGCCGCGTGATGCTGCCTCAGCAGCGCGACGACATCGCCCGCCGGTGGACCGCGGGCCGCCTCGCCGCCCACCCCCGCGCCGCGCTCGTGATGAGCATGGTCCCGGACGGTCACGTGCGTGAGCGCGCCGTCGCCGTTCTCGCGCAGCAACCCGGAACGGACGCGTCCAGGGCGCTCGCCCTGAGGACCTCCGACCACGTCCTCCCGATCCGGGTGGCGGCCTGCGCGGCGACACTCGATCGCACGGAGCCCGACGACCTGGACGCGATCACGCCGGTGCTGCTCGTCCTCAACCGATTCGCCCGTGACTGGCGCAACCCGGTCCTCGGCCGGTACCACACGGTGGCCGGACACAGGTACGAAGACGGTGAGATGTGGGCTCTGTTGCGCGCCAACGAGGATCGGCTCGTACGGCGCTTCGCGGTCGCCCGGAGCATCGAGAACGGCGTGCTCGGCCCGGACGATGCGGCCGCCGCCTATCTCACCGAGAAGGACGTCGTAGTGCAACGTGCATTCGGTCGCCTGCTGCTGCAGGAGGGCGAGCCGACGGTGACGGCGCCGTTGCTGACCCGGGGAGTGTCCGCCTCCGACCGGGCCGGTGCGCTGGCGCGCTTCGACGCCACGGTGCTCGTCCGCGACGACGTCCGGCGACTGCTGGTCGACAGTTCGGTCCTCGTCCGGTTGTGGGCGCGCCGCAGGTGGGCCGAGTTCGGGGAGGATCCGGTGGCCACCTACCGGGATCTCGCCGACTCCGCGACGCTGCCCGCGCGTGCGCGCGGCCGGGCGTGGCTCGGGTTGCGGGAAGCCGGGCGTCCGCCGCATCCGGACGAGATTCGCTCGCTGATCGAGGCGAACGAACCGCCGCTGCGTGCCGTCGCGCTGCGTCTGATGGTGGGGTCGGCCGTCGCGGGCGACGTCCCCGGTCTCGTCGCGCGAATCGTCGCGGGCACCCGCGGCGAGGCCAGGTTGGCCACCAACGTGCTCGCAGCTCAACCCGTGCTCTGGCGGCCGGCCGATCTCGACGATCTGTGGGACGACCCCGACCCGGAGACCCGGCGCCGGGCGTGGGTGCTCGAACGCGCGCGCGGCGGATGGGACGCCGTCGTCGCGGATCTGCGGGCCTGTGGTGACGGTGACCCCGCACTGAGGGCGGCGGCGTTGTCGGTGACGGCGGCGCTACCGGTGCACGGGGCGGCTACGCCCGCGCACCGTGACCGGATCGCCGATCTGCTTCCGGGCAGCGGCCTCGCCGAGTCGCAGCGGCGCGCGATCGCGGTGTCGGCGGGCGTCGTGTCGGGTCCCTGACACGGGCGTCCCGGTCACGATCCCGCGGGCAGTGACGTGAAGTCGGGTTCGCGTCCCTCGGCGAACGCGACAAGTGCCTCGATGTTCGCGGGGCCGCCCATCAGTTCGGCGAAGGCTGCGTTCTCCCGCTGCCGGGCGGCGGCGATCTCCGCGCGCAGCGGCGCCGTCATCGTCCTCTTGACCGCCATCAGGCTCGAGATCGGCTTGGCGGCGAGGGTGTCCGCGTGAGTGCGGGCGGTGGCGAGAAGATCGTCCGGCTCGCACACCTGGAAGACGAGGCCCATCTCCTTGGCCTGCTCGGCCCGGATCCACTCGGAACTCATCAGGACCCAGGCGGCGTTCTGCCGCCCGATGAGCGTCGGCAGCAGGAAACTCGACGCCGCCTCCGGTGCGACGCCGAGCCCGGTGAACGGGCACTTCAGCTTCGCGGTCGTGGACATGAACGCGAGGTCGGCGAACCCGATGATGGTGGTGCCGATTCCCAGTCCGAGCCCGTTGACCGCGACGATCAGCGGCTTCGGGAACTCGGTGAGGGCGTCGATCAGGCCGAGGAATCCGTGCTTGCCCGGCTGGAAGTTCGGGTCGCTGGTGCGGGCGTGCATCTCCCGGAGGTCGGTGCCCGCGCTGAACGCGCGTCCGTTGCCGGTGAGCAGCACGACCGCCACCGACGGGTCCTCCGCGGCGTCCCGGAGGGCCTCGGTCGTCGCGTCGTAGAGGGCCTCGTCGAACGCGTTGAGCGCGTCGGGTCGGTCGAGGGTCAGTGTTCGCACGCGCGCGCGGTCGTCGATGAGGATGCTCATGCCCCGCATGGTAGAACGTGTTGCAGTTCGTTGGGGTGGATCCTGCGTGCGCTGTCGGCATCGGCGATCTGTCCTAGGGTGACGGAATGGGAGCCTTCGAACCAGGAAGACGCCTGCGGGTCGTGCCCACCGACCCGGACGAGCTGCGCGCCTTCGTCGAGGGCATCGACAGCGCGTCGCCCTTCCCGAACGGCGGCGCCGTCGCCTACCGGATCCGCGTCACCCTGGACGGCGTCATGCCGCCGGTGTGGCGCAGCGTGACCGTCCGGTCGACGTCGCGGCTCGACGAACTCCACGACGTACTGCAGACGGTGATGGGGTGGAACGACTCGCACCTGCACCAGTGGCGGCGTCCCGCACCGGAGAATCCGGGCGTCGTGGACCGGTTCGCGACACGCTCGTGCATCGAGGACGGCTTCGCCGACGGTGCCCGCTGCGAGGACATGACGCGCCTCGACGACGTCCTCACCATCCCGGGCGACGTGATGGTGTACGAGTACGACTTCGGCGACGGCTGGGAGCACACGATCCTGCTCGAAGGGATCGACAGCGACGAGTCACCGGAGGATGCCCTGTGCCTCGCGGGTGAACGCGCCTGTCCGCCGGAGGACTGCGGCGGAGTGCCCGGATACGCGCGCCTGCTCGCGGTGCTCGCCGATCGCGAGCACTCGGACCACGTGTCGCTGAGCGTCTGGTCCGGAGGGTTCGATCCCGAGGCGTTCTCGGTCGACGACGTCAACGCCCTGCTCGCGGCGCGTGACGCGATGGACCTGTACCCGCCGGTGACCGGATCGCGGATCGAACAGGTGCTCGCGCGGATCCCGTACCAGGCTGCACCGCACGTGCACGCCCTGATGACCCGCGCTCACCTCCAGGTGCGGTTCGACCAGTCGATCGACGACGTCATGGACGGTGCCCTGACGCACCTGCGGTGGCTGCTGCGCCGGATCGGTGACGACGGCATCGCCCTGACGCAATCGGGTTACGTGCCTCCCGTCCATGTCAAGGCCGCGCGCGACGAGCTCGACTGGGGTGATCGGCGCGTCGGGAACAGTGACCGCGAGACCGACAACCCGCACTTCGAGCGGCTGCGTGACTCTGCTCGCGCCCTCGGACTGACCCGCAAGTACCGCGGGCAGCTGGTCCTGACGAAGCGCGGGTCCACGGCGCTCGCCCGAGACCAGGAGTTGTGGGACGAGGTGCGCACAGGGCTGCCGCTCGGACGGGAGCGGATCGAACTCGAGGCGGGCCACCTCGTGCTGCTCACCGTCGCGGCGGGCGCGTCGTGGAGCGAACGCCGCAGGGCCATGGTCGAGGGTCTCGCCGCACTCGGCTGGCGCAATCCGGACGGCAGCGCATTGAACGCCTTCGACGCATCGTGGGTGGCCGCGGCGACCGAGGACTTCCTCAGCACCATCGGCGCACTCGGCCCGTTCGACGGGGTGCCCCCGGACTGGGCGCGGGGCTTCGCGCAGATCGTGCTGTCCACC
>NZ_JBHUFB010000008.1:29799-39266 GCF_042681175.1 Rhodococcus gannanensis
CGGGGCGATCCGCTCCTTGACGTGCCCGATCAGCGCCTCCGCGGTCGCCTCCTGGCCGTCGCGCAACACGACGACGGCGGTGATCGCCTCGATCCACTTCTCGTCCGGGGTGCCGATCACCGCGACCTCCGCGACCGCCGGATGGGTGTAGAGCGCGTCCTCGACCTCCCGGGACGCGACGAGGATGCCGCCGGTGTTGATGACGTCCTTGATGCGGTCCACGACGGTGACGAAGCCTTCGGCGTCGCGGGTGACCAGGTCGCCGGAGTGGAACCAGCCGTCGCGGAACGCCTCCGCGGTCGCCTCAGGGTTCTCCCAATACCCTTGGCACAGCTGCGGGGAGCGGTACAGGATCTCGCCGGACTCGCCGTCAGCGATGTCGTTGCCGTCCGCGTCGACGACGCGGGTCTCCACGAAGAACACGGCGCGCCCGCACGACGACGGCCGGTCCGCGTGCTCCTCCGGTCGCAGTACGCAGGCGAGCGGCCCGATCTCGGACTGGCCGAAGCAGTTGTAGAAGCCGAGGTCCGGGTAACGCTCACGCAGTCGGTTCAGCACCGTCACCGGCATGATCGATGCGCCGTACTGGGCCTTGCGCAGCGACGAGAGGTCGCGGGTGTCGAGGTCGGGGTGGTTCGCGAGCGGCACCCACACCGTCGGAGCGAGGAACAGCGACCCGATCCGATCTTCCTCGACGCGGCGGAGGATCTCGGGGATGTCCGGCGCCGCCATCAGATTCACGGTCGCGCCCACCGACAGGTACGGCAGCATGAACACGTGCATGCCTGCCGAGTGGTACAGGGGCATCGCCACGAGCGGGTTGTCGTCGGCGGACAGGTCCAGCGCGATCACCGAGGAGACGTACTCGTACACGAGCGCCTCGTGGGTCATCATGGCGCCCTTGGGCTTCGACGTCGTGCCTGATGTGTACAGCAGCTGCGCGAGGTCGGTGGCGGTGGCGCGCGGGGCGAACTCGACGACGTCGCCGGCGGTCGCTCGTGCCAGCAGGGAGTCGTCGGCGTCGCGGAGCGGGACCACGTGCTCGACCGAGGTGAGATTGGCGCGCACCGAGTCGAGGGTGCCGGCCAGTGCCGGGTCGACGAACACCGCGCGGGCGCCCGACTGCGAGACGAGGTAGGTGAGCTCCTCGCCCTTGAGGGCGTAGTTGACCGGGACGTGCACCAGGCCGGCGCGGGCGCAGGCGAGGAACCCGATGACGTAGGCGTCGGAGTTCGTGCCGTACGCGGCGACGCGGTCGCCGGCGTCGAGGCCGAGCCCGGCCAGGTACGTGGCGGCGCGACTGACGGCGGCGTCGAGGTCGCGGTACGAGTGCGTGCGTCCGTCGAAGATCAGCGCGGCGCGGTCGGGGGACTTCGCCGCCGAACGTCGCAGAATGCCGTCGATGGTGTGGGTGCGCGGGTCGAGACTCATGTGCGTCAGATTATGGGACGTCCAACTAATTGGAAAGGGGCCTTCGGCCCTGTGCGCATTTTTGGTAGGGGGAGCTACCAAAAACGCGCACAGGCGGCGTGGCCGCTACACGCGGGCGAAGCGCATCGGCTCGGTGTTCGGGACCGGTGCGACCTCCCCGCGGGTGACGAGGTGACGCAGATGCGCGGCAGCCTCCGACACCGCCATCCCGCGGGCGAGCGGGGAGAACGCGTCCCAGCCGCGGTACCACTTCATCCGCTCCGCGACCTGCCATAGCGTGATCTCGTCGTCGCCGAACGCCCCGACGAGATGCTCCAGGCGCTCCTCGTGATGCTCGACGAGTTCCTTCGCGCGTCCGGGGAGGTCGATGATGGGCAGGCCGTGCGCGCCCAGGCCGCGGGTCACGCCCATCGACTGCACCCGTTCCAGCGAGCTCATGAACTCCGCGAGGGAATCCCGCTCCTCGAGCGGGTAGACGAAGTTGCCGACGTGCGGCGTCGTCTTCTGGAGCACGTGGTCTCCGGTGAACATGACGTCGGCGTCCTCGAGGTGGAAGCAGGCGTGGCCGGGGGTGTGGCCCGGGGTAAAGACCACGCGCAGGGTTCGTCCGCCGGCGAGCGGGACGACCTGACCGCCGGTCAGGGTGCGGTCGGCCGACGACTCGGGACCGGCGGGGGGCTTGAGGTGCGTCGCGGCCCGGTAGTCGTCGCACTCGGCGTCGGAGGCGCCCGCCCGGCGCAGGTTCTCGATCTGCTCGTCGAGCCACTCGACGGTGTGTCCCGTCGACATCAGCCGGAACATCTCCTGGTCGTCCTCGTGCATCGCGATCCACGCGCCCGACGCCTCCCGCACGCGGCCGCACAGGCCGGTGTGGTCGGGATGGAAATGAGTGAGGACGACGCCCTCGACGTCGGAGATCGAGTGGCCCATCGACTCGAGTCCGCTGGTCAGGCCGTCCCAGCCTTCGTCGCCGTCCCAGCCCGCGTCGACGAGGACGACGCCGTTGGGCGATTCCATCGCGTAGATCAGGGTGCTGCCGAGCGGGTTGTGGGTCATCGGGACCGTGATCTGGAAGATGCCGTCACCGATGGCAAGTGCGTCGGACATGGTCGCTACCTCTTCAAGGGGGTGAAATTCGCTCTAGTCTTTCGTTCATCACTACCCCACGACGTGGCTCGCGGCACAGTCTGGATGCCCGTTCAGTGGGCGTTGTGTGACAAATTCAACTCGTTTGCAGCGGGAGATTCGCACGGGTTTCGGCAGGTGGGGCGGGCGCTCGGCGTGCAGGTGTGCGAACGCCGTGACCAGGCACGCGATACGTCCGGAGCGCTGTCGGAACGCTGTGGTAAGCCTTGACTCGAACCGATCGAGGGGGCCCGCTTGCTCACTGTGCACCGCGCCGAGCGCTCCGACGTGCTAGCCGACGCGCTCGCGAAGGTCCTCGTCGTTCCGCTTCCCGACCCGTTCGCCCGCGAGGTCGTCGCGGTCCCCGCGAAGGGCGTGGAACGCTGGCTGACGCAACGACTTTCGGGAATTCTCGGTGCCGCACCCACGAGTATGGACGGGGTCGCCGCCAACATCGAGTTCCCGTCGCCGACGCGGCTGGTCGACGAGGCCCTCGCCGCTGCCACCGGCACCACGGCAGACGCCGACCCGTGGCATCCCTCACGTGCCCTGTGGACGCTCCTCGACGTCATCGACGACTGCCTGGACCAGCCGTGGGCGGCGGTCCTCGCCCGACATCTCGGCGTCGACGACCCGGCCGGTCACCGCATCGGCAGACGCTACGGCACCGCCGCCCACCTGGCGGAACTGTTCCGGACCTACGGGGTGCAGCGCCCCGGCATGCTCGTCGACTGGGCCGCCGGCCGCGACACGGACGGTGTCGGGGGCGACCTGCCCCCGGACCTCGGGTGGCAGGCCGAACTGTGGCGGCACCTGCGCGAACGGATCGGGGCGGCCAGCCCCGCGGAACGACTCGCACCCGCGTGTGAGGCGCTCCGCGAACGCCCCGGCATCGTGGACCTCCCCGAGCGGATCTCGGTGTTCGGCCCGACCCGGCTGACCACCGCACAGCTCGACGTCCTCGCAGCGCTGGCCGTCAATCGTGATGTACACCTGTGGATTCCGCACCCCAGTCCTGCCATGTTCGACGCGCTCTCTCGGCGCACGCCACCGGCGACGCGCGCCGCCGACGACTCGGGTCTCGCGGTGACTCACCCGCTGTTGGCGAGCCTGGGCCGCGACGTCCGTGAGCTCCAGTTCCGGCTGGCCGGCGACGTCGTCCACGAGCACCACGCCGCCCCGACGCGCCCCGACACGCTGCTCGGGCGCCTGCAGGACGATCTGGCGGCCGACCGCGCGCCGAGCGCCGCGGTCGCGGACGGGTCCGTGCAGATCCACGCCTGTCACGGCCCGGCCCGGCAGGTGGAGGTGCTGCGCGAATCCCTGCTGCACCTGTTCACCGAACTCCGCGACCTCGAACCTCGCGACGTTCTCATCATGTGTCCCGACGTCGAGACGTACGCCCCGCTGGTCCGCGCGGCATTCGGACAGGACGGCATCGGACACCCCGGCCACGGCCTGCGGGTGCGGCTCGCGGACCGCGCCCTGCACCAGACCAACCCGGTGCTCGGTGTGGTGTCGTCGCTGCTCGACCTCGCGGACGGCCGCGTCACCGCGAGTCAGATTCTCGACCTCGCCGACACCGAACCGGTGCGCCGTCGTTTCGCGTTCACCGACGACGACATCGAGCGGTTGCGGGAATGGACCACCGCAGCAGGCGCGCGCTGGGGAATCGGAACCCGGGAGCGCAGCGCCTACGGGTTGTCCGGGTTCGCGCAGAACACGGTCCGCTCGGCGCTCGACCGCATCCTCCTCGGCGCCGCAGCCGACGACACCGAGGGCGAGTGGCTGGACCTGGCGTTGCCGCTCGGCGGGGTCGACAGCAACGACATCGACCTCGCCGGCAAGTTCGCGGAGTTCGTCGACCGGCTGGACTCGTCGCTGTTCCGTCTGCGGGGTCCGCAGCCGGCGCCGGCGTGGGAGGCCGCGCTGACGCGGGCGCTCGACCTGCTCGTGGGGGTGCGGGAACGCGACGCGTGGCAGCTGGGGCAGGCGCACCGGGAGCTGGCAGAAGCCGTCGAGTTCGGTACTGCGGAGCTGCGTCTCGCGGACGTGCGGGCACTGCTCGCGACGCGGCTCGCCGGGCGACCGTCCCGCTCCAACTTCCGCACCGGAGAGCTGACCGTGTGCACGATGGTGCCGATGCGGTCCGTTCCGCACCGGGTGGTCGCGCTGCTCGGCCTCGACGACGAGGCGTTCCCCCGCAGTCCCGGCGTGGACGGCGACAACGTACTCGGCCGCACTCCACTTGCGGGGGAACGGGATCCACGTAGCGAGGACCGGCAGCTGCTCCTGGACGCGATCGGTGCGGCGGGGGAGCGTCTCCTGCTGTTCTACACGGGCCGCGACCCGGTCAGCGGCGCCGAGCGACCCCCCGCCATCCCGCTGAGCGAAGTGCGCGCCGTGCTCGACACGATGGTCGGGGACACCGGCACCGCGGTGCGGTCGCATCCGTTGCAGCCGTTCGCCCCTCGCAATTTCCAGCCCGGCCGCCCGTTCAGTTTCGATCCTGCGGCACTCGCGGGAGCGCGGGCGGCGCAGCGCCCGGCAGTACCCGAGCCCGAGTTCCTCCCCGCGCCGTTGCCGGACCTCGATCGCGGCGACGTCGATCTGGCCGACCTGATCGACTTCGTCGTCCACCCCACGCAGGGGTTCCTCAAACAGCGTCTGGGTGTGCGCATCCTGGACCTGGACGAGGAGATCGCGGATGCGCTCGATCTCCAGTTGGACTCGTTGGCGGCGTGGTCGATCGGTGAACGGATGCTCGCCGCGGTCCTCGCCGACGATCGGGACATCACCGATGCGATCGGCGCCTTCCGGGCTGCGGAATGGCGCCGCGGCACCCTGCCGCCGGCGGCGCTGGGCGGCCGGGCACTGGAGGGAATCGAGGAGACCGTGCGAGTACTCGGCTCCGCGGGGCGGATGCCGGGCACGCCGGAGACCGTCGACGTCGACCTCGACCTCGGTGGCCGCCGGCTCGTCGGCAGCGTGGGCGGCGTCCGCGGCGACGTCATCGCTCGCACCACCTACTCGAAACTCGGGCCCAAGCACCGGCTCACCGCGTGGGTGCAGCTGCTGGCGCTCGCTGCCGCGGATCCCGACCGGCGGTGGACGGCGGACACCACGGGCAAGGGCCGGATCCCGCGCCCGACGGCATGGCGCTCGCACCTCGTCGCACCCGCCGACGCCCGCGCCCGGCTCGAGACGTTGATCGCGCTCCGGGACAGTGGTCTCCGCTCACCACTGCCCGTTTCCACAGGTGCGACCGCTGCGTACGCCGAGCGCCGCGTACACGGCGACGCCGTCGCGTCGGCGATCGACTCCGCCGAGCGGGAGTGGTCCGGCAAGTTCGGCGACTGCCGGGACAAGCACATCGCCTACGTGTACGGCGAAGACGCGCCCCTGACCGTCCTCACCTCCGAGGCGACGGCCGGCTCGGAGGGCACCGCCTTCGGCGACCACGCCCGCACGCTGTGGGAGCCGTTGCTCGCCGCCGAAACCCTGGGAGCCGTCTGATGTCCGCCGCCACCGGCCGCGCCGCCTTCGACCTGCTCGGCGAACTGCCCACGGGCACAACCGTGCTCGAGGCCAGCGCGGGGACCGGCAAGACCTACGCGATCGTCGGGCTCGCCGTCCGCTACGTCGCCGAACAGGGTGTCGACCCCGAACGACTACTGCTCGTGACGTTCAGTCGCGCCGCGACGAAGGAACTGCGGGAACGCACTCGCGACCGCTTCGCCGACGTCGCCGCCGGCCTCGACGACCCGGCGTCGAGCCGCGACGAACTCGTCACGTTCCTTGCCGACGCCGACCCCGACACGGTGACGCTGCGGCGGCAGCGCCTCCTGCGGGCGCTGTCGAACTTCGACGCCGCCACCATCGCCACCACCCACAGCTTCTGCCAGCGGATGCTGGACGGCATCGGCATCGCCGGTGAACGTGACCCCGACACCGAACTCGTCGAAGAAGCCACCGACCTGATCGAGCAGACCGTTTCCGACCTCTACCTGAGCCGCTTCGGCCGGCAGCCCACCCCGACGCTGTCGCCGGAGGAGGCACGAAAGGTCGCGCGGGCGGCCATCTTCGACCCGCAGGCCGTCCTCGCACCGGACCTCGCAGCAACGGGCGGTGACGGCACGACCGCGGGAGACGCCGTCGCGTTCGCGCAGGCCGTTCGCGACGAGGTGCGCCGCCGGAAGCGGGCCGCGGGCATCCGCGACTTCGACGACCTGCCCGCCCTCCTGCACGGTGTCCTCACCGACGAGGACCACGGCGAGGACGCACGCCGCCGCGTCCGCGAGCGGTACGACGTCGTCCTCGTCGACGAGTTCCAGGACACCGACCCGCTGCAGTGGGGAATCCTGCGCAGCGCGTTCCACGGACACGCCACCCTCATCCTCGTCGGCGACCCGAAGCAGGCGATCTACGCGTTCCGCGGCGCCGAGGTGTACGCGTACCTCGACGCCGTCGCCGAATCCCGGACCCTCGAGCTGACCACCAACTGGCGCAGCGACAAACCGCTCATCGACGCCCTCGCCCACGTCCACGGCGGAGCCGCACTCGGGCACCCGGACATCGTCGTGCACCCCGTCGCCGCCGCCACCGACCGCGCCCGCGTCACCGGACTGCCGCCGATCCGGCTCCGGTACCTCACCCGCGCCGGCGCCGGACGGCTGGACACACGTGGATTCCCCGCGATCGATCGCCTTCGGCCCCGGGTCGCCGACGACGTCGCCGCCGACATCGTCCGGCTCGTCTCCGGCGACGCGACGATCGACATCGACTCCTCGGATGCGGGCGCCCGGAAGGTGGTCCCCGGTGACGTCGCCGTGCTGGTGCGCACCAACAAGCAGATCACCCTGGTCCACGACGCCCTCGACCGAGCGGGTGTCCCGGCCGTCACCGTCGGCGGGCTGAGCGTGTTCCTGACACCCGCCGCCCGGGACTGGCTGTGGGTGTTGCAGGCGCTCGAACAGCCGCACCGCTCCGCCCGGGTGCGGCTCGCCGCGCTGACGTCCCTGTTTGGGTACACCGCAACCGAACTCGAGGTCGGCGGTGACGAGCTGGTGGCTCAGATCGGTGGCAACATTCGGGACCTCGGACGTGTCTTCACGGCGGCGGGGTTCGCCGCGATGACGGAGCGACTCGCCGCGTGGCGCACCCTCGAATCCCGGCTGCTCGCCAGGGTCGGCGGGGAGCGCACCCTCACCGACCTGCGGCACATCGCGCAGTTGCTCGGGGAGGTCGCGGTCGGGAAGGGACTCGGACTGACGGCCCTCACGCGGTGGCTGACCGACCGGATGCGGGATCCCAACTCCGGTACCGCGGACCGCAGCCGCCGCCTCGATTCCGATGCCGCCGCCGTGCAGATCGCGACGGTGCACGCCACCAAGGGACTCGAGTACCCGATCGTCTACGTGCCGTACGGCTGGGATGCGGCGAAGCCCCCGACACCCGACAAGCTTCTGCTGCACGACGACGACCACCGCCGCATCCTCGATGTCGGCGGCACCGACGGCCCCGGGTACGGAGAGCGCCGGGCGCGCCACGAGGAGGAGGAAGCGGGCGAGGAACTGCGACTGCTGTACGTCGCGGTCACCCGAGCCAAGTGTGCGCTGGTGCTGTGGTGGGCGCCGTCGCGGGCGACGCCGTCCGCGCCGCTGCACCGGATGCTGCTCGCCCGTACGCCCGGTGCGCTCGACGTTCCACGAACGCTGGCCGTGCCGCAGGATCCCGAAGCGGCGCAGCAGTTCACCCGGTGGGCCGACGGAGTGCCCGGCATCCAGGTGGAGCGAGTCGCGCCCGATCCGATCGAGGTCGGGACGTGGAGTCCGCCCCGCGACGCCGCCGTCGAACTGGCCGCCGCACGGTTCGATCGCGTCCTCGACGCCGAGTGGCGCCGTACCTCCTACTCCGCCATCACCGCCGCCGCGCACGCACTCGCGCCCGTCAGCGGTGAACCGGAGGTGCCGACCCTCGACGACGAGCCGGAGGAACCGCCGTTGGCCGCCGTCGGGGCCGATGACGGTGGGGGGCACCTGCCGTCGCCGATGAACGGGCTGCCCGCAGGCGCCGCGTTCGGCACCCTCGTCCACGCGGTCCTCGAGTACGTCGACACCGCCGCCGAGGACCTCACCGCCGAGGTCCTGCAACGGTGCCGCGACGAGGTGGCGTCCGGCTTCTCCGACGTCGATCCGGACGCCCTCGCCGCATCACTCATGCCGGTGCTCGCAACCCCGCTGGGGAGCTCGCACACCCTCGCGTCGATCGCGCCGTCGGATCGACTGCCCGAGTTGGATTTCGAACTGCCGCTCGCCGGGGGTGACGACGCGTCCGTGGTGGTGACCTTGGACGCCGCGGTCGGGTTGCTGCGCCGGCATCTGCCCGCCGACGACGTGCTCGCCCCGTACGCCGACGAACTCGGCGAACTCGGTCCCGCGCCGCTGCGCGGGTACCTGACCGGCAGCATCGACGCGGTGCTGCGGCTGCCCGGGACCGAGTCGCCGGAGCCGCGCTTCGTGGTGGTGGACTACAAGACGAACCGCATCGTGCCGGGCGACGTGACCACCGGGCACTTCACCCGTGAGTCGATGGCAGCGGAGATGATCCGCTCCCACTATCCGTTGCAGGCGCTGCTGTATTCGGTTGCGCTGCATCGGTATCTACGGTGGCGGCTGCCCGGCTACGATCCCGCGACCCATCTCGGTGGGGTGCAGTACCTGTTCGTCCGCGGCATGGCCGGCCCGGACACCCCCGCAGGGTGCGGCGTGTTCGACTGGCACCCGCCTGCAGTGCTCGTCACCGAGCTGTCCGACTTGCTCGCCGGCACACCCACCTCGACCCTCTCCGCACCCACAACACCCACCGTGGCTGAAAGTGGCGTTCGTGCGGCTGGGCCGAACGAAAGCCAC
>NZ_JBHUFB010000008.1:39363-139516 GCF_042681175.1 Rhodococcus gannanensis
GTTCAACGAGGCCGGGGTGCTCGGCGCCTCCGACGTCCACATCGCGCTGCGGCTCGCCCAGATGGCAGGGGAGGGGTCGGAGCACGCGGTGCTGGCGACGGCGCTGGCGGTGCGGGCCGTCCGGTCCGGGTCGGTGTGCCTGGAGGTCGACGGCCTTCGCGACATCGGTCTGGATGCCGTGGTCGCCGCCGACGGCTCCGAGATCGATCTCGACGCGTTGCCCTGGCCCGACCCGTCGATGCTGGTCGCGGCGCTACGCGCCAGCCCCCTCGTCGTCGGTGGTGCGGCAGGACCGCTGCGGCCGTTGCGGCTCGTCGACACCGCCGACGGTCCGCTGCTGTACCTGGAGAAGTACCACCGGCAGGAGGAAACGGTTCGCCGCATCCTCGACTCCCGCGCAGGAGACCACCCCGACGTCGACGAGGACCGCCTCCGGGCGGTGCTCGCCGAGTTGTTCCCGGCCCGCGAGCCGGACCGGCAACGCGTGGCGGTCGCGGTCGCGGCGACGCATCGGACGGCGGTGATCGCCGGTGGGCCGGGCACCGGCAAGACACACACCGTCGCCAGGGTTCTCGCCGCGCTCCGCCGCCTCCACGGCGACGGCCTGCGTATCGGGCTCGCGGCTCCGACGGGGAAAGCGGCTGCGCGGCTGCAGGAATCGGTGCGGGATCAGGATGCGTCGCTCGGTCTGCCGCAGACCCTCGCCGCGTCGACGGTGCATCGGCTCCTCGGGTGGGGACACAACGGACCGCGCTACAACGCCACCAACCACCTGCCGTACGACGTCGTGGTCGTCGACGAGACGTCGATGGTGTCGCTGACCCTGATGTGTCAGCTGCTCGAAGCGTTGCGCCCGCAGGCCCGTCTCATCCTGGTCGGCGACCCGAACCAGCTGGCGTCGGTCGATGCGGGCGCCGTGCTCGCCGACGTCGTCGACAGGCCGGTGACGGTCGCGGCGAATCCGGTGCTCGACCGGGTTGCCGGATCGGACCTCGACGGGTGGAGCGCGGAGGAGCGGGACCGGTTGCGGGGCGGCATCGTTCGCCTCACCCGCGGCTGGCGTTTCGACCGGGACATCGGAGCGCTCGCCGACGCCGTCCGCGACGCCGACGAGGACCGCGTCGTCGACCTGCTGCGTGCCGGCGGCGACCAGATCGAGTTCCTGGCACCCGCGGACCTCGACGGGCTGCGCCGCCAGATCGTGGAGACGGCCGTGGCGGTGGCTGCCGCCGCCGAGGCAGGCGACGTGGCCGCGGCGTTGGAGCTGTCGGAGCGGCACCGGTTGCTGTGCGCTCACCGCGACGGACCGTACGGCGTCTCGTGGTGGGAGCGGGCATCGCTGGAATGGATCGGTGAGGCCGTCGGGCACCGTCTCGATCCGGACGCCGTCACCGCGGGTCGCCCGCTGCTCGTCACCGCCAACGACTACGACGCGAAGATCTACAACGGCGACACCGGCGTCGTCGTGCGCCGCGGCGACGGCGAACTCGTCGCGGCGTTCGCGCGGGGCGCGGAACCGTTGCTGCTGCATCCGAGCAGGCTGTCGTCCACGCAGTCCGTGTACGCGATGACGATCCATCGCAGTCAGGGCAGCCAGTACGGCACCGTGTCCGTCGTCCTGCCGGACGAGCGCTCGTCGCTGCTGACCCGCGAACTCCTGTACACGGCGATCACCCGCGCCAAGGACAAGGTGCGGATCATCGGCACGGAGAACGCGGTCCGGGAAGGGGTGCGCCGGAAGGTGCGGCGAGCGAGCGGTCTACGGCGAGGCTGAGATGCGGCGAGGCCCCGGCGGACAGTTCGTCCGCCGGGGCCTCGTGCAGGTCTCCGACCCTCTTACCGGCGCCCCTGACGTTCCATTGCCGGGTGCATCCGAGACTGGTGTGTGTCAGTCCTGCGGGATCCCGACGGGGATGGTCTCGCCGAGGTCACCCGCGTCGCCGTGTCCGCAGGTGCAGTCGTCGCCGCAGCCCCCGCCACCGCACACGCCGGCGTAGGTGACGTCGTCGGCGTCGCAGTCGAGGGTGCCGCCGAACCGGGCGGCGAAGTCGTCGTCGAGGGTGTGCGTGAGGTCGTGGAACTCGTCGACCACGTTCAGCAGGTGCTGCGGTGCGAACGGGTCCGCATCCAGGAACGTCGAGGCCAGCAGGTGCTCGCCGTCGAGGACGAAGCGCAGCAGCGGCCACTCGTGAGCCAGCTCGACGAGCTGCTCGGCCGCCTTCGCGCGATCGGTGAGACCGTCGAGGAGCGACGCCCACACGTGCAGCTGCGGCGCGTCCTCCGCGACCGTGACGAACAGGCCGAACCCGTGGACAGGAACGACCACGTCGCCGTCCTCGTCGGTCTCCGGGGCGTCGCCGAGGAACTCTGTGAGGGCCCGAACCGTCAGCGCGAGCAGCTGGTCGTGGTCCTCGGTGGCGATCGCGAAAGCGCCGTCGAGCTGCAGCGGCTGGTCGTTCAGGTCGGTCATCGTTCCTCTTTTGCTGGTCAAACGTGTGTGGTGAACCCGGTCGGGGCGCCGTCCACCGTAGCGCGAACCGGTGAACAGGCGGTTGCCGAGTGACGGACGGAACGGGCAGTTCGCCGGCGGCGGGTCGGCGTGGTGGGCGGTGCCCGCGGCGGAGTGCCCCTCCGCCTGGATCGTCTCGGCCTTGCCGATGTGATCAGCCGTCGCAGTTCTGAAGGTTCAGCTGCGGTGTCACGCGGTCGAGTTCGCGTTCATCGCCGTTGCGCCGGCAGCCGGCGAGCGGCTGGAACTCACAGCAGCGTCCGACAGGCTTCATCCACGATGATCCGGCTGCTCGATCTGGTTGCCGAAGAGGTCGAGTTGGTTCGGACGACGTTGCGCACCGAGCGTGACGACACGCAGTGCCGCGCGCAGCGATGTGACGGTGCGTTCCCAGCCCGTCGACTCATGTGCGCACGCATCCGCCTCGTCGAAGTCACCCGCGTCGTGAGCCTCGTCGGCCCGCGTCTGCCAGGCAACGACCTGCTCCTCGCTGATGTGTAGGTACTCGAGGATGGTGTCGCGGTCGAAGTCGCACACCGTCGCGACCTCCTCGCCGTCGAGGGCATGCGCGCCGTCGGGATCGAGGTGGAGAAGCGTGAGGAGTCCCGCGGGCAGCTCGGCGTCCTGGTCGTCGGAATCGGGCTCGTCCAGACCGGCCCGTTGCGCGCCGAATCGTTCGACGAATTCGTCGTCGACCGTTTCGAGGAATGCGGCCATGCAGTTGAGCTGGTCACTGAGCTGCATCGCCGAGAACGGCGCGGTCGGCAGATCGATCGCGGCATTGACCTGATCGCCGATCAGGATCAGGCGAACGAACGCATAGTCGGAATTCAGCTCGGTGAGCAGTTCCGCGGCTCGAGTGCGCCCGGTGACCGCGGTCAGCAGCGGAACCAGAATGCGCAGCTGCGGCCTCTCCGGATGGGGAAGCACGAAGCCGAGCTGTCCGCCGATCGTGATGACGAAGTCCCCGGCCTCGTCCATGACGGCAGGAGTCCCGTGCTTCCATTCCAGCGCGGCGGAAATCGCGTCCTGAAGTTCGCGATGATCGGCGGGATACTCGACAGGCGGCGGCACGGAGTCCGCGTCGGTGGCAATGCTGTCCGAATGACGTACGAATTCCACCGGGCCCGCTGAATCGCGAGCCTGAATGAAACAGGGATGGTGAATACTGCCGACTTCGCGCAGGAACGACACAGCCAGGAAGGCTGCGCGATCCGCGAAGCGCATCGGAACGTCGATTCGGACGCCGTTCGCCCTGTCGGACGGCCCCCATCCTTGCGCGCTCAACAGATCGAGAAGAGCGGCGTCGGAGGAAAGACCAAGAGATCGAGCGACGCACACGAGGTAACCATCCGAAACTTGGAACTCCACCGTCACCGACAGAGCCGTGAAGTTCGCCGATGCAGCTCCGATGATCAGGTAGTCGGGGCCGCTCATCGCCGCCAACAGGTTGGCGAGGGTGCCGCGAAACTCCCGCCACGAACCCTCGACCGCCGCGTCGAAGGTGCCGGACTGAACCATGATTCCCCCGTTCCTCGTGTGCGGCCAACGGTACGGGGAGGCACCGACAAGCCCCGGTCTGTCGGGATCGGACAGGGGCATCACTCAGTTGAGGCGGCCCGTCACTCTGAAGCAGGGGACAGCCGGCACGCTCGACGGCGTCCGCCTGTGCAGAGGGAACGTCGTGAGCTGCGGGCAGTCGACGTCCTGCAATTCCGATGGAACCGGCGGGGGGCGGCGTGCGTCCAACCGGATGTGGCAGTTCGTGGTGGAGACAGGATGAGGTGGGTGGCGGGCATCGCGTGTGCGGTCGCGCTTGTCGCCGGGTGCGGCACGGGGACGGTCGACGGCGAGGCGCTCACTGACTCGGGGAACGGAGAACCGACGTTCTCACCGTGTGACGACATTCCCGACGAGGCGGTGGCCGGGTTGGGGATGGATCCGGCCAGCGAGTCGAGGGACATCCTCGGTGTCAAAACCCCCGGGTGGAATGGATGTGTTTGGACGACCGACGGTAATAGCTACTTCTTGAGGGTCGAGGCGACGGTCCACCCGATGTCGGAGGTTCGGGGCAGTTCTCTGTTCGAGGAGTTCGAAGATATCGACGTGGGCGGCCGTCCGGGTGTTCAGTTTCGAAGGGCGGCCGACAAGCGTCGAACGGACTGCTATGTCGCTGTGGAGTCGGATGGGGGCGTGGTCTTGACTTCGGTGAAAGAGGGGCGAATCGTCCCCGAGGACCCATGTGCGACCGCACGGGACGCAACACTGGGATTGTCGTCGTGGATTCCGGAGTAGTGGGAGTGCCGGACGAAGTAGTCCAGGACGCGGGCAATTCCGTGTTGCAGTGGGGCAGTCTCGGGCAGGCCGCGGCTGCCGGTCAGCTCCAACTCGGGGATGGCGTAGCGGAGCGGTGCGCGCAGCACTGCTCCCAATTCATCGACAAGTTGGTTCAACTGAAGGAACAAGCGACGACGCTGTCCGTTCGTGGCAGCCTCGGCACTCTTCCAAGTGGTATTGCCGTCGCCGAGAAGTTGAGTTTGCTGGCGGAGGGCGGCGAGTACTCACTCGTTCAGGCCCTGACCGATCACATTGCCGTGGTTACGGAGATGCAGGCGATGTTCCAGCAGATCGGTGCGAACTACGTCGCGACGGAAGAAGCCACTACCGCGGCCGTGGGAAACATCGATCCGCAGGTCTGACCGGCGCGGTTCCGTATCCGCGGCCGTCGGGGGCGCGGATACGGGACCCTTCGACCCACCAATGTTGGTCATGAGAGGTGCGGCCGGCGGCACCGATATGCTGACTCGGCTTCGGTGGGGGAGAGCATCGATCCAGGGGGACAGTGGTGGTGACGAGTACTGACGGCTGCGCGATGTTGCGTGCCGAGATCGACGCGTTTCGTCAGGGGTTCGGGCATCCGGCCGCGCTGACCGCCGCACTACGGGACGCGCTCCTGTTGCTTCCGGTCACCGACGACGACCGGATTCTCACCAGCACTGTCCGCGGCATCGACTGGCTGTGCGTGTTCACCGACGAGGAGCAGTACGCCACGTACCTCGCTGCGCGGGGCGAGACGGTGCCCGCGCGATTCCGGACGTTGTTCGGCCACCGCATCCTCGACGAGATCCTCCCTGGGTTGGCACGACCTACCGGCGTCGTGGTCGACCCCGCCGGCGAGGCACCGATGGCATTTCCGCCGGACGTCGAGCAGGTGGAGGCGTGAGTGACCTCGAGGTCGATCCGCAGGTCCTCGTCCAGGCCGCGGCCGGAATCAACGCGATCACCGACTCCTTGGCCGAACTCGGCATCGGTGAAACCGCCTCGATGGGACGTGGGTTCTCGTTGCTGTCACTGTCGCCACTGGAAGCCGGCGGACACGACGTGCAGGCGTCGTTCGAGGAGTTCGTCGAACGCTGGTCCTGGGGTGTCCGTCACCTGGTGCAGGCGGCGAACTCGATCGCCCGCACTCTCGACCTGAACGCCGGTCGGTACCACGACATGGAGCAGACGGCCGAGACGATGTTCAAGACGGCGTGGACCGACATCTTCGGCAACCCGCACCTGAGCAGCGAGGAGATCGCCGACCGGGACTGGGGCGAGACGTTGGCGGACAACCCGATCAACAACGTCGTGAACGCCGACTACAGCGCCGATTCGTTCGCTGACGCGTACCAGTCGATTCAGGGGAATGCGGCGACCGCGGCCGACGCCGTGACAGGCGATGGGGGAGAACCGCAGTGAGCTGGCTCAGTGACCGGTGGGAGGACGCCAAGGGAGTCGTCGACGAGGTCGGCGACTTCGTCACGGACACAGCTGAATCCGGTGCCGAAATGGTCGGGCAGGTGATCGATGCCGGAATCGACGGCGCGGCGCGGACCGCCCGCAACCTCGGCGCGGACACCATCGCGGACACACTGACCGATCTCGGTGACCGCGTCGCCGACATCACCGGTGGCGCGATCGACGAACTCGAACTCGGTCAGACCGGCGACCCGCGAGACCTCGTGCGCGGCGACGCGGCAGCGATCAACGAGGCCACCACTGTCCTCAACGAACTGGCGTCCAGCATCGCCGGGGTTGGTGATTCCCTCGCGACGATCGACGCTGCCGGCTGGACCGGCAGTGCCGCAGACGCTTTCAACGCTGTCTACGACCAGCAGCCGAGACTGTGGGGCGACGCAGCCGAGGCAATGACAGCGGCTGCGAACAGCCTCACGACGTGGGGCCATGCAGTCGAGGCGGCTCAACGGCGAGCCGCGGACGCGATCGCGTTGTGGAAGGAAGCCGAGCTGGCCGAGGCCGCGGCCGGTGACGACGCCACCGACACCTGGAGCGAAGCCAAGGTCGCGGCCACAGAGATCCTCCGCGGAGCCCGCGCCGAACGCGACGGCATCGCCGGCCAGATCGTGTCCCAGCTGTCTGGGGCCACCGAGATGGCACCGACCGAGCCGCCCTTCACCGACCGCATGTTCGCCAACGCGACCGACCTGTACGGGATGGAGGAGATGGCTCGCATCAACTTCACTTCAGGGCTGGTCACCTCGGTCACCGGGATCGTCGGGTTCGTCCGCCAGGTCAACCCCACCGATAGTTACAACCTGAGTCACCCGGCCGAGTACGCGGAGTCGATGTCGGAGCTGGCGAGCGGGCTGGTCATCGCCGCGTCAGATCCGGGAGCTGTCGTCGAGGCGATGCTGACGGACTTCCGAGAGAATCCGTTCGAGGCGATGGGAAGCCTCACCGGGGATGCACTCCTCACCCTGGCGACCGGTGGTGCCGGGAGTGCCGGATTCGTTGCTCGCACGACGGAGGACATCGTCGACGTCGCCGATGGGCTCGGCGACGCCGCGCGACTCGCCGACCGCCTGCCGGACGGGCATCACCCCGACGTTCCCGACTCGCCCGCTCCGACCACACACGATGCGCCCGTACCCGAGCCGGCTGACGTACCCAACTCGACCGCCGACCACGACACTTCCCCGACATCGGCCGACGCCGGGTCGCCGGACACCGACGTCCGGCACGATCCAGCGCCCACCCCAAGCCAACTCGCCGACGCGGACGGCGGCGCGCATCAGAGCGCGACGGACAGCGGAGTCGAGGCGGACCGCACCGGGCACCAGAACACCGAGGGCGGTGACCCAGTCGACGTTGCGACCGGCGAATTCCTGCTTCCGGAAACCGATCTCGCGTTGCCCGGCGTGCTGCCACTGAGGCTCGGTCGTCGACACAGATCCAACTACCGGTTCGGACGCTGGTTCGGCCCGAGCTGGTCGGCGACACTCGACCTGCGCGTCGTCGTCGAGGAAGCCGGTGTCACGTTCCTCGCCGAGGACGGCGTCATGCTCACCTACCCGCATCCGAAGGTTGACGCGGAGGTGGTGCCGACGTCCGGGCAGCGTTGGCCGCTCACCCGCACCGACACCGGTGGCTACCGCGTCCACGACCCGGACCGCCGGATCACCTGGCACTTCGCGCCGAAGGTCGAACTCGGCGGGGTGGATGTCGCGCTCGGCAACATGTCGATCAGTGCGATCACCGACCGCCATCGCAACCGCATCGTGTTCCACCACGACTCCAACGGTGCGCCGCGGGAGATCGTGCATTCCGGCGGCTACCGGGTGCTCGTGACGGCAGCTGAGGGACGGGTGACGTCGCTGTCCGTCGTCGACGGCGACGAAGCGGTGCAGGTACGCCGCTTCGGCTACACCCACGGTGACCTCACCTCGGTGACGACCGGCGAGGGTGGCGTCACCCGATTCGAGTACGACACCGACGGCCGGATGCTCGCGTGGGTCGACGACAACGGCACCCGCATGGACAACACCTACGACGCGGACGGTCGAGTCGTGCTCCAGCGGGGCACCGCGGGAATCATGAACTGCCGCTTCGACTACACCGACCTGCCCACCGGGCGTATCACCGTAGTCACCGATTCCTCCGGCTCGACCACCACCCACGGCTTCGACTCGGATCTGCGGTTGCGTGATCTGATCGACCCGGTCGGTGGCCACACTCACACCGACTACAACAGCCGACGCGAGCCGCTGCGGGTCCGCACCCCGGACGGCGCCGTCACCGGCTACTCGTACACGCCCGACGGGGACGTCGCCCGCATCACCCGGCCCGACGGCGCAACCGTCGCAGTCGACTACGCGGCACCGAAACAACCTGCCGCTGTGCATCACCCGGACGGCGCGGCGACCCGTCAGTATTGGGACGAGCGCGGCCGACTGGTCGCCGTCACGGACCCTATCGGTGCGCGGACGTCGTACGGGCATCACGACACCGGCGCGATCGCCCGCGTCACCGACCCTACCGGCGCGACCACCCTCGTCGACTGCGACGCGGCGGGGCTGCCGATCGCCGTGACCGATCCGTCCGGCGCCGTGACTCGGATCGACCGGGACGGATTCGGCCGGCCCGTCCGCGTCACTGACCCGACCGGCGCCGTCACCACCCGACGGTGGTCACCCAGCGGCCGGCTGATCGAGGCCACGGATGCCGACGGTGCGACCGAGACGTGGAGCCACGACGGCGAGGGGAATCTCCTCACCCACACGGATGCGGTCGGTGGCGTCACCGCGTACACGTACGGTTCCTTCGACCTGCTTTCGGCACGCACCGACCCGGACGGCACGACCACCACGTACACGTGGGACACCGAGCGGCGCCTCACCGCCGTGACCAACCCGCTCGGCGACACCTGGACCTACCGATACGACTCGGCCGGTCGACTGGTGTCCGAAACCGACTACACCGGAGCGACCACCACCTACACCCGCGACGCGATGGGCAGGCCCGCGACCGTGACGGCCGCGGCCGGCGTCACCCGCGCCCACAGCTACGACCTCCTCGGTCGACTGACCGAGGTGCGCGCCGATACGGGCGAGTTCCGCCGATTCGCCCACGACGTCGCCGGCCGAATCACCGTCGCCGAGTCGGGACTCCTCGATGACGTCGCGCACACAGTCGAACTGGACTACACCGCAGCAGGTCTCGCATCGAGCGAGACGGTGGACGGACGCCGATCGGGGTTCGAATATGACCTCGCCGGCCGACGCACTCGCCGGTCGAGCGCGTCGGGCGGCGACACGACGTGGCGGTGGGATCCGGCGGGACGGCTGTCGACACTCATCACCGACGGCCGCACGGTCGCGTTCACCCATGACCCGCGTGGCATGGCCTCGGGATGGCAGCTCGGCGAGATCGCGGTGGCGCAGTCCCGCACGCCGTCCGGGCGTCTGGCGGCGCGGACCGTGACCGCGCATCCCGTGAAGTCGCTGAACTTCGGGTTCGACTCCGGAGCGGGTGCCGTGACCAGCGTGCTCCGTGAGGACGCGTACGAGTACCGCGCGGACGGCTACCTCACCCGTCACTCCACGGTCGCGAACGACGGGCACCTGAACACCGAGTACGCGCTGGACCCGGCCGGACGGATCACGACCGTTACCCGAGGTGACGGGCAGGGCGAGCGCTACGGCTACGACGCGCTCGGCAACATCACCCAGGTCGATGACGGCCGCCGTGAGTACAGCGGAAACCTGATCACCAGCGACGGACGCACCCGCTACCACCACGACGCCGCAGGCAGGCTCGTGCGCAAGGTCGTGACCCGGATCTCCCGCAAACCCGATGTGTGGCACTACCGGTACGACGCGTTCGACCAGCTGGTCGAGGTAGTCACGCCCGACGGACAGCGCTGGGCATACACCTACGACGCTTACGGTCGCCGGACCACCAAGTCGAAGGTGGCGGACAACGGGCGCGTCACCGAACGGACCCGTTTCACGTGGGACGGCGCACGCCTCGTCGAACAGGACGCCGCGGGCGACGTCACGCGGTGGACGTACCAACCTGGTGGGTTCACCCCGTTGACGCAGTCGCGGGTCGACGCCGAGTTCTTCGCGATCGTCACCGACCTCGTCGGCTCACCGGTCGAACTGGTCGATCCCGACGCCGGCACCGTGAGGGGCTCGGCGTCCGCCGACCTGTGGGGCCGCGCCACCTGGCAGGGGGAGTCGACACCGCTCCGCTTCCCCGGCCAGTACTGCGACGACGAGACCGGCCTGCACTACAACCTGCACCGCTACTACGACCCCGCGCTCGGACGGTACACCTCGCAGGACCCGCTCGGGCTGGCACCGGCGGCGAATCCGAGTGCATACCCCCACAATCCGACGGAGTGGATCGACCCACTGGGGTTGACGCCGGAGGCGTGCGGGCTCCCGGCATCAAGCGCGTCGACACTTGACCGGTTGAACGAAGAACTGTTCGAGAAGCAACTGTATGGAACGGTTCTCGACGATGGGCGACTGCACCCCGACAAGCTGGAATCTCCGATATCAATCATCCCGGGACAAAGCATCAACAATCCGGAGTTCAAGCGCTTGGTGGAAATGAGGGGGGAGGATGTTCGTGAGTGGGCAAAGTATCGCACCGAATCGATACCATGGCAGCACGGTAAAGCCGAGGTTCATTTCTACATGAACGAGCGAACCAAGGAAGTAATGTACGAACTGGACTACAAGTCAAGGATTTCGTGGTCGAAATGATAGTCAGATTGAAGGACGTCGACGGCAGCTCAGGCATCGGTGTCGGTGCTGGATACCCATCGTTGAACAACGGGACATGTCCTGTTCTGCAGATCCTTCTTCTCTCGCAGTCTGAGGTGAAGTACCGGATAGTCGACAGATTTGGTCGAATTTCGTTCTGGCCCGCTGACATGTTCGACATCGTCGACAACACGATTCCGGAGAACTGGGGGGTGTCTCCGGATGGGGGGAACGGTGTGACGATCGGGTACGAACGTCTTGTACGCGTGGGGTTTTGGGAGGACTACTACGATGGGGTACCGGAGGCGGTGGAGATCGTCGACGAGTTGCTGAAGGACCCGAGCTTCCCTGATCCCGACTCGCTTCGGTGATCGTTCTCTGGCTCTTCCCGACTCAGAGTGCGTTGATCCGTTCCTGAAGCTGGCAGGAGTGGATCAGCGACCGCAAGATGTAGTGGTTGAGGTTGCGGAGCCCGAGGGCGATGCCGCGTAGGTGCTCGAGGCGGCCGTTGATCGCCTCCACCGGGCCGTTCGACACCCCGACATCGAAGTAGGCGAGGATCTCGCGGCGGCGTCGCCACAGACTCCGGCCGACGGATGCGGCGTGATGTCGACGGGCCGTTCGAGGAGCTTGCCCTTGTGGAACATGGCGCCGGCCCGCACCACCGCGACCAGGTAACGCATGAGGAGTTGAACTGATGCTGTCGAGCTATGACGATGCCGCGCGGGCGTTGAATGCGTCGCTTCCGGGTGAGGTCCTTCGGGTCGAAGCGTCTCCCGGATTCTTCACGCTGTTCAGTAGCGACTGGCACGTCATCGTCTTTTGTCGCTGGTGGTTGTCCTACCCTGATGCGCGCGTCGTCGACGGTGACTCCTCCGTCGAATCCTCTGCCGCCGAGGTGATCGGCTCGATGGCAGGGCGAATCGCAGCGACGTTCGGGTACGCACCAGACCACCCCGAGGTTGCGTTGCTCGCGTTCGCGGACGGAACTGTTCTCGCAATGGAGACCGATTCCGACTACGAGCCTTGGTCTCTGTACACCCCGCAGGGTTCGTTCACCGCAGCGCTGAGCGACTTCCGTTGAACGGCTTCGGATCCGACGGAGTAGATGGAGGCGTTCGAGGAGCAGGAGGCGGGACATCGTCACCTGTTCGGATGGTCAGGGGGATCGATCGGTGGATAGCGTGTGGGGATCAGGGTTCGGCGCCCTCGACCGGCGTGCGGCGCAGCTCGTCGCGGCCAGCGTCGCAGGCAATGTGGCCGAGTTGTCCGCGTTCAGCGAGTGGCTCGGTGAGCTGAGCGCCGACGACTTGGTGCGCTTCGACCAGCGGGCGCGACGCCGGTGGACCTCGCCGGACCAGCGGGTTCAGATGGAGCGCTGCTGGACCACGGACGTCCTCGCCGCGCACCCGACTGCTGCGATCGCCGCGAGCGTGCTTGCACACGGGCATGTTCGGGAGCGTGCGGTGATCGTCCTCGCGGCCCAGGAAGACGTGTCGGCTGCCCGGACGCTTGCCGTGCGCGCCTGTGACCACGTCGACCCGATCCGGCGTGCGGCGTCCGCCGCGGTGATGTGCCGGCTCGATCTCGATCTGATGCAGGTGATCGTGCCGGTGCTGTTCACGTTGCACAGGTGGAATCGGGGTTGGCGCACGCAGGTGTTCGCTGACTACCTGGCGGCGGTCGAGGAGGTCCACGGCATCGACACCGTGTGGACTCACCTGATGGCCAACAGCGATGTACGTCTGCGGCGCTACGCCCACGAGCACGCACTCGAACTCGGAGTGCTCGGCGTCGAACAGGGCGTTGCCAGGTATGCGAGCGAGCGCGACGTCCTTGTCCAGCGGACGCTCGGCAAGGTGGTCCTGCGGTCGGCCGATCCGGAGGTGGTCGCTCGTCTTCTCCTGCAGGGCAATTCGGCTGCCGACCGTGCTGCCGCCCTAGCCCGCTTCGACGCGGACGTTCTCGCTCGCGAGGACCTCCGCCGACTCCTCGTCGACCGCTCCGCCCTGGTCCGGTTGTGGGCGCGCCGCAGATGGTCGGAGGTCGGCGAGGATCCGGTTACGACATACCGGCAGATCGTCGCCGATGTGGCGCAACCGGCGCGGGCGCGGGCGCTCGCACATCTCGGTCTCTCCGAAGGTGGGCACACGCCGGACGTCGCCAAATGCCGCTCCCTCGCCCGTGATCGTGCGGCGTCGCTGCGGGCGATGGGACTTCGTCTGATGATCGGTCGCGCTGAGTCGGTCGACGTGTCTTGGCTGCTCGATCGCGTCAGTTCCGGCCCGCGTGGCGAGTCACGATGGGCACGTGCCGTTCTCGCTGCCCAGCCGGGACTCTGGACGGTGACCGATGCGGAGCCCATGTGGTCGGCGTACACCCCCGAGACCCGGTGCCGAGCGTGGAAGCTGTGCCGCGCGAGGGGAGGGTGGGAGGCCGTCATCGCAGATCTACGCGCATGCGGGGACACCGACCCACTGCTGCACGGTGCGGGTCGAGCGATCCGCGCCGCGATGGCTCACCATCGGCAGCCGACAGACGACCGACGTGCACGGGTAGCCGAGTTCCTGCCGCAGAGCGGCTTGCCGGATTCCCCGCAGCGGGATGTCGCCGCCCGTGCCGGGCTGTCGTTCGACTGGGCAGTACCGCGGGCGTCGTGATCGATGAGCGAAGGACGTTTGGGGATTCGGTCCGGCCGTGTCCGAGTCGCGGGGAGATGTTGTGACGTATCGGCAGTTCGTCCTGCCGGACCTCGACGAGCTGGCTACCTACGACAGATTGTGCGTCACACCTGTCGACGGTGAGACGGGTGTGGTCGCGATCCGGGCGAACGTGGAGAGTGGGGAGCAGCTCGAACTCGTTCTCGACTCGCTGGGGCGATCGGCCCGGCTCGTCGTGTGGCCCGACGGTGTTCGAGCAGTCGACGTCTATCGGGAGGCCGCGACCTCACTCGCACTCCGGGAGACTCCCGCGGATGTCGTCCTGACCGTCAACTTCGATGTGGGCGAGCAGGCTCGCTGGAGGTGTCGGTCGGCCGGCACGTTCGTGTCAAGGATGTGCTCCTGTTTCGTTGAACGATCTATTGACAGGGAGAAACGTGGGAGACGTGCTGTGCGACTTCGTCGAGGTCGAGCGCGATGGGTGCACGCGGCGGATGCTGCTCGACGGGGTGATCGAAGCCGCTGCATACAGGGTCGTGCGTCACGTGACCCTCGACGTCTTCAACGTGATGATCGACGGAGGATCCGGTGTGGTCGTGATTGGCGACGAACTCGATGTCTCTCGGTCCGAGCAGATCTCGGTCGAAACCTTCGAGACAGCGATCGGTGGGTGGTGACAATGCTGCAGTTCAACGCCGCAGGCCAGTTGTGTCATTGCGGGCGACCGTCGACGCCTGGGCGGAGGCGAACTCGGTGACGGCACACGTCGAGCAACTGTCCCTGTCGGTTTCGGAGTCGGGTGCCACTGATCCCAGGTCGGTGACAGTGGACCTGGACGGACGGACACTGCTCGGATCGTTGACGTTGTGGGAGTCCGGATCGGCGGAATTGCACATGGGGTCGGTTCGTGACGGTCGGGTGACCAGCGAGTCGCTTGGGTGGGCGGACCCCGCCGACGTCGGCCGCCTGTGTGATCGACTGCTCGCCACCGTTCGGCGGTCGGACCGGTGAGGGTGACCATCGCGTCGCCTGCGCTGCGGGCAGGTGACCGGGTCGTGGTCTCGTCGTCGACCAGGGTCGAGTGGCCCGCGGTCTGGCAGGGGGAGTCCGGTGTCGATGCCGGTGCGTCCGTCGACGTCGAGGTCGAGGTTCCTGATCCGGTCGTGGACTGGGATGTCGTAGAAGCCGGCCACGCCATGGCGGGAATCTCGACCGTCCGGGGCCGCGTGACCGTGCGCGGAGTCGTCGCGGCAACCTCGGACAACGGTGTCGTCGTTCTCGATCTGTCACCGGGTGTCACCATGGTCGAACTGGCGGACGAGAGTCGGACGCCTGAGGTAGGTGCGTTCATCGAATTTTCGCCGAGTGCGATTGCACTGTTTCCGACCGGAACATAGATGCCCGCGAACTCGACGGCTGTTGATCGCGAAATGGGGTTCGTGTGACGACACTCGAAAGCTGCTTCTACGAACCCGGACTCGGGTGTGACGGCGCGGGGCTCGAATGGAGTCCGTTCCGGCACGACGATGTACTTACTGCAGGAGTGCGTGGTTGTCGACGTTCGGTGCAATGTCATCGACTCGATAGTCGGAATCATCGTCGATCGACGCACGGGGTTGGACGAGATCGGTGGTGACACCGGACTGATGGTGCTCGAAGGGGTGAGCCGGCTCGACTGGACCGTATCCGCGCCGGTCGGCCGGCCGTACTCACGGTCGATCATGAGCCACCGGATGGTGGTCGACGGTGACCGGTTTGCCGTGAGGTTTCACGTGCAGAAGGCCGTCCTAGACATCGACTTCCGTCGCGGGTACTACCACGAAGGCGACGTCATCGACCTCGACCAGGCGCAACCAGACCTGACCGAGTGGCGCAGTCCGTATCCGAAGACGGAAGTCAAGAATGGGGATCGAGGTTCCGGATCGTGGGTACGGATGCGATCGGCGTCGCGTAACGGCAGGTCCCGAGGACATCGGCTGTTCGAAACACGTGGAGAGGGATCGAAGAGATGAAGTTCGCGGACACCTACGTGTCGCGGGAGCATCGGTTCTCCATCGGCGTCGAGGAGGACTCCGGGCGGAAGTTCGTCTCCATTCCCGTGAGCTCCCGTGCCGTCGACTACGAGTACTACGAGATCGGTGAGGTCGAGTACGGGAGGTTCGTGCGGAACCCGCTCGACGCCCTCGACTTCGTCACCGAGTGCAGGCGCCGTATCAACGACGACCGTCTCATCATCAAGCCCGGATGGAATCGGGGGACACCGGTGTGACGCCGCAGGAAGCCCACCCGCGACCGCTGATCACTGGGACTGACGACGTCGGTTCCCTGTCCGTCAACAGGGCTGCGTGTTCCGAAGTTCCACTGCTACAGCAGTCGTCGGCGAATCTGCGTGCGCTCGACGTGCTCGGTATCGAGACACGGGTGGGCAGCGGATCGCACGCGGCGGGGATGGCAGAAGTCGCCGCGGCCGCGTTGGCGGCGCTGTCGGCTGCGGGCTCGTTGCGCCTGTCCCTGGTCGCGGTGTCCTGGCCTGGTACGCCACCCAACCGACTGGCGGCCACGATGGCTCAGCGGAACCGGCTGTGGCGGCAGTGGGAGAGCGATGCCGTCGTACTTCCGCGCGGCCGTCGCCACGACTTCCCGATGGGGCGCGACGACGGCAAGGTGCAGTTTGCCGGCTGGATCGACTGCGAACTGGAAGAGCTGGGCGCGGCCGTCGAGGTGACGCGCACTCGTCCCGCGCTGTGCGTGCTGCATCCCGAATCCGATGCCTGGTGTGGACGTATCGGCGACGCGCTCCGCGGGCTGGAGGAGTGTGCGTCCGACCGGGGTGACCTGCTGCGCGCGTTCATTCCGGCCGCCGAGGACGGTGCGATTCTGCTGCGCGGCTTCGGGGAGTTCGACGACCACGTCGCCGGTATCGACCTGTATGCAGGCACTGGGACTATCGATGCGGTGGCAAGGTTGCTGATGTCGGCGTCGGTGGAGGAGTGAGGGGAAGTCGTGGAATCTGTTGACAGGACGGAACCCGCTGTGCCGGGAGTGGATGGGAAGATCCGATGGACCGATGTGCGTGTCGTCCAAGGGAAAGTCGGCGGACTGGCACTCGAACCGGCTGCTGCGCGTGTCGCGGGGCGAGTGGTGGCCGAGCACGCGGGTCCGCTCATCGAGTTCCGGCGCGGTTCGCGCGACGCGGTCACGACCATCTTCCGGCGCCGACTGCGGCACAGCGCTGAGCGTGGCCACCACGTACCCGGTCTGGTTGAGTTCGCCGCGCGCCTCGAAGTGGCCGGTGGCGATCGGGTATGGATGGCGTACTTGTCGAGTGGTGACAACACGGTCTCCATCTGGTTCGACGATGCCGAGGAAGTGCTCGGATGCCTGGTTCATGGGCCCTTGGCCACCGAGTAGCGCGAACCGCGCCGCGGCGCGCAGTTCAGGGGCGACCGTGTACCGTCGCGAGTCTTCATGAGTAAGGGGGCACGCGTTGAGCTGGGTGGATCTCCTCACCGACGCCAGGGGGCTGGGGCCGTGTTCGGTGGTATCGATCCGCCGCTCGGAACGGTCGAGCTGAGCGAGGTGCGACTGGACCGACGCGCGGCGTCCCTGCTTCTGCGGTTCGACCTTGCCAACTATCCGGAGAATCCGCCGGCGAAATGGGTTGCGCAGGAGTCGAACACCATTCAGCTCGAGCTCGAGTTCTCCACACTGCGCAGCGTGACGATCGACGGGTGGGGCACGGAGATGGAGGCCCATCTCGAGGTGGTCCGGAATGCCGAAGGGCTGATCGAGCTGACGTGCGGGGAGGCCCCCCGGATCAAGGCGACCGCCGAGTGGCTGCGGATCTCGAAGATGTCGGCCTATCACCGCCGGACCACGCCGTGGCCGTGCGGATGAGCGAAGCGGTGGGACACGGGCGTCATCACCAGCAATGGATGGACTGGGGGAGAACATGATCGTGAAGCTGAAGGATCTGGACCTGATTCCCACGAGCCGTGCCGGTGCGCGGTACCCGAAACTGAAGGATGACATCTGCCCGGTCCTGCAGATGCTCGTCCTGCCGCCTGGTTCAGTCGACTATCGGATCGTCGATCGGAACGGTGGGATATCCGTATGGCCCGCCGAGATCTTCGACATCGTCGACAACCGCACCCCCGACTCCTGGGGCGTCACCTCTGACGCAGGCAACTGCGTCACCATCGGATTCACGGCGGTCGCCCATGTCGGGTTCTGGGAGTATTACTACGACGGTGCTCCGGGAATCGAGGAGGTTGTCGATCAGGTGCTGAAGGGCTTGAGATGAGTGGCGGGCCGCAGCTCGTGACAGGGGACTCGGTGGTGTCCTCCGTCGGGCCTGGCTGCACGTGGGGGTCGACGTCGACGTGCCCGCCCTGGTCGATTTCGCCGAAGCGCGCGGAGGTCGGGTCGTCGTCCTCGACGGCTCTGCACTCGCGGCTGCCGAGGACGTATTCGATTGCTACGCTGCGACCTTCGAGTTCCCCGGGTACTTCGGTCGGAACTGGAACGCCTTCGACGAATGCCTCACAACCCCGTCCGGTCGCCCGACTGCGATCCATCTGACGGTGATCACCGGAGCCGAGGACCTTCTCGTCGACGCTCCCCACGAACTCGAGGTGTTCGTTCGCCTGCTCGACGAGGCCGGACGGTCCTGGTCGCGAATGCTTGGACTCGGTCCCGAGTGGGGCGCCGGCGTGGTCGCGTTCAACACCGTGCTCGTGTGCACGAGTAGCGACGGTGCCGAGCAACTGCTGAATGCGCGGTCGTCGGAGAACCCGGGACCCACCTCGTAGCCGGCTCGGTCGGTCATTGCCGTCAGCTTCCCGCGTGTAGTGGACGCCCACATCTCGAACGTACGCAAGGTGCGGCTTCGACCATCTCATCGCGAGCCGCCTCGGGTGGTTCTCGACCAGGCAGGATTTGGCTTCGTTCGATTCGGTGGAACCTGCGGGGTCCCTGGTGCGTCCAACCAATCGTGGCGGTACATCGTGTGAGCGGAATCAGATTGGCGGCGGGTGTCGTGTGTGCGGCGGCGCTGGTTGCGGGGTGCGGCAATGCGACGGTCGAGGGTGAGGCGCAGTCGGCGCCTGAAGCCACCGATCCGGTGTTCTCGCCGTGTGACGACATACCCGACGAGGCCGTGGCGGCTCTGGGGATGGATCCGGCGAGCGAGTCGCGGGACATTCTCGGCGTCAGCACCCCGGGATGGAAGGGATGTGTCTGGAGGCACGACAGTCGCAGTCACTTCCTGAGGATCGAGGCGACGGTCCACCCGCTATCGGAGGTACGGGAAAATCCCGTGTTCGGGGAATTCGAGGATGTCGAGGTCGGCGACCGCGAGGGGGTTCAGTTTCGGATGGTCGCGGACAAGGGTCGAACGGGTTGCTATGTCGCTGTGGAGTCGGACGGGGGTGCGGTGTTGATTGCTGTGAGAGAGGGCCGGACGGTACCCGATGATCCGTGCGGGATTGCCCGTGCCGCGACGCTCGGGCTGTTGTCATGGATTCCGGAGTAGTGGGAATGTCGGACGAAGTAATTCCCAACCCGAGCGATTCGGTCTTGCGGTGGGCAAGTCTCGGTCAGGCTGCTGCGGCGGGTGAGCTGCAACTCGCGGATGGTGTGGCGGAGCGGTGTGCGCAGCACTGTGACCGCTTCATCGAGAAGCTCGAGATCCTCAAGGAGCAAGCAATGACGCTGACGGTTCGGGGTAGTTTCGGCACGCTTCCGAGTGGGATCGCGGTCGCGGAGAAGCTGAGTTTGTTGGCGGTCGGTGGCGAGTACTCGATGGTTCAGGCGCTGAGCGATCACATCGCCGTCGTCACGGAGATGAAGGCAATGTTCATGCAGATCGGTGCGAGCTATGCGGCGACGGAGGACGCGAATGCGGCGTCCTTCGGCAGTATCGAATCCGAACTCTGACCACAGCTGATTGCCCGAGTGGAACCCCAGTGGTGGTCGGCGCGTCCAATCAGCGTCAATCGACCCCGCGCTCGACCTCAAGTCACTCGTTCTAAGGTCGTCGTCGAACATGCCCGCAATATGTCGGACCTCCCCTTCGACATAAACCTCTGGTATCATCTCGCCGCCACCGAGACGAAAGTCGCGGTCGAAATCAACAGGCTCGAGGCGTTCGTAGACGCCAAGTCGCCACGAATAACCATGATGCGTGAAGTGCGCGGATCGCTGTCGCGGCTGATGACGTTCGTCATTGCGAATGGGCTCGCGCCGCGTGAGATTGCCGCAGGGGACGAAAAGCGCGCGGGCGTGGCCAATGCGGAAACGGTATCGGCCGCGCCGAACTGAGCCAGTGGATTGTTCCCGATCTGTAGCGGGGCTGGTTGCTCGGCGGAGGGCAGCGACACGGCTGCCCTCCGATTGCACTCGGCGGCGCACGGTGAGCTGACACGGGACGAAGCCGCCATACCGGGCTCCCATCCACGCGAAAGAGTCCGAATCGCGATGGGTACCTGAATCCCGTGACGCTGATTCTTCGAATGGAGACACCCGCCGTCGGACCGCCAGGGAGAGGCGGATGTCATCAACTGATCATGGCGTGATTGCAGCCTGTACCGCGATTCTCCGGTACGCGGCCTCCAACTGATTGACTCGGGCACGCCCTGCCGCCGTGTCGAGTGCGCCGCGTCGCTTCTCGTCGTTAATCCTGGCGCGCAGCTTGGCGAGTTTGTGCGTGACCGTTGGGGTACGGGTGTTTCTGATTTTGCTGTGGTTGGCGTTCGCCGCCTCCTTGGGTGAAGTGCGCTGTGAGGAAGCTCCCTTGGTCTTCTTGCCCGCGGACTTCGGCTCTGGTCTTGGCCGCTTGGCTTTGGTTGGTCGCTTCCAGGCCGCGTTCAGTTCCCGCCGAGCAGCAGCCGCCGACTCGCGATGGTGTGCCTCGTCGGTCGACTCGGAGTCGAGTGAAGCTCCCAGTGGACGCAATCCGTGTGCCCCCAGGAAGCGCGCAGCGTCCGCAATCTTGTCCTCCAGTCGCTTGCAGCGGCCACATCGCGCAGGCGCGCCATTCTGAGGCTTCTTGGCTGATCCGCCACACCATCCGCACGCAGTCCCGGCCTTCTTTCCTTTTGCCCTCTGCACGAGACTTTTTCCGGTCTTGGGGTTAGCTTTGGGGCCGGATTCCTTATTGCCCTCTGGGTCCCACACGCCCGCGCTCTTGACGTCGCGTCCGCCAGTGCGGGGCGTGCGCGCCTTCGACTCTGGGTTGCCGCTGTGCAGGTAGACACCGGTGCGCCTCAATTGGGCCACGGTCTGTTCTCCAGTCCTATTCCGACGGGCTCCCCAACAGTTCGGACTTCTTCCCACTCCACGTCACCACGAGCGCATCCCGTGCCCGGCTCGCGGCGACGTACAACAGCGACCGCTCTCGCAACATCGCCTCGTCCCGCTCCTCTTCGGGGACGGAACGGAGGGTGGCGGCGGACGGGACGTGGGCGTGGTCGACGCCGGCGAGAATGACGCGGGAGAACTCCATGCCCTTAGACCGGTGCATGGTGAGCACCTGCACGTGGCCGGGGGCGGCGGGGTTGCTGTCGAGTGCGCGTGCGTCGATGCCGCGTTCGCCGAGTGCCCGCACGAACTGGCTGCGATCGGCCTGGCCTCGGGTGAGGACGGCGACCGTGGACGGGTCGACGGCGGGCTCGTCGGAGCCCTCCTCCGGCGTGATCCACGACCGCACGAGGTCGGCAACCTTGTCGAGTTCGTCAGCGGCATCAGTGCATTCGACCAGCTGCGGGTTGGGGCCCAACCGAACGGACCGGTACTCGGCTGTCGATTCTTCGCCCTGTTCCAGGTCCTTGTACTCGGCGCCGGACAGGATGCTGACCGCGAAGTGCAGGTTCTGGGCTGTGGTGCGGTAGTTGAGGGTCAGGCGTCGTGCCCGTCCGACGATCTTGATCCCGAACCGCGACAGCACCACCGGCTGACCGTAGATCCGCTGATGCGAGTCCTCCGCGATGAAGAGGTCGTTCGCGCCCTCCGCGACGAGGTTCCGCAACAGCGCCCAGTGGGTGGCGTGCAGATCCTGCGCTTCGTCGACGAGCACGTGATCCGCGAAGTGGCCCTTGCTCTTCTCGGCCCGCAGTCTCAGCTGCTCGGCGGCGAGGGCAAGCACCTCGGGGAAGCTGAGGCTGCCGTCCATTCGGGCCTGTCGGCGGTATGCCTCCACCAGCTTCCACACGGCGATCCGCTGAGGCCGGCTGAGCCGTACACCCCGACCGGGGCGGGCGACCTTCGCGTACTGCTCGAGCGTGGTCACCTTGTTCGCGAGAACGACGGCGACGTATTCGTTTTCCAGGAAACCCGGCGTGGCGAGCTTGGCGTCGAGGCCGCTGCTCACCGACTGGGCCACGTCGCGCCACGTCTTGTCGATGTTGGTCCGGAGGTGGGTGAGTTCCGCGCCGCGGTACCCGAGCACGTTCTCGGCGGCGTCGGCGATGTCCCCGGACTGGTTCAGGACGGCGTTACCGAGGGCGTCGATCCCTCCGACGTAGATGCCCGGCTCGCCGAGTCGGTCCGCGATAGCCACATTGGGGTCGAGCGTCAGCAGCGCGGCCTTGAGGTCGGTGGCGAGGGTCTTGTTGTACGTGGTGAGCACGATCCGTGCAGTCGGGTCGGCCTGGGCGAGACGACGTGCTCGATGGATCGCGACGACGGTCTTGCCCGTGCCGGCGCCACCCGACAGCCGGAACGCTCCATTGTGGTTCTGCTCGACGTACTTCCGCTGCTCGGGGTGCAGGAAGGTGCGCCATGCGGCGAAGTCGCCGCCTTCGATGACGCGGCGCAGCTCCTCGTTGTCTTCGACGAACGTGAACTGCATCTTCGATGCCGGCTGCTCGAGCGCCTTGAGGATCTGCTCGTCCTCGTCGAGTGCGTCGTCGACGGGGATGTCGGAGAAGCCGTGCTTCTCCCGGATCGTGTCGATGTGCAGGCCGGTCGCAAGGTCGAGGAGGGCACTGCCCTGCCAGCCGACGGCGTTGGCCGCGATGTCGAGGAGCGTGTCCTCGTCGGTGGCGTTGTAGGCACGCTCCGCGAGGTCAGGATCGAGACCGAGCCGGCCGGTGAGGTCGGCGAGGCTGAAACGCTCCGCGAGGTACGACTTCGTCTGCGCCTTGATCGCACGATCGAGTTCTCCCCGCGGGTCGGGGACGACAGTGCGCTTCTTGCGGTCGTTCTCGCCGTCGAGCTCTCCGATGATGCCCTCGAGGACACCGTTGATCGGGTTCACCCGCAACCGGGAACGTTCGGCGAGCTTGTTGGCCTCGTCGTGCGGCCAGGTGCCCATGTAGATGAAGGTCGGGTCGTCGCCGAGCTTGTCGTCGATCTTGAACAGAATCGCTCGGAAGTGAAGGTCCACCCTTCCCGTGCGGACGCGGGGGTCGACGGCAGCGTTGAGCGGCTCGATATGGAGGCCAGGGGAGGTGTGGTCGGCGGAGAGCTTCTCGATGAACGCCCACACCTTGTTCTTGATCGAGCCGTCGAGCTTCGGCATCGCCTTGCTGTTCGACGCGATGACCAGATTCGCCACCTAGATCACTCCGTTCTTCATCGCTGCCGCGATCCGTGCTGCATCGGGCGGGCAGAGCGTCCAGCCCGCTTCGGACATCATGGTTGCCGTGCTGTCGTCGGGGTTGAGAATCACTCCGACCCGGGCGTCGACCCACGCGAAGTCGACGACCTCGCCGTCGTTGAATTCGTGGCCGGCGGTCGGCACAGGCATGTCGGTTGCGGCGAGGGCGATCACCAGCTGCTTCTCGACGTCGGAGACGGTGGCGTCGAACAGTTCCTGCCACCGTGGGGCGAGCGTAGTTGCGGCAGCGGTGCCGGACTGATCGGCGCTGCCTGTGCTGACTACAGGGTCCGACGTCAGTGCGTTCAGCCACCGCACGACAGTGCCTGAGGCGATCAGTCGATGGAACTGGGGCATCATGCCCTCGACCTGGAACATCATGCTCAGGGCGGCGAGAACGTCATCGGCCGTCGCCTTCTCGATGAAGGAATCGGTCTCCAGGTCGGGCAGGTTCTTGCCCGGAAGTGCCGCCTGCGGATTCGCGACAGTGAACTTCGCGAACGCGGTGGTGAACTCGGCGCGGAGATCACGGGTGTCATCGGCCGTGACGGCAGAGGATGAGAATTCCTCCATGCTGGGCATGAACTTCGTCAGCTCCGCATACGGGCCGGGTTCGTCGATGGGGACCTCGGGCTCGAGGGAGTCGGTGTTGCGGAGCGTGAAGACCAAGTCTTCGGTGTCCACGTCGAGGTGGTTGAACAGCTTCCGGAGGACCGCCAGCTTCGATCTGGTGGAGGTCGAGGTCACGACCGTCAGGCCCGGAACCGCAAGGGATTCACCGGCGGAGACTTCGTGCGAATCCTCAACCACGGAGAAGTCGTTCGATTCTCCGGCGTAGGCGAAGACCTCCTCGCGTCGTTCGTCGACGAGTAGACGGATCACGTCTACGAAGGCGTCCTTCCAGCTTGCGACCGTCTTGCGTGTGTCGCCGTACTCGAACGATACGATCACGCGGTTGGTGAAGGACTCGTCGTCGCCCATCGGTACCGCCGGCAGCGGCGGCGCATACGGCTCGAAATCCGTGGCCGGCAACGGCCAGTACTTCAGTGCCACGGCGGTCAGTTCCCGGGTTCGCTCCTCGAGCTGCGACACCGTCCACACCTCGGATGCCTTCAGCAGGGCGTTGAGTCGATAGGGCGAGGCGTCGAACCCGTTGTCGCGCTTCTTCTTGTCCGCGAACGCGGAGTTGGAATAGCTGGAGTTGTAGCCGGTCACGGTCAGATTGCCGATGCGGTTGCACCAGGTGGCGTGGATCTCTTCGGCGTCGGGGCCCAGGTCCTTCCGCCATGCCGCCGTCAGCGTCTGCGGCATGATGTGCTCGATGCTGATCGACTGGGTTTCCAGCGCCTTGGCGATATCGTGGGTGTCGTTGGACCAGTTGTTTTCTAGGCATTCGAACAGGTAGCTGCGGTTCTCGCCCTTGACGTTGTACAGGTTGCGGGTCGCGAAAGACTCCTTGAACTCATCGTCGTTCGGGAACCGACCGGTCGCGGCCCGTCGTCGCAGCGAATACCCCAGCACGTCTGAGAACCGGTCTCCTGCGCCACGGAGACGGTGAATTTCGGAGTACAGGGTGGCGAAGATCTTGTTGAGTCCGTGAGTCGGAATACCGCTGATGAAACGCCGGAACATGTAGGTATCGAGAATCTCGACGACTTTGGTGAAGTCCTGGGCTGTGACCGTGCCGGACTTCACCTCGCCGAGCAGGGGCATCGTAAGCGGCAGCGTCACATCGTGCTTCACCATGTTGAAGCGACGCAGTCGCTTGTCCGCAGCGGCGATGCCGGTGCTGGCGCTGTTGAGCTCGTGGCTGTACTCGGCGTAGTCGCGCATCTCGGAGAGGATTTCGCGGGTGCTGGCCTTGGCGTTCTTCTGATAGTCGCGGAACGCCTCGTACACCGCGTCCTGCCGGGGCGTCTTGCCGGTCTTGGAGACCAGGTAGAAGCGGATGAACCAGTCGGTGCGGTACTCAACGGCCTTCTCGATGCGGTTCCAGTAATTCTCGTACAGGTCCTCTTGCTCGTGGCTCGGCTGGTGCATCAGCACCACGTTGCGGATCTTGTCGGCTTCGCTGAGCTCCAAGCCGGTCGAGTTGATGCTCTCGAAGATCCGCTGGGGATCGTCCTGCTGCTCCAGGTCCAGCGCCATCACCTGCAGGCGGAAGATGGCGTCCCAGATTTGGTCACCGTCGAGTTCGCCGCCGCCGATCCGCTCGCGGAAGTACCGGTAGTTGGCAGTGATGGTGGACGCCTCGATCGGAGTGTCTCCGCGCAGGAGGCGGCTGTAGGCGTCATTGTCGTTCTTGACCGGTTTGAGCTTGAATTTGATCGCGTCGTTCCTGGACTTGAGGACGAGATAGCTGTCGCGGATATCGGACGCCAGGTTCGGATCTTGGGAGGAAACGGTGCCGTCGTCGAGTGCGTGGACGAGCGCCAGCATCAGCAGGCTGGTGGTGGTCAGCCGCTGTTGGCCGTCGATCACGACGTAGGTGAAGGATGTCTCCGGGTTTCCCACGATCGCGCCAAAGAAGTGCGTTTTGCGGTCCTCGCGGATGATGTCGACCAGATCGTCGAAAAGCCTGGCGCAGTGCTTGAGCTTCCAGTCGTAGTTGCGCTGGTACACGGGGATCAGCAGGTGCTTGCTGTTTCCGTCGAAGAGTTCGGTGATCCGACTGATGCTGCCCTTCACTGCCTACCTCTTCTCCGAGACCCGTAATGCTTACCTGTAGTCACTGTGGCCGGGTGCTGCATCTATGCTGTTCCGTTCTGCAGCGCTGCCGCGATCTGTTCGGCGTCCGGTGGGCACAGTGTCCACCCGGCCTCCGACATCGTATTTGCTGCGTCGTCGTCCGGGTCGAGAAGCACTCCGATGAGAACGTCGCCCCACGCGAAGTCCACGACCTCGCCGCCATCGGTCTCGTAGCCCACAGTCGGGACGGGAAGGTCGGCTGCGGCGAGCGCGATCACCAGCTGCTTCTCCGCGTCGGACACCGTGGAGTCGAACACCGCCTGCCACTCCGGCGCGAGCTCGGCGTCCGGCTTTGCGGTCGGGCCTCCGACGCCGGCTTCGATCAGGCTTCGCGTTGTCACCAGATGGTTGCTGCTGAGCCCGAGCCAGTTGGACAGCCGCAGCCAGTCCTTCCACGCGCGTCCGTCGTGGATCTCCAACGTTTCGTCGCGGTCGTCGACGACGAGTACGGCGTTGATGGTGCGCGTGCTGTCGGCACGCATCGCGGCGGTGACGGCGAGCGGTCCGTCGGTGTGGAACCAGCACATGTCGGTGCCCTGACCGAACGAGGCAGCGGTTCCGTCGAGCAGCCGGACGGTGTTGTCCGCGATCGACGAACCGTCACCCTTGCTGCGATTGTCGCCGCGCACCAACGCCATCGGCAGCCATTTGCCGACCGCTTCCCATGCCTCGCGGTCCGGGTCGGTGATGAACGCGAGCAGTATGGTGACCGGGTCGGCAGCGAGCTGCTTCACGATCGCCGGACGGAGATTTCCGGCCTTCATGGTGTTCGACGCGGCCTGCTCGGTGAGCCAGGCAGGCTGCGCCGATTCACCGTCCTTGAACCGCTGTAGGTCCTCGTGCCCGAACGACCACACCATGTGCCCGCTGTCGCGGAGGATCGCGCGCTTGGACGCGTCGTCGGCGACGCGGTTGCAGCCGGGGACTGCGTGGTACTTCCGACCGTCGGCGAAGATCGCGATCCGCGGGACCTCGGAGTCGTTGGTGGCAAGTTCGAAGTCCGGCTTCGAGTTCGCCATGTGCACCTGCGGGGTGAGCTTCCAGGTGCGGATCTTCCTACCGGGCAGGGTGATCGTCGCGGACGGTCCGTAGGTGCCGGGTGTCTCCTTCACCGTCGCGCCCATCGCGCGGAGCCGTTCCACGAACGCGACGTAGAACTCCTTCTCCAGCGGCGACTCGTCGCCGCCGATCGGCCCAATCGGAGCGTCCTCGGTGACCTCATCCAGCCACCAGTCCCGATCAGGTTCGGCATCCCCGTCCACACCGAGTAAATGGTCGAGCACCCGAGCAGCGGTCTTGCGGGACACCTTGTCCAGCTCGTGCGGCGGTGCGAACGGCAGCAGGCACTTGTGGCACGCGAGCCGATCGTGTTCGGCGCAGTCGCAGTCGCGCACCACGGCGCGGGCGGCGTCGAGCACTGCCCACACTTTCGCCGGGTCGGCGAACTCGGCGAGGTAGCCGGTGCCGCCGGGGACGGTGTCGTGGATCAGCAGCGCCCGCTGGGTGGGGGCGTGCAGGGCGTCGGTGATGGTGGCGACGTCGAGGTGTTCGGGGGAGCCGCCGATCACCTGCCGCAGCCCCAAAAGGATCGCGGCGGACAGGCTGGGGTGCGCGAACTGGTCGTACTCCAGCGCGCGCGGCAGGTGCAGTAGCACGCCCTGGGTGCGGAGCGTGCGTGCGAGTGCGATCTCGCGGACGTTCTCCGTCGCCGAGTTGCGGTGCCGGCACCAGCTGCGGTGCTCGTACCGGGTGTTGCGGCCCGCGGACTTGTCGAGCTGCCCGCACGACGAGCACACCCGGAACAGCCCTGTGGTGGATTCCTGCCCGGCGATGGTGCGGCTGCGTCCCTGGGAGGTGCGGCGGCCCATGTTCAGCCAGCGAACGTCCAAGCGGCGCAGGTACTCCGCACCGAACTCGAGGTCCCCGACGAACCACAACCGATCGACGTTGACCGGGTCGATGTCGGCGGCGGTGAGGACGGTGAACGATTCCTTGTGCCGTTCGTCGCGGGAGTCGTTGATGGACGCCTCGTCGCGGCGCACCTCCGCGGACACCCGCGCCATCTCCACCACCTGTAGCTGCTGGCTGACATCGGCGATGGCGCCGGTCCCGCAGCGCGGGCATGACGTCACGGTGGGAGCTTCCTCGCCGGCGAGGGTGATGCCCGCCCATCCGCACTGCGGGCACAGCCGCCAGGTGTGGATGTTGGATTCGCCGGCGCCGAGGTCGACGGCGTCGATCCGCGCGGCGAGGCCCTGCGCGTAGAAGGTGGCGCCGGGCGCGAGTTCGGTGAGCGCGACGCGGGAGCCGCGCTGGTAGCTGGTGGCCTCGCCCATGTACTGGTTGGTGTCGGGGTCGATCCAGGTGATGCCGACGTCCAGGGTGACGGAGTCGTCGAGCAGCGTGTAGTTGGGCAGCACGCCGTAGCGTTCGAGGACGCTGATCCAGTACGCGTCGGTGAGGTCGTAAATCTGTCCGCTGAGCAGCCGCATCGAGCCCTGCGCGGACCGCAGGTCGCGTCGGTCGTCGTCGGTGGCGGCGGGCGCGAACGCGCGGCGTTCGAACTCCGGCATCTCCGCTTCGACGGCGGCGCGGCGGGCGGTGAGTTCGGTGAGGTCGCGGTTCCAGCGGTGCACGGCCTCCTGTAGGTCGGTCACGAGCGGGCTGGGCTCGTCGCCGTCGGGGGTTGCCCAGGTACGCAACGAGTCCCGGGTGTGCTCGTCGAGAACCTCGTCGAACTGCGCGAGGAAGCCGTCGACCAGCGCATCGGCATCGCTGTTGACGGCGGTGAGGAGGTCGGCCATCCAGCTGCCCTCATCGAAGCTGCCGAGCACGGCGCGGGCGCCGCGGGGCGCGACGGTGCCCGGGTCGCGGGCGAGGCGGTCGATCACGTGCGCTACGTACTGGCGCTGCAGGATCTCCTCGGCGGTGAGGAAGGTGGCGGGCGGGCGGACGTCGCCCTGGATCACCGACGTCGGGTCGTACAGCTTGGGCAGGTGCTCGCCGCGACCGCGGACGAACGCGAGGACGAGGGAGTTGCCGGTGAGGCGTCCGGCGCGGCCGACGCGCTGCAAGTACGACGAGACGGTGCGCGGCAGCGACCCGAGCATGACGGTGGACAGGTCACCGATGTCGATACCCATCTCGAGGGTGGGGGTGGCGACGAGGACGTTGGGGGCCTGCGGGTCGGCACCGCCGCGCTTGAACGCGGTCTCGTAGCCCAGCCGGGTCGCGGTGGGCAGCAGCGACGTGTGTTCGCGGGCGACGACGCGCTTCATCTCGGCGGTGTCGTAGAGGCGGCGGTAGAAGTTCTGCGCCTTCGGTGCGCGGGCGAGTGTGCCGGGGCATCGGACGAGCAGGCAGGGGGCGCCGTCGAGTTCGTCGACGACGGTGGCGGAGCCGGGGGTCGGGGTCTGGCAGACGCTGCACACCAGTAGGTGCCGGCCCGCGGCGAGGTCGTCGTCGGTGGGAGCGGAGACGAGAACCGCGGCGGAGGGAAGACCATAGGCGGTGAGCCCGGCCCCGGTGAGATCCGCGGTGAGCACTCGCTGCTCTGCGAGTACCCCGAACAATGACTTGGCCAGGAAGCCGCCGTCGACGGGGGAGACATTCAGGCACTGTGACGCCCAGCGGGCGTACCACGACGAGGGTGCGGTGATCGCGTCGAATCCCTCGGGGACGGTGCGTGATCCGACGGCGGGGAACGCGGGGGCTGGGCGGCCCTTGGGGAAGGCGGGCATGCCCTCGCCCTTGGGGCGCGCGCCCCATACCCAGCGTCGGTTGGCGTCCTTCTCGATGTAGTTGCGCAGCCACGGGTGGCGGATCGCGCCGCGGGTGCGGACGCGTTCGACGGTGCCGCGGACCCAGCGGGTGATCGCCGCGGCGTCCGGCGCCTCGAACGTCAGCTGGTGCTCGGTGGCGTTGAGTGCGGCCCGCCCGAGCCGGACGGGACGCTCCGCGCCGCCGAGGTCCACTTCGGCGACGGCGCTGCCGGTGAGTTCGAGGGTGCGGCCGAGCCGCGACTGCAGCCCGAACTCCAGGTCGATGTCGAATTCGAGGCGGCGCAGCACCTTCGCGGCCGCCTTCTTGCGCGCCGCGGTGGACGCGTCGGGCTTCCAGAACGGAGTGAACTCGTCGTGCTCGACGATGTCAGGCGCGAGCAGGTGATAGCGACGGGCCGGGTCGTCGCCGGCGCGGGCGACGACGGCCTCGCACAGCTCCGGCAGCGTGAGCGTCCCGCCGTCGATGGCGCTGCGGAGAGTGGAGCGCAGGCTGAGGGTGTGGGAGCGGGCCTGCACGAAGCCGGCGCGGTGCGCGGCGTCCTGCACGCTGTCGGTGAACATCAACGCCTTCTTCTCGTCGGCGTCGAGGCGGGCGTCTCCGAAGAGATTCGACAGTGTCACCGAGAGTTGGGTGGCGACGGCGCTGCCGAGGAAGCGGATGCCGTCGGCGGCGCCGCAGGCCGGGCACATGTCGTTCTTGGAGTTCTCCTCGACGTTGTCTCCGGTGAGGGTGAGGACGGGGAGGACCTTGCATTCCAGTTCGTCGGTACTGTCGGGGTCGGGCGGCGTGTCGGAGATTTCGCGGTCGTCGATGCGGAACCAGCGCAGACCCTCGATCTGCTCGTCGGGGCGGGTGGCGGCGAGCAGCGCCTCGGCGGGCGCGGAGATGAGCGCCCGGAACCGGGACGCGCCGGAGGCGTGGTCGGCGCGGATGGACTCGTCGGTGACGTCGAGGGTGTGGCCGGTGGGGGCGAGGCGGGCACCCCACCCGGAGCGGCCGCAGTGCCGGCAGAACACCGCGGGCAGGTGCATGACGTCGCCGTCCTCGTGGACGCCGTCGTCGGACCAGCGGTAGGTGGTGTTCGTGGCGACGGCGCGGTCGATGCGGGAGAGCTCCCGAATCCACAGGTGCACATCGACGTTCAGAGCCTCGCGCCCCACCTCTGCGCGCAAGTGGGAGAGAGCGGCGAACAGGTAGTCGAGGAAGCGCTGCTGCGCGGCACGGACAAGGCGGATGTCACGCTCGGCGGCGGGGACGTCGAACAGGGCTTCCGTGAGGTCGGCGAGGGAGATCGCGTCGACGGCGTGGTCGAGGAGTCGGGCCAGCAGCGGGTGCGCCTTGAGCAGGTGCAGCTGCTCGACGGGTGTGAGGGAACGGAGGTCGGTGGGGGTGAGGCGGCGGTCGGTGTCGAGGTCGTCGGCGGCCGCGAATAGCTCGGTGCGCTCGAATACTTCGGCCCGCTCGAATAGCTCGGCGAGCACGGCGGTGGTCAGGGAGGCGTTGGTGGGCGAACCCGCAGCGAACTCGTCGAGGCGTACGGCGGCGTCGGCGACGGCCGGGGTAGTGGGCCGGTATAGCCGGTCGAGGATGGTGTCGCGGTCGGTGAGCCAGGCGGCGGCGGAGAGCCGGGTTTCGCCGATGACGGCGTCGGCGTCGAACTGTTCGCCGAAGACGGTGTGCGCGAAGCCGAGCATGGCGGTGGGTTCGGCCTTGGAGCCGAGGGTGGCGGAGGTGGCGACGGGGGTGATGCGGCCGAGGGGGCGGGCCCGGTCGTCGTCGGTGACGGGGGAGGCGTCGGTCCAGTGCGCTTTGACGGTGAGGCCGAGACGGCGAAGGAGCATCGCGACGTCGGTGCCCTGTGCGCCGTCGTAGGTGTGGAACTCGTCGAGGACGACGTATTGCAGCGAGTCGGCGGAGAGCCGCCAGATGTCGGCGCGGTCGGGGTGCAGCAGGAGATGGTCGAGCATCTTGTAGTTGGTGAGCAGGATGTCCGGCGGAGCGGCGTGCATGAGGGAGCGGTCGGTGATGAGGCCCTCGTCGGTGACCTTGGTGCGCCCGCCGGTGGATTGTTCGCCGGTGTAGAGGCCGGCGGAAACCCCGGAGAGTTCGGGGTGTTCGGCAATGAGCCGGGCGAGGCGTTCGGCCTGGTCGTTGGCGAGCGCGTTCATCGGGTAGAGGATGAGTGCCTTCATCCCGGTGACACCAGCGGTCTTGGCGCGCAGGACGTGATCGAGAATCGGGTACAGGAACGCCTCGGTCTTACCGGAGCCGGTTCCGGTGGTGACGAGTGTCGGCTGTGGGCGAGCGTGGAACTTGGTGGACAGCCGCTCGAATGCTGCGGCCTGGTGGCCATAGGGGGTGAATCCCGTTGGCCACCAGTCCAGGTGCATGCCCCAGTTGCCGCCCGCTGGTGCGAACGGCAGTCGAAGGCGCGCGTAGGGGCCTTTGAACATGCCGGTGTCGGGGTGGCCGACGAAATCCGACAGGGCGCCCTGAGCATCGGGGTCGGTGAGGGCGAACGTGGTCGCTAGGTAGTCGGTCAGGCCCTCGCGCAGGTGGTTGGCCTGGAGGGTGGGTAGCAGTGCTCCCATTGGTTCACTTCCTCCGAGTTGGTGCTAATTGATTCTTCTATGCGAGGTCGACCGTTCGTCCGAGGGCGGTTACACCGTGAAGTGAGCGCAGCTCATCGCTGTCGACTACGCGAAAATCGCGAAGATGCGCGCCCTCGATTTCTCCGCTATTTATCATCCGCAGAATAACCTGGAATAGAGAGCCTGCTTGGAGGTCGAATAGATCAGACTGGTCCTGCGCCCACGGGTACAAACGTCGTGTGAGCTTCTTCAACTCGTCTGCTGACTTCCCCTTCGGAGCATACGTGCTGACGAGCGAGTGCACGTTTTGTCCGAACCGAGACCAGCTCCCTGGTGCGAGGCTGCTCGATATATCGCCGGCTTCCACGAGTCGGCGGGCTTCCTGTATGAATTCGTCAATCGCGCTGGTTTCGGGGTCATATGATGGACTGATTGAATCTGCGTTGGATTGAAACCCATCGATTATCAGTTCAATCTGCTCGACGGAGGCTTTTAGGAGGGAAGCTATTCGGAGTGCTTTCCAGTCGTACGAGGAAGATTTATAGACGATATCGTGCGTTGCGACGGCCCATGCGTGTTCGAATGCTGTTGGAACCTGTACTTCAAACTTTAGATCTCTAGTTCCGGGAGCGAGGGTCGCCGTTGAGTCGGGTGGCACCTTTCCGATCCATCGTGTTGAATCGAAACGATAGACACTTGGGTGCTTTCGTGTACTCAATCGATCCTTCACAGAAAGGTTGTTGAACTTCGCGTTCAAGAACGCGGTAACGCTACCGATGTGCTCTCTCGTTGGAACCACGATCGTGCATGCGTACATATCATCGATATCGAGCCAGCTCTTGTACCTTCCGCCTTCTAGCTTCTCGGAAATTGACTCGACTGCCTTGATTCGCCCAAGGAATGGGTATGAGTGTCGCTCGCACCAGGGACGCAACGTGAACTCGACGTATTGCTTGAGGCTAAGAGCGGCGCTCTCTGTCGATGCGTATCGATTCTTTACGGCCGAAGGGACAGGCATCTATTCTGCCCGCCCTCGATCGATTACCGACTTGAGGATTGACGATCTCGACACTCGCTGTCGACGATCGTTTGAGGCTGACCGAGCTGCTTCGTAGTAACCAAGCGCGTCGGGATTCTTGGCGCGCTTAGATTCATCTACGACTTCATCGTAAAACTCGGTTAACGCCAAGGAGGTTGTGGATGTGTCGAGTTCTGTTCCATTCTTGTAAGTTGCGGTCACGACGTCGAACAATGTGTAAAAGTCCGCCTGATTCCGTAGGCGCCGCTTCAGTGCGGGACTTGAGATTGGTGACGAGACTATCGACGAAATTACGGAAATGGATTCTCTGAAAATTGACTCCGCATCGGGCGCGAAATCCCATTCAGAATCGCGGTCGCTGTACGCGTCGTCGAGGTCGTCTTGCGAGAACGACTGAACGCCCATTTCAATAAGCAGTAGAAGCTGTGCCGTTAGCTCTACGTCCTTCATCTGTCTTTTTGAGTTGGTAGCGATGTGGGGCACATCGGCGAGCACTTTGAACATATGATCATTTAGGCGTTCGGCAGTGGTCGCAAACACACCGTTAAACCGAGCATGTCTCAGTTCTTGCCTAGTGAGCCGGGCGACATTCCGGTTGATTCTATCGAATACATTGGTCAGAGTCTCGGCGTTTGTTGTCGGCAGATACTCCACCGAGAACTGATATCTCCAAAATGCGCGCTTAGTTTCATCATCGAGATCTGCAAAGTACTTGTTTTGGTCTGATTTTAGTGCGGAGTCTTCTGCCACGGGAAAGTCGTTGTCGGTGAAGTCGAAAAGTGTAGTCAGTCGCTGTTTTCCATCGACGACTCGGTAAAGCGCCGAACCGTCGCTGCTGATCTCCTCGTGAACAAAAATTGCGGGAGCTGGGTAGCCCAGCATCACCGTCTCGATGAAAAAATCTCGGTACTTCTGATTCCAGACGGAGCGTCGCTGGTAGGGTGGGTCGAGGTCGAGCAAATCTCGCTTATATAGATCGCGAAACCACGCAATGGTTTGAAAGCTTTGTCGGCGCTCTATTTTCTCTGCCACAGTAGGATCCTCTGGTTCGATCGAATTTTGGGTTAGTCAGCCAGCCGAGTGAAGTATTGATGCGCGGACTTCATATCGCGCTCACGGTCGACGGCGGTGAAGGGTTCCTGGTAGATGATGCCATCGATGGTGAGGTCGGCGGGCTTAAGGAAGCCCTTCTTGCGGTACTCGGACGCGAGCTTCGTTGGGAGCTGGCGGCCGGTCGCGTCGTACAGCGCTTCGCGCTCATACTTCTGCAGAACCGGGAACTGGGTTCGGTAGATCGTCAGCAGTTCTTCGGCAGTGATGCCGAGCATGATCGCGACGATCGCGTCAATCTCAACGAGCGCCTGACGGCGGTCGGCGGCGCGGCGCAGGGGGGTCGCCCACTCCCACTTCAGTCCGACTTTTCCGAGCGGTGCACGGTCTGCGTAGTCGACGCCGATACCCGGTACCCACGAATCCATCTGCCAAGCGTCGTCGTACAGCTCTCCCCACAGCAGTGCATACGGGTGGACAAGGCAGTTCAAACGGAGCGTGCGTAGCAGTAGTGCTGATTCGAGGGGCTGATTCCGAATATGGGGCACCTTGCCGATGGTCGACGTCTTCACATGGCCCACACCCATGACTTTGATGAGAAAGTCTGCGACTAGCGAGCTGGTGAAGGCGCTCATCACGGCTAGGTCAGTCAGATCGTCCGTAGTAAGCGAGAGGATTCCGCCGACATGTGCCGGGCCAGGTGGCAATAGCGCAGAGTGGAGCGTGCGCACCGTTGCAGAGTCACACATCTCACGCCAGCCGAGGCGGAAGAATGATGAACTTGGATCCTCATGCCACTTCGTGTAGGCGGAGATGTACTCGTCGTAGGGTTTGGCGACCTGATAGTTGGTGCGCGAGATTTGGTCCTCGTGAACGGCGTCGAGGTCAAGTTCCTCGTAGAGATGCTGCCGACCTTTAGCTGTTTCGGGTTGCTGGAACAGGGGCGTAGCAACAGTTAGGTGGGGTCCCTGCAGAATCGCGTGCTCCCACCGGTCGGGAGTTGCTTGGCGTGACTCGAAGAAGCCGAGTTTGCGGTCACGGTCTTCTTCCCAACCGCGGGTCCAGTCAAACTCGAGGTCGCCGAGTCTCGGGGCTGCCGCGATCTTCTCCAAAACGTCGGCGCTGGCACGGTTCACCGGATAGAGCATGAGAGCTTCCGTGGCGGGCGTTCCTGGCTCGTCAATTAGAGCTGCCCAACCAGCGAGGACCGTCTCGTCGACCTCCACGATCCGGTTTCGATGTGGTCGCAGATCCCAATCACCGTTTTCGTCGCGGAGCCCAGGCTCGGGGCCGGAGGCATCGTGCACAAGCGAACGCTCGACAACGCTAGGGGCGAAGATCCATCCGGCCTGTAGAAAGTGGACTTCGGAGGGCTGTGCATAGATGTGGATACCGAAGGTCTTCTTGTGGCCGATTTCGGGGAACTGATAGGTGTTGTTGTGGAACTTGTAGTGACGTCGGAGGCGTTCGTACGACTCACGGCGGAGCCGAGCGGCCCGCAGCTCCGTGAAGTGGCTCTCGGGATGGATCAATCCGACAATTCCGCGGGTCGAGATCGAGCGCCAAGTGCGTTCCATGAAGCAGCGATACAGGTCTGGCTGCAGACCAGTGAGGGCTGGACGATCAATCCCGGACCCCAGGCTGTCCTTCACCCCGGCCTGCCCCGCTCGTTCATCGAGATATGCCGCCCGAATCCAGGGCTGGTCGAGTGACTGTTCGCGTTTGGCGCGTTTGACCGGCTCGGCGGGCTTGTCTGTCAGCTGCCACCACGGGTCGAACTCCGCCAGTACCCCAGCCTCGTCCCAGTCCGGCCGCACCCACGGCGGGTTACCAACCTGCAGGTCGAAGCCGCCGCGCGCGAACACCGGTGCGAAGTCGAGCTCCCAGTGGAAGAAGCCCTGCTGCTCGGCGATCTCCTGCGCGACATCCAGCCACGGGAACTGGTGATACGCATGACCGACCGTCATCGCGCGCGACAACAGCAGGTCGTTCTCCTCGGCGAATCCGAGCTCCTGCCAGCTCGTATCGCGGCCGATGCTCATCTGTCCGCGGCGCTCGGCGGCAGTCTCCTTCACGGGCACGCCGAGCACGGCCTCGAGGCCACCAACCCACTGATCCCAGTCCGGTGGCTCGACGTCCGTCGTGAGCGGCCACGACCAGATTGCGCACCATGCGTCCATCACCCGACGCACGCGCTGGTACGCGCCGTTCGGGTTGCTCAGGACGTTCTCGATCTCCTCACGCGTCACCGCGGGGGTGTGCTCGACCGGATCCGAACCCCACAGGTGAATGTCGCGTCGGATCTCCGACTCCGCGATCGTCAACCGGCGGAGGGTGAACTCCCACAGCGTCTCCACCCGCTGCGCCAACGCCTGCAGACGCTTCACGATCGCCTTGCTCGGTGACTTGCGGATCTCGTTGCGCCACAGCCGCAACTCCTCGCGCTTCTCCGGCGCGTACGTCTTGGCCTCGGTGGTGTCGATCACCGCACCCCAGCCCTCGGACGGCAGCAGGAAGTGGTGGATTCCGGCGCCGATCTCCTCGCCGAGCGGAACGTCCTTCGCGGGCTCCTTGAGCCACTGCTTTTTCGCGAGCAGGCTTGGCGCATAGACCGACCGTCGCGCACCGATCAGCGAATTGCCGCGGCGCAGGTGCAGGCCGAACCACGGGGCCTGCAGGCCGGCAACCATCGTGTCCAGCCACAGCGAGATTTCCGCCAGCTCCACGGCGGTGGCGTTGAGGTCTACTCCGTACACCTGGTGGAGGGCGATGTGCGCCTTCACCTTCTGCAACTCCACCGGGTACTGATCGGCGTCGATCAGCTCGCCCAGATCCTCCTGTTTGCGCTTCAGATATTCGGCGGCGAGCTGGCGGACCGCCTCGATCGCGAACGCGCCCGACCCGAGGGCGGGCTCGCAGATCGTGAGTTCAAGGATCTGCTCGGGCGTGGTCCGCTCGTCGTTCTGATCCAGCAGCTCCTCCAGGGCCTGCGAGACCACGAACTTCGTCAACACCTCGGGGGTGTAATACGACGCGGACTGCTGGCGTTCGCGGCCGGCGAGGCGGAACACGAACGTGCCCTTGAAGTGCTTCACCGGCTCCTCTTCGCCGGTGACCGGGTTGAGCGCGCGGACGAAGTCCTTCTCGTCCAAGTGATCGGAGCGGTTCATGGGGACCACCCACGAACCCTTCTCCGGGTCACCGTTCTTCGCGACCTCGTACAGGTCCTCCTCGGCGAAGAACCCGGTGTAGCTCATCAGGCCCTCGTACACCGCGCCCAGCTGGTTGATGCCCAACTCCGCGTAGGAGATGAAGCCGCGGTCGGCGCCCCGGCGGCCCTTCGACTCCTTCGACAGCAGCAGGTGCTCGAGCACCCGCTGCGTCGCCTCGTTACCCAGGCCCACCTCGTCGATCAGGGCCGTCGACTCCGGTTTGAACAGGTCGGCGCGCAGCGGCTGGAACTCCAGGCCCGGTGCCGGATCGTCCGCGACGTCCTCGCGGACGGCTGGGGAGTGGCCGCGGTCCACGAGCCGGAACAGCGTGGCGAGCGACTCGTACAGGTGCGTGCCGGTGCGGGACTGCTCCGACACCAGCTCGGTGAGCGTCAGCTCCCGCAGCCGGTCCAGGCCGTAACCCTCCTCGTACTCCGCGGCACCGGTCGGCAGCACCCGCATCTCGGGGGACGCCTCCGCATACAGCAGGAACAGGATCCGGTACAGGAACCGCAGCGAGTGCTTCGCCAGATCCTGTCCGTCGATCCCGTCCAGCGTCAGACCCTGCGCGGCCCGCCGTTTCACCACCTCGTTGGCGATGATCTCGATGGACAGCCGGATGCCCTCGCGCAGGTCCTTCGACACTCCGACGGTGTGCTTGACCGAATCCTCCAGCACCCCCGTCCACCACACGTTGCCGTCCGCGGCCGGCAGCAGCGCCTGCTGGCCGAACATGGCGGCGACGCGGTCGATCTCGCCGCCCTTCGCCTCGTGCCGGCGCTCGGCGACCACCAGCAGGTCGACGGCCAGGTAGCGGCCCTCCGCCCACCGCTCGGCCTCGGCGAGCAGCAGCCACTGCCCGGCCTGCACCACCACGAACGCCGGCGGAGCATCGGACCGGAACGCCGCCGACACCGCTTTCGACGCCGACTCGATCGGCTTGCCGTCCTCGACGGCCGGGGCGATCAGCAGCCCCGTCTCGGGGTCGAGGAGATCCTCGATCGATGCCACTGGAACCGCCTGCAGGAACAGCACACTCGTGACGCCGTCGAGCTTCGCGTCGGGGATCTCCAGCTCGGAGCCGGCCCGCTCGGCGGTGAACGTGGACAGCGCGGCCGGGTAGCCGAAGGTGGTTCGGGTCAGGGCATGCGCCTCGGGTGCGGCGTCCGGGTTCTCCGCCAGCCCGGCCAGCGCCGTCTGCAGGTCCGTGGTCGTGGCGAGCAGATGGTCGCGGACCGTCGTCCGGTCTTCCTTCTTCTCTGCATCCCACAGCTTGCGCAGTTCCAGCACCTTGCCGTGGAAGGACTCCTTCGCCGAGTCGGTGGTGAAATAGTGCTCGCTGATCCAGTCCTCGCCGATGACGATGGAATCGAAAGACGCCACGACCTACTGGTCCTTTCCGGAGGCGTTGGGAACGATGAGCAGCAGCGGGCGCACCAACTGCTGGGTGGGGGCGAGGGATTCGGCGAGGCGCTGCTCGTCCGCGATGCGGCGGGAGAGGGTGTCCACCTTCTTGCGCTGTCCGGCGACGAGCTCGAGTTGCTCGGCGCCGTCGTGCCAGCGGTCGGCGCGCCGTCGCCACCGGTCGAGGCGTTCGGTGGCGGCGGACTCCTGTGCGTCGAGAACCATCTGCATGGCCGTCGTTGCCTCGTCCACGGCGATCGGGACCAGAGCGCGATACCGGTCGGCGTCCGCGACCGGCCCGGGATTCGCGGAACCCGGCCGCAGTCCGGTGTCGGTGGTGAGGAAGTCGAGGCTCGCGCGGGTTTCGACTACACAGAACGACGGATTGTTCGGATTGGGGAATTCGGCTGTCGAGAACACGCGCGAGATCAGCTGCCCGCGCCGGTTCATCAGCGTGCCCATCAGCAGCACCGTCGGGGCGTCCACGTCGCCGCGGATCACGAAGATCTGGTTGCGGCCCAACGCGCTCAACGCGCGGTCACTCGCCCAGTCCAGCACCGGGTGCAGCGGTCCCAGGAAGTGCGCCTCCGGCCACGTCGTGTTCGCGACGCCCTTGCCTTCCTTGGCGGCGGCGAGCTGCGCGTTGCCGACCTCCGGGGAGGTGGCGAGGGTGAGGCGTTCGAGCACCCTGCCGTGTTGCAGGTAGTTCTGCGGCAACTGCCCGAGCCGCTGCCGCAGGTCCCGCGGCGGCGTCAGCTCCGCGACCGCGTGATTGGCGTGCACCGTCCACCCGACGCCGCCGGCCTCCGGCTTCGCGTGCGGCACATCGTGGAACGCGGCCTTGAGCGCCTCGTCGAGGAAGGTGAGGTCGTCGGCATACAGGCTCTGCCGCGGTGCCTGCGGCAGAGCGTTCGCCGGGGCGTCGTCCTCGGTCTCGTCGAGGTCGAACTGCGCGAAGAACGCGTCTAGGTCGTCGCCGGCGGCCACGTCGTCGACGTCGCGGATCTGCTCGTCGAGGGTGGACTTGCCGACCAGGACGTCGCGGATCGCGTTCTCCTCGTCCGTCACCGAATGCTTGCCCATCAGCGACGCGACGTCGCCGAGGGTGCCGTGTGCCTGGTTCTCCCGCTCCAACAGCCGGGAGAGCACCCGCAGGTCGCCGGAGAAGTCCGGGTCCGACGGTTCGAGGATCAGCGACGAGATCACCGGCGGATGCTTCTGCCCGTACCGGTCGACGCGGCCGTTGCGCTGCTCGATCCGGATCAGCGACCACGGGATGTCGAAGTGGATCAGGTGGTGGCATTGCGCGTGCAGGTTCACGCCCTCCGACGCGACGTCGCCCGTCACCAGCACCCGGATCGGGGAGGTTTCCAGCTTGAAGCTGTCCACGATTTCCTGCTGCTCCACGTCCGACAGGCCGCCGTGCAGCATCGCCACGTTCTCGGGCTTGAGTCCCAACGCCTTCGGCAGGTGCTCGGTGAGCCAGCGCAACGTCGCGACGCGTTCGGCGAACACCACCGCACGGGTGCTCGACTTCGCGCCGACCCCGATCTCTTTGAGCCGCTGCACCAGCGCGGCCTGCTTGCCGGCCGACTCGTTGAGGGCCTGCGCGTTCAGCTCGTCGAGGGTCGTGAGCGCCGCGAGCTCGGTGGCCTGGGCCGGGGTGTGGGGGTCGAGCTTGCCGCGGCGCTGCTTGATCGACTCGGCGAGCGCGGCGGGGGAGGACAGGAACGCCTTCGCGAGGGTCCACGGGAACAGCGCCTTCGTCTCACCCGAGTACGGGGAACGACCCGACTCCGGATGGAGCCAGGTCTGCGAGAGCTCCTGCGCGACGGCGTCTTCCGCCGCGGACGGCGTGACAAGCTTGTGCACGGGCTCGGCGCGCTCGGCCCAGTCGCTGCCGACCTCCGCAGCGACCTCCGGGTGGTGCCGGTGTCGGCGGATCAGCAGCGACGCGACGTCGTCCTTGGTGAACGTGCCGTCCGCGGCGACCGCCGTCGGATCCAGCAGCCGCAGCAGTTCTGCGAACGACTCCTCTTTACCGTTGTGCGGCGTCGCCGACGCCAGGATCAGCGCCTCGGTGTTCGGGGCAAGGACGCGCGCCAGCTCGTTGTTCTGGGTGCCGACATTGGTGAGGTTGTGCGATTCGTCGATCACCACCGCATCCCAGTGCTGCCGCTGCAGATGCGCCTTGTAGCGGGGGCTCTTGAGGGTGTCGATCGAGATGATCGCCCGCTTGAAGTAGGTGAACGGATTGCGGGTGGCCGGCAGCTTCTGGCGCACCTTCTGGATGCCCGCCGAATCGAGCCGCACGAACGGCAACGCGAACCGGCACCACAGCTCGTGCTGCATCTGCTCGAGCACGTGCTTCGGGGTGACGATCAGGATCCGCTCACCACGACCGCGGCGAACCAGCTCCGACAGGATCATGCCGATCTCGAGGGTCTTGCCCAGACCCACCGCGTCCGCGATCAGAATGCGCGGACGGATGTGCTGCGGATCGAGCGCCTTCGCGACCGCCGCCCGCTGATACCCGAGGGAATCGGCGAGCATCTGCGTCGACACCGTCAACGTCTGGTCGCCGTATGGGAACGGTGTCTTGCGCAGTAGCGCCTCCAGCCACAGCCGGGAATCGCGGTAGCCGGACGACGCGTCGGCGACCACCTCCGCGTCCCGCGGATCCTGCACCTCGATCCGGTCGAGGCTGGAGTAGAACGTCGCCGTCGTGTCCTTCACCAACTCCGTCAGACCACGCGCCTTCACCAGCCATCCGTCCGAACCCTGCTCGGCGGAGGTGACCAGCCACTCCTCGTCCCGGACCACCACGATCGAGCCGGGGGCGACATTCAGTTCAGCGGTCGGTGCGGAAATCGTGCGGCCCTCCGGTGGATGTGGTGTTTCGCCTGCAACGTTATCGCCCCGTTCGGGCGATATGTGAGCAAGCCTCATTGTGCTGTGCATCGTGTCATTCGGGTGGACGACAGACGGCGAATCGGCATATCCACGTGTCCGACAGCTGTGGCACAGTCGAGGGCGCTGACCAGCGGGAGGAGTGAAGTGGGATCGTTCCTGAAGGACCAGGCGGGTGACGAGGAGTTCCGCATCCGTCGGGGCCTCGAAAAGGTGGGCCTGTTCTTCGAGATCAACCTCGACGAGGACGAGTTGCGGCGCTGCCAGGAGCTGTTCGGGCGCATCGCGGTGTACGACCTGCGTACCGAGAAGTCCTCCCTGCTCATCAAGCGATATCCCGCGCTGACGCTCGCCACCCTCGTCGGGCATGCCGGCCTCGCCTACGAGCAGGGCAGGTACTGGGAGAGTTTCTGGGACGAGCTCGGACTCGACCGGGACCCCGATTTCGAGACCACGCTGCGTCACTCGCTCGCCGATCTGTTCCACAAGTTGGGGCTCCGCGACTTCCCCGAGTTCCGCGGACCCAACTATGTGATGGCAATGGCCATGCACGCGGGCATCCCGGTGCATTGTCTGAGCGACCTCGTCGAGACGATCGAAGGTCACGTCCGCCAAGGGCGTGACGCGACCGGTGCCGCGCTGCTCGAATGGCTGACTGCGCCCGGCATGGACTACCGCCTGGGCCGCCTCGATGCGCCGGTCCGCAACTTCCTCAAGCACGGCGGCGAGATCGCCGTCGACATCCTCGACCGGATCATCGAGTTCCTCGCCTTCACGCTCGACAACCCCGAGGTCTGGAACAACCTCGAACTCGACACCTCCACCACCGGGCTCCCCACGGTGCTGCTGAACGGACTGATCGATCAGCTTCACAAGAGGCCCTTTCTCTCCACCGAGGACGGGGCCGCGACGACTCGTGGAATCCGCCAGCGGCGCAACCCGGTCATCAGGTTCTCGGTGCAGGACGACGAGGTATTGGTCGCGGTGCCGTACCCGGAGTCGGACGCCGACGCGCCCTGGAAGCTCTCCGTGGCCGGGAGTACCCGCGAGGTGTATGCGGAGAGCGGGTGGGGAGTCGAGGACGGTGAACACCCGCCCACGCTCGTCGCGGTGACCGCCCCGGCCCGTGAGGTACTCCTCGTCCACGAGGCGTCCGGTGCCAGCCACACCGTCCCGGTTTTCGACTCCGGTGACCCGCTGCTCCTGTTCAGCGTCGACGGCAAGCTGCTGCGACGCAGTGCGACGCTCCCGCGAGGTCTCGTGCTCGCGATGCGCCCCAAGGATGCCCACGTCGTCGACGCGACGACCGACACCCCGATTAGCGCTGCAGACGACCCACGGGTTCCCTCAGGATGGACCGGGTGGCGGGTCGAGACACTCGACCTCGCCGGACACGATTCGATCCTTCTGCGCCGCCACGGCCGCGACGACGGGCCGGTGCGGGGTGTCCGCTCGCTCGGAGCGCCGAGCATCGTGCCCGCCGACCCGGTTCCCGGCCTGCACACGCCGAACGGCCTCAGTGTGTACGCCGAGCGGCCCTGCGTGGACCTGCCGCCGTACGTCGGGTCCGAGCCGGTGATGTGGCGGGTCCGAGCCCGCCGATCCGGAGATCGAAAGTGGCTCGTCGACTGCGAGTGGGAATCCGGGACCGAGGAGACCACCCTCGACCCCTTCGACGGAGTCGACGAGGGCCTGCTCGGCTTGTACGAGGTCCAGGTGACCTGCGAGGGTGGCGGCGACCAGCGCGCCACCGTGTTCATGGTCGAGGGAATCGGTGTCGAGCACAGCAGCGGGTTCCGAAGCCCGGTCGCCGGTGGGCTCGGGGCCAGCGTCAGTGTCATCACCTCGGAACACGGGCTCACCGTCGACGCGACCCGGGTGCGCTTCGGCGTCAGTGACCGGGAACGCGAGATCCGCGTCGGGTCCGGCAACCGCGCCCAGAAGCTGGTGCTGCGTCCCCCGTACGCCGAGGCCCGCATCGACAAGGTGGGCACCCCCACGCAGTGGCGCACCTCGCCGCAGGCGGTAAGTCCGAGCGACCTCGAGGAGCACGCGGTCATCGCGGTCCGGGTCCCGGGCGCGGCCCGCGTCACCTTCGCGCTGATCGACGAGCGTGACCAGCCAGTGCAGCAAGAGACGCCGGAACGCCCGTCGGACAACGTCTTCCAGACCTCCACCCGACGGTTCGTCGACACCGCCCGCCGCGTCGGCGTGTGCAGCATCGTGGCAGTCGTCGAGGACGAAGCCGGAGACACCCACCGGATCACCGTTGCCGACGTGCGTCCCGCGCGGTTGTGCGAACACGTCCGGATCGACGGCACCGACCTGGTGTTCGAACAGCTAGCCGACATCGAGGATCCCGCCGTGTGGGTGTGGGCCGCGACGGCGCCGTGGCGGCCGGTGACCCGATTGTCGATCACCGGTGAGCGGGCCGTGCTGCCCGCGGAGCTGCGCGATTCCGGCGACCTCTTCGCCGCCGTGTTCGCCGACGACCCCTTCACGATCGTCACCCGACCCGCCCGCCCCGACCGGGACGCACTGCGCGTGACACAGTCCGGGTGGGTGCGGGACGACAACCCCGAACTCGACAATCTGGCGCGATTCCTGTCCGGGATCGGCGAGCCGCCACTCGTTTCGGAAGCAGCGGAGGGTGCCTGGGCTGCCCTTGCGCTGCTGCCCTGGGATGCGTCGGACCCTGCTTCCGAACGCATCCGTGGTGGGCTCGTCCGGATCGTCGGTCGCCATCCACGTGCTGCACTCGAGGCATTGGGCAGCAGCACCATTCCGCAGGACGAGATGATGGCGCTCCTGATCCGCACGCAGCTCGTCGACCTGCCGTACTCGGCGAGCTTCACCCTCAACGACCTGCACCCGAACTCGTGGGTCGGGTGCATGGTCGAGATATCGGACCTGCCATCGCTGCGGGACCGCGGCCGCGCGGTGGCGGGCGAGCGGGCCGAAACTGTCGCCTACCTCGAGACCCAAGGCGGCAGAGTACTGATGGACCTGCTCCGCGCAGGAAAGATGGGCGACCCCCGATCCGGAGTGTTCGACCCGAACGTACTGATGGTGCACGGAATGGCTCCGGAACAGGTCGAGGAACTGTTCGAGCAGTTCCGGCTCGTCCCCGGTGCGTTGCTCGACATCGACACCCGCACCAGCGCCACCGTCGACGCCTTCCACCGCCGAAACGACTGGGTGCTCGAACCCGCGTGCCGCGACCTGGCCGGCCACGTGACCCGGGTCCTCCGATCGGTCAAGAAGGCATCGCCGGCGCTGTACGACCTGGTCGTCGCCCGCAACGAGGCACTGCACGGTGTCGACACCGCCGCACATCCCTGGATGCTGCTGTCGATGCAGTCGTTGGCCCTCGCCGCAGTCGCACGCCTGGAGGCGCGCGGTGAATTCGAATACTCGCCGATGACCGCCGACATGCGGAACGCGTGGGCCGTGATGGCCGAGTACTTCCCGGCGATGGTCGCCGGTGACCTGTTGATCGCGGAGGCGCTCGCTGCGCACCTCACGCACGGTGACCTGATCGGAGAAACCGCATGACCGACCGCCTCGACCCCATTGCTGCGGGCGCCGGAATCGAAGCGGGGTACAAGCGGTATCTCAAAACGCTTCTCGCGCCGCGTGACCCGGCGCTCGCGGCCGCTTTCGACGGGGCGATCGACGAGTCGACGCTGCTGACAAAAGGCCCACTCCTCGAGCTGACGCCGCCGTATGCTCCTGGTGCCTCCCTCTCCGATCTCGTCGCAGACGGAACCCTGCACCGCGACTTTCCGCTGCTGGCCAGTGACGCCCTTCCGATGGACCGTCCGCTGTACCGGCATCAGGAAGCTGCGGTCCGAAAGGTTGTCGCAGGCCGAAACCTCGTCGTCAGCACCGGAACCGGCTCCGGCAAGACTGAGAGCTTCCTGCTGCCGATCCTGAACTCCCTCATCGAGGAACGCGCCAACGGAACGCTCGGTCCGGGGGTGCGGGCGCTGCTGCTGTACCCGATGAACGCGCTCGCCAACGACCAGCTCAAGCGCCTGCGTGGCCTGCTCGCCGGAATGCCCGACATCACGTTCGGCCGCTACACCGGCGAAACGCTGGCCAGCACCCGAGACGCCGAATCGGTGTTCCGGGCGTCGAACCCCGGCGAGAAGCCGCTGCCCAACGAACTGCTCAGCCGTGACCAGATGCGGGCCGAACCCCCACACATCCTGCTCACCAACTACGCGATGCTCGAGTACCTGCTCCTGCGGCCCGCCGACCTCGAGCTGTTCGACGGCGAGCATTCCGGTACCTGGAAATTCATCGCCCTCGACGAAGCGCACGTCTACGACGGGGCACAGGGCGCCGAGGTGGCGCTGCTGCTGCGGCGGCTGCGTGAGCGCGTCGCTCAGGACCGTCCGCTGCAGTGCATCGCCACCTCCGCCTCCCTCACCGGCCGAACCCCGGAAACGCAAGGGGTCGAGGCAACCACATTCGCGCACAACCTGTTCGACGTCCCCCTCGAGTACATCGACGACGAACCGAGTCGTCAGGACCTCGTCACCCCGACCCGGCAGAGGCGTCGCGAGACACCCGACTGGACCATCGACGACCAACTGCTCCTCGATCTCGTCGACCCGGACGCACCTCTGGACGGGATCACTGCACATGCCTCGGACGGCGACCCGGCCGCCGCACTGCACGCAGAACGGCGCACCGCCGATCTCCAGTCGACGCTGGCACGCGGCCCAGTCGCGATCCGAGACCTCGAAAACCGGTTGTGGCCGGACGATCCCGATGCCGGTCCGAAGCTGGAGGCGCTGGTGGCGCTCGGGTCACGTGTCCGCGATCGCAGCGGTAACCCCGTGCTGTCCGCGCGCTACCACATGTTCGTGCGTGCCACCGAGGGTGCGTACGTGGTGTTCACCGACGACGGACCTTCCGTGGTCCTCGGGCGACATGAGGTCGATCCCGTCACCGGTCGCGCCGTGTTCGAGTTCGGAACCTGCCAGCGATGCGGCGCCGTGCACCTGGCTGGCGATCGTGAAATCTTCGAGGGCCGTGAGTATTTCCGTCCGGTCAAGCGTGAAAGTCACGTTCGGTGGCTCGTTCTGACGAACACCGCGGAGGGTCTCATCGACGAGGACGAGGCAACCCTCGCCGACGGAGGTTCGGAGGAAGCGCAGACCACCATCCGGACTTTGTGTGCAGGATGTGGAGCACTCGGCACCGGGGACTGCACGAACCCGAAGTGCGTGGGCGGGCCGGCGCTCGGTGTGCGCGAGCACAAGCAGACGTCCGCGGTGATGAGCAAGTGCACCGAGTGCGGTGCCCGCTCCCGGCAGGTGATCCGACGGCTCCGCACCGACACCAATGCGGCACCGGCGGTCATCACCACCGCGCTGTACCAGCACATTCCGCGCGCCGCAGACAAGACCGTGGAGGAGGTAGGGGAGGGACGCAAGCTCCTGATGTTCTCCGACTCCCGTCAGGCCGCGGCATTCGCGGCACCGTATCTCGGCAAGACCTATGGTCGGATGCTGGAACGCCGGTACCTGACGATGGTCCTCACGGACCCCAAGTACCGGGACGAGGAACTTTCGGCCGACGACCTCGCCGACTACGCAGCGAAGAAGGCCCGCGACGCCTACCACTTCGAGGAGTCCGCAACCCGAGCCACCATCAAGCGCACGGTCAATCCGTGGGTGATGGCCGAGCTGATGGCGCTGGACACGCGCCAGTCCCTCGAGGGTCTCGGCCTGATGGGGGTGCGGATGTTCCGCTCTCGAAAGACGGACCTGCCGCCCGCGTTCGAGAAACTCGGGATGAGCAGCGACGAGGCATGGGGTCTCCTCGACGAACTGCTCAAGGCGGTCCGCCTGCAGGGCGCGATGACCCTGCTCGACGACGTCGACATCAAGCAGGAGATATTCGAACCCCGCAACACCCAGATCCGAATCCGGTCGATGAACTCCGACCCGGCCAAACGCATCATCAGCTGGTTGCCGGCGGGCAGGCCCGGTACCACCAACAACCGCATCCTGCTCGTGCGCAAGGTCCTCGCCGCGCTCGACGCCTCGATGCCTGCAGACAAGTTCCTGGACGGCTGCTGGCGCTTCCTCCTCGAACACGGCTACGTCCGCCTGGTCGCGGACAAGACTGCCGGCGACGTCTACCAGGTCAACCACGAGAAGCTTCGCATCGTGTCCGGGGCCGACTGCGAGTGGTTCCAGTGTTCGGCGTGCCGGCGCCTCACGATCCACGACATCCGCGGTGTCTGCCCCTTCGGCGCATGCGACGGCGCCCTCCAGCCCTTCGTCGTGCCCGCAGTGGACGACGACATCAACCACTACCGCAGCATGTACCGGACGCTTCGCCCCGCTCCCCTGTCCGCGATGGAACACACCGCCCAGTGGGAATCGAAGAAGGCCGCAGAGATCCAGAAGAACTTCATCGACGGCAAGGTGAACGTGCTGTCGTGCTCGACCACCTTCGAACTCGGCGTCGACGTCGGTGACCTCCAGTCGGTGGTGCTGCGGAACATGCCGCCGAAGACGGCGAACTACGTGCAGCGAGCCGGTCGCGCCGGACGTCGAGCGGCGTCGGCGGCCCTCGTGCTGACATATGCCAAGCGCAGCTCGCACGACCTGTCGAAGTATCAGAACCCCGAATCCATGATCGCCGGAGAGATGCGGATTCCCTGGATTCCCATCGAGAACGAGCGCATTGCGCGGCGGCATGCGCATTCGATCGCGCTCGCCGCCTACTTCCGGGATCGCTACGAGAACGACGACGTCGCCTGGCGGTACGCGGGCGAGTTCTTCTCGCCAGCGAGTGACGGCCAGGACTCTCCGGGCGCACAGGTGCGTTCCTTCCTGACGCCCGTGCCGGACAGGGTGGATGCTGCGATCCGCAAGGTGATCCCCAAATCGATCGCGTCCGCTGTCGGTATCGACGACGGGAGCTGGGTCGAACGGCTCTGCGACCTGTTGGGGATCGCCGAGCAGGAGATGCGCACCGACCTCGACACCTATCGAGAGCTGATCGAACAGGCGAAGGAGGCGAACAACCTCGGCCTCGGTGCGCGGCTCCAGCGCACGCTGAAAACGATCGAGAGTCGCCAGCTCCTCGGCTATCTCGCGAACAAGAACATCCTCCCGAAGTACGGATTCCCCGTCGACACGGTCGAACTCCGCACCACCCACTGCGAGGGTGACGTCGGCGCGTCCCTGGAGCTGTCACGCGACCTCAGCCAGGCCATCTACGATTACGCCCCGGGCAACCAGGTGGTGGCGGGCGGCAAACTGTGGACGTCCCGGGGACTGCAGAAGCTTCCCAAGCGGGAACTGGTCGAGCTCAAGTACCGCACATGCAGTGCCTGCCAGCAATTCCAGTGCGGAACCGAACTCGACGTCGACGAGATCTGCCCGAGCTGCCAACAGCCGTTCGGGAAGATTCGGCGATTCGTCGTCCCCGAGTTCGGCTTCGTCGCCGACCGCAAGGTCGAGGACGTCAAACCAGAACCACCGGAACGGCATTGGGGCGGTAGTAGCTACGTCGAGAGTCTCGGCGACATCAGCGACCCGTTCCCATGGGAATCCACCGGCGGTGTCGAGGTTCAGGCCAGGGCAGGCACCCGCGCAAGGATGGTGGTGATCTCCGACGGTGGCGGTGTCGGGTTCCAGCTCTGCGGGCGATGTGGGTGGGCTGCCGCAGTTGTCGGAAAGGCGGGCAAGAGCGCGCACAAACACCCCGTGACCGACAAGCCATGTGAGGGAACTACACGGATCGTCTCCCTCGCCCACCGTTACGAGACCGACATCGCCGAGTTCTCCTTCGGCGCCATCGCATACGACAACGACTCCGCCGGCCGGTGGCTGTCGGTGCTGTACGCACTTCTCGAAGGAGCGTCGGAGGCGCTGGAGATCAGCCGCGACGACATCGATGGCACCCTGTCCTGGACGCCGGACGGTCGCCGCAGTCTCGTTCTATTCGATACCGTGCCCGCTGGCGCCGGCGCGGCCAAGAAGATCGCCGAGAACCTGGGAAAGGTCATCCAGTTCGCGGTCGACCGCGTCACGCGCTGCGACTGCGGTGAGGAAACCTCCTGCTACGGGTGCCTGCGCTCGTTCCGCAACGAGCGCTACCACGACCAGCTGTCGCGCGAGGGCGCGCTGTCGATCTTCGCCGAGCTGAAGGTCGAAGCGACACCCGAGGCCGTTGACGGACCGTGGGGGGAGACTCTCGCGTTCACCTCACAGTCGGTTGTCGAGCTGCTGCTCGAGCTGTCGCTGCGGGGCGTCGCGAAGCCCGAGCTCGGCGTCGAGCTGGGGGAGCACTACTGGCCGGTGGAGGCGCTGTGGCCGGATATGCGGATCGTCCTGGTCGAGGGCGACGACGTCGAGCGGGACCGCGCCCTGACGGATGACGGGTACATCGTCGTCAGGGTCGACGAGACCGACGCCGACCAGCTCACACAGCGCCTGCCGGCCGCCTGAGCTACTCGTCGGCTCCGAGCTGCTTGGCCAACTGGCTGTAGATCGGCGAGTCGCCGCCCGTTCCCGAATCGGAGCCTCCGCCATTCGGGAACGGGTCCGTGGACTTCGGCGCGAGCGACGGAAACGCCTCGTAGATCACCTCGAGGAGTTGCGCCGCCATGGTGACATCGATCTGCAGAGACTGGCTGCTCTTCGGAGCTGACTTGCGGTAGTCGGAGCCGAACGTCGACAGATGCAGCAGGGTGTCGCCGTTGGAGTCGATGATCGTGTTGTGAAAGCAGTCGACCAGGCTGTCGTGAGGGCGAATGGACTGGGTGCCCTTGTCGAAGGAACGAATTCGTGCCATACGGGCACAGTAGTGGTCTGGTGTGACACCGCTTGCTCGGCATCGCTGTGCTTGGCTCGCGGCGCGGCCGAGCACAGCGATGCCTGACGGCTACACCAACTTGACGTTGCCGAAGTACTCCGAGTGCCCCGCAACCTTCGCCGTGACGTCGCGGTCCTTGATGTTCGGGTACTTGCATTCGAAGCCCTTGAGGCCCACCGCAACACTTCCCGCCTGCGCCGTCGCGTACATGTACTTCAGCACACCGTCCTTGGTCGAGTAGTAGTTGTTGACGGTCCCGGTGACGGCTTCGCTTAGTGGACGCCAGTCGGCCTTCTTGCCTTCCGCGGCACCGAGGAGGTGCATCGCCTCGATTCGTGGGGCGTCCTTGCTGGTCCCCAGCGTCTCGGCGGCCGTGATCATGGCGCGGGCACCGAGGCTGTGCCCGACGAGGATGTAGCTCTCGACCTTGGTACGAGCGAGGATGCCGGCGAGCGCGACGCCGGTTCGGTCGGCGCGGACCACGGCGGTGTGCCAGGGGTTCTTCGCCAGGTCCGCGACCAGGAACGCGGGTGCGATCGGTGCGAGCTTCTTCGCGGCCATCTTGCCTGCCTTCATTGCCGCACCCTCGGCGACGACCATGGCCTGCTTCGCTCCGATGTTCTTCACGACCAGCGCTGCGAGCTTGCTGAGTTCCTTGCTCCCCCAGTGCAGGCGGTAGATGGGGGAATCGGGGTACCGCTTCTCCACCATCTGCATTGCAGAACTCCAGTTCGGGTCCTTCTCGGTCGTGAAGCCCCGAGCTACGATCACCGGGGTTCCGGTTCCGTCCCGGAACTTCTCGATGGCGAACGAGCTGTCCTCGCTGACATAGGCATTCGTGATGCTGGCGCCCAGCGCGGTACCCAGAGCCGCTCCCGCAGCCGCGACGACGTAGGTACCGCCAACCATTCCGAGACCGCCGGCCGCTACGGCGCCACCGCCCAGCATCGCCAGGCCGTAGCTGGTTGCGGCTGCGCCGGCGTAGCCGCCGACGAGGGTGCCGATCGCGCCGCCGACGGCCGGTGCCGCCAACAGTCCGCCAGTGCCGACGACGCCGGCCGCGAAAGCGCCGGCCATCGCGTACTTCGAACCGCGGCTCAAGTTGCTCTTGTCGAACACGCGGAGCTGCTCGTAGTCGTCGACCGTCGGAATCTTGTCGGCGGCGCGTTCGAAGCTGGGAAGCTCGTGGCGGTGCTCGGCGCAGAACCGCGGGATTCGGACCGACCCGGATCCGCGGGTAGCCATGCTGTCGCACTGTGGCGCGGCACATTTGAGGGTCGGGCCACCGCATGTCTCGCACAGATACGCGGGGAGGCTGAGCTTGCCGGTCTTCACCTTCCGGTGAGCGGTGTGGGCGTAGCACGCCGAGCACCAGCCGGACCGGGTGTCGTCGCCGAGTCCGTCGATCAGCTTCGCGATCTCCGCCGCGACGTCCGCGTAGGCATCGGCCTGCTTGCGGTGGCTTTCCTTCTTCTTTTCGTCCTTGAAGCGGCGAAAGAGCTTCTCGTTCTTCGTGTACGCCCACGCGTTGTGGATGAGGGCGGGGTTTCCCGTCATCGCAGGGTCACCCTCGACTGCCGGTTCGACCGCGGTGATGGTCCCCTCCAGGCGCAGCAGAAGTCCGTACGGTGACCGGACCTCACAGATCATGCCGTCGTGCGAGACCGGCTTGAAGAGCACGGCATCTGTGGTCACTTGTAGTCCCCCGATCAGTGTGGATGTATGGGTTGTTGGATTGGCCTCGTACCTACCGGATTAGGCACGAAACAGGCCGAAGTCCGGTGCGCTCGAACGACGTCGGCGGATTGACGTACCCGATGCCTCGGGACCGGCGTGACTCGTGACCGTCAAGTCGACGACGCCGGACCCGAAACTTGTTGGTGACGTGCACCGTCGACAGCAGCGGCACCCGATTGTGAACGATCGCGAGGTTGATCGCCGGCTGTGCCAGCAGCTCGACCTCGATGCTGGAGTCGGTTCGATGTGGTGACGGAAACAACGGTTCAGTTGTCACGTCTTCCTCCACAGTTCTCGTGGACTGCCCAGCCGTTTGTGCAGGCCAGTCCACCTCGTCGGTGCCAGCTCCTGGAGATCTATGGAGCCCTGCAGCGTATCGGATGGAGCAGGGAGAATGTGACAGGACGATGGTGGGGCCCACTGTTTGTCCTGCATTCGAACGACACCGCAACGCGTCCAGCTCGCGGGCACGGCTGCGTCGCGCATCGCCCACCGACGCCCGATGTCCACTGCCGTCCCTTTCATCCTTTTGCGTGCCTCGCGAGAGATACTGGCAGGCCGCCGCACGTTGCTGTTCTGGGGGCGGCTGCCTTACGCGGAGGTGTCGTCCGTTCGACCGACAACCGCGCGTGGTAACGGGAACGGCTGTTCCCGGTCGCAGTTCCGGTGCTGATCGATCGGGGCCCCGCCAGCCCAGCCCGCTGGTGGGTCAGATTGTGCCGTGAACATCGCCGTCATTAGTGCGGGCACGAACTCGAGGGTGTCGGGAGTGCGAAGTTCGAGCGTGTACGGCGGCCCGTTTCATCCGGGTCAACGGACCGCCTTGGCATGTCATTCGGAGAGAGGACATGCTGCCGGATTGTCTCCACGCACCGCGACGAATGTCCGACTTGGGTCGCACAATCTCCGCGACTAAGGAGGGTCCATGGTTCTTCCCCTGATCCCGGTAGCGTTGATCGCGGTCGGTGCACTGACCGGCGGCAGCGGCGTCGCGTTGGGCGGCAAAGGCGCGTACGACATCAAGAAGGCCGCCGGCCAGATCAAGGACGCGCGCGACAGGTACGACCGCCGCTATGCCGCGATCGAAGAGTGCGTCGAAGCCACCAACACCCGCATGGTGGAACTGGGCGACCAGCAGAAGCAGGTGCTGACCGACGTCGTTCTGAGGTTTGTCGAGTTCCTCAAGCGGAACGAGAAGAAGATCCGTGAGTCCGAGAAGTTGATTGCGGACGGCGTCGACTTCAATCAGACGCAGGTCTCCGAAGAGCACAAACTCGAGTTCGACGTGTTCTCGTGGGTCGGCGGCGCTGTCGGTTCGGCCGCGCTCGCCTCCGGGACGTCTGTGGCGCTTGTCGCCACGGCAGGATCGGTTGGAGTTGCCAGCACGGGAACCGCGATCTCCGGGCTCTCGGGTGCAGCGGCCACGAACGCGACGATGGCCTGGCTCGGGGGCGGCGCGTTGTCTGCCGGGGGCGGCGGCATGGCGATGGGCGCTGCGGCGTTGAACTTCGTCACGATCGGCCCCGCCCTCCTCGTCGGGGGCACGGTGGTCAACGGGCAGGGGAAGAAGGCCCTCACACAGGCGAAGCAGGCCGAAGCCGAAATCGCAGTCGCGATCGCCGAACTGGATGTCACGGAAACACGGCTCATGGCGGTGCGAACTCGCGCCGACGAACTGAGCTCGGTTCTCACCCGACTGACGGCCGAGGCGATCGAGGCGCTCGACATTCTCGAATCGGAGCCATTCGATCCCCGCGCACACGCATCCCGGTTTCAGAAGGCATTTCAGCTCGTGAAGGCAGTCGCTGACGTCGCCGCTGTTCCGGTCCTCGACGACGAAGGCGAACTCACGGAACAGAGCGAGACAGTAACGGTGAAATACCGGTCCATGTTCGAGGAGAAGGTCAATGGCTGATCCGATGAAGGTTCATGTCGGGCAAGTCTTGCCGCCCAAGATACTGACCCCGCTCGACGGATTCGCGGCACTGAATCAGATCGTTGATGCCGTGCACGACTGCATCAACGTCCACGCGGTTGAGAAGACCAAGCAGACCAGAATCGCGGCGTACGAGACTGTCGAAGTCGGGAGGATCAAGGCCGCGGAGTCCATACTCCGGCAGTACTTCGAGCAGTCGTTCGCCGAACGGCGCGCGGTGTTCAACGAGATGTTCGACAGGCTCGATGCCGCGCTCGACAAGGGTGACTCGCAGGCCGTGAGCAGTGTTCTGACAGGAATCGTCGATATCGCGAAGTCGTCGCCGATCGCGAACGCAGGCGACCTCAGCCAGATCAGGGCAGCGCTGGACGACCCCGATCACGAGTGGGAGCTGTAGGCGAGTCGGTACGTGACACCGTGCCCGAACTGCTGTCGGGTGTATAGCTGCGCTGATCGGGCACGGTCTCACCGCCATCCGGAGGCCGTGGCCCGACAGGCTCATTCGTCTGCCGGTGTGCACAGCACCTCTACTGAATGCCGATCCAGTACATCGAGAACGTGGCCAATGCAATGGCGACGGATGTCGAGACGGCACCAACGCAGAGAATCCTCGTGCCGATCTGTCGGTTCGCGGCGCGTGACTGTCCTGCGGGGCTTGCAATCTCGGACTCCCATGCCAGCATCAGGCTGCTGTAGCCCGATAGCGCCAACTGGAACTCGACGTCAAGCCTCGCCTGCTCCGCAACCCGGTCCGACTCTGCCGCAGCTTTCAGCTTCTCCCACTCGTCGTACGCGGGATTCGGCTGGGTGGCGTATCTGGGGCCGTACTTCTTGATGCACGTCGTACCCACTCGTGCGCGCATGCTTTGAGGATTTGTCAGCGGGCGGCCGCAGATCACGCAGTTGCTGGCAAGCAGAGGTAGGACTCGTGCTGGGCGGCTCGGCAGTCGGGCCAGGCGCGCCGTCTTGGCACGTGGTTTCCGAGGCCGACGTGGATTTCTGTAGCGGTACCAGAGGGTCGCTCCCCGGACAGTGACTGCCATCGCCGCTGCGAAAACGGGGAGGAACAGCACGAGAAATGCGGGGTGAAGCATGACGGCTGCAACTGCAGCCAGGATTGCGACCGCATTGAGCGCCAATGAAGTCGAGTTTCTGCCGAGAACCTCGGCGTCGCGGGTTTGGACTGCTGTCGACACGGTGCTGTCTTCCTGTAGCTACGCATGGGATTCTTGTGCTGCACCTTCTGGAAGGGGCAGCGTTGAGGTGGAAACCGGAGTGTTCGGCGGTTCGGGTGTTCAGCTTCCTGCCCGAAAGAGGTCGCCGACGCGAATGAGTCGCCCATTCCGCAAACCCAGATCCAGGCACGCTTCCCACCGATCCCGGCTGGGTCCTGCGAGCCGCTTCTGGTTGAGGACCGCCATCGTCTCGCGCAGCACTGTCTCGGTGTCGAGCTCGCGTCCGGTGCAGACCGCATTCATCGCGTTCACGATCTCCTGCCTCACGAGAGAGATATTGGCAGGCCACCGCGCGTTGCTGTCCCGGGGGTCGCTCCATAGCGCAGCGATGTCATGTGTTTGACCGACAGCTGCGCATCGGTATCGGATCGGCTGGTCGCGGTCGCAGTTCGGGTGGCGCTCGCCCGTCAGTTCCTCCGTCTCGAACCGGGCCGTTGCGGGTTTGCTTGGTGTTCGCTGAATCGCGAGTTGATGACAGGGTTGTCCGATGTAGGCGGACGCGGAGCTAGAGTGCCCGCCATGGCCACGCCTGTACAGCTCGAGTTAATCGACCGCCCATCAGTTCTGCGCTCGATCGCCGAATACGATCAGCTCGGACAGTCCGAGTTCCTTCTCCGGCGAGGCTTCGGGGAGGCTCGCAACTTCCGGCTCGTGTACGGGGGCCGTTTCTACGACTCCAAGGCCATCGTCGGCGTTGCGCACGGGTACGCGACCGGGCGATTCCTCGACAACACCGAGTTCTCCGGCGGGCTGGCGACCGTCGCCGACAGGCTGCGCGAACTCGGGTTCGTCGTCGATCACGGCGGCAAGCACGCACACGGCGGACTGCTGTGGGACCTCGAGAACACTAAGGTGTTCAGCCGTGGCGGCAAGGGCGCCGCGTACAAGTTCGTCGTGCTGCGGTGGGCGGTCGATGGCCCGGATCCCCAGCGGGAGGCGGTGCCGTTGTCGAAGGTGCGCGACGAGCTCGCCGCTCTGCTCGCCCCATACGCCGTCGCGGACTCGGCACCGCGGCCGGCGGATCCGTGGGTCGCGCTACGAAGCAGCGGATGGTGGACGCTCCACCTCCCCGCCGGTATCGAAGAGGCCGGGCTCACCCACCAAGAGCTGCACAAGCTTGCGGTGAAGGACGACCTGGCGGCCGGTCTGAGCGAGGCGGTCCGAGAGAAACTCGGTGATCCGCTGTGGAGGGACGAGGCCGTCGCGGTCCTCACCCGACGCATCGCGGAAGTATCGGCCGGACTGCCCGGCTGATCGAGCCGAGCGCGGGTGCCGCGGATATGTGCGGCGGCAATTCGTGTACCTCGGCATGTACCGCATCGACGACGTGTGGGTGGCGGTCGACGGCATCCTCGGCCCCGGCACCGGCGGTTTGGATCAGGCGTGCTCTATGATCGGCGTTCCGGTCGGGGGCCGGAACGGACACTGGGGGGCGCACTATGCGTTTGTGGTCATTCGGAGTCGGGCAACCGGCGGCGGTTCTGTGACTCTGTATGTGGATCCGGTGGCACTGGAGTCGATTTCATCGTTGTTGTCTGAGTCGAGTGCGGCGCTGGATGGTCTCGGAAGCTCAGCGCCAGGTGCGATCTCCGCCGGAGATGCAACGCCCGCACTGATGGGGATCATCGCTCGACTGGCCGCGAATGCTGGAAACCTTGTGGTCGATCTCGCTGCTGCGGGCGATGCGGTGCGCGAGACCAACCAGAGTTATCGCGAGCAGGACGCCGAATCTGCGGATGCACTCGACTCGGCGTGGACGGATTAGGCATGTCAATCGACACCAGTATTGATGGTGACCCGGCGAGTATCCGTGCGGCGGCGGACTGGCTCCGCGCACTGGCGACTGAAGTCGGCGCTGCAGCGGACGGACTGTACCGGGCTCGAAATCTCGCTGAAGCCGGCTGGGACGGTGATGCGTCAGATGGGTTCTGCTCCCGGGTTTCATCGACTGCCTCCAAGGCGGATGAGCTCGTGTCGGCGATCGGCGCTCAGGCGCAGGCATTCGACGACGTCGCAGCTGGCATTGAGCGGGCACAGGAGGACATGCGCGCAACACGTGAGGCGGCTTCCGCGGCAGGATTGGCCGTCGCGGATTACGTGATTGCGGAGCCTGAGGCCGACGACGAGGACTCGGTCCGGGCGCTGGCATACAGCGCTGCCGTCAAGACCGCGACGGCAGCGCATGAGACGTATGAGCTGGCCGTGAAGGTCGGCGTGAACATGTGGGCCGATGTGACGAGTAAGTGGTTCCTTGTGGTCGGTGACCTCGTGAACGGTGCGGTCGGGGCGCTCGGCGCCAAGCACGTCTCACTTCTGTTGAAGCAATCGGACTTTCTGACCGGTGAGTCCGCGAGGTATCTCGACCTCGTTCGAACTGCGCCGGCGGGTACGCCGGCGGAGGCGATCTACCGTGACGTCGACACCGCACGTGCTCTCGGTCGGAGTGCCGACGATGCGGTCGAGGCAGCCGCGAGGGCGAAGTCGGCTGTGGACGGTGGGGGATTCAAGGTTGGCGGTGCGCTCGCCGTCGCCGGCGTTGCGTACGACATCTACAACGGCAAGCCGCCGGTTCAAGCGGTTGTGTCCGGCTCGGCCGGATTTCTGGCGTCTGCAGCTGCAGGCGCTGGAGCTGGCGCGTTGGTCGGTTCCGCAGTTCCTGGCGTCGGTACCGCGGTCGGCGCAGGTGTGGGAATCGTCGTGGGACTCGCGACGTCGGGCGCCGTGGATGCACTCTTCCAGGGCGGGGTGGACGATGTCGGCGACCTCGTGTCTGCCGGAGGCGGGGCAGTGGTGGACGCTGGGAAAGCAGTTGGAGGGATCGCGAAGGATGGGTGGGATGCAGTCTTCTGACTTGTCGGCGACACCGAACGACTGGCGAGTCCCCCGCTACAGCGCAGCGGTGATCGCCACTGTGGCATTCATGTTCGTGCAGGGGGTCGTCGCGATCGTTGTGGGCGCGGCAGGATGGCTCGCCGGTGAGCCGGCCGTGGCGAGGTACGGACTCGGCTATGCGTTGCTCGTCGTGCTGGTCGGAGTGTTCGGGATCGTCAGTCGCCGCAATATCGACAGGGTTTCGGACGTGCGAACCGCGGGCGGCGCGACGGAAATCCGTCAATCGAGTGCGGTCTGGGTCCTAATAGTGTCGATGATGACGTGCCTCGCCGCCCTTGCGCTCGGTGCGGCCATGGAGATCGCCCTCCACCAGTCCGGGTTTCCGGGAGCATCCGTGGTTCTCGGCGTGTTCGGAATCGCGGTGGCGACGATGCCGATGCTCGTCGTGGCCCGACGACTGAGACGAGGGTGGGTGCGTCTGACTCCAAGTGGAATCACCCACCGAGGCTGGGCATTCGAATCGAGCCTCGGGTGGGAAGGAGTCGCCGGCGCGAAGCCCGCCTTCAACGGCTACCGCATGTTGCTCGTCATCGGATATGCGAACGCGGACTGGCCACACCGCTACACCGCACCGTTCTGGCGGATCGACAAGCTGCCACCCGTCCCGATGATCGAACTGGACTGTCGGAAGTTCGACGTCGACGAAGTCGCGCTCGCGCAACTGGTCGACTTCTACGCCAGCTACCCCGACACGCGCGGCGAGTTGGGCACGGAGGCGGCAATCGCGCGGTTCAGAGACCGCGCCTATGGCTGAGGGGCGCTTCTGGTCGTGCTGGGCTGACGAGACTTCTGGCCGTACGCCGCTTCCGTCGACGCGAGGATCGGCCGCGCACGAGAATTCGTCCTCGTGCTGAGTTCGCCGCGCCGTGTCGGACTGGGAAGTCGCCGCAGCCCGATCCCAGCTGTTCCTCGCGGCACTCGATCTGCACCGCGAGTTCCTCTCTCACGTGCCGAAGGAGGTGCGGCAGAGCCTGCACGGCGCCAAGGACGTGGTCTCCGGCGACGCGCCGCGGACCCTGGACCCCGCGGCGGTCGCGGATGCGTGGCGGGCACTGTTCTTCCTTGTGCCGGTGGTGTCGACCACCTTCGCCTCCTTCGCCACCATGTTCCGCGGATTCGGCGCGGAAGCAGCGCGGACGATCTCGCTGAGGCTGCTGTGCAGTCGGAGGCCAAGGCTGGCCGTATCGGATTCAGGCTGGGTGGTGGACTCGCCGTAGCCTCGATTGCGTACGACATCATCAACGACAAGCCGGTTGAACAGGCGGTTGTCTAGGGTGCGGTGGGCTTCGGCGCGTCAGTCGCAGCGGGCGCACTGGTAGGGACCGCGATCCCCGCACCGGTGGTTGGGGCTGCACTCGGGGCGGTGGGCGGAGCAGCTGCGGGACTGGTCACGTCCGGATTCGTCGACTCCATTTATCAGAAGGATGTTGACGATCTAGTGAATCCGTGGGCGACGCCACGGACGCGGTCGTGGACACCGGCAAAGTCTTGGGAGGGCTGGTTGAGGATGGCTGGGATGCGGTCTTCTGAGGAACGTCTGGCTCGCCCTTTGGAATGGCCGGCACATGCGCGCGATCCAAAGTTTGTCACGAGCGTCATCGGCCTATCGGTAATTGTTGTCGTATCGGGATTCATGACGGCTGGCTCCGCGCTGACCGAGGGTTTCAGTGCGGCAACGCGCTACACCGCCTTGTTCTGCGTCCTTATGGTTCTGACGGTCGTGTTCGGGTTCGTACATCGCAGACAATCCCGAGGCGATGTCGATGTGCAGACCGTGTCGCACGGTGGGTCAGCGGTCACTCGAATTCGATACTCTGCACAGGTCCTCGGGTTGATATCTGCACTGATGGTGGCACTCGCCCTCTTCTGCGGTGGCGGGGCGGTCGAGATCTACCTGAACACGGACGGATTCCCGGGTGCCAGCATCATCTTCGGAGCGATCGGGGCCTTCTGCGCGGCCTTCCTGATTGCCCTGGTGGCCGGGCGGGTTCAGCGCGGTGCGTTGCTTCTCTCGCCGGAGGGAATTCGTCAGCGCGGCTGGAGTTTCGAATCCTACCTTCCGTGGAGTTCGGTGGCCGGTGTGGTGGCGGTCCACCACGGATTTCCTCAGACCCTGGTGATCGGCTATTCGAATGCGGAATGGGATCGCCGATACACGACGCGGCTCTTCAGGATCGACCGGCTGCCGAACTCTCCCTTGATAGAGATCGACACCAGGCAGTTCGCCTGCGATCCAGTGCTCCTGCATCACCTGGTGGCGTTCTACGTGGACAACCCTGCCGCACGTTGCGAACTCGGCACCGAGGTGGCGCTCGCCCGAATCCGAGCACGTGACTACCAACCGACGAAGCAATCTGGCTGAGGGGTGATCGAGTCAGCGTCGCTCGGCTGGCAGGAAATCCGGTTGGTGAACCCACCGGTCGAATCTTGACCTCGCGTGGCCGGCATCCGGCCGACACAGAAGGTCTTCAGGAATTCGGTCAACTCTGGGGAACTGCGTCGTGGGAACAGCGCAATCAGAGGTGCGAACAACGTCGCGATATAGTCACCGCACGTTCGATGGGGAGGGCGAATGAGGAAGTCTGTTGGGCTGTTGGCATGTGCAGCGGCCCTGGTTGCGGGGTGTGGGACGGTCAGTGGCCAGGCGGAGCCGGTCGGTTCGGCGGTCGGGGAATCGCCGTTCGAACCGTGCGACGACATTCCTGACGGCGTCATTCGTGAACTGGGGTTCGACCCGGCGACCGAGGCCCGGGACATCATGGGTGTGAAACAGCCTGGCCGGAACATCTGCTTCTGGAATGGCGGTGCCGGGTACCTGTCCGTGGAGTCGAATCTGGACGGATTGGCCGCCATCCGGCAAGACCCGAGCTTCCTCGACATCCGGGAGATCGACATCAGTGGGCAGTCGGGTCTCGCGTTCTCGCATGAGGGCTATCGCGAGGGAAGAAACTGCTACGCGGCAACAGAAACCGATGCAGGTCTGCTGATGGTGTCCGTGACGGTCGACCCGGTCAGCAGCAACGCGTGTCAGGCCGCGCATTCGGCGGCAGTCGCGTTCCTGACGTACACGTCCGAGTAGGGGATCCACGCCCATGGCAAACGGAATTGGATGGCGACAAGTCGTTGAGGCTGCCGGTGCGGGCGCCGTTGCACTCGACAGCGGCGTAGGGGCACGGTGCGCACAGCATTGTGACGCACTCATTGCGAAGCTGATGCAACTCCAGGAGCAAGCGCGACAACTCGGCAATTTCGATGGACTCGGTACGCTCCCGAGCGCTGTCGCGGTCGCTGACAAGTTCTCCCGATTGGCAGTCGGAGGCGAGTACTCGATGGTGCAGGCACTTGAGGATCACATCGTTGAAGTGCAGGCGATGAAGGACGTGTTCCTGCGGATCGAGGCTCAGTACGAGGCGGCGGATCAGGCGACCGCGGACAACATCGGGGCGATCGAATCGGGTATGTGACCCCGCCGGCTGGCTTGTCACGCCCCGAATATCGACAGCGGGACGTTGCCGATGGCAGCGAGCCCCCAAGCCAGTTGGCGAAGTGTCGCGGCACCCGAGTGCAACTGGTCGGCGAGGTCGTACCCGAGTGATATGAATTCACCCAGTTTGGCGTGAAACTGTTGGGATGCAGCGCCTTCCCACCGGCCAGCGTGCGTGCTGCCCTCGATGCCGGCAGTGTGAATCGCATCGGAAATGCGTGCTGCAAGTGAGTCCACATCCGCACTCACACCGAACAGCGTGTCGTGGTTCGACGTGACGATCATGCTCGCCATTCCCGATTCTCCCTGATTCCGCTATTCAGAAAAGCGTTGGCTCGGCCCGAGTCCCGTTACGCGCCTCCATGACGCGCGCGTTCCACCTTTCTACAAGCCACCGTTCGACGAGTTCGGGGGTGGTCTCGCCGACCGCCGCCCAGTGCTGCAGCAGTTCGAGGTAGCGGTCGTAGCGGCGTCGGGTGAACCCACTGACCGCCGGATCCTCCAGCCACCCCTGGTGAACGAGCGTCGACACGCCGTGCTGGTCGAGCAGTTGGGCACGACCGCCTGCGGACCGGATGTCGAGGGCCCACGCCAGCACCGTCGTCAGTGCGACCCCGACATTCGGCAGTGCCGGCCACCCCGAACTGCTCGTGTGGTCGTAGTCCGGCAACCGCTTGAGGCGGATCAGCTCGTCGATGGCCCCCATTGCCCCCGCGTACGGCTGCACGCCGTCGGCGACGAAACGGTTGGACAGGTCGGGGAAGCGGCGCGCACCACGTCGCCTGGTATGGCCGCTACGCCACGCCGCGCACAGGAACAGCAGCCCCAGTCCGTTGTGGCGGGCCTCGACCAGGTCGCTGCCCAGACGCAGATCGTTCCGGAGCACCGTCGCCTGTCCGTACTCGACGACCTTGCCGTCGTAGTTGCGGCCCCGAAGCCGGACGTCGTGCTCGGCCTCGCGCAGGTGCCGATTCCACCAGTCCAGGTCGACGAGGGCGTCGTCATCGAGCACGTGGATGTCGTACGTCCTGTTCCGGCACCACAGAACGCAGTCCTCGGGTGGCTCGAATCCCTCGTCGAACTGATGCATGCGACCGATGATGGCAGCGGGCACAGACAGGATCGAGAACGTGCGCCGTGCGTGTCGCGCCTCGCCATGGGCGGCATCGGGGTCGACGTATCCTCCGAGCGTGACGACCTCAACGCACACTGGGCGACGAATAGGTGTCTCCGGCCCGCACGGAACCGGCAAGACCACCCTGGTCGAGGAACTGTGTGCCCGACTGGACGGCTACACCCCGATCGACGAGCCGTACGTGCTGCTCGAAGAGGAGGGGTACGAGTTCGAGTATCCGCCGTCCGTCGCCGATTACCGCGCGCAGTTGCGGCGGTCACTGCGCTCCCTGCATGACTCCGGGAGCGGTGTCGTGTTCGACCGAACCCCGCTGGACTTCCTGGCTTACCTCACCGCCTGTGGCGTTGACCCGGAGGACACGGTTGACGTGGACCTGGTGAGGTCGGCGATGGCCACACTCGATCTCCTTATCGTGGTACCGATCACCGACGACACGGAGCTGCCGCCGGCCGAGTTTCCCCAGCTCGGGGCGGCCGTGAACCACGCACTCTTGGAGTTGGTGTACGACGATCCGCTACAGCTGTTCGAGGGCCTGCCCGTGGTCGAGTTGACCGGGCCGGTGGACCGGCGCGTCGAGACGGTGCTCGCCGCACTCCGACCTGACGTGGGCCCTCGATCTCCGAGCGCAGGACAGACGGACCTGTCGTAATCGCGCTGCGCGCGTGTTGCGCTCACGGCCCGCAACGCGAGAACGCTTGGTCAGTTCGGGGTGAGAACGATACGGCCGAACACTGTGCCGTCGTCCATCTGACGGTGCGCTTCGGCTGCCTTCTCCAGGGGGAGGACATCGTGCACGACGGCGTGCAGGTCGCCGCGGGCCGTGGCGGCGAACTGCGCAGCCCGCACGCGGTCTCGCTCCGCGACGGTGACGCTGTCGAGGCTGAACACGGAGAACGAGCGGGACTGCTGAAACGAGTTCATAAGCCTGATGCCGAAGTCTGCGGGCGGCGGACCTGCGACGAGTCCGACGAGGATCAGTCTGCCGTTCGGTGCGAGCCGGTCGATGAAGACCGGCAGGTCGTCGCCGGCGACGATGTCGATGATCACGTCGAAGGACTCCGGTGCGGACGGGTCGCCGGCGCCGGAGCGGTCGAGGACGTGGGTCGCGCCGAGGTCGAGGAGTCGCCGGCCGCGTTCGGATGAGGAGGTGGTGACGGCGATGGTGCTTGCGCCGCCGCGTGCGGCGAGTTCGACGGTGGCGATGCCGATGCTGCCCGCCGCGCCGCGCACGAGTACGGACTCGCCGGGCGCGAAGCGTGCATGTGCCAGCGCGAAATGCGCGACAGTGGCGGAACTTCCGGCGGTGACCGCATTGATCGACGTCAGGTCGTCGGGCAGCGCGACGATGTCCTCGACCCGGGCGACAGCCTGCTCGACGTACCCGCCACCGGTGCCCGTGAACGCCCACACCCGGCGCCCGACCCAGGAGGCGTCGACGCCGTCTCCGACCGCCGTCACCACGCCGGCGACCTCGCTGCCGGGGATCAGGCCCTCGGTGAATCCGTAGCCCGCGAGGGTGCCCCGGCGGATGACGGCGTCCACGCCGCCGACCCCGATCGCCTCGGTGTCCAGGACGACCTGTCCGGGTTCGGGTGCCGGCGCGGGGAGGTCGATCACCTCCATGCCGTCCGGGTCGCCGAATCGCCTGATCGCTATCGCTCGCATGGGTGGCTCCATTTCTGTTGCGCCGGTAAGGTTCTCTCGCGAACGTAGTGGACGGTCCCGTCCACTTAGGGGAAGTGAGAGTCATGACCGACCAACTGCCTCACATGCTGCGGGCCGATGCCCAGGACAACCGCGACCGCGTGATGGACGCCGCGAAGGCACTGTTCTCCGAGCACGGGCTGGCGGTCACGATGCGCGAGATCGCGCGCCGCGCCGGGGTCGGGCCCGCGACCCTGTATCGCCGGTTTCCGACCAAGCAGGCCCTCGTCGAGGAGGCCTTCGCGCAGGAACTGAGGTCCTGCCGCGACATCGTCGACGACGGTGCCGCGGACCCGGACCCGTGGCTGGGCTTCTGTTCGGTCATCGAACGGACCGTCGTCCTCAACGTCCGCAATCACGGTTTCGTCGAGGCGTTCATGTCCGAGGACCGGGAGGCCGGCGGCTTCGCTGTGCACCGCGCGACGTTGTTCCGCAAGGTCGCCGCACTGGCCCGGCGGGCTCAGGCGGCAGGGGGGCTGCGCAGGGACTTCGTCATCGACGACGTCGTCCTCGTACTGGTCGCCGCCCGCGGCCTGGCGTCGCTACCGCTCGACACTCGGCCGACGGCGGCCCGCCGGTACGCCGCGCTCGCGATCGACGGTTTCCGGGCATCGACCGCCCACGGGAGGCTCCCGCGCGCCCCGAAACTCGGCGCCGCGGTCACGACCGGACGGGCGAAGAAGCCGTCGTAGTCGCGGTGTGTCAAGACGCCTCGAACCGGGCCTCGACGTCGGCGACAATGGTGATCCGGTCGGGTTCGAGCATCAGCTCGGGTCCGCCGGCGGCGCCGTCCAGAGGTGCCGCGACGGCCCGCATCATCGGCGCCCCGAGCGGGCGGGCGGGGGCGGGCGGAGCCACGCCGAGCATGCCGGGATCGGCGATCGCGACCGCCTGGAACGCACCGAACCCGAGGCTCTCGGTGTAGCCCTGTGCCTTGGTGATCGCGTCCAGCACCGCGAGGTGCCGCACCTTCGCGAGCCGTCGCGCCTCGGCCTTGCGACTCACCCACCACCGCAGGTGCTCGACGTTGACGGCGTCGCTCTCTGCGGCGCGCTCGACGAACCCGCCGATGCCGCGGAAGTCGGTGAATGTCACCGTGATCGATGCCGACGACTGGTACACCCACGGCTTCGACTTGCCGCTCTGGCTGTACGGGCGGTGCCGGGTGTGCCGGATCTCGTCGAGAGTCCACCGCTTGATCGGGCTGTCGTCCTGCTCGCGCAGCGCGATCACCTGCTCGGTGACGGAGGCGATCGCCGCGGCCGCCGGTTCGGACGCGGCCTCCCGCGTCGCGCCGTCCGCGTGCACCCGCAGGACCACGGTGCAGCGGTTCGGGGCGAACTCGCGTTCGGCATGGCCGGTGACGGTGATCGCGATCGACTGCTGGCTCATGTGGCCAGTGTGCCAGCGTCGGCGAACGCGGCGAGCAGCATCCGGGCCGTCGTCGCGATCAGCGCGTCACGGTCCGACCCGGGTGGGCGCAGCAGCGCGATCCGCGAGCAGAGGCTGGCGGTGGCGCCCATCGTGATGAAGACGAGGTCGTCGAGGGCCCGGTCGTCGAGGTCGGGGCGCAACCTGGCGGGGATGATCCGTGCGAGCGGCAGCAGTGGTCCTTCGACTTCTGCCCACGCGTCGCCGAACGCGCTCTCCGCGGACGAGTACGACGCGCGCATCACGGCGGCGTGCGCCTCGAACGCCGACGTCAGTGCCTCGACGACCGTCACCATCGCGTCGAACGGCGACTGGTCCATCGCGCGGCCGATGCTGCTCGACAGTCGGGTGGTGATGTCGTGGACGGCGGCCAGGCGCAGTTCCTCGACGATGGCGTCCATGTCCGCGAAGTACCGATAGACGGTGCCGATGCTGACGTGGGCGTGGTCGGCCAACGCGGTGGTGCTGGGCCTGGTGCCGGGGTTGCGCTCAAGAAGCGTGAGTGCAGAGGTGAGGATCCGGCCACGCATCTCCCGTCCGCGTTGCTGGATAGGTGAGCGTCGTGCGGTCCTACTTGCCATTTCATCCCCTTGGGCGCGACCTTCTGAAAGTGAATAGTAAGTGAGGATTCCTCGTGTTTACATGAATCGCATGGACCGACCGATACCCCACGACCTCGTCAACGCCGACCTCGCGCTGCGCCGCCACGGCGACGCCGGCCGCGTGTGGCTCGACGGGATGTGGGAGGCCGATCCACTGGCCGATGCGGTGGTCGAGGATGTGTTCGGGGGATCGTCGGCCACCGCAGCGGTGCGCGCCGCCCTGACCGGTGGGATCGACTCCGTCCCCGATGCCCCGCAGTCGCTGCGGGACCTGTTCGCGTTCCTCGACGACGAACCAGACTGGCTCGACCACGACAGCCTCGACCGCGCCGCCGACGCGCTCATCCGCAACAGCGCCGTGATGGGCATGGTCCTCGGGGCCGCCTCCCTGGTCCGTGGCGCTGGGAACACCATCGCCGGGAAGCCGCTCGCGCTCACCGGTCGCTACGCCAGCGAGCCCGCCATCCGGTCCGTGGAGGTGGGGGAGTGGCTGCGGCACGTCATCTCCCGCGGAGGAATGCGAAGGGGCGGAGCCGGTTTCGAGTACACCGTGCGCGTCCGCATCATCCACGCGCACGTCCGTCGCGGTATCCGGCTCAGTGGGCAGTGGGACGAGGCGGCGTGGGGTGTGCCGATCCCGCAGCCGTACATGGCGTTCACCATCGCCGAGTTCGGGCACATCGCCAACGAAGCCATGCACGGGCTCGGGGTCCGCTTCACCGACCGCGAACTCGCCGACATCTACCACCTGTGGCGGTACGTCGGGCACGTCGTCGGCATGAGTGAGGCGCTGAACCCGCACACCGAGGCCGACCACGTCCGCGTCGAGGAGCTGTACCGGCTCACCTCGCCGGGCCCCGGCGACGACGACCGTGAGTTCGTCGTCGCGCTCACCGAGGACTACCTCGCGCCCGAGCTGGCGAACCTCCTGCCGGGCAACGAGAAAATGCGGAAAGCGTTGGCCGTCAAGCTGATGTACGGGTTGCAGCGCGTGTTCATCGGCGACAAGGATGCCGACGCCCTGCGAATCCCCGACAGTCCGATCAAGCACGTGCTCCGCCGCGTCGGACCTGTGCTCGCATTGGTCGGACGCGCCCAACAGTTCCGTGTCTCCGATCAGGAAGCGGCCACGGCGGAGGCCTACCGGGTGCGCGACTCGGAGATGGCGCGGATGCGAGCGTCGTACCGCGTCGAGCACGACCTCGTGGACGCCGCTCCCCACTGATCCCCCTGTGCGGCTGAACGTCACGTTCATGCCTGTAGATCGTGTGAAGGGGACGTTCAGCCATTCGCGGAGGATGCTGCGCCGTGTCTGGCTGAACGTGGCGTTCAGCGGATGTGGGGTGTGTGCCGCGTCGGGGTGAAGGTGGCGTTCGTTCGGGTGAGTGAGATGAACGTGGCGTTCAGCCTTGTTGCGAGTTAGCGCAAATATGCGCTAATGTTCCGAACAGTTGAAAGGGGGCCACGATGCTCACATTCCTGAACTCGACGGCGTTCACCGCGTTCGGTGCGCCGACCACCTGGGCCGAGGTCATCGGCTTCGTCACCGGCGCCTGGTGCGTCTACCTCGTCGGGCGGCAGTCGCTGTGGAACTGGCCGATCGGCATCGCGAACAACCTCGTCTGGATCCTGCTGTTCGCGACCGCCGGTCTCTACGCGGACTCCGGACTGCAGGTTGTCTACATCGCACTCGCCCTGTGGGGGTGGAGCAACTGGACCCGCGGACGTGACGGCGGTGCGCTGCACGTCACCGGCACCAGCGGCGGCCAGTGGGCGATGCTCGCCGCGGTCGGCATCGCAGGCACCGCCGCGCTGACAATCCTGCTCGACACGGCGACAAGCTCGACGGTGCCGTTCTGGGACGCCGTCACCACCGTGCTGTCGTTGCTCGCGACGTGGGGGCAGGCGAAGAAGAAGTGGGAATCGTGGCTGCTGTGGATCGCCGCCGACCTGATCTACATCCCCCTGTACTTCCACAAGGGGCTCACGTTGACGGCCCTGCTGTACATCGGGTTCCTGCTGCTGTGCATCCGCGGACTCGTCGCCTGGCGTCGTAGCCGTGTCGCCGCCACCGACTACGCCGCGGTGGCGTGATGTACCGGCACGCGCTCGTCATCGGCAAGTTCTACCCACCCCACGCCGGGCACCACCACCTCGTGCGGTCCGCCGAGGAGGTCGCAGAGCAGGTGACGGTGCTGGTGATGGCGTCGGCAGCGGAGTCGATACCGTTGGCGGACAGGGTGTCCTGGATGCAGGCAGCGCATTCGGCGGTCACCGTCACCGGGGTCGTGTGCGACGCGCCGATGGACCTCGGCTCCGACACGGTGTGGGCGGCGCAGGTGGCGTGCATGCGGGCCGCGGTCCGCCGCGTCACCGGTGTCCCCGTCGACGCGATCGTCTCCAGCGAGAAGTACGGAGACGAACTGGCGCACCGGTTCTCGGCCGTCCACGTCAGCATCGACCCGGAACGGGTCGCGTACCCGGTGTCTGGGACGGCGTGTCGCGCCGACCTCGTCGCCCGCTGGGACGACCTCGCCGACGCCACCCGTGCCGGCCTCGCCACCCGCATCGTCGTCGTCGGTGCCGAATCCACCGGCACCACCACCGTCAGCCGCGCCGTCGCCGAGCACTACCGGGCCCGGGGCGGGGTGTGGACGCGGACGCAGTGGGTGCCCGAGTACGGGCGGCAGGCCACCGTCGACAAGCTCGACGACGCGCAGCGCAGCAACCCGGACGTGACGATGGACGACCTGGTGTGGACCGGCGACGACTTCGCCCGGATCGCCGCCGAACAGAGCAGGCTCGAGGACGACGCGGCGCGTCGCGGTTCGCCGGTGCTGATCTGCGACACCGACGCGTTCGCCACCACCGTGTGGGAACGCCGCTATCTCGGCGAGTGCGGGGGACACGCCGTCGCGCCGGATCGTAGGGCGCTGTACCTGCTCACCGACCACGTCGGAGTTCCGTTCGTGCAGGACGGGATTCGCGACGGCGAGCACATCCGCGCCGACATGACCGGCTGGTTCGAGGACGCGCTCACGGACGCGGGACGGTCGTGGGTGCTCCTGCCGGGCAGCCTCGAAGAGCGTGTCGAGTTGGCGGTGCGGGTGATCGATCAGGCGCTGCGGCTGAACCTGGCGTTCGGCGACCCGCTGTAGCTGGGTCGGTTCTCGTGTGGCGCATTCGATCCGCCCGGCCACCGACGTGCTTTGCCTCCTGGTCTTCCGGTCTACAGGACGTTCTGCACACATATGCACAACCGGGTAGGGGTGGGTGTGCGCCGGTGTCGGAAGGGTGCAGTACCCTCCGGCCAGGGAATCAACACCTGGGGGGCGTTGTGTCGGTGAAGGTTGACCCGGACAAGCTGCGATCGTTCGCGGATTCGGTGTCGGGGGTGTCGAGGTCGCTGGCGTCGGTCGACGTGAGTTCGCCGTTCGCCGAGGCGCAGGGTGCGCTGCCCGGTACCACGTTCGGCGATGCGTGTACGGCCGGATTCGATGCAGGCGCTCTAGGGCTACGCAATGTGTGCCGCAGACTGAGCGAGGTTGCGCGGATCGCACGCGGCAACGCAGACGGCTACGACGTAACCGAGGCCACCTTCACCGGTGCGCTTCACGCGATGGATGTGCCCGCGTGACTCTGACGGTCTCGCAGGTCAGTTCGTGGGATCCTGCGGCGCTGGTTGCGGCGGCTGACGGTTTGGTTGCGGTCGCGGAGACAACCCGACGCAGTATGCACAGTCTGACGGCTGAGCAGGATGCACTGGCCGACACGTGGCGTGGCAGCGCTGCAACGGCCGCGGCAGAACGTGTCGTGCAGGAGGACCGACTGGGTCGCGGAGTTGCGGAAGGCATCGATTCTGTCTCCGATGCGCTGCGCCGTAGCTCAGGTGCGGTCGAGGCTGCGCGTGATCATCTCATCCGGACAGTGACGGCGGCCCGAACAGCGGGGTTCACCGTTGCAGACGACGGCACTGTCGACGCCAGTGGACTGCTCGTGGTTGTTGCCGGTGCCGCTGTGTCCGACGCGGGTGAGCGGCTACGGCAGGAGGCACTGGATCTCACTTACGCGACGACCGATGCGCTGCGCCAGGCTGGAGATGCAGCTGCTGACGCGGAGCGGTCACTGCGGGTAGCGATCGCGGCGCTTGAAGATGCCGGTTCTGCCGCGAAGCCGGGGACCGTGTCGAAGGGCAAGCAGGACGAGTTCACGTGGATGCCGGACGTCCCGGCCACCGCTGCCGCATCCTCGATCGGACTTGTGACCGATGCGACTAGTGCGGGATTGGCGAGCGCGGCGACGGCTACTGGCGATGACCTTGCACGGACGATCGGGCGCGGGCTCGGACCGTTCGGCGCCGCGCTCGGGACGGTCCCGGCCGTTGTCAATGACATCGAGGGTGGAATGGACCCGACGGAGGCGATCGTCACTGAGGGTGCGGGTGCCGCAGCGGGCCTGATCGCGAGCATCGGGGCCGGTGCCGCCGTTGGTTCGATCTTTCCGGGTGCTGGGACGGGGGTGGGCGTAGTGGTTGGAGTCGTTGCTGGAGGCGGTGTCGGCTGGGCCGTATCCAAAGTGGGTCAGTTGATATGGGAGTGAGATTTGACCGGGCGATGGGCAATTGGCCTCCGGCGTTTGAAGTCTTCTGGATCAAGAGGAGGAAGCGGGCATGAAGGCGCAGCAAGGCGATTCACGTGACAGCCTCCCACTGCCCTCGTGGCCGCAGCGATTGCACTACGGATGGCTGACGTGCGCGCTGGTGCTATCTGCCCCAGCCGCGGCTGGGGCGCTGGCCGTGGTCGATTTCGTGCGTTCGGGAGACAACCTCGCGAGTTTGGGCATGGCAGGCATGGTGCTTGCCTTGGTCGGGTTCGTCGTTCTCAACTGCCGATTCGGCGGAATCCGTTTTGTGGGACTTTCCCGGCGGATCACAACGCGTCCGGAGACGGCCGGAGAACGGGGAATCGTGGTTCCGGCCGTTCGGGGACTTGCCGTCACCTTTGGCGCGACTATGGCTGCGCTGGCAACGTATGGATTGCTTTCTGCCGTAACTTATTACCTTGGCAATCCCAGCGCACTGCTGCCTGAGGGTCGACAGACGGAGGGTGCCGCGAACTTCATGGCGGTCATCGGTGTTGCCTCGGCGGCAATCGCTGTGCTGATCTTGGTTGGGCGCTCACGAACGCAGTTGGTCATCTCGCCGGGGGGACTCCACCGACAGACACGGGAATGGCGGAAATTGACTTTTGTCCGAGCCGATTGGTTCGTCGCGTGGGACGACATCGTCGACATTGAAGCCAGTGTCAACGTCGTCCACACGGCAATGATCGACTTGGAGGTTCCGAGAATCATCGTTCGGCCGCGAGACGCCGTTCCGGCCGATGTCCAACTCCAACTCGACTCGGCCGACTACGTCACGATTGTCACGTCACAGTTCGTCGCGGAACCGAACATGCTGATCGATCTTCTGCGGCACATGAAGGACAACCCAGACCAGCGAGAGATCGTCGCGGTGCCTGACGCGCGTGAGTTGCTGCGCCCCCCGCCGCTCCGTGAACGGCTCCGGGTGGCGCGCATCGGACAGACGAAGGTGCCACATGCTGGCCACTGACAACTCGGCGCTGACAATCGCCGAGTACCTTGCGTCCAATCATGTGACCGTCGAGTCGGTCGTCGACCGTATCGCATCGATACCGGTTCTGCCCGGATGGTCAGAGCTTCCTGCTGATCAGTTTCCGGGTGCTTCTCAGGTGCTTGTCTGCACAGGCGCGACCGCCTCCGGGTTCACGCCCAATGCAGTTCTGACACACGGCAGGTTGTCCGATGCGGTGAACCCCGAGGAACTCCTCGATTGTGCGTTCACCGACTCGAGGCGGCTACCCGACTGGTGCGACATCGAAACTTCGCGGGTACCGTACGGACACCTGCAGTCCGCGTTCATTCGCGGGACATTCGTCATCGATGACTGGATCCTCGATGCCACCACGCGTTACGTTCTCAGCGTGGCGATGGACGACATCCACCTAACCCAACTGACCGTTACGACTCTCGCCAGTCGTGACGAGGATCTGGAGATGGACGTCACGGTCATCAACTTGGGACTTACCGCGCTGTGTTCCAGGTAGGGGCAAGGGTGCGGAAGTCGTTGCGGCCACTGCCGCCGCCGGAGCGGTCCCATGCGGCACGACCGAAACAGAGGACACAGTGACCATGACCGGTGCCGGCGAGTCGATCGCCGAGTATCTCACCACCAGATCCGTTGTCGTGGAGCCGTACACGGGTGCGGTGTCGATCCCCGTCCTTCCGGGATGGTCGGAGGCTGCGCCCGATCAGTTCCCGGGTGCGGCGCAGGTCGTGGCGTGCCCGGCGTCGACGAGTGCCGGTTTCACGGCAAACGCCGTGCTGTCCCAAGCCCGACTGGACGGCCACTTCGACGTCTTCGACCTGCTGTCCTGCGCGTTCGTCGACTCGCGCAGGCTGCCGTTCTGGTGTGACATCGTGACGTCGCGGGCACCGTTCGGGCGGGCGCCGTCCGCGTTCATCCGCGGAACCTACGTCGCTGGCGACTGGAATCTCGACGTGACGACGCGCTACGTCATCACCGGCAACCCCGCTGACACGTGGCTCACGCAGCTCACCGTCACCACCCTCGCCGACCGGGGGGACGAGCTCGAAGCCGACGTGGCGGCGCTCAATCGGGGCCTGCGGTTCCGGGGACAGGCCCGCGTGTCAGCAGCTCGCGGTCTCGCCGATCTTGACCGCTGACAGCATGGCCTCGCCCTCGGTGACCGGTGCACCGGGCAGGGGTGTCTGACCGACGACAATCCAGTTGGAGTCGACGATCTGGCTGCGGCCGGCGCCCGTGGCATCGGTGCTCCGGGAGAAGAAGACACCCGCCTCCTGGATGAGGTTCTGCGCCGACTGAAGGTTCATGCACACGACACTCGGCATGACCGCCGCCACCACGGGTGCCGGGGCGGCCGCCGGTATTGGATCCGCCGTTGTCACGGGAGCCGGCGGCAATGCGACTGTCGTCAGCAGTGCGGGCGTCGTGCGCACGGCGCTCGTGGTGCTCGACGGGTCGCTCGCGGTGTCCGCGGTGTCGCTGCTGCCGCAGCCGGCGACGACCACCGCAGTGAGTGCCGCAGTCGAGACGATTCCCGCGACCCGCAGTGCCCGTGAGCGACTCGGCGACTCCGACGCTCGGCGGTTCGGGACGCGTGCGGGCAGGGCGGACGGATGGCGGCGCATGATGATCCTCGTGGTGAGTGGGCTGAAAGTGGCTACTCCCGAGGCCCTTACGCTCCGCATACGCGGAACCGGCGCTCGTAGCCGGAGACGGTGACGTCACCGTACATCGAGGTTCGGACAATGCTGTGCCACTGTGTCATTCGGGCGAATGACCGATCATTTCGGGTTGCGGCACGAATCGATCTCGTGCTTCCAGAGATTCGTGGCGAGTGAACTGATCACCACGTTCGCCACGAAGCTGGTTCCCGAATGGCCCATCCAGTCGGTCAGGCTGACCGGATGGGCCATTCGGGAAAGCAGGCGAGGGTTGTCAGCGGGCGCCGAGCGCCTTCACGGGAAGCGACTCGTCGCGGGTGAGGGAGAAGAAGTACGGCCGCTCGGAACCGCGTAGGTCCATCCACCCGATGACGGTGGTGTCGGAGATGCGGCGGAACACGTCGTTGATGGGGTGGGCGTCGTAGATCATGGTGGCGGTGTCGGTGCCGCGGAAGTGGGTGGTGCGCAGCCGCGCCTTCGGCTTCCGCGTCGCGACAGCCGGGCGGGTGAGGGTGACGAGCTTCGAGAGGTCCTTGCCTTCGAAGGACGGCACGATCGGGTGCATCAGCAGATTGAAGGGGATCCGCGCCGGGTCGAGCGCCCACAGTGAGCGTCCGTCGGCGGCGGGGAACAGCAGTGGATGCACCGTCTCGGCGTCCACGAACTGTTTGCCCCACCAGCCGCTCGCGTCGAGCATGCCGTCCATCTTGTTGCCGGTGCGCAGCTCGGCGCCGCGCCAGGTGCCGATCATGAAGTCCGGGTCGGCGGGTGGGGCGTCGTCGAACACCGCCTGCGCGTCCTCGACCGCCGCGCGCTGCTCGGCGATGATCTGCTCGGCTACCGACATCCTGACCTCCCGATCGTTGGCTGCCGCACATTCTGCCGATCCGGCCGGGAAGAGGGAATGACCGAGGCGAGCGGATCTCGGGACCACAACGTCGCGTGTCAGGCCACGTAGGATCCCGAACCACACCTGCGACCTCGAACACTCGACAGGACCGGAGCGCGCCCGGGCACACCGGATCCGACGCGGCGATTGATCGGACGTCTCAGGCGACGAGATCCTGGTACTCGGGATGCTTCACGACGTACGCGTCCACGTAGGAGCACGAGGTTCGGATGCGCAGCCCCTCGGCGCGCGTGGTGTCGAGCGCGGCCCGGACGAGTGCGCCCGCGAGGCCCTGGCCCCGGAATGCCGGCTCGGTGACCGTGTGGTCGAAGTCCCGTATGCCGCCGTGCTCGGTGTACTCGGCGTACGCGGCGACCTGGCCGTCGACGAGGATCTCGAAACGGTTGTTCTCGGGCCGGTGCTCGATGACGTGCGACACGGTCGTCCTTTCGTCGGGGTACCCACCACGCTACGGCGTGCGTCCACGTCAGTGACAACAGCCCGGACGGTGTGCCTGTTCCGTCGCTTCGGGTCGGAACACCGGTCACGGCGATGCAGCCGCCCGACGAGGCGCTGTCCGTCAGCCGACCCGAATCGTGTCGCCGTCGAGCCTCGATGCGAACGCCGCGAGATCGGTGACCTGATGCAGCCAGGTGGGCTTGTCTATCGAGGTGGACTCCAGCAGTCGCACCGCCTCGGCTGCGACGAGGGCGGTGGCGAGTGACTGGCCGTGGCCGGACGCCGACACCGTTCCCGACGCGCCGCGGGCGGCGACCACCCACATGTCACTGCCCGGCATCGCGCCCGCGGGTACCCAGCGCGCCGCCCACGGAACCCAGGTCAGGGCGGCCAACCCGGCGGTGGCGAACCTGGAGTCGAGGCGCAGGTGTGTGCGCACCGGAGTCCCGAGGTCCGTGGTCAGGCGGTGCTGGTCCGCGAAATCGGTTCGCAGGACGGGGAATCGGGAGTAGCCGGGCAGGGCGAACCGCGTGGGCTTCGTGTAGTTGCGAACGCGGAAACCGTCGGGATCGTCGAAATGGCGTCCGGCCAGACCGTAGGTCCACGCGGTCGCGGCGGCGCCGTGCGACTCGCCCGCGCCGAGACCGATCGCGATGTCGACCGGGCCGCCACCTCGCGCCGCCTCCACCGCGAGCAGGCTCGACAGGCCGGGCGCGATGCCGACACCGAGCAGGACCGGACCCGACACCGCTTCGAGGGCGGTCGCGTATGCGGAGGTCGCGGTGATGTCGACGAACGGGATGCCGCGCCCGGCGACTGCGGCGGCGAGCGCCGGGTCCTCGAGGCCGGCGCAGTTCACGACGACGTCGACCCCGTCGACGGCCGCGTCGACCGGTGCCGCGAGGTCGATCACTCGGTCTGCCCGCGCCGGGTCGCGACCGGCCGCGAGTGCCGTGACACCCGTCGACCGCAACGCCGACACCAGGTGTGTTCCGACGGCCCCGTAGCCGCCGAGGACGAGCACGGTCGTCATGGCCCCTCCAATCGCTAGAGTATAGCTCTAGTGCCTGACTCTAGAGCTAGACTCTCGGCATGGCAACGGCCTCGGACGACAGCACCCCCGCGCGCCGCAGAATCCTGGTCGCGGCGCGCACCCTCTTCACCACCACCGGATACGCGTCCACCACGATCAAGGCGATCGCCGTGGAAGCCGGAGTGGCGGTGCAGACCGTCTACTTCGTGTTCGGCAACAAGCGCAGCATTCTCTCGGCGCTGCTCGACGTGTCGATCGCCGGCGACGACGACCCGGTGCCCACCCTCGAGCGGCAGTGGGTGGCCGACGCGATCGCGGCCCCGGAACCTCTGGAGCAGTTGCGCATTCATGTGCACGCATCGCGGCAGGTGCTCGACCGGGTCGGTCCCGTGCTGCTTGCCGTGCGGGCTGCCGCGGGAGCCGACGCGGAGGTCGCGCAACTCTGGGCGGCCACCTGTGCGCACCACGAAACGGTGCTGCGTCACCTGATGGCCGCGCTCGCCGCGAAGGTGGACGCACTGGACGTGGAGCGGTGCGTCGACATCGGGCTGGTCCTTCTCGGCCCCGAGTCGCACGACCTGTTGCTCCACGAACGTGGCTGGGCCGCAGAGGACTATGAGCGGTGGGTGGTGGAGGCTCTCGCGGTCGCTGCCGGCGTTCCCGGCTGAGACCACCGGCTCGGCACACGCGACAAGGGCTCGACGCCTGGTTGCCCGAGCTCGGTCGATGTGGGACCCGACGACGAAGGTCCCTGCGGCACAGTGCCGCACGGACCTTCGCCGGTGACGAACCGGGTGTCAGCTGCCGAGGTAGCTGGCGAAGACGACGCCCCAGTTGATGTTGTTGATGACGGAGTCGATCACGCCGGCGGCGATGAGGTCGACGCTGCCCAGCGGTCCCATGTAGAGCGGTTCGAGGGAGCCCATGTGGTGCCTCCAGGGGTAGGGCGACGCCGCATGGCGTCGCGGGGGTGGGGACGACCCGGGGGAGGGTCGGGGGTGGCGCCGCTCAGGTTCTGGTCACCCGGGGCGCCCGATGTCGGTCGGGCTCAGCTCTGCGACAGGCCGGCAATGACGCCGAAGAGGTACTCGAGCTGGGTGAGAGCCTGGCTCTGCGACAGGAGGTCGGCAACCGATCCCATGGTGTTCTCCTCACATACTGCTGCCGCTCCACGCAAACACGTTGAGCGGCAGTCGTTTACAGAGTTCTTGAAAGGTGAATCAAGAACTTAGGTGATGCTAACACCTCGGCCGCTCGTGTGGGGACGCTACGTCTCCGCCCGCTATCCGAGCAGCTCGCGGATGTCCTCTGCCGACAGCGACGAGCTGAACGCGCCACCCTCGTCGACGACCGACGAGAACAGTTCGGACTTGCGTCCCTTGAGCGTCATCACCTTCTCCTCGATGGTGTCCTTCGCGATGAGCCGGTACACCATGACGTTGCGGGTCTGGCCGATGCGATGGGTGCGGTCCACGGCCTGCGCCTCGGTCGCGGGGTTCCACCAGGGATCGAGCAGGAAGCAGTAGTCGGCCTCGGTGAGGTTGAGTCCGAACCCGCCCGCCTTGAGACTGATCAGGAACACCGGCGCCGAGCCCGACTTGAACTCGTCGAGTACCTGGGCGCGCCCTCGGGTCCGCCCGTCGAGGTACGAGTACGTGACCTCCTCGGCGTCGAGGCGCTGACGCACTCGGTCGAGAAATCCCGTGAACTGGCTGAACACCAACGCGCGGTGCCCGCCCGCGACGACGTCCTCGAGCTGTTCGATCAGCGCGTCGATCTTCGCGGACCCCACCGACCGGTGCGATTCGTCGACCAGCGAGGGGTCGAGGCTGAGCTGCCGCAACACCGTCAGGGACTGCAGGATCGTGAACCGGTTGGAGTCGAGGTCGTCGACGAGTCCGAGGATCTTCTGCCGTTCCCGCTGCAGCCGGGTGTCGTACAGCTTGCGGTGCTGTGGCGACAGTTCCACCTCGAGCACCTGCTCCTGCTTCTCGGGCAGGTCGGCCGCGACCTGCTCCTTGGTGCGGCGCAGCATGAGCGGCCTGATCCGGCGGCGCAACTGCGCGAGCATCTCGCTGTCGCCGGACTTCTCGATGGGGGTGCGGTAGAACTCCTGGAACTTCGTCGGGTGCGGGAACAGTCCCGGCGCCGTGATCGACAGCAGCGACCACAGTTCCATCAGGGTGTTCTCCAACGGCGTGCCCGAGATCGCGATCTTCGTCGGCGCATCGATGCGGCGCATTGCCTGGTACGCCTTCGAGCGGTGGTTCTTGACGAACTGCGCCTCGTCGAGGAGCAGCATCGACCAGCGGTGCGCCTCGTACTCCTCGGAGTCCAGGCGGGCCAGGGTGTACGAGGTGACGACGATGTCCGCTCCCTCGACGGAGTCGCCCAGCGCGGCACCGCGTTTCGCGGCCGTCTCCGACATCGCGACGACCTTCAGGTGCGGCGCGAAGCGCGCCGCCTCCGACGCCCAGTTCGGCACCACGGACGTCGGTGCGACGATCAGCACGGGGGCGTCGTCGCGCACGCTCCCGTCCGGATCCTGCTGCCGCGCATGGCAGATCAACGCGAGTGACTGGACGGTCTTGCCGAGACCCATGTCGTCGGCGAGGATGCCGCCGAGTCGGTTCGTCCACAGGAATGCCAGCCACCGGAACCCCTCGACCTGATAGGGGCGCAGCGTCGCCAGCAGTGACGCGGGCGGCTCCAGATCGGACGTCTCGTGCAGGTCCAGCAGGCCCTGCACCTGCACCCGCCACTGCTCGGCCTGCCGCTCCACCACGCCGAGCGCGGCCAGTTCCTCCCACACGCCGGCCTGGAACCTGCTCAGCCGCAGCTGGTTCGGGTCCTGGTCGTGCATGTCCCTGGCCTCGGTGATGAGGGCCTTGAGGCGTTGCAGTTCCGGTTTGTCGAGGGAGAGGTAGGCGCCGTCGGGCAGCAGCAGGTGCGAATCGCCGGCGCTCAGGGCGGTGAAGACGTCCTTGAACGGCACCGGCCGACCCTCGACCCGGACGTTGATCTCCAGGTCGAACCAGTCGCCGTCGTCCGTCGCGTCGGTGCCGACCCCGATCTGCAGGGACTCGCCCGCGTCGCGATAGTCGGCGGGGCTGCCGCTCACCCGGACCTCGACGTCGTCGCGGCCCTCGAGCAGCGGCAGCAGTTCCCCGGCGAGCCGTGCCGTGTCGAGGCCGTGCAGCGTGACGTGCGGGTACGGGCGCTCGACGCCCTCGCGGCGCAGCCCGTACTGCTCCAGTGGGGCGTCGAGTCCGGCGAGGAGCGCGCGCTCGCCGTCCGGGTCGCGGAACGCCTCGTGCAGCGGGCCGTCGAGCGCCGTCAACCGTTCGGCGCCGTCGATGCGGTAGCCGTACCACCACGTGACGTCGGCGCGGTGATCGGTCGAGAACGAGACGTCGAGGATGAGGCCAGGACCCTCGACCGTCGGCGGGGTGAAGTCGTCGCTCGACGAGCGCACCGCCGCGACGCGCTGCAGTCGCGGAAAGTACTCGGTGGTGAAACGGGCGGTGTCCTCTGGCGGCACCGTGACGGACTGGTTTCCGATCACCAGGTCCTGCATGGTGCGGGGCGCGCGGCCGGTGAGCCGCGCGAGTCGGAACGGCCAGCGCTCGGGATCGGAGCCGCGGGCGTCGGCGGGACGCAGGTACACGACACCGTGCGGGTCGGGGCCGACGAAGCCGAGGACCACGACGGGAATGTCCGAGTCGTCCGTGCGGACCGCCGGCGTCACCTCGAGACCACGGTCGGATCGGGTGAGGTCGACGACCAGTTCGGCGCGGGCGGGCCGCGGCACCGTCCCCAGTTCCTTACGGGCGTGGACGAATTCGATTCCCGCGTCGTGCATCTCGTCGATCAGCGACCACAGGCGTTCCGGTGCGATCGAGGTGAGGTCGATGTCCTTCTCGTTGCCGTACCCGTAGTAGCCGCGCCTGCCCACCTGATAGGTCGACCACAGCTCGGCGAGCAGTAGGACCTGCCTCGGGTCGGACTCGGGCACGTGCCCCAGGCTCGACCACGTCATGTTGTTGTTGACCCAGCCTGTCTTGCCGGGCCGAACCAGCCTCGCCGCGACTCCCCACCGGTCCGAGCGGGGCCCCCGCAGCAGCGACAACTGCACACCCAGCGGTGTGGCGCCGCCCGCGACGTGCTCGCCCGGCAACGCCGAGTCGAGGATCGCCTCCCAGTCGGGGGCGGCATCGGGTTCCTCCAACGCGGATTCGACGAGCACGACCGTCAACGCCACCACGTGCTTGCAGTTCATCCGCACCGGGCACGAGCACTGCCCGTACGTGAACTCGTACTCGTCGCCGAACCGCTGGAAGTTCGCGATGGCCTGATACGACCCCGTGCCCTCGACCGTGCCGATCGCCCGCAGCTCGTCCGGATACCAGTCGATGCCCGCGACCGCTCCGGACCGGGCATACCTGACCCCGCGACCGTACGACGTCTGCCCGACCACCCGCGCCAGCGAGGCGAGGGTGAATTCGGCATGCGGGTCGGAGCTCATAACCTCCGACCGTACCGCGACCGGGATCCCTCCCCGTGCGTGTGGACGGCCCCGCGCGCCTGCGCCGACGGTCTCGCACTCACCCCAGGGTCACCGGATGGAAGTAGAGGGCCGTGTCCGTCTCCTCGATCCGCACGTCGACGGTGTCCCCGACGTGGAGGTGCCTGGCGACATTGATGCGAGTGTTGGAACCGAGCGCGGCCCGCACGGACCGCGCCGGAATCAGACCCTGCCGCCCGTCCGGGGCGATCGCCAGCGCATACCTCCTGCCCGTGCTGGTGATCCGCGCGAACACGGTCACCTCGTCGAGCTCCGGGCCGGCGTCGTTCTCCGGCGCGGTCTGCCGGTCGAGCTCCGCCGCAAGTAGATCCGCCATCGTGTCCACGTTGTCGAGGAGCTCCGCCATCCGGCGGGCCACCTCCTGGTGGAACTCGTTGGGTTTCAGGGCCTTGCCCGGTTTGTACATGTCCTCGTGGGTCAGTTCGCCCCACGCGTCCTGCAGTCGCGTCTTGACCTGCACCTCGACCTTCACCGGCAGGTCGCCCTCGTGCGTCGCGACCTTCACCAGCAGTACCGCGTGATACGCGCGGTAGCCGCTGTCCTTCGGCTCGGTGACGTAATCCCTCGGCGGGTGCGCGAACCGCACCGAACACTGCGGTGACGCGCACGCCTTCTCCAGCTTCTCGGTGAACGCGGTCAGGTCCCGCGGCGTCTTGCACAGCACCTTCACCCCGAGCAGGTCGTGCAGCGCCTCGGCGACCTCCTCCGGCGTCGTCGGCCGGGACATCTGCCCGTTCGCGACGCGGCGCATGATCTTGTCGACGGCGCGCTCCCGGTCCTTGATCCGGGCGGTGTCGGCGTTCAAGCGGTCGCGGTCCTCGTCCTCGAGCACCGAATCGGCGAGCGTGTCGAGGAACGTCTGCGTCGTCACCAGCGCCGCAGCCCACGCCCGTTCCCGCTGGTCGTACAGCTCGTCGACCAGCGTCGCCACCGCGTCCGCCTTCTTCGTCCTTCGCATGGCCCGCCCGGTCGTGCTCAGTTCGGCTCGTCGAACAGCGTCTGCTCACCCGGATCGGAGAACAGCTCACCCTGGCGACCCGGCTGCTTCGGGGCCTGCGGCGGCGTCATCTCGCCGCGCTGCACCTCGACGGCGTCCGGCTCGTCGTCGACGAGCGCGTCGAGCCGGCCACCGAACCGGGTCGCGAAGCGCGGATCCACCGTGCGGGCGAACGCGAACAACTGCTGCAGGGTGTCGATCAGGTGCTGCGGAACGTACGGCGTCGCCAGCACCGCCGCCCACACGTCCACCCGGTCCGCCGTCAGCGTGAACTTCAGGTGCGGCCACCGGCGATTCAGGTCCGCCAGCAGTTCGCTCGCCCGGGTGCGGTCGCTGACGTCGCGGACCAACGGCATCCGCACCTGCACCTCACCGCCGTCGAGGTGCGGGCCGACGAACCCGACGAGTGGTCCGATCGCCACCATGAAGTCGTCGTCCTCGTCCGGATCGTCGTCGCCCGCGGGCTCGTCGAACAGTTCGGACAGGGTCGACGCGACGAGGTCGTACAGGTGCGCGGAATCCCGCGGTGTCACCGCGCGGACCAGGTCCAGGGCGTAGGAGTCGTCATCCTCCGGTTCGAGTGCCTCGACCCACTCCGTGGCCTCGGGGGCGTCGATCCGCAGGAACGTCGGATGGGGAACCGACCACACCTCCCGGAACACGGTCACCGACATCGCCGCCAACTGGTCCGCCCAGTTCGCCGGCTTGTCCACGAAGAAGGCGGGCGAACCCGAATCCGGCTCGTCGTCGGGAGCTCGGGTGGGGCGCTGCCAGCCCAGGTCCACCAGGCGGGCCTCGTCGGCGGCGGTGAGGCGGTAGTGCGGATCGAGGTAGGCGTTGGACGGGACCTCGCAGCGGATCTGCCCGTCACCCCACGCCAGGAACTGCACGCACGGGACGAAGCCGTCGACGCTGGACTCCTCGCCGAGCTCGATCGCCAGCAGGTCGTCCTCGCGCATCACCGCGATCACGTCGGCCAGACGGTCCTGATGAGTGGACCAGGCGCGGTCGACGACGTCGTCGAAACTCTGTGATTCGGTCATGTTCCCCCTTGTCAGTGCTACCCGATCCACCGTGTGACCTCCACGCTAGCGCGCCCGACCGTCAGTGGCGGGGAGCCGAGCGCGTTGATCCCGGGCATGTCCGCCCCGGTGCCGCGGACCAGCCGCTGTGCGGGAAACCGCGCGCGAGAACTTCGCGGGACGACTCGGTGAATCGAACGAGACGGCTCGGTGATGTCGAACGAGCCGGCTCGGCCGTCGGCGGGAGCGACGTCGTCGGAAACCGGGATGGAACCGAACCGGTGGTCCGTGCGTCCAAGAAGGCAACGGCCCAGTGCTCGTGGGCCTCGGACTCGACCCGCGACGACGGGTTCGGGGCCGACGTCGGATCGAGGGGTTTCGCAGATGGGGGCGGAAGATGCCGGAATGGCTTGACGATCTTGGATCGATCCCGGGGAACGTGGTCGACGGGGTGACGAAATTCGTGACGACCAGTCCCACCGAGCTGGTCAAGGGGGCCGTGACCACGGGTGTGAAGGCTGCGATGTCGCTCGTCTCCGACGGGGATGCGGGAACCTTCGGAGGAGGAGGGTCCTCCGGCTTCGGCAGCGGTGGCTCGTTGGCTGCGGACCATTTCGACGGCATGTCACACGAAGCGATCGTCGCCGCGGTCGAGCAGATGGAACCGGGCGTGGTCGACGCGAGCGCGGCGGGTTGGAAGGCGATCAGCGCGACCCTGTCCGAGGGCCTGACGGACTTCAACAAGGCAGTCGAGGGCGAGATCCACGGTGACGGGACCTCCGGGTGGACAGGCAGTGCCGCGGATGCGGCGCTCGGAGCCGCCAAGGGCTATGTCACGGACTCGGAGAACCTGTCGACCGCGGGTCAGGCGATGGCGGGGACGGTGCAGGACGCAGCGGACTCGATCAACCGGGTGAAGGCGCTGATGCCCCCGGCCGTCGAGGTGAATCTCATGGGGACACTGATGAGCGCCGTCGGTATCAAGTCGGCGATGCACGAGCGCGACGAGGCGCGCCAGCAGGCCGTCCAGATCATGAAGGCCGTGTACAAACCCGCCATGCAGGATGCGTACGACGGCGTTCCCGACCTTCCGAAGCCGCCGAAGGTCGTCGCGCCCGAGTCGACGCCGGGCACCGGCGACGGCTCCGGGGGCGGAGGCGGAGGCGGCGGCACCGCGAACCGCCAGCCCGGTGGCACAGGCCAGACCGGTGAGGCGGAGCAGCCGCCGAACGCGGACACTCCCGGTGCCGCGGAACAGGGCGAGAACGCGGCGCCCCCCGACGTGAACGGGCAGCAGATCGGTGGTGCGCAGAACACCGCCGACTCGGGTGGATGGCCCGGTGGGCACCAGAGTGACGCCCAGGTGCGGGCGGCCGGGCTCGGCACCGACGGGACGAGCCCGGCGTACGCGGGCACCGGCTCGGGCGGATCCGGTGGCGGCTACGGAGCCGGGTCACCCGGCTACGGAGGCGGCGGGGCCGGGGGATCCGCCGGGCTCGGCGGTGGTTCCGGGGCCGGAGGGTACGGCGGGTCGGGTTTCGTCCCCGCACCCGGCGCGGTTCCGATCGCCGCGGGTGCTGCCGGCGCGGCCGGTGCCCCGGGTGCCTCGGTCGGTGCGGCGGGTCGACCGGGTACGCCCGGTGCCGGCATGCCGGGCGCCGGTGCGCGCGGCGGCGGGGACGACGACACCGAGCACAACACTCCCGGCTATCTGGTCAACATCGACAACGGCAACGAACTGGTCGGGTCGATCCCGTTGGTGGCGCCGCCCGTCCTCGGGGCGTGACGGCGGTCAGGAGAGGATCGCGCCGGGATTGAGGATCCCGTCCGGGTCGAGGGCGTTCTTGATCTGGCGGGTCAGCGCCATCACGTCCGGTCCGAGCTGATTCGGCAACCAGTCCCGCTTGAGTCGCCCCACACCGTGCTCGCCGGTGATGGTGCCGCCCAACCGGATCGCCAGGTCCATCACCTCACCGAACGCCCGCTGCGCGCGAGCCGTCTCGTCGGCGTCGTCGGGATCGAAGACGATGAGCGGGTGGGTGTTGCCGTCGCCGGCGTGCGCGACGACGCAGATCCGCACCGCGCAGTCCGCGGCGATGGCCTCGACACCGGCGATCAGGATGGGCAGTGCCTGCATCGGCACCCCGACGTCCTCGAGAAGTAGCGATCCGAGCGCCTGCACCGCGGGGAACACGGCGCGGCGGGCCGCGGTGAACGCCTCGCCCTCGTCGGGGTCGTCGGTGGCGAAGACCTCGGTGGCGGAACAGGATTCACATGCCGCGACCATGGCCGCGATCTCCTCCTGGGCGGCGCCGCCGGGCGCGTCGGACTGCGCCAGCAGCAATGCGCGGGCCGACCGGTCCAGGCCCATCCGGAGCGAGTCCTCGACGGCGCCGATCGACGCCTGGTCCATGAACTCGAGCATCGCCGGGCGGAGCGTCCGGGTGATGGCGAGGACCGCCTCCGCCGCCGCGTCGACCGTCGCGAACGAGGCGACCATCGTCGATCGCGGCGGCTGCGCGGGGATCAGCTTCAGCGTGAGTTCCGTGATCACCCCGAGTGTGCCCTCGCTGCCGACGAACAGCTTCGTCAGCGACAGTCCGGCGACGTCCTTGAGGCGTGGCCCACCGAGTCGGACGGCAGACCCGTCCGCGAGCACCACCTGCATGCCGAGCACGTAATCGGTGGTGACGCCGTACTTCACGCAGCAGAGGCCACCGGCGTTGGTGGCGGCGTTCCCGCCGATCGAGCAGATCTCGAACGACGACGGGTCCGGCGGGTACCAGAGGCCGTGCTCGGCGACGGCCTGCTTGACCTCGACGTTCAGCAGTCCCGGCTGGACGACCGCTGTCCGTGTCACCGGGTCGACGGTGATTGCCCGCATCCGCTCGGTGGACAGCACGAGGCCGCCGTCGACGGCCGACGAGCCACCCGAGAGGCCCGATCCGGCGCCGCGCGGCACCACCGGCACCCGGTGCGCCGCGGCCCAGCGCACCACAGCCTGCACGTCCTCGGTGCTCGTGGCGCGCACCACCGCGAGCGGGGTGCCCGCGTCGGGGTCCGCGGCCCAGTCCTGGCGGTAGCCGGCCACGATGTCAGGGTCGGTGACGAGGACGCCGCCGGGGAGTTCCGCGGCGAGGGCGGTGAGATCTGCGGTCATGCGCCCATCATTCGCCCGCGCGCGCCGCACGACCACCACATCGGGTGGATACGGTGAGTCATGCGAACGGTGGGCGTCGACCTCGCAGCGGAACCGGTGCGGACGGCGATCGCGGTCGTCGAGTGGGAGTCGGGGGCGGCGCGCCTGGTCGACGTTCGGCTCGGTGTCACCGACGCCGACATCGTCGGAGCCGTGACACCGGGAGACCGAGTGGGAATCGACGCACCCTTCGGATGGCCCGACGCCTTCGTCGACTTCGTGACCGGGCATCACCGGGGCGATCCGGTGCAGGCGGACCTCGAGACGAGGGCCGGGCGGCAGCCGCTCGTGCGTCGCCGCACCGACCTGTTCGTGCACCGGGAAACCGGCCTCGTCCCGCTCAGTGTGTCCGCCGACCTCCTCGCGCACGTCGCGCTGCGGTGCGCCGGCCTGCTGGGAAAGCTGGCCGCCGCGGGTGTCGACGTCGGGCGGGTGAGCGGCGCGGTCGTCGAAAGCTACCCGGCGGCGGCACTGAAAGGGTGGGGGCTGCCGTGTCGCGGCTACAAGGGCACGGCCAACCGAGCCGTCCTGGCCGAGGCGGTGAGCGCGTTCGAGGCCGCCGCACCGGGATTCCACCTCGGGCGCCATCGCGACCTGTGCGCGGAATCGGACCATGCCTTCGACGCCGTCGTCGCCGCGGTGATCGCCCGTGCCGCAGATCTCGGTCGGACCCGGCTTCCCGACGGTTACGATCTCGGCGCCGCGGAGCGGGAAGGCTGGATCCACCTTCCGACGGTCGGTCCCGCGGAACTCGTCACGGGGTGAGTCAGTTCTCCCGCTCGAGGACGAGGAAGGTGGCGATGCGGTCGATCAGGTCGTACGGGATCGGCTTGTTCAGCGGGAACTTCGCGGTGCCCGGTCCCGACCGGTAGGGGGCGAGGTCCGCGACGAACGCCTCGTCGCCCTCGGGGAGCGGGTACACGCTGACGTGTTTCGCCCAGCCCGCGAAGTGCACGACCGGCTTGCCGTCGACGGTGAGTGTCGGGATCTGGTAGCTGATCTTCTCCGTGGCGCCGGGCACCGCCTCGTGCAGTGTGCGGCGGATCCGGATCAGCACGTCACGGGTCTCGTCCGGGAAGGACGCGATGTACTCGTCCACCGAGTCGAACGTCTCTGCCATGACACCCCTTTCGAGTCTCACAGTGGCGCGAATGCGGTCACCTGCAGCTGGTCCACCCCGGGAAGAACGCAACCGGTCCCGGCGTAGGCGACGAACTTCGCCGCCGAATCGCCGGGTGCGTGGACACGAAGACCGGCCACCGGCGTCGGCCCGCATTCGTGCTCCGGGTAGTTCTCGACCTGTACCGCGCGGACGGTCGCGGTGGCGCGCCCGCCCGGGGCGAGGGTGAAAGGTTCGGCCGCCGAGCCCGTCGATCGTGTCGGGGTCGCGGCCGCACCGATCTCCGTACCGGCCTCGGTGGTGACGTACGAGACGCTGGGGTACGCATGCAGGACGCATGGGCGCGCACCGGTGTTCGTGAACACGAGGGGAAGTGTCACGGAGCCGGCCGAGCCGTCGATCCGGCCGAGGTTCAGCGACAGCTCCTCGCCTGTGCACTGGTCCTTCACGGGGACGGTGGCCGGCACGACCGCAGGCGTCGCCAGGGCGCCCGGTGCCTGATCGGCCGTGATCGTCGGAGGCGCCGGATCGTCGTTCGAGCCGCATCCCGCGAGCACCACGACGGCGGTCAACGCCGCGACCGCTCCGGCCATCGAGCGAACGGTCACCGCGGACCCCGGTGCAGGCACGCTTCGAACAGATCGCGTACCTCGGCGACGTGCTCGTCGAGGGTGGCGACGGTCCAGTCGGTGGTGGGGACCGGCTCGAGGACGTCGACGTGGACCGTGCCGGGATGGGCGACGAAGGAATTGCGCCACATCAGCTCGCCCGCGTCGTGGATGACCACCGGGATCACCGGCACCCCGGACTGCAGCGCAACGTGAAAACCACCCTTCTTGAACCGGCCGAGCCTGGGAGTGGGGGAGCGGGTGCCCTCGGGCGCGATCGCCAGCGAGATTCCCGACTTCAGCTTCTGCACGGCGGGAGCGAGCGCCGCCTTCGCCCGGGAGGTGTCGGCGCGGTCGACGTACGCGACGTCGAGCAGGGCGCCGACGAGCGCGAAGCGGGGGTCGTGGGCCGCCTCCTGCTTCGCGACGCCCGTGACGTTGCGTTTGATGACGGTGCCGAGCACGAGCACGTCGAGGGAGCTCTGGTGGTTGAACATGAACACCGCGGGCCGGTGGGTCCATGCGTTGTCCCGGCCCTGCACGTCGACGGTGATCCCGAGGACGGCGAGCGCGACGTCGGGGCCGACCGTCCCGACCAGGTTGGCGGCGTTCTGTCGGTTTCGGGTGAGCACACCGGCGCCGACCCCGACCGCACTGGCCGTCGCGAGGGCCCCGAGGGCGGTGGCGGTACGGGCGGTGGACAGCACCGTCGGTCCACGTTGCGGGGTGGCAAGGCGGATCAGGGGCCAGCCGGCGCGTTCGGCACGCCGGGTGAGCGCGCGATCCGGATTGAGCGCAACCGGATTGCCGACCGATTCCAGCATCGGCACGTCCTCGTTGCCGTTCGAGTACGCGAAGGCGTCGGCGAGGTCGGCGCCGCGGTCGGCGGCGTACTCGGCGAGGGCCTTCGCCTTCGCCTCCCCCCACAGGGGAGGTGCCGCGAGTCGTCCGGTGAGCATCCCGTCGACGACCTCGGGAGTCGAGCACAGCACGTCCGCGATGTCGAGGTCCTCGGCCACGTACTGCGCCTGGTACGGGGTCGCCGAGGTCGCCATGACCACAGTGTGCCCGGCCCGGCGGTGCGCGGCCACGACGGCACGCGCGTCGCGGTAGATCATGCCGGCGATCTCCTGCCGGAACAGCCGCAGACCCCACTCCCGCAGTTCGTCGTCCTGCCTGCCCGCGAGGGCCTGCACGGCGATGTCCATCAGCGCACCGACGTCGGCGCCCCGGAACTGGGTGTCGATCGCCGCGCCGGTCGTGCGCAGCAGCTCGCCGAGACTGATGTCGAAGCTGCGCAACCGATCCCGGTAGACGACGGACGCCGAATAGCCGGCGATGAGGGTGCCGTCGAGGTCGAAAGCGGCTATCGTCCCGGGGCCGGGTGGCGCATCCGCGATGGCCCGGTACAGATCGGCGAGGGGGGTCATGTGCGGGACCCGTCCGATGCGGCCTCGCCGGGCGGAGGAGGCGGCGCGCCCAACGCGGTGACCCTCTCGTGGGACAGTTCCCGGATGCGCTGGACCCGGGAGACGAGGACGCGCATCTCCTCGGCGAACTCCTCACGGCGGGTGACGACCTCCTCCGCGTGTGCGGAATCGCCGCTGTCGATGTCGATCTCGACGAGTCCACGGTTGCGGGCGAGCGCGAGCGCGGTCCCGAACAGTTCGCTCGAGATGGACTCGCTGCTGGCGATCTGCTGACGTAGACGCCGCTGCTTCGCGACGCCGAGGCACGTCGTCATGAACGCCTTCTCGTCGAAGGTGCGCGAGACGGGGACCTGGACGAGTTGGTCGGCTACAACGGCGTACGCCTCCAGGAACGGTTGCAGCACGCGGTGCGCCAGGTAGGGGCGCACCGACTCCAGCATCTTCTGGGCGTGGAGGGGATCGTCGAGGTCCTTCTCCCAGCCCGGCCGGATGAGCGCCAGTTCGTCGCGCATCTGCTTCTCGAACGTGGCCTTGTCGGGGAAGAAGAACTCGAACTTCAGCACGTCGCGGATGCGCTTGGCGTCCTCCCACCCGGATGTCACCAGGTCGTCGGGGGGATTGTCGACCGCACCCTGGATCACCAGCTCGGCGATCGCCCGGGCGACGAGGAAGTGAATGCTGTTGTTGCGGTAGAACGCTGCGATCAGGTGCTGGTCGGAACCCAGGTAGTAGACCGGCTCGTCACCCTGGTCGAAGGTCTTGAGCACACCCGAGTCGAGGTGCGTCTGGACGGCCTTGCGGATCACCCGCGGATTGGTCAGGTCGACGTCGCCTGCCATCGGGAGGTTGCGGGCGAGGATGTACTCGATCAGCGGGGTGAAGATCTCCTCCAGCTCGTGCACCGTCAGCGCGCGGTCCTCGACGCCGAGGAAGGCGAGCAGGGTCAGCGACGACGCCGTGATCGGAGTGACCTCGTTGATCCGATTGCACACCTCGAAGGCGGCCTTCTGGATGGCGAGGCGCTGATCGGGCTCCTGGGCGAGGGCTTGCGCCAGCGACAGCGGCCTGCCGATCGACACGTGCGCGACGCCGTTGCGTTCGCCCTGGGCCCGGACGTAGCCGACCATCCACCAGAAGCCCTCCTTCTTCTTCACCTCCCCGTGCGCCTCCGCGGCCATCGCCGACACCTCGTACAGCTGGTCGTACGTCAGGGAGACCGGGACGAGGTACACGTCGGAGGCGACCGACGCCTGGAACGCCTGCGCGAGGTAGGTGAGGATCCCGAAACGCGGTGGCCGCAGCTTGCCCGTGCGACCGCGGCCGCCCTCGATGTACCACTCGAGGTTGAACCGCTTGGTGATCAGGTAGCGCATGTACTCGCGCAGCGTCCACTTGTAGACCTCGTCGTCGCCGAACTTGCGGCGGATGAACACGGTGCCACTGCGCTTGCCGATCGGTCCGATCGGCCAGAAGTTGACGTTCAGTCCACCCATCACGTGATTGAGCGGAAGGTCGTTGGCCAGCAACGCCGGCCGCAGGACGAGCGGGTCCAGATAAGACCGATGGCTCGGCAGGAACACCAGCGAGTGCTTGCGGTTGAGCTCACGGAGCTCGTCGAACCTGGCGGCGTCGACGTCGAGGCGGTAGGCGCGGGAGAAGTACCGGCCCAACCGGCCCCACAGCGCGACGGCCCGCCTGCTCTGGGTCGCGACCAGCTCGTGGAGCGATGCGCGGGCATGGTCGTCGACCTCGGTCAGGCTGGTGTTGTGGTCTGCCGCCAGCCGGCGGATGCCCTCGCGGTAGCGGCGACTGTCGGTGATCTCGTCGACCACGAACCGCGACACCTTGTACTGGTCGCCGAGCAGACCCCGTTCGGCCCGCTCCAAAGCGAGCGCAGCCTGGCGACGGATGAACTCCGGTAGCGATCCGCCGCCGCTCTCGGCGAGACGACGCTCGAGATCGCTGAGCGGCGCGGGCTCGCCCTCGATCACGCGGCAGCGCGTCGGGTCGTTGCGGAGAAGTCGCCGCTGCGCGCCACGGCCGGGATGCAACGGGTCACGCGGCGACATCGCCTCGCGCAGTCGGATGGTGCCCGGCTCGTTCGGATTCCGCGGCAGCCACACCACACGCACGGGGGTGAGCAGAGGATCGTCCCGCCGCCGCGTCAGGTCGAGCAACGTCTGGTCGGTGATGGTGACCGCGGTCGCGGGGACGGCGGCATCGCTGAGCTGTTCGCCGAGCCAGGTGTGCAACACGCCCGACTCGGTCTCGGTCATCGCCTCGGTCAGGTACACCCGAGGTCGCGTCGAGTTCGTCATGCCACTCCCATCCTCACCGGCACTCACCGTGTCTCTCCGGACTCGCCGAGTGCCACCACTTCGTCGAGACCTTCCTGCAGGCAGTCCATGAAGAGCTTCGGCTCGGTCACAGCGGCGGTGTCGAGGTTGACTCCGATGCAGCAGACCCCGGCGTGCGAGACCAGGGTGGCCATCACGGCGCAGCCGGGCGCCGGGCCGAACGGGAACATCCGCTCGATGCGGGCGCCGGCGAGGTAGACGGGCACAGGAACGCCTGCGACGTTGCTGGCCTGCAGGTCGAGTGCGGTGGACTGCGACAGGTACCAGGTGGCGAGCAGCCAGGTCGGCAGCCGGGACAGGACCGGCGCCGCCAGGTCCAGCGCGTCGATCGCGGGTTCCTCCCGGAGCCCGAGGACGATCGACCGCACCTTGGCGATGCGCGTGACGGGATCGGTCTCGGTGGCAGGTCCGACGAACCGCACCGCGGCGAACCGGTTTCCGCCCGACGGGTCGGAGGCGGTGCGCAGGTTCACCGGCATGCCCATCGGCACGGGGGAGGGGGACTGTCCGAGCGCACGCTGGTAGCGGGCGAAGCCACCGAGCAGTGCCGCGACGTAGGCGTCGTTGACGGAGCCACCCGCCGCCCGTGCCGCCTGCTTGATCTCCGGCAAACCCACTTCGAGGACCCCGAACCAGCGACCCATGCCGCGGTTGCGGAGCAACGGAGAGCCGTCCTCGGGAGGCGGGGTGACGATGCGGCGCAGCGAGTTCGCGTAACCGAACACGTCGCCTGCCGTCCCCAGCGGATCGGTGACGGCGGCCGCGGCGGTGCGGACCGCACCCTCGACGAGTCCCTTGATCCGGCTGGGGGTGCGGCGAAGCTGCGTGGCCACCTCCTCGCCGAGGGCGGTGACGGTGTTCAGCTTCTCCGGTGGTGCAGGCAGGCGGTCGGGCTTGTCGGGGGTCGGCTCACGGCGCCTGCTGTGCAGAAGCGTCATCAGCCCGATGCCGCCCATGCCGTCGGTCATGCTGTGGTGGGTCTTGACCACGTACACGGCGCGGCCGTCGGGGAGCCCCTCGATCAGCATCGCGGTCCAGGGAGGTCGGGCCTTGTCGAACGGCTCACACGCGAGGTGCCGGCAGATCCGCAGGGCATGATCGAAGGTCGCCGGTTCGGGAAGGCGGATCCGCCGCAGGTGGTAGTCGAGGTCGAACTCGGGATCGACGGACCACACCGGGTTGCCCAGTCCGAAGACCGGTTCCACGGCCCGCATCCGGATCCGCGGGACGATGTGCGACGCCCACTCGTGCGCCCGCACCAGTCGCTCCCAGTCGGGGGATTCGTCGAGGAGGTCGACGGCGACGATCGGCGATCGGAGCCGCGGCTGCGCCTCCTCCATCCGCCACATTCCCGCTTCGAGGTCGGACATGGTGCGGTCCCATCCCGCTGCCACACCCGAGAGGTCGAAGTCCACCGCGCTCGGAGGGATCAGCGGTTGGCCGTCGCCCATGTCGTACTCCCAACGGTTGTCGACTCGCGGTTGCGCAGTGCGGCGTGCCCACCGGAATCCAGTCGACGGACACCACCCTCAGTCTGTACCCGTGAGGTGTCGTCCGGGGCGGATTCCGGGACCCCGGACGTGTCTGCGGTCGCGGATGGTGACAGGAGAATCGCGACTCGGCAGGTGTTCGACTGTATCCGGCATGTGTGGTGTAAAACACAGTCCGGTTAACCCGTTGTTTCTTTTGTAGCTATACAAACGACGCGCTGACCGCGCTAGATTGCCTCAATCGCTCGGCAGTGGCATGTCGTTACAGCCCGGGTGTGTTGCGTGCCGGCCGGTTGGCCGGGACTCGGTGTCACCGCGCTCGGTTGCGCGGAGTGTGTGAATGGAGTTACCCATGGCCGTATCGAGTGCAGTCGACGGGATCGTGCGAGCAATCTTCGCCTACGAGTTCGACGATCAGGACACAGTCGACACGAATGCCGTCGATGCGATCAGGATGGGCGAGATCGACGACTGGCTGCGGGCCGTCGCGGATTCGGGACTGCTCTCCAACGACGCGGTTCGCGATCTCGAGTCGGCCTGGCGGATCGACCCGGAACTCCTGGTCGAGGCGTTGCTGGACGGCGTGGACGAGGTCACCGCGCGGCGTGTCCGGGCGAACCGGGTGCCCGCCGCGATCGATGCCAACGCGGCATTCGTCGGCTGAGCTCGAACACCGTTCTCCCCACGGGTCACATCAGTCACATTGGCCCCTCTGTTACCAGATTGTGGCTGTTCGCCCTCGCCAGGGCAGGTGATTGCAGCTAGGTTTGGCTGCAATCGTTCGACGGCGCCGAAGCGTTACACCGGCCCCGAAAGTTCACCTGGCGAAGGGAACGGCCGCATGAGCAATCTGGCAAGTCCGACCAGAGAGTTGATCGGCGCGGTCCTGTCGTGCGAGTGGGACGGCGGTGAGGTCGACGTCTACGCCATCGACCAGGTGCGCGACGGCGAACTGAACACCTGGCGGGACGCGCTCTCGGACAGCGGACTCTTCACCGACGACGCGCTCACACGCATCGTCGACGCGTGGCGTGGCGACCCTGAGATTCTCGTGGACGCGCTGCTCGCGGGCGCCGACGAGATGTCACGCAGGCGGCTCAAGGCCCCTCGCCGTCTTTCCCTTCTTCCCGCGCTGACCAGTTCGTACACCGGTATCGGCCGCTGAGACCGGAGCCCGTTGTCACGACGGTTCGTCGATCACCACGACCTGGTCGTCGGCCAGAGTCCGGTGCGGGGTACCCGCCCGCCGGTAGCCCTCGGCGATCCGGTCGATGAGCTCGACTTCCTCCGGGGGATAACCCGGCGAGCGGTGGTGCGGCACGATCGCGAAGTCGATCAGGCCCAGGCCGTCCCAGATCGCCTCCCGCCCGCACACCGTCCGTACCTCGGCCGGGTCGTCGGCGAGTTCGAGTCCCCGCAGGCTCGGCGACAGTACACATGCGCCTGCGCTGTACCCGGCGTAGACGAGCGCGTCCGTCCGAAGCAGTTCCGTCAACACCGCGTCGCCGCCGCACGCGGCGAGCTGTGCGCGCAGCACGAACGTGTTCCCGCCGCGCACCCACACCGCCCCGAACTCCGACAGCCGCTCGCGCAGCCTGTCCGGCGCTCCCGCGTACTCGCGTAGATCCACCTCGGAGGCGTCGAAGCCGAGGCGCCGCAGCGGAACCAGATCCGACACGACCGCGGAGTCCCGGGCCGTCCCCCACGCATCGGCTGCGTTCGCGATCACCGCGATGCGCGCAGCGTCGCCGACGAGCCGCACGAAGCGATCGCGGTGCGCACCGAACCGGTACGACGCGAGAAACAGTCGCATGCCGTCAGATCGTGAACGCCAGGTTCGTGACGATCTGGATGCCGAGCTCCTCGTGGCCTGAGATCGTCACCTCGTCCATCCGGTCGACGGGCGAGACGCGTCCGCCGCACAGACGGGTGAACAGGCGGGAATCCATCGCCACCGTCGTCGTCGCGGGGCCGGGCAGCTCGTCGACCAGTGCGGCGCGTCCCTCGACCGCCACGTGGATCTCCCGAGCCAACGGGCCCGACAGAGCGAATGTCACCGACGTGCCCTGAGGTGCGCGGCCCTTCTTGCCGACCGCGAACGGAACGCCCCCGACGAGTTCCGCGAAGGCGTACTCGCCGCGGACACCACCCTCGTCGCCGGGGACCCCGATCGCGTCGCGGATGTCGTGCTCGTGGAACCAGCAGTCGAACAGTCGGGTGCGCATGAAGCGGCCGTAGCTGTCGGGGCCGACCGGTGTCATTGCCGGCGCGTCGAAATCGGTCTGTGTCATTGTCCGCAGCACGTCGGCGCGCTGCGTGGTGATTGCGAGGAAGTGGTCGCGGATCTGCTCGGGCGCATGATCGCGCAGCCCGTGGATCCAGCGCTCGTTGAACGCGCCGATGGGATTGTGGACGTGCGGGGAGTCGGGGACGTCGCCTTCCTCGACCGGCGGATCGATGCCCGCGAGCATCGACTCCGTTCCGATCAGGTGCGCCACCACGTCCTGCACGGACCATCCGGGAAGGGGAGACGGCGTCGACCACTGGTCCGGTGTCAGCTCGTCGAGCAGGAAGCCGATCGTCTGCCACTCGCCGATCAGGGCGTCGACGAGCGGTTCCTTCTCCAGCAGGGTCGGGGTCTTCGCGTCACTCACCCGGCCAACTCTAGGGGCGGCGTGGTCGCGGCGTCGGAAGTCGGGGGATACCGGCGTGGCTACAGACCGCAACGGGGGCAGGGGCGGTCCGGGCCGTCCGGAAGGAACGCGCCGCACTCCGGGCACACCCGATCGAGCCAGCACGCCGGGTCCCCGCCCGGAGCGTCGTCGCGGTCCGTCACAGGTTCTCGTCCAGGAACTCCGCGAGGACCTCCGCGTGACTGTGCGCGACGTCGCGGGTCGCCGTCAGCAGAACGAGCGCGTGCCCCTGCGACAGCTCGCGGACACGATCGACGGCCGCCCGGCCCGCGTCGGACTCGAGCTCGGCCCGGTACCGGGCCCGGAACTCGCGGAAGTGCGAGGTGTCGTGGCTGTACCAGCGGCGGAGTTCGGTGGACGGTGCGAGGTCCTTGACCCAGTCGTCGTAGTGGAAGGAGTCCTTGCGGACCCCACGCGGCCAGAGCCGGTCGACGAAGACGCGGACCGCGCCCGCCTCGGGCTCGGGGTGGTCGTACACGCGCTCGACCGTCACCCGCGCCGATGCGGAAATACGTCCGCCGCCCGGCGCCGGCCTGCCCACTGGGTGCCTTTCGGTCATCGTCGACCTCCCGCGTGCCGTGCCCGGATCGGGCACAGGCGAGTTGTGCCGCCCGGTGTCGGGCGGTGCCCGTGCAGCCAAGTGTAGGGAGTGTCGCCGGGTCGCGACGGCCACACAGCCGACTTGTGACAGTTCCCCAGCGCGGGTTGTGGGAGCTCGCGTCCCGGCAGGGTGGCCTGTGAGGTTCGGTCCCGTGTCGTTCAAAGGTCCAGGTCACGGCAGCAAGCCGAAAATCAGGTGTGATATGGCGCACATTCTTGTCGCTTTGTCCAGGGGATCCCTGTTTACGGATTCGATTCAGTTACCGAAAGACGGGACAGCTGATTCCTACGTCACCGTAAGTGTGGCTAGCATTTGGCCATCCTCATGCCGCCGAGCACACGCCGCTCGTCGCATCTGGGCCTTCCACCCCTCTCGGCCCGCCCTCCATCCATCGCAGGAAGCAGTCACATTGGATACATCGAAGAGCACGCCGCAAGCGCGCCCGACGGTCGGCGTCGTTCGAGAGACGAACGACGGCGAACGGCGTGTGGCGCTGGTACCGAAGGTCGTCACGACCCTTATCGGCAAGGGACTCGAAGTCATCGTCGAACCCGGAGCCGGACTCGGCGCGCTGATCCCGGACGAGTTGTACAAGGAAGCCGGTGCCACCATCGGCGACCCGTGGTCGGCTGATCTGGTCGTCAAGGTCGCGCCGCCGTCGGATGCGGAGATCGCGAAGCTGAAGTCGGGGTCGACGCTGATCGGGTTCCTCGCCCCCCGCAACGCCGACAACAAGATCGCCGCGCTGAAGGCCGCCGGTGTGCAGGCACTCGCCGTCGAGGCGATCCCGCGCATCTCCCGCGCCCAGGTGATGGACGCGCTGTCCTCGCAGGCCAACGTCGCCGGCTACAAGGCCGTCGTCGTCGCCGCGTCGGAGTCCACCCGCTACTTCCCGATGCTGACCACCGCGGCAGGCACCGTGAAGCCCGCGACCGTCCTGGTCCTCGGTGTCGGTGTCGCCGGCCTGCAGGCCCTCGCGACCGCGAAGCGTCTCGGTGGCCGCACCACCGGCTACGACGTGCGTCCGGAGGTCGCCGACCAGGTGCGTTCCGTCGGCGCGCAGTGGCTCGACCTCGGCATCGACGCCGCCGGTGAGGGTGGCTACGCGCGTGAGCTCACCGACGACGAGCGGGCGCAGCAGCAGCAGGCGCTCGAGAACGCCATCAAGGGCTTCGACGTCGTGATCACCACCGCGCTGGTTCCGGGTCGTCCCGCACCGCGTCTGGTGACCGCCGCCGCCGTCGAGGGCATGAAGCCCGGCAGCGTCGTCGTCGACCTCGCCGGCGAGACCGGAGGCAACTGCGAGCTGACCGAGCCGGGTCAGACCGTCGTCAAGCACGGCGTCACGATCTGCTCGCCGCTCAACCTGCCCGCGACCATGCCCGAGCACGCGTCCGAGCTGTACTCGAAGAACCTGCAGGCCGTCATCGAGCTGATGCTCGACGACAACGGCGCCCTCGCACCTGATTTCGGCGACGAGATCCTGGCCGCCGCCTGCGTCACCCGTGAGGAGGCGAGCGCCTGATGTACAACGAACTGCTCGCGAACATCGCGATCCTGGTCCTGGCCGGGTTCGTCGGATTCGCCGTCATCTCCAAGGTCCCGAACACGCTGCACACGCCGCTGATGTCGGGAACCAACGCCATCCACGGCATCGTCGTGCTCGGCGCGCTGGTCGTGCTCGGCCACCTGCCCGGCGACGCACCCTGGTCGATCAAGATCATCCTGTTCGTCGCCCTGGTCTTCGGCACCCTGAACGTCGTCGGCGGCTTCGTGGTCACCGACCGCATGCTGGCGATGTTCAAGCCCAAGAAGGATGTCCCTGCCGTGAAGAAGGAGGCTGACGCCTGATGGGGTACCTCGTCACCATCCTGTACATCGTCGCGTTCTCGATGTTCATCTACGGTCTCTCGGGTCTGACCGGCCCGAAGACCGCGGTGCGCGGCAACTACATCGCCGCGGTCGGCATGCTCGTCGCGGTCGTGGCGGTGCTGATCGACATCCGTGAGACCGACAACTGGATCCTCATCGCCGCCGGCCTGATCGTCGGTGTCGTGCTCGGTGTGCCGCCGGCGCTGCGCACCAAGATGACCGCGATGCCGCAGCTGGTCGCGCTGTTCAACGGCGTCGGCGGTGGCACCGTCGCGCTCATCGCGTGGGCCGAGTTCCTCAACTCCGACGGCTTCACTGCGGTCGAGGCGGTGCCCTCGGCACCGTTCATCATCGGTTCGCTGTTCGCGGCGATCATCGGCTCGGTCTCGTTCTGGGGCTCGCTGGTCGCGTTCGCGAAGCTGCAGGAACTGCTGAACAAGAACGTGGAGAAGGTCTTCGTCTCCAACGCCAAGGCGTTCCAGGTCGCGAACATGGCGTTGGCGCTGATCTCCATCGGTCTCGCCGTCTTCATCGGCATCAATGCCGACGGCGACCCGCAGTCGTCGCTGCTGATCGTCGGGCTGCTCGTGGCGGCCGGTGTGATGGGTCTGTTCGTGGTCCTGCCGATCGGCGGCGCCGACATGCCCGTCGTCATCTCGCTGCTCAACGCGCTGACCGGTCTATCCGCCGCGGCGGCGGGTCTGGCGCTGAACAACCAGGCGATGATCGTCGCCGGCATGATCGTCGGCGCGTCCGGCACCATCCTGACCAACCTCATGGCGAAGGCGATGAACCGGTCCATCCCGGCGATCATCTTCGGCTCGTTCGGTGGCGACGACGGTGCGGCCGGTGGCGGCGGCGCGGCCGGCGGCACGGTCAAGGCCACGTCCGCGTCCGACGCGGCGATCCAGATGGCGTACGCGAACCAGGTCATCGTCGTGCCCGGTTACGGTCTCGCTGTCGCGCAGGCGCAGCACGTCGTCAAGGAGATGGCGAACCTGCTCGAGGAGAAGGGCGTCGAGGTCAAGTACGCGATCCACCCGGTCGCCGGCCGTATGCCCGGGCACATGAACGTTCTGCTCGCCGAGGCCGACGTCGAGTACGACGCGATGAAGGAGATGGACGACATCAACGGTGAGTTCTCGCGCACCGACGTCACCATCGTCATCGGCGCCAACGACGTCACCAACCCGGCGGCGCGTCAGGACTCGAGCTCGCCGATCTACGGCATGCCGATCCTCAACGTCGACCAGTCGAAGTCCGTCATCGTGCTCAAGCGGTCCATGTCGTCCGGTTACGCCGGCATCGACAACCCGCTGTTCACCGCGGACCAGACGTCGATGCTGTTCGGCGACGCCAAGAAGATGGTCGGTGCGGTCACCGAGGAGCTCAAGGCTCTCTGACCCTCTCCACCACCATTGGCTGAAGGTGGCGTTCGTGCGGTCTGTC
>NZ_JBHUFB010000008.1:139668-209783 GCF_042681175.1 Rhodococcus gannanensis
GACAACGGCCTGCAGTTGCGCGTCGGTCATCGACCGCGGCGTCGCCACCGCCGCCGCCTTCAGGTACACCCGGCACAGCCATTCCAGCAACACTGCGTTGTCGAGCGCCTGCTGCAACGACGACCCGACTGCCACCGTTCCGTGGTGGGCGAGGATTGCCGCCCGCGCATGCCGGAGGGCGGTGAGGGTCGACGCGGTGAGCTCCTCGGTTCCGAACGGTGCGAACGGCACCACCGTCAGCTTCCCTCCGAGCAGCAGCTGCTGATAGTGCACGACCGGGAGCTCGTCGGCCACCAGTGACAGGGCCACCGCCGCCTCCGAGTGCGCGTGCACCACCGCGGCCGCGTCCGAGTCGCGGTACACGCCGAGGTGGATGCCCAGTTCCGAGGTCGGCTGCAGCAGGCCGCTCCGATGGCGACCGTCGAGATCGACGACGGTGACGTCGTCGGCGGTCGCCGTGGCCAGGGTGACGCCGGTCGCGGTCAGCGCGACCAGGTCGCCGACCCGGACGCTGACGTTGCCCGCGGTGCCGAGAACGAGCCCCTGTCGGGCCAGTTCGCGGCTCGTCGCGGCAACCTCCGCCCGAGCGAGGTCGAGGTCGTGTCCGGTCACTCCGGGTCACCGCCCCGCTCACGGACGAAGGACTGGACGGTGGCCAGGTCGAACGCGCCGTGGTCGCTGCCGAGCCCCTGGGCGACCTGGGCGGCAGTCGCGTTGCCGAGTCGCGCGGCGTCGACCGGTTCGAGTCCGAGCGAGATGCCGCGCAGGAAACCCGCCGAGAAGGAGTCGCCGCAGCCGGTGGTGTCGACGACGTCGACCTCGTAGGTCGGCACCTCGGTGATGCCCTCGGCGGTGGCGATGACGGTCGGCTTCGCGCCGGCCGTCGCGACCACGCACCGTGCGCCCCGCTCGACGAGGCGACGGCAACCTTCGTGCAGGTCGGTCGCGGCGGTCCAGCCGAGCACCTGCTCGTCGTTGGGCATGAGGTAGTCGATGTGCGGCAACGCCGCCGCGAAGTACTCGAGGGCCTCCGGCAGTCCCGCGGCCAGGCTGTCCGCGGAGGTGACGGCGCCGTTCGCGCGGGCACGGGAAAGCAGTTGCGCCGCAACCTCACCGCCGTAGAACTCGGGCGCACCGAGATGCACGAAGTCGACGTCGTCGAGTGCATCCCAGGGAACGTGCTGCGCCAGAAACATGTTGGCGCCGACCACGTGGAAGGCGGGGCGCGATCCGTCCGGGCGGATCGGCAGCACCGACGCCGACGTCTGCACGTCGGACGTCCGGTGCAGCAGGGACGTGTCGACGCCGTCGCGTTCGAGTAGCGAAGTGAGCAGGGTGCCGAGAGCGTCGTCGCCGACGACGCCCGCCGAACGCACCGACGCCCCGAGTTTGGACAGCACCAGGCCGGTTGCCGCCGCGGTGCCGGCGGCGGTCATCGCGATCTGCTCCACCAGAGCACCGCCCTGGCCTTCGGGGATCTCCGTCACCGGTCGGACGAGGGTGTCGAGAACGTGCACGCCGACGACGAGGGCGCGCACCCGATTCGGATCCGTGGTCATGCCGTCACTCCTTCTGTACGAGTAGGTCGATCGAACCCCGAGTCCGCGCGTTCGGACAGCACGACCGCTTCGAGTGCCCGCATCGACCGGTCGAAGTCGGTCACCATCCCCTTGCGGAGGACGCGGTGCACCAGCGCACCGAGCGGGCGGGGGGCGAGGTCGAAGTGGAACTCGTAGGTCATCGACGTCGCCGCACCGCCGCTCAGCGGGGCGAACCGGAAGACGTTGACGACGTCGCGCAGGGGTGCGAATCCGGTCCCGGAGTCGATCCGCAATCGTTCGGGTTCCAGCTCGCGCACCGTCCACGTGGCGTGGGTGGTGAGCGGGCCGATCGAGGCGACCGTCTCGGTGTACCGGCCGCCGATCTCGGCGAGCCCGTGATGGGTGTGGACCTCGTGCACGCTGGTGACCCAGTCGGCGTAGCGGCGGGTGTCGCTGGCGACCGCCCACACCTCCTCCGGGGTCGCCACCAGGTTCCGGTGTGCGCGGATCACGAATCGATCGGTCATGCGGTACTCCCTTCGGCGGCAAGGATGTCGGCTGCCGCGTTCCTGCCGGATCGGACGGCTCCGTCCATGTAGCCGTTCCAGTGATTGACGTGCTCGGCGCCTGCCCAGTGCACCTTCCCGAACGGGACGTCACGCCACCGTCCGAGACCGGTGAGGGTGCCGGGAGCGAGGACGGACGTCGGTCCGCCCCGCGTCCACTCCTCGGCGGTCCAGTCCTTCTCGATGCACGTGGTGGGGTGCAGGGCCTGCGGGCCGAGCGTGGTGGCGAACGCGCGGAGCACCGCACCGCGCCGCTCGGTGGAAGACTTCGGCGCCCAGGTGCGCCACTGATCCGCACCGACGAATCCCATCAGAACACCGGGGCCGCCGTCGGGTGGTGAGTTGTCGAACATGGAACAGACCGGGAACGACCGGTCTCGAAAGATCGCCTGCCCCGACAGTCCTTCGGCCCGCCAGAACGGTTCCGGGTACACCGCCTCGAACTTGGCGAGGGTGCCGAAACTCATCCGCTGGAACAGGGCCTCCTGCGGCGCGGGGAGCAGTGGGTCCCACGCGATGCGGGTGGCGAGTACCGGCGGCACCGCCACCACGACGTGGTTCGCCGACCACCGGTCGGTGTCGGTGTGCACGATCACCCCCGGCCCGGTCTGGTCGATGCGGCGTACCGGGGACCCGAGCGAGATGCTGTCACCGAGTTCCTCGGCGAGCCGCAGCGACACGCGTTGTGACCCGCCGACGAATCGGGCGTCCTGGGCAGCTCCGGTGACGCCCATCATCCGCCCGACGGTTCCCGGGGTGTACTCGTTGCCCGCGCCTGCGACGTACCAGAGTCCGAACAGCGCGGACGCGTCGGCGGCGGTGCCGCCGAACGCCGACCCGAGCAGTATGTCGAGCAGCTCGATGCCGCCGTCGGTCACGGCGCCGCGGCGGCACCACGTGGCGAGGGTCTGCGCGTCGAGCGCGCGGGCATCGGAGGCGCGCCACGGCGCGTCGACCGGGATCGCTCGTGCCGCCCGGTCGATTCGGGAGATGAGCACCCCGACATCGAGCAGGGCCGACGGGTCCGGCGGGACTCCGTTGCCGAAGCGTCGCGTGGCCCCGTTCCGGACGTAGACGTTGTCGCCGGTGTCGAACGCGGGGAAGGTGTCGACTCCGAGCTCGGCTGCCAGCGAGAGGATGTGGTCCTGGGTCGGACCCACGAACTGGCCGCCGGCCTCGACGACGTGCCCGTCACCGAGGTGGTGGTCGACGGTGCGGCCACCGACGCGATCACGCGCCTCGAGAACCTGGACGGTGTGGCCGGCGGCGCGCAGTGCCCGCGCCGCCGTGAGCCCGGCGAGACCGGCGCCGACGACGATCGTGTCCCTGTGATTCGTCACCGGTTTCCGCCGTCCGTCGCGAGAACCGACGACCGCAGGCCGAGCTGCAGGGCGCCTGCCGCCTCGGCGAGCGCCGCGGTCGCGGCATGTCCGACGCCCGTGGCGTTGACCAGCCCGTGCACGATGCCCCGGTGCCGCCGGGTTCCGACCGCGACACCTGCCTCACGCATCCGCTGCGCGTAGGCCTCGCCCTCGTCGCGCAGGACGTCGAAACCGGCGGTCGCCACGTAGGCGGGCGGCAGGCCGGTCAGGTCGTCGGCGAGCAGCGGCGACACCAGTGGGTCGACGGCCTGCGCCGGGTCGGTCAGGTAGTGGTCTCGGTACCAGTCCATCTGCGCCTCGGTGAGGAACAGGCCGTCGCCGAACAGCTCGTACGAGCGGTGCTTCGTGCTGAGGTCGGTGACCGGCATGAAGAGGAGCTGGAAGCACGGGACCGGCCGGTCCGGCCGGGTACGTGCCTCGATCGTGGTGGCCAGTGACACCACGGCAGCGAGGTTGCCGCCGGCACTCTCGCCGCCGACTGCGACCGCGGTGGGGTCGATGCCCAGTTCCTCGGCGTGGGCGATCGCGTGGTCGAACGCGGCGATCGCGTCGTTCACGCCGGCCGGGAAGGGGTGTTCGGGAGCGAGCCGGTAGTCCACCGACAGCACCGCGACGCCGGCGTTGGCGCAGAGGAATCGGGACACCGAGTCGGCGGCGCCGAGCCCACCGAGCACGAATCCGCCGCCGTGGAAGTACACGAGCAGAGGCAGCCGCTCACCGGCGTGGTGGTGCGGGCGGTAGAGCCGGGCCGGAATCGGCCCGTCGGCGCCGTCGACGGTGAGGTCGCGGACGTCGCCGACCTCGGTGGCGGCGCCGACGATCCACGCCTCCCGATCGATCTGCGCCCGCCCTTCCGGCAAGGGCAGGTTCTCGAAGGTCGTTCCGGCGGCGAGGGTCATCAACCGGAGGCCGAGTTGCACCTCCGTGTCGAGTTCGGCGCCGTCGATGCGGAGGGGGCGCCCACCGATCAGTCGTTGCACCGGCCGGGGGAGGGTGGCGAGCGTGCGGAGTACCGCACGTGCCAGGCGGTCGGCGGGGTGGGGTGTCGACGAAGTCATGCGTCTCCTTGCGTGAGTGCTCGTCGCGGTCGGTCCGTGGAGTCGACGGGTGGACCGTGGTGGAGCAGATGCTAGGGCAAAGTCTGGCCAAATGACCAGACTTTGCGGAATGGGTATCGTCGCGGTTCATGAACACCGGCGGACGCACGCACTACACGCGGGGTCGTGAGCGACGCGACGACCTGATCGACGCCGCGATCCGGACGATCGCGCGCCGCGGACTCGAACGCGTCACCTTCCGCGCCGTCGCCGAGGAAGCCGGATTCCCGCCGTCGACGACCAGCTACTTCTTCGACTCGGTGGACGACGTCATCGACGCCGCCATCACCCGCGTCGCCGACAGCGTGACCGCCAAGGTCTCCGCGCTGCTGGATGCCGGCCGGTCCGGCGAACTGGACGCCGCAGGCCTCGCCGAGGCCATGATCGAGATGGTGTCCGGCCAGGACAACGAGGACTCGATCGCCCAGTTCGACGCCTACCTCGCGGCGCGCCGCCGGCCGGAACTGGCGGAACCCGTGCACCGCATCATGCGCGCGCTCGAGGAATCGACCGAGAACGCGCTGCGCGCACTCGGCGTGGACGATCCCGTCATCCCGGCGCAGCAGTTCGTCGCCCTGATCGACGGATTCACGCTGCACGAGATCGCCCGACCAGGGCGGGCCGAGTCCCGCGACGCGCTGCGAGATCTGCTGGTCCGGGTGCTCGAGTCGTACGTCGGCGACTCGCGGATCCGCTAGCCGTTCGGCGGAGAGGTCCCGCTGTCGGCGGTGCCCGATGTGGAGTCCGGCGGACGTACCTGACCGGCGAACCACGACGCCAGCAACACGACGACCAACGGCACCGCCAGCGTCGCCGTCAGTGGCATCAGGTGGGTCAGCCAGCCCAGCAACGCCGGGCCCGCGAGCAGGCCGACGTATCCCATTCCCACCACCCGTGACATGTTCACTCCGGGTGCGCCGCCGTGCAGGTTGCCCGCCGCCGTGAAGATCTGTGGGATGCACCCGGAGAGCCCGAGCCCGAACAGTGCCCAGCCCGCGAGGGTCAGCGGAATCCACACCGAGGCGATCACCGCCGTCAACCCGAGCGCGGCGATCAGCGTCCCGTAGCGAACCACCGCGACCGGGCCGAACCTGGCGGCCACCCCGTCGGCAGTGAAGCGGCCGACGGTCATCATCACCGCGAACGCCCCGAAGGCCAGTGCCGCGGTCGACTCCGACGTGCCGAGGTGCTCCTTGACCTGCAGGGTGCTCCAGTCGTTCGCGGCGCCCTCGGCGAGGAACAGTGCGAAGGCGATCGCACCCAGGGTGAGGATCTTCGCGGTCGGGGTGCGGTCCCGGGTGGTCGGCGCGTCCACGGCCGCCGGCGGCTCGTGACGTTCGTGTGGAAGCAGCGCGGGCAGGCACGCGATGATCAGCGCGGCCCCGATCACGGCCGCCGCGGTCAGCGCGGTCAGCGGACTCCACCCACGGGCCAGTGTCGCCGCGCCGAGCAGCGAGCCGACGACGCCGCCCAGGGAGAACAGTGCGTGGAAGGCCGACATGATCGGCCGCCCGTACGCCCGCTCCACGTGCACGGCCTGCGAGTTCATCGACACGTCGAGCGCTCCGTTGCCGAGTCCGAACACGGCCAGCGCGACGGCGAGGGTGGCGGTGTCGGTTGCGAGTCCGGGGCCGATCGCGCCGACCGCCAGCAATAGTCCGGCCGTGCCGACCATCGGCTTGCTGCCCCACCGGTCCGCGAGCGGACCTGCGGCCTGCATTCCGATCAGCGCAGCGCCGGCGAGGACGAGCAGCAGCCACCCGAGTGTGGAGTGACTGATGCCGGTGCGCTCCGAGATCGCGGGAATGTGCACCACCCAGGCGGCGAGCAGGAAGCCGTTGACAGCGAAGACGCCGAACACGGCGGCGCGGGCGCGGCGGAGGGAAGTGGGGGAGTTCGTCGTGAGGACCATCGCCACCCATTGTCGCGGGTCCGCCGCCGTGCGTGAGGGTCACCCTCCAGGCGGTGACGGTCGTGCGGTGGAACCGCTCAGGAGTGCGGCGACGTCGGCGAGGTAGCGCGACGCCTGCTCGCCGTCGACGACGCGGTGGTCGAACGAGAGGCCCAGTGTCGTCACCCAGCGTGGGACGACGCGGTCGTCGACCACCCACGGTCGGCGGGAGATGGCACCGAGGCACAGGATCGCGGCCTGGCCGGGCGGCAGGATGGGGGTGCCCGCGTCGACGCCGAACACCCCGACGTTCGTCAGGGTGATGGTGCCGCCGCTCAGGTCGGCCGGTGTCGACGTGTAGGCGCGGGCGGACTCGGCCGCGGCGGACACGGCCCGGGCGAGAGCCGGCAGGTCCAACGCGTGCGCGTCCCGAACCGTCGGCACCAGCAGTCCGCGGTCGGTGGCGACCGCGATCCCGAGGTGGACGCGGCGCCACGTCACGATCTCCTGCCGCCGCTCGTCCCAGCTCGAGTTCAGCTCGGGGTGGGTCCGCAGCGCCACCAGCATCGCCTTCGCGACCAGGGCGAGCGGGGTGACGGTGATGTCGGTGAGCTCGGCGCTCGCACGCAGTCCGTCGAGCAGGTCCACGGTTGCGGTGACATCAGCGGTGAGGAACACCGTCACGTGCGGGGCGGTGAATGCGCTGCGGACCATCGAGTCGGCCGTGCGCCTGCGGATCCCGCGGATCGGGACGCGGATCTCGTCGTCGGCTTCCGCCGCTCCGCCGCCGAGGGCCTCGACGTCCGCCCGGGTGACGGCCCCGTCCGGCCCGCTGCCGTGGACGGTGGTCAGGTCGATGCCGGTCGCCCCGGCCAGCCGGCGTGCCGCGGGTGTCGCGTCCGGCCTGGGTGCCGTCGGGAGGGTGGGGGCGGTAGGGGTGCGGCGACGGTGTGCCCGCCGCGTTCCCGGCGGTGCGCTGGGCCCGTACCCGACGAGCACCGGATCTGATTGCGGTGCATCGGTGTCGGCGTGATCGGTCGTGGATACCCGGATCAGGGGAGCCCCGACCGGGACGACGTCGCCTGGTTCCGCGAGCAGCTCGGCGACGACGCCCGCGAACGGAGACGGCAGCTCGACCGCGGCCTTCGCGGTCTCGACCTCCGCGATCACCTGGTTGAGGGCGACGGTGTCGCCGACCGTCACCGCCCACGACAGCAGTTCGGCGTCGGTCAGTCCCTCACCGAGGTCGGGCAGCCGGAACTCGCGGATGGTCACGACGCCACTCGGGGGAGGGTGCGGTCGACGGCGTCGAGGATGCGGTCCGGGTCGGGCAGGTAGTGCCTCTCCAGTTTCGACGGTGGGTACGGAGTGGCGAATCCGCCGACCCGCAAGACCGGGGCCTCGAGCTGGTAGAAGCAGCGTTCGCCGATGCGGGCGGCGATCTCCGCGCCGAGCCCGGCGAACACCGGCGCCTCGTGGACGACGACGAGCCGCCCGGTGCGGCGCACCGACGCCTCGACGGTGTCGAAGTCGATCGGCGACAGCGACCGCAGGTCGACGACCTCCAGCGAATGACCCTCGCTCGCGGCGATGTCGGCGGCGGCGAGGGCGGTCGCGACCGTCGGCCCGTACGCGACGACGGTGGCGTCCGCGCCGGGGCGGGCGACGCGGGCGCGGTGCAGGTCGAGATCGGGTGGTGCGTCGGGGTCGAACTCGCCGCGATCCCAGTACCGGCGCTTCGGTTCGAGGAAGACGACGGGGTCGTCGTCGGCGACCGCCTGCCGGATCATCGTGTACGCGTCGGCGGGGGTGGACGGCGTCACCACCCGCAGGCCCGCCGTGTGCGCGAACAGTGCCTCCGGCGATTCCGAATGATGTTCCACCGCACCGATTCCGCCCCCGAACGGAATGCGGATCGTCAGCGGTGCCCGGACGTGGCCGTCGGTGCGGTAGTGGATCTTCGCGACCTGGGAGACGATCTGGTCGAAGGCGGGATAGACGAAGCCGTCGAACTGGATCTCGCAGACCGGCCGGTATCCCCGCAGCGCGAGACCGAACGCGGTTCCGACGATGCCGGATTCGGCGAGGGGAGTGTCGATGACACGGTTCGCGCCGAAGTCCTTCTGCAGCGTGTCGGTCACCCGGAAGACGCCGCCGAGCGCGCCGATGTCCTCTCCCAGCAGCACCACCTTCGGGTCGTCCTCGAGTGCGCGGCGCAGTCCGGCATTGACGGCGCCCGCGAGTGTCGTGGTGGTCATGACGGCGCCTCCTCGAACGACCGCAGGTAGTCGGTGAACCGTGTCCGCTCCTCGTCGAGAAGCGGATGCGCCCGGGAGTAGACGTGGTCGAACAGCGCCGCGGGTTCCGGGTCGCCGAGCGCGAGGGTGCCTGCCCGAAAGGCGGACGCGGTGTCCTCGGCGTGCTCGTGGACCCGCTGGGCGAACGCGTCGTCCCACCCGTCCTCCGCCACGAGCAGGCGGCGAACCCGCTCGATCGGGTCGCGGGCCTGCCACGGTGCGACGTCGGCGCGGGAGCGGTAGCGGGTGGGATCGTCGGACGTGGTGTGCGGACCCATCCGGTAGGTCAGCGCCTCGACGAATCCGGGGCCGCCGCCGTCGCGGGCGCGCGCGACTGCGCCGCGGGTGACGGCCAGGACTGCGAGCACGTCGTTGCCGTCGACCTGCACCGACGGGATCCCGTACCCGGTTGCCCGCTGCGCCAGCGGAATCGGGGACTGCACCTGCACCGGCTCGCTGATCGCCCACTGGTTGTTCTGGCAGAAGAACACGACACCGGTGCCCCAGCTCGCCGCGAATCCCAGTGCTTCCGCGATGTCGCCCTGGCTGGTGGCCCCGTCACCGAAATAGACGACGGTGGCGATCTCGGCGCCGTCCAGGTGCGCACCGAGCGCGTATCCGACGGCGTGCAGACCCTGTGCGCCGACGACGATCGCGGGATTGGTCATGGCGTACTCGTCGGGGTCCCAGCAGGACAGGGACACCCCGCGCCACATCCGCGGCCACTGTGCGGGGTCGACTCCGCGGCAGTAGGCCACGCCGTGTTCGCGGTAACTGGTGAAGACGTAGTCGTCGGGACGCAGTGCCCGCGCGGATCCGACCTGGGCAGCTTCCTGGCCGAGGCACGGTGCCCAGATCCCGAGCTGCCCCTGTCGTTGCAGGGCGGTCGCCTCGGCGTCGAGCCGCCGGACCGCGACTATGTCGGTGTAGAGCCCGCGCAGTCGCGCGGTGTCGACGTCGGTGACGGCGTCCGCGTAGGGCGAACCGTGCACCCGCCTGCCGTCCGGTTGGACGAGCTGGACCGGACAGACCTTCTTGTCGGTCACCGGGACCTCCTCTGCCGTCGGCGGGGAGGTCCTTGTGAGACCGCGCCCACCGCGCCGAGTCCATACCACCAGCATCCCCTTTTGCGGCTGCTGCGCAAGGGTGCCCCATGTCCCGACACGCCCACCGATACCGCGGGTTTCCGGGCGCCGTCGGCATAGCCTGGATGCCGCTCCAATCCGGTTCGACACCGACCTTCGAGGGAGTGACCGATGAAGCTGATCCGAGAATGCGCGACGGCGGTTCTGGCCGCGGGAGCGGTGGCCGTGGTCCTCGCGCCACCGGCGGGTGCGGCCACCGACTACCAGCTCACCCCGATTCCCCCGATCGGTACCGTGTACGCGAACAACATTGTGACCCTGGGGGTCACCGTCGGTCCGGTACCGGTCGGCGCGGACGCCTCGACTCCGGTGCTCGTCACGGTCACCGAACCGGACGGTGACGTCCACACCTCGTCGGTGTCGCTGACACTCGGGTTGGGAACCGTCGCGACACGCCTGCACGAGGACGGCCGCTACACCGCACGGTTCGAGTTCGACCCGCCCGGCGGGAACCGGGCCGAGGCGACCGTGCAGTTCGACGCCGTTCCGTCGCCGCTCTCGCTCTCCTGACCCCGTTCCGCATCGTCCCTCGGTCGGGGATCGACGATGCGGTGTCGTGATATTCGGCCGACGGGGCGGGCGTGGCACTAGCATCGATGGGTCCGATGGGCGCACCGTCGAAGTCGCAGTGCCCGGGCCTCGCGCCCGGCGAGGGAGGGAGCAGTCGATGAGCAATGCCGTGGGCTTGAACGAGGAGGCGGTCGCCGCCTGGATCGCGGACCTCGGGATCGGTGCCCTCGCGCCGCTGACCTTCAAGCGCATCGGTAACGGCCAGTCGAACCTCACCTACCGGATCACGGACACCAGCGGCTCGAGTTGGGTGCTGCGCAGGCCGCCGCTGGGCCATCTGCTGGCGTCGGCCCACGACGTCGCCCGGGAGTACCGGATCATCACCGCACTGCAGGGCACCGGCGTCCCGGTACCGAAAGCGCTTGCCCTGACCGAGGATCCGGCTGTCACCGACGCGCCGCTGATGCTGATGAGTCACGTGGACGGCATCGTCATCGACAGCATCGGTGTCGCGAAGGACCTGACTCCGGAGCTGCGCCGTGCGACGGGCCTGTCGATGCCGCGGGCGCTGGCGAGCATCCACGGCGTCGATCTCGAACTCGCCGGCCTGGACGACCTCGCGAGCCGGTCACCGTTCGCGGAGCGGCAGCTGCGCCGGTGGACGGGACAGTGGGAGAAGTCGAAGACCCGTGACGTTCCGGCGGTCGACTCGCTGACCGAGCTGCTGACGCGGTCCGTCCCACAACAAACGGAAACGACGCTCGTCCACGGCGACTTCCACCTGAGCAACGTCATCACCTCGAAGGAGAACGGCGAGGTCGTCGGGGTCGTCGATTGGGAGCTGTCCACCCTGGGCGACCCGCTCGCCGACGTCGGCGCGCTGCTCGGCTACTGGGCGCAGGCCGACGACGCGGTGACCGGTCCGTTCGTGGCGTCGACGGTGGACGGATTCCCGACGCGCGACGAGCTCGCGGAGGTGTACTTCTCGGAAACCGGCCGAGACCCTGCGGCGCTCGGCTTCTGGCACGCACTGTCGCTGTGGAAGCTCGCGATCATCGCGGAGGGGGTGCTGCGCCGGACCATGGACGATCCGCGCAACACCGCCGAGACCGGTGGTCCGTCCGTCAAGCTCATCGACGACATCGTCGAACGGGCCCGCGAGACCGCGGACGCCGCCGGGCTGCGCTGAGGCCGGTCAGTCCCGCACGAGCCGGGTGACGGCAGCACGAACCTGCTCCGGGACGGCAACGGGTCGTCGCGTCTCGGCGTCGACGTACACGTGCACGAAGCGGCCCGTGGCGGCCGGCTCGAGGTCCTGGCCGGCGACGCGGAAGATGGCGAGCGAGTAAGTGATCGAGCTGCGCCCGAGCCGGTCGACGGCCAGTCCGACGCGCAGGTCGTCGGGGAAACTCAGCTCGCTGCGGTACGTGCACGACGTTTCCGCGACCACACCTATCGCGGGGAGTTCGCGGATGTCGACGCCGGACTCCGCGATCAGGAAGGCGTTGACCGCCGTGTCGAAGTACGAGTAGTAGGTGACGTTGTTGACGTGCCCGTAGTGGTCGTTGTCGGCCCACCTCGTCGGGACCGGCCACAGGACGGGGTAATCGGCGGCGGTGGGGACGGCGGCGGCGTCGGTGCTCACACGCTCGACACTAGCGACCCGCCGTCGGCGGCCGGGAGCGCCCGTCCGGGGAGGCGGGGTCGAGGCGTCCACCCGGCGAGGCGTCCACCGACCCGGTAGCTTGTGATACACACCACACTTCGACGACGGGACCGGCGATGATGCCAGCTTTCGGGACCGGGCCGAACCGCCGCCGAGCCATGGTCGCCGCCGCCGCGGTCGGCCTACTCGTCGTCGCAGGATGCTCCGGCGACGACTCGAACACCGAGTCCACTGCGTCCGCGACCTCGGGAGCCGAACCGACCGCCGAGATGGACGCCGCCGTCGCCGCGCGTCTCGACGACGCCATCGAATCCGCGATGGCGCAGGCGTCGGTGCCCGGCGCGATCGTCGGCGTGTGGGGTCCGGACGGGACCTACGTCAAGGCGCACGGCGTCGCCGACAAGACCACCGGCGAGCCCATGGAAGCCGACTTCTACAGCCGCATCGGCAGCGTCACCAAGACGTTCACCGTGACCGGTGTGCTCCAGCTCGTGGACGAGGGTGAGGTCGGCCTCGACGATCCGATCGACAAGTACGTCGACGGCGTGCCGGGAGGCGACCGGATCACGATCCGGGAGCTGGCACGGATGCAGAGCGGCCTCGCGAACTACACGGCGAGCGAGGATTTCCAGAAGGCGTTCTTCGCGAACCCCGATGCGCCGTTCACCCCGGAACAGCTCCTCGGGTACGCCTTCGCGATGCCGGTGACGTTCCCGCCCGGTGAGGGCTTCGAGTACTCGAACACCAACACCACACTGCTCGGCCTCGTCGTGGAGAAGGTCAGCGGACTGTCGCTGGCCGACTACGTGACCGAGAAGATCATCACGCCGCTCGAACTGGAGCAGACGAGCTTCCCGACCGACGCCACCTTCCCGGAACCGCACGCCCAGGGGTACACCACGCAGACGCTCGACGGGGCCGAGACCACCGCCACCGACTGGAATCCGTCGTGGGGCTGGGCGGCGGGCGCGATGATCTCGACGCTCGACAACCTGCGGATCTGGGGTCCGGCGCTCGCGAACGGCACCCTGCTCAGCCCGGAGACGCAGGCGCAGCGGCTCGAGACGGTCAGTCCGCCGGGGTACGCGCCCGGCGTCGGGTACGGCCTCGGGATCTTCGAAGCCGAGGGGTGGCTCGGGCACAACGGCAGCCTGCCCGGGTACCAGACCGTTGTCGTCCATCTGCCGGAGAAGGACACGACTCTCGCGATCATGATCAACACCGACGAGGCGTACGAGGGTGGCGAACCGAGCTCGCTGCTGGCCACCGCGATCACCCAGGTCATCACGCCGGACCACGTGTACCGGCTGGCGGAGAACGCGCCCGTGCCGGGGCAGTCCGCCGTCACGACCGCGCCCGCTCCGACGAGCTGACGGCGGTCAGGCCCGCGAGTACTCCGACGCCCGCCGGATCTGGTCGGCGGTCGGCGTGACGCCGGTGTAGAGCACGAACTGCTCGGCCGCCTGCAAGGCGATCACCTCGGCGCCGGTGACGACGGACCTGCCCGCGGCGCGGGCGGCGCGGATCAGTGGGGTTTCCGACGGCATCGCAACCACGTCGAAGACGGTGGCCGCGGCGCTCACGGCGTCGTCGCCGAACGGGGAGTCGTCGGCGGCCGGTCCGCCGGCCATGCCGACGGGGGTCGCGTTCACCAGGACCTGCGGGCGCAGGTCGCCGAGCTCGGGCCGCCAGTAGAAGCCGTACTGCGCGGCGAGTGCCCGCCCGGTCGCCTCGTTGCGGGCGATCACGGCGACGTCGGACAGTCCGGTGTCGTGCAGTGCCGCGACGACGGCCTTCGCCATGCCGCCGCTGCCCGTGACCGCGGCGGTGCTGCCGGGATCGACGGAGTGTTCGCGCAGCAGCGTCGCCACGGCCTGGTAGTCGGTGTTGTAGGCGTGCAGCACGCCGTCCTCGTTGACGATGGTGTTCACCGAGTCGATCGCCGAGGCGGACGGGTGCATCACGTCGACGTGGGCGATGCACGCCTCCTTGAACGGCATCGAGACACCACATCCCCGGATGCCGAGGGCCCGGATACCCGCGATCGCCGCGGGTAGGTCCGTCGTGGTGAACGCCTTGTACAGGAAGTCGAGGTCGAGTTCCTCGTACAGGTAGTTGTGGAACCGGGTGCCGATGTTCGACGGCCGGCCGGACAGTGACATGCAGAGCGTCGTGTCCCGATTGACGGTGTCCTTGCTGATGTTCCGCACCCGACAACGGTAAGCGCCGGGGGAGTCGCGCGCTCCCGCATGCAGTGACTCGTGTCACACCTGGACGTACAGTCGAGGGGGTCGAGTGGTCGAGACACGTTCCGTGGAAGTCGCCCGAGGCTCGAAGAAAGCGCAGGTGAAAGCCTGATTCCCGTGGAGTCGCCGAACGGCGGAAGGGGTTGCCCTCCTCGGCAGCACGGATAGCAGTACGCTTGTAATGTTTGGCTCGCAACCCGGGGACGACCGGGGTTGCCCAGAATTACCGATCGAGTGGTTTTCCGATCGCTCACGAAGCGACGGCAACGTGTGGCAAGGGGAAACTTCCTAGGAGGACGCGACCTACCCATGTCCAAGATCAAGGTTGAGGGCACCGTCGTCGAGCTCGACGGCGACGAGATGACCCGCATCATCTGGCAGTTCATCAAGGACAAGCTGATCCATCCGTACCTCGACGTCGACCTCGAGTACTACGACCTCGGCATCGAGTCCCGAGACAAGACGGACGACCAGGTCACCGTCGACGCGGCCAACGCCATCAAGAAGCACGGCGTCGGCGTCAAGTGCGCGACGATCACCCCGGACGAGGCCCGCGTCGAGGAATTCGGCCTCAAGAAGATGTGGCGCTCACCCAACGGCACCATCCGCAACATCCTCGGCGGCACCATCTTCCGCGCGCCGATCCTGATCTCGAACGTGCCGCGCCTGGTTCCGGGTTGGACCAAGCCGGTCATCGTCGGACGTCACGCGTTCGGTGACCAGTACCGCGCCACCGACTTCAAGGTGCAGACCGCGGGCACCGTCACCATCACCTTCACCCCCGAGGACGGCTCCGAGCCGATCCAGCACGAGGTGTGCCGCATTCCCGAGGACGGCGGCGTCGTCATGGGCATGTACAACTACAAGAAGTCCATCCAGGACTTCGCGCGGGCCTCGTTCTCGTACGGCCTGCAGCAGAACTACCCCGTCTACCTGTCGACCAAGAACACGATCCTCAAGGCCTACGACGGCATGTTCAAGGACGAGTTCCAGCGGATCTTCGAGGAGGAGTTCAAGGCGGAGTTCGACGCCGCCGGACTCACCTACGAGCACCGCCTCATCGACGACATGGTCGCCTCCGCGCTCAAGTGGGAGGGCGGCTACGTGTGGGCCTGCAAGAACTACGACGGCGACGTCCAGTCGGACACCGTCGCGCAGGGCTACGGCTCGCTCGGGCTGATGACCTCGGTGCTGATGACCCCGGACGGCAGGACCGTCGAAGCGGAGGCCGCGCACGGGACCGTCACCCGGCACTACCGGCAGCACCAGCAGGGCAAGCCGACGTCGACCAACCCGATCGCGTCGATCTTCGCCTGGACCCGCGGCCTCGAACATCGCGGCAAGCTCGACGGGACCCCCGAGGTGATCGACTTCGCACAGCAGCTCGAGGACGTCGTCATCAAGACCGTCGAGGGCGGCCAGATGACCAAGGACCTCGCGCTGCTCGTCGGCGGCGACCAGGGCTACCTGACCACCGAGGAGTTCCTCGGCGCGCTCGACGAGAACCTGCGCAAGGCGCGCGCCTGACGTGCGAACGAGGCGCCCGGAAAACGATCCGGGTGCCCCGGCGTCGTCCCGGGGTGAGCGAATTCACCGGACCGCAGGTGGCCGAGCCGCCGCCGCGGTGACGACACTGGATCGGTGACGCAGATCCTCACCACCGAACAACCGACCGGCAGGCCGAGCGGGCGAACCCTTGCGATGCTGGCGCTGGCTCTCGGTGGGTTCGGCATCGGCACCACCGAGTTCGTCGCCATGGGTCTGCTTCCCGAGATGGCCACCGGCCTCGGAATCTCCGAACCGACCGCCGGTCACGTCATCTCCGCGTACGCGCTCGGCGTCGTCGTCGGTGCGCCGACCATCGCCGCCCTCACCGCGCGGGTTCCGCGCAGGACGCTGCTCGTCGCCCTCATGGTCGCGTTCACCGTCGGCAACGTCGCGTCGGTGCTCGCCCCGACCTACGGCACGCTCATGGTCGCCCGGTTCGTCGCGGGCCTTCCGCACGGTGCGTACTTCGGCATCGCCGCCCTCGTCGCCGCGCATCTCGCCGAACCCGGCCGTCGCGCCAAAGCGGTCGCCACGGTCATGCTCGGCCTGTCCGTCGCCAATGTCATCGGCGTCCCCGTCGCCACCTGGCTCGGCCAGAACCTCGGCTGGCGCACCGCGTTCGCGCTGGTCGCGGCGATCGGCGTGGTCACCGTGCTGTCCCTCGCCGCCTGGATGCCGCGACTCGACGACATGCCCGCCTCCAGCCCGATCGCCGAACTCGGCGCGCTCACCCGTGTCCAGGTGTGGATGACGCTGATCATGGGGATGGTCGGCTTCGGCGGCATGTTCGCCGTCTATACCTACATCAGCACCACCCTCACCGACGTCGCGGGACTGTCGAAGTCGCTGATCCCGGTCGCGCTCATGCTGTACGGACTCGGCATGGTCGTGGGCAACGTCCTCGGGGGCCACCTGGCGGACCGGGCGCTGCTTCGCAGCCTCGCCGCCGCGATGACCTTCCTCGCGGTGCTCCTCGCCGTGTTCGCTGTCGCGGCCCGAACCTCGGTGGTCGCGCTCGGCCTGGTGTTCCTTATCGGGCTGGCCGGGGCGTCGATGGTGCCCGCACTGCAGACCCGACTCATGGACGTCGCGGAGGACGCGCAGAACCTCGCCGCCGCCCTGAACCATGCGGCACTGAACGTCGCGAACGCGTTCGGCGCCTGGATCGGAGGTGTCGTCATCGCGGCCGGCTTCGGCTACTCCGCACCCGCCGCCGTCGGATCCCTGCTCGCCGTCGCCGGGCTCGGCGTGCTCGGCGTCGCCGTCCTCCTCGAACGCCGTGGTGGTGCCGTCCCGACCTCGGCCCGCTGCCACGCCTGACACCCCCTGACACCCCCGCACCTTCGGCTGAACGTGGCGTTCGTTCGCTCCAACGAGATGAACGTGGCGTTCAGCCTTTCGGCGGGTTGAGGTCGAACGTGGCGTTCGTTCGGTTGAACGAGATGAACGTGGCGTTCAGCCTTTCGACGGCAGCGGCTGACGGTGCGGTGTCCGGGTGGTCCGTTACGGTGTGCACTCGTGCCGAACGTCATCTCCACTGTCAACGTCAACGGCGTCCGCGCCGCCGCCAAGAAGGGTCTGCTCGAGTGGCTGGCCGCCACCGACGCCGACATCGTCTGCCTGCAGGAAACCCGCGCCGACGACAAGCAGCTCCACGCGACGCTCGCCCCGGCCCTGGACGCCGGCTGGCACCTGTACACCGCGGAGTCCTCGGTGAAGGGCCGCAACGGCGTCGCGGTGCTCTCCCGCCGGCCCGCCGACGCGATCCGGATCGGGCACGGTGACGACGAGTTCGTGGCTGCCGGCCGCTACCTCGAGGCGGACTTCGGTGACGTCACCGTCGCCAGCCTGTACCTGCCGTCCGGCGACGTCGGCACCGAACGCCAGGTGGAGAAGGAACGATTTCTGGAGTCGTTCGGTGCACACCTGCAGGCGACGTCCGCCTCGGCCGTCGCAGCGGGCCGGGACGTGGTGGTGTGCGGTGACTGGAACATCGCGCACACGGAACTGGACCTGAAGAACCACAAGGGCAACGTGAAGAACTCCGGCTTCCTGCCGAACGAGCGCGCCTGGATGGCGTCCGTGTTCGGGGAGTACGGCTGGGTCGACGTGATGCGTGGGCTGCACCCCGACATCGCCGGGCCTTACACCTGGTGGTCCTACCGGGGCAAGGCGTTCGACAACGACTCCGGATGGCGGATCGACTACCAGGTCGCCACCCCACAGCTCGCCGAGCGGGCGAAGGAGGCCGTCGTCGAGCGGGCCGAGTCCTACGACCAGCGGTGGTCCGATCACGCCCCGGTGACGGTGCGCTACCGCTGACCCGGGCCGGGCCGTCGGGGCGGGCATGAAAGGATCGAGCCATGTCGAGTTCCGAATCGTCCGCCCCCACCGCCAAGCAGCGGGTGCTGTCCGGTATCCAGCCGACCGCCGACTCCTTCCACCTCGGCAACTACCTCGGTGCGCTGGCGCAGTGGGTGCAGCTCCAGGACGACTTCGACGCCTTCTACTTCATCCCCGACCTGCATGCCATCACGGTGCCGCAGGACCCGAAGGACCTGCGCAAGCGCACGAAGGTCGCGGCCGCGCAGCTGCTGGCGCTCGGTATCGACCCGTCGCGGTCGACTCTGTTCGTGCAGAGTCAGGTGCCCGAGCACGCCCAGCTGGCGTGGGTCCTCAACTGCATCACCGGGTTCGGTGAGGCGAGCCGGATGACGCAGTTCAAGGACAAGTCCGCGAAGCAGGGCACCGAGGCCGCGACAGTGGGCCTCTTCACCTACCCGGTCCTGATGGCCGCCGACATCCTGCTGTACCGCCCGCACCGGGTTCCGGTCGGCGAGGACCAGCGCCAGCACCTGGAGATGGCCCGCGACCTCGCGCAGCGGTTCAACACCCGGTTCGGCAAGACATTCGTCGTTCCGGAAGCGCAGATGATCAAGGGCACTTCGAAGATCTACGACCTGCAGGACCCGACGTCGAAGATGAGCAAGTCCGCCGCGTCCGACGCCGGACTGATCAACCTGCTCGACGATCCGAAGGTCTCTGCCAAGCGGATCCGGTCGGCCGTCACCGACAACGAACGCGAGATCCGGTTCGACCGGGAGAACAAGCCGGGCGTGTCGAACCTGCTCACCATCCAGTCCGCATTGTCCGGGACAGGTATCGAAGACCTCGAGAAGGGGTATGTGGGCAAGGGTTACGGAGATCTCAAGGCCGACACCGCGGATGTGCTCGTCGAGTTCGTGACACCGCTCCGCGCGAAGGTCGACGAGTTCCTGTCCGACCAGGCCGAGCTGGACCGGATCCTCGACGCGGGTGCGGAACGCGCCCGCGAGGTGTCCTCACGGGTGCTGGCTCAGGTCTATGACAGGGTGGGATTCCTGCCGCAGAAGCACTGACCGCGGTGGGGTGAACGAAGGCGACGGGAGGGTGACGGCCGGTGCCGGACGTGAAGGGGTTTCTCGAGCGGCGGCGCCAACAGTGGTTCTGGCTCGACCACGTCATCCGCGCGGGCGGACGGTACCAGGACCAGAAGGGCGACTACTTCGCCGCCGGCATCACCTATTTCAGCGTCTTCGCGTTGTTCCCGCTGTTGATGGTCGGGTTCGCGATCGCCGGATTCGTCCTCGTGCAGAACCCCTCGTACATCGAGTCGATCCACGACGCCGTCAGCGAGGCGATGCCCGGTGACCTGGGCGACCAGATCAACCAGTTGATCGACTCGGCGATCGCCGCCCGCGCCACCGTCGGTGTCCTCGGCCTGCTCACCGCCGCCTACTCCGGCCTCGGCTGGATGGCGAACATGCGGGAGGCGCTGACCGCGATGTGGGACCAGCATCATCCCCGATCCAACTTCGTCGTCACCAAGCTCAAGGACCTGTCGAAGCTGCTCGGCCTGTTCGTGGCCGTGGTGCTGTCCGTCGGCCTCACCGTGCTGGCGCAGGGCGGGATCATGCGCCGCGTCGCCGAGTACCTCGGCATCGACGACCTCGGCTGGGTCCAGTTCCTCCTCCAGACCGGCTCCTCGGTTCTCGCGGTGGTTGTCACGTGGGCGCTCCTGACCTGGGTGATCGCGCGGCTGCCCCGCGAGCCCGTCACCCTGCGCAGCGCCGCGAAGGCGGCCGTGATCGCGGCGATCGGGTTCGAACTGTTCAAACGGCTCGGCGTGATCTACCTGCAGTCGGTCACCCAGGGACCCGCCGGGTCGACGTTCGGTCCGATCATCGGTCTGCTCGTGTTCATCTACTTCACCGCCCGGCTCGTCCTGTTCTCGACGGCCTGGGCGGCGACCACCAAGGAATCCGAGGAACGCGCATTCGTGCCGCCTCCGGAACCGGCGCTCATCGCCGTCGCGCCGCCGACCCCGCGGCGAAGTGTGGGGGAGACAGCGGCGCTGATCGGGGCCGGTGCGGTCGCCGTCCTCGGATTGGGTGGACTGGCGCGGCGTCGCCGCGACAAGAGCCGCTCCTGACCCGAGTCCTCAGCGGCGCCGACGCCGTTGCGCGACACCGGCAGCCGCGACGAACACCACCGCCATCACCGCGCCACCCGCCGCGATGGTCGTCCGAGTGTCGTCGGAGACCGCACTCGAGGACGCAGCCGAGTCGGTGTCCGTCGACTCCGCGGGCGGGACCGCCGTCGTGACCGCGGAGTCGGACTCCGAGGGGCCGGACGTGCCCACCTCGCCGGGTTCGACGAGTTCGCCGACCGAGGTGTCCGCCGGCAGCGCGAACCCGTAGTCGAGGAGCCTCGTCGCCTGCTCCCACGGCCGGATCGGCAGCACGTCCGCCGCCAGCAACGTCACCACCAGGCGGTGGCCGTCGCGTTCCGCTCCGCCGACGAACGTCTGCCGGGCGTCGTCGGTGTAGCCGGTCTTGCCGCCGAGCGCGCCCGGGTAGGTGTACAGCAGCCGGTTGTCGTTCGACAGCTGGTAGCCGGGCTTGTCGGTGCTCGTCGGATCCGCCGGATCCCTCGGGAACCCGGGGAAGTCGACGGTTTCCGTTCGGATCAGCTCGGCGAACGTGGGGTTCCTCATCGCCGCCCGGTAGATCAGCGCGAGGTCGTACGCGGAGGTGGTCATACCGGGACCGTCGAGGCCGGACGGCGTCGCGGTCCGGGTGTCGAGGGCACCGAGTTCGACGGCGAGCGCGTTCATCTTCTCGACCGCCGCCTGGTCGCCGCCGAGCTGGGCGGCGATCGCATGCGCGGCGTCGTTTCCGGACGCCATCACCAGGCCCTGCAACAGTTGCCGATTGGTGTAGGTGCCACCCTTGCCAAGTCCGACCGCGCTGCCCTCGACGTTGGCGTCCTCCGCGGTCGCGGTGACCGTCGCGTCGAGGTCCAGTTCGTCGAGGGCGACCAGAGCCAGCAGTGCCTTGATGGTGCTGGCCGGTCGATACCGCCCGTGCGGATCCTTCGCCGCGAGCACCTCCCCGCTGTCGAGATCGGCGAGAACCCACCCGGTCGCCGAGATGTCCGCCGGCAGTGGGGGAGTGCCGTCGGCGACCACCACCCCGCACTCGCCCATGTCTCCGCCGCCGACCGGGTTCGGTGGGACCGGTAGCGGTGCCGGTGCCGTCTGCCCCGGTGCGGGGACCTCGGAGAGGTCGATGGCGGGTGGCGGCGCCACCCGGTTCGGGCACGAGTCCGTGTTCGGTGTCACGAATGGTGGACTGGTCACCGGCGGGGGAGGCGGCGCGGGCTCCGGTTGCGCCGCCGCTGGCGCTGCGGCCAGACCGACGAGGCCGACTGCCACGGCCGCGATCGCGGAGACCCGCGTGCCGCGGCGGGGCTTGGCACGAGTCTGTTCGCGGCGGCGCGGCGTCGGTGCCGTGGCCGTCGGTGCGGGCGTCGAAGCAGTGCTGCCGAACATGGTCATCGGGGAGGCAGGGTAGCGCACCTGCGGGCCGCCTACGCCACGGTGGCGGCGGCGTGCCTGCGCGGCCGATCGTACGCCGCACACACGGCGAGGATCCACTGCCGATCCGTGACCCCGGCGGGTGTTCCCAACCATCCGGGGTCGAACGGCTCGGGTTCGGTCGTCGCCCGGTGCAGCCACCGCGCGACGGCGTCCGCCTGGAGCGACATCTCCGCGGGCGGGTCGGACTCGCCCCGCGTGATCAGGCCGGCGCCCGCGTGCAGGTACAGCCCGTCGAGGATCTGGGACACCCGGTCGTCCGCCGTCAGTGTGGTCGTCACAGACCGGTAGTCGCTGTCGAGCAGTTCGGGATGTGCGGTCGTCAGCTGCGTCCACACGGCCCTCGTCCGGCGCAGGTCGAGACGGGCTCGCGCCCACGCCTCGATCATCACCGACGAACAGCCACCGCTGACGAGGATGACGGCCAGTGACCACCATCCGGACGCGGGCGACAGGTGATCGTGGGCCGCTGTCGCAAGGTTCGACGCGCACATCGCCCCGATCACGACGAGACCCGTGGTGTACAGCGCGATGGCCCGCCCCAGCGGATTCCACCGGATGTACCGGACCGACACCCCGATCCCGAACGCGGTGGCCGTCAGCACGAACACCGACGTCGCGGGACTGTGGCGGGCGGCGAGGAGTTCGGTCGCCACGAACACACACGTGAGCGCTGCGGCGACGACCGTCAGCGGCCACTGCGGTCGCGTGCTGAGGACCGTCAGCGACGTCGCCGCGATCAGTGCGGTCGATGCCGCGAACACGAGCAGGCACAACTCGAAAACGGTCGCAGCCACACCGTCGCCGTACCCGTCCAGCACCTCGGACACCGTCGACGTGCGCACCGTCGCCGCGACCGTGAGGGTCACCGCAGCGATCGCGATCGCGATCCGCGACAGCGACGGGGGACGCACGGTCAACCTGCCGATCCGTGCGCCCACTGCGGTCGAGCACAGAAGTGCGACCGCCCAGGTGATCATCCGAGGGCCTCGTCGAAGCAGAGCAGCGGACGCCAGTCGTCTCCGCGGTCGAACTGACCGAGTCGCTGCAGCAGTCGGACGGCGAACGCCTCCGCCTCCCATTCGTGCAGGGCTTCGCGGTCAGGGTCCGACCACCCCGCCGAGCGCTGGCTGAGCATGTATGCGATCAGGTCGTCGTCGGCCGCGAGAGTCGCCTCCGAGACGGCAGCGCCGGGGTGGCGGAAAACGATGTGCCCAACCTCGTGGGCAAGGGTTCTCGTCACGCTCGGCAGGCTACGCGCCAGCACGATCCGGTCGTGATCCGGGAACTCGCGACGCTGTCCCCAGACGCCCGGACCGAGGTCCTCGTACACCACCTCGATGGGCCGACGACGTCGGTCGGCCAGTGCCTGGACGATGTCCTCGACGGTCACCGCATGGGTCTGCGCGGCCATGTCCAGAACTGCGTCCACAGCTGCGAGGACACGGCGATGATCGCGCACCGGTCGTGACCCGTCCGCGCGTGTCCCGTGGGCGATCACGGCAGCGGATCCAGGAACTCGGTGCGCGCCAGGTTCAGCCGGGTCCGGGTGGCGCGGGCGCTGCGGAAGCTCATGAATCCGGTCGCACCCGCCGCGGCCAGCACCGCGGTGACCCCGGCGGTCGCGGCACCGACATCTCCTCCGGGGCGTCCCGCCGACGCCAGTGCCACCTCCGGTTGTGCGGCGCCGGTGGTGCCGGGTGCAGACGTGGAACCGGTCGGTGACGCCGCGCTCTCGGTCGCCGATGCGGGTTCGGATGCGGCATCGGTGCGGTCGTCGCGCTGGTCCCTTTCCCGATCCTCACCGGCCGACCCGTCCGACGGGGCTGCTTCGGGTGAAGGCGCAGCAGCCGATTCGCCGGACTGCGGTGCAGAGGGCTCGGGCGGGACCGGGCTGCCGACCGTCTCGCCGCTGTCGCCTCCGTCGAACCGCTCGCCCCCGACAGCAGGCGCCTGGGTGGTCGTGGCGGATGCTCGCGTGGACTCGGGCTCGGTCGTTGTCGGCTCGACGGTCGTTGTGGGCTCGACCGTGGTGGTCGGTTCGACTGTGGTTGTGGGTTCCACGGTTGTCGTGGGTTCGACTGTGGTGGTCGGTTCGACCGTGGTGGTGGGTTCCACGGTTGTCGTGGGCTCGACGGTCGTGGTGGGTTCCACTGTGGTGGTCGGCTCGACGGTTGTTGTGGGCTCGACGGTGGTTGTGGGCTCGACCGTTGTGGTGGGTTCCAGTGTGGTGGTCGGCTCGACGGTTGTTGTGGGCTCGACTGTGGTTGTGGGCTCGACGGTGGTGGTCGGCTTGGTCGTCGAGGTCACGGTCGGCTTGGTGGTGGTGGTGGGCTTGGTGGTGCTCGGGCGGGTCGTCGTGGTCGGCTTGGTGGTGGTGGGCTTGGTTCCGCCGCAATGGTTCCCGTGGCGGTCGCGATCACGGTCGCACCAGTGGTTGTGGCCGTGCCCGTTGCCGTTACCGTTACCGTTGTTGCCGTTCCCCCCACCCGGTCCGCGTGCGTCGCCGCCGGGTTCCTGTTCGTGGGCGACGAGAGCCGGCTCCGCGACGGTGTCGGCTCCGGAAATCGGGTCGCCGCCAGTGACGACGGCGACGATGCCGGCTGCGGCCACCGGTAGCGCGACGGCGAGTAAGGCGCTGGCGGTCAGGACCCGCCAGCGCCTTGCCTGTGCGAAACTGCCCCGCACCAATTACTCGGTGGAGTCCGGCGGAGTTGCGGGCAATCCTTCGCTGCGCCGGAGCTTTTCGGCCATGGCGGTGAGGAGTTCCTGCGACTCGCTGGACAGGTCGAACGCCCGGGCCGAGAGTCGGCGAAGACCGTAACCGCGGAGCTGGGAGAGCAGCTCGAGGTCGTGGTCGATCCGGGCGGCGTAGATGTCGTCGAAGAAGTAGTCGGACTTGACCTTGAAGAACTGGGCAAGCGCTGCAACGGTTTCGGGCGAGGGATTCGTGCGTTGCCCGTTGCGCAGCTGCGAGATGTACGGCTTCGAGATGCGGTGGCCGGCTCCGTTGAGGGCCTCGGCGACCTCGGTGTTGGTGTGTGGCTTGCGTCCCGGCGGATGCACCGTCTCGAAGAGTTTGTTCAGTCGAGATGCGAAGTCTGTCGACATTGCCGTTGGTCCCGGTCCCTTCGTTTTCGTTGACCCTTGAACTAGGGTCTCGACCCTCTCCATCACCATATGGTAACGGATTGGTTGCGGAACGCACGTAGCTTCGTCGGGCGAAATGTGAATGTAACTGAGCGCCAGGGCCGCAGGCGCGCAAAGGCGCGGACCCGTTCGGGTCCGCGCCTTTGTTGCTGCTCCTGCCGCGTCAGCGGGAGAAGAGCAGAGCCCGCTTGACTTCCTGGATGGCCTTCGTGACCTGGATGCCACGAGGGCACGCGTCGGTGCAGTTGAAGGTGGTGCGGCAGCGCCACACTCCGTCCTTGTCGTTCAGGATGTCGAGACGCTCGGCGGCACCCTCGTCACGGCTGTCGAAGATGAACCGGTGGGCGTTCACGATCGCGGCCGGGCCGAAGTAGCTGCCGTCGCTCCAGTACACCGGGCACGAGGTGGTGCAGCACGCGCACAGGATGCACTTGGTGGTGTCGTCGAAGCGGGCGCGGTCGGCCTGCGACTGGATACGCTCGCGGGTCGGCTCATTGCCCGACGTCATGAGGAACGGCTTGACGGCACGGAACGCGTCGAAGAACGGCTCCATGTCGACCACGAGGTCCTTCTCGACCGGCAGGCCCTTGATCGGCTCGACCGTGATGGTGAGCTGCTTGCTCGAATCCTTCGGCAGCATGTCGCGCATCAGGACCTTGCAGGCGAGACGGTTGACGCCGTTGATCCGCATGGCATCCGAACCGCACACGCCGTGCGCGCAGGACCGGCGGAACGTCAGCGTGCCGTCCAGGTAGCCCTTCACGTACAGCAGCAGGTTCAGCAGTCGGTCGGTCGGCAGGGTGGGAACCTGGAACGACTCCCAGTGCTGGCCCTGGCCGTCCTCCGGGTTGAACCGGGCGATCTTGAGGGTGACCATGACGGCGCCCTCGGGCACGGGCGGCAGCGCGGGTGCGTCCTTGTCTACAACGGGTGCGGACATCAGTACTTACGCTCCATCGGCTCGTAGCGGGTCTGGACAACCGGCTTGTAGTCCAGACGGATCGGCGAGATGAGGTCCGATCCCTCCTTGTACGCCATCGTGTGCTTCATGTATTCGGCGTCGTTGCGATCCGGGTAGTCCTCGCGGGCGTGTCCGCCACGCGACTCCTTCCGATTCAGGGCGCCGGCGACGGTCACCTCCGCCATCTCGAGCAGGAAGCCGAGTTCGACGGCCTCGAGCAGGTCGCTGTTGTAGCGCTTGCCCTTGTCCTGCACCGAGATGTGCGCGTAGCGCTCCTTGAAGCCCTGGATGTCCTTCAACGCCTGGGAGAGGGTCTCCTCGGTGCGGAACACCGAGGCGTTGTTGTCCATCGACTGCTGCAGCTCGGTGCGGATGTCCGCGACGCGCTCGTTGCCGTGGTCGGAGAGGATGACCTCGAGCCACTCCTCGACCATCTTGGAGGGCTCGTCCGGCAGCGGGACGAAGTCGGTGGACAGCGCGTACTCGGCGGCCGCGATGCCGGCGCGACGGCCGAACACGTTGATGTCGAGCAGCGAGTTGGTGCCGAGGCGGTTGGCGCCGTGCACCGACACGCAGGCGCACTCGCCCGCCGCGTACAGGCCGGGGACGTGGTCCTCGTTGTTGCGCAGCACCTCACCGTTGATCTTGGTGGGGATGCCGCCCATGACGTAGTGGCACGTCGGGTACACCGGGACGAGCTCGGTGACCGGGTCGACACCCAGGTAGGTGCGCGCGAACTCGGTGATGTCGGGGAGCTTCTCCTCGAGGACGTCCTCGCCGAGGTGGGTCACGTCGATGTAGACGTAGTCCTTGTTCGGTCCGGCGCCGCGTCCCTCGAGCACCTCGAGCACCATCGACCGGGCGACGATGTCACGCGGAGCGAGGTCCTTGATGGTGGGGGCGTAACGCTCCATGAAGCGCTCGCCGTCGACGTTGCGGAGGATGCCGCCCTCGCCGCGCACCGCCTCGGAGATGAGGATGCCGAGGCCCGCGAGTCCCGTCGGATGGAACTGGTGGAACTCCATGTCCTCCAGCGGCAGGCCCTTGCGGAAGATGATGCCCATGCCGTCACCGGTGAGGGTGTGCGCGTTGGACGTCGTCTTGTACATGCGGCCGGAGCCGCCGGTCGCGAACACGATCGACTTCGCGTGGAAGACGTGGATGTCGCCGGTGGAGAGCTCGTAGGCGACGACGCCGGTGGCGACCGGTCCCTCGTCGGTCTCGGTCAGCGCGATGTCGAGCGCGTAGAACTCGTTGAAGAACTCGACGTCGTGCTTGACGCAGTTCTGGTAGAGGGTCTGGAGGATCATGTGACCGGTGCGGTCCGCGGCGTAGCACGCGCGACGGACGGGCGCCTTGCCGTGGTCGCGGGTGTGGCCGCCGAACCGGCGCTGGTCGATCTTGCCCTCGGGCGTGCGGTTGAAGGGCAGACCCATCTTCTCCAGGTCGAGCACCGCGTCGATGGCCTCCTTGGCCATGATCTCGACGGCGTCCTGGTCGGCGAGGTAGTCGCCGCCCTTGACCGTGTCGAAGGTGTGCCACTCCCAGTTGTCCTCTTCCACGTTGGCGAGCGCGGCGCACATGCCGCCCTGCGCTGCGCCGGTGTGGGAGCGGGTGGGGTAGAGCTTGGTGAGGACCGCGGTGCGGGTACGCGGACCGGACTCGATGGCCGCGCGCATGCCGGCGCCACCGGCACCGACGATGACCACGTCGTAACGATGTTCCAACATGAAGAATTAGCTCCCCGGGACGAAGGTCGGGTCGAACGTGAAGATGACATACGTGCCGGTGGCGAGGATCAGGATCATCGACACCGCGAGGACGACGTTCAGCCAGAAGCGCGTCGAATCCTTGCGGGAGTAGTCCGCGATGACCGTGCGCAGGCCGTTGCCGCCGTGCAACTGGGCGAGCCAGAGCATCGACAGATCCCAGATCTGCCAGAACGGGCTGGACCAGCGACCGGCGACGAACGCGAAGTTGATGCGGTGCACACCCTCGTCGACCATCAGCATGATGAAGAGGTGGCCGAGCACCAGGATGATCAGCGCGAGACCGGACAGGCGCATGAACAACCAGGCGTAGAGCTCGAAGTTGTTCTTGGACTGACGTCGCGGCGCACGCGGGCTGTCCAGGCTGGCAGGGCGGTCGTACGAGGTGGCGAGAACCTTGGCTTCACTCATTGTCAGTGCCCCGCAAACATGTTGTAGAAGATGCGACCGGCGGCCGGGATCATCACGACGAACCAGATCGCGAGGATGACCCAGAGCATCACGCGCTGGTACTGGGGGCCCTTCGACCAGAAGTCGACCAGCATCACGCGGAGGCCGTTGAGCGCGTGGTAGAGCACCATCGCGACGAGGGCGAGCTCCATGAGTCCCACGAGGGGGTTCTTGTAGGTCTCGATGACCCTGTCGTACGTGTCCGGGTTGACTCGCACCAGCGCGGTGTCGAGCACGTGGACGAAGAGAAAGAAGAATGTCGCGACACCGGTGATCCTGTGCAGAACCCAGGACCACATTCCGGGGTCGCCCCGGTATAGCGACCGCGTGCGCTCCTGTGCCGGAGCGGCTTCAGTCGTGCTACTCATCGAGTGCTGTGCCTCCAACATCTTTGGTGGACGCGCCGCACCGGGAGTTCGACTGATTCTGGGGACACCCTTGGAGTTTTCAGTCTTGGTGCGACGAGAACCTGAACCGACTCCCTGCACTGTAATCCTCCGGGAAACCGGGAACTAATTCGGCGGGTGGTTCGTACGAGGCGCGACCATCTTACTTAGGTTTGCCTGTCCAACTACGCGACAGGCCGAGTGGCCGATGTCGTGCGCCTGTCGGACCCGCGTGTCAGGATGGTGAACCGTGGTGGAAATCGACTGGGATACGTTGCGGGACAACGCCGATCGAGTGATGCTGCGGGCCTATGCGCCGTACTCCGGGTTCCCCGTCGGGGCGGCGGCGCTCGTCGACGACGGTCGGATCGTCGTCGGATGCAATGTGGAAAATGTCTCATACGGGCTCGGGCTCTGCGCCGAATGTGGACTCGTCGGTAACTTACACGCGACCGGCGGTGGACGCCTCCTGGCGTTCACCTGCCGCGACGCGAACTCGGACATTCTGATGCCCTGCGGGCGCTGTCGTCAGCTGCTGCTCGAGCACGGTGGCGAGGCGCTGCTCGTCGACACCGAGGGCGGTCCGGTGCCACTCGCAACGCTCCTGCCTGCGGCTTTCGGTCCCGACGACCTGAAGCGGGTGCAGCGATGAGCGCACTGGACGCGATCTCGGTCATCACAGCCAAGCGGGACGGCTGTGAGCTCTCCGACACCCAGATCGACTGGGTCGTGAGGGAGTACACCCGCGGCGGCGTCGCCGACGAACAGATGGCCGCGCTCGCCATGGCCATCGTGCTGCGCGGCCTCGACCGTCGCGAAACGGCCGCGTGGACCCGCGCCATGATCGACTCGGGGCGGCGGATGGACCTGTCCGGTCTGCCCGGGCCGACGGTCGACAAGCACTCCACCGGCGGTGTGGGAGACAAGATCACGTTGCCCCTCGCGCCGCTCGTCGCGGCCTGCGGGGCGATCGTGCCCCAGCTGTCCGGGCGGGGACTCGGTCACACCGGCGGCACACTCGACAAACTCGAGGCGATCGACGGCTGGCGCGCCGACGTCGACGCCGCCGACCTGCTCCGCATCCTCGCCGATCCCGCCGTCGGCGCGGTCGTGTGCGCGGCGGGCGCCGACCTCGCGCCGGCCGATCGCAAGCTGTACGCGTTGCGGGACGTCACCGGAACCGTCGAGTCGATCTCGCTCATCGCCAGCTCGATCATGAGCAAGAAGATCGCGGAGGGCTCGGAGTCGCTGGTCCTCGACGTGAAGGTCGGCTCGGGGGCGTTCATGCGGTCGCTGTCCGACGCCCGCGAACTGGCCACCACGATGGTCGAACTCGGCACCGACGCCGGGGTGCGCACCGTGGCGCTGCTGACCGGGATGGACACCCCGCTCGGCCACACCGCCGGGAACGCGCTGGAGGTTGCGGAATCCGTCGAGGTCCTGGCCGGGGGCGGTCCTGCGGACGTCGTCGAGCTGACCCTCACCCTCGCCCGCGAGATGCTCGTCGCGGCCGGTCTGGACGCGGTCGACCCCGCCGACGCGCTGCGGGACGGGCGTGCGATGGACCGCTGGCGCGCCATGGTGCAGGCGCAGGGCGGAGATCCCGACTCTGCACTGCCGCAGGCTCGGGAGCGAGAAGTGTTGTACGCAAACACCTCCGGGGTGATGACCAGGCTCGACGCTCGCGCGGTCGGCGTCGCCGCCTGGCGGCTCGGCGCCGGACGTGAGCGCCAGGGTCAGGCCGTCCAGGCCGCGGCCGGGGTTCGGTGGCACGCCCGTCCCGGCGACCGTGTCACGGCCGGGTCGCCCCTGTTCACGCTGCACACCGACGAACCCCACCGGTTCGCCGCGGCGCGGGCCGCGCTGGACGGGGCCTGGGACATCGGCGACACGCCGCCCGACGAGCCCCTCGTCATCGAGCGCATCGGCCTGGTCCCGGTCTAGTTTCAGATTCATGGCAACGCCATCGCAGACACCAGGCCCCGCGCCCCTCGACCTCACCACCGTGCGCACCGCACCGAAGGCGGTCCTGCACGACCACCTCGATGGCGGGCTCCGGCCCGCCACCGTCCTCGAACTCGCGCAACACTGCGGCTACGACGCCCTGCCCGCGACCGACGCCGATGCGCTCGCCGCCTGGTTCGCCGCGGCGGCAGGCAGCGGGTCGCTGGAGCGCTACCTCGAGACCTTCGCGCACACCGTCGCGGTGATGCAGACGCCCGAGGGTCTGCAGCGGGTCGCGCGCGAATGCGTGGCCGACCTCGCCGCGGACGGAGTCGTGTACGCGGAGGTCCGGTTCGCCCCCGAACAGCACCTCGACGGGGGTCTGAGCCTCGACGACGTCGTCCACCACACCCTGCTCGGCTTCGAGGACGGGATGGCACAGGTCCGGGACCTGGGCCGCGAGATCCGCGTCGGCTGCCTGCTCACCGCGATGCGTCACGCCGCCCGGTCCCGGGAGATCGCGGAGCTCGCGATCCGGTTCCGGGACCGCGGCGTGGTCGGATTCGACATCGCAGGCGCCGAGGCCGGACACCCACCGAGCCGCCACCTCGACGCGTTCGAGCTGATGCGGACCAACAATGCGCACTTCACCATTCACGCCGGGGAGGCGTTCGGGCTGCCGTCGATCCACGAGGCGATCGCGTTCTGCGGCGCCGACCGGCTCGGGCACGGCGTCCGGATCACCGACGACATCGTTGTCGACGACGACGGGACCACCAGGCTGGGCCGGCTCGCGAACTACGTGCGCGACAAGCGGATTCCGTTGGAACTGTGCCCCAGCTCCAACGTCCAGACCGGTGCCGTCCCCAGCCTCGACAAGCATCCGTTCGACCTGCTCGCCCGACTCCGGTTCCGGGTCACCGTGAACACCGACAACCGGCTGATGAGCGCGACGACGATGAGCGACGAGATGGTCGCCCTCGCCGTCACCTTCGGTTACGGATGGAGCGATCTCGAACGCTTCACCATCAACGCGATGAAGTCGGCGTTCCTCCCGTTCCCCGAGCGGCTCCGGTTGATCGACGAGGTCGTCAAACCCGGGTACGCGCTGCTGAAGGGCTGACCGCTATTCGATGCGCAGGCGGCCCTCGAACTCCTGTTCCAGCTCCCGCCAGGACTGGGCCTCGCTGGTGTAGGGGGCGCTGGGCGCCAGCCGCGTCGGGTCCGGGTTGAGCGTGTAGGAGACGTACCAGCCGAGCGGTGTGGACGGCGCCAACGCCCGCTCGGTCGACTCGTCGCCCGCGAACTGCGCCGCGTCCGTGAACAGTTCGACGGCCAGGTCGAGTTGGTCGGCGTCGACCGACTGCGGCCCGTCCGCCAGGTCGTCGGCGAGGCCGGGCAACACGTACACGTTCTCGTCGGTGACCTCGACGTCGAGGGAACCGTCCACCGCGGCCGCCTGCACCTCGGAGTAGGTGCTCACGCGTGCCAGGGCGTGGTCGTGGTCGTCCGCGAGGAACCGGGCGAGCGACCGCTCCGACGTGAACGCGAGGATCTTCCCGCCCCGGCCGAGGAAGACCGGATCGTCGTCGAGGTAGCAGCGCAGGGTGAAGTAGGTGTCCGCCGCCGTGATGATCTTGACGGGGTCGATGCCGACCGCCGTCCAGAACGTCTCGTCCTCGTCTTCCTCGTCTTCCTCGTTCTCGTCGGTGTCGCCGTCGAGCGAGACGTACTCGATGTCGTCGTCCTCGTCGTCGCCCTCCTCGGCGGCGTCGTCCGCGTCGACCACGTTCTCCTGTGCCGCGACGATCTCCGCCTCGGCCTCCGCAACGGCCGCGGCATCCACCTTCGGCGTGGTCACCACCGCGTCGACGGCGTCGAGCACGGATTCCCACCCCGAGGCGACAGCCGTCCCGATCTGGTCCCATCGCTGCTCGCCGTCGCGGCCGACGAACGCGGGCTCGCCGGCCGCGACGGCGTCGAGCACGGGGTTCGCGCCGAAGTACCGGATCACGACGTCGAGGTCGCAGACCTCGCCGATCGACCGGACCATCTCGAAGGTGTCCTCGAGTTCGCCGAGGGTGTCGGCGTCGGGGTCGCCTGCCACGAGCTCCGGAACACCCACCAGGTCGAACACGTGCGTGTCGTCGGGTTCGAACTCGGCAGCCGAGAGGGCTGCGACGATCGGCCACGACGGGTGCTCGATCAGGTCGTGCTCGCGTTCCGAGCGCACGAACGCCGCCAGCTCGGACGCCGAGGCGAAGCCGTACAGATCGTCACCGTGGCCGAGGAACGCCTCCCACTCGTCGTCCCCTTCGCGCCAGCGCGGCGCCCACAGGGTGACGAGGTCGCCGTCGGTCAGTCCGAGTTGGATCGGGACGATGTCTCCAGCCATGGCGCGAAGCCTAATCGCTCAACCGGTCGCCGAGCGATGCCAGTATCCGTTCTCGTCGCTCCGCGACCAGTTGTGCAGCGCGGGCCGCGGTCTCGACCACCGCCCGGCCCAGTTCACCGGCGTCGACACCGTCGAGGGAGTCGGGGAGGAACAGTCCGGTCATGCCGCCCTGCTCGTCCACCTCGACCGCCAGCAGCCCCGACGGATGCGTCACCCGCGACCGCGCCTTCGACAGCTGGTGCAGCGCGTCGTCCATCGCGGCGAGTCCCGAGCTCGCCCGCGCGACGACGGCGTCCATGTCGCCGCCCGCGTGTGCGCCGCTCACAGGTCGTTCGTCGTTCGCGCCGCTCACCGTGTCTCCTCCGCTCACACCGGCCTCATCCACGTCGACGGGCCCGGCCTGGTCGCATCCCGCATCGCCTGATCTACGGACACCTCGTCCCGCGCGGGCAGACCGAGCTGGTCGAGAATGTCCGGCCGCACACCGGCCGCGGCGAGCTCGTCGCGCCTGCGTGCCTTCGCCTCCTGCGTCGACGTGCGGCACAGGTCCAGGATCGCGGCCGCGAGTTCGCCACCGCCGTAGCGCAATTCCCGGGGGTCGATCCGGACGTCCACGGGCTGGCCGGTGGCGGTCGACGTCACCGCGATCGTGCCCCGGTGGTTCACCGAGGTGGTCCCCTCGACGGGTGGCTGGGGACCGGCAGCCGGTTCACCGGCGGGCTCGGGCTCGTCGAATCGGTCGGGAAGTCCGAGGACCGGCCCGCCTGCGCCGAACAGCCCGGTCATGCGGTGGGCCTGTAGAAGCCGTAGAAGCCCATCCCGATGTTGGCGGTGCGCACCGACGACACCTGGACCGGGTCGCCGGCCTCGACCATCTGGCCGTTGCCGATGACCATCGCCACGTGACCGTCCCACACGGCGAGGTCGCCGGGCATCAGATCGGCGGAATCGATCGGGAGGCCCACGGTCTGCTCCTGGGCGGTGCGCGGGAGATCGATGCCCGCCTCGCCGTACGCCCACTGGGTCAGGCCCGAGCAGTCCAGACCCTGACCCGGTGACGTTCCGCCCCACGAGTACGGCACACCCTGCTGACTCAACGCGTTCCGCACCGCGTTCGCGGCCTCCGCGTTCGGAGCCGTCGCCGTGCTGCCGTCCGGGAGCTGGATCTGGACGCCCCCGCTGCTACCGAAGTCGCTGCTACCGAAATCACTGCCGCCGAGCGCTGCCGGCGCACCGGCGTCGGCCTGCGCGTCCTGCCCCGGGAACAGCGGGCCGTCGCCGAACGGGTTCGGCGCCGTCTTCGCGGCGTCGACGAAGTGCTGGACGAACGCGCCCATCGAGTCGCCGCGCTCCTGCAGTCCGGCCAGCGGATTGCCCGTCGACTGACTCATCACCGTCTGGATGTCGCCGACCGGCGACGGTGCGGCCACCGGTTCGGGCGTCACGAACTGGGCCATCGCGGCCGTGTGGACGTCGAGTTCGCCACGCACCCGGGCGACCACCGACAGTCCGCGGGAGAGGTGGTCGATCGCGGACGCGACGATCATCATCTGCCCCGCGGGCGTGGTCAGCGCGGGACCGGCCGAGATGGCCGTCGACACGAAGGACGCCGCGATCCCCTGCAGTTCCACGAGCCCGGCGCCGACCACCTCGGACGCGGCGGTCACCACCTTGGCGATCTCGGTGCCCTGCTCGGAGAGCTGAACCTGTTGCGCCTGCGCCTGCTCGCCCTTCGTGATCGCGGCCTCGGCGGCGACACCGGTCCATGCGCCACCGAGTTCCGCGAGCCCGAGTTTGCCGAGGGCGTACGCGGAATCGAGCGCGGCCGACGCCACGGCGAGTGCCTCCGGGGGGCCGTCCGCCGGCAGCGCGCCGGTGCCGAACGAGGACACCAACTCGGTGATGGGCCGCGTCAACACGTCGACGGGAATCACGCGAGCACCCCCTCGCCCGCGGCTGTCACGGCGGTCGCGACACCGCGGTCGGCGTCGTCGTAGGCGGTGGCGGTCGCGTGTGCGGCGGTGCCCATGCTGTCGAGGGTGTCCGCAAGCGCCGTCAGTGCTGCGGTGTGCGAAGCGTGCGCCGCCGCGAACGCGGCCAGGAAGTCACCACCGATCAGCCCGAACACCGGCGTCAGCACCCCCGGACCCGTCGCGGCCGTGCCGACCGCCGCGGTCCGCACACCCGACGCCATCGCCGTGGCGGTGCCGCCGTAGGCGCGGATTCCCTCGGTCACCGCTGAGAACTCGGCCATCCCGTACCCCCGTTTCCTCGTCTCGGCGGGTGCGTGACTGTGCACCCGTCACCAGATTGGACGCACCGACGCGGCGTCCGGTTCCCCTCACGATCCGCAGTCCTCCGAGCCGCTTCGCGCCGACGAGACCGGCTGCCTATTCTGAGGCCATGGAGACGCACGTGGTCGACCACCCGTTGGCGGCAGCCCTGCTCACCACCATGCGCGACGCCCGCAGCAGCAATCCGGCCTTCCGGGCTGCGCTGCGCGAGCTGACGCACATGCTCATCTACGAGGCGATTCGTGACGCGGAGATCGAGGAGTTCGAGGTCGCGACGCCCGTCGCACCCGCGCGTGGCGTCCGGCTGGCGAACCCGCCGCTGCTCGTCCCGGTACTGCGGGCCGGACTCGGCATGGTGGAGCAGGCCAGTTCGCTGATCCCGCAGTCGCAGGTGGGGTTCGTCGGAATGGCCCGCGACGAGACTACGCACGAGCCCGTGCCGTACCTCGAATCGCTGCCCGAGGACCTGTCGGGCATCCCCGTCTACGTCCTCGACCCGATGCTCGCGACAGGTGGCTCGATGGTGCGGACCATCGAGTTGCTCGTCGAGCGCGGCGCGACCGACGTCACCGCGGTGTGTGTCGTGGCGGCCCCGCAGGGTGTTGCGGCACTGGCCGACTCGGGCCTGCCGATCCGGCTGGTCGTTGCGGCCGTCGACGCGGGGTTGAACGAGGACGCCTACATCGTCCCCGGCCTCGGCGATGCCGGGGACCGCCAGTTCGGGCCGCGCAACATCCTGTAGGTGCCTGCACTCGACGCAGCCCCGCTTCGCTGCGTGCCTGGAGCACCCGTGATCGACCTTCACTCCAGTCGGGCTGCGAATCGCGCACAGGCGCGGAGCGCATCCTCCGCGGCGGCGCGGGCTCGCGGCAGGTCGGCTCGGGACGTCACAGGCTCGAAGGCCTCGAGGTAGCACTTGAGTTTCGGTTCCGTCCCCGACGGCCGGACGACGACCCGGACGTGGTCGCCGGCGAGGATCACCGCATCGGTGCGGGCCTGGCCCCGGCGATCGAGCAGGTCCTCGGCCGTTACGGGTTCGCCGGCGATTTCCGTGGGAAGGGTGGCGCGCAGGTTCGCCATGATGTCGGTGATCGCGTCGAGGTGGTCGACGCGACGAGAAACCTGTGCGGTGGCGTGAACGCCGAACTCGATCGCGAGGGTGTCGAGGGCGTCGAGCAGCGTGCTGCCGCCCGACTTCAGGGTCGCGGCCAGATCCGCGACGACGACCGCGGCGGAGATGCCGTCCTTGTCCCGCACCAGATCCGGTGCCACACAGTGCCCGACGGCCTCCTCGTACGCGTACACCAGGCCCTCGCCCGCCCGCACCAGCCACTTGAAGCCGGTGAGGGTCCGGGCGAACCGTGCGCCGCGAGCGTCCGCGATCCGGCCGAGCATCTGCGAGGAGACGATCGTCGTCGCGACGAGAGGGGAGCTGCCGTCGGGTTGTTGCGCCAGCAGGTGGTTGCCGAGCAGGGCCCCGGTCTCGTCGCCGGTGAGCATTCGCCACCCGTCGGGCGCCGGGACACCCACCGCGCAGCGGTCGGCGTCGGGGTCGAGCGCAATCGCGATGTCGGCCTCGACGCGCGCGGCCAGGTCCAGCAGCTGATCCGTCGCGCCCGGTTCCTCAGGGTTGGGGAAGGCGACTGTGGGGAAGTCGGGATCGGGGGCGAACTGCCTGCCGACGGTGTGGACATCGGTGAAGCCCGCATCCCGGAGTGCTTCGACGACCGCGTTGCCGCCGACCCCGTGCAGCGGGGTGAGGGCGATGCGCAGGTCGCGATTCGTGCCGCGCGCCAGGGCGGCAACCCGGGCGAGGTAGTCGGCGCGCAGGGAGTGGGCGGCGGCCGGTTCGACGGGGGAGCGCGGGACCGCTGCGGCCGGCCCGACGGCGGCGATCGCGGCTTCGATCTCGCGGTCGGCCGGCGAGATCAGCTGGGCGCCGCCGTCGAGGTACACCTTGTAGCCGTTGTCGCCTGCGGGGTTGTGCGACGCGGTGATCTGGACGCCGAGTTGCGCCCGCAGTGCGCGGACGGCGTAGGCGAGGAGCGGTGTCGGCGTGGTGCCCGGCAACAGGACCACCGAGAACCCGGCGCCGGCAAGCACTTCCGCCGCTGTCGTCGCGAACACCGCGGAACCGTGGCGGCCGTCGCGGCCGACGACCACCACGGATCCGCCGAGGCACTTGGCCTGCAGCCAGTCCGCGATGCCTGCGGTCGCGCGGGTGACGACTGCGACGTTCATCCCGTTCGGGCCGGCGCGGAGCGGGCCACGCAGTCCCGCGGTGCCGAACGTCAGGGGCGCCGCGAAGCGGTCGGCCAGCTCGGCGTCGGGCAGCGACTGCAGCTCCGCCCGGGCGGCGGGGTCGGGATCGCCCGCGACCCAGTCGTCCACCACCTGCTGGAGCGGTGGCGTCACAGCGCCGACACCAGCTCGCGCAGGAGGGCGCCGACGCGGCCCGCCGACGCCGCGCCCGCCGCCAGCACCTCCGCGTGATCGAGCCGCTCACCCGTGATGCCGGCGGCGAGGTTCGTGACCAGGGAGATGCCGAGCACCTCGGCGCCGAGGGCGCGAGCGGTGATGGTCTCGTGGACGGTGGACATGCCGACGAGGTCGGCGCCGAGGGTGCGGAGCATGCGGATCTCGGCCGGTGTCTCGTAGTGCGGCCCGGGCAGCCCGGCGTACACGCCCTCCTCGAGGGCTGGTTCGATCGACCGCGCCAGAGCCCGTAGCCGGGGCGAGTAGGCGTCGACGAGATCGACGAACTGCGCGCCGACCAATGGGGACCGCGAGGTCAGGTTGAGGTGGTCGGAGATGAGGACGGGCTGCCCGACGGCGAGTCCGTCGCGGATGCCGCCGGCCGCGTTTGTCAGCACCACCGTGCGGGCGCCGGCCGCGACCGCGGTGCGCACCGGGTGGACGACGCGGGCCGGCTCGTGGCCCTCGTAGGCGTGGATGCGTCCGAGCAGGACGAGAACGCGGAGATCGCCGACCGGAACGGACAGCACGGTCCCGGCGTGCCCTGAGGCGGACGGCGCGGCGAACCCCGGCAGCTCGGACATCGGGACGCTCGCGGTGGCGGATCCGAAGGCGTCCGCGGCCGCCTGCCATCCCGAGCCGAGGACGATCGCGACGTCGTGTGCGGCAGCGCCGGTCCGTTCGCGCAGTACCTGCGCAGCCTGCTGCTCGAGGGAGTTCATGAGGGCACAGTACTGGCGGGCAACGAAAGTTACCCGCAGGTAAGATATCGGCATGCCTTACCTCGAACGCGACGGCGACGTCCACATCCTGCACCTCGGTGACCAGGGCCAGACCGACAGCGAGAACCGATTCCACCCCGACTGGATCGACGCGTTCCACGCCGCGCTCGACGAGGTCGAGGCGGTCGAGGGACCGGCGTCGCTGGTGTTCGCGGCGTCCGGCAAGTTCTTCACCAACGGTCTCGACACCGACTGGCTGTTCGGAAACCTCGACAAGATCCACTGGTACCTCGACCGGGTGCACACGATCTTCAGCCGGGTGCTGACCTTCCCGATGACCACGGTCGCCGCTGTCGGCGGTCACGCGTTCGGTGCGGGCGCGATGCTCGCCGCGTCGTCCGACCTGCGGGTGATGCGCGCGGACCGCGGTTTCTGGTGCCTGCCGGAGGCCAACCTCAACATGCCGTTCACCGTCGGCATGAACGCGCTGATGACGCTGCAGCTGCCGCGCGCCGTCGCCGTCGAGGCGATGACCACCAGCCGCCGTTTCGGTGGTGCGGACGCGCTCGCCGCGGGCATCGTCAACGAGATCGCCGAGGGTGACGATGTGCTCGCCGCCGCTGTCGCCCGGGCCGCCGCGACCACCACGCTGCACGGCAAGAACCTCGCCAAGATCAAGTCGGACCTGCATGCGCCGATCCTCGACGCGTTCGCGGTGCCCACCACTCCGGACAACCTCGCCTTCGGATAGGCGCTGCACGCCGCTGGTGCGGTCGCCGACGCCTCGGAGTCGGCGACCGCACCAACTGCCGCTACGCGGCGACCCGGGTGAGACACTGGGAGCTGTGACCTCGGAAGTGGACGATGCGATCGCTGGTGCGCAGGCGGACCTGATCGCGCTGTCCCACTCCATCCATGCCGAACCCGAACTCGCCTTCGCCGAGCACCGCAGCGCGGCGAAGGTCGCGGAAACACTGTCCCGGTACGGCTTCGACGTCACGATCCCGTACGCCGACCTGCCGACCGCGCTGTGCGCCGAGCACGGCAGTGGTGAGTTCGTCGTCGGCGTCCTCGCCGAGTACGACGCGCTCCCCGAGATCGGGCACGCGTGCGGGCACAACATCATCGCCGCGGCCGCCGTCGGCGCCGGGATCGCGCTGGCGCCGCTCGCCGACCGGCTCGGCATCACGATCCGGGTGATCGGCACCCCGGCTGAGGAGACCGGCGGCGGCAAGGTGCTGATGCTCGAACGAGGGGTGTTCGACGACCTCGCCATGGTGGCGATGGTCCATCCCGGGCCCGAGGACATCGCAGGCGCACACTCGCTCGCGATGGCGGACATCGCCGTCACCTTCAGCGGGCGGGAGGCGCACGCGTCGGCCGCACCACAGTTGGGGCTCAACGCCGCCGATGCCGCGACCGTCGCGCAGGTCGGGCTCGGCCTGCTGCGCCAGCACCTCGAACCGGGTCAACAGATGCACGGCATCGTCAGCGACGGTGGCGTCGCCCCGAACATCGTCCCGGCGCGGACCGAGATGCTGTACTACCTGCGCGCCGGTACGGCCACCGCGCTGACGGCACTGGCCGATCGGGCGTTCGCGTGCTTCGAGGCAGGCGCCCTGGCGGCGGGGTGCACGCACGAGATCCGCACGGTGTCACCGAACTACCACGAACTTCGCCCCGACCCGTGGCTGGTGGGGGCGTACCGGGAACAGATCGAGACGATGGGCCGCTCACCGCTGCCCCGCGACCGGGAAGGATCTCGCCCGTTGGGCAGCACCGACATGGGAAACGTGACGCAGGTGATTCCGGGGATACACCCCGTGATCGGGATCGAATCGGGTGGCGCGGTCACACATCAGCCGGAGTTCGCGGCGGCCTGCGTGACGGAGTCCGCGGATCGGGCTGTGCTCGACGGCGCCCGGGCGCTCGCGGGAACCGTCGTCGCCGCCGCGACCGATCCGGCGCAGCGGTCCCGGCTGCTGGAGGACCGTGCGGCACGAGCGCTCGCGCGCAGGCGACAGGGGATCTCGCGGTGACCGGATGGATCGACCGGTGGGTCGACGAGCACACCGCGGACCTGTCCGGGTGGCGCCGTCACATCCATGCGCACCCGGAACTGGCCCGTCAGGAGTTCGTGACGACGGAGTTCGTTGCCGACACGCTCACTGCCGCCGGGCTGACGCCGCGCATCCTGCCGGGTGGCACCGGCCTGATCTGCGACATCGGACCGGACGGGCCACGGGTCGCCCTCCGCGCCGACATGGATGCCCTGCCGCTGCAGGAGGACACGGGTGCGCCGTACGCGTCGACGGTTCCGGGGGTGTCGCACGCCTGCGGTCACGATGCGCACACGACCATCCTGCTGGGGACGGGTCTCGCGCTCGCGCAGGCGCCGGAGCCGCTGCCGAACGGGGTGCGCCTGGTGTTCCAGCCCGCCGAGGAGGTCATGCCGGGCGGCGCACTCGACGTGGTCGCCACCGGTGCGATGGAGGGTGTGTCGAGAATCTTTGCGCTGCACTGTGATCCGCGACTGGCGGCGGGCCGGGTCGGAGTCCGTCTCGGTGCGATCACCTCGGCCGCGGACACGGTCGAACTGCTGCTCGACTCGCCCGGTGGGCACACCTCCCGGCCGCACCTGACCACCGATCTGGTGTACGCGCTCGGCACCGTCATCACCGGACTGCCGGGGATGCTGAGCAGGCGCATCGACCCGCGCACCAGCACCGTGATGGTGTGGGGTGCGGTCAGTGCCGGGCAGGCACCGAACGCGATCCCGCAGACGGGGCGGCTGGTCGGCACCGTCCGGACCGGCGACCACGACACCTGGGCGTTGCTCGAACCGCTCGTCCGCGAGATCGTGCACGGGCTGCTCGCCCCGACGGGTGTGCGCTACGAGCTCAACTACCGGCGTGGAGTGCCGCCCGTCGTGAACGACGAGGTCTCCACCCGCATGTTCGAGCACGCGATCTCGCAGCTCGGACCGGACGCGTTGTCGGACACGCCGCAGTCGGGCGGCGGTGAGGACTTCTCCTGGTACCTCGAGGAGGTTCCGGGTGCGATGGCGCGACTCGGTGTCTGGTCGGGGATCGGTGAGCAACTCGACATCCACCAGCCGACCTTCGACCTCGACGAGCGGGCGCTGGGGGTCGGGGTGCGGGTCTTCGCCAACCTGGCCGTCGGAGGCGAGCCGACCGTTCCCTGAGCGGGTGCCCCGAGGGCTAGCCGGAGTAGCCGGGGGTGCCGGGGCCGACGTTGCGGCTGTTGCGGGTGCGCAGCTCTCGGACGTAGTCCGCGGGTGCGCCCGCGATCTCGGCGGCGTCGGCCATCACGCCGAGGTAACGAGCGGACGGGAGACCGCCTTCGTACGCGTCGAGCACGTACAGCCACGCGAGCACCGAGTCGCCCGAGTCGGTGTCCACCCGGAGGCGGATCTTGCGGTGGATCCCGAGTTCGGAGCCCTCCCATCGGTCGAGGCTCACCTCGTCCTCGTCGGGCACGTCGTAGAGCACGACGAACACCCGCGAGTCGGGATCCTCGACGACCGTCGCCAGCGCGCCTTCCCAGCCGATGTCGCCGCCGCTGAAGGTCAGCCGCCAGCCGTTCAGCCAGCCCGTCCCCGCCATCGGCGAATGCGGGCAGCGCTGCAGCATCTGCTCCGGGTGCATGTTGGATCCGTAGGCGGCGTAAATCGGCACGGCGAAAGCCTAGACCGTGGACGCGTGGGCTTCGACCGGCGACCGGTTCCGGCACTGCGGTGCGGTGCCCCTCCCGGCGCAGGAAGCACCCCGTTCGTCGCCCGGACGGCGTCTCGACGTGCATGCGACGGCCCCGGTGGAATAGCGTTAATGTACCGAGAAATGCGCACACGCTGCCGAAACATGGAGGACGGATGACCCGGATCGTGATCATTGGCGGTGGCCCCGCCGGCTACGAGGCTGCGCTGGTCGCAGCCGCGCACGGGGCGACGGTTTCCCTCGTCGACTCCGACGGAGTCGGCGGTGCGTGCGTGCTGTGGGACTGCGTTCCGTCGAAGACGTTCATCGCGTCGACCGGGGTCCGGACGGACATGCGGCGAGCCACCGACCTCGGTATCGCCCTCGATCCGGAGCAGGCGACGATCTTCCTTCCGCAGATCCACGCCCGGGTCAAGAGCCTCGCCCAGGCGCAGTCCGCGGACATCCGAGGCAAGTTGGAGGCCGCGGGCGTCGAGTTGCTCTCCGGTACCGGCGAGCTGATCGACTCCGTCATCGGCATGGCGTCCCACCAGGTCCGCGCTTCGCTCGCCGATGGTGGGGAGAAGGTCCTCGAGGCCGACGTGGTGCTGATCGCGACCGGGGCGTCGCCGCGGGTGCTGCCGGGTGCGGAGCCGGACGGCGAGAGGATCCTGAACTGGCGTCAGCTCTACGACCTCGACACGCTGCCCGAGCATCTCGTCGTCGTCGGATCGGGTGTGACGGGCGCCGAGTTCGTCTCTGCGTACACCGAGATGGGCGTGCACGTGACGATGGTGTCGAGCCGCGACCGGGTGCTTCCGCACGAGGACGCCGATGCCGCGATGGTGCTCGAGGAGGCGCTGTCCGAGCGCGGTGTCACCCTCGTCAAGCATGCGCGGGCGGACTCGGTCGTCCGGACCGCCGACGGTATTCGGGTCACGTTGTCCGACGGGCGCACCGTCGAGGGCAGTCACGCGCTGATGACGGTCGGTTCGACGCCGAACACCTCGGGTCTGGGGCTCGAGAAGGTCGGTATCGAGCTCGATCGCGGCGGCTACCTGCGGGTCGACCGCGTGTCCCGCACGTCGGTGTCCGGGATCTACGCGGCGGGCGACTGTACCGGTCTGCTCCCGCTCGCGTCGGTCGCGGCCATGCAGGGCCGCATCGCGATGTACCACGCGCTGGGCGAGGGTGTGAGCCCGATCAAGCTCAAGACGGTGGCGTCCGCGGTGTTCACGAGACCGGAGATCGCGAACGTCGGCGTCAGCCAGGCTGCCATCGACAACGGTGAGGTGCCCGCCCGCACGGTGATGTTGCCGCTGAACACGAATCCCCGCGCCAAGATGTCGTCGCTGCGGCGTGGGTTCGTGAAGATCTTCTGCCGCCCCGCGACCGGTGTCGTCATCGGCGGTGTCGTGGTGGCGCCGACCGCGTCCGAGTTGATCCTGCCGATCGCGATCGCCGTCCAGAACAACCTGTCGGTGAACGACCTCGCGCAGACGTTCTCGGTGTATCCGTCATTGTCGGGGTCGGTCACCGAGGCCGCGCGGCAGCTGATGCGGCACGACGACCTGGACTGATCGTCGAGTCATATCTCATTATTCGGGATCGGCATTTCACATGTCGAACCGTCCCGGAGCACAATGGAAGGCGGTCGGCACCCTCCGGCCGCCTTCCGTGCCTCCCGCCCGTGGATCCGCCGGCGACAGGTCGTAACCGAACCTCGTCGACATCCGGGAGTCACCGTGTCCCCAGTTCTCGCGCGCCGCATGGCCGCACTCCGTTCGTCCGCCATCCGTGATCTGCTCGCGGTGACCGCCCGGCCCGATGTCATCGGGCTCGCCGGCGGCCTTCCCGATCCGGATCTCGTCCCACTCGACAGGATCCGCGCGGCAACCGTCCGGGCGCTCGAATCCGCGGACTCGCTGCAGTACACCGAGACCGCAGGCCTGCTCGCGTTGCGGGAGGTCATCGCCCGGAGGGAGTCGGCACTGCGCCCGCGCCCCGTGACCACGGCCGAGGTGGCCGTCACGCACGGCTCGCAGCAGGCGCTGAGCCTGCTCGCGCAGGTGCTCGTCGACCCCGGCGCGACCGTCGTCGTCGAGGAACCCGCGTATCCCGGCGCGCTCCAGGTGCTGCGCGCCACCCAGGCCCGGATCATGACCGTCCCGCTCGACGCGGACGGTATGCGGACGGACCGGATCGCCGACCTCCTCGCCGCGGGGGAGCGTCCCGTCCTGGTCCACACCGTCAGCACGTTCCACAATCCACGCGGGGTCACCATGTCCGCGTCCCGGCGGCGGGAGCTGACGACGCTGGCGGAGCGGTTCGGGTTCCTCGTCGTCGAGGACGACCCCTACGGCGAGCTCCACTACGCGGGTCCACCACCGGAACCGATTGCCGCGCACTCGGATCGGGTGATCCGGCTGTCCAGCGTGTCGAAGACGCTCGCGCCCGCGCTGCGTGTCGGGTGGATGGTCGCACCCCGGGAGATCTGCGCCGCGGTGGAGCTGGCCAAGCAGGGCGCCGACCTGTGCGACTCCCGACTGGCGCAGGAGACAGTCACCGAGTTGCTCGCCGACGAGCAGTGGATGACCGGGCATCTCCAGGATCTGCGCGCGGAGTACGGTCGCCGCGCCGACGCACTACGCCGTGCCGTCGAGCGCGAGTTCGGTGACTGCGCGACGCTGTCCCGGATCGGCGGCGGCATGTTCGGGTGGCTCGAGTTCCAGGACGGCACGGACACCGACGCACTGCTGTCCGCGGCGCTCGACCACTCCGTCGCGTTCGTCCCCGGCTCGGCGTTCGCCGTCGACGGGCAGGATCGCGCCGGCGCTCGACTGTGCTTCACGACGAACACGCCCGCACGACTGGACGATGCCGTCGGGCGACTCGCGGCAGCCCACTCCCGCTGAGTCGGCCCCCACCCGGCGTGAGGTCAGTCGGCCCAGTCGTAGGTGCGCTCGACGGCCTTGTTCCACTCCCGGTACAGCCGGCCCCGCTCGTCGGCGGGCATGTTCGGTGTCCAGGTCCGGCCGACCTCCCAGTTGGCGCGGATGTCGTCCTCCGAGTCCCAGTAGCCGACCGCGAGGCCGGCGGCGTAGGCGGCGCCGAGCGCGGTGGTCTCGTTGACGACCGGCCGGATGACGGGCACGTCGAGGATGTCGGCCTGGAACTGCATGAGTGTCTCGTTGAGTACCATGCCGCCGTCGACCTTGAGTGAGGTGAGGGCGACGCCGGAGTCGGCTGCGGCCGCTTCGATCACCTCCCGGGTCTGGAAGGCGGTGGCCTCCAGTGCGGCGCGCGCGAGGTGGCCCTTGTTGACGAAGCGGGTGAGTCCGACGATCGCGCCACGCGCGTCGGGGCGCCAGCGCGGGGCGAACAGGCCGGAGAACGCGGGCACGATGTAGGCGCCGCCGTTGTCCGGGACGGCGGAGGCGAGCAGCTCGACCTCCTTGGCGGAGTTGATGATTCCCAGGTTGTCGCGGAGCCACTGCACCAGTGACCCGGTCACCGCGATCGACCCTTCGAGCGCGTACACCGGTGCGGCGTCACCGATCCGGTAGCAGACGGTGGTCAGCAGTCCGTGTTCGCTCTGCACCGGTTCCGTGCCGGTGTTGAGGAGCAGGAAGTTGCCGGTGCCGTAGGTGTTCTTGGCCTCGCCGGGTGACAGGCAAGCCTGCCCGAAGGTCGCGGCCTGCTGGTCGCCGAGGATGCCCGCGACCGGCACTCCCGCCAGGTTTCCTCGCTCGCGGGCGGTGCCGAAGACGCCGGAGGAGCTGCGGATCTGCGGCAGCAGCGACATCGGGATCCGCATGTCGGCGCAGATCTGCTCGTCCCATTCGAGGGTGCGCAGGTCCATCAGCATGGTGCGGGAGGCGTTGGTCACGTCCGTGGCGTGCACACCCCCGGTCACCCCGCCCGTCAGATTCCACAGGATCCACGAGTCCATCGTCCCGAAGCACAGGTCTCCGGCTTCGGCGCGGTCGCGCACCCCGTCGACGTTGTCGAGGATCCAGCGGAGCTTGGGCCCCGAGAAGTACGTGGACAAGGGGAGTCCGGTGGTACTCCGGTAGCGGTCCGGGCCCCGGTCTCCGGCGAGCTCCGTACACAGTTGGTCCGTGCGGGTGTCCTGCCACACGATCGCGTTGTACACCGGTTCGCCCGTGGTGCGGTCCCACACGACGGTGGTCTCGCGCTGGTTGGTGATGCCGACGGCCGCGATGTCCGCGTTGGTGAGGTCGCGTTTGGCGAGGGCGGTGGCCACCACCTCGCGGGTGGTGGTCCAGATCTCGCTCGCATCGTGCTCCACCCACCCGGCCTGGGGGAAGATCTGGCGGTGTTCCTGCTGGGCGGAGGTCACCGCGCGGCCGTTGTGGTCGAAGATCATGCAGCGGCTCGACGTGGTGCCCTGGTCGATCGCGGCGATGTACCGGGTCACTGGCGTCCTTGTCTCTCGGGCGGTCTCGGCATGAAGCTACTAGGCTGGGCCACGATTTGCCGTCAAGTGCGGGAGCGAAGCTTTGGACAAGCAGCCTGGTGTGCAGTTCCTGGGACCCGCCCAGCGCAAGCTGGCCTGGGAACAGTTGGGCGCCGACCAGTTCGACGTGGTGGTCATCGGTGGTGGGGTCGTCGGTGCGGGTGCCGCACTCGACGCGGCGACGCGCGGGCTGAAGGTGGCGCTCGTGGAGGCGCGTGACTTCGCGTCCGGGACGTCGTCGCGGTCCTCGAAGATGTTCCACGGGGGCCTGCGGTACCTGGAGCAGCTCGAGTTCGGGTTGGTCGCCGAGGCCTTGCACGAGCGTGAACTGTCGATGTCGACGTTGGCGCCTCATCTGGTCAAGCCCCTCGAGTTCCTGTTCCCGCTCACCCACCGGGTGTGGGAGCGGCCCTACATGGCGGCCGGTTTCATGCTGTACGACCGGATGGGTGGATCGAAAACCGTTCCCGCGCAGAAACATCTGACGCGATCGGGTGCGCTGCGGCTGTCGCCGGGACTCAAGCGCAACGCCCTGATCGGGGGCATCCGCTACTACGACACCGTCGTCGACGACGCCCGGCACACCATGACCGTCGCCCGCACCGCCGCGCACTACGGCGCCGTGGTGCGCACGTCCACCCAGGTGGTCGGGTTCCTGCGGGAGGCGGACCGGGTTTCCGGTGTGCGGGTGCGGGATTCGGAGGACGGCAGCACCACCGAGGTGCGCGGGCACGTGGTGATCAACGCAACCGGTGTGTGGACCGACGAGATCCAGGCGCTGTCCCGGCAGCGGGGACGGTTCCGGGTGCGTGCCAGCAAGGGCGTGCACATCGTGATCCCGCGCGACCGGATCGTCAGCGACGCCGCGATCATTCTGCGCACCGAGAAATCGGTGCTGTTCGTGATCCCCTGGGGCAGTCACTGGATCATCGGGACCACTGACACGGACTGGAACCTCGACCTCGCGCACCCCGCCGCGACCAAGGCCGACATCGACTACATCCTCGGGCACGTCAACAAGGTGCTCGTCACCCCGCTCACGCACGCCGACATCGACGGCGTGTACGCCGGGCTGCGGCCGCTGCTCGCCGGAGAGAGCGACGAGACGTCGAAGCTCTCACGCGAGCACGCGGTGGCGCGGGTGGCGCCCGGCCTGGTGGCGATCGCCGGCGGCAAGTACACCACGTATCGCGTGATGGGCAAGGACGCCGTGGATCTGGCGTCCGAGGACATTCCCGCGCGGATCGCGCCGTCGATCACCGAGCGGGTTCCGCTCGTCGGCGCGGACGGCTACTTCGCGCTGGTGAACCAGGCCGTGCACCTCGGTCGGCTGCACGGCCTGCACCCGTACCGCGTCAAGCACCTCCTGGACCGCTACGGCTCGCTGATCGACGAGGTGCTCGGCATGGCGGCGGACGCACCCGAACTGCTCCAGCCCATTACCGACGCCCCCGACTACCTGCAGGTCGAGGCCGTGTACGCGGCAGCAGCGGAAGGCGCCCTGCACCTGGAGGACATCCTCGCCCGGCGCACCCGCATCTCCATCGAATACCCCCATCGCGGGGTGAACTGCGCCGAACAGGTCGCCAGGCTGGTCGCGCCCGTGCTGGGCTGGGACGAGGCCGCGATCGACCGTGAAGTCGCGACCTATCGGGCACGGGTGGAGGCCGAGGTCATGTCCCAGGCGCAGCCCGACGATCCCGGTGCGGACGCACTGCGGGCCGCGGCACCCGAGGCCCGCGCGGAGATCCTGGAGCCGGTGCCGATCGCGCGGTAGTGCGAGACGCGCCCGCTAATGCGTGAGGAACAGCTTGACCGCGACGATGACGACGGCGACGACACCGAGCACCAGCGAGCCGATCAGGGTCTGCCCGTTCGGGCGCTCGCCCCGCAGCCGGGTGATCACGAACGTGATGCTGGCGATGCGGGTGACGACCCAGATCTCGGCAAGCACCAGGGCGGTGCCGAGCTCGATCCAGCCGAGCGCGCCCATGCCGACGACGAGTGTCGGTACGAAGCCTGAGGTGAGCACCGGGACGGAGTCGCGTAGCTCGGCGATGCGCTCACTCGTGGTCAGTTGCCGGCCGCTTCGAGCGCTGCGTCCCACGGATTCGGCGAACGCGTGTGCCACGAACGTGGACAGTGACGTGCCGATCACGACGAGCCCGGCGCGGGTGATGCCGGTGCTGTGGTTCAGTGGGATCAGGGCGGTGAGAACGAGGATGTTGCCGTAGACATAGGCGCTGATCCGGCTGGCGTAGTCCTCGACGGGAAGCGGCGTTCGCGACATGCGGTCAAGCGTCCCACGGAGCGACTCTCAACGCGGTTCGGGCGACACGAGTCCGGCGGTGAGTGTTCGGATGCACCGCACCGCGATGTCCGCCGGCTGCGGGGCGGTGCCGTCGTCGTCCGAGCCCGCCCACGTCTGGATCGCCAGCCGCATCGCCGTGTTGCCCGCGACCGCCGCGAGGCGCACGTCGACCGGATCGGCGGCGGGGCCCATGAGGTCGCCGAGCGTCGCGACGAGCTTCTCCTCCGTGTCGTTGACGACGCGGAACCACACCGATTCGAGGCCCGGGTCGCCGGGCACTGCGCGCAGCAGGTCGCGACCGAGTTCGAGCGCGCGGTAGCCGTCCGGTCCGGATGCGACGAGGGCACGCCGGGCCGAGTTCTCGAGCGCCTCGGCGACGGGGACGCCGGGCTCGGTGGCGGCGAGGTCCGCGATCCAGTCGTCGATGCCTGCGGTGAGCAGCGGCGCGACTGCGTCCTCCTTCGTGCGGAAGTACCGGTAGAAGGTGCGCAGGCCGATGCCTGCGGCGTTCGCGACGTCCTCGGCGGTGACGGCGGCGGCGCCGTGTTCGGCGAAGAGGCGGGCCGCGGAATGGGCGATGTCGAGCTGGGTCTGTGCCTTCCGCCGTTCCGTCAGTGAAACGGGGGCTTGCGCTTTCGGTGCCGCCATGCGCACCATCATTGCACGTTGACTCGACGTGTCATAGTGGCACAGTGTGCCATTTCAGCGCATGTGCGCTGATCAGACGAGAGGAAGTGCAGCAGATGAATCGCTTCGAGGGACGCAAGGTGCTCGTCACCGGTGCGGGATCGGGAATCGGCCAGGCAACGGTCGCCCGGATCCTCGCCGAGGGCGGCGTCGTCGTCGGTGCGGACGTCAACGAGGCGGGACTCGAGGTCACGCGGGAACGCGCGGCGGAGGCGGGCACCGCCGACCGCCTCAGCCTGACGACGGTCGACATCTCCAGTGAGGAGTCCGTGCGGGAGAACATCGGCGGTGCCATCGACAGGCTCGGTGGCTTGCAGGTGCTCGTCAACGCCGCGGGCATCCTGCGCTCCTCCCACACCGCGGAGACCACGCTGGACTTCTGGAACACGATGATCGGCGTCAACCTCACCGGAACGTTCCTCGTCACCCGTCAGGCGCTGCCCGCGCTCCTGGAGTCCGGCAAGGGTGTCGTCGTGAACTTCAGTTCGACGTCCGCGCACTTCGCCCACCCCTACATGGCGGCCTACGCCGCGACGAAGGGCGGCATCCGGTCCTTCACCCATGCGATCGCACTCGAGTACGCCAAGCAGGGCCTGCGCGCCGTCGCCGTCGAGCCCGGCTCCATCGCGTCCGGCATGACCAGCAACCCCGGATTCCCGACCGAAGGCGTGGACCCGACCCTGATCGGGAAGCTCTACCCGTGGATCGGTGACGGTTTCGCGCCCCCGGAAGACGTCGCGGGCGTCATCGCGATGCTCGCCTCCGACGACGGAAAGTTCGTCACCGGCACCGAGATCCGCATCGACGGCGGCACTCACATGTAGGGGTGTACCGCAGCGGTCGTCGACCGCGACAGTTCGTGAACCGGTCCGGCGCCGTCAGGCGCCGGACCGTTCTGCTGTGGACTTCAGCGCGGCGATCCCGGCGCGCGCGAACGAGACGTCCTCGTCGGGATCCGCGCCGCTGACTCCGATCGCGCCGACGACCCGGCCGTCGAGGCGTACCGGCACGCCGCCCGCCAGCGTCGTCATCGGCTGGGTGGTCTGTGCACCGATCAGGCCGAGCAGGTCCGGGTGTGCCGCACGCAGGCCGGCGAGATCTCCCGACGCCGCTCCCATCAGCGCAGCCGTCGCGGCCTTCGCCCGCGCCACCCCGACGGTGAACCAGGGTGCGCCGTCACCACGTACGGCGAACACGTCGTGACCGCGATGGTCGACGACGGTGACGCTGATCCGCTTGCCGTCCCGCTCCGCCGCGTCCAGTGCTGCGTCGGCGGCCGCGCGGGCCCGGGTCAGATCCAACTCGTTGTGCATGCGCAGACCGTACCGGCGCCAGGGCTTCGTTGATGACGTGTTCCGTGGAACGGTCTTTCGGACAACTGTCCTAGACTCGTGAATCGATGAGCACCGTTAGGCCGGACCTCGACCAACGCCGCAGGCAGCGGCGCACCCGACTGCTCGAAGTCGGTGTGGAACTGCTGGGCGCTGCGGAGAATCCCGCCGTCAACGTTCGGACCGTGTGCCGGGAGGCGGGACTCACCGAGCGCTACTTCTACGAGAGCTTCGCCGACCGTGACACCTACATCCGGGAGGTCTACGAGGAGGTCGCCGAGCGCGCTCGCACCGCGCTCGTGGCGGCTGTCGCAAAGGCCGCCAACCTGTCCGAGGTCGCGGAACTGGCGATGCGGGCATTCGTCGGTCTCGTTCTCGATCACCCGGAGGCGGGGCGGGTGCTGGTGCTGGCGCCGCTGCGGGAGCCCACCCTCGGCGGTCGCGGCGTCGCACTCGCCCCGAACTTCGTATCCCTCGTGGAGGCGCAGCTCGGTGCTCTCGACGACCCCGACGAACGCACGCTGCGGGCAATCGGCGTCGTCGGCGCGCTCACCAGCCTGTTCATCGGCTACCTGGACGGCACGGTCACGGTGTCCCGCGAGCGGCTGGTGCGGCACTGTCTCGATCTGCTTGCGCGAGCGGGAAATCCGTAGTCGGCACACCGCCGCTCCGGCGGTGGTGGCGTCGCGTGGCGCGTCTCCCGTTCGTTCATCCGACTCCGTTACCTAGATCTGCTAGGGTTCATGCCTAGTTGATCTAGGTATGGGAGGTGTCGTGCACATCGACAAGGACCTGGTGGCAGCGTCCGCGACGCTGCTCGTCCTCGGGATTCTCGCCGAGGGAGAGTCGTACGGATACGCCGTCCTCAAACGGGTGCACGAGCTGTCCGGAGGGCAGATCGAGTGGACCGACGGCATGCTCTATCCACTGCTGCACCGGCTCGAGAGATCGGGGTACGTGACGGCGTCGTGGGGTACCTCGGACGTGGGCCGGCGGCGCAAGCACTATGCGATCACCGCAGTCGGCCGACAGGTGCTCGCCGAACGGCGCGGTCAGTGGGACGTCGTCGCGCACGCGCTGAACGCGGTGTGGCAGAGCGCGGGACTGCCGCCGAGTCCCGAACCGAGGTGGGCGTGATGACGGACCTTGCGCTCGAATCGCAGATCGGCCGGTGGCGGGGATACGTCGAGCGGCACCGGGTGATCTCGACCGCTGACGTCGACGAGATGGAAGACCATCTGCGGGGCCGGATCTCGGATCTCGTGGCATCCGGCCTGGCCGACGACGAGGCCTTCCTCGTCGCGGTCAAACGGATGGGGAGTGTCGACGCCATCTCCCGCGAGTTCGCGCGTGAACACTCCGAACGGCTCTGGAAGCAGTTGGTCCTGGTTCCGTCCGAGCAGGGTGAACGGACGCGGGCGCCGCGACGCGAACTCGGCGTGGTCCTCGCTCTCGCCGTCTGTGCCGGAGCGGTGCTCGAGGTGGCGCTCCGGTCCGGACTGGACGACGGCGCCTTCGCGCGCAACGCCGCGGTCCTCGTGTTGCCCTTCCTCACCGGCTATTTCGCGTGGAAGCGGCGTGTCACGGCGGGAGTCGCGGCGGCGCTGGTAGTGCCGTTCGCAGTGGTCGCGCTCGCGCTCAACCTGTTTCCGTTCGAGTCGGCGGGCGCGACGGAGATCATCGCCGCGATCCATGCGCCGGTCGTGCTGTGGTTCGCCGTCGGTTTCGCGTACGTGGGCGGGGACTGGCGGTCGCACCGCAGGCGGATGGACTTCATCCGGTTCACCGGCGAATGGGTCGTCTACCTGACGTTGCTCGCCCTCGGGGGAGGTGTCCTCCTCGGTCTCACCATCGGGGCGTTCACCGCGCTCGGCACCGACATGGAGTGGGTGATCGAGGACTGGGTGCTGCCGTTCTGCGTGCCGGGCGCCGTGATCGTCGCCGCCTGGCTCGTCGAGGCGAAGCAGGGAGTGGTGGAGAACATCGCGCCCGTCCTCACCCGGGTGTTCACCCCGATCACGATTGTGATGCTGCTGGTTCTGCTGGTGGCCTTCGCGGTGGACGGGGACCTCGTCGACGTCGACCGCACCCTGCTGATCCTGATGGACCTGATTCTCGTGGTGGTGCTGGGTCTGCTGCTGTACTCGATCTCGGCGCGGGAACCGCTCGATCCGCCTGACCTTTTCGACCGCATGCAACTAGTGCTGGTGGTCAGTGCTCTGGCAGTGGACCTGGTGATGCTGACGGCGATGCTCACCCGGATCGCCGAGTTCGGGGTGAGCCCGAACAAGGCTGTCGCGCTCGGCCTCAACCTCGTCCTCCTCGCCAACCTGGCGTGGTCGGGCCGGCTCCTCGTCGGATTCCTCCGTGGCCGTATGGGATTCGAGTCCGTCGAACGATGGCAGACCGGCTACCTGCCGGTGTTCGGGGTGTGGGCGGTACTGGTCCTCCTGGCGGTGCCGCCGCTGTTCGACTTCGCCTGAGCTCGAGTGCGGCTACCGCGGAGTTGCGGGGCCGGGTAACGGCTGGCAGGACGGGCACCAGAAGACGATGCGGTCGTGGTCGTTCTCGCCGAGATCGTCGCGCCGCACGAGTGTCCCGCAGCGCAGACAGGGTTTCCCGCCGCGGCCGTACACCCACAGCTCTCGGCCGCGACGACGCTCGCCGGTCGTGACGCGGACGGTGCGGTCCCGGTTCGCGACCAGCATCCGGTGTGCCAGTCTCACCCACGGCAGCGGATCGCCCACCGCCGCAACGGGGGTGGCAGGATGCATGCCACGCAGGAAGCACAGTTCGCTGCGGTAGACGTTGCCGATCCCGGCCAGCACTCGCTGGTCGAGGAGCGCGACCCCGACGGCGCGGTCCGGGTCGGCGGTGAGATTCTCGGCCGCGACACGCTCGTCCCAGTCCGGGCCGAGCAGGTCGGGCCCCAGATGCCCGACGGCCTCCGCTTCTTGTTCGCGTGGCAGCACTTCCACGATGCCGAGCTGGAACCCCACCGCAGTGTGGGATTCGGTGCCGAGCACGATGCGCGCCTGCCAGGCCGGGCGACGCCACCGCGCGCCCGACGGGTACACGTGCCACTCGCCCTCCATCTTCAGGTGGGTGTGCACGGTCGTGTCACCGACGCGGACGAGTAGGTGCTTGCCGCGGCTGAGCACCTCGTCCACGGTGTGTGGCGTGAGGTCGACGGTCGCGTACCGCGGCACCCGGACGTCGCACACCGTCAACTTCTGCCCGGCAAGCGCCGCGCGCAACCGTGCGGCCGCCTGCCACACGGTGTCTCCCTCGGGCATGTCACCGCCCTTCGAGGCGGGAGCGTTTGCGCAGGCCCCGCGGGGTCGCCGAGAACCCCGCCTCGACGAGCGGAGGGGCGAGCGGGCTGGTGTGCACCGACTCGCCGTCCACCTTCTCGACGACCAGTTTGTCGATCCCGCCACGGTCCACGAGGTCCGCGAGCGCGATGGCGGCGGTGTGCCGGTCGCCGGCGTCCTCGGTGAACGTCAGCACCGTCTTGCCGCCCCGCTCCACGTACAACGTGAGGTCGCCGCCGACCAGCACGACGATCGCCCCGGCCTTGCGGCCCGGACGGTGCCCGCCCGGTGGTGCGGGCCACGGCAGCGCGGCCCCGAACGGGTTCGCCGGGTCCGTCGCGGCGAGTGCCACGCCGAGTCGGTCCGCGGTGTCGGCGTGCGTGCGCAGCCGGTCCACGACCTCCGAACTGGAGAACTGCGCCGCGCCCAGACCTGTGACGAAGTGCCCGCGCCGGGCGCGGCCACCGTCCTCGAACTCTCTCAGCACCTTGTACATCAGGGCGAAACCGCCCGGAACGTCCTCGGCGACAACGGAACCGCGGGTCAGTACCCCGTAGCGGTCGAGCAGGATGTCAGCGCGCGCGTGCGCGAGGATCGTCGAGTCCGGCTCGGGATGCGGGAGCAGTGACCACCGTCCGCCGACCGTCGGGGGACCGGTGCGGGTCGGCATCACCGGGCGGGACACGGCCCGGTACGCGCGGGTCCGCGGGGCCCGGCGCGGCGCACGGTGGCTCGGCGTCGACCTGGTCGGCCCGGACAGCAATGCCCGCAGCGGAGCGAACGAGTCGCCGGTGACGTGCCCCGCCCACACCAGCTGCCACAGGGCCTCCACCAGCACCGCGTCGTCGAGGGAACCGAGCTGGTCGGACAGGTTTCGGAAGAAGAACGCACCGCCCGGCGCGAGCGCATCGAGGATCCCGCGTTGCAGTTCGGTCAGCTCGACGTCCTGGGGGCCCGGAACCGTCAGCGGTGCGGTGTCGGCGAGGTGCAGTCGCACCCAGCCGTCGCTGCTCGCGATCTGGCCGGCACCGGACCACAGCACCTCACCGGTGGTGGTCAGCTCGTCGAGCATGGCCGGCCGGTAGTCCCGGACCCGGGACGGCAGCACCAGAGACTCCCAGGCGGACGCCGGAATCGGCACCCCCGCGAGCTGCTCGACGACGGTGGCGACGCCGTCCACCCCACGCAGCCCGCCGCCGACGTGCTGCCACTCCGGCAGGAACCGGGCCAGGGTCGCGGGCTCGACGGGCTCCACCTCGCGGCGTGCCGCGGCGAGGGACCGCCGCCGGAGCCGGCGCAGTACCTCGCTGTCGCACCACTCGGATCCGGTTCCGGCGGGCCGGAACTCGCCTTCGACGACCCGCTTGTCGGCGGCGAGGCGCTGGAGGGTGTCCCGGACGATGGCGGTACCGAGCCCGAACCGGGCTGCGGCGTCGGCGAGGGTGAACGGACCGTGGGTGCGCGCGTACCGCGCGACGAGGTCGCCGAGCGGGTCGTCGACGGGTTCCACGAACGCGGCGGGAGTGCCGATCGGCAGTGGCACACCGAGCGCGTCCCGCATCCGCGGCGCGTCCTCGATCGCCACCCACCATGTGCTGCCGGCGAACGACACCGTCATCGCGCGTTTGCGGGTTTCCAACTCGCGCAACCACTCCCGCGGATCGTCCGTCGTTCGCGCGGTCACCTCGTCGACCGTGAGCGGGCCGAGCAGTCGCAGCAGGTCCGCCACGCCCTCGGCGTCGTGGGCCCGGCGGTCGTCGGCGAGGCGTTGCAGTTCGAGTTCGGTCTGCTCGATCACCGCCTCGTCGAGCAGTTCCCGCAGTTCGACCCGGCCCAGCAGTTCCGCGAGCAACGTCGAGTCCAGCGACAGTGCCGCCGCGCGTCGCTCCGCGAGCGGGTTGTCGCCCTCGTACATGAACGCGCCGACGTAGTCGAAGAGCAGCGCCGTCGCGAACGGCGACGGGGCGGGGGTGTCGACTTCGAGGATGCGGATCTTCCGCCGTCCCACGTCGGTGAGGAGTCGGGTCAGCGACGGGAGGTCGTACACGTCCTGCAGGCATTCGCGGACGGTCTCGAGCAGGATCGGGAACGTCGGGTACTTGCGGGCGACGTCGAGCAGCTGCGCGGACCGCTGCCGCTGCTGCCACAGGGGCGCGCGGCGTCCGGGCGTGCGACGCGGGAGGAGCAGCGCTCGGGCCGCACACTCACGGAACCGGGACGCGAACAGGGCCGAGCCGCCGACCTGCTCGGTGACGACGTCCTCGATCTCGTCGCGGTCGAACACGAACAGGTCCGTGCCCGGTGGGTCGTCGGCGGTGTCGGGGAGTCGGACGATGATGCCGTCGTCGGAGGCGGTCGGGGCGGCGTCGACGCCGTACCGCTCCTGCAGGCGGGCACCGATCGCGAGAGCCCACGGGGCGTGCACCGGCAGCCCGTACGGGGAGTGCAGCACCAACCGCCAGTCTCCGAGTTCGTCCCGGAACCGCTCCAGCACCAGGGTGCGGTCGCTCGGCACCTGACCCGTCGCGCGTGCCTGTTCGTCGACAAGGGCGAGCAGGTTGGTGGTGGCGTTCTCGTCCAGGCCCTGCGCCGACAGTCGCGTTCGCAGCTCCGCGTCGTCGCCGAGTGCGATCTCCCGCAGGAACTCGCCGAGCGCGGCGCCGAGTTCGGCGGGGCGGCCGAGTCCGTCACCGTGCCAGAACGGCAACCGTCCCGGCAGTCCGTAGGCGGGGGAGACCAGCACCCGGTCGTGGGTGATCTCCTCGATCCGCCAGCTGGTCGCGCCCAGTGCGAACACGTCCCCGACGCGGGACTCGTACACCATTTCCTCGTCGAGTTCGCCCACCCGGCTCTGCTTTTCGCCGACCATGTAGACGGTGAACAGTCCGCGGTCGGGGATCGCGCCGCCCGAGGTGACGGCCAGACGCTGCGACCCGGGCCGGCCGGTGAGCACGTCGGCGTCCCGGTCCCACACGAGACGCGGACGCAGTTCCGCGAACTCGTCGGACGGGTAGCGGCCCGCGAGCAGGTCGAGGGTCGCGTCGAACGCCGACCGGGGCAGCGTCGCGAAGTTCCCGGTGCGGCGCACGGCCTCGAACCAGACGCCGGCGTCGATCGCGTCGAGGGCGCAGGCGGCGACGGTGTGCTGGGCGAGGATGTCGAGCGGATTCGCCGGGACGGCGAGCGATTCGATCTTGCCTGCGGTCATGCGCTCCACGGTGACCGCGCAGTGGATCAGGTCGGTGCGGTGTTTCGGGAACAGCACGCCGCGGGAGATCTCTCCGACCTGGTGCCCGGCGCGGCCGACCCGCTGCAGGCCGCTCGCCACGGACGGCGGCGCCTCCACCTGGACGACCAGATCGACCGCTCCCATGTCGATGCCGAGCTCGAGGCTGGACGTGGCGACGACGCAGCGCAGGCGGCCGGTTTTCAGGTCGTCCTCGATCAGGGCGCGCTGATCCTTGCTCACCGACCCGTGGTGCGCCCGCGCCAGTAGGTGACCCGCGCCGTGAGTCACTTCGGACGTGGCACCGATCAGCGCCGGTGGCCGGTGCACGGTGGTGACGGGGTCGCCCAGCCGCGCCGCGTACACCTCGTTGAGGCGCGCAGTGAGTCGTTCCGCGAGGCGTCGCGAGTTGGCGAACACGATCGACGACGAGTGGTCGAGGACCAGGTCGACGATCTGCTCCTCCACGTGCGGCCAGATCGAACCCTGTTGTGGCGCCGGTGATTCCGACATCGGATCGGGGTCGGTGACTCCCAGCTCGGTCATGTCCTCCACGGGCACCCGCACGGTGAGGTCGAAGGTCTTCGGTGCCGGCGGCGACACGATGCGTACCGGGGCGGATCCGGCGAGGAACCGGGCCACCTCCTCGTGCGGCCGGACGGTGGCGGAGAGCCCGATCCGTTGCGCGGGTTTCTCGAGCAGCATGTCGAGGCGCTCCAGGGAGAGGGCGAGGTGTGCCCCGCGTTTCGTCGCGGCGACGGCGTGCACCTCGTCGACGATCACCGTCTGCACGGTCGCCAGCGTCTCCCGGGCCGCTGAGGTGAGCATCAGGAACAGCGATTCCGGAGTGGTGATGAGAATGTCCGGCGGGGTGCGCAGCATCGTGCGTCGGGCCGCCGGGGTGGTGTCGCCGGACCGGACCCCGACACTGATCTCCGGCGGGATCAGCCCCAGTCTCTTGGCGGTCTGGGTGATCCCGACGAGCGGGGCGCGCAGGTTGCGTTCGACGTCGACGGCGAGGGCCTTGAGCGGCGACACGTAGAGGACCGTCGTTCCGGTGGGCCTGTCCTCGTCCGGGTCACGGGCAGCGAGCCTGTCGAGGGCCCACAGGAACGCCGACAGCGTCTTGCCGGACCCTGTCGGGGCCACCACCAGGGCGTGGGCGCCGTCGGCGATGGCCTCCCAGGCCCCGAGCTGCGCGGACGTCGGTGCCGGGAAGGCGCCCTCGAACCACTCCCGGGTGGCCGCGGAGAACCTGCCGAGCACCGAATCCATGTAATCCATACTGCCTGGCGGGTCCGACATCGTCATCGCATGCCGGTCGGGCCTCCGAAGCGGTTCAGCAGTTCGGACCGGATCTGTGGGCGTGACGCCGCGACCAGGGTGAGCGTGGCCTCCCGCATCAGGCGACCCGCGGTCGTGCCGGTCACCGACGCCGCGCTGCCGGTTGCCGTCACGAGTGCCGCCGCCGACCGCAGCGCCAGCTCGGATGCGGCGGCGCGGGCCTCGAACAGGTCGGTGTCGTCGCCGGCGAGCGCGGCGTCGAGGCCGTCGCGGACCGACACCGAGGTCAGGTCGAGCGCGTGGGTGTCCACTCCGAGTCCGGTAAGCTCCGCGCGGCAACGCCGCGCCACACCGGTCGCCATGCAGCCGTTGAGCCACGACCCGAACGTCTGACCCGCGGCGAACACCTCCGGCGCCACCACGCCGACGACCTGGTCGTCGCGGGCCTCGAGTCCGTCGATCCGCATTCGCACGGTGTTGCTGCCGCGTGCGGCGATCAGTGGAAGCTCGTCGACGGTGAGCCCGGCGGTCTCGGTGGCGTCGACGAGCAGGTGGACGATCGAGTCGTCGAACTCGTCGCGTGCGCTGAGTTGGAGGACGTCGACGATGCCCCAACCCGTGACGAACGGTGCGACACCGTCGAGGACGTAGCCGCCGTCGACCCGCCGCGCGTAGAGCAGAGGAGGCTGCGGGATCGCGCCCGCGAACGCCACTCCGCCGCGGACCGACCCGGACAGCAGGCCGTCCCAGAACCGTTCCCGCAGTGCGGTGTTGCCGCTGGCGGCGAGACCGCCGACGACACCGTGGTGCTGCATCCACGTGAAGGTGGTCGCGAGGCAGCCGCCACACAGGGTCTCGACGACCGCGACGAGGTCGGCGATGTCGATCGTCGGCCCACCGAGTTCGGGAGGTGCTGCGAGCCCGTAGAAGCCGGCGTCGGCGAGGGCGTAGAAGTGGCTCGAGGGGATCTCCCCGTCCGCGTCCACGCTGTCGGCCGCCGGAAACAGCACGTCCTCGGCGATGTCGTGAGCGAGCTCCGGCCAGTGCGTCACGGCGTCAGCGTATTGCCTGCGGGCCCTGTCCGCCCGGAGGCGGAACGCCGAGACCGACGAGTTTCTACATGCCGGCCGGTGGGTGGCCGAGGGAGAAGACCGCGCCGAACGGGTCGGTGACCGTTGCGAGGGTCCCGTACGGGGTGTCCTCGGTGGCCATCAGGACCGTGCCGCCGAGCGATTCGACCTGGGTGACGGTGGCCGCGACATCGTCGGACGTGACGTACACCTGCCAGAACGACGGCACCTCGGGAGGGCTGATCTTCGAGGTGTCCATGATGCCCGACCACGACGAGTCGCCGACGAAGACCTGGCTGTAGGCGTCCGGTCCGGGCGAGCCGTCCCCGCCCGTTCCGATCTCCTCGAGCCGGGCGCCGATCACCTTCGGGTAGAAGTCGATCGACTTCGCGTAGTCCTTGCTGTGGCACTCGAACCAGTACGGCGTCCCGTGCTCGCCCCACTGGCTGAACCCCTGATGCCGGTCGGGCTGCCAGAACCCGATGACCGCCCCCGCGGGATCGGTCACCACAGCCATGGTGCCCTCGTCTCCGACCGCCATGGGAGGAACCATCACCGAACCTCCCGCGGCTTCGGCCGCCTCCAATGTCGCCGCCGCGTCGTCGGTGCGCAGGTACACCGACCAGATGTTCGGCGGGCCGCCGGCCTCCTCCATCCACGGTGACAGGCCCGCCACGCGCCGCCCGTTCTTCGTGAAGTTCTGGTAGCCGCCGAACTCCTCGCGCGGTGCCTCGACCTCCCAGCCGAAGATCGCGCGATAGAACTCCGCGGCCTTCGCGGGGTCGCTGCTCATCAGATCGAACCAGACTGGGGCACCAGCAGGTGCCGAGTATTCGGACATGATCGAACCCTTCTCGGACGCAACGGCAACGTTCTCGGATGCAGGTACTGACCGCTGTCGCGTCCGATTCTCATCGGCGCACCTGGGGATTGCCACCTGTCGGCGGAATCGTCCGCCGCTCCGCGTCCCGCGATCGAGCGTGACGAGCGAGGCGCCCCACCCTGCGCGAGCCCGGCCGGTGCGTCACGGGCTCACGGGCTGTCTCCGGAGCCGCCGAGAAGCGCGCGTAGGTTGCGGGTGATCACCGAGGTCGAGATCGTCGGATCGATGGCGCGCTGGATGCCGAGGCCGACGCCGAAGCTCAGTGCGCTGGTCGTCGCGTCCTCCACGGACATCGGGAGGGTGACCTCGCCGGACGCCACGAGCGCACCGAGGACTGCCCGCACGATGTCGTGGGTCGAGGACAGGTTCGTTGCCAGCGCCGTCCGCAGTTCGGGGTCGTGGCGGGTGGCTGCGATGAACTCGAACTCGAGCATCGTCCATTCGACGTCACCGAGGGTGCGCTGCGCCCAGTCCTCGAACGCGATCAGCCGTTCCTCGAGTGGCACCGGCCTCGCCATCACCTCGGCGATCTCGCTGCCCTTGGTCGCGTGGATCAGCTGGAGGACCTCCAGGCAGAGCTCCTTCTTGTTGCGGAAGTTCGAGTACACGGCACCCTTCGAGTAGCCGGCCTCCTCCGCGACCTTCTCGAGGGAGGTGACGCCGTAGCCGTTGGCGAGGAACAGGTCGCGGGCGGTCGCTATCAGGTGGGCCCGCGTCTGGGCCTGGCTTTCCGACCTGGTCATCCGGGCCATCGACACTCCGTTCGCAAAAATCTCTCCATTTGGCATACCCATAGTATTCGAATACTGCTAGTTTCTGAATATGACTTCGAGTGACAGACACCTTCGTCGGGGACTGGTCATCGGTTGCGGCGGCACTCTCGGTGCTGCGTGGACGGTCGCGGCACTGGCCGCCGTCCGCGACGCCCTCGATTGGGACCCGCGCGAGGCGGACGTCCTCGTCGGGACGTCGGCGGGCGCGGAACTCGTCACGATGCTCGGCAGCGGTGTCGGCGTGGACGAGCTGGTGGCGATGCAGCTGGGCGAGCAGGTCGCTCACCCGGCGCTGCGCACCCACCTGGCCGACGCGCCGGGCCGGTTCCCGCCCCTGCCGCGCCTCGGGATCGGGTCGCGACGACTGGTCCGGAACCGCAGCACGGGCACCGTCACCGCACTGAGCGGTCTGCTCCCGCCCGGCGGCGGGGACGCCGCCTGGCTCGATCGGCTCGCATCCCGGATGGCGCCGGATCGTGCGTGGGTGGCGCACCCCGCGACCTGGCTCGTCTCGATGGACTACGACACCGGCGACCGCGTCGCGTTCGGATCTCCGGGTGCGCCGGAAGCGACGCTCTCGCACGCGCTTCGCGCGTCGTGGGCGATCCCCGGCTGGTTCCCGCCGGTGCGGATCGGTGGCCGTCGATTCGTCGACGGCGGTGCCGCGTCGACCGCCTCCGCGGACCTCGTCGCGCCGCTCGAACTCGACGAACTCGTCGTTCTCGCGCCGATGGCATCCACCGGCCGGGTGCCTGCGCGCGGCGCCGCTCGACTCGAACGTCTGATCCTGCGCGGATGGATGAGCGCGGGTCTCGACGCCGAGCTGGACGCCGTGCGCGCCACGGGAACCCAGGTGATCCGCCTCGACGCGACTGCCGAGGACCTCGCCGCGATGGGTCCGAACTTCATGGACGATCGCAGGAGGCTCGCGACGCTGGAGTCGTCGCTGCGCACCACCCGGGCCGCCGTGGCCCGCCAGATCGAGAACGGAGTCACGCGATGACCAGGCAGGAACACGTCGAGTTCGCCATCATCGGAGCCGGGATCTCCGGAATCGGTGCGGCGATCACCCTGCGACGCATGGGCATCACCGACTTCGTCATCCTCGAGAAGGGCGACGCACTCGGCGGCACGTGGCGCGACAACAGTTACCCCGGGTGTGCGTGCGATGTCCCGTCCGGGCTCTACTCGTACTCGTTCGCCCCCAATCCGGAGTGGACCAGGCTGTTCGCCGGGCAAGGGGAGATCCTCGACTACGTCGACCGGATTGCCGCCGAACACGGCGTAGGGGAGCACGTCCGCTTCGGTACCGAGATGACCCGTGCGCAGTGGGACGAGACCCGCCACCGGTGGGTGGTCGACACGAACCACGGAACCCTCACCGCGGGTTCGGTGATCGCGGCCGCCGGGCCGTGGAGCGAACCACTCGTACCCGACATCCCGGGCCTCGACACCTTCGACGGCGAGGCCTTCCACTCGTCCCGGTGGAACCACGACCTCGACCTGACCGGGAAGCGGGTCGCGGTGGTCGGAACCGGTGCGTCCGCAGTGCAGTTCGTGCCGGCGATCGCGCCCGACGTCGAGAACCTGCACCTGTACCAGCGCACCGCCCAGTGGGTGCTGCCCAAGCCCGACCACTACGTGCCGAAGGTCGAACGGTGGGCCATGCGGCGCGTTCCCGGTGCGCAGCGGGCCCTGCGGTCGATCGAATACAACATCATGGAGGCGCTCGGCGTCGGCTTCCGCAACCCGTGGATCCTGCGGATCGTGCAGCAGATCGGCCGAGCCCAACTCCGAGCGCAGGTTCCCGATGCCGAACTGCGACAGGCACTCACACCGGACTACACACTCGGCTGCAAGCGGCTGCTGCTGTCCAACACCTACTACCCGGCGCTGACGCGGCCGAACGTCGAGGTGCACGCGAACGCCGTCGCCTCCGTGCGCGGCAACACCGTCATCGGAACCGACGGCGCCGAACGCGAGGTCGACGTCATCATCTTCGGCACCGGCTTCCACATCCTCGACATGCCCATCGGCAGCAAGGTCTTCGACGGCGCCGGCCGCAGCCTCGACGACCACTGGAAGGGCAGTCCACAGGCCTACCTCGGGACCACGGTCGCGGGATTCCCCAACGCCTTCGTCCTCCTCGGTCCCGCGCTCGGTACCGGACACACCTCGGCATTCACCATCCTCGAAGCGCAGTTGGAGTACCTGGCGTCGGCGATCAGCGCGGCCCGCGCCGGAGGGTGGACACGGATGGAGACCCGCGCCGACGTGCAGGCCGCCTTCAACGCCGACGTGCAGCAGGCGCTGGCGACGACCGTCTACAACGCGGGCGGCTGCCAGAGCTATTTCCTCGACGTCAACGGCCGCAACAGCTTCAACTGGCCGTGGTCGACGGGCCGAATGGTGCAGCGACTGAACGAATTCGATCAACGAGCATACGAGGTGTCGACACGATGAAGTACCCGGAGATCTCCCTCGGCGGCGCGGTCGTCCTCGTCACCGGTGCGGGACGTGGCATCGGCCGGGCCACCGCGCAGGCGATGGCGGCAGGTGGCGCGCGCGTCGCGGTGGCCGACCTGGACAGCGCCGCAGCGGACGCCGCGGCGGCCGAGATCGGTTCGGCGGCGCGGGCGTACACCCTCGACGTGCGTACCCGGGGGTCGTGGGACGCGTGTGTCGCCGCGGTCGTCGCGGACCTCGGGCCGATCGACGTCCTGGTCGGCAATGCGGGTGTGATGCCGGTGGCGCCGTTCCTCGACGAACCGGACGAGATCGGCGAGGCAACCCTCGACGTGAACGTGTGGGGCCTGATCCACGGCATGCGGGCGGTGGCGCCGGCGATGATCGAGCGGGGGCGCGGGCACATCGTCAACGTCGCGTCCCTCGCCGGGAAGATCGCGATCCCCGGGCTGGCCGTCTACAACGCCAGCAAGTTCGCGGCCGTCGGTCTGTCGTCGGCGGCGCGCCTGGAGTTCGCCGAGCACGGCGTGAGCGTGTCGACGGTGCTGCCCAGCGCGGTGCGCACCACCCTGACGTCGGGCCTGCCGCTCGGCAAGGGGCTGCCCACGGTCGACCCCGAGGACATCGCGGCAGCCGTCGTCCGGACCTGCCGCACCCGGCGCGCCGAGACGCCCGTACCCGGTTACCTGGCCGCCCTCGACCTGGGGCTCGCCGCGGCGCCGGAGTCGCTGGTCCGACTGGTGCGGCGTGCGGTCGGCGGCGACCGGGCAGTCACCTCCGTCGACTCGGCAGCGCGCGCCGACTACGACGAGCGTCTCCGCGAACTGTGAGCGCGGCGGTCACCTCCCGAACCGCACGCCCTGTGCGAGGGGGAGTTCGGTCGAGTAGTTGACCGTGTTGGTGGCTCGGCGCATGTACGCCTTCCACGAATCGGATCCGGACTCACGACCGCCGCCGGTCTCCTTCTCGCCGCCGAACGCACCTCCGATCTCCGCCCCCGACGTGCCGATGTTGACGTTCGCGATACCGCAGTCGGACCCGTCGGCGGCCAGAAACCGTTCCGCCTCACGCTGATCGAGGGTGAAGATCGCCGACGCCAGCCCCTGCGGGACGTTGTTGTGCAACGCGATGGCCTCGTCGAGCGTGTCGTACGACAGCACGTACAGGATCGGCGCGAACGTCTCCTCCCGCACCACCTCGGACTGCGACGGCATCCGCACCAGGGCAGGGGTGGCGTAGACGCCGTCGCGGTCCATGCGGTCGCCGCCGCACACCACCGTGCCGCCTGCGGTGCGCGCGCGGTCCAGTGCCGCCGACATGGCCTGCCACGAACGCTCCCGGATCAGTGGACCGACCAGGACGCCGTCCTCGAACGGATCGCCCACGCGCAGTTGTCGATAGGCGTCCGCGACCCGCTCGACGAGCGTGTCCACGATCGACGAGTGCACGATCAGCCGGCGCAACGTCGTGCAGCGCTGCCCGGCGGTGCCCGCCGCCGCGAACACGATCCCGCGGACCGCGAGGTCGAGGTCCGCGGAGGGCGTGACGACGGCGGCGTTGTTGCCACCGAGTTCGAGCAGACACCTGCCGAAGCGTGCCGCCACCCGCGGACCGACCTCGCGGCCCATCCGTACCGAGCCCGTTGCGCTGACCAGCGCGACCCGCGGATCGTCGACGAGTTGCCCACCGACCGAACCGGATCCGATCAGCACGGCGTGCAGTCCGTCGGGTGCGCCGGACTCCGCTGCCGCCCGGCGCACCAGCGCGTCGCAGGCCAGCGCCGTCAGCGGGGTCAGCTCCGACGGCTTCCACACCACGGTGTCACCACACACGAACGCGATCGCGGCGTTCCAGGCCCACACCGCGACCGGGAAGTTGAAGGCGGAGATCACCCCGACCACACCGAGCGGATGCCACGTCTCCATGAGACGGTGACCGGGCCGCTCGGACGGCATCGTCCGGCCGTACAGCTGCCGCGAGAGCCCGACCGCGAACTCGCAGACGTCGATCATCTCCTGCACCTCGCCGAGCGCCTCGGACGGGATCTTCCCGGCCTCGATCGTCACGAGGGCGGCGAGGTCGTCCTTGTGCTCGGTGAGCAGTTCGCCGAGCCGACGTACCAGCGCGCCGCGCACGGGTGCCGGCACCACCCGCCACTGCGAAAAGGCTTGCTGTGCACACTCGATCGCTGCCGCCACGTCCTCCGGTGAACTCGCACGCAGCGTGTGGAGCACGGTCCCGTCCACCGGTGACAGGGCGGGCACGTCGTCGCCCGACGGGATGTCGGCGCCGCAGGCGCGCACGGCGTCCGCTGCGCGGCTGCGCAGGTCGAGGGGTGCGGTGTGGGTCATCTGGGGTGCCTCCGTCGGTGTCGTCGGTTGCAGGGGTACTCGGTTAGCCTGCCTGCATGTCGGAGCCTTTGGACGAGATCGACACGCTGCTCGTGCACGAACTGGTCGACGACGGTCGCGCCACCCTCGCCACCCTGGCCCAGCGGGCGGGGTTGTCGGTGTCGGCGGTCCAGACACGGGTGCGGCGACTCGAATCCCGCGGGGTGATCCGGGGATACGGGGCGCGCGTCGACCCGGCCGCCCTCGGTGATGCACTGTCGGCGTTCGTGGCGATCACTCCCTTCGATCCGGCCGGGCCGGACGACGCTCCCGAACGGCTCGCCGGCATCCCGGAGATTCGGGCGTGCCATTCGGTCGCGGGCGAGGAGAGCTACGTCCTGCTGGTGCGGGTGGAGTCGCCCCGGGCCCTCGAACAGCTGCTGCAGCGGATCCGGACCGTGGCGAACGTCCGGACTCGCAGCACCATCATTCTGCAAACATTTTACGATCGATCCTAGTTGTAGCCGGAATTGTTACACCAATAGCGGGTCAGTGCAGGAAAATTTCGCATAGCCTGGCGGTATGAGCGGAGCGATCGACCATCAATCCGGTCCCGGGCGCATCGGCCCCGGAGACGTCCTGCGGGTGCTCGGCGACCACATGCTGGTTGACGGGTTCGACCTCGTGCTCGACCTGACCCGGTCTCGCGGCCGGACCCTCGTCGACGAACGCGACGGCACCGAGTACCTCGACATGTTCGGCTTCTTCGCCTCGTCCGCGCTCGGAATGAACCATCCCGATCTCGCCGACGACCCCGCCTTCCTGCGCGAGCTGGCCGAGGCCGCCGTCAACAAGCCCAGCAACTCCGACATCTACACCACCGCGATGGCCCGATTCGTCGACACGTTCGAGCGGGTCCTCGGCGATCCCCGGTTACCGCACCTCTTCCTCGTCGACGGCGGCGCGCTGGCGGTCGAGAACGCGCTGAAGGTCGCGTTCGACTGGAAGAGTCGCCGCAACGAGGCCGCGGGCCGCGACCCGGCGCTCGGCACCCGGGTCATGCACCTGCGTCACGCCTTCCACGGTCGCAGCGGCTACACGTTGTCGCTGACCAACACCGACCCCGTCAAGGTTGCGCGCTTCCCCCGATTCGAGTGGCCGAGGATCGACGCGCCCGCCGTCGAAACGGGTGTCGACATCGTCGCCGCCGAGGAACGAGCTCTGGACCAGGCCCGGAGGGCGTTCACCGAACATCCCCACGACATCGCCTGCTTCATCGCGGAACCCATTCAGGGTGAGGGCGGCGACCGGCACCTGCGACCCGAATTCCTCCGCGCGATGGCCGAACTGTGTATCGAACACGACGCGCTGTTCGTCCTCGACGAAGTGCAGACCGGAATCGGGATCACCGGAAGCACGTGGGCCTACCGGCAATTGGGGCTCGAACCGGATGTCGTCGCGTTCGGTAAGAAGGCCCAGGTGTGCGGGATCATGGCCGGCGGACGTGTCGACGAGGAACCGGACAACGTCTTCCGGGTCGGCTCCCGGATCAACTCGACCTGGGGCGGCAACCTCACCGACATGGTCCGGGCCCGTCGCATCCTCGAAGTCGTCGAGCGCGACCGGCTGATCGACAGGGCCCGCCTCCTCGGCTCGCACCTGCTGGCCGAACTGGACGCACTCGCCGCACGGCACCCCGACGTCGTCACCGATCCGCGGGGGAGCGGACTCATGTGCGCGGTCACGCTCGACGCGGCGAGCCGACGGGACACGGTGGTCGCCACGCTCCGGGAGCGCGAGCACGTCCTCCTGCTCGCCACGGGCGAGCGGGGAATCCGCTTCCGGCCACCGTTGACGGTCACGGCGGGTGAACTGTCCGAGGCGGTCGCAGCAGTCGACCGTGCACTCTCCACCTGAACTTTTCACGCAGGTCGATCGGTACGGCGCGAGAATCTGTCGTACCCGTCTGCCATTCTGAGCGGCTCCGGACCAGGAGCGGCGGTACCTGCGAGCGGCGCTGATCGAGCGCCTCCGATCGCGAACCCGCCCCGAACGCTCCGAAGGAACCTTGACTTGACCCACGAGTCCGAGACTCCCGCGCACGACCCCGACATCGCACGCGCCACCTGGGTGATCGGCGTCGCCGCCGCGCTCGTGTTCGGCATGGCCCTCGGCGTCGCCGTCGGTGACGTGGCCGCCCCCGCCGCCTGTGCCCCGGCGGGCGCGATCGTCGGGACTCCGGCAGGTCCGTGACCGTCGGCGTGGTTTACCGTGCAGGCATGAGCATCACACCCCCGGTCGGTTCCCCCATCTCCGTCGCCTCCGTGCCCAACCTGCGCGACGCAGGTGGCTACTCCGCGGCCGGGGGATCCGTCGTGCGCAGGGGAATCCTCTACCGGTCCACCGACCTCGGCGCGGTCACCGACGACGACGCCGCCGTGCTCGAGGGTCTCGGCATCGCGACGGTGTTCGACCTGCGGACCGTCGCCGAGCGGGAGGTTCGACCCGACCGCATTCCGGCGGGTGCCAAAGAAGTGCCGCTCGACGTCCTCGCAGACCGGGATCCGTCGGCTGCGCCCGCGATGATGCTGAAGCTTCTCGAGGACCCGGTGCTCGCGGAACAGGCGCTCGGTGGCTCCGAGGCGAGTGGCCACCTGTTGAGCAGCTATCGGGAGTTCGTGTCGATGCCGTCCGCGGTCACGGCCTACCGTGCCCTCTACACCGACCTGGCGCGCGGCTTCGACGCGCCCGTTCTCATCCACTGCACCACCGGCAAGGATCGCACCGGCTGGGCCGTCGCGGCACTGCTGCTGCTCCTCGGCGTAGAGGAGGACGTGGTGTTCACGGAGTACCTGCTCACCAACGAACAGTTGCTCCCCGCGCTGCAGCCCGTGTTCGACCGCTTCCGCGACGCAGGCGGAAACCCGGACATCCTGCTGCCGTTGCTCGGGGTCCGCCGGGAATACCTCGAAGCGGCGCTCACCGAGATGCAGGCGTCCTTCGGGGGCGTCGAGAACTACTTCACGCGGGGACTCGGACTCGGCGTCGGAGACGTCGACGCATTGCGGGAGCGCCTGCTCAGCCGCGACTGACCGTCAGGCCCAGTCCTGCGGTTCCGAAACGCTCCACCGACTGCGAGGCGGCGTCGAGCGCGTCGTCGTGGCCGGGGCGCGCCCAGCCGGTGAGGGTTGCGCTGTCCCCGTCGGGCGTCAGGCCGACCTCGGCGAGCAGTTCGCCGGTGGTCGGTTCGCACACTGCCCACGAGTAGTGCTCGTCGGATGCCCACTGCGCGGAGCGGGTCGCGATGTGCGTGGGGTCGGTGACGCCGCCGTCGGCGAGCGCGGGCCGGTCGTCGACGCGGTCGTCGGCACGCAGCGCGCGCAGATACCACGATCCGGCGTTGATCTCGATCGGTTCCATGTGGAGGCCCTTCGGGCCTGTGCGCGTTTCTGGTAGCCAGAGCTACCAGAAACGCGCACAGGCAGCGCAGCTGCTTACTTCAGTTCGGCGAGGACGGTGCCCTGCGTGATCGCAGCACCCGGCTCGACAGCCAGCCCGGTCACGACACCGGCCTTGTGCGCGGTGACCGGATTCTCCATCTTCATCGCCTCGAGGACCACGATCAGATCGCCCTCGGCGACCTCCTGCCCCTCCTCGACCGCGACCTTGACGACGGTGCCCTGCATCGGCGCGGTCACCGCGTCACCCGACGCCGCACCCGCACCGCCGCCACCCCGCTTGCGGGCCTTCGGCTTGCGGGTGATCGCCCCCACCCCGGGTGCAGCCGACCCGACGGAGAACTGACCCGGCAGCGACACCTCCACCCGACGACCCCCGACCTCGACGACCACGGTCTGCCGCGGCGCGGTGTCCTCGTCGTCGGCGACCGCAC
>NZ_JBHUFB010000009.1:0-13431 GCF_042681175.1 Rhodococcus gannanensis
CGCCACCGGCACCGTCGAGTTCAAGGACGGCGCAACCGTTCTCGGCAGCGCCCCGGTCAACGCCGGTGTCGCCACCCTGAGCCACACCTTCACCACCGACGGCACCCACAGCATCACCGCCGTCTACTCCGGTGACGCCACCAACCACCCGTCGACCTCCGCGGCCGGCACCGTCGAGGTGTCCACCGATCCGGTGATCGTCGACTCGGTCACGACGCTGAACGTCCCGGCGACCGCCAAGACCGGCACCGAGGTGAGCCTCGCGGCCACCCTGGATCCGAACACCGCCACCGGCACCGTCGAGTTCAAGGACGGCGCGACGGTTCTCGGCAGCGCACCGGTCACCAATGGTGTTGCGACACTGAACCACACCTTCACCACCGACGGCACCCACAGCATCACCGCCGCCTACTCCGGTGACGCCACCCACAACGCGTCGACCTCGGTCGCCGCAAACGTGGAGGTCTCCACCGACATCGTCGTCGTCGACACCGCCACCACTCTGAACGTCCCGACCACCGCCAAGACCGGCACGTCCGTCGAGCTCAAGGCCATCGTGAGCCCGACCGATGCCAGCGGCACCGTCGAGTTCCGGGACGGCGCAACGGTTCTCGGTACGGCACCGGTTGTCAACGGTGTCGCGACGCTGAACCACATCTTCACCACCGACGGCGCGCACAACATCACCGCCGCCTACTCCGGTGACGCCACCCACAACACGTCCACCTCGGATGTCGCGACCGTCGACGTGTCGACGGACCCGACCAATCCCGGTGGCGGTTCTCTGGAGAACGTCTTCGGATCGTGATCGCTCGATGATCATGTGATCCACACATCTCATGCCGACGGACGCCCCCGCCGAGGGGGCGTCCGTTCGGCGTGTTTTCGACCGTCGGTCTTCGCCACAGTCGTTGCACCACAACTGCTGTCGTCCAATCGATGTAACTTTCCCCAAACACACTTTGGTACAAGGAAACTCCGCGACCACGACGGTAGAGGCCGGTAGCTTCCAGACTCGAACCGTCGTGGCCGGCGTCCATTGCCGGCCTCCCCCGAGGAGGTAGCAGTGTCCCTGTCCCTGTCCCGTCGCCTCGCGACACCACTGATCGCGGCCGCAGCCGCGACCGGACTGGTGTTGGGGGTGACCAACGGCGTCGCTGCGGCCGATCCGCCGCAGTCGTCGAATTCGGTCCAAGACAAGCAGTTGCTGCTGTCGAAGGAAGTGGTCGGCAGCAATGTCGTCCTGCCCGGAGCATCCGTCACCTACCGGACCACGATCGCCTACACGACGGCCAACGGTGTGGGTAACGCGCCGCTGAGCCAGTTGTCGATCGCGTACCTGCGCGAGGTTCCCCCGGCCGGTTGGGTGAACACCGCGAGGTCGCTGAGCTACGCCGGCGGCGGCGGGACATGGGCCACCCAGGACGGCGGCCAGAAGGTCACCTGCAGCAGCGGCTGCACGTTCCTCGTCGGCGGCTACGTCATCAAGTCCGGTCAGTCGGCCGTCCTCACCACCACCTACACGGTGCCCGCCGGCACCGCCCCGGGGGTCTACGACAGCGGCGCGTTCTCCGCCCAGCCGAACACCTGGAGTGGCGGCGAACGTGGCAGCAACACCTTCGGTGCCTTCGTTCAGGTCGCCGACCCGACCGTAGCGACGACCACCACGCTGAACGTTCCGGGCACCGCGACGGTCGGCCAGTCCGTCGCACTGACGGCGAACGTCGGCCCGGCGAACTCCGTCGGCACCGTGCAGTTCAAGGACGGCGGCGTCGACATCGGAGGACCGGTGACGGTGTCGGGCGGCAACGCCACCCTGAACCACACCTTCACCACGGCCGGCAACCACGACATCACCGCTGCGTTCACCGCAGGCGCGGGCTTCCACAACTCGGCCTCCGGTGTGCAGACGGTGGCGGTGTCGCTCGCCGAGTCGACCACCACCCTGAACGTTCCGGCGACCGCACACACCGACGAGGCCGTCGACCTCACGGCGAACGTCGTCCCGGCGGGCGCCACCGGGACCGTCCAGTTCAAGGACGGCGCCACCGACATCGGCGGACCCGTCCCGGTCAACGCGGGCGCAGCCACGCTGAACCACACCTTCACCACCGTCGGCAACCACGACATCACCGCCGTCTACAGCGGTGACGCCACGCACGGCCCGTCGACCTCCGCTGTGTCGGCCGTCGACGTCTCCGTCAAGGTCGTCGACACCACGATCTCGCTGACAGCGCCGGCGACGTCCTCGGTCGGGCAGGCAGTGGATCTCACCGCCACCGTCGTCCCGGCGGAAGCCACCGGGACCGTCCAGTTCAAGGACGGCGCCACCGACATCGGCGGACCCGTCCCGGTCAACGCGGGCGCAGCCACGCTGAACCACACCTTCACCACCGTCGGCAACCACGACATCACCGCCGTCTACTCCGGTGACGCCACCCACAACCCGTCCACCTCCACGGTCTCGGCCGTCGACGTGACGGTCGTCGGCACCACCACCGGACTGTCCGCCCCGGCGACCGCCGTCACCGGCGCCGCTGTCGATCTCGTCGCGTCCGTCGACCCGGCGAACGCGACCGGAACGGTCGAGTTCAAGGACGGCGACGTCGTGCTCGGCACCGCACCCGTCACCGGCGGCACCGCGACGCTGAGCCACACCTTCACCACCGCGGGCAGCCACTCGATCACCGCCGCGTACTCGGGTGACGCGTCGAACGCGCCCTCCGCCTCGGCGGCCTCGGTCGTCGACGTCTCGGTCGCGGTGGTGGACACGACGACCACGCTGAACGTCCCGGCCACCGCCAAGACCGGTACCGCCGTCGACCTCACCGCCACGGTGTCCCCGGCCGAGGCCACCGGCACCGTCGAGTTCAAGGACGGCGCAACCGTTCTCGGCACCGCACCCGTCACCGGCGGCACCGCTACGCTGAACCACACCTTCACCGCCGACGGCGCCCACAGCATCACCGCCGTCTACAGCGGCGCCGAGGGCTTCGCCACCAGCACCTCCGCCCCCGGCACCGTCGACGTCTCCACCGACCCGGTGGTCGTCGACACCACCACGACGCTGAGCGTCCCGGCCACCGCCGTCACCGGCAACGCCGTCGACCTCACCGCCACCGTGTCCCCGGCCGAGGCCACCGGCACCGTCGAGTTCAAGGACGGCGCAACCGTTCTCGGCACCGCACCCGTCACCGCCGGTACCGCGACGCTGAACCACACCTTCACCACCGCGGGCAGCCACTCCATCACCGCCGTCTACAGCGGCGCGGAGGGCTTCAACGGCTCCAGCAGCACCGCCGGAACCGTGTCGGTCACCGACCCGGCACCGGGTGACGTCGCGACGGTCACCACGCTCGAGGCACCGTCCTCCGCGGCCACCGCGGACCTGGTGACACTGACCGCCACCGTCAAGACCGACGCCGGCGCACCCGTCGCGAACGGCACCGTCCGCTTCTTCGACGGCGCCACCCAGATCGGCGAGGTCGTCGCCGACGCCGACGGCAAGGCCGTTCTGACCCACGCCTTCGTCACCACCGGCGCGCGCCAGGTCACCGCGGTCTTCACCGGTGAGCCCGGCTTCACCGGTTCCACCTCGGCGGCGGCCACGATCACCGTCGCCGACCCCGGGACCCCGGGTGGCTCGGGATCGTCGGGATCGCTCGAGAACATCTTCGGTTCCTGATCCACCGGCACGATCAACGCTGATGCCCCTCGCCCGCCGGTGAGGGGCATCAGCCCGTTCCGGCCGGTGTGCGCGCAACCCTCCCGCAACCTGGACAAGTGTCCTATGTTTAGCGGATGACCACGGCACCTCCCCGATTGAGCAGGCGAACGGTCGCCGGATACTCCCTCGGATCCGTCGGTACCGGTGGCTTCGCGACCCTGCCCGGGCTGGTCCTCGCCTACTACCTGACCGACACCCTCGCAGTCCCCGCCCTCGCCGCCAGCGTGCTGGTGTTCGCGCCCAAGGCCCTCGACGTCGTCATCAACCCGATGATCGGGGCGCGCTCCGATGCCGATGCCGCGCGCTCCGGGACACGCAGGCGACTGCTGCTCCTCGGCGCGCTCACCCTGCCGGTGTTCTTCGCGCTGACCTTCGCGGTGCCGTCCGGTCTCGGCGCGGCAGCGGCGGGACTGTGGGTGGGGGCCGCATTCATCGCCGCGGCCGTCGTGTTCGCCCTGTTCCAGGTCCCCTACATCGCGCTGCCCGCCGAACTGACCGAGGACTACCTCGAACGGTCACGGCTGATGTCCTGGCGGGTCGCCCTGCTCGGCGTGGCGATCCTGCTGTTCGGCGCCGGTGGCCCCGCCCTGCGCGAGATCGGCGGCGGCGGACGCACCGGCTATCTCGTGATGGGGATCGTCGCCGGAGTCATCCTGGGTCTCGGCATGCTGGCCGCGTGGTCGATCGCGCCGCGCGGACAAGCGAGGGCTGCCGAATCGTCTGCTGCCCACGGCTTCTCCGACACCTTCGCCGCGGTCCGGGCCAGCGCACCGTTCCGGGTGCTGTTGCTGACCTTCGCGCTCCAGGCGCTCGCGACCGGCACCATGCTCGGCGCCGCCCAGTACGTCGCGACCTACCTCCTCGACTCCGAAGGCGCCGTGTCGGTACTGTTCGCGGCGCTGGTCGGCCCCGCCGTAGCGGTGATGCCGCTGTGGATGAGGCTCGTCCGCGACTGGGGCAAGCAGCGCACGTTCCTGCTCGCGTCGGCACTGTTCCTGGGCGCGACGATCGCACTTCTCGGCCTGTTCGCCGGCGCCGGCCCGTGGATCTACCCGGTGGTGGCCCTCGCCGGCATCGGCTATGCGGGCATGCAGATGCTCCCGATGTCGATGCTGCCCGACGTCATCACCGACCACGAGCAGCAGACCGGCGGCAGCGTTCGCGCCGGCGCGTTCAGCGGGGTCTGGACCGCCGCCGAGACCGCGGCGATGGCCCTCGGTCCCGCCGTGGTCCTGGTGATCCTCGCGGCAACCGGATTCACCTCGTCGTCCGGCGACGACGTCGTCACGCAGTCCGACACCGCGCTTGCGGGCATCACCGTGGCGTTCACCGTGGTCCCGGCGGCGCTTGTCGCAGTGAGCATGGTGGTACTCCGCAGGTACCGCCTGGCAGCAGAAGATCGAAACAGGAGCAGTTGATCCACATGCAGTTCGAGCAGTCTCCCCAGGACGTCCTCGCCCTCCTCGACCACTTGCGGACCGCGGACGCGCCCACATCCGGCGGGCGCCTGCTGTCGTACGTCTACGACTCGGGTGTCACCGAACTCGACGAGCTCGCCGGGGACGCGGCCCGGAAGGCGCAGCCGCTCAACGGTCTCGACCCCACCACCTTCCCGTCGATCGCCACGCTCGAACGGGACCTCGTCGCGCTCGCGCGCTCGGTCCTCGCCGAGGGCGTGGACGGCGTCGTCGGATCGGTCACGAGTGGCGGTACCGAAAGCTGCATGCTCGCCGTGAAATCGGCCCGGGACAGCTGGCGGGCCGCCACCGGGCGGGACGACCGGCCGACCCTGGTGATCGGCTCGACCGCGCACGCCGCGTTCATCAAGGCCGCGCACTATCTGGACCTTCGACTGCGGGTGTTGCCCGTGGACCCGGACACCTGCCGGCTCCGGCCTGCGGACGTCGCCGCAGCCCTCGACGACTCGGTGGCCCTGGTCGTGGCGTCCACACCGTCGTATCCGCACGGCGCGCTCGACCCTGTGGAAGAGATCGCGGAAATGTGTGCAGCCCAGGGTGTTCCGGTGCACGTGGACGGTTGCATCGGCGCCTGGGTACTGCCCTGGTGGCCCGGCGCGGACACCCGCACACCGTGGGATCTGCGCGTCCCCGGCGTCGCGAGCCTGTCGGTGGATCTGCACAAGTACGGCTACGCGCCGAAGGGTGTGTCAGTACTGCTGTACCGCGACCGCGATCGTCACCGCAGGCAGTGGTTCGCCACGAGCGCGTGGCCCGGCTACGCCGTGGTGAACCCGACGATGCTGGGCTCGCGCACCGTCATGCCGATCGCGGCAGGATGGGCGGTATCGAAGGCGTTGGGCACCAAGGGGTTCGACGAACTGACCGGCAGGATCGCCCGCTCCGCCGAGCAGGTGCGGTCCGCCGTCGACGGCATCGAAGGACTGCGGGTGGTCGGCGATCCGGTCGGGCCGCTGCTCGCGGTCGCGTCGGACACCGCGGTGCCCGACGACCGTCGCGTCGACCCGCACCGGTGGGCGGACGCCGCGCGGGAACTCGGATGGGTGCTGCAGCCGCAGCCCGGCAAGACCCAGTCGGACGGGACGCGGCTGCCACGGACGACGCACCTGACCCTGACACCGGTGACGGAAGCGGTCGCCGGCGACCTGGCCGCCGCAGTGACCGAGGCCGCCGACGCCGTGCGGGGAGTTCCGGGCGCGGAGGCACCCGAGGAGTTCGTCGCCGCGGCCGGTCAGATCCGACCCGAGGACCTCACGAGCGAGAACTGCGCGGCGGTGCTGTCGCTGGCCGGGCTCGATCCGACGTCCGGACTCAGCGGCCCGATGGCGGACCTGCTCGCCCTGATCGAGGCGCTCCCGGAACACGTCGCCGAACGTCTGCTGATCGAGTTCCTCGCCCGATTCATGGAGTGAGACGGCGAGTGGCCGACCCCGCGGGGTCGGCCACTCGCTCACGCCACCGGCTCAGGCAGCGCGGGCCTGCCACATCCAGTGCAGCTGCTCGAGTCGAGCAGTGAATCCGATGAGCAGGTCCTGAGTGACCGGATCCGACTTCTCTGTCGCCTCGATCCGCGCGCGCAGCCGCTCCACGACAGCGGCCAGGTTCGCCACGATCGCGTCCACGACATCGGTGTCACTGGTCCAGCCGGCACCGAAACCGGTGGTCCCGGCGTCGGATGCGACGGTCGCCGCACGCCCGTCCGGACTGACACCGATCGCGGTTGCCCGCTCGGCAGCGGCGTCGGTGAACTCGCGCGCGACCGTGACCAGCTCGTCGAGCGACTCGTGGACGGACAGGAAGTTACGTCCGATGACGTTCCAGTGCGCCTGCTTGGCGACGAGGCTCAGATCGATCAGATCGACGACGGTACCCTGCAGCGCGTCACCTGTGATCTGCTGCTGCCCGGCGTCGAGTGTGCTTGCGATGGGGCCCTTGGTCATTCTCTTCTCCTACTCTCGTCGAAGTTCGGTCGACACTGTCCGGTCGACACTGTTCTTCGGTCCGCCTTGTGTTCCATGGCGTTTCGGTTCGAATACATTCCGTCCCACTCGTGATACCCAACGAAACGAATCCGCATACATTGCGCCGCGGATCTCGTTCGGCCGAGTTCGACGGCGGACACTGGAGGTGTCCGGTCGAACCGAGGGGGCCGTCGTGGATTCCGTCGTTCTGCTCTTGCTGGCCTGCGCCGTCTACTGGTGGTCCAACTGCTGATCCGGTGCCTGCGCGCCGCGACACCGATCGCATCGGCCCCAGAACACCACCTCGGCCTCGTCGACCTCGAAGCCGTGTGACTGCGACGGCTCCAGGCACGGGGCGTTACCGACGACGCAGTCGACGTCGACCACGCGGCCACAGTCCCGGCACACCAGGTGGTGGTGATTGTCGCCGGTTCGTGCTTCGAACCGCGCCGGCGAACCCGCCGGTTCGATGCGGCGCAGCAGTCCGGCATTCACGCATGCCTTGAGCACGTCGTACACGGCCTGCGTGGACACCGAGCCGAGCTGGGCACGAACCTCCGCCGTCACCGCGTCTGCATCGGAATGCGGGTTCGCGGCGACCGCACCGAGCACGGCGATTCGCGGCGCGGTCACGCGCAGTCCCGCCGCGCGCAACTGGGCGCGGGGGTCCGTGTCCGTTCCGATCTCGTGCATGGAATCGAGTATTCACGCCGTTTCTGGAACAAGTCAAGAATAGGGGTATGTGCTGCTCCCCACGTCCCGGTACGGAATGCCGGGTGCTCTCGCCTCGTTCTCACCCGGCCGGGATGACCCGGCGGGCCGCCGGATGGAGTTCACTGTTCGACGTGAAACCCACCAAGTTGTCGGTCGCCCTGGCCCGGGAGGCGTACGAGGTCCGGAGGCAGGAAGCACACGGCTGGCTGCGCGGGACGACGGCGGGACGGACCGTCGCCCGCACCATCCGCGGCATCGCCGACATCGAGATCGCGGACCGCGCGATGACGCTCGCCGCGCAGGAGTTCACCTCGGTGCTGCCGCTCATCGTCGCGGTGGGGACGATCGGTAATCTCGACGCGGTGTCGGAGACGTTCGCCGATCAGGTCGGCATCGATCCCGGCTCGCTGACCAGCGTCACCCGCACCACGGCGGACGCCATCGAGTCGAGTCCGCCGACGTTCGCCGCATTCGGCGTCATCGGGATCCTGATGGTCCTGGTCAGCGGCACCTCCTTCGCCCGCGCCCTCGGCCGCGTCTACGGGAAGGTGTGGGACGTGCCCGTGCTGACACTGCGCGGCTGGTGGCGGTGGGTCGCGGTGCTCCTCGCCGTCGCCGCCGCGCTCGGACTGCTCGGAAGGGTGCGACTGGTCAATTCCGTGGAGTGGGTGGGACCGCCACTCGCGATCGTCGGCGAGGCCCTCGTCTGGTTCGGACTGTGGATGGCGGTGCCCTACCTGCTCACCGCGGGACGGCTGGCAGGCCGGGTGCTGTGGGCGACCGGGGCACTGACCTCGGCGGGGTTGACCCTCGTCGGGATGGCGGGGGTGATCTACCTGCCGCGGGCGATCGCGTCGGCGCAGGGCAAGTTCGGCGAACTCGGCGTGGTGTTCACGGGCATCACATGGATGTTCGTCCAGTCGGCGGTGGTGGTCGCGGCGACGGTCGTCGTCAAGGCTGCGGCTCTCGACGAGGGCGTCCTCGGACGGCTGCTGCGCGGGCCGGTGCCCGAACAGTTGGCGGTCGTCCCCCCGGAAACTCCGCCGGACGCGCCCCCGGACCCCCCGACCGCCGACGTCCACGACCTTCCGCGTGCGGATCGGACCGGATAGCGTCGTACACATGACCGCCGCTCCCCCGAGCCTCGGCGAGACAGTGACCGAGGCGCAACGGCTACTCGACCACGACGCGCCCGAGCAGGCTGCGACCTTGCTCGCCGCAACGGCGTCATCCGCACCCGACCGTGAGGTCGAAGTGTGGCAGGGCCTGACCCTGCTCGCCGAGGGGCTGGCGCTGGTGTCGCGCCGCGACGACGCCGCTGCCGTCGCCCTGCGTCGCGGGGCCGAACTGCTCGACGCACACACCACGGCCCCGCCGCACGCACTGGACGTTCCCGGCCTCGTCGACTGGGCCGAGCACCTCGTGACGGCGCTCGGAGACGGGACGTTCCCGGCGTCGCCCCCGATCCCCCGGCTACGCCTCCCCTGAAACACCCGAATGGCCCATCCGGTCGGTTGAACCGACCGGATGGGCCATTCGGGAAAACGGAGTGGGGCTACCGGCGATCAGCCGACCAGCAGCTCCGCGATCTGGATCGTGTTCAGAGCGGCACCCTTGCGCAGGTTGTCGCCGCAGACGAACAGCGCGAGACCGCGACCACCGGGAACACCCGGATCCTGGCGGATGCGCCCGACCAGCGACGGGTCCTTGCCTGCCGCGGCGAGCGGCGTGGGGACCTCGACCAGCTCGACGCCGGGAGCGTCGGCGAGCAGTTCCTTCGCCCGCTCCACGGACAGCGGGTTGCCGAACTCGGCGTTGATCGACAGCGAGTGCCCGGTGACCACGGGGACGCGGACGCAGGTGCCGCTGACCAGCAGGTCCGGGAGGCCGAGGATCTTGCGGGACTCGTTGCGCAGCTTCTGGTCCTCGTCGGTCTCGCCGCTGCCGTCCTCGACGATCGACCCGGCGAGCGGGATGACGTCGAAGGCGATGGGCGCGACGTACTTCTTCGGCTCCGGGAAGTCGACGGCGGAACCGTCGTGCACCAGCTTCTCCGCGTCGCCGACGACGGCGCGCACCTGGCCGACGAGCTCCTCGACGCCGGCGAGACCGCTACCGGACACCGCCTGGTAGCTGGAGACGATCATCCGCTGCAGCCCGGCCTCGTCGTGCAGGACCTTCAGCACCGGCATGGCGGCCATCGTGGTGCAGTTCGGGTTGGCGATGATGCCCTTCGGCGGGTTCTTCGCCTCCTCCGGGTTCACCTCGCTGACGACGAGCGGAACCTCGGGGTCCTTGCGCCACGCCGACGAGTTGTCGATGACGGTGGCGCCTGCGGCGGCGAAGCGGGGGGCCTGCGCGCGGGACAGCGTCGCACCGGCCGAGAACAGGGCGATGTCGATGCCCTTGAGATCCTCGTCGGACACGGCGGCGGCGTCCTCGATGACGATCTCCTCGCCGCGGAACGACAGGGTCTTGCCTGCCGAGCGGGCGGACGCGAAGAACCGCACCGTGTCCGCGGGGAAGTTGCGCTCCTCGAGCAGGGTGCGCATGACGGCGCCAACCTGCCCGGTGGCGCCGACGACTGCGATGGTCAGTGCCATAGGGGTTACCGTCCCGTTCCTGCGTGGACGACGGCCTCTTCGTCGCCGCCCAGATCGAATGCCTTGTGGATCGCGCGCACCGCGTTGTCGAGATCCTCGTCGTCGACGAGCACCGAGATCCGGATCTCGGAGGTGGAGATCAGGTCGATGTTGATGTCGGCCTCGGCGAGCGCCTCACAGAAGGTCGCGGTCACACCGGGGTGGCTCTTCATGCCCGCGCCGACGAGGGAGACCTTGCCGATGCTCTCGTTGGACAGGATCTCGGTGAACCCGATCTCGCCCTGGAGCGCCGTCAGCTTGTCGACCGCGGCAGGCAGGTCCGTCTTCGGCAGCGTGAAGGTGATGTCGGTCTTGCCGGTCTCCACCTTCGAGATGTTCTGCAGCACCATGTCGATGTTGATCTCGGCCTCGGCGACGGCGCGGAACACCTTGGCCGCGTAGCCCGGAACGTCGGGCAGGCCGACGACGGTGACCTTGGCCTCGGAGCGGTCGTGCGCGACGCCGGTGAGGATGGCTTCTTCCACGGGAATGTCCTCCATCGATCCGGTCACGAGGGTGCCGGGCTTGGTGGTGTACGAGGAGCGGACGTGCACGGGCACGTTGTAGCGACGGGCGTACTCGACGCAGCGGAGCATCAGCACCTTCGCGCCGCACGCCGCCATCTCCAGCATCTCCTCGAAGGAGACGGTGTCGAGGCGCTGGGCGTCGGAGACGATGCGCGGATCGGCGGTGTAGATGCCGTCGACGTCGGTGTAGATCTCGCAGACGTCTGCCTTGAGCGCCGCCGCGAGCGCGACGGCGGTGGTGTCGGAACCGCCGCGCCCGAGGGTGGTGACGTCCTTGCTGTCCTGGCTGACCCCCTGGAACCCGGCGACCAGCACGATCGACCCGCGGTCGAGGGCGTCCCGCACCCGGCCCGGGGTGACGTCGATGATCTTGGCGTTGCCGTGCGCACCGGTCGTGATGACACCGGCCTGTGAGCCGGTGAACGAGCGAGCCTCCTCGCCGAGACCGTGGATGGCCATCGCGACGAGCGCATTGGAAATACGCTCTCCGGACGTCAGCAGCATGTCCATCTCGCGGGCCGGCGGTGTCCCGCAGACCTGCTGGGCGAGATCGAGCAGCTCGTCCGTCGTGTCGCCCATCGCCGACACGACAACGACGACGTCGTTGCCTGCGCGTTTGGTCTCCACGATCCGTTCGGCGACACGTCGGATTCGCTCAGCGGATGCCACCGAGGATCCGCCGTACTTCTGCACGACGAGCGCCACGCCAATCAACCTCCGGATCTGGGATCTGTTTCGAAGTCCGATTGTCAACCTTACCGACGGTGGCCGCGCCCGTTTCATCCAGCCGGGTTCCACGATTTCCGAGGACACTGCGCATTCGTGTGGGCACTGCCACGATGGGTCGGTGAACATCCCCCGTCGTCTGCGCATGGAGCGCCTCCAGGAGCGCGCCTCGGTGTCGCCGCTGGAACTGTTCTTCGACCTCGTCTTCGTCTTCGCCCTCACCCGCGTGACCGATCTCATGTCGGACGACCCGTCCGGCGTCAACCTGCTGCGGGCGACGCTGGTACTCGCCGTGCTGTGGTGGGCGTGGGTCGGCTACGCGTGGCTGTGGAACCTGGTGAAGGCCGACGAGGGCGTTGCGGCGCTGGTCCTGTTCTCCGCGATGGGCGCGGTGTTCGTCACCGCACTGACCATCCCCGAGGCCTTCGACGACATGCCGGGCGGGTTGAACGGCCCGGTGGTGTTCGCACTCGGCTACTTCGTCGTTCGACTGCTGCACCTGACGATGATGTGGATCGTCAGCGCCGACGACCCGCAACTGCGGGGGCAGGTCCGCCGTTTCGTGCCGTCGATGCTCGCCGGCACCGTGTGCCTGCTCGTCGCATCGCAGCTCGACGGCGGTGCCCAGCTCGCGTTCTGGGCTCTCGCCCTGGTCGGCGACTACCTCGGCACCTTCGTCGGCGGTGCCCGCTGGCGACTCAACTCCGTCAGCCACTTCGCCGAGCGCCACGGCCTGATCGTCATCGTCGCGCTGGGGGAGTCGATCGTCGCGATCGGCATCGGTGTCGCTGCACTCCCCATCTCGTGGGCGATCATCGTCGCCTGCCTGCTGGGGCTCGCCGTGTCGGGCCTGCTGTGGTGGTCGTACTTCGACGTCACGTCCCTCGCCGTCGAGCACGCGTGCGAGGCGGCATCCGGATCGCGGCTGATCAAGCTCGCGCAGCACTGCTACACCTATGCGCACCTGCCGATGGTGGTCGGCATCGTGATGATGTCGCTCGGTCTGAAGAAGGTGCTCTCGTACGTGGCGGACGGCAACCACCATCGACTCGTCGACCCGCTGTACGGGTGGCCTCTCGTTGCGCTGCTCGGGGGTGCGGCGCTGTACCTCGTGGCGCTCGTCTACTTCAAGGGGTACGCGACCGGCACCGTGGCCTACCCGCGCCTGGTGACTGCAGCCGCATTGCTGGCACTGATCCCGGTCGTGTGGCACACGCCCGCGCTCGTCACCCTCGCCGTGCTGCTCGCGGTGCTGGCCTCGATGACGGCGTTCGAGATGATCCGCTTCGCCCGACCCCGTGAGGAGATCCGGCACCACTGAGTCGGTTGTCTGACCTTGCGCGCAGACTCGTCCGGTGAGGATCGTCCTGGCCCCCGGCCCCGACGGGGTGGTCGCCGTCGCGACCGACGACGTCGGTACCCCGACGGCGCCCCCGCAGTCGTTCCCGGACGCGCCCGCTGCGGTCCGCGCGCTCGAACCCCAGGAGAGCGAATCCCGGCATCCTCGGTGGGTGTGGCCGGACACCGCCGCCGTCTACCCGGACGTGCTGCGCGCGGGACTGCGGGTGCAGCGCTGCCACGACCTGGCCCTCACCGGCGCACTGCTCGCCGCCCGCTCCGGTCGTCGGGCGGCGGCGCCACCCGCGCCGCCGCCCG
>NZ_JBHUFB010000009.1:13560-31242 GCF_042681175.1 Rhodococcus gannanensis
AGCAGGAGCAGATCGGGACCGACCCCAGGTTGCGCCTGCTCGTCGCCGCCGAATCGGCCGGGGCCCTGACCGCGGCCGAGATGGGCCACACCGGGATGCCGTTCTCCGCCGCCGCACACCGTCGGATGCTCGAGACGATTCTCGGGCCCCGGGCTGCGGGTGACGCCCTCCCGGTGCGACTCCGGGAGGCCGCGGACGCCGTCGGCGCCGCGTTCGGCCGCCGCGTGAACCCCGCCTCGTCCCAGGAGGTGGTCGCGGCGTTCGCCCGTGACGGCATCGAGGTGTCCTCGACCCGCGCCTGGCTGTTGCGGGACGTGGACCACCCGGCGGTCGCGCCGCTGCTGCGCTACCGGGACCTCGCGAAGCTGCACTCCGCGAACGGCTGGACGTGGCTCGACACCTGGGTCCGCGACGACCGGTTCCGGCCCGTGTACGTGCCGGGCGGCGTCGTGTCCGGACGGTGGGCCAGCCGCGGAGGCGGCGCCCTGCAGATTCCGAAACCGGTGCGTGCCAGTGTGATCGCCGATCCTGGGCACACATTCGTGATCGCCGACGCCGGGCAGCTCGAACCACGGATCCTGGCAGCGATGTCGCGGGATTCGCTCATGATCGAGGCCGCCCGCTCCGACGACCTCTACGCCCCGATCGCAGCCGAGGTGTTCGACGGCGACCGCGCACAGGCGAAAGTCGCGATGCTCGGTGTCCTCTACGGCGCCACCGCAGGCGAGGCGCGACACCTTTTCACCCTGCTGCGCAAGCGGTTTCCCGTCGCCGTCCAGTTCGTCGAGGACGCCGCCCGCGCCGGCGAACGCGGCGAGGTGGTGCACTCGTGGCTCGGTCGCGCGTGCCCGGCACCCGACCCGCAGTGGTGGTCCACAGGCGATCAGCACGCTCGCGGACGGTTCACCCGCAACTTCGTCGTGCAGGCCACCGCCGCGGAGTGGGCGCTGTGCCTGCTCGCCGAGCTACGTCGCCGGCTCGACGAGAGCGCCGCCGGCGAACTCGCCTTCTTCCAGCACGACGAGGTCGTGGTGCACTGTCGCGACGCGGAGACCGTCACCCGGCAGATTCTCGACGCGACCACCGCTGCCACCCGACTCGTGTTCGGCGACAACGTGGTTCGTTTCCCGATGGACGTCGCGGTGCGGGACTGTTACGCGGATCCCGACGAGTCCTGATCGACTCCGCGCCCCCGAATGGCGCGGGGGGTCGATCCGGAGATCTGGCGGACGGCGCGTCCGAACTGGCTGGATCCGACGAATCCACTCCGAGTTGCGACCTGGCCGATGCTGAGATGTGCGTGCGCGGGATCGGTCAGCAGGTCCAGGCCCCGCGCCACCCGGCGGCGGCGGATGAGTTCGTAGACGGAGTGCTCCTCCCCCTCGAACAGCTTGTGCAGGTAGCGCGGGCTGACGTTGAGCGCGGCCGCAACCCTGGCGACGGTCAGGGTCGGGTCCGTAAAATTGCTCTCGACGAATTCGATTGCACGCGAACGGTTTCCTGTCGCCGAAGCCGATCCTTCCGCCGATCCACCGGACGCCGTCCGGATGGCGGCGACGGCGAGGTCCACCACGGCGTGCTCGACGAGGGCCGCCTCGAGCCTGTCCCCCGAGCCCAGATCCGACTCCGCGAACTCGCCGATCGCACCGAGCAACGTCCGAGCAAGGGGCCCGGCCGGAACGACGACACCCGCGAGGGCGCTGGTGTCGACGGACCGCGCCGCGAGTACCGCGTGCGGCAGATGGACGGACAGGTAGTCGCCGCGGCCGGCGAGGGCGATCTCGAACGCCTCCCCGAAGTCGACGACGCCCATCTCACCCGCCCGCAGACGCCACCGGGCATGCTGCTGCTCGACGGTCGCCTCACCCGAGCCCACCACGAGAACGGCGAGGTGCCCACCGTGCTCGTCGTCGACGGAGGCAGGCGTCCGCGACGCCGACACCGCGGACGTCCGCAGGCGGTGCACGCGCATCGCGCCGATCTCGTTGGCGCACAGGTCAGCCCGGAAGCGGTGCGGGCGGGCCGCCGCCATCCGGACACCGACGGACAGCACCTCGAGCCCCTCGGGGCCGACCAGCCGGACACCGGCATGGGAACGCGGTTCGACGGAGACGCCGCTCCCCTCCATGTTCACCCCAGCATGCCGACGTGGACGACAACGACGGGCAGCACCCTACGCCGATGTTCGCCGCGGCGAAAGGGATTCGTTCACCATGCGGGAGCGCCGACACCGGTGGCGCCGTGCAGGAGACCGCGCAACGCGGACGCGAGGCCGCGGACGTCCGTGAACCGGTCCGCGGACGGCAGCGTCGCGGGGAACGCGACGTAGAGGTGTCCACCCGCCCCGACACGCAGCCGGCTCGTCGGCTCGAGATCGAGGACGCCACCGGAGCGGTGCGCGATCCGCATCGCCTCGGTCAGCGGCCGTGCCGAGCGAGCCGCCTCGGACCGCGTCGGGACGACCGATGCCGCGGTCTCCAGGGAGCAACTGGACTGCCATTCCGCCACGACGACTCCACTGGACCCGGTGTCGACCATGTCGACGATCCGGGCAAGCGCGGGACTGTCCATCCCGCACATCCACACCGTCCGGGCGAACACCTCGTCCACGTCGACGTCGCGGCTCGATCCCCCGGCGACGACGGTCAGTCCGACGTCCCTGTCGGTGACGACGTCACGGCCGTGCCAGAACTCCAGCGACGGACTGCCGCCGCAACAGTGCAGCAGCCGGTAGCGACTCCCGACGACGCTGCCGGGCACGTGGCCGGCAGCCGACCGGAAGGCGGGCGGGCGGGGCGACAGGGGTGGGCGAGCCACCACAGCGGAAAGCCGTTCGGTGTCAGAGTGCATGCACCGACGTCCAGCCGCTCGACTGTGAGTCAACGCAGAGCATCACTGCATCCTCACACAGCGTCGGCGAGGTGCAACCCCTCCGTCGGTGACGAGCGACCCAGCGCCGCCGGTCCGGCGTACCCGCCCGAACCGACAGCGCAGGTAATCGCCTCGACGGCGGGCCGACGCACCCCCACCGCGGGGCACGAATCATCGATTCCCTGTGCACGAATCGTTCCGTGCCCCGGACGGATTCGCCCCGAGCCTGCCTATGCGGGCCGGCCTGCCGCCAGCATCTGCTCGAACGGCACCGGGTCGTCGTACGGGTCCGGTGCCGCGGTCGCGGTGCGTCCGTCCAGCGCCGCCGCCAGTTCCCGCGCGACCCGGCCGATCCGCGCGTCCAGGTCGCTCCCGGCGTCGGCACCTCCGGCCCAGTCCTCGGACGCGGCGAACACGGCGGTCGGCGTGACCGCGGCCCGCAGGTAGGCGAACATCGGGCGCATCGCGTGCTCGAGCGCCAGCGAGTGCCTGGCGCTGCCGCCCGTCGCCGCGATGACGGTCGGCTTCGCGTCGAGCGATCCCGGTTCGAGCACGTCGAAGAACGACTTGAAGAGGCCGCTGAACGTGGCGTTGAAGATCGGCGTCACGGCGACGAGTGCATCGGCTCCCGTCACGGCTCCGATCACCTCCCGCAGCGCCGGCGACGGGAACCCGGTCAGCATGGCGTTCACGATGTCGTGGGCATGGTCGCGCAGCTCGATCACACGGATCGAGGTACTCGGCCCGAGTTCGCGCGCCGCCGCGGCCGCCAGTCGGTCCGCGAGCAGTCGCGTCGACGAGGGCTGCCCGAGACCGGCCGTGACGACGGCGACGGTTCGAGTGGTCACGCCACCACCTCCGGCTTCCGGCCGGCGACCAGCGACGCGTGGGTCGCGGCGTCCGGCACGTGGGCGGGCCTCTTGCCGTCGAGTTCGCGACGCAACACCGGCACGACTTCCTCGCCGAGCAGGTCCAGCTGCTCGAGGACGGTCTTGAGCGGCAGACCCGCGTGGTCCATGAGGAACAGCTGACGCTGGTAGTCGCCGAACGACTCCCGGAAGGTGAGGGTCTTGTCGATGACCTCCTGCGGGCTGCCGACGGTCAGCGGCGTCTGCTCGGTGAACTCCTCCAGCGACGGCCCGTGCCCGTAGACGGGGGCGTTGTCGAAGTAGGGCCGGAACTCCCGCACCGCGTCCTGGGAGTTCTTGCGCATGAACACCTGCCCACCGAGTCCGACGATCGCCTGGTCGGCGGAGCCGTGGCCGTAGTGCTCGTAGCGCCGCCGGTAGAGGTCGATGAGTCGCTGGAAGTGGTCGGTCGGCCAGAAGATGTGGTTGGCGAAGAAGCCGTCACCGTAATAGGCGGCCTGCTCGGCGATCTCGGGGCTGCGGATGGACCCGTGCCACACGAACGGCGGCGTGTCGTCGAGCGGTCGCGGCGTCGAGGTGAAGCCCTGCAGCGGCGTGCGGAACTTGCCCTGCCAGTCGACGACGTCCTCGCGCCAGAGCCGGTGCAGCAGCGCGTAGTTCTCGATGGCGAGCGGGATGCCCTGGCGGATGTCCTGACCGAACCACGGGTACACGGGTCCGGTGTTGCCGCGTCCGAGCATCAGGTCGACGCGACCGTCGGCGAGGTGCTGGAGCATCGCGAAGTCCTCGGCGATCTTCACCGGGTCGTTGGTGGTGATCAGCGTCGTGGACGTGGAGAGGACGATCTTCTCGGTGCTCGCCGCGATGTAGCCGAGCAGCGTCGTCGGGGAAGACGGGACGAACGGCGGGTTGTGGTGCTCGCCGGTCGCGAAGACGTCGAGTCCCACCTCCTCCGCCTTCTTCGCGATCGCGACCATCGCCTTGATCCGCTCGCCCTCGGTGGGGGTGCGGCCCGTCGTGGGGTCGGTCGTCACGTCGCCGACGGTGAAAATGCCGAACTGCATCGTCGCCTCCTTCTGCGCCTCCGGCGCCTGTGCGCGTTTCTGGTAGCGGGAGCTACCAAAAGTGCGCACAGGTCGCGCAGCGGCTCGTTAAAGTTTCAATCACCTTAACGGTGGCGCGGCAGGAGGTATTCCGCGACTCAGCCGCGGGGCTTGAGCCGGGTGTTCGGCAGGATCGGCGCCGGGATCGTCTCGCCCCACGCCGACGGGAACGGGCCGTACCGACCGGGCGTCGAGCGGTCCTCCCGCGCCTGCTGCCACTCCACCCGGAACTGCTCGACCTCGTCATGGGTGCGGCCGATGAAGTTCCACCACATGACGATCTGCTCCCCCAGCGGCTCACCGCCGAGCACGACCACCCGCACCGGGCCGTCCGACGACGCGATCAGCTCCGCGCTCGTCGCCCCCACCGGCAGGTGGACCAACTGCCCGACCTTCGCGTCCACACCCGAGACCGACACCGAGCCCGTGTCGACCATGACACCGTGTTCGAACGTCTCGTCGAGGCTCACCTCGAGTCGCTGCCCGGCACGCAGCACCACTTCGGCACCGAGGAGCGGCGTGAAGGTCCGCACCGGCGACGTCTGCCCGAACAGGCTGCCCAGGAACACCACCACCTCGGCGCCGTCGACGTCGAGGACCGGCGGGGCGTGATGTTCGAACGCCGGTGCGGTGAACCGGTGCTCGGCAGGCAACGCCACCCACAGTTGAACGCCGTGCAGCACGTCGGTGTCGGGTGTGGAGAACTCGGAATGGGCGATCCCCGACCCCGCGGTCATCAGGTTCACCTCGCGCGGCCGGACCATCGCGTGCGCTCCCGTGGTGTCCCAGTGCTCGATCTCGCCGCGGAACAACCACGACACCGTCTGCAGCCCCGTGTGCGGATGCCCGGCGACCCGCATGCCGCCGCTGTCCGCGACGTCGTCCGGCCCGTAGTGGTCGAGGAAACACCACGCGCCGATGAGCGTCTGTGCCCGCTGCGGCAGCGATCGGCGCACCGTCATGGCCCGCGGCCCGCCCAGTGGGACCTCCCGGAAGTCGAGGAGTGTGGGCGCGGCATCGTCGCGGTTCTCGCAGACGACCTCGTCTGGGGTGGGGTCGAGGTTGCTCATGAATCGAACGTAGCGTGTGGCCCGCCGATGTGAAGTGGTGCGCGCACCGGCCTCCGATACGGCACATTTGTTCCCATGACGGATCACCCGAACCCGACCGAACCCGCCGTGCGCGACGCAGGCGACCGCTACGAGATCACCGTGGGCGGCGAGGTCGCCGGACTGACGCAGTACCTCGACCACGGCAACCAACGGATCTTCTTCCACACCGAGGTCGACGACCGGTTCGCCGGGCAGGGCCTCGCCGGGATCCTCGTGCACGACGCGCTCGCCGACACCGTCACCGCGGGAAAGCGCATCGTCCCGATCTGCCCCTACGTGGCCCGATACCTCACGAAGCATCCCGAACTCGCCGACAGCGTCGACCCGGTGACCGACGAGGCGATCGCGGCCGTGCGGGGACACTGACCGCGCCGCGGTGGGGACACTGACCGCGCCGCGGTGGGGACACTGACCGCACCGCAGCGGGGACACCGACCGCGCCGGGTCTTCGGTGACGGCGGTGCGTGGGCGGCGACACGGCGAACGCTCGGACACAGCGCGGAATCCACACGGTTCGCTATAGGCTTCGAGCAGTTCGCTGGTCCCCGGGGGTTTCGGCTGCGCGGGGAGGAGGTCGGCGCACCCGCGCCGGTCGAGCAGACAGCCGGGAACGAGGCCAGAAATGTCCGTCGTGAACCGTCCCTGCCACGCGCAGGTGCCCGTCTACGGCCATGCGGTGATCCGCCGGCCACGACTGCACGCGGCCCTGACCGCCGCCGTGGCACCCGGTACGCCGTGCACCGCGGTACTCCTCAACGCTCCGGTCGGTTCCGGGAAGACGATGCTCCTCGCCGACTGGGTGACGGAAACCGTTGCGGCGCCCGGTGCCCCGGTGATCGCGTGGCTCACCGCCCGCGAGTCCGACAACGACCGGGGCGCCTTCGTCGCCTCCCTGCTGGCCGCTCTTCGCAGCCTCGGCGACTGCGCGGTCTCCGACGCACTCCGCGACCTCCCCGACGCGGACGACGAGGTCCCCGGTGCCGTCGCGGAACGACTCGGTGACGTCGGCACGCCGGTGCGGATCGTGATCGACGACGTGCACCTGCTGCACGACACCGCGGCCCTCGACGCGCTCGGCGCCTTCCTGCGGTCCGCCCCGCCCACGGTCGGCGCCGTGCTCGCCGGCCGGTTCGAGCCGCCGCTCGCCCTGCACCGGATGCGCGTCGACGGCCGGGTTCGCGAGATCCCGCCGAACGAACTGGCATTCACCGAACCCGAGGCCGCGCAGCTGTTCGCCGGACACGGACTGGAGCTCGACGACGGCGACCTCGCCGCGCTCGCCGCACGAACCCAGGGCTGGGCCGTCGGCCTGCGACTCGCCGCGATCACGCTGGCCCGCCACCCGGACCCGGCGACGATGATCGCCGACTTCACCGGCGACACCCGGATCGTGGCCGACTACCTCGTCGGCGAAGTCCTCACCCGACTCGATCCGGACGTGCGGGAGTTCGTGGTCGAAACGGCGATCCCGGACGCCTACACCGTCGAACTCGCGGAAACGCTCACCGGCAATCCCTGCTCGGGTCGCATCGTCGACGTCCTGGAGCGGGAGAACTTCCTCGTCGAGCGGGTTCCCGGGCGCACCGGGTGGTTCCGATACCACCCGCTGCTCCGGGAGTATCTGCGCGCCGAACTCGGGCGGCTCGGGCACCGGGCCGTCGCCGGGCTCGAACAGCTCGCGGCCGGCTGGTTCGCCGAGTCGGGATCGTTCCACGACGCACTGGAACACACCCTGCACGCCGGGGACGCGGACGCGATGGTCCGGCTGATCACCGACAGCGGCCTGCGGGCCGTGCTCAGCGGCAACAGCGCCCAACTGCTCGACCTGATCGACCGTTCTCCGCGGCGAGTACAGAACGCGGCGGGTGCCCGCCGGGTGCGCGCCGCCGCCGAACTCGCCCGCGCGAACCCCACGGCCGCAGAGTCGATTCTCGGCCCGCCCGAACCCGCGCTCACGGGCAACGAGGCACTCCTGGACGCAGCCGTCCGCCTCCAGCTCGCCATCCAGGGAAACGGAGTGATCGCGGCCGCCCTGGCCACGCTGTCCGCCCGGCCGGTCGGGCGGACCGGAACCCCGGAACTCGACGCCTACGCCCGATTGCAGCAGGGTGTCGCGGAGCTTCACCTCGGACGACTCGACCGCGCCGAATCCCATCTCGAGGCCGCTCGCGTCACCGCCCGCTCGGCCGGACTGTTCGCCGTGAAACTCGAGGCGATGACCGGTCTGACGGTCGTCGCCGCCGTTCGGTGCCGGTTGTCGGAGACGGACCGGATCGCGGGCGACACCGCCACGATCGCGGAACGCCACGGCCTGACCGGCCTGCCGCACGTCGAACTGGCCGCGGTGGCGCGGGCGTGGACCGGCTATCTACGGATGGACGGCCGTGCCGCCCTCCCCGAGGTCGGCTCGTCGCTCGACCTCTCCCGGCTGGTCGCGTCCCCGGACGCCACGATCGCACCGACCGCGGCCTGTGTGGCAGCGATCCTCGGCGCGACGCCCGCGGCGCAGCAGCGGGACCCGCTCGCGGACCGAGTCCAGGCTGTCCTCCGCGGTCCGGTGCCGCGTCCGGTCGCCGCGTTGCTGTGCCCCGCCGCCCTGCGGTCCCTCCTCGCCGACGGCAACGACGGCCGCGCGGTCGGTCTGGTGGACAACGCGGCCACCGTGCTCGGCGACTGCGGCGAGGTCGCGGTGATGCGGGCGATGATCGAGATGCGCCGCGGCCGCGGTGACGCGGCGAGCCGATTGGTCGCCGGGGTGGTCGAGGGCCGGCTCGGGTGCATCACTCCGATCGCCCGGATCGAGGCGCTGCTGTTGGCAACGGCATGCGCGGCGGGCCGCGGCGACGACGTCCGTGCCCGCGCGATGCTCACCGACGCGCTGGCGCTCGCCCGTCCCCACGGCCTCATCCGCCCGTTCCACGACGAGCGGGAGCGGATCCGTCCGCTGCTGGACCGGCACATCGGGAGGTTCGGTGTGCTCGACGCGTTCGCCGAGCGGGTGCGCGAGCGGGTGCCGACCACCGCCCCACACCCCGACCGACTGCTCACCGCGCGCGAACGGGAGCTGCTGACCGAGCTGCCGTCGTGGCGCACGGCCGACCAGATCGCCGCCGACCTGTTCGTCTCCGTGAACACGGTGAAGACCCACCTGCGCGGGATCTACCGCAAGCTAGGGGTGAGCACGAGGCAGGAGGCCATCGCCGCCGCCCGCTCCTGCGGACTGCTGTGATCCCCGGGTTCTCGAACTTCACCATCGACGGGTGAGGCCCCACCGCGATCCGTCCCGCAGGCTGTGAGGACAGCAGCCGACGACCTGGGAGGTATGGCGGTGGCGACAACGCCCGTCCCCCGGCCCCGCTACGAGTTCCTCGTCCGCGGCGCCCTCTCCGAGCGGGCGCTGGCCGCGTTCCCCGAACTCGCGCACGTCTCGGCACCCGCCGGGTGCACCCGCCTGACCGGTCCCGTCGACGGCGACCAGGGCCTGCGTGCGCTCCTCGCCCGGTTCGACGTGCTCGGGTTGACCGTCATCGAGATGCGGCGCTCGACGGACTGACCGCCCGCCGAGCGGCCCGCGACACACCCGAAACCGCGAGGTCCGGACCCGTTCGACCTCGGGTGTCCGTTCCCCCGATTGTGCGGGCGGGTAGACTGCTCGTCATGCAGCGGGCGCTCCTTCTTCACCGCCGCGACGGGGTCTGATCCAGACCGGCACCTGTCGCGGGGTTTGTTGCGCCGGTCGATACACCTCCTGGACTCACCCAGTCCCCATCATCACGGAGATTCGTCATGTCACCCGCCGACGCTTTCACTTCCGGATCGCGCACCATCACGCCGCCGTCCAAGCCCGCGCCCGCCGACCAGCCCACCTGGAACACCCAGAAGAACTCCTCCATGCCGACGTACCGGTACCGGTCGTTCGCTGAAGAGGTCGAGCAGGTCACCCTCACCGACCGCACCTGGCCCGACAAGGTCATCGACCGTGCCCCGCAGTGGTGCGCGGTGGACCTGCGCGACGGCAACCAGGCCCTGATCGACCCGATGAGCCCGGCCCGCAAGCGCCGCATGTTCGACCTGCTGGTCCGGATGGGCTACAAGGAGATCGAGGTCGGCTTCCCGTCGGCCAGCCAGACCGACTTCGACTTCGTCCGCGAGATCATCGAGGACAACGCCATCCCGGACGACGTCACCATCCAGGTGCTGACGCAGTCGCGGCCGGAGCTGATCACCCGCACCTTCGAGGCCTGCCAGGGCGCGAAGAGCGTGATCGTGCACTTCTACAACTCCACGTCGATCCTGCAGCGTCGCGTGGTCTTCCGCGCCGACAAGGAGGCGATCAAGAAGATCGCCACCGATGCCGCGGAACTGGTGCTCGAGGAGGCGAAGAAGTACCCCGACACCGACTGGCGCTGGGAGTACTCGCCCGAGTCGTACACCGGCACCGAGCTGTCGTACGCCAAGGAGGTGTGCGACGCCGTCGTCGAGACGCTGGGCGCCACGCCCGAGCACCCGGTCATCGTGAACCTGCCGGCCACCGTCGAGATGGCGACGCCGAACGTGTACGCGGACTCGATCGAGTGGATGCACCGCAACCTGGCCAACCGCGACAGCATCATCCTGTCGCTGCACCCGCACAACGACCGCGGCACGGGTGTCGCGGCGGCGGAGCTGGGCTACCAGGCCGGCGCCGACCGCATCGAGGGCTGCCTGTTCGGCAACGGCGAGCGCACCGGCAACGTCTGCCTGGTGACGCTGGGTCTGAACATGTTCACCCGCGGCATCGACCCGCAGATCGACTTCTCGAACATCGACGAGATCCGACGCACCGTCGAGTACTGCAACCAGCTGCCCGTCGCCGAACGGCACCCGTACGGCGGTGACCTGGTGTACACCGCGTTCTCGGGCAGCCACCAGGACGCGATCAACAAGGGTCTCGACGACATGAAGGTCACCGCGGACTCGCAGGACGCGGACGTCGACGACATCGTCTGGCAGGTGCCGTACCTGCCGATCGACCCGAAGGACGTCGGCCGCACCTACGAGGCCGTCATCCGCGTGAACTCGCAGTCCGGCAAGGGCGGCGTCGCGTACATCATGAAGGCCGATCACGGCCTGGTGCTGCCGCGCCGACTGCAGATGGAGTTCTCGCAGTCCGTCCAGAAGATCACCGACGGCGAGGGCGGCGAGGTCTCGCCGAAGGAGATGTGGGACGTCTTCAACGAGGAATACCTGGCACCGATCAGCCCGCTGGAGCGGATGCGCCAGAAGGTGACCGCCTCGGAGGTGGACGGCGGCACGGACGCCATCACCGCCGTGGTCAAGGTGGACGGCAAGGAGCAGGAGATCTCCGGCTCCGGCAACGGTCCGCTGGCCGCGTTCGTCGACGCGATCTCCACCATCGGTTTCGACGTTCGGGTCCTCGACTACAGCGAGCACGCCATGTCCGCGGGCGACGACGCGCAGGCCGCCGCCTACGTCGAGGCCGCGGTGACGCTGCCCGACGGCACCAGCAAGGTCGTGTGGGGCGTCGGCATCGCCACGTCGATCACGACGGCGTCGCTGCGCGCGGTCGTCTCCGCGGTGAACCGCGCTCACTGAGCCACCACGCAATGCGTGGAAGGGGCCGTTCGGTTGATCCGAACGGCCCCTTCCGTCGTATGTGGGTGGGGTGTGGGGGTGCTGTGAGTGGGCTGCGGGGCGGTCCGGTTCGAGGCTGGAAGGCACCGACCCCGTCCACGCGAGGAGCCTCCCATGACCACCACGACCACCGAACGCCCGAACGTCCACGAGATGGTCGTCGTCCACCGCGCGTTCCGCCGCGAGTTCCGTCTCGCGCCCGACCTGATCCGCGGCGTCCCCGCGGGCGACGCCGCGCGTGCGTCCGTCGTTGCCGGGCACCTGAGGCTCGTCCTGAACGGCCTCGAGATGCACCACACCGGGGAGGACGCGATCCTGTGGCCGCTCCTGCTGGAGCGGGCTGCGCCGTCGACCGGGCTGGTCGAGACGATGCAGGCCCAGCACCTGCGGATCGAGGCGTACGTGGCGCGGATCGTCCCGAGCCTCGACAGCTGGGAACGCCAACCCACTCCCGACACAGGCGTCGCACTGGCCGCGCTGGTCGAGGAGTTCACCTCGGCGCTGATCGAGCACCTGGACCTCGAGGAACGGGAGATCCTGCCGCTCGTCCTTCGTCACCTCACCGCAGCGGAATGGGACACGGTCGGGGACCACGGCATCGACATGATGAGCAAGAAGGAACTGCCGCTGCTGTTCGGTGCCGTGCTCGAGGACTGCGACGACGCCGAACGGCGCCTGATGCTCCGGAAGCTGCCCGGGCACGTCCGCCTGTTGCTCCGCACCCTCGGCGCGCGAAACTACCGCCGCTACGTCAGCGCCGTCCGTTCGTGACGTCGTCGATCACCCGCGCGGCGATCGACGCGACCTGCTCGGCGGTCGCCGTGCGCCCGGATTCCCACTCGGCGAGGAAGTCCTTCTCCCCCAATGTGTCCCGCGCGAGGTCGAGACCGGCGTCGGCGGTGGAGCGGGCCGGCGGGAAGTGCGGGTCCACCGCGTCGGATGCGTTGAGGCGGGCGGCCGCGCCGTACAGGGCTGCCGCGCCGGCCGGGTTGCCGGTCCGCGCCGCCAGCCCGGCCACCGCCGGAAGGGTGTACCCGAGCGACCACCCCAGTCGCAGCCGCACCGACAGATCCAGCGACTCCCCCAGCATCGCGGCCGCCCCGCTGTCGTCGCCGCCCGCCTCGCACACAGACGCCGCCGAATTGAGCACCGTCGCGAGGGTGAACTCGTTGCCGAGCCGGCGCGCCTCCGCGACCGCCTCGGCATGCCGTGTCTGCGCGACGTCGACGTCACCGGAGACCAGGGCCAGCTGCCCGAGACCGAGCCGTGCGTGCGCCGTCAGCCAGCCCGGTTCCGCCCGGTCGAGAACACCGTCGAGGAGCCGGAGCGCGCCGCTGTCGCCGGAGAACGCCGCCGCCAGACCCGCGATCGTCGCCGCTTCCAGGGCCACGGGGTCGTCGGCGGGGGCGGTCGGCAGGTAGGCGTCGGCCTCCTTCCTGATCCCGTCGAGATCACCGACGACCAGCAGCAGCCCCATCCGGCCGACGGCAGCCCGGCCGGATATGGTCTCCGGCACCGTGCCCTGCACTCGGTCGAGCCACGCCAGACCTTCGCGGGTGCGACCCCGAAGCGCCAGATACATCCACACCGATCCGGCGAGCTCGGCGGCGTCGCCGGGCCGGTCGAGTTCGATCAGGCGGAGGAAGGCGGACCGCAGGTTCCCGTGATCGGCGTCGAGACGGTCGAGGACGGGACCGATTCCGGCTCCCTGCAGTCGGTCGTGCGCTGCGACCGCGACTCGATACTGTTGCCGTGCATGGGAATTCGCCACCTCCAGGGCGGCACCCGACACGTGCAGTCGCGCCGCCGCGTACTGGCGGACCGGTTCCAGCAGTCGGAAGCGGGGCTGTTCGTCCGGCGGGTCGAGCGGCGCAACCAGGGAGTGGTCGACGAGCCTGCTCAGTGCAGGCAGCACGTCCGGAGCACTCATCGGGTCGAGGGCCTCCACGGCGTCGAGCGAGAAGCCGCCGGAGAAGACGGCGAGCCGCGTCCACAGGTCACGGTCCGACGGGTCGAGCAGGTCGGCACTCCAGTCGAGCACCGCAGCCATCGTACGTTGCCGGTCCGGAAGATCCTGCGGACCAACGAGTTCCGCATCCATCCCGTGGGCGTCGAGGCGCGCCGACAGCAGTGCAGGTGGCAGCAGCCGCGCGCGAGCCGCGGCCAGTTCGAGAGCGAGCGGAAGGCCGTCGAGCCGTCGCACGATGGCGGCGAGCGCCGCGGCATTGGCGTCGTCGACGTCGAGGTCGGCTCCAGCGGCGGCCGCGCGGTCGAGGAACATCGCGACTGCGGGCGAGGCCGCGACGGCATCCGGACCGTCGTCGTCGGGGACGGCGAGCGGCGGCACCGGAACCTCGTACTCGGCGCGCACCCGCAGTGGTGCACGGCTGGTGGCGAGGACGACGAGGTCCGGCGCGTGGCCAACGAGGTCGGCGATCGCCGGTGCCGCCGCCAGCATCTGTTCCAGGTTGTCGAGGACGACGAGAACGCGCCGGCCGGTGAGATGCGCTGCCAGCCCCTCCGCGGACACTCCGGCCGGACCCTCTGTGACGCCGAGGGCCGCACCCAGCCGCGGGAGCACCTGTCCGGGTTCGCGGACCGTCGTCAGGTCGACGAACGCGGCCCCTCCGGAAAAGGAGGCGACGCAGCGCGCGAGGACGGCGAGTGCGATGCGAGTCTTCCCGACGCCGCCCGGGCCGGTCAGCGTCAGTAGTCGCACCCGACCGGACACGACGACCTCGCCGATGTGGTCGATGGTTTCGTCGCGGCCGAGCAGCGGCGTGACCGGCACGATCGACAAGGGGTCACCGACCGTCGTGACGACACGCCGATTCGGCGGTGCCGGGGCAGGCTCACGGCGTGGGACCGCCGCGACGAGCTCGGCGCGTTCGGAGTCGTCCAGCGTCAGCGCGTCGGCGAGCGCCCGCACGGTGTTCGGGTACGGGCGCAACCGTTCCCCACGTTCGAGGGCACCGACGGCCTTGACGGTGACGCCTGCCCGTTCGGCCAGTTCCTCCTGGCTCAGGGACCGCTGCTCCCGCAGCCGTCGGAGTAGCGCGGCGAACTCCACCAGCCGAACCTAGTGCGCCTGCGGCGCCTGTGCGCACTTTTGGTAGCGGGCACTACCGAAAGTGCGCACAGGTGTGGTTGTTCTGTGGGTGTTCTGTGCCGACGGCGAGACCGAGGCTCGAAGGACGCGACGGATGGACCGTCGCCCCTTCACACCAGGAGCCCGCCATGACCGTTCGGACCCACCCCACGACCTCGCCCGCCACCACCGGTCGGCACACCACCTACGCGCGCCAGGTCCCGCTGGTGCTCGCGGCCGCGTTCACGCTGTCGGTCGTGCACACCGTGCACTCGTCGATCGTCGGGATCGCCGACCCGGGATGGGAGGTCACCGATCCCGGGGTGTGGGCGTTCTACGCGGTCGCGTTCGGGATGACGGCGCTGTCGCGACGCGACGACCGTCGGATCCAGGCCGGCGTGCTCGCGTTCCTCGTTGCACTGCTGGCCATCGCGATGCTCGTGTACCCGTCCATGTTCGGGCCGGAGCAGCAGACCACGTTCGGGTGGATCGAGAACGACCTCTACGTCGGAGGTCTTGCGACGACCGCCTACCTGACGGTGCTGCGTCTGCGGCGCGTCACGATCGCCCCCACCAATGGCTGAACGGGCCGTTCGTGCGGTTGATCCGCACGAACGGCCCGTTCAGCCGTTCTGGGAGAGGACTCAGACCCCCGCGGGCGTCGCCGCGGTCGCGTCGGAGGGGACCTCGACGGTCTCCGGCTGGGACGGCGGTGCGGGACGAACGAACAGCGACGCGGCGACTGCGATCAGCGAGATTGCGCCGCCACACAGGAATGCGGCGTGAATACCCGTCATCGTCGCGTCCATCGGTGCCGCGCCGTCGGCGAGGTCCGACGTCGTCCACGTCGTCATCACGGCGATGAACAGTGCGGTGCCCGCCGCACCCGCGACCTGTTGCAGAGTGCTCACGATCGCACTGCCGTGCGCGTACAGCTTCGGCGGGAGCGACCCCAGTGACGACGTGAACAGCGGAGTGAACACGAAAGCGAGACCGACCATGAGCACGACATGGATGCCGACGACCATGCCCCTCGAGGTGTCCACGTCGAGCATCGTCATCAGCCACAGCGCTGCCGACACCAGGACGGTGCCGGGAACGACCAGGGGTCGCGGACCGACACGGTCGTACAGTCGACCGACGATCGGGGACAGAACACCCATCACGATGCCACCTGGGAGCATCAACAGACCGGTGGCGAGAGTGTCCAGACCGAGAACGTTCTGCAGGTACAGGGGCAGCACGATGAGGGACCCGAACAGCGCCATCATCGCCACGATCAGCACGACGACTGCGATCGAGAACGGCGTGCTCGCGAAGGTGCGCAGGTCGAGCAGCGCCCTGTCTTCGCGTTGCAGGACGAACTGACGCGCCACGAAAACCACCAGCGCAACGACGCCGATGGAGATCGGAATCCACGGCGCGACAGGCGTGTGCCCGGAGGCGGATTCGCCGATGCTGCTCAGCCCGTAGACGAGGCCGCCGAATGCGGCGGCCGACAGGAGCAGGGACAACAGGTCGAACGGCACCTTCCGCGGCACCGTGACGTTCTTGATCAGGACCGCACCCAGGACGAGCACGACGAGTGCGATCGGCAGCACCAGCCCGAAGATCCAGCGCCAGCTCGTGACTCGAAGGATGAGTCCGGACACGGTTGGGCCGATCGCCGGCGCGACGGCGATGACGATCGACATCGTGCCCATGATTCGGCCACGCGATTGAGGCGGAACCAGGTTGAGGATCGTGGTGGTCAACAACGGCATCATCATCGCCGTGCCACCGGCCTGTACGACCCGGCCGACGAGAAGCAGCTCGAAACCGGGCGCGATCGCCGCGATCAGAGTGCCGGCGCTGAACAGCGTCATCGCCGTGACGAAGATCGTCCTGGTCGAAAACCGCTGCAGCAGGTATCCGGTCGCCGGGATGACGATTGCCATCGTCAGGAGGAAGGCGGTCGTGAGCCACTGAGCGGTTGCCGCGGTGATCTCGAGATCCGCCATCAGGCGTGGAAGCGCCACCCCCATGATCGTCTCGTTGAGGATGACGACGAACGTTCCGACGACGAGTAGTCCGATGAGCAGTCGCTCGGTGGACGACAGGGATGCCCGACCCGGCGCGCTCGCGTCCACCGGGGAAGGGGTTTCGACATGCATACGCCCAGTCTGTGGAAACTGTCAGTCACTGTCAATTTGTCCGTCACTGCAATAATGACGCGGTGCACACCAGCGACGGAGATCCCACGGCACCGAACCTTCGGGAACGCAGACGGAGAGAGACCCGCATCGAAATCAGCGATGCCGCACTCGCGCTGTTCGAGGAGCGTGGCTACGCCGGAACCACGGTGGACGACATCGCACAGCGTGCGGGAGTGTCCCAGCGCACCGTGTTCCGCTACTTCGACACCAAAGAGGCCACCGTCCTCGGGGGCGTCGAAGACCTCGCCGCGGAACTGACCGCGGCGCTGGTCGACGAGATGCCCGAGAATCTGGTGCTCCAGCACGTCGAGGCTGCACACCTGCGACTCCTGGAGGAGATGGTCGACGACCGCCCCGAGACGATTCGACGGATTCGACGCATCCGCTGCCTGATACTGAAGGATCCCGACCTTCGGGGTGCCGCGGCCTTGATGGAAATGGAGAACGTCAGGACGCTCACCGCACGTATCGCCGAGCACCTGTCACCTGACGTGAACCCGATCCTCCCCCGACTGCTCGCCGAGGCCGGCTTCACCACCCTGCGGGTCGCGTTCGACGCTTGGGTCGAGAAGGTGGAGGCCGGAGAGAAGGCCGATCTCACCTCCGTCTACCGCGACTGTCGCACCACATTGCACGGGCTGCTCGACCCCACCGCGACGGACGAGACGCAGCACTCCGCCCGGGCACACTCCGGGTGACCCTTCCCAACGGCTGAAGGTGCCGTTCGTGCGGTTGATCCGCACGAACGGCACCTTCAGCCGTTGGCTGGGTGGCGCGCGTCAGCCGAGGAGTTTGGCCTTGGCGGCGGCG
>NZ_JBHUFB010000009.1:31334-37549 GCF_042681175.1 Rhodococcus gannanensis
CTGAGCACCCCGGACTGGTGCAGTTCGCCGAGCTGCTTGAGCTTGACGATCAACTCGTCCTCGGCGGGGGCCTGCGGGGCGGCCGCGGCCTGCTGTGCCGCCTGCTGCGCGGCGGCCTGCTGGGCATACTGCTGCTGCTGGTACGCCTGTTCCTGCGCCTGCTGGTCGGCGTACGCCTGCTGCTCGGAGTACTTGCGCTGCGCCCGGCGGTCCATCGCATTGGTCGTCGCACGGGCGGTGCCCGCGACGACAGCGGTGCGCGCGACCGTTCCGAGAAGTCCCGGACGACCCACTCGTCCTGCCCTGAAAACCATGACGTTCCCCTTCGGTTGGATGCTTAGAGTGCGGCCTCGACCGCCGCGACGATGACCTCGTGCGGGATCTGGACATGCAGGACGACCTCGCCGCCGGCGGCCCGGGCGCTGGTCGTGAACTGCCGAGCCCACGTGTTCTCGTAGACGATGATGGCCGCGGACGTGCCCGGATCGAGCGAGTCGCGGACCACGTCCAGGTCCTCGTCGCTGATGAGGGCCTTCGCCTCGATGGACAGGACCGCCAAGCCGACCTGGTCGAGATCCTCGTCGACGTCGACCTGACTGATGTTGCCGTCCTCGTCCTTCGCTATGTAGACGAGGTCGAGGAGGGTGACGTACCCCTTCTCGACGACGTCCTGCAGGGCCGCGACGGTGTCCGGGTCGGCCTGCGACCCCGGGAACGCCAGTACGACCAACTCGACGGGACCGATGTTCTCTGCGTCGCTCATGCCCACACCCTCGTGTTTCCCGGCGTCGTGCGCCTCACCCGGTGCGGATGAACTCGCCGATCTCACCTGCTGCGGATGAAGCGGTCGACCGTCCGGTCGCCGATCATCGATCCAACATTCGACGCACGATGCGAAATGGAGTTGACCGATGGACTCGTTCTGGGACTTTCTCTGGGTAATCCTCGTCACGTTTGCCTTCGTGGCATACCTGATGCTGCTCTTCTCGATCATCGGCGACCTGTTCCGCGACCACAAGCTCTCCGGCTGGTGGAAGGCGGTGTGGGTGTTCTTCCTGATCTTCGTGCCGTTCCTCACCGCGCTGATCTACCTGATCGCCCGCGGCCAGGGCATGACGGAACGGTCGATCGCGGCGGCGCAGCAGTACAAGACCGAGCAGGACAGCTACATCAAGTCCGTCGCGGGCAGCAAGTCGCCGGCCGAACAGATCGCCGACGCGAAGGCCCTGCTCGACTCCGGGACCATCACGGAGGCTGAGTTCGCCTCACTCAAGGCGAAGGCACTCGGCTAGCCACTCCCGCACTGCGGCCCGCTCCGAAAACGGGGTGGGCCGCAAAGCTGCGCGCGTGCTCATGCATAGGCGGCGGCCGTGTCCCGGAACGCGGCGAGCACCGCGGCGACGGCGGGACGCAGTGCCGCGGCGGGACGGGTGGCGAGTTCGTAGGTGCGTGCCGCGCGGACCCCGGCGAGTGTTGCGCTGACCAGTCCGGGCTGCAGCGCCACGTGGCGCGGCATCAACGCGACGCCGTGACCCACGAGGACCAGCTCCTCGATGACGCGAAAATCGTTGATGCGCTGGACCACTCGCGGGCGCATCCCGGTCGCGGCGGCCACCGATTCGAGGACGTCGTCGACGGGGAACCCGCCGCGGACGCTGATCCAGCTCTCGTCCGCGAGTTCGTCGAGCGCGACGGACGACCGTCCGGCGTAGGGGTGGTCCGCGGGCATCACGAGGTCGATCGGCTCACGCATGAGGGGCTCGATCCGGACCCGTGGGGAGACGAGGGTCGGGGCACGCTCGTCTCGGTGGGTGAGCACGACGTCGAAGTCGGCGAGCAACTGCGGGACTGCGGACGCGGGCTCGTCGACGTCCGCCGCCTCGATGCTCGTTCCGCTCGCGGCAGCACGGGCGAGGACGCCCGGCAACAGGAGGGCCGCCCCGGACGGGAACAGCGCGACCCGGACCCGTCCACGAGGCGAGTCTGTGTAGGACGCCATCTCGGCGGCGGCGCGGTCGAGTGCGGCGAGGACGTCGTCGGCGCGCAGGACGAGGGCGCGCCCCGCGTCGGTGAGTCGCAGTCGCCTGCCGTCGGGTTCGAGGAGTGCGACCCCGGCCTCACGGGCGAGGATCTTCAGTTGCTGCGACACGGCGGACGGGGTGAGCGAGAGCGCCGCGGCGGTGGCGGCGACGGTGCCGCGGTCGGCGAGCTCCCGCAGTACCCGCAAACGCTCCACATCCATGTAGGAAATCTACAGCAATGCTGTACTTATATTCGATTGTCCTGATGATTTGCAGGCGCAACGATAAGCGGCATGACGAACCGCGACCGCCTCCTCGGGATCACCGTCGCGCTGCTGTGGGGCCTGAACTTCCTGGCCATCCGCGCCGGCCTCGACCAGTTCCCGCCGTTCTTCTTCGTCGCACTGCGCTTCCTGGTGATCGCCGTCCCGGTCGTCCTGTTCGTGCCGCGCCCGAACGTCCCGCTCCGCTGGCTGCTGCTGTACGGCACCGGCTTCGGCGTGCTGCAGTTCCTGTTCCTGTTCTGGGCGATGAACACGGGAATGCCCACCGGACTCGCATCGCTCGTCCTGCAGGCATCCGCCCCGATGACGGTCCTGCTCGGGGCGCTGCTGCTCGGTGAGCGGGTGAGCAGGCGGCAGATGACCGGCATCGTCGTTGCCGTCGGCGGCATGGCCGTCATCGGCTGGGACCGGTTCGCGCACGCGAGCCTGCTGCCGCTGCTACTGACCCTGTGTGGCGCTTTCGGGTGGGCGCTCGGCAACATCGGCAGCCGCCAGGCCAGGCCCGACTCCCCGATGCGACTGATGCTGTGGATGACGGTCATCCCGCCGCTGCCCATGCTCGCGGTGTCCGCCGTCGTCGAGGGGCCGACGGCGGGGTGGTCTGCGCTCGGATCGGCGTTCGACGCCGACGGCGTGCCCGCTCTCGTCGGACTGGTGTACATCGCACTGCTCGGCACGATCGTCGGCTCCGGCCTGTGGACCGGACTCATGAGCCGCTACCCCGCGTCGACGGTCGCACCGTTCTCACTGCTCGTGCCCGTGGTCGGGATCGTCGCCTCGTGGCTGGTGCTCGGCGAGCAACCGACCGTCGCGGCGCTGTGCGGCGGCGTGGTGGTGGTCGGCGGCTGCCTGTACGGCATGACCCGCCCGCGCGTCGGCGCCGGGGAGCCGACTGTGTCGCTGCCCACCCCCGCACCTGCACGAGTCTGACCCTGGCGGCGGGTGTGGAAAACTGCGCGCGTGGCAACTAGCACTCGATTCACCACGCGCGGGAGGCTCGCGCTCCGCGTCGCCGCGCTGGCGTCCTGGGCGTCGAAAAAGGCCGGTCGCGGCAACGGCTCGATGATCGGTGGGCTGATCGCCCTCAAGATCGACCCCACGGTGATGACACAGCTCGGCCAGGACAAGCGGACGGTGCTGGTCACCGGCACCAACGGCAAGTCGACGACGACCCGGATGACGGCCGCCGCACTCGCGACGATCGGTACCGTCGCCACCCAGCCCGACGGCGCCAACATGGATGCGGGAATCGTCTCCGCCCTCAATGTCGGTGCGGACGCCGAACTCGCCGCGATCGAGGTCGACGAGCTGCACACGCCGCACGTCTCGGACGCGCTGAACCCGGCCGCGATCGTGCTGCTGAACCTCAGCCGCGACCAGCTGGACCGGGTCGGCGAGATCAACATGATCGAGCGCCGCCTGCGCGCCGGACTCGCGGCCCACCCGGACGCGGTGATCGTCGCCAACTGCGACGACGTCCTGGTCACCTCCGCCGCCTACGACAACCCGAACGTCGTGTGGGTCGCCGCGGGCGCGGGCTGGGCGAACGACGCCACCAGCTGCCCCCGCAGCGGCGAACCGATCGTCTGGGACGCCGACGGGAACTGGCGCAGCACCGGCGCCGACTTCTCCCGGCCGACCCCGGACTGGTGGGTCGACGACGAGTACCTGCACGGCCCCGACGGCCTCACCCTGCCGATGACGCTGACGCTGCCCGGCCGCGCGAACCGCGGGAACGCGGCGCAGGCGGTCGCGGCGGCCGTCGCGCTCGGCGCCGACCCGGCCGAGGCGGTGTCCGCGGCCTCCGGTGTGCACGAGGTCGCGGGCCGGTACGCGGCGCGCACCGTGGGCCCGCACTCGCTGCGGATGCTGCTCGCGAAGAACCCGGCCGGGTGGCAGGAAGCGCTGTCGATGATCGACCACTCCGTCGACGGACTGGTCATCGCCGTCAACGGTCAGGTGCCCGACGGCGAGGACCTCTCGTGGCTGTGGGATGTGCGCTTCGAGCACTTCGAGGGCGTGAAGGTCGTCGCGGCCGGAGAGCGCGCCACCGATCTCGCAGTCCGGCTCACCTATGCGGGTGTCGAGCACACCCTCGAACCGGATCCGTTGCGCGCCATCGCGTCCTGCCCCGAGGGCCGGGTCGAGGTGCTCGCGAACTACACCGCCTTCCGGGACCTGAACACCGCCATCGCGAGGAGGACCGAGAATGTCTGAGTCGACAGTGCGGATCGGGTTGGTGCTCCCCGACGTGATGGGTACCTACGGCGACGGCGGCAACGCGCTGATCCTGCGGCAGCGACTGCGGATGCGCGGAATCGACGCGGAGATCGTCGAGATCACGCTGTCCGACCCGGTTCCGGACTCCCTCGACCTCTACACCCTCGGCGGTGCCGAGGATTCGGCGCAGCGACTGGCGACCCGTCACCTGCAGCGCTACCCCGGCCTGCAGAAGGCCGCCGAACGGGGCGCCCCCGTCCTCGCGATCTGTGCCGCGATCCAGGTGCTCGGCCACTGGTACGAGACCTCGGCCGGCGAGCGAGTCGAGGGCGTGTCGATGCTGGACGTCACCACCTCCCCGCAGACCACCCGCGCCATCGGCGAGGTCATCACGCGCCCCCTGGTCGACGGGCTCACCCAGCCCCTCACGGGCTTCGAGAACCACCGCGGCGGAACAACTCTCGGACCCGACGCGAAGCCCCTGGGCCGTGTCACCCACGGCGTCGGAAACGGCGTCGGGGACGGCCAGGAGGGTGTCGTGCAGGGCTCCGTGATCAGCACCTACATGCACGGCCCCGCGCTGGCCCGGAATCCGGAGCTGGCGGACCTGCTGCTCACCCGCGCAATGGGAGTCGACACGCTCCCTCCGCTGGATCTGCCCGAGGTGGACCGTCTGCGGCGCGAGCGGCTCGCCGTCGGGCGCTGACCCCCGGCCGACGCACCGAATTCGTTCGGCAGCGCGCCGCCTGCGCGCCCGGTGGCTATCGTCGCCAGGACACCACCGACCAGGAGGAGACCCGTGGGTAAGGACGTAGCGGTCGTCATCGGAGTCGGCGGAATGGGGCAGGCCATCGCCCGCCGCATCGGGAGCGGACGCATGGTCGTGCTCGCGGACTTCAACCAGGCCACACTCGACGCAGTGGCCGAGGACCTGCGGGGCGCCGGCCACCACATCACACCGGTCACGGTCGACGTGAGCAGCCGCGAGTCCGTCTCGGCGCTGGCCGACAGCGCGGCCGAGCTCGGCCGCGTCACCCACATCGCGCACACTGCGGGCCTGTCACCGACACAGGCATCCACGCCCGCGATTCTCGACGTCGACCTACTGGGCGTCGCGATCGTCCTCGACGAGTTCTCCCGCGTCGTTGCTCCGGGCGGTGCCGGAGTCGTCATCGCGAGCATGTCGGCGTACTTCGCTGCCGGCGCGCTACCGCCGGAGGCGAACACGGCCTTCGCCGCGACGCCAACCGACGACCTGCTCACGCTGCCACTGCTCGACCAGCTCCCCGACCCGGGCGCGGCGTACGCTGTCGCCAAGCGCGCCAACCAACTTCGCGTACAGCGCGCGTCGATCGCGTGGGGCGAGCGCGGTGCCCGAATCAACTCGATCAGCCCCGGGGTGATCTCCACGCCCATGGGCCAAGAGGAACTCGCGGGCGAGTCCGGTGCTCGGATGCGCACGATGGTGCAGGCATCAGCGGCGAAGCGACTCGGTACTCCCGACGACATCGCCGAAGCAGCCGCATTCCTCCTCGACGGCACCCGCGCCGGTTACATCAGCGGCACCGACCTGCTCGTCGACGGCGGCACGGTCGCCGGTGTGGTGGGCGGCGCGCGCGACGACGCCACCAGAACCTGACCTCGACAGCCGAAACGGGCATCGGGGTGGGGGGAACCAGGTTCGCGACAC
>NZ_JBHUFB010000009.1:37689-93235 GCF_042681175.1 Rhodococcus gannanensis
GCCGACGCCGGCGACCACCGGCTGGATCTGCTTCAACAGGGCGAGATCTGCATCGGACGAACCCATGTGCGTTTCCTTTCGACGTCCCCGGACCCGGCGTCCGGGGAGGATGATCCACCAACTGCCGCGTTGACAGGGTGGGCGATGCGGCTACCCCGAGTGGGGCCGCAAGAAGGTGCGTCAGTTGCGAACGAGAGGTTCGAGAGCCGTATCGCGCTGGTGCGTCGATACGACTTGGTGCACCTCTGCAACCTACCAAGCTCGCGACGCGACTGACAACTGTTGTCCGACAGTATCTTTCAGATCACACTGCGGGTGCGTCATGCCAGGGTGCGCATGAGCAGGACACTGCCGGCGACGAGGATGACCGCGGAGGTCAGCCTGCGCGCACGATCGACCGACACCCGGTGAGCGACCCGCCCGCCCACCGCGCCACCGAGGAGCACCGCAGGCGCAAGAGCAGCCGCCGTACCCCAGTCCGAGCCGTCCACATCACCCGTCGCCTGCAGCATCGTCAGCGAAACAGCGGACACTGCAAGGAAATACGTGGACAGGGTCGCACGCAGCGCGCGCGCGTCGAGAGGCCGGTAGACGAGGGCCAACGGCGGTCCGGGCAACGCCGCCACGGCACCCATCAACCCACCGGCGGCCCCCGCCCCCACCATGACCAACTTCCGCTGCGGCAGTGACGCTCCCGCGAAAGCGGCGACCGCGGCGCCGATCGAGAGTGCCGCCGTCGCGACCGTGAGGACGGTGCGGTCGGCAACGGCCGTCAGCCACACCCCCAGGGCTACGCCTGGAAGCATTGCGACACAGAGCAGGACGGTCGTCGACCGGTCCCAGTGCCGGCCGTCGCGCCACACCACCGACGCCATGGCGACGATGGTGAGAACGAGCAGCGGGCCGGGCACCAGATCCGGGTCGATCATCAGCAACACCGGAGCCGAAACCAGCCCGAACCCGGACCCTGTCACCGATTGCAGCATCGACGCGACGACGAGCACCGCGATCGCGGCGACAAGGGACGACATGACGGGCCGCCCGCGTCCTCAGTGCCCGAGCCCGCGGGCGACACAGGCCTCCGCGACCCTGGCCACCGCGCGGTCCATCGCTGCCGCGCGCAACCCGGTCCCGTCGGCACTCGCCCGCTCGACCACCTGTCGCCAGACGTCGGTCATCCGGGCGTCGAGCCGACTGCGAACCTCGTCGGCGCTCCACCACAGTCCCTGCTGGGCCTGCACCCACTCGAAGTATGACACCACCACGCCGCCTGCGTTGGCGAGGATGTCGGGAACCACGAGAACACCCGCATCGTCGAGCATGTCACCGGCGGTGGCAGTGATCGGACCGTTGGCACCCTCCACGATCACGTTCGCCCGCACCTGCCGGACGTTGCCCTCGTGGATGATCCGCTCGACCGACGCCGGCACGAGCAGGTCCACCTCGAGGCCGAGGACGGCGTCGGCGGTCGGGAGGGGGTCCGCCTTCCCGTAGCCGAACACCGACCCCGTCTCGGCGACGTGACGGCGCAGGTCCGGGACGTCGAGCCCGTTCCCGTTCCACACCGCCCCGAAGCGATCCGCGACGGCGACCACCCGGTGGCCCGCCTGATGCAGGAGCGTCGCGGTCCAGGCACCGACGTTGCCGAAGCCGTGCACGGCGACGGTCACCCCGCCGTGGTTCATGCCCACGTGTTTCAGCGCCAGGTCCGCCACGTGCGCGACGCCGTGCGCAGTCGCGGACACCCGCCCCTGGGAACCACCGAGAGCCAACGGCTTTCCCGTCACCACGCCCGGAACGGCCCGGCCCGCGGTCGTGGAGAAGGCGTCCATGATCCAGGCCATCGTCCGCTCGTCCGTCCCCACGTCGGGAGCCGGGATGTCGGTGTCGGGACCGATGATGGGACCGATCCCGCTGACGAAGTTGCGCGTGACCCGTTCCAGTTCGTCGGCGCTACAGGTGGAGGGGTCCACCGTCACGCCGCCCTTGGCGCCCCCGTACGGGATGTCGAGCAGCGCACACTTCCACGTCATCCACATGGCCAGCGCCCGTATCTCGTTCAGGTCCACCAGTGGGCTGTAGCGGATGCCGCCCTTACCGGGACCACGGGCCAGGTTGTGCTGCACACGGTGTCCGGTCAGCATCTCGACGCGACCGTCGTCGCGCACCAGGGGTACGGCGACGGACATCTCACGCCGAGGATGCTGCAGCACCGACCGCACACCCGGCTCCAACGCCAGCCTGTCGGCGGACGCGCGGTACCGGGTCAACGCGTCCTCGTACGGACCCGAGGTCCGCTCGAACACGTCGACGACGGTCATCGCGCACCCACCGTGTGGGAGTCGGCGACGTCCAGCGCCAGGTCGAGGATGCGGAGTGCCTCCGTCACCTCGCCCGGGGTGACGACACACGGCGGGACGATGTGCAGCCGGTGGTACTGGTTGAACACGAGCAGGCCGTTCTCGCGAGCCGCGGCAAGGGTTTCCCCGATTGCAGGGCTCGTTCCGCCGTACGGCGCCAGCGGCTCCTTGGTCTCACGGTCGCGGACGAGCTCGACGCCCCAGAACACACCGAGACCACGGACCTCGCCGACGCTCGGGTGTTTCTCGGCGAGTGCACGGAGCCCCGGGCCCAGGACGTCGCGGCCGACGGCTGCGGCGTTCTCGACGATGCCCTCGTCACGCATCGTCTCGATGGTCGCGACGGCCGCCGCACACGCGAGCGGATGCCCCGAGTAGGTCAGGCCACCCTGGTACACCCGCTCGTCGAAGGTCGCGGCGATGCGGTCACCGACGATGACACCGCCGAGCGGCACGTAGCCGGAGTTCACCCCCTTCGCGAAGGTGATGAGGTCGGGGGTGACGTCGTAGTGGTCGACCGCGAGCCAGGCGCCGGTGCGTCCGAAGCCGGCCATGACCTCGTCGCAGATCATGACGATGCCGTAGCGGTCGCAGATCTCGCGCACACCGGGCAGGTAGCCGGGCGGCGGCGGCATGATGCCGGAGGTGCCGGGCACAGTTTCGAGCAGGATCGCGGCGAACGCCTCCGGGCCCTCGAACCGGATCAGGGACTCGAGGTGCTCGAGTGCGCGCTCGCACTCCTGATCCTCTGTCTCCGAGTGGAATTCGGATCGGTACAGGAACGGGGCATGGAAGTGGACGGCGCCCGCGCTGCCGTAGTCGTTGACCCAGCGACGGTGGTCGCCGGAGAAGTTGATGGTCTCGGCAGTGGCGCCGTGGTAGGAGCGGAATGCCGAGAGCACCTTGTACCTGCCGGTGTGGAGGCGCGCCATCCGTACCGCGTGCTCGTTGGCGTCGGCGCCGCCGTTGGTGAAGAACACCTTCTCCATGCCGTCCGGGGCGACCTCGGCGACCAGGCGTGCAGCCTCCGACCGCGCCGCATTGGCATGGGCGGGCGCGATCGTGCACAGCGTCGCAGCCTGCTCCTGGATCGCGGCGATCACGCGCGGATGCTGGTGACCGATGTTGGTGAACACCAGCTGGGAGGTGAAGTCGAGGTATTCGCGTCCGTCACCGTCGTACAGCCGACATCCCTCGGCGCGCTCGACAACCATGGGGCGCAACGCCTTCTGCGCGGACCAGGAATGGAAGACGTGCGCACGATCGTTCTCGTAGGTCATGTGTGCGGTGGAGATGACTGGCGCGGCCACGGGCCCTCCTCGATCGACGAACTTGAGACCACTCCACTGTGGGACGAGTCGGCTCGAGCCACCAGAGCCAGAGAACGCCCCGAATCCGGGGGCCAGCAACACGGTTACAACTGGCACCATCGACACGCCCGCCCTGTGGCACTTCCGGACCGGCCAGATGCGGGACACGATCTGTGCCATGAGCGAACTCACCAACCCCAGCGACAACCCGAATTCGGTAGTGGCGGAGCCGCACATCCCGGTGGCGGTGGTCACCGGAGCGAGCAGTGGCATCGGCGCCGCGACCGTCCGGCACCTGAGCAAGCTCGGATACCAGGTCGTCATGGGTGCCCGCCGCCTCGACCGACTCGAGGCCGTCGCCGACGAGACGGGCGCGACCGCGCTGCACCTGGACGTGACGGACAAGGATTCGGTCGACGCGTTCTGCGCCGCGATCCCCCGCTGCGACGTCCTCGTCAACAACGCCGGCGGCGCGCTCGGCGCCGACTCGATCGACAGCGCCGACGAAGCCGACTGGCTCGCAATGTACGACGTGAACGTGCTCGGCGTGCTGCGTGTCACCCAAGGTCTGCTACCTCGGCTGCGCGAGAGCGGCAACGCCACCGTGGTGACCATCGGGTCCATCGCGGCGCGCGAGCCGTACCTCGGCGGCGGTGGCTACAACGCCGCCAAGCACGCGGTCGGTGCACTGACCCGGGTGCTGCGCCTGGAGCTGCTCGGCGAGCCGATCCGGGTCTGCCAGATCGATCCGGGACTGGTCGAGACGGAGTTCTCGGTGGTCAGGTTCCGCGGCGACCAGGATCGCGCGGACGCCGTCTACGAAGGTCTCGATCCACTCACCGCCGACGACATCGCCGAGTGCGTCACGTGGATCGTCTCCCGTCCGGCGCACGTGAACATCGACTCGATGCTGGTGCTCACCCGTGACCAGACGTCGGCGCAGCGCGTGCACCGCCGCACCGCCTGACCTGCGTCGACGCAGCCCGTCAGCGTCGCCTCGTGCCCGCCGCCGACGAAGTCGGCGGGCGCGGGGCGATTCCATGACGTACGCCACAGAGTCCGTACTGGAACTTTCGTTGTAACAATCAAGTGCAATTCTCCTGGTGCCAGTTCGAACCAGGGAGGTAGCGATGTCCGAGACAACGGGGACGATGCCGATCTATCGGCGGGTGCGTTCCCTGATGGAGGAACGCCTCGCCGCCGGGGTGTACGACGGCGGCCGACCGCTGCCGTCCACCCGCTTTCTGGCCCAGGAACTCGGGGTCTCTCGCAACACCGTCACCGCCGCCTATGACGAACTGATCGCGCTCGGCGTGATCGAGAGCCGACCGCGCAGCGGCCTCTATGCCGCAGCCCCGCTCTCCCCGCGCGGCGCCGCCCCCGCGGCCGCGACGTCACCCGTCCGCTCCCCCGCCGCGTCGTCCCGCGGCGACGTGGACTGGTCCGCCGTCCTGCGTGTCCGGCAGGCCCCCGAACTGACCCGGACCCTCGGTCACCCCGACGCGTTCGACCACCCGTACCCGTTCATCAGTTCCCAGCCCGAACTCCGATCCTTCCCCGTGCGGGCCTGGATGCGCGCGATGAACGACGCCATGACCGGACCACACCTGCGCTACAGCATCCGCGACGCCGTCGACGAGAACGACCCACTGCTCGTCGAGGCACTGTGCAGCGAGATCCTGCCGTCCCGCGGCATCACGGCCACCCCCGACCAGATCCTCGTCACCAGCGGTGCGCAACAGGGCCTTTCGCTCGTGACGGACGTCCTTCTCGGGTCCGACCGGGTGATCGGCGTGGAGAACCCCGGCTACCTCGACGCCATGCACATCTTCGCGCGGTCCGGGGCGGCGCTGCTGCCGATCCCCGTCGACTCCCGCGGCGCCGCGATCGACACAGCCGGCCACTTCGACGCCGTGTACCTGACCCCGTCACACCATCACCCGACGAACGTCACCCTCAGCCTGCCGCGACGGAAACTGCTGCTGCAGTTGCTCGATCAGCGCAACGGCTTCGCCATCGAGGACGACTACGACAGCGAGTTCCGGTTCCGCGGACGCCCCACACCGTCGCTGAAGTCGATGGACACCAGCGGCCGGGTGATCTACCTCGGTTCCTTCTCGAAGTTCCTCTCCGCCGGCCTGCGCATCGGGTTCGTCGTCGCCGACCCCGTTGTGATCGAGGCGCTCCGCGCGGAGCGGCACCACCGGACCAAACACCTTCCTGGCCAGATCCAGCGCGCCCTCGGACTGTTCATCCAGTCCGGCGAGTACCACAAGGTGCTGCGGGCACAGCGCCGCCGGCTCAAGCAGAACTGGTCGATCATCACCTCCGCCACCGCGAAGTACCTCCCCGCAGGCAATCAGGAATCTTTTCCCCCTGGCGGAGTGTGTATCTGGTACCGGGGGCCGGAGTGGCTCGATGCAGCAGAGCTCGCCGACCGAGCCCTCGAACACGGCATCCTCGTCGCCGACGGATCCCGCTACTACCTGCGGGGAACCGAGCAGAAGAACTGTCTCCGACTCGGATTCGGCTCCATCAGGCAGGAGGCGATCGAACCCGGGATCGCACGGCTCGGCGAACTGATACGTGAGTCGTCACGGGGCATCGCCTCCTGATCCGGGACGCCGCCTGCGTCCGAGGGTTGTGGCGACCCCCACGTTCGGGGACGACGGGTCCGACCGTGGGCCAGTTCACGCCCAACCATGATCAGGGAACATTCCCGACACATGACGGCGCCGGAACCGCACGGGACGACCGAATCGTGCCTGTTCGGCAGCAGATGTTAACGACAGGAAACGCTTTCGCTCCCACCGCATGACAACTGGATCGGGAATCCGCTCGATTTCCTGGTCCTTGTCGGTTTCAGTGGGTCCAGCGACGATTTCAAGCGAATCAAGTTCCACGACAACGGGAGACGCGCGACATGACATCCTATTTGGTACGGAGAATCGGGACGGCGGTGATGGTCATCGTCGCGCTCTCGTTCATCGCGTTCGGCATGGTGCGACTGATCCCCGGTGATCCCGCGATGGTGTACCTCAACGTCAACGACCCCTCCCCGGAAGCGCTCGCCCAGATCCGGAGCGAACTCGGTCTGGACCGGTCCTGGTTCGTGCAGTACTGGGACTGGATGAGCGGCATCCTCACCGGCGACCTCGGTTCCTCCCTCACCCGGCCGTACGAGATCGGGGAACAGCTCGCCACCCGGCTGCCTGCGAGTCTGCAGCTCGCCGTCTGCGCGATGATCGTCGCCGTCGCCCTCGGTGTCCCCGCCGGCGTCATCGCCGCGGTCCGCTCCGGCCGTCCCGCCGACGCCGCCATCCGCGGCACCTCGTTCGTCCTGCTGGCGATCCCCGCGTTCGTCATCGGCACCGTCGTGATCCTGGTGAACTCGATGACTCTGAAGCTTCCCCTCGTCGGCTACGTGCCCTTGAGTGAAGGCGTGTTCCGGTCCATCGCCTCCATCGCGGTCCCCGTCGTCGTCCTGGCCCTGTCGATGGGATCCATGCTCGCCCGCTACACCCGCAACACCGTCATCGACGCCCTCGCCCAGGACTACGTCCGCACCGCCCGCGCCAAGGGCGCCTCCAGCACCCGCATCGTCATCCGGCACACCCTCCGCAACGGACTGATCCCGGTCGTCACCATCATCGGCGTCCAGCTCGGCGCCCTGATCGGCGGCACCATCGTCGTCGAGAACGTGTTCGCCATCCCCGGGATGGGCAGCATGCTCGTCGAGTCGATCAACTCCACCGACTACCCCGTCATCCAGACCTGCGTCCTCGTGCTCGGCGCCATCTACGTCACCATCAACCTCGCGGTCGACCTGCTGTACCCGCTGATCGACCCCCGAATCAGGGCTGTGAGCTGACCATGACCGCACTGACAACCACCCGCACCCCGGTCGCGAACCCGCTGCGCACCATCACCTTCCGCTTCCGACTGCCCTCCGCACTCGGCTGGGGCGTCGGCCTCCTCGCCGCCCTCGTCGTCGGCTCGATCCTCATCCCCCTGGTCAGCCCCTACGAGGTCACCACCATCGGTGACACCCCGTTCGGCGGAATCAGCGCCGAGCACTGGCTCGGCACCGACAACCTCGGCCGCGACAACCTCACCCGACTCGCCTCCGCCGCCCAGGTCGCCCTCATCGTCTCGTTCTTCGCGACCGCCATCGCCGCCGTCATCGGCTCCGCCATCGGCATCGCCGCCGGCTACCTCGGCGGCATGGTCGACAACATCGTCATGCGCCTCGTCGACGTCCTGCTCGCCATCCCCGCCGTGCTCCTCGCACTGCTCGCAGGCGCCGTCTTCGGGCACGGCATGGTCCCCCTGATCCTCGCCCTCGCCCTCATCGCCACCCCCGGCTTCGCCCGGCTCATGCGGGCCCCGATCATGGCACTGAAGGAACGCGACTTCGTCGTCGCCGCCGAGGTCGCCGGTGTCCGCCGCCCGCAGATCGCGATCCGGCACCTGCTCCCCAACGCCCTCACCCCGCTGTTCGTGCAGTTCGCGTCCACCGCATCACTGATGGTGCTCCTCGAATCGACACTCAGCTTCCTCGGCCAGGGCATCGCCCCGCCCGACCCGAGCGCCGGCCGCATGATCTCCGACGCCATCCGGTTCATGCAGCGAGACCCGATGCTGATCCTGCTGCCCGCCGCGCTGATCGTCGTGGTCACCATCGCCTGGAACCTCATCGCCGACGGCCTGCAGAACAAGTTCTCCCCGCAGGGCGGGGCCCTGCGCATCGCCGTCGGACCGGAACGCCCCCTCGTCCGCCGTGCCGACGTCGTCGTCGCCCCCGCCACCACCACGACCCCGAACCTGACTTCCGGGAAGGAGTCGACCCGATGAACATCACCCGACGATGGAAGGCGACGGTCGTCGCCCTGACCGCGGCAGTGACCGTCGGACTCACCGGCTGCGCCGCCAACTCCGGACGCGCTCTCCCCGCCGAGACCCCGGTCGCCGGAGGCGTCCTCGAGTACGGCACCGACGTCCAGCCGACCGCCGGCGGCCTCGACCCCTTCCTGGCCTCGTCCTTCGCAGCACAGAACGTCCTCGTCCAGGTCTACGAGTCGCTGCTCACCCGCGGCGACGACGGCAGCTACCAGCCGGGGCTCGCCGAGTCCTGGGAGCAGACCAGCCCGGTGTCCTATCGGTTCACGCTGCGCCCCGACGCCAAGTTCAGCGACGGGACGCCGGTCACCTCCGAGGACGTCGTCTTCTCCTTCAACCAGATGCGCGGCACCACCGCGCCGCAGCGCACCATGCTCGGCACACTCACGGACGTCGTGGCCCTCGGTCCGCTCGACATCCAGTTCACGCTCACGGCACCGAGCGGCACCTTCATGAACGTGGTGTCGGCCCGCAGCGGCGGACTCATCGCCTCCAAGGAGTGGTACGAGTCCACCCCGCCGCAGGTGCGCCAGCGCACCGCGATGGGCTCGGGTCCGTTCCAGCTGACGAACTGGCAGGACCAGGTGGTCATCTCGCTGGCCCGCAACCCGCACTACTGGGATGCGCCGCGGCCCTACCTCGACGGCATCAACTTCCGGATCGTCCCCGACGCGCAGGCCCGGATGGCGCTGCTGCGGCAGGGCAGCGTCGACGCGATCTGGCTCGCGGACCCGCAACTCGGTGAGCAGGCAGAGTCCGAGGGCTTCCTGATGGGCGCCAACGCCGAGACCCGCGCGCTGACGATGCTGGTCGACTCCACCACCGGTCCGATGGCAAATCCGCTGGTGCGGCAGGCTCTCTCGAAGGCCCTCAACCGCGAACAGATCGCGAACCTCGCCACCTACGGGTACGGGAAGCCGTCGCTGACGGTGCCGGTCGGCGACCCCGCCGCCGTCGCACCGGACGCGAACACCCCGAACTACACCTACGACCCGGAGGGCGCCCGCGCCCTGCTCGCCGAGGCCGGCGTCGAGAATGTCACGATCGGGTTGACCTACGCCGGTGACGCGGCGTTCAGCCAGGACACCTCCACCTACGAGGTCATGCAGGAACAGCTCTCCCGGGTCGGGATCAACCTCGACCTGCGTCCGCTCCCGTGGGCCGATGTGATGCAACGGGTGATGGGCGGCACGTACAGCGACCTGATCGCGGTGCCGATGCCGGCGAGCGCGGACCCGGCGATGTCCTTCGCGTTCTTCCTCTCCCCCGGAATCCCCAGCAACAAGACCGGCGCCTCGGGCGCAGATGCCACCAAGCTGTTCGGAAAGCTGATGGCGGTGGCCGAGCCACAGGCCCGCCGCGCATTGCTCGCCGAACTGGAGACCGAGGTCGCGGACCAGGTGCTGGTCCTCACCCCGTACGCGGTCACCCTCCGTCAAGAGATCTGGTCCCCGCACCTCGCCGGATACTCACCCGACACCTACTCGTTCCGTTACCGCCTCGCCGAAAGCTGGATGGAATCATGAACGTAGCCACCGAAATTCGCCCGACCTTCGACACCGACGTCCGTACCGCCGAACCGTGCCTGGCCGTCGACGGCCTCGACATCGCCTACGGCACCGGCACCCCCGTCGTCTCCGACTTCTCGCTCACCGTCGCCCCCGGCGAAACGGTCGGCCTGATCGGCGAATCGGGTTGCGGCAAGTCCAGTGTCGGCCTCGCCCTGCTCGGGCTGCTCCCCGATTCCGCTCAGGTCAGTGCCCGCACCCTCGACATCGCCGGGCAGGATGTTCTCGGCGCCACGGACCGCGACTTCCAGAAGTTGCGTGGACGGGAGATCGGCATGATCTTCCAGGAGCCGATGTCCGCGCTGAACCCGTGCACCCGCATCGGCATCCAGATCGCCGAGGTGCTGCGGCTGCACGGCCTCGCCGACAAGAAGACGGCGCAGGCGCGGGCCCTGGAATTGCTCCAGCTCGTGCAGGTTCCGGAGCCGGAACTGCGGATGAAGCAGTTCCCGCACCAGCTCTCCGGCGGCATGAGGCAGCGCATCGTCATCGCGATGGCACTCGCCGCCCGGCCGAAGGTCCTCGTCGCCGACGAGCCCACCACGGCACTCGACGTCACCGTCCAGGCGCAGATCCTGCGTCTGCTCGCCCAGATCCAGCAGGACTCGGGAGCCGGCATGGTCCTGATCTCCCACGACCTCGGTGTCATCGCCGAGACCTGCGACCGCGTGGTGGTCATGTACGCCGGCCAGATCATCGAGCAGGGCACCCCCGAGGCGGTGCTGTCCGCACCGGCGCACCCGTACACCGCCGGACTGCTCGCCAGCATCCCCACCCTCGCCGGCGACCACGCCGGCGACCTGCCCACCATCCCCGGCGGCATCGCCGCCGAGGACCGCGCGCGCCCCGGCTGCCGCTTCGCCCCCCGCTGCGCACTCGCCGGACCGGAATGCGAGGCGCCGCTCCCCCTGGAGGCCCTGACCGGCAGTCACGACGTCCGTTGCGTGAAATCGCTGGTGCCCGTGGGCTACTCCGCCGCAATCGACGAGTGAGGACCTGACATGAACGAGACACCCGGTGGTCGCCACGACTACCTGCTCAGCTTCGAGGGGATCCGGCAGGACTTCACCGCCCGCGGCGGCAACGCCGTCCGCGCCATCGACGACATCACACTCAACGTCGTCCGCGGCGAAACCCTCGGCATCGTCGGGGAATCCGGCTGCGGCAAGAGCACCCTCGCCCGCGCCGCGATGCTGCTCCGCAAACCCACCGACGGCCGCATCATCTTCGACGACACCGTCGTCACCGACCTGCGCGGCGCCGCACTGCGCAAGCAGCGCATGCGGATGCAGATGGTGTTCCAGGACCCCAACGACTCCCTCGACCCCCGCTACCGCATCGACCGATCCATCATGGAGCCCCTGCTCGCCGGCGGCCGGCCCCGCGGCGAGGCCCGCCGGGACATGGAGTCGGCCCTGGTCTCCGCGGGCCTCGACCCCGAGGTCGCGAGCCGTCACCCTCACGAGTTCTCCGGCGGCCAGCGTCAGCGCATCGCGATCGCGCGGGCCATCGCCGCCCACCCCGAGTTCATCGTCCTCGACGAACCGACCTCGGCACTGGACGTGTCGATCCAGGCCCAGATCCTCAACCTCCTCGCCCGGCTGCAACGCGAGGAGAACCTGACCTACATGTTCATCTCCCACAACCTCGCCGTCGTGCGGCACCTCGCCACCCGCGTCGCGGTCATGTACCTCGGCCGCATCGTCGAGGTCGGCACCACCGAGGAAGTGTTCGGCAACCCCCAGCACCCCTACACCAAGGCGCTGCTCTCCGCAGTCCCCGACCCGAACCGCCCGGCCACCCCGATCGTGCTCGACGGTGATCTGCCCAGCCCACGCCAGCGCTACACCGGCTGCGCGTTCGCCAGCCGCTGCTGGCTCGCCACGGACGCATGCCGCACCGCCAAGCCCACACTCGACGACCACACCGACTCACAGGGCGCGCACTTGTCCGCATGCCACCACGCGGACCGGGTCTCCGAAGATCTCGTGCCGGCACTCGCCGGCTGAACCGACACGTCAACCACCAGTCAAGACCACCGAAGGGACAACGAACATGACTTCCGAGCCCACGATCATCTACCCCGCCGCGCTGGTGCGGACCATGGACCCAGCCCGACCGACGGCCGAGGCGGTCGCTGTGCGCGGCAACAGAATTCGTGCTGTCGGCACGGTCGAGGAGCTGCAGACCTACCCGAACACGGTGATCGACGACCGCTACGCCGACCGCGTCATCGTCCCCGGCTTCGTCGAGGCGCACAGCCACAACTTCGGCGGTGCGCTGTGGAACCTCACCTATGTCGGCCGCTTCGAGCGGGTGTCCCCGGACGGCCGCCGCTGGCCGGGTTGTGAATCCGTGGACGAGATCCTGGAGCGGCTGCGTGCGATCGCATCCGAGATGCCCGACGACGGGTCACCGCTGCTGGCGTGGGGCCTCGACCCGATCTACTACCCGGGCTTCGAGGTGACCGCGACGGAGCTCGACACCGTCTCCACGACCCGTCCGATCGTCGTCATGCACGCGAGCGGCCATCTCTCCGTGGTCAACTCGTTCGCACTGGCCGAATCGGAGATCACCGCCGCCACCGACGTGATCGGCGTCCGCAAGCACGCCGACGGCACCCCGACGGGCGTGCTCGCCGAGCCCGCCGCGATGTCCCTCGTCAAGGCGTCCGCGATCGAGATGGCTCGAGGCGTGAGCGCGACCACCTTCGAGAACTTCGCCGCAGACGCCGTCAACCAGGGTGTCACCACCGCCACCGATCTCGGGTCCGCGATCGTGTACGACGACGCTCAGCTCGCCGAACTGACGTCCATCGTCGACGACTCGTTCCCGATGCGAGTGTCCACCTTCGGCTTCGGCAGCATGCCCGGCATGGGCGCGCCGACGAACGCCGCCGAGCGGGTCGCCGCGATCCGGGACCGCAGCACCGACCGCCTGCGCCTCGGGCACGTGAAGCTCATCCTCGACGGCTCGATCCAGGGTTTCACCGCCCGACTGCAGGAGCCCGGCTACTACAACGACGCGCCGAACGGCATCTGGGTCACCGACCCCGCCGCCTTCGAGCAGGCATTCGGCGAGTTCCACCGCGCCGGACTGACCATCCACGTGCACTGCAACGGCGACCAGGCCACCCAGGTGTTCATCGAGGTCCTCGAACGCACCCTCGCGCAGTACCCCCGCTGGGACCACCGGCACACCGTCACCCACTCCCAGCTCACCACCGCAGCCCAGTACAAGCGCCTCGCCGCGCTCGGTGCCTGCGCGAACATCTTCTCCAACCACATCTGGACCTGGGGCGACCAGCACCGCGACTCCATCCTCGGACCCGACCGCGCCTCCCGGATGAACGCCGCCGCCACCGCCCTGCGCTGCGGTGTCCCGTTCACCCTGCACAGCGACACCCCCGTCACCCCGCTCGGCCCGCTGCAGACGATGAAGCACGCCGTCACCCGCCTCACCCCGTCCGGCCGGGTACTCGGTGCCGAGGAGCGGATCACCGCCGAACAGGCCCTGCACGCCGTCACCCTGGGCGGCGCGTACACCTTGAAGATGGACCACGAGGTCGGGTCCATCGAGGCAGGAAAGCTCGCCGACTTCGCCATCCTCGACGCGGATCCGCTCGCGGTACCCGAGGCCGAGATCGGCGAGATCACCGTCTTCGGAACGGTCGTCGGCGGAGCCCACTACGCCGCCGCCGCGGCCCCGGCGCTGGTCGGCTGACATGGCGGCCACGGTGACGGTGCTCGGGGGCTACCTCGGCACCGGGAAGACAACCCTCCTCAACGGACTGCTCCGCTCCGCGAACGGACAGCGGATCGCGGTGGTGGTCAACGACTTCGGCTCGATCAACATCGACGCCGAACTCATCCGGTCGACGACCGACGACACCATCGAACTGTCCAACGGCTGCGTCTGCTGCAGCCTCGCGGACGGCGCCGCGGCGGTGATGACACAGCTCGCGCAGCGCACCGACCTCGACCACGTCGTCGTCGAGCTCAGCGGTGTCGCGATGCCGTCGTCCATGACGAGCTGGGGAACCTTCCCGGGGCTGGCCCCCGGCCCCACCGTGGTCTGCGTCGACCCCGGCACCCTCGCCACCCGGCTGCGCGACCCGTACGTCGGTGACGTCGTCGCCGCGCAGCTCCGGGCGGCCGACCTGCTCGCCATCACCCACACCGACCTGCACGAAGACGCTGCGATCGCCGCCGCGGACGTGGTGTGCGACGACAAGGCACCCGGTATCCCCCGGGTCTCGGTCGCCGCGGGAGCGACCACCGTGGATGCGTTGATCGCCGCCGCGACATCGCGCGAGGCACCGGACACCGAGCCGCCGCCCGAGCCGGTGTCGACGCATCGCACCGTCACCCTGACCACTCGACGGACAGTCGATCGGGCGGCGCTCGCCGCGGTCCTCGCCGAGGCACCGAGCAGCCTGGTGCGGGCGAAGGGCTTCATCCGCACCCCCGAGGAACCTCACCGCCGGACCGTCGTCCAGTACGTGCGACCGGACCTGAGGTTCACCGACGGGGACGCGCGGAACGCGGAAGCGGACGAGTCGGTGCTCGTCGTCATCGCGGCGGGATCGGAATCCGATCCGGAGCCGTGGTCGGCTCTGCAGGAACTGTTCGACTGAGGCCGGGGTGAACCTGCCCCGGACAGGGGTTCGGTCGGGATCGTAGCGATGAATCGCGGTCCCGACCGGATCTCTGCTTCTCGGGTACTTCGAACTCTCCCGTTCGCACTTCCCCGATCCGCACCTTCGACGGTACGCCGACCCCGAACACGCGGCAATAGTTCCTGAACAGGAAATTCTCGACATTCGTCCAGGGCCGGAGAGCCAATCGCCGAGCAGCACGGCCACCGCGGCACCAACCCCGAAACCGGCCATGGCGAACAGTGATTCGAGACCGAGCAGGGCCATGACCGAGGCAGCCATTCCCCAGGGACATGCCGAGGCTGGTTGCGACCTAGTCGCCGGACAGGGATCCGGTCCCATATCGGAGGAGGTCGATGAGAGCGAAGCCCGGCTGCCTGTGCTTACGCCAGGCGCCGGTCAGTCGACGCCCAAGGCAGGTGCGGCCGGGAAAGAGGCGGCTCAGGGCCACGGCCGGGATGATGCAGTGGATGACATCGACCGATCGGGGTCATCCACCCAACGGTTGCGAGTCAGTGGTCGCAACAGTCATGCCTGGCAGGCGCAGTGTGCACCGCGGTGCCAGCGGTCGGCGCGGGGCAACAGCTGTCGCCATTCCATGCGCTGACACCTTCCCTCACGGCGATTGCCGCGATGATCAGGCCCGCCATCGGGTCGGCCCACACCCACCCGAACAGACTGTTGAGCAGCAGCCCGGCCAGCAGCACCGCGGACAGGTACGTGCACAGCAAGGTCTGCTTGGAGTCGGCGACTGCGGAGAGTGAGCCGAGTTCGCGACCCGCTCGACGCTGCGCCCACGACAGCACCGGCATGATCAGCAGACTGACGGCAGCCAGAACGATCCCGACACCCGAGTGTTCGGCTTCGCCGACACCGACCAGTGCCCGGACCGACTCGACCGTCACATACGTGGCCAGGCCGAAGAACGAGAACGCAATGATGCGCAGAGCGACCCTTTCGCGCTTCTCGGGATCGACGCCGGCGAACTGCCACGCCACCGCGGCCGCGGACGACACCTCGATCACCGAATCCATCCCGAACCCGATCAGCGCAGTGGACGACACTCGCGCGCCCTCGGTGATCGCGATGACGGCTTCGATCACGTTGTAGCTGATCGTCGCGGCCACGAACCAGCGGATACGCTGCGACAGCACTCGCCGACGCTCCGTCGACAGCACCGGACGCACCATCGGCAGGCCAAGATTCGAAGACATCAGCAGCACTCGTCCCGCTCAGCATCCGGACAGCATGCCGGATCCACGGCCAACACCAGCCCGAGCAGATCGTCGAGTGCTCGCCCGATCCTCGCATCCGCCAACTCGTACCGGCTGCGCCGACCCTCCGGGACCGCCACCACCAGGCCACACCCACGTAGGCACGCGAGGTGATTCGACAGGAGCTGCCGCGACACTCCCGCCTGATCGGCCAGCTCGGCCGGGTAGCCCGGGCCCGACCGCAGGCTCAGCAGGATCTGTGTCCGCGTGCCGTCGGAGAGGGCATGACCGAAGCGGGCGAGGGCGTCTCTCTGGACCAGGGTCTCCACGGGACAGATAGTACAGAATTTTCTGTATTAAGTCAGCCATGAACAATGAGGTGGATGCGCCGGCCGAGCCGAGGCCGACTCCATGCCCCACCATGGACAGCGGCAGCACCGCCCAGGATGCTCCCGGCACCGCCGTGCTCTCGGAGGACAGATGACGGACGACCCTCAGCCCATACGACCCGAAACACGCAACGGCGCCGGAAGCACGGCATTCATCGCAGGCATCATCGCCGCGGTGTTCGCATTCATCCCGTTCATCGGAGAGTTCGTCGCCATCCCGGCTGGACTGATCGCCGTCGTGGGTGGGTGGATCGGTCTCGATCGAGTCGATCGCGGTGTGGCGACCAACCGTCGCGACGCTCTGATCGGCGCGGGGCTCGGCATCGCGGCGCTGTTCGTGGTGTTTCTCGTCTTCGCGGCGACCTACGACGCCACCTAGTTGGCACCCGACGATTCCAGCTTCTCTCGCTCGCGCGCCGAGTCGAGGGGACGACGGGTGAGGCGAAGTACTCACCGGCACCGAATCGGCGGCTCGGTTCGCTGTGCCTGCACGGCGAGCGCATGCCTTCAGCAGCGCTGGGCGGGAGACTCGCTGTCTTCCTTGGACTTACGGCACACCCGAGAATTGCTCGAACGATCTTCGCCGGTCGTACTGCCGTCAGGCCCGCAGGCTCAGATTCCGGTGTGAGGGGTCGATACGGAATGCGATCTGGCAGACCATCGCGTCGCTGTGTTTGCGCAGCGCGTGTTCGATCTCGTCGGCGCGGTGGGTGGGCAGGAGCCGGTGCCACGTGGTGGCCGGTTCGATCGTGGCGACAACCGCGAACACCCGGTCGCCTCCGAAGTGGGTGCGCACGTATCGTGCCAGCGACAACCCGACCGAATTGTCGGTGTCCTCGATCAGAATGAGCCGCGTGTCGGGGTACCTCGCCTGCCACTCGCGGGTGAACTCGGCTGTGGATTCGTGATCGTCACAGACGCGGATGGCGGCCGGTGCAGGCGTCATCGAAGTGGCGGCGGACAGCGCCATCCGGCTCAGTTCGGTCACCCCGGACACCGGAACCAGCACCGTCGGGCGTGATCCGATGACACGTGGCCCTGCACGGTCAGGGCCGATCGCCAGACGGTCACCGAGGTGGTCGTAGGCGGCGCTGACCCGCTGCATCCCGGCCACCAGCAGCGGTAGGGCGACGACGACGAGCCAGGCCCCATCGCTGAACTTCATCGCCGTGGTCACCACTGCCGCGACGGCGGTCAGCAGGGCTCCGGCGCCGTTCAGGGTGGCGCGCCAGGCCCAGCCGGGTGCCCGTTGGGCGCGCCAGTGCCGCACCATCCCGACCTGCGCGAGCGTGAATCCCACGAACACACCTATGGCGAACAGCGGCACGAGCGCGTTCATGTTGCCGCCGGACCCGATCACCAGCGCCCCGGCCGCGATTCCCAGTGTCAGCACGCCGTAGCGATACACGTCTCGGGAGTTCCGCCGGGCGAATCGATGAGGTAGCAGGTTGTCGTCGGCCAGAATGCGCATCAGCGTCGGAAGACCGCCGTACGAGGTGTTGGCCGCGAGTGCCAGCAGCACCACCGTCGCGAATTGGACGACGTAGTAGCCGGCGCCGTTCCCGAGGGACGCCGCGGTGAGCTGGGAGAGCACGGTGGTGCCCTCCACCGGGGCCAGTGAGAACTTCTCGATCAGCACCGCCAGACCGATCAGCATCGTGCCGAGGAGCACGCCCAGCGCCACTTCGGCGCGCTGGGCATTGACCACCCGGGGAGTCCTGAAGCTCGGGACGGCGTTCGCGATCGCCTCCACCCCCGTGAGTGCCGCGCACCCACTCGAAAAGGCCTTCAGTAGCAGCAGAATGCCGATCGTCTCGGCGTTGTCCAAGGCCGAACCTGCGCCGACGACACTCGCCGGCTCCGAACGCAGCAGGCCCGCGACGATGACGGTGAGGATGCTCGTGACGAACACAATCGTCGGAATCATGAACGCGCGAGCCGAATCCGCGATTCCGCGCAGATTCAACGCGGTGACTCCGAGCAGGATCGCCAGTGCGATCCACACCGTGTGGGGCAGCAACGCGGGAAAAGCCGACGTCAACGCCGCCACACCGGCTGCGATCGACACCGCGACGTTGAGAACGTAGTCGATGATCAACGACGCGGCCGCGATCAGACTCGCCCGTCTGCCGAGGCGTTTGCGTGCCACCGCGTAGGCGCCACCGCCGTTGGGAAATGCAGCGATCACCTGACGGTAGGACGCGACCAGCACGGCGAGGAGCAGGGCAATGGCAATGGTGACCGGCAGGGTGAAGCCCAGTCCGGCTCCGCCTGCCACCGCCAACACCAGGACGATGGCCTCGGGTCCATAGGATACCGAGGCCATCGCATCGAGGGAGAGGCCCGCCAATCCGGTTGCAACAGAAAGTTTCTTCCGGTCGCTACCGGGGCGGGTCGTCCCGGGTTCCTGGTGGCCTGTCGTAGCTCCGATTCTCACCCGTACAGCGTGATCATCGACGTGTCGGAGGAAAAGCACTTTGACACCATCTTGACGGCCGAGACGAGTTCCTCACACACGTCGCGATTCCTCGACCGAGAGACGGCACCACCGACCGATGCGCCCCCCACGGAGCAACACCCTGTGTCGTGGCCGACCGGGCCCGTACACGGATGTCGTCAGCTCCTGTCACAGGACATCGGTCAACACTCGTCCGGCGCCGGCTCCCCGCCCAGCCGCGCGTCCACCCAGTCGAATGCACCCGGGTTGCCGGTCAGTTCACCGATGACGTGTTCGCCCGGGACCTGGCGGTACACCGTCGACACCCCGAGCCCGCACTGCTCGGCGAACAGGTTCTGGGAGCCGAGCGCCGGAATCCAGAACTCCTGGCCGCCGTTGTAGATGTACAGGGGCGTTCCCGCCGGCACGTCCGCCATCTTCATCTCGGCGAAGATTTCTTGTGCAACAGGTGAACTCAGTACCTTCTTCACATCGGCGAGCGCCTCGACGGGAATGCCGGGCAGTCCGGCGAGCGCGAGCGTCATCACGCACGCGTTGCGAAGCCCGGACGTACCGACTCGCTCGCCGAGATCGTTCATCAGGGTGAGGATCTCGGTCTGCTGCCGGGCAACCCCGAGCACCGCGGCCAGGAAGAGGCCGCCGGCGAGGTTGCCGTTCATCGTGCGCCCGAGCATGTCGTAGTCGGCAGGCACACCACCGATCGCGGCGCCCACGATGTCGCTCGCGAGTTCGGGCGCATAACCGTTCAGCAGCTTGGCGGCGCCACTCGTGGCGATCGCACCACCGGAGTAGCCCATCATCGCGATCTTGGAGGCGCCGAACTCGGCGGGGTACAGGTTGCGCATTCCTCGGATCGTGTCGAGGATTGCGTGCCCCGCGACGAACGGCTCACCGTACGTCATGAGCGGACCTTCGTGGTCGGGAATGAGCACCGCGTAACCGCGTTCCTCGGCCTTCGCAGTCACGGGGCGAAGCAGCTCGAACGGGTTGGTGGACGGCGTGATTCCGTGCGCGAGTGTGTGCGAGGGCGTGCAGTCCCGCCCCAACCCGTTGATCGGGACGTTGTTGACCAGCACCGGGCGTGGCCCCGGCCCGGCCCACGGTGTGGCGGGAACGACGAGTGTCGCCGTCGCGAACGACGGTCCGCCGTGCGAGTCGGTCGTCTTGACCTTGAACTGCCGCACCTCACGGACCGGGCCTCGCAGAAACCGAACGGCGACCGGGGTGACGTCCCTGGTCTCGATGACCTGCCCGTTCGCCATCCCCGGGAGTCCGGGTGGGAACTCGTCGAAGAACGGCTCCCCGATCGGGGACGGCAGGACCGCCTGCCACAGGGCGTCGAGGTCCGGATACGGCGGGTTCGGCGCCGGGACGATGGCGTCGACGAGCGGCGGGAGCACCGAACCGAGTGGCGACCGGGCCACCGAGGCGGTGCCGAGCGACCCCGTGATCAGCGTCGTCCCGTTCAGCGGCTCACCGTCCGACCCGGTGCCGTCGGTCAGTGAACCGGTGCCGACGGACCCCTCGCCGCCGGCACTGCCACTGGACTGTGCCGCGGCCGTGGCGCCTCCGCCGCCGACCACGATCGTCGCCGCCAGGGCGGCGACACACACTCGAACCCAGTTTCCCCCGTGCTGGATGCGCATGGCGGCACGCTAACACCGGCACGCACCGGCAGCGACGAAGCGGGGAGGTCGGATTGCGTGTCGACACTTAGGGTTTCGAACTTACGACGACGGCAGAACGGCCGCTTTGTCCGAATCCGAACGGGTCTGGCGTCTGGATCGAGTGGTGTGGCGTCCGGGTGGGTGTGGATCCCGCGGGAGCGTTGTTGACACCACACATGACAACCAACCTGATCGCCGACGTCCGCGCGGCGAACCCGACCCGACGCGTCTGGCCCGCGTTGGCGACGATGTTCCTGGGCAGCTTCGCCCTCGTGACCGCCGAGTTCCTGCCTCCCGGAGTGCTGACGCTCGTCGCCTCCCAACTCGGTGTCACGGAAGGCGTGATCGGGTTGTCCGTCAGCGTGACCGCACTGACCGCGCTGGTGGCCGCGCTCGGGATGGGATCGCTGTTCCCCCGACTGGACCGGCGCACCCTCCTCGTCGCACTGACCGTCGGAGCGGTGGCCTCGAACGTTCTTGTCGCCGTCGCACCGAACGTGGTGGTCCTGATGCTGGCGCGGTTGCTGCTCGGCCTCGCGATCGGCGGCTACTGGTCGATGGCGTTGGTGATCGTCACCCAACTCGTTCCCGCCGACCGCGTCGGAAAGGGGATGATGATCGTCAACGCGGGCACCACGCTCGCGACCGTCGCCGGCGTGCCCCTCGGAGTGCTCCTGAGCACCTACGCCGGGTGGCGTGTCGTCTTCGCCGTCGCCGCGATTCTGACGCTCGCCGCTGCTGTCGCGGTCCGAGTGACGCTGCCACCTGTCGCGCCCGCCGCGGGAGTCGGCTGGGCGGCGATGGGGAGTGCGCTCCGCTCGCGGGGTGTGGCACTCGGGCTGACCGGTTTCGTCGCCGTCATCGGCGGACACTTCACCGGCTTCACGTACATCCGGCCGGCGCTGGCCGAGTTGGTCGGCGCAGGCCCGGAGTCCGTGGCGATCCTGCTGGCCCTGTTCGGCGCGGGTGGCCTCGTCGGAAACTTCGTCATCGGCAGTCTCGCCGACCGACAGCTGCGACCACTGCTGGTGGCCGTCCCGGGCGCGATCGGGCTGTCCGTGCTCGCGCTCGCACTGTCCGAGGGCCGTTCCGCCCTCGGGTATCTCGCGGTCGTCATCTGGGGCGCGGCGTTCGGCGGCCTGCTGAACCTCGCCCAGGTCTGGGTGACGCGGATGCTCCCGGACCGCGTGGAGGCGGGAAGTGGGCTCCTCGTCGCCTGCTTCCAGACCGCGATCATCCTCGGCTCCGCGGTCGGCGGGCTCGGGGTGGACGGTCTCGGTGTCGGCGCGACCTACGTCGTCGCCGCGGTGGTCACCGTCGCCGGCGGGCTGCTGGCCCGGATCACACTCGGCCGCGTTGCCGCTGCCATTCGGACGGCGTGACGCCGGTGTGCCTGCGGAACGCCCGGCCGAACGCGGTGTCGGAACCGTAGCCGAGCCGCTGCGCCACGGCGGCGATCGAGACATCTCCCCGGGTCAACATCCGTTGTGCCTGTTCGATTCTGACGGCCGACAGGTAGCGGCCCGGGGGCTGTCCGGTCGCCGCGGTGAACCGGGCCGCGAACCCGGACCGGGAGGCGAGCGCCAGCCGTGCGAGCGATTCCACCGTCCACTCCCGGCCCGGCTCGGCATGTATGGCGGCGACGGCACGGGCCAGACCGGGTTCGTCCACCCGCAACAGCCACCGACTGGGTGCGCAGCCGCGAGCGAACCAGGACGACACCGCGATCGTCGCCACCAGTGTGGCGGTGCGGTCGCGGAGTACGTCGTGCGGGTGGCCGCCGTCCTCCACCAGATTTCGCAGCAGGGCGTGGGCCATCGGCTCGCGTTCGGCGAACTCCGTGAGGATCACCCGCCGCGGCAGTGCGTCGAGCGCGCGCGACGTGCCCGCCGACGTCATCCGCAGGCACAGGATCGTCGCCTCCGACAGCGCCCTCATCGTGTGGCTGTGTCCGTGCGGCACGAAGAGGAGGTCGCCCGGCGCCAGATCCTGCGCGTTACCCAGGCCCTCCACGCGAAGAAGCCCGCAGGTGACCAGAACCGCACGCGACTCACCGTCGCCGGCGTCGACGTGCTCGCAGGCGTCGAGGATCACGCGCTCACCGTGGGCGGACCGCCAGTGCAGGCCGGCCAACACGTCGTCGACACCGACTGCCGGTGCACCTGCCACTGCGGAATCGACTGTCATGCGGCTCCTTTCACGACAGTCGCAGACAACAGCCGAGACACCCTCGGTATTCCCGGAGACGCGTACGGCCGCGGCCCCGGATCGGGGACGCGGCCGTACGACGATCTGCGCAGGTGGTCAGGAGACGGTGACCGTCTCCTTCTTCTCCACCGGAACCTCGCTCGTGATCACCTCGGTCTTGATCTCGGCGGCTGCCGAGCTCTCCTCCACGGCACGCGGTTCCGCGATCTGCTGCGGCTCCTGCGCGTAGTGGAAGTGCGGGCGACGGTGTCCGACGAACGAACCGAACCACGACATGATCGCCACGTACCGGTTGCGGAAACCGACGAGGTACACCATGTGCACGGCGAGCCACAGCACCCACGCGAAGGCACCGGTCAGCTCGATGTTCTTGACCTTCGTCACCGCGCGGAAGCGGTTGATGATGGCCATGCTGCCCTTGTCGCGGAACTTGAACGGGGTGCCGCGCTTCTTCTTGCCGAGGATGGTGGCGGCGACGTGCCGTCCGCCCTGCATCGCGACCGGAGACTGGCCGGGCAGGTTGTTCAGCGAGGTCATGTCGCCGACCGCGAAGATGTCGGCACGACCGCCGACGGTGAGGTCCGGGTTGACGAGCAGTCGTCCGGCGCGGTCGGTCTCGCAGCCGGTGGCCTCCGCGAGGACCCGCGCGAAGTCGTTGGCCTGGACACCCGCCGACCAGATGACGGTCTCGGCGGTGCGGCGGACGCCCTCGGCCTCGCCGTGCGCCTTGAGGGTCGCGCCGTGCGCATCGATGTCGGTGACGAGGGTGTTCAGCACGACCTCGACGCCGGACTTCTCCAGCGACGCCTTGGTGTACTCGCTGAGCTTGCCGCCGTAGGCGGGCATCGCGACACCGGCACCCTCGACCAGGGTCACGGTGACGTCCGCTGCGGTGACGCCGCGCATCGACTGCTCGAAGTAGCGGCCCGCGAGTTCCTTGATCTGACCGGCCAGCTCGACGCCCGTGGCGCCGGCACCGATCACGATGAAGCTGAGCAGGTTCTTGGCGCGCTCGGGGTCGGTGGTGGTGTGCGCCTCCTCGAAGCAGCGCACGATCTGGTCGCGCAGGCGCTTCGCGTCGTTGACCGTCTTGAGTGCGTAGGTGACCTTCGCGAACTCGTCGCGGCCGAAGTACGACTGGCGGGCGCCGGTCGCGGCGACCAGATTGTCGTAGCCGAGGGTGTGGCGCTCGCCCGCGGCCTCGTAGACCAGTTCCTTGGCCTCGGCGTCGACGCCGACGACGCGGCCGAGGCGGACGTCCGCCTTCGGGTAGTCCTGGAGGATCGCGCGGATCGAGGGGGCGATCTCGCCAGCGGAGAGGACGCCGGTCGCCACCTGGTAGAGCAGCGGCTGGAAGAGGTGCTCGGTGGTCTCGGAGATCAGGACGAAGGGTCGGCCGGCCTTGGCCAGTTTCTTGGCGGCGGCCAGAGCGCCGAATCCGGAACCGACCACCACGGTCTCGGTACGGTCCTGTGTCTGTGTCTCGGCCTGGTCCTTCACCATTGCCTCACCCACGGTTTCCTCCTGCGGCATCCCCTGACTCCACGCTGAGCCAGTACTGAGAGCAACGCTAAATAGTTACGCGTCCATTCCGCCACGTATCCGTGATATACGGCAGACAGTTATCTCGATCGCTCATAAGTAGGATCGTGCCGTGGACTTCCGGCAACTGCGCTACTTCCTGGCCGTCAGCGAGGAGCTCAGCTTCAGCCGAGCCGCCGAGAAGTGCTTCATCTCCCAGTCCGCGATCAGCCACCAGATCAGCAAACTCGAGAACGAACTCGGCACCAGCCTGTTCGACAGGTCCACCCGGGTCGTCAAACCCACTCCCGCCGGGTTTCGCCTGGTCCCGATCGCGCAGCAGGTCCTCGCCCTGGAGACGCAGGCGCTCGCGGTCGCGCGGGAACCGCGCAACCGCATCCGGATCAGCGCCAACATGACCTTCGCGCCGCAGAGCCTCGACGCCATCGCGCAGGTCCGTGGACGCTACCCGGACCTCGACATCGAGTTCGTCATCAAATCCTTCGCCGACCGCATCGACGCGGTCTCCTCCGGCGACGCGGACATCGCATTGATCCGCGGCCACCTCGACCGGCCCGGCCTGGAAACGGTCGAGCTCGGCACGGAACGTCTCGTGATCGTGACCTCCAGCCAGCACCCGCTGTCCGCGTTCTCGACGGTCGACCTGGGCGAACTCGCCCACTTCCCCCTGCTGCTGCCGCCGCGCACCAGCCAGGTGCTGCTGCACAGCGTCGTCGAGGAGGCGTTCGTCGAAGTCGGGCGCCGGGTCCAGCTCGGACCGCCGATCGCCCGCGACCACACCGCCACGCTCGACGTCATCACCAATCCGCGCGCGTGGACGGTGCTGTTCGCCAGCACCGTCTCCAGCGACGCCGCCCGACCCGGCCTGCGGGTCATGAGGGAAGCCGGCAACCGGCTCACCGTCCCGGTATCCGGCGTCGTCCGCAGCGGATCGCTGTCGTCGGGGGCGTTGTCCTTCATGGTCGACGCGCTGCGGCAGGCGATGGATCCGGCGATCCCGCCCACCCCGACCGGCGACGAGGACTGACGCCCACCTCCCGACCGGGAGGCAGGCCCGTCACATCGTCCGGCGACCCGACAGCGCTCGGCCCAGCGTCAACTCGTCGGCGAACTCGAGGTCGCCACCCATCGGCAACCCGGACGCCAGGCGCGTGACCGTCAGCCCGGGGAAATCGCGCAGCATCCGAACCAGATAGGTGGCCGTGGCCTCGCCCTCGGTGTTCGGATCGGTGGCGATGATGACCTCGGCGACGTCGACGCCGTCCTCCTGGTTGCCGATCCGCGCCAGCAACTCCCGAATACGCAACTGGTCCGGCCCGACCCCGCTGAGCGGGTCGAGCGCACCACCGAGCACGTGGTAGCGGCCACGGAACTCCCGGGTCCGCTCGATGGCCTGCACGTCCTTCGGCTCCTCGACCACGCAGATGACGGTGCGGTCGCGGCGGGCGTCGGAGCAGATCCGGCACTTCTCCTTGTCCGACACCGTTCCGCACACGACGCAGAACTGCACACCGTCCCGGATGCGCTGCAGCGCGTTCTGCAACCGCTCGATCTCCGGCGGCTCCACCCCGAGCAGGTGGAACGCGATCCGCTGCGCGCTCTTCGGCCCGACCCCCGGCAGCTTGCCGAGCTCGTCGATCAGATCCTGAACGGGCCCCTCGTACACTCCCTACCCCGCTAGAACGGAAGGCCGGGCAGACCGCCCGCGAGCGGACCGAGCTTGCCGGCCGCGAGTTCCTGAGCCTTGCCCGCCGCGTCCGCGATCGCGCCGATCACCAGGTCCTGCAGGGTCTCGACGTCCTCGGGATCCACGACCTTCGGGTCGATCGCCAGTGCCACGACCTCGCCGGTGCCCTTGACCGTCGCGGTCACCAGCCCGCCACCGGCCTGCCCGGTCACCTCGGTCTGGGCGATCTCGGCCTGAGCCGCCATCAGCTGCTGCTGCATCTGCTGGGCCTGCGCGAGGAGCTGCTGCATATCGGGTTGTCCACCGGGCTGCACGTTGTGGTCCTTTCTGCGTGTTTGCCAGCCAGCGTAGACGCACCCGGATACGGTAGGCCCGTGCAAGCGACGTCATGGCCTCGCGGCCGGCGCGCCGCAACCCGCACCCGCAGGTGGAGCGCTACATGCCTCGGTGCGCTGGCGGTCGTCCTGTCCTCCTGCACCATTCCGACCGACCAGGCGGTCACGGTCGCCGAGCCCGCCGAGCAGGCGCCGGCACCCCGCCTCGGTTCCGCACGCGGTGCGTCGGTGGACACACCGGATCAGCCGCTGACCGGCAAGACCGTGTTCCTCGACCCCGGGCACAGCGGATCGCACGACGCCGCGATGACCGCACAGGTACCCACCGGGCGCGGTGGCACCAAGGACTGCCAGACGACCGGGACGTCCACCGCGACCGGATACCCCGAACACACCTTCACCTGGGAGGTGGCCGGGCTGATGCGCTCCGAACTGGAGGTTCGCGGCGCCCGGGTCGAGCTGAGCCGCCCGGACGACACCTCCGTCGGCAGCTGCGTCGACGAGCGTGCCGCAGCCGCGAACGAGTCCGGCGCCGACGCCGTCGTCGCGATCCACGCCGATGGCGCAGGCATCGACGACCACGGCTTCCACGTCAGCTACTCGGCGCCGGCACTCAACGGCGTGCAGGCAGGCGCATCCGTCGAATTCGCGGAGACGATGCGAGACGCACTCGTCGAACGTGGCCTCGTTCCCGCCACCTACATCGGTGACGACGGCCTGCTCCCCCGCGCCGACCTCGCCGGACTGAACCTGTCCGAGCGGCCGTCGATCCTGGTCGAGCTCGGCAACATGCGCAATCCCGCGGACGCGCTACGCATGACCGACGAGGCCGGGCGCGCCGACTACGCGCAGTCGGTCGTGCACGGCGTCGTCGAGTTCCTGTCGGGGCCCTAACCGAGTTCGCGCGCGAGGTTCGCGAGCACGCCGGCCTGGATCTTCTTCAGTCCCAGCGGCGCGAAGGTCTTCTCGAAGAAACCGCCGATGCCGCCCGCGCCGTTCCAGGTGGTGGTCGTCGTCACCGTGGAACCGGTCCCCTTCGGGGTCACGGTCCAGGTGGTGACCATGCTGGAGTTGGCATCGGTCTCGGTGACGGTGTCGGCCGAGACGGTGATGGTGGCCTTCACGTGGCGGGTCCGCTTCTCCGTGGCCTTGAGCGACCACGTCACGACGGTGCCCGCGCCCTGACCGCCCTCGAGCACCGAGTAGTCGTAGTAGTGCTCGGTCAGGATCCGCGGACGCACGGTCTGGTAGTCCGCGACCGCGGCGAGCGCCGCCTCGGGAGCCGCTCCGACGTCGACCGAACTGCTGGCGCTGACCTGTCCCACGAGCTCTCCTCAGTGCTGCGGGCGACCGCTCGTCGCCCTCGAATGACCACCATCGTGCCCGCACGCCGACGGGCGCTGCCAATCCCGCCCGAGCGCCTGTGGCCCGTATCACACACCGCGCACGCGGCACCGACTGGGCGTGAACGCGACTCGCCGCGAGCCTTCCTGCCCCCATCTGTCGCCTGGACGGCTACCAGGGGATAGTTTCGGGGGGTGGCAGTCACTTCGAGTGCATTCCGCAGGAGATCGACCGCACCGCGCGAGATCGGGCCCCGAGCCCACCGCGCGGGGGTCGAGCGATTACTCGCGAGCTATCGCGCCATCCCGCCCGCCGCGACCGTACGGCTCGCGAAGAAGACGTCGAACCTCTTCCGGGCGCGCGCCGCGACGAACACCCCCGGCCTCGACGTGTCGGGGCTGACGTCGGTGATCTCCGTCGACCCCGAGGCCCGGACCGCGGACGTCGCGGGCATGTGCACCTACGAGGACCTCGTCGCCGCGACACTCCCGTACGGACTGGCGCCGTTCGTGGTCCCGCAGCTGAAGACCATCACCCTCGGCGGCGCCGTCACCGGCCTGGGAATCGAGTCGTCCTCGTTCCGCAACGGACTGCCCCACGAATCGGTGCTCGAGATCGACGTCCTCACCGGCGGCGGCGAGATCGTCACGGCGACACCGGACGGCGAGCACGCGGACCTGTTCTTCGGCTTCCCCAACTCCTACGGGACGTTGGGGTACTCCACCCGACTTCGCATCCAACTCGAAACCGTCAAACCCTATGTCGCCCTGCGACATCTGCGCTTCGACGATCTCGAGTCGCTGCAGTCGTCCATGGACGAGATCGCGCGGTCGCGGGTGTACGACGGCGTCGCCGTGGACTATCTCGACGGTGTCGTCTTCTCCGCCCACGAGTCCTACCTGACACTCGGCACACAGACCGACGCACCCGGCCCGGTGTCGGACTACACCGACATGGACGTCTACTACCGGTCCATCCAGCACGAATCGGTGAACCATCCCAAAACGGACAGGCTCACCATCCACGACTACCTGTGGCGCTGGGACACCGACTGGTTCTGGTGCTCCCGCGCCTTCGGCACCCAGAACCCCCGAATCAGGCGCTGGTGGCCGAAACAGCTTCGCCGCAGCAGCTTCTACTGGAAACTCGTCGCGCTCGACCGGAAGTACGACATCGGCGACCGCCTCGAGGCACGCAAGGGCCTGCCGCCGCGCGAGCGGGTCGTCCAGGACGTCGAGGTGCCGATCGAGCGGACCGCCGACTTCGTGCACTGGTTCCTGAAGGAGATCCCGATCGAGCCGATCTGGTTGTGCCCGTTGCGGTTGCGCGAACCCGCACCGGCCGACGCCGACCAGGCCAGGCCCTGGCCGCTGTACCCGCTGGAGCCGAAACGCACCTACGTCAACATCGGCTTCTGGTCGTCGGTGCCGATCGTCCCCGGGCAACCCGAGGGCGCCGCGAACCGGCTCATCGAACGGACCGTCACCGACTTCGAGGGCCACAAGTCGCTCTACTCCGACGCCTACTACTCGAAGGCCGAGTTCACCGCCCTCTACGGCGGCGAACGGTACGACTCACTGAAGAAGCGCTACGACCCCGATTCACGTCTACTCGACCTCTTCTCGAAGGCGGTGCAACGCAGATGACCACGTTCAAGGACGCTCCCACCCGGCACGGTTCCGGCGCAGCCAAGCTGACCATCGCAGAGATCCTCGGGATCGTCGTCGGCCGGAACCTCCCGGTGTACTTCACCGCCTACGACGGCAGCGAACTCGGCTCCCCCGACGCCGAGTACCACCTGCATCTGAAGACGCCGCGCGGCACGACGTACCTCATGACCGCGCCCGGCGACCTCGGCATGGCCCGCGCGTACATCTCCGGTGACCTCGTGGTCACCGGCAGCCACCCCGGCAACCCGTACGAGGTGCTGAGGGTGCTCGGCGAACAGCTGCACTTCCACCGGCCCAGCGCCCGTGAACTCGCCCACATCACCCGGTCCCTCGGCTGGGAGGTGCTGCGGCCCATCGCTCCCCCGCCGCAGGAGTCGCTGCCGCGCTGGCGTCGGCTCGCGGAAGGACTGCGGCACTCCAAGACCCGCGATGCCGAGGCCATCCACCACCACTACGACGTCTCGAACGCCTTCTACGAGAAGGTGCTCGGGCCGTCCATGACGTACACCTGCGCCGCGTACGAGTCCGAGGACCAGAGCCTCGAGGCGGCGCAGGAGAACAAGTACCGCCTCGTCTTCGACAAGTTGCGGCTCAAGGAAGGCGACCGCCTCCTCGACATCGGCTGCGGCTGGGGCGGTATGGTCCGCTACGCAGCCCGCCGCGGCGTCAAGGTGATCGGCGCGACCCTCTCCGCGGAGCAGGCCGAATGGGCGCAGAAGGCGATCGCCGACGAGGGACTGTCCGGGCTGGCGGAGGTCCGGCACTCCGACTACCGCGACGTCCACGAGACCGGCTTCGACGCGGTGTCGTCCATCGGCCTCACCGAGCACATCGGTGTCGCCAACTACCCCGCCTACTTCGAGTTCATCAAGTCGAAGCTGCGGGACGGCGGCCTGATGCTGAATCATTGCATCACCCGCCCCGACAACACCCGCAGCACCCGGGCGGGCGGCTTCATCGACCGCTACGTCTTCCCGGACGGCGAACTCACCGGCTCCGGACGGATCATCAGCGAGATCCAGGACATCGGTCTGGAGGTGCGCCACGAGGAGAACCTCCGCGAGTCGTACGCGCTGACCCTGGCCGGTTGGTGCCGCAACCTTGAGGACAGCTGGGACGAATGCGTCGCGGAGGTCGGCGAGGGCACCGCGAAGGTGTGGGGCCTGTACATGGCCGGCTCGCAGCTCGGCTTCGAGCGCAATGTCGTTCAGCTGCACCAGGTCCTGGCGGTCAAGCTCGACGCCGCCGGCCGTGCGAACGTCCCGCTCCGCCCCTGGTGGAACGGATAGGACCTGTGCGCACTTTTGGTAGTTCGCGCTACCAGAAGTGCGCACAGGCCCGGCAGGGCCTGGCCGCCGTCCGGGACCACCCCTCCCGCAGCAGAACCGTCTCCACCTCCCGCGCGACAGCACACGCGTTGCTGCCGACCTCCTCCATGCCGTAGACGAGCCGCGGACGGTCCGCGAGCTCGGCGGCGTTGTCGCGGCGCCGATCCCGGAACTGGATCTCCCGCATGGAGTGCGCCCATCTGCCGTCCAACCGGACGATCAGGGGGACGCCATGGGCCGAGTAGTCGACGTCCTCGTACAGCGTCCGCCCGTCGACGATCACCGGGTGCTGCCGACCACCCTTCGGAAGACCGTGCGCCAATTCGACATCCATCGCGTAGTGGTACTCGAGCACCGACTGCACACCGTCCGCCAGCAGTCTCACCGCCGCATCCAACGCCTGGTGGTAACGCAACGGCGGACGTTCCTCGATTCGCCTGGCGACGTCCGCGAGGCGGATCCGCGCGTTGGTGACGGTTGTGATCAAGCTGACGTACGCCGCCCGCGGTGACGGTGACGCGACAGCAAGATCTACGACCGTGTCCGCCTTGGTCGTCCGCGGCATCGCGGTGTCCACCCCGATGTAGCGGTGTGCCCGCGAACGGTGCACGACCACGCCGGGGTGCAGAACCCGCCCCGGGGCCGGCACCGGGTGCGCCGTTCGTTGTGCCGGCAACAGCAGCGTCGGCCCCTGGTTTCGCGCCGACTTCCCGTACGGGACGGTGATGTGCACCGGACCGTCGTCCTGCGTCACCATCGACCACTCCTCCGCCGCGGTCCGGTGGCTCAGCATCGCGTGACCACCGCCGTCCGTACAGCAGTGCCGCAGCGAGAGTCATCTCCCGTGTGAGAGGACCGTTCGTGATCGCATACACGCCCTGCAGTACGCGCCGCCACTGCCCCGAGTCGAGCAGATTCCGCACCCGACCCCGCCCGTAACCGAATGCGGCGACCTGTCCCTGCGCGACGAGCCCGTGCTGCGCGTCCAGCAGCTGCTGCAGCGTTCCGCCCCTGTCTTTGGTCATGGGCGGATCGTGCCTCGCACCGCTGACCGGAAACCCGATCAGACGAAAGTTATCCACAGGACCTGTGCGCACTTTTGGTAGTCCGCGCTACCAAAAGTGCGCACAGGCGCGAAGCGCACAAAAGGCCCCTCCGCGCGGATTGCACGGAGGGGCCCTTCGGGCGTTACTACTTCTTCAGCGACGCAGGCGGGGTGAAGCGCTTGCCGTACTTGGCGGCGAGCTCCTCGGCGCGGGCCACGAAGGCCTCCTGGCCACCCGGGTAGCCGACGATGAACTGGTGCACGCCACCGGTCCAGGCCGGGAACCCGATACCGAAGATCGAGCCGATGTTGGCGTCGGCGGTCGACTCGAGAACACCCTCGTCGAAGCACTTCTGGGTCTCGATCGCCTCGGCGAACAGCATCCGGTCGATCAGATCCTGCAGCGGGACGTCGAGCGTCGCGACCGTCTTGTAGTGGTCACGCACGCCCTGCCAGACGGCGAGACGCTTGCCGTCCTCGTCGTACTCGTAGAAGCCGGCCTTCTCCAGGCGACCCGGACGCCCCTCGGCGACCATCCAGTCGATGACGTCGAGAGCCGGGTGACGCTCCGTGCCCAGCTTGGTGTCGCCGCGCTCGGCCGCCTCGGCGGTCTCCTTGGCGATCTTCTGCATGAGCTTCATGTTCAGCTCGTCGGTCAGCTGCAGCGGCGGAGCCGGGTAACCGGCCTGCGAGCCTGCCTGCTCGATGGTGGCGGGCTCGATGCCCTCACCGAGCATGGCGATCGCCTCGTTGACGAACGTGCCGATGACGCGCGAGGTGAAGAAGCCGCGGCTGTCGTTGACGACGATCGGGGTCTTCTTGATCGCGAGGGTGTAGTCGAACACCCGGGCCAGCGCCTCGTCGGACGTCTTCTCGCCCTTGATGATCTCCACCAGCGGCATCTTGTCGACAGGCGAGAAGAAGTGGATGCCGATGAAGTCCTCCTGGCGCTTCACACCGTCGGCGAGACCGGTGATCGGCAGGGTGGAGGTGTTGGAGCCGAGCAGCGCGTCGGGCTCGACGATGTCCTCGATCTCCTGGAACACCTTGTGCTTGAGCTCGGTGTTCTCGAAGACAGCTTCGATCACGAAGTCGACGCCCTTGAGGTCCGCGGGATCCGCGGTCGGGGTGATGCGGGCCAGCAGCGCCGCCGACTTCTCCTCGGTGGTCTTGCCACGGGAGAGAGCCTTGGCCTCGATCTTCTCCGAGTAGCCCTTGCCACGCTCGGCGGCCTCGAGGGAGACGTCCTTGAGGACGACCTCGTAGCCGGCCTTCGCGGACACGTACGCGATGCCCGCGCCCATCATGCCTGCGCCGAGGACACCGATCTTCTTGATGTCCTTCTTCGGGACGTCCTTCGGACGCGAGCCGCCACCGTTGATGGTCTGCAGGTCGAAGAAGAACGCCTGGATCATGTTCTTCGCGACCGGGCCGGTCAGCAGATGCACGAAGTAGCGCGACTCGATCAGCGACGCGTTGTCGATGTCGACCTGCGCACCCTCGACCGCGGCGGCCATGATGGCGCGCGGTGCGGGCATGTTCGCGCCCTTGAGCTGCTTGCGCAGGTTCGCCGGGAACGCGGGCAGGTTCGCCGCGATCGCGGGCGACGACGGGGCACCGCCGGGGATCTTGAAGCCCTTCTTGTCCCACGGCTGAACACCGGACTCGGGGTTCGCCTTGATCCACGCCTTCGCGGCGGGAACGAGCTCGTCGATGGACGCGACGACCTCGTCGATCAGGCCGATCTCCTTGGCCTTCGACGGGTTGTACCGCTGGCCCTGCAGCAGGACCTGCATCAGCGCGGTCTGCAGACCGAGCATGCGGACGGTGCGGATGACACCGCCGCCCGCGGGCAGCAGGCCGAGGGTGGCCTCCGGCAGACCGATCTGCACGCCACGGACGTCGGCGGCGATGCGGTGGTGGGTGGCCAGGGCGATCTCGAGGCCACCGCCGAGGGCGGCACCGTTGATGGCCGCGACGACAGGCTTGCCGAGCTGCTCCAGACGACGCAGCGCGCCCTTGATCTCGGCGAGCTGCGCCATCAGCGCCGGGCCGTCGTCCGGTCCGACCTGCATCATGTTCTTGAGGTCGCCGCCGGCGAAGAACGTCTTCTTCGCGGACGTGAGCACGACACCGGCGATGTCGTCCTTCTCCGCCTCGAGCCGCTCGATGGTCGCCGTCATGGACGCCTTGTACAGGTCGTTCATGGTGTTGGCGCCCTGGTTCGGATCGTCCATCGTCAGGGTGACGATGCCGTCCGCGTCCTTGTCCCAACCGATCATGTTGTCAGTCACTGCTCAAAGTCTCCTGTGAATCCGTATTGGGACGCGTCAGACGCGCTCGATGATGGTGGCCACGCCCATGCCGCCGCCGATGCACAGCGTCACCAGGGCACGCCGAGCGCCGCGACGCTCGAGCTCGTCGATCATCGTTCCGGTGATCATCGCGCCGGTCGCACCCAGCGGGTGGCCCATCGCGATGGCACCGCCGTTGACGTTGAGCTTCTCGTCCGGGATGTTCAGGTCCTTCTGGAACTTCAGCGCGACGGACGCGAAGGCCTCGTTGATCTCGAACAGGTCGATGTCGTCGACCGTGAGACCGGCCTGGGCGAGGACCTTGTGCGCAGCCGGGGTGGGACCGGTCAGCATGATCGTCGAGTCCGCGCCGGAGGTGGCGGTCGCGACGACGCGCGCACGCGGAGCCAGGCCCATGTCCTTGCCGGCCTGCTCGGTGCCGACGAGCACCAGCGCGGCGCCGTCGACGATGCCCGAGCTGTTGCCGCCGTGGTGGACGTGGTTGATCTTCTCCACGAAGTGGTACTTCTGCAGCGCCACCGCGTCGAAGCCGCCCATCGCGCCGATGCCGGCGAACGACGGCTGCAGCTTCGCGAGATCCTCCAGCGTGGTGCCGGGGCGGCGGTGCTCGTCCTGGTCGAGGACGGTGATGCCGTTGATGTCCTTCACCGGGACGACCGACTTGGCGAAGTAGCCGCCCTCCCACGCCTTGGCCGCGAGGTCCTGCGAGCGGACCGCGTACGCGTCGACGTCCTCGCGGGAGAAGCCCTCGATGGTGGCGATCAGGTCGGCGGAGATGCCCTGCGGGACCAGGTAGCTGTCGTAGTTGGTGGCGGGATCCTGCATCCACGCGCCGCCGTCCGAGCCCATCGGAACGCGGGACATCGACTCGACGCCACCGGCGATGACCAGCTCGTCCCAGCCGGAGCGGACCTTCTGCGCCGCCATGTTCACGGCCTCGAGGCCGGACGCGCAGAAACGGTTGATCTGCACGCCACCGACCGTGACCGGCAGGCCGGACGCGGACACCGCGGTGCGGGCGATGTCGGCACCCTGGTCGCCGACCGGGGAGACCACGCCGAGGATGATGTCGGAGATCCGGTCCTCGTCGAGGTCGGGGAACCGCACCCGAAGCTCGGCGATCAGGCCCGTCACCAGGTCGATCGGCTTCACCGAGTGGAGCGACCCGTTCTTCTTACCCTTGCCGCGTGGAGTTCGGATGGCTTCATAGATGAAGGCCTCTGTGGTCACGGTGTTCCTTCCTGTGCACGGCTGCGCCGCGTGCGAGCGGTTCATCATCGGATCCGGGCGCCGCACCGGTCACCACACGGCAACCGACTGCAGACACCCCCAGTCAAGTTAACCGTAGATCCGGTTTCGGAAGTCGGTCTAGGACCGAAGCGAGCGGGGACCGTGACCGTCCCGAGCAGCGCCAACCCCGCCGAGTACCCGAGCAGCACCCACCCCCGCCGCGCAGGACCACGTCAGCCGAGTCCCGCTTCCCGCGCCCGCACGATCGCCGCCGACCGGTCCGGCACACCGAGCTTCGTGAGGATGTTCGACGTGTGGTTGCGGACCGTCTTCGGGCTCAGGATCAGGCGGCGCGAGATGGTCGCGGTGTCGTGGCCTGCCGCGACGAGGTCGAGGATCTCCCGCTCCCGGTCCGTCAGCTCGGGAAACACCGCGGGCACCGCACCCCGCGGGGACGCGAGGAACCCCATCGCCCGCTCCGCGACCGCCGCGCCGAGGAACAGGTCACCGTGCGCGACCGCCCGCAGCGCCCGCTCCACCTCCTCCGGCCCCGCGCCCTTGACCAGGTAGCCGCGGGCACCGGCCCGCACCGACGCGAGCAGCGCGTCGTCGTCCTCGTGCATCGTGACCATCAGCACCCGCACGGCAGGCAGGCGCGCGAGCAGGTCGCGGGTAGCCTCCACCCCAGAGCCGTCGCCGAGTTCGATGTCCATCAGCACCACGTCGACGTCCCCGGTCACCGCGGTCGCGGCCTCCGCCGCGGAGCTGGCCTCCGCGACGACCTCGATCCCGTCGAGGGTGGACAGGAGCGCGACCATCCCCAGCCGGAACACGGGATGGTCGTCGACGACTGCAACGCGAATGTCGGTCATGATCCGGACAACGGTAGCCGGGCTGTCACGCGCGTGCCGCCAGGAGGCGGCGAGTCGATGACCAGAGTTCCGCCGAGTTCGCTCGCCCGCTCCCGCATCGACCGGGTCCCCACTCCCCCAGCGCCTCCCGCGGTGAAACCCACACCACTGTCGAGCACGACCACGGTCAGCTCCTGACTGGCAGATCCCGATGCAGCGCAGACGATGTCGACCCGGCACCCGTCGGCACCGCTGTGCCTGCGGGCGTTGGACACCGCCTCGACCGCGATGCCGTAGGCGGCCGCGCCCGCCGCGGCGTCGAGCGTCGCAGGAACATCCGCGCACACGTCGAGGACGAACCCGGCGCGGGCGTGCTGGGCGGCCAGCTCGTGCAGGGCGGCGGCAAGGCCCAACTCGTCGAGGATCGGGGGGAACAGCGTGCGCGACAGCGACCGCACCCCGTCCACCTGGTGGTCCAGTTGCTGTTGCAGCGAATCCAGCAGTCGCGCGGCGGCATCCGGATCGACGGCGAGCAGGTTCCGCACCCCCTGCAGACCGAGCCTGATACCGGCCAGTGAGGGCCCCAGCCCGTCGTGCAGCTCGCGTCGGATGACGCGACGCTCCTCCAGTCGCACGGTCGACAGGCGGTCCCGGGCGGCGTCGAGTTCGAGGGACGCCTGCGCGAGCGCGAGGCCCGTCGCGACGACGGACCCCAGCTCCGACAACGACTTCCGCGCCCGCGCATCGAGCGAGACGCCGGGTGGCGCGGTCGCGGCGATGACCCCGACCGGGGCGCCGCGGTGCACCAGGTCGACGGTGGTGGCCTCACCCGACGGAGCTCCGTACCGGGCGGCCGGTTCCGTCTCACCGGTGCGCCACACCGTCACCGACTCCAGCCGCAGTGCCGCGGCCACACCCGCGGCGAGTTCGGTGATCAGTTCCTCCGGCTCCTGCGCCGACGCGAACCGACCCCCGAGGTCGCGGACGGCGCGCGCCGGATCGGCGCCCGCACCGTAGACGAGGTCGTGGACCCGCCGCTGCAACCACGACCGCACCGGCACCACCGCGACGGCTACCGCCCCGGCCGCAACCGCTTGCGCGAGCACGGAATCCGACGACGGCAACAGTCGCGCCAGTGCCGTCGCGACCACCACGTAGAGCGCGATCAACCCGACCGTGAGCGTGCCGGCCAGGACGGCACGACTGACCGCGAGATCGAGCCCCCACATCCGCTGCCGCAGCACCGCGACCAGCATCGCGGCCGGGTAGAACGCCTGTACCGCGAGATGCACCAGCGGATTGATCATCCACAACGCCGGCCACGACTCCGGCAGCGCGAGCGGCAGGAACGACAGGGCCATCAGTGCCGTGCCGACGGCGAGCCAGCCGAGGCCGACCCGTTCGTCGACAGGCCCCGTCCGGTGACGACGCCACACGTCGGCCGCCGTGACCAGACCCAGTGCCGCGATCGGGACGACGAGCCACACCGTCGAGGTGTCCGTCCACGTCCGCGCGACGAGGAACCACACGGTGGTCGCGGTTCCCGTGACCACCCCGGTCCAGGCGACCGCGTCGAGCGGCTGGACCCGAATCAGCCACGGCACCACCAGGAACAAAGCGAGGGTCCCCGGGATCCACGCGGTGCCCTGCAACGGCTCGACCAGGGCCACCCCGGGCAGTCCGGGTCGAACAGCGGCCAACTGCGTGTACGCGTAACTGAAGGCGGCAAGGCCGATCCCGATCGCCCCCACCCCGAGGATGATCGGAACCGGATGGACCCGCCGGGCCAGCACGACACCCGCGACCGTTCCGTACACCGCGGCGCCGACGACGTCGACGAGGAAGAACAGCTGGTTCGAGTCCAGCGTCGGATCGGCCGCGAGGAAGACCACGACGGACGACACGGACAGCAGCCAAGCGGTGACGGCGAGCGCGACAGCGGGTAATGGCGCACCACCACCCACCGACCCCTCGAGTCGATCGCTCACCGTCACTCCCTCCTGCGGCTCCGCCGCCTGTGCGCGTTTCCGGTAGTCCCAACTACCGGAAACGCGCACAGGCCGGGAGCCAATTGTCGGTCAGGCCGTCTGCTTGCGCCCGGTGATCCACAGGCCCGTCGCACAGACGAGAACCCAGAACGGCCCCGTGAATCCGGCCATGTACTGCAACGGGGAGATGCCGAACAGCGCGGTCAGGCCGCCGAGGACGAGGCTCGTCCAGCCGAGCCACCGGGCCACCGAGCCGTGCCTCAGGGACGCCGCCGCCACCGCGAGCGCGCTGACCCCCGCCGCCGCCCACAGCCACGGGATCGTGCCGAACCAGTGACCCGCCACGACCGCGAACTCCGGGACGAGGTCGCTCCCCTCGGACAGCCCGAACACCAGCTCCGTGGTCAGTCCGGTCCCGATCAGGCAGACCGCGGAGGTCGCCACCAGACCACCGGCCGCGACCCCGGGCAGGATGCTGTCGCTCCCGAGCCGCTCCCTCAGCAGTCGGGCGAGGCCTGCCGCGAAGACCAGCAGCGCCAGCGCCGACACGGTCATCGCGATGTGTTCGACGAGGATGAACGTCCGCTGGTCGGTGAGGCGTGCGACGATCGCGCCCGGATCGCCCGCGGTGTCCTCGTCGTAGACGGCGCTGACACCGCTGCTGGCCTGGATCGCGACGACGCCTGCGAGGCCGGCGAGGATGCCTGTCGCCGCCCACGCGGCCGTCTTCTTCCCAGTGCCCGGGTCAGCGACGGAAACGTCCGCCGCGCTGGTGGTGGTCATCTGCGGTCTCCTTCACTGCCCGCCCCGGTGGCGGATGAAGGAAGAATGCGACGCCCGGTGTCCCGGTCACCAGGGGCCGATGACCCGACGAACCGGGAAGTTTCAGACGGGAGTGAGGACGAACTCGCACCAGCACTCGACGTCGTTGCCTGCGCCGCGGCGGACCGCAAGCGGACTCCGGCCGGACCGATCGATCGGCACCGAGATCGCCGGCAGCCCCGAGAGCGGGACGAGACGAACCTCGAGCGTCGCGTGGCCGGGAGCCGATACGGTCACCTCCACGTGCTCGGTCGCGGCGTCGGCATGGAGGTCGAAAGTGCCGTCCGTGGCTGTGTCCGTGAAGCCGACGGGTGCACCCTCCGCGACCGCGGCCTCCTCCGGGTACGACCAGTCGATGCGGGCGCCGTCGAGCGGCTGACCCGTACGGGAACGAACCATGCCGATCATCCGCAGTCGCTGCGCGGCGACGTCGGGCGCGACGTCCGGCACGAGGGTGAGTCTCGCCGGGCCCGGGAACTCGTCGTTCGAACACTCGTCGGTGAGTGGCGGCACTGGGCCTCCTCACCTGGGCGTCCCCCACCGGGCCCGGCGGGTTGACAGGAAAAACTACCGACTTCTCGGGTGTCTGGCGAGTCGCCACGCGCAGCACCGGTACGAATTGCGCACCGGGATTCTGAACACGAATTGCCCGACGGGCGCGCGAATCGAGCCGACGACACGCCCGAGATGCTTCAATTGAACTGGGCAAACCCGACAGCACGTGCCGGAGGTGACCGCGCCGATGACCGAGACCCGCCGCCGTCCCGCCAACGCGACCGTCGCCGACTGGGAAGTGGCGTCCCGTGTGCTCGCCTCCGGCTACTTCCCGCACACCATGACCCGAACCGCGCGCGACGCCGACGGCGCCGTGTTCAGCAGCCACACACTCGGCGGGATCCGCCTGGCCCGCATCGCGCTCGGCACCGACGTCACCGTGCGATCCGCCCATCCCGGCGGCTACGCCGTCAACATCCCGCTCACGGGTCGCCTGGTGTCGGTGACGCGCGGCACCGAGGTGACGTCGACGGTCGGACAGGCCACCGTCTGCCCACCGGACACCGACACTCACATCACCGAATGGCACCGCAACTGCGAGGTGCTCGGGGTCGCGTTCGACCGGCACGTGCTCGAACGCGAGGCGGCCCTGGTCCTCGCGCCCGGACAGCGCCTGCCGGCGCAGCTCGACCTCACCACCCCCGGTGGCGCGGCCTGGCTCCGCCTCGTCGAATCCCTCTCCGCCCAACTCGACGACAACCCCGGGCTGCTCACGAACCCGCTGGTCGGCGGCCATCTGGCGGCAGCACTCACCACCGCACTCGTCCTCGCGGCGGCACCCACCGCCGTCCCCGACGACCGGGCGGTGCGACCCCGGATCGTCACGCGCGTTCTCGACGCCCTGCACGCCGATCCCGGACGGGTGTGGACCGCCGGCGACATGGCGCAGTGCGCGGGCGTCGGGGTCAGGAGGCTGCAGGACGGTTTCCGGCAGCACGTCGGCCGCAGCCCCCGCGAATGCCTCCTCGAGATCCGGCTCGAACGTGCGCACCTCGATCTCCTCGACGCCGAGCCGTACGACACCGTCACCGACATCGCGCAGCGCTGGGGTTTCACCCATACCGGACGATTCGCCGCGGCCTACCGCGCCCGGTTCGGGACCTCCCCGTCGGCGGCGCGGCGTCGCTGACGCACAGCTCGAGGGCCTGTCGAGCGAGGTCGCGAGCCTCCGGAATCCCGACACTTCGATCGGCGTACAAAACTCGGACGACCGTCCTACAGTGACCCGTGACACACAGTCACAGACAGGGGCGCGGCGATGCGGTACGGGGAGAACACGGTCTGGCACTGGGATGTGAGCGCGCGGGCTCGCGTCGTCGACGCGGTCGCCCGGACCGTCGTCAAACCCGTGTTCTCCGCGTGGCCGTCGTCCGACGTCGCGCTGCGCGTCCTCGCCGAGGTCAACACCCTCGCCGGGATGCTGCCCGCTCCCCCGAACACGCAGGTCGCGCGCACCACGCTCGGCGGCGTCCGGTGCGATCGCATCACGCACGCCCGCCGTGCGACCGACGAACTCGACGGCGCCACCATCCTCTACCTGCACGGCGGTGGATTCGTGTTCTGCGGGACCGGCACCCACCGCACCTTGTGCGCGCTGCTGTCCGCGCGGTCCGGCGCGCCCGTGTACTCGGTCGACTACCGGCAGGTGCCGGTCGGTGGCATCGGCACCTCCATCGCGGATGCCATGTCCGCATACCGCGCTCTACTCGACACCTGCGTCGACCCGACCAAGATCATCGTGGCCGGGGACTCCGCCGGTGGCTACCTGGCGATGAAGGTCGCCGAGATCGCCGCCCTCCAGGGCCTCCCTCGGCCCGCCGCCGTACTCGGCTACTCGCCGCTGCTCAACCTGCACCTCGACCGCCACGACCCGCAGTTCATGCGACGCGACGCGTTCCTGCCGATGAACCAGGTCGCCGCGCTGAAGGAGCGGTGGCTCGACGGCCCCGACGACATCGTCGGCGTCCACAACCCCGTCGACGCCGACCCCAGCCTGCTACCGCCCGTGTTCCTCACGTCCGCCGAGCACGAACTGATGCGACCGGACGTCGAGTTGCTCACCGCGCGACTGGAGAAGGCCGGCCGCCACGTCGAGACCCACCTGTGGACCGGACAGATCCACGCGTTCCCCGTCCTCGGCGCATTCCTGCGGGAGGCCCGCGAACTCGTCTCCCTCAGCGTCGATTTCGCGCGGCGCAGCGTCGGCGAACAGGTGCGCCGCACCGCCTGAGGCATTCCGGAAACGCTGCCGCCCGGTGTGCTCACCCCTCGATCGGCTTGGCTCCGAGCATGTCCGCGAGGAGTTCGAGTGCGACCTCGTCGGGATCGCGGCGCACGGACGGATCCGCGGGCTCCGCGGCCTCCGCCATCATCTCCTCTTCGTCCTCGGGGGTCACCGAATCGGGAGTGGGCGGGTCGTAGTCCAGGGGCCCCGGATCGTGCGGGTAGTCCGGCTCGTCCGGCGGCGGAATGTCGTCGACGGGCGCCTGGGCCGCAGGGTCGGGGCGCGAGGCCGGGGCCTGCCGAGGCACCGCCTGAGCCTGGCTGGGTCGCGAGAACCTCGGCGTGGAAGCAGGTTTCGCCTGCTGTGGCCGTGGAGCTGCCTTCGGCGGCGCCGCGTCCTCGGCGGAGCCCACCTGGCAGTCGACCGACCAGTCGACACCGAACACCTCGTGCAGGGCCTGCCGGATGACGTCGGCGTTGCGCGGCTCGGTGAGCCGCTTGGCGAGCGGAGCCGACGCATGCACCAGCACGATCCGACCGTCCCCGACCGCGCGCACCGACGCGCCGGACAGCATGACCTCGACCGTGCGACTGCGATCGCGGACCTTCGCCCGCACCTCCGACCACGCCGCCCGCACCGCGGCGGCATCAGGACCGGCCGACACCGGAGCCGCAGGCTCCGGTGTCGCAGCCGGCTCGACCACAGCAGTGTCCTCGACAGCGGGAACGGTCTGCGGCACAACGTCTTCGGATACAGTCGCGTCGACCGCGGCGGGCTCCTCCACCGCGGGTTCCGGAGTCGAGGCGACGACCGGCTGCGGGGCAGCGGGTTCGGCCGCCGGAACCTCCGGCGCGGGCGCCTCGACTGCGTCGGGAGTAACCGCAGGTTCGGGCACGACATCGGGTTCGGGTGATGCCGTCGGCGCAGCCTCGACCGCCACGGCAGGCTCGGCCGACACGACCACCGACGCAGTGTCGGGCAGCGAGGGTTCGGGCGAAGCGGCCTGCATCGGATCCGGCGCACCCACGGGTGCGGGCGGCGCCGCGGCCGCGGACTCGACCGGGGCGGGTTCGGCCGGCGCTGCCACCCCAGGTTCGGGCGGTACCGCCGACGCAGGCTGCTCGACGTGCGCCGTCTCCGCCTGTTTGCGCTGGGACGGCCGCTGGAACCGCGGCGGCGGACCGTCCGCAGGCGCTGCGGACACGGCAGGCTGCGCGATCCCCGTGGACGCCGCGGCAGGTGCACCCGAGGCAACGACGCCGCCCTTCTCCAGTCGTTCGAGGCGCTGCAGCACCGCCGACTCCGCGTCGGACGCGGCCGGAAGCAGCATGCGGGCGCAGATCACCTCGAGCAGCAGACGCGGCGCCGTCGCGCCCCGCATCTCCCCGAGGCCGGCGTGCAGCAGCTCCGCATAGCGGGCGAGGGTGGCCGGACCGATCCGCTCCGACTCCTCCCGCATCCGCTCGAGGACGTCCCCCGGGGCGTCGACGAGGCCGCGGTCGCCCGCATCGGGCACCGCCCGCATCAGGATGAGGTCGCGGATCCGCTCGAGCAGGTCCACGGCGAACCGCCGCGGGTCGTGACCGGCGTCCATCACCTTGTCGACGGTGCCGAACAGCGACGCGCCGTCACCGGCGGCCAGCGCGTCCACGGCCTCGTCGATCAGCGCGACGTCGGTGACGCCGAGCAGCGAGAGGGCACGCGGGTACGTGACGCCCTCGTCACCCGCACCGGCGAGGAGCTGGTCGAGGACACTGAGCGAGTCGCGGGGCGAGCCGCCGCCGGCCCGGATCACCAGCGGATACACCGCGTCCTGGACCGCGACGTGCTCCTGCGCGCAGATCTTCTCGAGCAGGCCGCGCATCGTGTTGGGTGCGAGGAGCCGGAACGGATAGTGGTGGGTGCGCGAACGGATCGTCGGCAGCACCTTCTCCGGCTCGGTCGTCGCGAACACGAAGATCAGGTGCTCCGGCGGCTCCTCCACGATCTTGAGCAGGGCGTTGAAGCCCTGCGTCGTGACCATGTGCGCCTCGTCCACGATGAAGATCCGGTAGCGGGACTCCGCCGGCGCATAGAAGGCCCGGTCCCGCAGCTCACGGGTGTCGTCGACGCCGCCGTGGCTCGCGGCGTCGAGTTCGATCACGTCGAGGTTGCCCGGGCCGCCCGGCCCGAGTGCGACACAGGAGTGACACGTCCCGCACGGCGTCGAGGTGGGTCCCTGCACACAGTTGAGCGACCGGGCGAGGATGCGAGCGGAGGACGTCTTGCCGCAGCCCCGGGGTCCGGAGAACAGATACGCATGGTTGATGCGTCCCGCGTCGAGAGCGGTGCTCAGCGGCTCGGTGACGTGCTCCTGCCCGACCACCTCCGCGAAGGTCGCCGGTCGGTATTTCCGGTAGAGGGCCACGCCGTGAGGGTACCGCCGAGCCCCGACATCGACGTGCTCGACGGGCACCCGCCCCACCGGCCGAAGGGCACCTTCCACCGTCAGATCACATGAAGGCCGCCTTCACCCCGAACTACCGCGGACTCCTCACCCGGCCGAAGGCCACCGTCACCTCTCTGGACCGCGCAAGGCCACCTCCACCCGGGACGACGGCGCACTCCCCGTACGACTCGGGGGCGCTTTCGGGGACCGGAAGGGACAAGCCGGACATTCGGTGTGAGCAATGCGAAACACAGATGCAACACCTTGGAAGCCGTGAGGAAACTCCGACGGCGAATATTCGCCTGCGGCGCGCGACACAGTCGACAGAAGGGCACACACGTGAACGCGATCGACACCGGCGACACCGCCTGGTTGCTGGCGAGTACCGCACTGGTCCTTTTGATGACCCCCGGCCTGGCGCTGTTCTACGGCGGCATGGTCCGGTCCAAGGGCGTCCTCAACATGATCATGATGAGTTTCGTCGCGATCGCGCTGGTCACGGTCGTCTGGCTCGTCGTCGGCTACACCCTCGTCTTCGGCGACGACATCGGCGGCGGCCTGCTCGGCAACCTCGAACACATCGGCATGGCGGGCATCGGACCCGACACCGTGCACGGCACCGTTCCCGAGCTGCTCTTCGCCACCTTCCAGCTGACGTTCGCGATCCTCACAGCGGCCTTGATCAGCGGTGCGATCGCCGACCGCGCCAAGTTCTCGTCGTGGATGGTGTTCGTCCCCGTGTGGACCCTGATCGTGTACGTACCGGTGGCGCACTGGGTGTGGGGTCCGGACGGCTGGATCGCCGCCTTCGGTGCCCTCGACTACGCGGGCGGCCTCGTCGTCGAGATCGTCTCCGGCGCGTCCGGCCTGGCTCTCGCCCTGGTGCTCGGCAAGCGGATCGGGTTCGGCAGCGAGCCGATGCGCCCGCACAACCTGCCGCTCGTCCTCCTCGGCGTCGGACTGCTGTGGTTCGGCTGGTTCGGGTTCAACGCCGGATCAGCGCTCGGCGCCAACGGCACCGCCGCCGCCGTGTTCGTCAACACCCTCGTCGCCGGCTGCACCGGCATGCTCGGCTGGATGGTCGTCGAGCAGCGCCGCGACGGCCACCCGACCACCTTCGGCGCCGCGTCCGGCGTCGTCGCGGGCCTCGTCGCGATCACCCCGTCCTGCGGCTGGGTCACCGTCCTCGGTGCCGCAGTGGTCGGTCTGCTCGCCGGCGTCGTCTGTTCCTTTGCGGTCGGCTGGAAGTTCCGATTCGGGTACGACGATTCCCTCGACGTCGTCGGCGTCCACCTCGTCGGCGGCATCGTCGGCACCCTCGCGATCGGACTACTCGCCGCAGAGGTCATGACCAACGGCGCCGAAGGCCTGCTGTACGGCGGCGGCCTCACCCAGTTCGGCAAGCAGGCACTGTGCGTCCTGGTGGTCGGTGCCTACGCCTTCGGTGTCACCTACGGACTCGGCAAGCTGATCGACCGGACCGTCGGGTTCCGCGTCACCGCGGACGAGGAGTCTGGCGGCATCGACCTCGCACTGCACGCCGAATCCGCGTACGAGCACGCCGTGCTAGCCCACGGCAACCCCGGGTCGCCCGGCCTGTTCGGCGGCCACACCGGCCTGTTCCCGCCGCACCGGGCCGAGGACAGGCGCCGTCCCGACGCGAAGGACGACGACGCCTCCGCACCCGACCAGTCCTGACGAACCGGTAGCTGGACAACCGTCCGCTATCATCCGCGAGGGTTCGGCACCGAACCCCCCGCAGCCCTCGCAGCCAGGACCCGACGATGACCAGCACGCTCACCGCCGTTCCACCGCTCCCCGACGACGCCACGCCGACGCCACCCGAACAGGCGGTCGTGGCACGGCGATTCAGCGGACTGCACCCGGTCGGGCTCGCCGTCGCCCTCCTTTTCTTCGTGGGGTCGATGACACCGTCGCTCCTGCCCCGAGCCTGGTTCCTGCAGGGCGTCGCGACCGGCATCAGCGTCGCCATCGGATACGGAATCGGGTGCGGCGCAGCCTGGGTGGTCCGCCGATGCGGTGTGTCACCGAACTACTCGGCGCGCACCCGACGGATCGGCTGGTGGACGCTGGGGGCCGTCACCGCGGTGACGGTCCCGCTGTTCCTGGTGCTCGGGTCGTGGTGGCAGCAGATCGTCCGCGACCTCGCAGGCGTCGAGCGCGCCAACCGCGCCAACTACGTCCTGATCCTGCTGCTGTCGGTGGTGGTGGCGGTGATCCTGCTCGCCGCGTCCCGCGGCATCCGTCGCGGCACCCGTGCCCTCACACGGGTCGGATCGCGGTACGTCCCGGCCCCCTTCGCCCGACTCGTGGCTGTCGCCGTCGTGGTCGCCATTGGAATCTTCGCCGTCAACGGCTTGGTCTACCGAGGGCTGATCGGCCTCGCCAACCAGTCCGCGGCGGCCGCTGACCACGGCACCGCGGACGGCGTCGAGCAGCCGCAGGCCCCGGAGCGGTCCGGGTCGCCCGCGTCCATGGAGTCGTGGGACAGCCTCGGCAAGGAAGGCCGAACGTTCGTCGCAGGCGGCCCGACCGCCGAACAGATCACCGGCGTCACCGGACGTCCCGCTCGGACCCCCATCCGCGTGTACGCGGGCCGTGCCGCGGCCGAGAACGTCGACGAGGCAGCCGAACTCGTCGTCGCCGAGCTCGAACGCACGGGTGCCTTCGAGCGGTCCGTGATCGCCGTCGCGACCACCACAGGCCGAGGCTGGGTCAACTCGCGGGTCGCGTCCTCGCTCGAGTACACCACCGGGGGCGACTCCGCGATCGCCGCGATGCAGTACTCCTTCCTGCCGAGCCCGCTGTCGTTCATCGCCGACCGCGAAACCCCACCCCAGGCCGGGCGGGCACTCTTCGAGGCCGTCGAGCGCGCGGTCGACGAGCGCCCGGAGGAATCGCGTCCGAAACTGGTCACGTTCGGGGAGAGCCTCGGATCGTTCGGCGGCCAGGGCGCTTTCAGCGGGGCCCAGGACATGCTCGCCCGGACCGACGGCGCGCTGTGGGTCGGCACACCCAATTTCAGCCCGCAGTGGTCGTACCTCACCGACCACCGCGATGCGGGTTCGTACGAGCGACTGCCCGTGATCGACGGCGGCGAGAGCGTGCGGTTCGCGGCGTCCGCAGCCGACCTCGACATGGGGGGCGCGCCGTGGGGTGATCCACGAATCATCTACTGGCAGCACGCCTCCGACCCGATCACCTGGTGGTCCTTCGACCTGCTGCTGAACAAGCCAGACTGGCTTCGCGAGCCGCTCGGCGACGACGTCGATCCCGGCATGCGCTGGATGCCGTTCGTGACGTTCTGGCAGGTCACCCTGGACATGGTGTTCTCTGCCGACGTCCCGGCCGGGCACGGGCACACGTTCGGCGCCGACGCCGCCGACATGTGGGCCGCCATTCTGCAGCCCGAAGGCTGGACGGCCGAGGACACGGCGCGGGTACACGCGGTCTTCACCGACTGACACCACCTTCTCGAGATGGCGTCCGGGGCAATCCCCGGACGTCATCTCGCGAGAGGCACCCGTTCGACCTGTCTGCGACAGCCCGAACAATTCGGACATACAGCCGAAATAATCTAGATACAAAGCGTAGGTAACTTTCTGTCGCTGAACATCGACGGCGACAGAGAGGCACTCCACCATGGATCAGTTCGGTTCCCGCGCAGCGGAAGTACTGAACAGCGGACTGGGACGGCGAGGCTTCATGCGTGCCGTGATGGCGGTCGGCACCGGAGTTGGCGTGGCCGGTGTGACCGGATGCTCGCACGCCGCCGCGCAGGGGTCGTCGTCGCTGCCGCCGAGTGGTCCACTGCCGATCCTCCAACCCGGTGCAGGCACCATCACCGGCGACCACTACCTCGGATCCGACCCCGCCGATGTCCTGTGGGGTTACGTTCCGACGGTCCACAGCGCGCCGGTGACGTCCATGCGGTCGGGAGAAACCGTCACCATCGATGCCGTGTCCCACGAGGGCATCCTCGAGGACCAGGGCCGCGATCCCGTCGAGTACTTCGGCGGCAAGGGCGTCGAACGGTCCGCGATCCTCGACGACGCGATCGCGATCGCGGCCGAATACTCCCGCACACCACGCAACTTCGACAAGGACGGGCCGCACGTCGTGACGGGGCCGGTGTTCGTCGAGGGTGCGCAACCGGGAGACGTACTCAAGATCGAAACCCTCGAGGCCGTGCCCCGCGTCCCCTACGGCGTCGTGTCGAGCAGGCACGGCAAAGGGTCGCTCGCGGTCACCGCGGACGGATCCGCCCCCGCCGGCATCGGCCTCGACGAGGTCATGCCGCCGATCGGCACCGACGGCCGCGGCACCAAGGATCCGATGAAGTACGGGAACGTCTCGACCTTCACCGCGATCGAGGACGGCAAGGGCGTCATGCCGTTCGGCGCAGGCAAGGTCCGATTCCCGTTGCGGCCCTTCATGGGAATGATGGGGGTCGCCTTCTCCACCGACACCGACCCCACCGCCGCAAGCGCCAACTCCATCCCCCCCACGCTCGGCGGCGGCAACATCGACATCCGACTCCTCGGGCAGGGCTCGGCCCTGTACCTTCCGGTGTTCGCGGAGGGCGCGCTGTTCTACGTCGGTGACCCGCACATGAGCATGGGTGACGGCGAAGCCGCGCTGACGGCGATGGAGGGATCGTTGCGGGGAACGTTCCGGCTGACCGTGTGCAAGAAGGGTTCCGGCGACGCACCGTCCGTCGCGTACTCGTACCCGTTCGGCGAGACCGCGGAGTCGTGGATTCCGATCGGCCTCTCCGATCCTGACGGATCGGTCGGCGGCCAGAACAGCGACCTGAACGCGGCCATGCGCCGCGCGGTCGTCAACGCCCTGGACTTCCTCGAACACGACAAGGGCATGGACCGGGCCACCGCATACGCCTACCTGTCGGCGGCCGCGGACTTCACCGTCTCCCAGGTCGTCGACCGCACCGTCGGCGTCCACGGCCAGATCTTCAAGGAGCACTTCGAATAGGCGCTTCGCGCCTGTGCGTGGATTTGGTAGTTCTGGCTACCAAATCCACGCACAGGTGGTCACGCCTTCGCGGCCTTCGCCGCCGCCTTGGCGGCCTTCTTGAACTCACGGACCTCCGCGAGCGTCTGGTCGTCGACGACGTCCGCGATGGACCGCCGCGACCCGTCCTCCCCGTAGGCACCCGCCGCGTCGCGCCAGCCGGGTACCTCCACGCCGATCTGCTTGCCGAGCAGCGCGAGGAAGATCCGCGCCTTCTGATCCCCGTACCCGGGCAGCGCCTTGAGCCGCTTGAGCACTTCCTTGCCGTTCGGGTCGCCTTCCGTCCAGACGGCGGTGGTGTCGCCGTCGTAGTGTTCGACGACGAACCGGCACAGGTCCTGGACGCGCTTACCCATCGAGCCGGGAAACCGGTGTACCGCCGGAGGGGTCGCGCAGATCGCGAGGAAGGCGTCCTCGTCCATCTCCGCGATCGTGTGGACGTCGAGGCCGCCGTCGAGCCGTTCGTCGAGCTTGCGCGGACCGGCGAACGCCACCTCCATTGGTATCTGCTGGTCGAGCAACATTCCGATCAGCAGTGCGAGAGGAGTCGACGCGAGCAGTGCGTCGGCGTCTGCGTCGCCGGCGAGGTGCAGCGTGAGGGACATGATCTCGATTCTCGCACCGGCTGCCCCTGCAGGAGACCCGAGGCGTCGTACGAGAAGCCCGACACGTCACCGGCGAACGCCGGGAACCATCTGCGCCGACCCCTCGTTGTCAGTCGGTACAGCGTACGGAAAAGGGGAGCGCATGACGACACCGCACGACGAATTCGACCGGCAACTCCAGGTCCTGACCGACCTCGGCTATCCGGAGCTCACCGGACAGAGCCCGGCCGACTTCACGGCCGCACTGCAGCCGCTGCGAGCACTGGTCACCGACGAGTCCACCGAACGGGGCGAGGACCACATCCCGTTCGTGATCGTCGTCGCGCGGACCGCCACCGGGGCACCCGTCGACGCCCACCTCGCGATGAGCCGCACCACTCTCGGCACCCACCAGGGCTTCTCCGACCTCGACGCCGAGGACCTCGCACGATTCCGGCCCGTCGAATCGGTGACGATCCCCGGCGGCGTCGGCTATCTCCTGCAGGACGTCGACACCGGCAGCGACTACCTGAACGTCACTCCCGCGGACGCGTCGACGTCACTCGCCGCGAAGGGACGCACGGGCCTGACAGTCGAGGAGGGAATCGCCCTGCTCACCGCCCGACCCGACATGCTGCGGAAGAACAAGTGCTTCTCGCTGCTCGCGTCCCGATGCGGCGACAAGCGCGTTCCCGCGCTCTGGATCAGTCAGCGCAGACCGAAGCTCGGCTGGTGCTGGAACGGCAACCCGCACACCTGGCTCGGGTCCGCCTCGGCCGGCGCCCGCGTCGGGATCTGAACCGCATACCACCCCTGACATGAACGGAACCGTTCAGTCGATCCGATCCGACTGAACGGTTCCGTTCATGCGTGTACGTGAGGCGAGGTCAGGCGTCGTCGAGTGCCTTCTCGGTCGCGGCGAGCAGCACGCAGGTCGCGACACCGTCCATCGCCGTCTCCAGGTCCGCGAGGGACGGGAAGCTCGGCGCGAGCCGGATGTTCGTGTCGTCCGGGTCGGTCGCGTACGGGAACGCGGATCCCGCGGCCGTCAGCGCGATACCGGCATCCTTCGCCAGCGCGATGACCCGCTTCGCGGTGCCCGGCACGACGTCGAGGCTGATGAAGTAGCCGCCCTTGGGCTCCGTCCACGACGCGACCTTCGACGCGCCCAGGCGATCCTCGAGGATCCGCAGCACCGCCGCGAACTTCGGTGCCAGGATCTCGCGATGCTTCGCCATGTGGGCGCGGACGCCGTCGGCGTCACCGAAGAAACGCAGGTGACGAAGCTGGTTGACCTTGTCCGGGCCGATGCTCTTCTTGCCGAGGTGCGTCTGGTACCAGGCCAGGTTCGCGTCGGAGGCGCCGAGGAAGCTGACCCCGGCACCGGCGAACGTGATCTTCGACGTGGACGCGAACACGTACGGACGGTTCGGGTGACCCGCCGCGGCCGCCATGCCGAGCACGTCGTGCGCGGGCGCGAACTCCTCGGTCAGCGGGTGCACCGCGTACGCGTTGTCCCAGAAGAGACGGAAGTCGGGGGCCGCGGCCGGCATCGACACCAGCGCACGGACGACCTCCTCCGAGTACACGGCACCCGTCGGGTTCGAGTAGGTGGGCACGATCCACATGCCCTTGATCTGCGGATCCTCCGCGACCAGGCGGGCGACGAGGTCGACGTCCGGGCCATCAGGACGGATCTGGATCGGGATCATCTCGATGCCAAGCGACTCGGTGATCGCGAAGTGCCTGTCGTAACCCGGTGCGGGGCACAGGAACTTGACCTTCTCCTCACGAACCCACGGGAGCGGCGAGTCGACGTTGCCGTGCAGCAGGGAGAAGACGACGTGGTCGTGCATGATCTCGAGGCTCGCGTTGTTTCCCGCGAGCAGGTTCGAGACCGGGATGCCCAGCAGTTCCCCGAAGATCGCGCGCAGCTCGGGCAGACCCGTCAGTCCGCCGTAGTTGCGGACGTCGGTGCCGTTGCCGTCACGGTGGTCGCCCTCACCGGGCAGCGCCAGCAGCGCCTCGGACAGGTCGAGCTGCTCGGGTGCAGGCTTGCCGCGAGTGAGGTCGAGGACCAGCTTCTCCGCCTTGAGCTGCGAGTACTTCTCGGACTGCCGTTCGTGCTCGGAACGGAGTTCCTCGTGGCTCATCAACCCAATCTGGGTTTGGGTAGGCATCCAGGGAGACCTTTCACACCGAAGCTGCGAGCGCGGGGGCTGCGAAAAATAAAGGGGACCCCGCGCACCCGGCAGAGCCCATTGACCCTTGCTGCCTTCCGGCCCTGGGGGAGTTCACAGGATGCGCGCCGCGCGGGATCCACGGACGAGTGTAGCCATGCCAGCGGAAAGCGCCACAATCGGGCGGGTCACCTCCCGTTTTCGTGGTTCGAAGGGTGAGCCGGTATGCTCCTCCACGGAGGATTCGCCTAGTGGCCTATGGCGCTCGCCTGGAACGCGGGTTGGGTTAACGCCCTCAGGGGTTCAAATCCCCTATCCTCCGCCACACGACGGCCCCCGATCTTCGGATCGGGGGCCGTCGTTCGTTCACCGGTCGGCGTTCGTTGCCAGGCCCGATCCGTTCGGAATGGCGCGTTTCTTCAAGCCGCGGCCCCACGCCGGCGCGACGATGGAGGCATGACCGAGACAGCCGAGCTCTACCGCCGACTCGCCGCGAACCTGACCGGCACCGTCGCCGCCGTGCCCACCGACCGGTGGGACGACCCGTCGCCGTGCGAAGGCTGGACCGCCCGCGACGTGTTGCGGCACGTCATCGACGTCCAGTCGTTCCCACTTACCCCCGTCGGGGTGAGCCTCTCCCCGGCGCCGAGCGTCGACGACGACCCGCTGGCCGCGTGGACGGCGACCCACGAGGAGGTGCAGGCAGTCCTCGACGATCCGGCACGGGCCGAACTGGAGTACGACGGCGCCCTCGGGCGCACCACGGTCGCGGCGATCTTCGGCGCGTTCATCGCCTTCGACCTCGCGATCCACCGGTGGGACATCGCGCACGCCACCGGCGTCGACGAGACGATCCCGGCCGAGGACCTGGCGCTGGCGGCGGCGCTCGCCGAGCGGATGGGCGACCGGATCCGAACGCCGGGCGTGTGCGGTCCTGCGGTCGAGGTTCCCGCCGACGCCGACGAGCAGACACGGGTACTCGCCATGCTGGGCAGGCGTGCCTGACCGTCCGGGCACCTCTCTAGGCTGGACGCCATGGATGACGGCGGCGCGGGACGATTCGCGCCGAGCCCGTCCGGCGACCTCCACCTCGGCAACCTCCGCACCGCGCTGCTGGCCTGGCTGTTCGCCCGCTCCACCGGCCGCGACTTCCTGATGCGTGTCGAAGACCTCGACCGGGTGCGGCCCGGCGCCGAGGAACGGCAGCTCGCCGACCTCGCCGCCATCGGCCTCGACTGGGACAGCGACGTCGTGCGGCAGTCGGAGCGGCTCCCCCGCTACGCCGCGGCACTCGACACCCTCGTCGCGGCGGGCCTGACGTACGAGTGCTTCTGCACGAGAAGGGAAATCCAGCAGGCCGCGACGGCGCCGCACGGACCGGACGGCCACTACCCGGGCACCTGCCGGAACCTGACGGCCGCGCAGCGTCAGGCCAAGCGGGACTCCGGGCGGCCACCCGCGATCCGGCTACGCGCGGACGTCACCGACTTCACCGTCGACGACCTCCTGCACGGCAGGTACACCGGCCTCGTCGACGACGTGGTGCTGCGCCGCGGCGACGGCGTCCCCGCCTACAACCTCGCCGTCGTCGTCGACGACGCCGCGCAGGGCGTCGACCAGGTCGTGCGCGGCGACGACCTGCTCGGATCCGCGCCACGGCAGGCCTACCTGGCGTCGCTGCTCGGGCTGCCCGCGCCCGTCTACGCACACGTGCCCCTCGCGCTGAACGGGGCGGGTGCGCGGCTGGCGAAACGCGACGGCGCCGTCACCCTCGCGGACCAGGCCGCGCTCGGGCTCGGACCGGACGCGGTGCGGGGAGTGCTCGCGGCGTCGCTCGGAATGGCCGGGCCGGGCGAGGTCCCGTCGACCGACGACCTCCTCGACCGGTTCGACCCCGGCTCGCTGCCGCGGACACCCTGGGTGTTCACTCCGGACGAACCGGCGTAGCCGACGCGACACGCGGGCGGCGGCTCGCCATGCATCGCGGCGACTGTCGTCGTACTGTCGTGCCAGCAAACGACCCTCTCCACGACCTGTGCAGGTCGAGTTCAGGTACGGCCTGCGCGCGACGACGGGACACGCGACGTGAGCGAGAACCCCCCGGGAAGCCCCGATCCGAACAACCCGCAGCAGCCGCCGAACCAGGGCTATCCGCCGCCCCCGGGCTACGGGCAACCACCGAACCAGGGCCAGCCGAACTACGGCATGCCCGGCGGATACCCACCGCCTCCCGGCTACGGTGCGCAGCCGCCCGGAGGGTACCCGCCACCACCCCCGACCAGCGGATACGGTGATCCCATCCACGGCGCCCCCGGGTTCGGTGGTCCCGGCGGCACGCCCCAGCTGACCGTGGGTGACGCCCTGCGCTACGCCTGGACGAAGTACAAGGAGAACGCGGGCGTCTGGATCGGGATCACCGTCATCGTCTTCCTCATCCAGCTCGTCATCAGCTGGGTGTTCGGCCTCAACGACTCGTATCAGACATCGGATTTCGGCGACTACTTCGGCGTGTGGCGGATCATCGGGACGATCGTCACCGTCATCGTCAGCTACCTGATCAGCGCGGCCCTCGTCCGGGGCGCACTGCACGAGGCGGACGGCAACAAGCCGAACATCGGCTCGTTCTTCCAGTTCACAAACGTCGGAGCGATCATCCTGGCCAGCCTCCTGGTCGGCATCATGATCACCATCGGCCTGATTCTGTTCATCATCCCGGGCATCATCGTCGCGTTCCTGACCTGGTGGACACTGCAGTTCGTGATCGACCGGGACGAGGACGCCGTCACGGCGATCAAGTCGAGCTTCTCGGCGATCTCGGAACACGTCGGGCCACTCGTTCTGCTCGCCCTCGCCCTGCTCGGGTTGAACATCGTCGGCACCCTGCTCTGCTTCGTCGGACTGTTGGTGACCTACCCCCTGTCCTACATCGCCGCCACCTACGCCTACCGCGTGGCGACCGGGGGCCGGGTCTCCGCCTGACCGAACAGGGCCGAACAGGCGGGTGTGTCCGAATCCACACCCGCCTGTTCGGTGTGTGCGGACACCATCGGCTCGACTTCGTCCGTAGGGTGCCCCCGGCGACCACCGTGGTCGCCGCGACAACAGGGGAGCACCATGACCACCGGAGGACCTACCGACCAGCCCGGGCAGCCGTACGGGCAGGAAGGGCACCACATCCCGCCTCAGCAGCCCGGCTACCCGACGCCGCCGCCCGCGTACGGCGCCGCTCCCGGCTATGGCGCACCGACCTACAGCGGCTTTCCGCCCGCACCCCCGACTCCGCCCACCAACCCGCAGGCCCAGGCCAGCGGGTTCTTCCAGGCGCTGTTCGACTTCAACTTCAACAGCTACGTGACGCCCAAGGTCGTCAAGGTGCTGTACATCCTGCTCACCGTGCTGGTGTCGCTGTACGTGCTGATCGCCGTCGTCGCGGGCTTCGGGTCCGGCGAGCCCGTCATGGGGCTGGTCCTGCTGATCACGGCACCGGTCATCGGGCTGATCCTGCTTGCGTTGTTCCGCATCAGCCTGGAGTTCTACGTCGCCGTCATCAAGATCTCCGAGGACGTCAAGGAGCTCAAGGCCCGGCCCTGACCGACCTCGAACGTCGGGGGCGAACCCTCCTCGGGTTCGCGCCCG
>NZ_JBHUFB010000009.1:93399-385566 GCF_042681175.1 Rhodococcus gannanensis
TACCCGACGTTCGTCTCGCTGTTCACGGCGGTGTTGCTCATCTCCAACATCTGCGCCACGAAGGGCGTCGCGTTCTTCCCCGACCTCGACGTCAGCGTCGGCCCGCTGCAGATCCTGCCGATCATCACCGACGGCGGGTTCTTCCTGTTCCCGCTCGCGTACGTCCTCGGTGACGTCCTCAGCGAGGTGTACGGCTTCAAGGCAACCCGCCGTGCGATCTACCTGGGCTTCGGTGCACTGATCCTGGCCGCGGGCTGCTTCTGGGTCCTGCTGGAGCTGCCGTCTGCGGAGTTCTACGAGAACCAGGAGGCGCTGCACGCGGTCGTCGGGGTGTACCCGCGACTGCTGCTGGCAGGGCTCGCCGGCTACCTCGTCGGGCAGATGCTGAACTCCCTGGTCATGGTGACGATCAAGGAGCGCACCAAGGAGAAGTACCTGTGGGCGCGCCTGATCGGCTCGACCGTCGTCGGCGAGTTCGCGGACACCCTGATCTTCTGCGCGATCGCCGCCGGAGCCATCGGCATCAGCACCTGGGACGACTTCTTCAACTACCTGATCGTCGGGTTCCTGTGGAAGACCCTCGTCGAGGTACTGGTCATGCCGATCACCTACCGCGTCATCGCGTACGTCAAGAAGCACGAGCCGACGTACGTCGTCGCCTCCTGACACCACCCACTCCGCACGCCAACCACCCACGGCTGAACGTGGCGTTCACTCGATCCAACGAGATGAACGCCACCTTCAGCCAGGCAGCCGGTCGCACGCGCACCCACAGCCGGTCGCACTCCCTACCCACGGCTGAAAGTGGCATCCACCCGATCTGACGAGATGAACGCCACCTTCAGCCAGACGCGCGGGATCACCCCGGACGTCGGGGCCGTCGGGGTGTCGGTCAGGCGCGGGCGGTGGCGTAGAAGCTGCTGAGCGTCTGGGCGCGCAGGTCGTCGAAGTATCCGCCGTCGATGCTGTCCCGGATCCGGTCGACCAACCGGATCGTGAACCGCTCGTTGTGGATCGTCGCGAGCGTCGAAGCGAGCATCTCCTTCGCCTTGAACAGGTGGTGGATGTACGCGCGCGAGTAGTTCCGGCAGGTGTAGCAGTCGCAGTTCTCGTCGATCGGGTCGAAGTCACGCCTGAACCGGCTGGTGTTGATGTTGAACCGGCCGTTCTCCGTGTAGATCGCCGCATTGCGCGCCACCCGGGACGGGTTCACGCAGTCGAAGGTGTCGGCACCGTTCTCGATCGCGGTGAACAGGTCGTCCGGTTCGCTGATCCCGAGCAGATGCCGCGGCTTGTGCTCCGGCAGTTCCTCGTTGCACCAGCGGACGATGGTGCCCAGGTTCGCCTTCTCCAGCGCACCACCGATGCCGTAGCCGTCGAAGCCGCGGCCGGTCTCCCCGACGATCGACTCCAGTCCGCGGCACGCCTGACGCCGCAGGTCCTCGTACTGCGCGCCCTGCACGACGCCGAACAGCGCCTGGTACGGACGATGACGGCGCTCTGCTGTCAGGCGCTCGTGCTCGGCGATGCACCGCACCGCCCACGCCTGCGTCCGCTCCACCGACTGCTCCTGGTAGGCGCGCGTGTTGAACAACGTGGTGAGCTCGTCGAACGCGAAGATGATGTCGGCGCCGAGCTGGTGCTGGATGCCCATCGACACCTCCGGCGTGAACCGGTGGCGGGACCCGTCACGGTGCGACTTGAACGTCACCCCGTCGTCGTCGACGTGCGCGAGCCGTTCCTTGCCCTGCGCGATGACGTCGTCGGACTGCACACCGACGGCCTCCATCGCGAGCACCTTCTTGAAGCCGACGCCCAGCGACATCACCTGGAACCCGCCGCTGTCCGTGAACGTGGGGCCGGACCAGTTCATGAACCGGCCCAGCCCGCCCGCCTCGTCGACGACGTCCGGTCCCGGCTGCAGGTACAGGTGGTAGGCGTTGGCGAGGACGGCCTGCGCCCCCGCCTCCCGGATCGTCTCCGGAAGCACCGCCTTCACGGTCGCGTTGGTGCCGACCGCGATGAAGGCGGGCGTCGCGATGTCACCGTGCGGGGTGTGGATGGTGCCGGTGCGTCCGAGCTGCCCGGGAATCCCGGTCCCGACCGTGAAGAAGGGGTCGTTCGGCGAAGGCACCGGTGCGTCGTCGTTGCTGCTCACGCCGTCCATCCAAGCAGGCTCGGTCACGTCTGCACCTGCGCCGGTCCGGCGAACTGGCTGTGGTACAGCTCCGCGTAGGCGCCGTCCATCTCCAGCAGCCTGCTGTGCGAACCCTGCTCGACGATCGACCCGTCCTTCATCACCAGGATCACGTCGGCGTCCCGGACGGTGGAGAGTCGGTGCGCGATGACGAAGCTGGTCCGGTCGCTGCGCAGCGCCGCCGTCGCGTGCTGGACGAGCACCTCGGTGCGGGTGTCGACGGAGCTGGTCGCCTCGTCGAGGATGAGGATCGACGGATCGGACAGGAACGCACGCGCGATGGTGATGAGCTGCTTCTCACCGGCGCTGATGTTGTTGCCCTCCTCGTCGATGACGGTGTCGTAGCCCTTGGGGAGGGTGCGCACGAATCGGTCGACGTGGCTGACCCGCGCGGCGGCGACGATCTCGTCCTCGGTGGCGCCGGGGCGGCCGTAGGCGATGTTGTCGCGGATGGTGCCGCCGAACAGCCAGGTGTCCTGCAGCACCATGCCCATCCGGGAGCGCAGGTCGTCGCGGGTCATCTTCGAGATGTCGACGCCGTCGAGGAGGATGCGGCCTGCGTCCACCTCGTAGAACCGCATGATCAGGTTCACCAGTGTGGTCTTGCCCGCGCCCGTGGGGCCGACGATGGCGATCATCTGGCCCGGCCGCACGATGAGGTTCATGTCGTCGATCAGCGGCGTGTCCTCCTTGTACCGGAAGGACACGTCCTGGAACTCGACCAGACCGCGGTTCGTCATCGGCGTCGCCGCGGGCTCCGGATCGGGGGCCTGCTCGTCCTCGTCGAGGAGTTCGAAGACTCGCTCGGCGGACGCGACACCCGACTGCATCAGGTTCATCATCGAGCTGACCTGCGTGATCGGCTGCGTGAACTGGCGCGAGTACTGGATGAACGCCTGCACGTCGCCGAGGCTCATCGTTCCGGACGCGACCCGCATGCCGCCGACGACCGCGATGGCCACGTAGTTCAGGTTGCCGAGGAACATGACGGCCGGCTGGATGAGACCCGAGATGAACTGCGCCTTGAAGCCCGAGTCGTAGAGGCGGCCGTTGCGCTCGTCGAACGTGGCCCGCACGGCGTCCTGCCTGCCGAACGCCTGCACGATGTCGTGACCGGTGTAGCTCTCCTCGATGTGTGCGTTGAGCAGGCCCGTCGACTGCCACTGCGCGACGAAGTGCTTCTGGGAACGCTTCGCGACGAACGTCGTCACCGCGATCGACGCGGGCACCGTCAGGATCGCGATGAGCGAGAGCAGCGGCGAGATCCACAGCATCATGCCGAGGATGCCGATCACCGTCAGCACGGCGGTGAGCAGCTGGTTCACCGTCTGACTGACGGTTTGCGAGACGTTGTCGATGTCGTTGGTGACCCGCGACAGCACCTCGCCGCGCTGGGTGGTGTCGAAGTAGCGCAGCGGCAGTCGGTGCAGCTTCGCCTCCACGTCGGCGCGGAGCTGTCGGACGGTGCCCTGCACGATGTTGTTCAGCAGGTACGCCTGCAGCCACGCGAATCCCGATGCGAGCAGGAACAACACGAGCACGAGGACGAGGACCTGCCCGAGTGCCGTCCAGTCGATGCCGCTACCGGGCACGACGTTCATGCCGGACACCATGTCCGCGAACGTGTTCTGCCCCTCGGCCCGCAGCGCCTCGACGGCCTGGTCCTTGGTCAGGCCCTCCGGCAGCTGCCGGCCGATCATGCCGTCGAAGATGATGTTCGTCGCGTGGCCCATGATCTTCGGGCTGGCGACGCTGAACACGACGCTGAGCGTCGCGAGCAGCATGACGACGCCCACCTGGAACCGGTGCGGCCGAAGACGCCTCAACAGTCGGCGCAGCGACGGAAGGAAGTTGATGGCCTTCTTGCCCGGGATTGCGGTTGCACCGCCCGGCGTGGTCACGACGCCTCCTCGACGGTGAACTGGGATGCGACGATCTCGGAATAGGTCGGGCAGGTCTCGAGCAACCGGTCGTGCGTACCGACACCGACGAGCCGGCCGTCCTCGAGGACGAGGATCTGATCGGCGTCCATGATGCTCGACACCCGCTGCGCGACGACGATGACACAGGCGTCACGGGTGACGGGCCGCAGCGCGGCACGCAGCCGGGCGTCGGTGCCGAGGTCGAGCGCGGAGAACGAGTCGTCGAACAGGTAGATCTCCGCGTTGCGGACGAGGGCGCGAGCGATCGCGATGCGCTGACGCTGGCCGCCCGACAGGTTCGCACCACCCTGCGCGACGGGTGTGTCGAGTCCGGCGGGGGCCGACTTGACGAAGTCGGCGGCCTGCGCGACCTCCAGCGCCCGCCACAGCTGCGCATCGGTGGCCTCGGGATTGCCGTACCGGAGGTTCGTGGCGATGGTGCCGGAGAACAGGAACGCCTTCTGCGGGACGAGACCGATGGAGTTGCGCAGTCGGGTCGAGTCGACGTACCGGACGTCGGCGGCGCCGACCTGCACCTGACCTTCGGTGGCGTCGATCAGCCGCGGGATCAGATTGAGCAGCGTGGACTTTCCGGAGCCGGTTCCGCCGATGATCGCGGTCGTCATGCCGGGCTCGGCGAGGAAGCTGATGTCGCGCAGCACCGGTTCGTCGGCGCCGGGGAAGGAGAAGGACACGTCGCGCATCTCGACGATGCCGCGCGCGCGCCACGACTCGAGGTCCCGGGCCGGTTCGGACACCGACGGCTCGGTGTCGAGGACCTCGGTGAGCCGCTCCGCGCAGACCGACGCGCGCGGCAGCAGCACCGTCATCACCGTGACCATCATCACCGACATCAGGATCTGCATGATGTAGGTCAGGACCGCGGTGAGCGCGCCGATCTCCATCGTTCCCTGGTCGATGAGATGGGCACCGAGCCACAGCACGGAGATGCTGGTCAGGTTGGCGATCATCAGGACGGCGGGACTCATGACCGCCATCAGCCTGCCGACACGCAGCGCAACGGACACCAGCTGGTCGTTCGTGTCGGCGAACCGCGCCACCTCGTCGCGTTCGCGGACGAACGCGCGGACCACGCGGATGCCGGTGATCTGCTCGCGCAGAACCCGGTTGATCGCGTCGATCCGTACCTGCATGGACCGGAACTGGGGAACCATCTTCCGGACGATCAGGAACATGGTCAGTGCCAGCACCGGAACGGCGATGGCCAGCACCCATGCCAGTCCGTGCGACTGCTGGATGGACATGACGACGCCGCCGATGCACATGATGGGCGCAGCGACGAGGATCGTGCAGGAGATGACGACGACCATCTGGATCTGCTGGACGTCGTTGGTGTTCCGGGTGATCAGCGACGGGGCGCCGAAGAGCCCGACCTCCCGGGACGAGAAGTCGCCGACTCGGTACATCACGGCGGCGCGCAGGTCGCGGCCGAGACCCATTGCCGCGCGGGCGCCGAAGTACACGGCACCGATGCTGCAGGCGATCTGCAGGCCGGTGATGAGCAGCATGACGCCGCCGGTGGACAGGACGACACTCGTGTCACCCTTGGTGACACCGTCGTCGATGATCCTGGCGTTGAGGGTCGGCAGATACAGCGACGCCATCGTGGAAATCAACTGCAGTGCGATCACACCAGTGATGTCAGCCCGATACGGCCGCAGGTATGTCCGCAGCAGTGAGTACAGCATAGTGACCGAGGCTACCAACCAGCCTGTTTGCCGACCTGTTGCCGGTAGTGACTTCGGCTCACGACCTCGCGGCGGATGGCGTCAGCGTCGTTGCCAGGCCTCCGGGTCGGCGGTGAGCCGGCCGACGAAATCGGGCAGCGCGCCCGACGCGATGTCGGCGACCGTCACCTCTTCGAGCACCGCGCGCAGGTTCACGCGCACGGCGATCCACACGTCCCGCAGCGGCTTCGCGGGTCCGTCGTACTCGACCTCCTCCGGGCGCTCCCCGCGCACCGAGGCGAGCGGACCCTCCACCGAGCGGATGACGTCGGCGACGGCGATCTCCGCCGCGGGCCGGGCGAGCCAGTAGCCGCCGTCCGGCCCGCGGCGGCTCTGCACCAGACCGGCACGCCGCAGGTCTCCGAGGACGGCTTCGAGGAACTTGTGCGGAATCGTCTGGGCGGTGGCGAGGTACTCGGCCTTGACGGGCGTGCTCTCCGCTCCCGCGATCTCGACGAGGGTGCGCACGGCGTAGTCGACCTTCGCGCTGATGTGCACCGATCACTCCCTCGCCGGGCCCCGGGCGGGCCTCCGCGCCAATTCCTATCACGGTGGTATGGAATCGCCAAGGTTTACGTGCCGACCGGATTGACAGCGTCCGCCCGGCACTGACAACCTGAACGCATGTCCGGTCTGCCCACGCTCACGGTTCGACGCCACGTCGACCTCCTGCGTGTGGCCGGTGCGCTCTGTCGGTAGCGGCCCACCCCGCCTCCCTTCCGCATCCGCGGCACACCGCACCCTCATTCCGGAGACCCCATGAGCGTCGATCTGCACTGGTTCCTGCCCACAGCCGGCGACGGCCGCGGCATCGTGGACAACTCGAACTCCTCGAACGCCGACCCGCGCACCGCCGGCGAACGCGCCCCCACCCTCGACTACCTGACGCAGGTCGCGCGGGCCGCCGAAGCCGCCGGGTTCACCGGTGTGCTCACCCCGACCGGCACCCACTGCGAGGACGCCTGGCTGACCACCGCTGCCCTGATTCCGCTGACGACACGGCTCAAGTTCCTGGTCGCGTTCCGGCCCGGCGCCATCTCCCCGACCCTGGCGGCGCAGATGGCGTCGAGCTTCCAGCGCCTGTCGGGCGGGCGCCTCCTGCTCAACGTCGTCACCGGCGGCGACTCGATCGAGCAGCAGCAGTTCGGCGACTGGCTGAACAAGGACCAGCGCTACGCGCGGACCGCCGAGTTCATGCAGGCGCTGCGCGGAACGTGGGCCGACGAACCGTTCGACTTCACCGGCGAGCACTACACACTCGCGGGCGCCACCACCTCAGCGCCGCCGAATCCCGTGCCGCCGTTGTACTTCGGCGGATCGTCGGCGGCCGCGCTCCCCGTCGCGGGCGCGCACGCGGACGTCTACCTCACCTGGGGTGAACCGCCCGCCGCCGTCGCCGCGAAGATCGCCGCGGTGCGCGAACACGCCGAGCGCGCCGGCCGCACCGTCCGCTTCGGCATCCGCCTGCACGTCATCACCCGCGACACGTCCGCGGAAGCATGGGCGGTGACCGAGAAGATGCTCGCCGGCCTCGATCCCGACGCCGTCGCCGCCACCGCCGCCCGATTCGCGAACGCGGAGTCCGAGGGGCAGCGCCGGATGACCGCACTGCACGCGGGCAGCACCGCGAACCTGGAGATCGCCCCGAACCTGTGGGCCGGTGTCGGCCTGGTCCGGGGCGGCGCCGGGACCGCGCTCGTCGGCAGCCACACCGAGGTTGCGGACCGCATCGCGGAGTACCACGCCGCCGGTATCGACGAGTTCGTTCTGTCCGGGTATCCGCACGTCGAGGAGGCGTACTGGTTCGGTGAGGGCGTTCGCCCGATCCTCACCCGCCGCGGACTGCTGTCCGACAGCCCCGCCCTGGTTTCCGCCTAGTATTCCCCGGATCCCCGGATCGGCGGCGGCAGTCGGGTCCACACTGCATACATGCCCGCTCTGCCCGACCTGTGGAACTCCCTGCCGCCGCCGCTGCGCGACCCCGTAGCCCTCGCGATCCCGTTCTTCGTCCTGTTCCTCGTGATCGAGTGGGTCGCCGCGCGGCACCTCGGCGGCCCGGAGATCGACGGCGACGGGCGCGCGCACCCGCCCGAGGGCGGCTACGAGCAGCGGGACGCGCGGGCGAGCATCTCGATGGGTCTGGTGTCCGCCGCGACCAGCGCCGCGTGGAAGGCTCTCGCGCTGGTCGCGTACGCGGCGATCTACGCATATCTCGCGCCGTGGCACCTGCCGGCGGACGCCTGGTACACGTGGGTGATCCTGATCGTCGGCGTCGACTTCCTCTTCTACTGGTATCACCGGATCGCGCACCGGGTGCGGGTCGTGTGGGCCACCCACCAGGCCCACCACTCCAGCGAGTACTTCAACTTCGCGACGGCGCTCCGACAGAAGTGGAACAACAGCGGCGAGATCGTCATGTGGATTCCGTTGCCGCTGATCGGCATTCCGCCGTGGATGGTGTTCGTCGGGTTCTCCATGAACCTCGTCTACCAGTTCTTCGTGCACACCGAGCACGTCGACAAGCTGCCCCGGCCGATCGAGTTCGTCTTCAACACACCGTCACACCACCGGGTGCACCACGGCTGCGACCCCGAGTACCTCGACCGGAACTACGCGGGGATCTTCGTCGTCTGGGACCGGATGTTCGGCACCTACCAGGAGGAGACGCACCGACCCACCTACGGGCTGACGAAACCGGTCGGTACCTACGACATCCTCACCCTGCAGAGCCACGAGTACGCCGCCATCGGCCGCGACGTCGCCGCGGCCGACACCTGGCGGGACAAGTTCGGGTACGTGTTCGGCCCACCGGGTTGGACGCCACAGCGGGGTGACTAGCTCTTCTGGAGGCTCACGAGGAAGTCGACGGTGCCGGTGGGATCGACGGTGACGAAGCCCAGCGACGGCGGCGTCACGCCATAGTCCGTCCAGGTGACGGGGATGGCGCCGGAGGCGATGAGGTCGCTGCCGGAACGCAGTACCTCGACGTCCACGGTGACCGGCTGCGACGCGCCCTTCAGCGTGAGGGTGCCGGTCGCCGTGACGGTGCCCGTGGTGCCGTCGGTCGGCACCGCGGACAGGTCCACCGGGGTGTCGATGGTGAACGTCGCGGTCGGGAACTCGGCGGTGTTCATCACGTTGCCGGTGAACTGGCCGTCCCGTCGCCCGTTGTCCGTCTTGATCGTCGCGACCTGCACGGTGACCTCACCCGCGGTGAGCTTGCCGTCCTGCACGGTGGCCGCGCCGTCGACGTCGCCCGTCGTGCCGACGACGGTCACGCTGGCGCCGTTGAGGATCTCGTGCACCGTGTAGCCGGCGGCGGTGGCGTTGGGGGCGGTCCCCGGCGCCACCGACCACTGGCCGTCGATGTCACCCTCGGCGGCCTGCGCGCCCTCCGTGGAGACGGTCGCGGCGGGCGCGTCGTCCTCGGCGATCCAGTTCCCGTACACCCACGGCCCGGCGACGACCGCCAGCACCACGAGCGCGACGATTCCCCCGACGATCCACCATCGCTTGGTCATGACCGCCACGATAGTTGACAGTTCAAGGTCGTGTGCGGCTCAGCATCCGCGGCGAACGGATCAGCAGTTGTCGAACTTCCATTCGCCGTCGACGTAGCGCCACGTCATCGGCGCCTTGTTGCCCTTGCCGTCGAAGGACGTCGCGACGACCGTGGCGGAGTCGCCGTCCAGGGTGATGGCGAGTTCCTGCGGACCGGAGAAGTCCCGGCCCGCATACGCCAGGGACGCGGCGTCCGCGTAGTCGTCGCGGCTGAACATGTCCTGGCACCGCTGCGAGAGAGTGTCGTAGTCCTCCGCGAACTCCGACTTCTGCAACCGCCCGTACTGGGCGTCCAGAGTGGCGCGCAGACTCTCCTCGGTCGGCGGCGCCGACGAGTCGTCCGAAGAGCACCCGGCCAATGCCAACACCGCCGCGCCGGCGAGCGAAATCACGATCGAAGCCTTCATCACCGGCACATGGTTACCAGATCGGCGCGTTCCCCGTCCCCGGACCGGAGAAATCGGTCCGAACGACGGACACACAGAAAAAAGCTCCCCACCTGCGTACACAGGTGGGGAGCTTCTGGCGGTGGCGGAGGGATTTGAACCCTCGGACGGGGGTTACCCGTCACACGCTTTCGAGGCGTGCTCCTTAGGCCGCTCGGACACGCCACCGCTGGTGACTTTACCCGACCCGCCCGCACGACACTAAATCCGCTGGTCAATCCGCCGAACTTACAGCGCTCCGGACCGCGGCTCACGGCTGAAGGTGGCTTTCATCTCGATCAGCCGCACGAAGGGGCCGTTCAGCCGAGACGGTGGGTGCGGAAGAAGTCGTCGAGCAGGGCCGCGCAGTCCGCTTCGAGGACGCCGCCGCGGACCTGCGGGCGGTGCGTGAGCCGCCGGTCCCGGACCACGTCCCACAGCGAGCCCACCGCCCCGGTCTTCGGCTCCCACGCCCCGAACACCACCCGGGACACCCGCGCCAGCACCAGGGCACCCGCGCACATCGTGCACGGCTCCAGGGTCACCGCCAGCGTCGCGCCCTCCAGCCGCCAGCCGTCGCCGTGCACGGCGGCCGCCTGCCGCAGCGCCAGCACCTCGGCGTGTGCGGTGGGATCCCCGGACGCCTCGCGCGCGTTCGCGGCGCGTGCCAGCTCCCGCCCCTCGGCGTCGAAGACGACCGCGCCGACGGGAACGTCGGCCGGGTCGGCGGCGCGCGCCGCGTCGAGGGCGGCACGCACCATCGCCTCGTCGCGGGCGAGCGGTGGGGTCACCGCAACGGAGCGTCGAGCACTGCCGACAGCTCGGAACCGAACCCGAGACGCTGCGCAATCATGGTCAACTGCTCGTCGGGGTACAGATCGGTCTCCGCGAGGATCACGCCGAGCACCGGCTCGGGCAGCCCGAGATCCGACAGCACCGAGAGGTCACCCTCTTCCCAGGGCTCGATGTCGTCGAGCTCGTCCGCGTCGATGTCAGGCGTCTCGATGTTCAGCGCCTCCAGGACGTCGGCGGCGATGTCGTACTCCAGCGCCATCGTCGCGTCCGACAGCAGCAGCCGCGTCCCCGCCGGGGCGGGACGCAGGATGACGAAGAACTCCTCGTCGATGTCGAGGAGGCCGAACACGGCACCCGATGCCCGCATCTCGCGAAGTTCCTTCTCGGCCTGTTCGAGGCTGGTCAGAGCCTCCGCGCTCAGCGCGGTGCACTTCCATTTCCCGTCGTCGAGAACCACTGCAACACCTACGCCGTCGAGGGCGTCGATCTGGTCGGACGAGGCATTGTTCCCCGCGCGTTGAGCAGCCATGCGGCAACCGTAGTCCGCGGGTGCCCCCGACATGAAGTTCAGCGGCGCAAATGTGCCAACCTATCGGGGTGTCGGCTGAATCGAGTGCTCCTCCGGTATGCGTCCTCGGGCTCGGCCTGATCGGCGGTTCCCTCCTGCGAGCCGCGGCCGCATCCGGCCGCCAGGTGTGGGGCTGGAACCGCTCACCGGAGTCCGCCGACCAGGCGCGTGGCGACGGGTACGACGCGGGCACCGACCTGCGCGCTGCACTCGAACGGGCCCGCGAACAGAACGCGATCGTGGTGATCGCCGTTCCCGAACCCGCCCTCGACCCGGTCCTGGCACAGATCGGCGAGCACGCCCCCGACTGCACTCTCACCGACGTGGTCAGCGTCAAGGGCTCGGTCCTCGCCGCGGTCCGCAGGCACGGGCTGGCCGGCCGGTTCGTCGGCGGTCACCCGATGGCGGGCACCGCGGAGTCGGGCTGGCCCGCAGGCGACGTCGACCTGTTCCGCGGGGCGGTGTGGGTGGTCGCCGCGGAGGACGACACCGCCCCGGACGACTGGACGCGAGTCGCGCGTCTCGCCCTCGACTGCGGCTCCGTCGTGGTCCCCGCCGGAGCCGACGAGCACGACTCCGCGGTCGCCCGGATCTCGCACCTGCCGCACCTGCTGGCCGAGGCGCTGGCGGTGACCGCGGCGGCGGGCGGTGACCTCTCGCTCGCGTTGGCTGCCGGCTCCTACCGCGACGGCACCCGAGTAGCCGGTACGGCGCCGGCGCTGGTCCGGGCTATGTGCGAGGCGAACGCGCAGGCGTTGACCACGGCCCTGGACGAGGCTCTGGCCCTGCTCACCGAGGCGCGCCGCGTCCTGTCCGAGACGGGCAGCACCGAGGCGCTCGTCGACGCGGGGCACACCGCGCGCGGCCGCTACGACGACCTCGACCGCTGGGAAGTCACCGACCCCGCGATCGGTACCGAGGGCTGGCAGCAGGCGTTGCGGGACGCGGGTCGTCGCGGCGGTGTGATCCGCGCGCTCTGAGCCGCCGGGGCGTCAGATCCGTTCGGCGAGACCGGGATAGTCGAGGAGGAATCCCTGACCGTCGACGGAGATCGTCGAACTCGACACCGGGGACAGCACGTGGATGCCGTCGGGTCCGGAGCTGTAGGTCAGTTCCGCCGGCCGGACGCTGAGGTCGGGCAGGTACACGTACACGACCGGCACCTGGTGGTTCTCGGCGTTGTGCTGCAACCCGAGCCGACGGATCGGCAGGGTGTTGAAGAACGGGCTGAGCACGACGTCGACGTCGAGCGCCCCACCGAACCCGGACCGGTGGTGGTTCGTGCCGTCCTCGACCATCCAGTAGCCCTCGAGGTCCCGGCTGATCGAGACGTGCCGCTCGCCGGAGGCGAGGCTCGTCCGCAACGACAGTCGGCGCGTCACGCCTGCCTCGTCGGTGACGAGATCGTAGGACGCGCTGAAGGCGGGATGATCGGCGCAGTCGCCGCCGATGATGCGCCCGGCCGCTCTGATCCGGTTGCCCACCAATTGCACTCGCACGGACTCCATTCGGGGGGCGTTGTGCGCCCGCCACGTGAGAACCGCCGGCCACACGGTGTCGTCGCGCTGTGCTGGATTGGTCACCTGTCTACGGTAAGCGACGCCGCCCCGATCAGCAGCCGAGGTGCCGTGCCACGCCGGACGCGTCGCCCGCGCACCGCCGCATTCTGAACCATCGCCGCCGTCTTCGGCCGGGAATGACGAAACCACTCCATGGGATAACGCCTTGGTCACAGAATGGCACTGATCGGATGACAGCACCAGGAGGAATTCGATGGCCGACAATCAGGAGATCTGGTCAGCCGAAGCCCGCCGAGTCCTGATCGAGGTGGCAGGCACCTATCAGCGCACCGTCACCTATCAGGAACTCGCGGACGAGATCCAGGAACGTTCCGGTGTCCGTACCCGAAACCTCCTGCAGAACTGGATCGGCAAGACGCTCAGCCGCGTCGGCGCGGAATGCGCGTCCCGAGGCGAGCCGCTGCTGTCGTCGCTGTGCATCAGCGTGAACGGCACCGTCGGCGAGGGCTACGCGAAGTCGGTCGCCGCGACCTACGGCTTCGCCCCCGACGACCTCGAACAACACGCCGCAGAGGAACGTCTGAGCTGCTATCGGCACTTCGGCGCCGTCGACCTCCCCGCCGACGGCGGCATCGCGACGCTCGCGCCGAGCGTGGTGCTCGCGCGGGCGAAGGCGCAGAAACGTGACCGCAGCAGGCGGCGCGAACTCGTCACCACCTGCGGCGACTGCTTCCAGGTGCAATCGCTGACCGGGACGTGCGGCTGCAGCTGGTGACCGCAGCAGGCCCGCTCGCGTTGTAGTCGCCATCGGCGCGGGATAGCGTCCGAGGCGTACCCAGCAGCGGCCTCGCAACCCCCGGCCGACCTCCGGCCCGGCGCGACCGCGGGAAGGTGCGTCGCATGAAGGCCATCCAGTACACCACCATCGGCGCCGAGCCCGAGGTGACGGAGATCGAGAAGCCGTCACCGGGTCCCGGCGAGGTCCTCCTGAAGGTCACCGCCGCGGGCGTCTGCCACTCCGACGACTTCATCATGAATCTGCCCGAGGATCAGTATGTCTACGGGCTGCCACTGACCCTGGGCCACGAGGGTGCGGGCACCGTCGTAGAGGTCGGTGCCGGGGTGTCCGGCATCGACATCGGCACCAATGTCGTGGTGTACGGGCCATGGGGATGCGGCACCTGCTGGCACTGCTCGCGCGGTGAGGAGAACTACTGCTCCCGCGCCTCGGAGCTCGGCATCACCCCTCCGGGCCTGGGTTCGCCTGGTGCGCTCGCCGAGTACATGATCGTCGACTCGCCGCGTCACCTCGTGCCCATCGGTGACCTCGACCCGGTCGCGACGGTGCCGCTCACGGACGCCGGACTCACGCCCTACCACGCGATCAAGCGGTCCCTGCACAAGCTGCGGGGCGGCTCCACCGCGGTCGTGATCGGCACGGGAGGTCTCGGTCACGTCGCCATCCAGCTCCTGCGTCACCTGTCCCCGGCCCGCGTCGTCGCGCTCGACGTCAACGACGAGAAGCTGCAGTTCGCCCGCGAGGTCGGCGCACACGAGGCCGTACTGTCCGACAAGTCCGCGGTCGAGAACGTCCGCGCGATCACCGGGTCGGAGGGCGCGGCGCTGGTCCTCGACTTCGTCGGATACCAGCCGACCATCGACATCGCGATGGGCGTCGCGGGCGTCGCGTCGGACGTGACCATCGTCGGGATCGGCGACTTCATCGCACACGCGAAGGTCGGATTCGGGCAGAGCCCCTACGAGGCCGCCGTCACGTCGCCGTACTGGGGGTCGCGGAGTGAACTGATCGAGCTGATCGATCTCGCACACCAGGGCGTATTCGACATCGCGGTCGAGCGGTTCACCCTCGACGACGGCGTCGAGGCGTATCGCCGACTCGCCGCGGGTACCCTGCGCGGCCGGGCGGTGATCGTGCCCTGAGTCCGCCACGGTCGCCCGCATTCGCGCAGGTGACCGCGGGCTTGTAGTCTTCGCGGCGTGAAATCTCGGGGCCCGGCCTTCGCGCGGATGCGCGGCGGCTTCGTCGGCTCCCTGTCCGGCGCCGTGACGGTCGCCGCGCACGCCGCGGGCGGCGGCATGGCTCCGTCGCAGAGTTCCGTCGTGCTGCTCGTGCTGGCGTGCTCCGCCGTCGGTGCGCTGGTCTCCTCGATCCGCGTGCGCCGCCACGACCTGGTGTTCCTGGTCGGGGCCCTGACCGTAGGCCAGGCACTCGGGCACGCGACGCTGTCGGTCGGTGCCGGCGCGCACCACGGTCTACAGCTGGGCCCGGCGATGCTGACCGCGCACGCCGTCGCCGCCGTCGCCGCCGCGGTCCTCATCCGCGCGGGCGGACGCGGCTGCGAGATCGCCGTCGCTTCCCTGCGCTCGATCCTTCCGGCGCCGTTCACCCCGGTCCCGGCACCTGCTCTTCCCACTCGGCCCCTTCCGGTCCTTCACCGGCAACTCCGACGCTGGCACCTCGTCGGGGCACGTCTCGGCACCCGCGGTCCTCCGGTTCTCGCCTGACGCACCCACACCCACCACCACCGGCGTGATCCGTGGTGGTGACGTCGGTGTGCGCATTCCACCTCACCCCGGCGGCTTCGCCACCCGTGCGCACTTCTGGTAGCCGGAGCTACCAAAAACGCGCACAGGTGCGGAGCGCCTTCCTCGCCGCAGCGCGACACTCCCCGACCCCGGTTGCTGATGTCGCTGCGCGCGCCCGCACTTCGAGAATCGAGAACAGACATGTCCGCACCCGACATCGAACGGGCGACCGGCCCGTCACCCGACCCCGCACCGCCAGGTAGGCGGCGCACCGTCCGCCCGCTGATGATGCGTCTGCACTTCTATGCAGGGATCCTCGTCGCTCCCTTCATCCTGATCGCAGTCGTCACCGGCGGCCTGTACGCCGTCGCCCCGGCGCTCGAGGGGCTCGTCTACCGCGACCAGTTGCACGTCGAGTACACCGGCCCCACGCAGCCGGTGGCCGACCAGATCCGCGCCGCCCAGGCGGTGCGACCCGACCTGACCGTCTCCGCGGTCCGGCCCGCGCCGAACGAAGGCGACACCACCCGCGTCCTGTTCACCGACCCGAGCCTCGGCGAATCGGAGCGGCTCGCGGTGTTCGTCGACCCGTCCACCGCGCAGCCCGTCGGTGAACTCGTCGTCTACGGCAGCAGCAGCGCGCTGCCGATGCGCACCTGGATCTCCCAGCTGCACCGGCACCTGCACCTGGGCGAACCCGGCCGCATCTACAGCGAACTCGCCGCGAGCTGGCTGTGGGTGGTCGCCCTTGGCGGCGTCTACCTGTGGTGGGACCGCTACCGGAAGGCACGCGCCCGTGACAACGGCAAGGCGCGACTGCTCACCGTCGACCGCACCTCGAAGGGCCGGAACCGCACCCTGAACTGGCACGGCGTCGTCGGCATCTGGATCGCGGTCGGGCTGGTGTTCCTGTCCGCGACCGGATTGACCTGGTCGAAGTACGCCGGCGAGAACGTCTCCGACCTGCGCACCGCCCTGTCGTGGACCACCCCGGCACTGGACAAGACGATCGGGGACACCGCGCCGGCGTCCGGCGGTGGTCACGACGGACACGGCGGCGGTCACGAAGGCCACACCGACACGACCGTCGTCGACACCAACATCGACGAGATCGACGACGTGCTCGCGATCGCCGCCGAGAACGGCGCGAGCGAGGCCGTCGAGGCGTCGATCCCCGCGGACACGGCAACGGCGTTCACCGTGGCCGAGACCCGGCAGCCGTGGGCGCTCGAGCAGGACTCCGTGTCCGTGGACGGCGCCACCGGCCGGGTCGTCGACGTGCTCGACTTCTCGACGTTCCCACTGATCGCGAAGCTGACGACATGGGGCATCGCACTGCACATGGGTCTGCTGTTCGGGCTGCTGAACCAGCTGGCGCTGCTCGCGCTGTCCATCGCGCTGGTCACGGTGATCGTGCGCGGCTACGTCATGTGGTGGCGCCGCCGCCCGACCCGCGGATCCGACTGGGCGGTGGGCCGTCCGCCGCTGCGCGGTGCGCTGCGGCAGGTGCATCCGGTCGCGGCGGTCGCAATCGTGGCCGCCGCGGTCGCGGTCGGCTGGTTCGTACCGCTGCTGGGGTGGACGCTGCTCGGGTTCCTCGTGATCGACCTCGCGGTCGGCGCCGCCAAGCGCGCCCGCACCTGACGATCCCGGGGGTGCTTCTCGTCACAGGAGGCACCCCCGGCTCGTCCGTCCGAGACGCCGACCGCCGAATGCACGAGATCCCCGCCACCTTGCGGTGACGGGGATCTCGGTGGTGCGCCCGAAGGGATTCGAACCCCTAACCTCTTGATCCGTAGTCAAGTGCTCTATCCGTTGAGCTACGGGCGCATGTTCTTCAATTGTGCCGGACAACCGGCTGTGCCGGAAATCCGGCACTGTCAGCAAGCTGACATGGCGGAAGCGAGAGGATTTGAACCTCCGGTCCCCTTTGAGGAGGACAACTCATTAGCAGTGAGTCCCATTCGGCCGCTCTGGCACGCTTCCTAGGCTCAGGTCCTTTCGAACCGCCGGGACGAAAGATTACACATGGACCGCCATGATCTGCAAAACGCCTGGTCATCCACCCGTTTACGCAGGTCGACCGTCGAGGCGACACCGCGGGGCTACTGTGACCTGGTGACCGCACGCATCCGCCCCGATCTCGACACCTTCCCCTCCTACGTTCCGGGCAGGAGCTTCCCCGGCGCCCACAAGCTGGCGAGCAACGAGACGACGGCCGGGCCGCTGCCCTCGGTGGCGTCGGCGATCGCGACTGCCGCGGCGGGCGTCAACCGCTACCCCGACAACACGAACACCGCGCTGCGCGAGTCGCTGGCCGAGCGGCTCCGGGTCGGTGTCGAGCGGATCGCGATCGGTTGCGGTTCGGTGAGCCTGTGCCAGGAGCTGGTACAGATCGCCGCGGGCCCCGGCGACGAGGTGATCTTCCCGTGGCGTTCCTTCGAGGCGTACCCGGTGGTGACGCAGGTGGCGGGGGCGACGCCGGTGCCGGTGCCGCTCACGGCCGATCACGCGCACGACCTGGACGCGATGGCCGCGGCGGTGACCGACCGGACGCGCCTGGTCTTCGTCTGCAACCCGAACAACCCGACCGGCCGGACGCTGTCGGCCGCCGAGATCACGTCCTTCCTCGACGCCGTGCCGTCACACGTCCTCGTCGCGCTCGACGAGGCGTACTTCGAGTACGTCCGACCGGGCACCGATGCAGGCGACACGATCCCGGACGGCGTGGTGCTCGCCGAGGGCCGCCCGAACGTCGTTGTGCTGCGCACCTTCTCGAAGGCATACGGACTGGCGGGCCTGAGGGTCGGCTATGCCGTCGCGGCCCCGGAGATCGTCGTGGCACTGAGCAAGGTGCACACCCCCTTCGCGGTGAACTCGGTCGCCCAGTCCGCAGCGATCGCATCGGTCGCGGCCGCCGACGAACTCCTCGCGCGCACCGATCAGGTGGCGGCCGAGCGGACGCGGATGCGGGACGCACTGGTCACCGCCGGCTACGAGGTCCCCGAGTCCGGCGGCAACTTCGTGTGGCTGCCGCTGGGTGGAAAGTCGCAGGCGTACGGCGACGCCAGCGCGGAGGCAGGAGTCGTGGTGCGGGCATACGGGACCGACGGTGTGCGGATCACGATCGGCGATCCGCACGAGAACGACGCGTTCCTCGCGTTCGCCACTAGCACCGGCCTCGAACTGTTGAAGTCCTGACGCCGGGTCAGACCCGCAGGGCACGGGCCAGTGTCGGCCATGCGTCGTGCAGGTCCTGCTCCCAGTACGGCCAGGAGTGGGTGCCGGTGTCCCGGTAGCGGAACATCGCCGGGATGCCGAGCTCACGCAGTCGCGCTTCGAACAGTCGGGTGCACGTGAGCGCGGCCGACTCGAGAGCCGCGCCCAGCGTCATCGCACTGAGTCCGTCCACGGTGGTCGGATCGTCGAGCGCACCCGCGACACCGTTTCCGGTCGACACGTAGATCTGTTTGCCGCGCAACGCTTCGGCGTTCCGCATCGGATCGTTCGCTGCCCACGTCGGGTCGCCGTCCGGGCCCCACATGTTGTCGGCGTCGCCGCCCTTCCACGCCACGGTGGCCCGCACCGACAGCCGCGAGTCCGCCTGGCTGTTGTCCGCGCAGCCGCTGAACGCCGCCACACCGGCGTACATGTCGGGATGCCGTGCGGTGAGGTTCAGTGCGGCGTGGGCGCCCATCGACAGGCCCGCGATGGCGTCGATCCCGTTGCCGTCGAACCGGGCGTCGACGATCGGCGGCAGTTCCTCCGTCAGGAACGTCTCCCACTCGTCGACGCCGAGCCTCGGGTCGGGCCGCAGCCAGTCGGTGTAGTAGCTGCCGGTGCCGCCGACCGGCAGCACCACGTTGACGGGCTTGTCGGAGAAGAATCGGACGGCGTCGGTGCGCTGCGTCCAGGTGCTCTCCCGATAGTTCGACTCCTCGCCGCCGCCCGCACCGTCGAGAAGGTAGAGGGTCGCCCGGGGACCGGTACCCGGGGGCGGCAGCAGCACCTGGACCTGCACGATCTCCCGCATGGACGGCGAATGAACGAACAGCGCGACCCGACGGTCGCCGAGCACGGTGACGTGGTCGACGGTCGCGGTCTGCCGACCGGACGGAATCCGGGCCCCGGCGGGGGTGGCCATCAGGCCGCAGAGGACCACGGACAGAGCCAACGTCACGAGTAGCTTCACGGGCCCACCTCGTGCGGCACACCGCCGGGTTGCGGACGAGCCGCCGGAGGTAACGCTATCGGATCACCGGACCAGCCGCAGAGCGAGCCGAATCTCGTTGCCATTCCTCACGGTTGCCCGTCCTGCTACACACTCATCGCGTGCGACAGGCTCGGCCAGGAGGAGCGCAGTGCGTCCTGCCAGTACGGCCAGGTGTGGGTGCCGCCGCGTGTGTAGTCGAAGGTGGCGGGGATGCCCAGGTCCTCGAGTCGCTGTTCGAACCCGAGCGTGCAGTGGTAGGCCGCGGCTTCCAGCGAACCGCCGAGCAGCATGATCACCGGCAGGTCGGGGTCGTCGAAGCGCTCGTGCTCACCCATCGCTCCGCTGCCGACGGAGGAGTAGACGACCTTGCCGCGCAACGCTTCCGCGTTCGCCATCGGGTCGTGTGCCGTCCAGTCCGGGTCGTCGTCGGTGCCCCACATGTTGTCGGCGTCGCCGTCGACGTATCCGACGGATCGGCGCACCATGAAGCGCGCTTCGGGGCTCGTGGTGTCAGCGCATCCGCTGTACGAGGCGACGCCGGTGTACAGCTCGGGCTTGCGGGTGATGAGGTTGAGCGCGGCCGCGCCGCCCATCGACAATCCCGCAACCGCGTTGACGCCGTTGCCGTCGAACTCGTCGTCGATCAACGGAGGCAGTTCCTCGGTGAGGAAGGTCTCCCACTGGTTGACGCCCAGGACGGGGTCGGTCTTCTGCCAGTCGGTGTAGTAGCTGCCGGTGCCGCCGACCGGGAGCACGACGTTGACCGGCTTGTCCGCGAAGAAGTCCACGACGTCCGTCTGCGTGGTCCAGTCGCTCTCCTGGCCGTCCGACTCCGTGCCGCCACCGACACCGTCGAGGAGGTACAGCGTCGGGCGGGAGGCGTCGACGTCGGCGGGCAACAGCACCTGAACCTGCACGATGCGGCCCATCGCAGGTGAGTCCACGAACACCGCCGCCCGGCGGTCGGTCAGCATCGTGACGTGGTCGACGGTCGCCGTCTCCGTGTGGGTACCGCCCGCGACCGCGTGCGGCGCGGCGAGTGCCGTCGTCGCCACCGCCAGGGCCGTTGCCATCAGGATCTTCATCTGTCCGCCTTCGAAATGCAGCGCGGGCCCCCACCCCGGGCGTGATGGTCGTTCGGCACACTCTGGCAGCCGACAACCATGATCAGCAAAAGTTGCGCGAACCGATCACTGCTACTGTGATGCCAATCACACCATCGGACGAGGTGAATCATGCGCATTCACTACCGGGTTCGGGTCACCGCCGCGGCACTCGCCGTCACTGGTTGTGCCGCGCTGGTCGCCGGGTGCGTCGAGCCGTCGGAGGCGGCTCCGGCCGACCACGTCCTCACGGGTCCGAGCGTCCCGATCGGTGAGGGCAGCGGACACACGTACGTCACCGTCGCCGACGACGGAACTCCCGCCGCCGTCGGCATCCGGCTGGCCGCGGCGGCACTCGACGGCCTCGGCACGGACATGCACTCTCCGATGGAGGTTTTCGACCTCGACCTGCCGCCGGACGCCCCGCCGACGGTGTTCGAGTCGGTGACCGTCGACTGGAACCCGCACGGGCACGAACCCGCGGGCGTCTTCACCGCGCCGCACTTCGACATGCACTTCTATCTGCTGAACCGGGACGAGGTCGACGCCATCGAGCCGACGACGTTCGACTTCGTCCGGCAGGCGTCGACGCTCCCGCCGGGCCGGTACATGCCCGTCGACTACGTCCCGCCGCCGGGACCGCCGCTCCTGCACACCGTCAGCAGGATGGGCCTGCACTGGACCGACGCGGCGGATGGCGTCGGCGCGCCCGGATACGTCTTCGACCAGGTGCTGCAGGCCGGATCGTGGGACGGCGCGTTCACCTTCCTGGAGCCGATGATGACCCGCGACTGGATGCTCACCAGGCAGAGCGTCGCGGAATCGGTCAACCAGCCCGAGGCGTACGCGGAGGCCGGCTACTACCCGACCACCTACACCGTGAACTACGACGACGACACCTCCGAGTACGTGATCGAACTCGGCGGGATGACGCTACGCGAGGCGTCGTGAACGGACCGCCGGCGGCGAACAGGTAACGGTGTCGCCGTTCGGAACCGGCCGCCCGGCACCGCGCCTACAGTCGGTCCGGGTCGTACTTCGTCCGCAAGGAGAGGACCACGATGAAACCGATCGCCACACTCGCGGCATCCGCGCTCGTCGCCGCCGCCGTGTTCACCGGCACCGGGACCGCACTCGCCGATCCGGCCCCTCCCCCGCCGCCCCCGACGAAGCAGCAGGCCCTCGACACCATGCTCGCCGAACTCGGCGTCGCCTGGGCTCAGGGCGGCGCCGCCGGAACCGCGATAGGAGCGGTCGTCGGCCTCGGCATCGGCTGCGTGTCGATGTTCCCGGGAAGCCTCGCCGGATGCATCATCGGCGCTCCGACGGGCGCCACGATCGGCGGCCTGATCGGCATGGGCAACGGGAACCCGAAGGTGCAGCAGTCGATCGAGACGTACCTGAACACTCCGTAGGACTCAGCCCGCGAGGTCGTCCGGTTCGATCGGGTCGCGGGCCCAGTCCTGGGCCGTCACGGCCGAACCTGCCCGGATCCACCGGATCGCCAGTGCGCCCGCGAGCGCGACCGCTGCCGCCACGAGAATCCTCATGGCGTACAGCATCACACGCGGCATCCGCCTCACCGGGTGAGTCGGCCGGCGACTGTGTCGGGATTCAGACGCGGCCGCGTGCGGCGAGGGTGTTGAGCACCGCCGCGGCCTGGTCGGCCCCGTCGACCGTGACGGTGAATCGCGACCCGTCGCCTCGGGTGACCTCCAGCGCGGGGCCCGGCCGGGCGATCAGCCCGACACCCCGGGGACCGACCCTGTAGCCGTAGCCGCCGAACCCGTTGAGCACCTTGACCGTGACCGCGCGCGCCTCGGCGACCTCGTCGAGCGGGATGTGGACGGGCCGGACCGGCACGACTCCGCGCGCGGACAGCCCGCGCCGATCGACGAGGACCCGGACCGGGGCGAGGACGAGTGCCGTGACGGCGCCCGAGATCGCGGCGACCACGAGCAGCAGGATCGCCGAGCCCGCCCCGACCGCCGTCAGTGCGACGACGACCGCGATCGGGAGGACACCCAGGAGAACGCCGAACCACCGCGGCATCGCCGCCGATCCCGACCATGCGACCCGCTCCCCGTCCGCGAGGGGGATGCGTGGGGCGTCCACGCCGGGTGCGGCGCCGGCCCGGGCCGATCCGGGCGAGGGCATGCTCAGGTGTGCGAGCACGGCCGCAACGGCCGCGATGGCCGCGCCGACGACGATCCACCAGCCGGGCACGGTGACGGACGATGCGTCGGCGACGCCTCGCTGCGGGATCGCCAGCAGGACCGGTAGCACCGCCAGGAACGAGCCGATGCCGGAGGCGAGGGTGACGCCCATCCCGGCGGTCCGCAGATCACGTCGCGTGATCAGCACCAGGACGATCACCAGCAGCGCGGCGGTCGCGGGGCCGAGAAGCACGGTCGCGCGCGCCGCGGCCTGCGACGCGAAGCCGTCGGCGCTGCCGCCGAGCGTGAAGTGCACCGCCATCGGATCGGGCAGGTCGGCGGCCCACGCGGCGAACAGCACCAGCGCGATCGCGGCGAGCGCCACCGGCGCCGCCAGCGCCGTGACCAGCGCACGCACCCACGGCACCTGCGGCCACACGATCGGTTCGGTCATGTCATCTCCTTCTTGACGAGGGTCACCAGTTCCGACGCACTCAGTCCGAGGCGACGCGCCTCCGCGACGACGTCGAGGACCGCTTCCTGGAGCCGGCTGCGTCCGCCCGCGTCGGCCGCGACCACCGCGCCGCGCCCGCGTCGTAGTTCGATCAGCCCCTCGTCGCGTAACTGCTGATAGCCACGCAGCACGGTGTGGACGTTCAGGTCGAGGGATTCGGCCAGCTCGCGGGCGACGGGCAGTCGGTCCCCGGAGCCGACACTGCCGTCTGCGATAGCGCGCCGAACGCTCGCCGCGACCTGCTCGAAGAGCGGCGTCGGCGATGCGGGGTCGATTCGGATGAGCACGAACATATTCTATTGTTCTAGTTACATTAGAACAACTTCACCGCGTGGACACCCGCTCCGGGAGAGTTCGAACGGTGCGCGACGCCGGGATCCCGCGTCCAGGTTCCGAATGTCGCGACCCGACCCGGGACTCGAGATTCGTGCTCCGAACTGCGATCGACAGGTCGAGGGGACTCGGCATGAAAAATGGCCCCTCACCTGCGATCGCAAGTGAGGGGCCAGTGGCGGAAGCGGAGGGATTTGAACCCCCGTTGGTGTTACCCAAGCTCGCTTTCAAGGCGAGTGCATTCGGCCGCTCTGCCACGCTTCCGTGGCGAATCCTAGCCGCCCGGGGTGAGACCGGCCCAATTCGGCGTGCGCGTCAGATGGTCGGGCGGGCGTCGAGCGCGGCGTCGACCTTCTCGAACACCGACGCGACGGCGGCGAGCTCGTTGTCGTCGAGCTGGTCGATCAGATAGCTGCGCACCCCGCGGACGTGCGTCGGTGCCGCCTCCGCGAGCTTCTGCCTGCCGAAGGGCGTGATGAACGCGAGAACGCCGCGGCCGTCCTCCACGCAGGTGCTGCGGGAGACCAGGTCCTCGGACTCCATGCGCCGCACCTGGTGGGTCAGCCGGCTGCGGGACGAGAGGATGCCGTCGGCGAGTTCACTCATTCGCACCGACCCGTCGGGCGACTCGGACAGCATGACGAGGATGCGGTAGTCGGCGAGCGAGATGCCGTGCAGGGACTGCAACTCCCGGTTCAGCACCTCCATCAGGCGCTGACTGCCCTCGATGAATCCGCGCCAGGCCCGCATCTCCGCGTCGTCGAGCCACCGCGGAGCCGTTCCCGTCACCTGTGCGATCTCTGATTCCACGCCGTCAGTCTAGAGACCCGGGCCTGCCAGAGTGCTCCTCAGAACCCGGCGGTCGAGTTCGGCGACCGAGGCGAAACCGGCGAGGCCGAGGGTTACGTCGAGATCCGCGAGCAGCATTCGCAGTGCGTGCCGGACACCGTCGGCGCCCGCCAGTCCCAGTCCGTACACCCACGGACGCCCGTACAGCACCGCGTCGGCACCGAGCGCGAGGGCCTTCACCACGTCGGCGCCGCTGCGGATCCCGGAGTCGAGGAGGACCGTGGCCCGGTCCCCGACCGCCGCCGCGACGTCGGGCAGCGCGTCCAGCGCCGCGACGGCACCGTCCACCTGACGGCCACCGTGGTTGCTGACCACGACGCCCGCCGCGCCCGCGTCGACGACGGCGCGCGCGTCGTCGGAGTGCACGATCCCCTTGACCACGATCGGCAGATCCGTCCACCGGGCCAGGCGCGCAACGTCACCCAGCCGAATCGCATGGTTGCCGAACATCGACACCCACGTGAGTACAGCCATCTGCATGGCTTCGGTGCTCTCCTCCGGCGGGTTCGCGAGCCGGGACCGGAACACCGGATCGGACAGGTAGTTCGCGATTCCCTTCGCCTGCAGGAACGGCAGGTGCCCGAGTTCGAGGTCGCGGGGTCGCCACCCCATTCCGGGCGTGTCCGCGGTGAGGACGATCGCCTTCGCGCCCGCGGCCGTCGCGCGCTTCACCAGTGACTCGGCGACCTCGTCGTCCGACGGCCAGTACAGCTGGTACCACCAGTTCTCGCCGGACACCGCCGCCACGTCCTCGATCGCGCTGGACGCCGCCGTCGAGAGAACCGATCCGACACCGAGTTCCGCGGCGACAGCGCCCACGGCCCGTTCGGCATCCGGGTGCACGAGTTCGAGGACTCCGATCGGCGCCGTCAACACCGGCGCTGCGAGCCGCGTGCCGAGCACGTCCACGCTGAGGTCACGGGCGTCGGCGGCCGCGGTGCCGCGCAACATCCTCGGCACGATCGCGTACCGGTCGAACGCGGCCAGGTTCGCCGCCGCGGTCCGCTCGGTGGACGCGCTTCCGGCGATGTACCCGAACGCCTCCGGCGACAACCGTTCCCGCGCGAGCACCTCCAGTCCCGCCGCGGTCATCGGCAGGTCCGGCACGGTTCCACCGAGGCCGGCGAAGTAGATCTCGTTCTGCATGCTCCCGAAATTGGTCACGCCGTGACCGTAGCCGCTGCGCGCGCCGGACACGGGTGGATCCCGAGCCGCGCCGGAACCCGATAGCGTCGACCCCATGCATGCGATCACCGTGACGGCGCCCGGCGGACCCGAAGTCCTCACCTGGAGCGAGGTTCCCGACCCCGAGCCCGGACCCGGTCAGGTCCTGATCGACGTCGCGGCCACCGCCGTCAATCGCGCCGACGTCCTGCAGCGCCGGGGCCTCTACCCACCACCGCCCGGCGCCAGCGACATCCTCGGCCTCGAGTGCTCCGGCACGATCGCGGCGGTCGGGGACGGGGTGCGGGACCGGCAGGTCGGCGACCGGGTCTGCGCGCTCCTCGCCGGCGGCGGCTACGCGGAGAAGGTCGTCGTCACCGCCAACCAGCTGCTGCCGATCCCCGACGGACTCGACCTGGTCGCCGCGGCGGCGCTTCCCGAGGTCGCCTGCACGGTGTGGTCGAACCTGGTGATGATCGGCGGCATGCGCAGCGGGCAGCTGGTGCTGGTGCACGGCGGTGGTGGCGGCATCGGCACCCACGCCATCCAGGTCGCCGTCGCGCTCGGCGCCACCGTCGCGGTGACCGCCGGCTCCGAGCACAAGCTCGCCGCCTGCCGCGACCTCGGCGCAAGCATCACCGTCAACTACCACGAGGACGACTTCGTCACCGCGGTCCGCGACGCGGGCGGCGCCGATCTGATCCTCGACAACATGGGCGCGAAGTACCTGGGCCGGAACGTCGACGCCCTCGCCCCCGACGGACAGCTGTGCGTGATCGGCATGCAGGGCGGCGCGGTCGGCGAGCTCAACCTCGGGAAGCTGATCGCCAAGCGGGGCCGGGTGTTCGCCACGGGCCTGCGCGGACGTCCCGAGGCCGGGCGCTCCAGCAAGGCGGAGATCGTGTCGGAGGTGACGCGGCGCCTGTGGCCGCTGGTGGCGGACGGCACCGTCCGGCCCGTGGTGCACACAGAGCTCCCGATCACTGAGGCGGCGCGGGGCCACGAGCTGCTCGACTCGGCGGACACCGTCGGCAAGGTGGTCCTCACCGTCGCCTGACCGGCTGAACGGCCCCTTCATGCGGCTGGTCGAGATGAACGTGACTTTCAGCCGATCCGTCCCGGTCACCCCCATTCATGGCTGAACGTGGCGTTCAGGCGTGTGATCGAGATGAACGCCACGTTCAGCCAACGACGGGGACAGCGGCCGGGGGCCGTGCGGCGATGGGCGGGTGCGGCCGGGGGCGGTGCGGCGGGGTCAGCCGAGGGCTGCGACCGCGCGGACGAGCTGGTCGATCTCGTTGCGTGTCGTGTACGGCGCGAGGCCGACGGTGATCGCGCCGCCCTCCTCGTTGACGCCGAGCGAGTCGAGCAGTCGACTGCCCCGCCCGCCGACGACGGTGCCGATGCGGCGCTCCGCGAAGTGCTCGGCCGCCTTCTCCGCGCTGACGCCGGAGACGGTGAAGCTGATCGCGGGGACGCGGCTGTGCGACGTGCCGATCAGCGTCACCTGCGGCAACCGTCGCAGCGACGCGAGGAGCCGCTCGAACAGGCGGTCGTGGTAGTCCTGCAGCGAACTGATCGACGTCTCCAGCCGCTCCCGGCGGGACCCGGTCGCGGATTCGTCGAGGTTGGCGAGGTAGTCGATGGACGCAGTCAGGCCGGCGAGCAGGGCGTACTGGTGACCGCCCATCTCGAGCCGTTCGGGGCCGTGTGCGTGCGGGTTCAGCGAGATCGACGGGATCCGGTCGATCAGACCCGGGTCGCGGAACACCAGCGCCCCGATCTGGGGGCCACCCCAGCTGGGGCCGCTGACGGCGAGGACGTCGGCGCCGAGCTCGTGGATGTCGACGTGCGCGTACGGGGCGGCGGCAATGGCGTCGCACACCATCAGCCCGCCCATCTCGTGGATCCGGTCGGACGCGACGCGGACGTCGGGTGCGGACCCGACGATCGGGGACGCGGCAGTGAGGGCGACCAGGCGGGTCGTCGGGCCGATCAGTTCCGCGAACTGCCAGCTCGGCAGGTCACAGGTGTCGATCTCGACCTCGGCCCAGCGCACCTGCGCGCCGTAGCGGTTCGCGACGCGCAACCAGGGAGCGACGTTGGCCTCCTCGTCGAGCCGCGACAGCACGACGCCGGTGCCGAGCCCGAGACGGGAACTGAGCGCCTCGGCGAGCCACGCGAGCAGCGTTGCGCGGTCCGGTCCGAGCACGACGCCCGCCGGGTCGCCTCCGACGAGATCGGCGACCGCCTCACGGGCGGCGTCCAGGGTCGCGGCGGCGCGCCGCGCGCTGATGTGCCTGCCAACGTGCGAGGATCCGGATCCGCGGAACCCCTTCGACACCGCGGTCGACACGGAATCCGGGTGCAGCATTCCGGCCTGGGGGTCGAGATGGATCCATCCGTCTCCCAGGGTCGGGATCAGTCCCCGTACCCGGGCGACGTCGTAAGCCATGACCGACAGCCTAAGACCTGTTTTCGAGGCGATGCGATCGGGATGGCGGATTCCGCACCACGACAGTGGATCTGAGCAGGCGCGACGCCGAACCCCGATCGGCCCTTTAGCGATTCACGGCCGATACCGACAAGATGGAGGCATGACGCATCCGGAGAATGAGCACGTCGTCGTGATCGGACCCGACGGTCAGCCCGTGGCGTCGGGGTCGCCCGACTCCGCTCAGGACACGTCCGCGCAGCCGTCGGGCAACGGTGCCGGCGCCCCCGAGGACGCGGGTGAGCCCGCCGAGGAGCGGGAGGAGACCCTCGCGGACATGGTCGAACAGCCCGCGAAGGTGATGCGGATCGGCACCATGATCAAGCAGCTCCTCGAGGAGGTGCGGGCGGCGCCGCTCGACGACGCGAGCCGGACCCGGCTCAAGGAGATCCACAAGTCGTCGATCAAGGAACTCGAACAGGGCCTCGCTCCCGAGCTGCGGGACGAGCTCGAACGCCTCGCGTTGCCGTTCACCGACGACAGCGTCCCGTCGGACGCGGAACTACGGATCGCGCAGGCGCAGCTCGTCGGCTGGCTGGAGGGTCTGTTCCACGGCATCCAGACGGCGTTGTTCGCACAGCAGATGGCGGCCCGCGCCCAGTTGGAGCAGATGCGGCAGGGCGCGTTGCCGCCCGGGCTCGGCGCGGCGGTCCACCAGCAGGGCCAGCAGCCACCCGGAACCGGTCAGTACCTGTAGAGGCCCCTGTGCGCGCTTCTGGTGGCCTGGACCACCAGAAGCGCGCACAGGGCGCGCAGGTGCCACGGGTAGGGTGGACCACCGTGCCAGCCGCCGTCAGCTCGATGAAGGCCGGCTGACGTCGCTTGAAAGGCGCCCATGACTGACCACGTGAGCATCGAGACCACCAACGCATACGTCGACTTCCCGATCTTCGACGCGAAGACGCGTTCGTTGAAGAAGGCGTTCCTCGGCAAGGCCGGCGGCGCGATCGGCCGGAACGATTCCGACGTCGTGGTCGTCGAGGCGCTCAAGGACATCACCCTGTCCCTCAAGCAGGGTGACCGGGTCGGCCTCGTCGGTCACAACGGTGCCGGCAAGTCCACCCTGCTTCGCCTGCTGTCGGGGATCTACGAGCCGACGCGGGGCAGCGCCCGTGTCCGGGGCCGCGTCGCGCCCGTTTTCGACCTGGGCGTCGGCATGGACCCGGAGATCTCCGGCTACGAGAACATCATCATCCGCGGCATGTTCATGGGCATGACCCGCAAGCAGATGCTGGCGAAGGTCGACGAGATCGCCGACTTCACCGAGCTGGGCGAGTACCTGAACATGCCGTTGCGCACCTACTCGACCGGTATGCGGGTTCGCGTCGCGCTCGGCGTCGTGACCAGCATCGACCCCGAGATCCTGCTGCTCGACGAGGGCATCGGCGCGGTCGACGCGGATTTCATGAAGAAGGCCCGCACCCGACTGCAGGCGTTGGTCGAGCGGTCCGGCATCCTCGTGTTCGCGTCCCATTCCAACGAGTTCCTCGCGCAGCTGTGCGACCGGGCCATGTGGATCGACCACGGCCAGATCCGCATGAGCGGCGGCATCGAGGATGTCGTGCGCGCCTACGAGGGTGACGAGGCAGGTGACCACGTCGCGCACGTCATCCAGGAGCTCGAGCGCGAGAAGTCCGCGGCGTCCGCGAACGGCACCGCGTGACCACGATCGTCGGCGTCGTCGTCACCCATCGGCGACGCGAACTGCTCGCCGAGTCACTGAAGGTCCTCACCGCCCAGACCCGACCGCTGGACCACCTGATCGTCGTCGACAACGCCGACGAGAGCGCGGTGCACGAGCTGGTCGAGTCCGCGGACATCCCGACCACCTACATCGGTTCGAAGCACAATCTGGGCGGCGCTGGCGGTTTCGCGCTCGGGATGCTGCACGCACTGGCGCTGGGCGCCGACTGGTTGTGGCTCGCCGACGACGACGGCCGGCCCGAGGGCCCCGACGTGCTGGCGACGCTCCTGGCATGCGCCGAACGCAACGCTCTGGCCGAGGTGTCCCCGGTCGTGTGCAACATCGACGAACCCGAGAAGCTGGCGTTTCCGCTGCGCCGCGGCCTGGAGTGGCGCCGGAGCCGGTCCGAGCTGGGCGACGGCGACCTGCTGCCCGGCATCGCGTCACTGTTCAACGGTGCCCTGTTCTCCGCGGCGGCCGTCGACGCGGTCGGGGTGCCGGACCTGCGACTGTTCGTGCGCGGTGACGAGGTGGAGGTGCACCGCCGGCTGGTCCGGTCCGGGCTGCCGTTCGGTACCTGTCTGACTACCGCCTATCTGCATCCGTGCGGCACCGACGAGTTCAAGCCGATCCTCGGTGGCCGCATGCACACGCAGTACCCGGACAACGACACGAAGCGGTTCTTCACCTACCGCAACCGCGGCTACCTGCTCTCGCAGCCGGGCATGCGGCGGCTGCTGCCGCAGGAGTGGCTGCGCTTCGGCTGGTACTTCCTGATCACCCGCCGCGACCTCGCCGGCCTGCGGGAATGGGTACGTCTTCGCAAACTCGGCCGAGAGGAACGCTTTGAGCGGCAGTGACGTCACCGTCGACGACGGTCCGGCGACCACGGAAAACGGGCGGGTAGTGTCGTCCCCTGTGTCTGCGCCACCCACCGAACCCTCGACGACGTCGGCTCCCGACTCCCGGACCTTCCGACGAGCGTTCCAGGACCTGCGGGAAGGGTTCGGTCACCGCGAGCTGTGGCTGCACCTGGGCTGGCAGGACATCAAGCAGCGGTACAAGCGGTCCGTCCTCGGCCCCTTCTGGATCACCATCGCCACCGGCGTCTCCGCGGTCGCGATGGGGCTCCTCTACGGCACGTTGTTCGACATGGACATCGCCTCGTTCCTGCCGTACGTCACCCTCGGCTTCATCATCTGGAACCTGATCAGCGGGTCCATCCTCGAGGGTGCGGACGTGTTCATGTCCAACGAGGGCCTGATCAAACAGCTGCCGACGCCGCTGAGTGTGCACGTTTACCGCCTGGTCTGGCGGCAGATGATCCTGTTCGCGCACAACATCGTCATCTACGTCGTCATCTTCGCGATCTTCCCGCAGCCGATCAGCTGGACGGCGATCGCCGCGATCCCGGCGTTGTTCCTCATCGCGATCAACGCGGTCTGGGTGTCGCTGCTGTTCGGCATCCTCTCCACCCGGTACCGCGACATCGCGCCGCTCCTCGGCAGCATCGTGCAGTTGTTGTTCTTCATGACGCCGATCATCTGGACCGAGAAGACGCTCGAGGGCACCGGCAACGCCGACCGCGCCAAGATCGCCGAGATCAACCCGCTGTACCACTTCCTCGACATCATGCGGGCGCCGCTGCTCGGCGAGGACCAGCAGCTATACCACTGGGTGATCGTCCTTGCGGTGACCGTGGTCGGCTGGGCCGTTGCCCTGGTCGCGATGCGCAACTACCGCTCCCGCGTCTCCTACTGGGTCTGAGTCACGACGGCGGTACCGTCACCTCGCGGTCTGTTGCAGCCGGACGAGCTGGCTGTGGTTGGCGGGCATGCGGTCGCTGACGACGAACCCGTCCGCGGCGAGGGCCCGGTACAGGTCCGAGTCGACGAAGTGGAACGGTGCGAACTGCCACCGCACGTTGGCCGGGTGCAGATACTCGCTCGCGTCGTCGCGCTCACCGTCCGTGACCACCCACACGACGTCGCAGTCTCGGGCGCGCGCGGCCACCTGGTCGGGCGTCGCGTCGGAATCCCAGAGGCTGACGAGATCGACCGCGGATTCGCCGAATCCGATGTCGACGAGGTCGGCGAATGCATCGGGACGGGCCTGCTCCACCGAGCGCAGTGACGTCGGCTGCCACGACACCGACGGCTGGAACGTGACACAGTCGCCGGGCGCGGCGCGTGCGGCCACGTCGTCGGCGACGGTGCTGTAGTCCATGCCGCCCGGTTTCCCCCACGGCTGCCGCTGCGCGACGTAGGCGGGCAGCGCCGCCGCAGCGAGCGCGAGCACTGCGACGACGACCGCGACGCGGGAGCGCAGCAGCAGCACGACGGCGAGCGCGACGAGCAACGCCACGGCCGGGGTGGTGAAGATCAGGTACCGACCGATGTAGATGTTGCTCGCGAACGCCGAGTAGCCGAGGAACGCAGCGATCGGCACCAGCAGCCACGGCACCGCGACGGCCGACACCGCGACCGTGGTGGCGTCACCACGCCACGCCGACGCGATCGCACCCGCGACGACGAGCACCAGACAACACAGCGCGAACGGCACGGCCCCGGGGAACCACTGCTCGACGAGAATCGTCCGTACGACCGTCGAGTCCAGCGGCGGCACCCATCCGACCTGACGGGACTGCGAGACGGCGAGGACGGCGAACGGCGCGGCGAGGAGCCCGGCACCGGCTGCGGCGACCAGGAACCACCAGCGTCGCCGTGCGGGGGTGACGGCGACGGTCACCGCGTGCGCGGCGACGAGGACCGCGCTGTAGAGGAACAGGACCGTCGAGAGCGCCATCAGCAGCGCGTACAGCAGCCACCAGAGGCGCCGCGTGGATCGGAGCGCGACGACGAGCACCAGGCCGGTGACGGCGGCGGCCGCAGCGACCATCGCGTACGAGCGGGCCTCCGTGCCCGCCCAGGTGGTCCGCGGCAGGATCATGAACACCGCACCGGCGACCAGCGCGAAGCGGGTGCCGGCAAGGATGCGTGCCAGTTGGACGAGGGCGGCCGCGGCGACTCCGATCGCGACAGCGCTGGGCAGCCGCGCGGTCAGTTCGCTGATGCCGACGAGGTCGAACCAGTAGTGCATCAGCGCGTAATAGGCGCCGTGAACGGCGTCGATCTTCCCGAGCAGCTCACCCAGCTCCGGGAGTGTGCGGTCGGCTGCGCTGATCGTCGCCGCCTCGTCCCACCAGAACGACGGGATCCAGGCCCCCGCGAGCGCGATCAGGGTCGCGAGAACACCCGCGCCGAGCGGCAACACCGTCCGGGCCGCCCGCGACGGGTGCCGTCTCGGCGGCACCGTCGCGGTGTCAACGGTCCGGTGCACCCAGTCAGGCCCCGGTGCCGTAGAGGCGCGTCCAGTTCTCCCGGCTGGTGATCCGAGGCAAGGCCTCGGTGTAGGTGGCCTTCATCTGTGGGGCCTCCTTGCGGAGCCGCCAGCACACCTTCGCCGCCTGTCGGGTCAGGTCGAGTGCGGTCTGCTTGTCGCGCCGGCGCACCCGGACCGCGTTCTGGGATGCGTCGGTGACCGTGGCCTGGGAGAACAGCGACACGTGCCACCAGCTCGCGTAGTGCGCAGGGATGGTGACGGGGCGTCCGTCGACCTTGCCCAGGAACTGCTGGACTGCGCGCTTGGCGAGCACCAGGCCCTCGCGGCTCTCGTCGGGCTCGAACTTCCACACGTCCATCTGGGTGTGCGGGTCGGCCTCTGCGCCGACCTCGACGGCGGGCCGCGCGACGGTCTCGGGGTAGCGGGCCCGCAGCTCGCGGATCTCGCCGAGCACCGACTGGCCGCCGTCGTCGAGGAAGTCCGGCCCGGCGAGGAAGTCCTCGGCGGCCTTGATGAACGTCGCGGCCAGCCCGTACTGCATGGACACGATCAGCTCGCTGATCTTGCGGAACAGGTACTTGGCGATGGTCGTGCCGTCGAAGCGGCCATAGATCGAGGACACGATCAGACCATTGCGAATGCTGAAGTAGCGGGCCCAGTCGTCGTAGTCCTTGAGATGGAAGTCCGCGTGCCACACCCCGGCGTTGGGCAGGGTGACGGTCGGGTGCCCGGCGAATCGCGCGCGGATGCCGTACTCGATGTCGTCCCACTGGAAGAACAGCGGCAGCGGCAGCCCACAATCGGCGATGACCTCGGCGGGGAGCAGACAGGTCCACCAGCCGTTCCAGCCGGCGTCGAAGCGTCGTTCCTGGTTCTTCTTGCCCAGGTCGACACCCATCATCGCGCCGGGGGTGAGGGCGCCCGCCTTGATCTCGTCGAGCACCTCTCGCTCCGCGCTGACGTGCAGGATCTGCGGGTTGCTGAGGGACAGCATCTGCGCGCCGACGATGGCCGGCTTGAGCGTCATGTTCGCGAACGCGTTCATCCGGAGCACCGTTTCCGGCTCGCAGAGGATGTCGTCGTCCATGAGGATGACGTTCGCGTGCGCGGACCCGGGCGCCGAGGTGATCTCGTGCATGCCGCGGGAGAAGCCGCCTGCGCCACCGAGATTCGGCTGGGTCAGGTAGATCAGCTTGCCGCCGAGCGATTCCTCGATGTCCGCGAACGCGGGCCGTGACTTCACCTGGTCGGTGCCCTGGTCGACGATGCACACCGCGTCGATGTCTGCCATCGCGCCTGCGTCCGCGGCGAGCGTGCCGACGGTGACCGCACAGTCGTCGGCACGGTTGAACGTGCAGATGACGACGGCGGCAGGACGCAGGTGGTCGGGGGCGTCGACGGTCCAGCGCACGTCGGTGACAGTGACGTCACCTGCGGTCGCGTCGATGTCGAACCACATGGCGCCGCCGTCGACGAACCGGTCGAGCTTGCCGTCGAGGACCAGCGTGCCCGAGCCGGTGACCTCCTGGCGGACGACGAGCCGCTTGCGGCCCTTCGCGTCGGAGGCTCGCAGCGCGAACGCCGCGGAGCCGGCGGTGGCGTAGGTCAGTTCGAGGCGGACCGCCGTGACCGCGGTCCAGCGCTGCCAGAAGCTGGCGGCGAACCGGCCGAAGTAGGTGTTGGTGCTCGCGTGGGCGCCCTGACGCAGGACGAGTTCGTCACGGGAAGCGACCGCACCGCCCTTGGTCTCGACGTACATCTTCTGGGGCACCCGCGGCGACGGTGCCGCGAACAGTCCGCGCTGAGCGACCAACCGGTCGCGGGGAGCAGGCTCGGAAAGCCCGTCCTTCAGAGCGTCGAGATCGTGTGCCACTGTCGCATCTCCCACCGTAGATGCCTGTTCCATCGAGTACGCCCCAACCGTGTGTTCTGGCCACTTGTGCCTGGCCGTTCGCGGTGAACAGTACCAACTGGACGACGCCGGGCGCGTTCTCCGTGGCCCCGGCGTCGCCCCCGTCGTCGGTGGAAGGCGGCCTTCCCATCGCTCGTCCGCACGAAGGCCACGTTCAGCCCCACAGCCGAGGACGGTCGCGGCGACGGCGCCCGCTCGCTGCCTGCGCGGTGCACGGCACGGGCGCCGATTCGGGCCGGTGCCCCGCCGATTCCTCGCATCGGCGACAATGGCACCCGCGACTGCAAAGCCGAGAGCCGCGACGGGCTCCCCGCGCGCGCGAATTCGAGGGATGAACCTGTGGGCAAGCGAGGGTGGGCACACGTCCGACGGCGTATCGAGCTGGGCGCGGTGGTGGCTGCGGCGGTATTCGCCGTCGGCTGCAGCTCCACGGTCGACGGCACGGCGACCGCTGCGAGCGATCCCGTGACGAGCGCGGCGACCACGGCAGCCGGTCAGGTCGGTTCCGACGGTGGCGGCGAGGTGGACATCGACGTCGAGATCGGTGAGTGCGTCCGGCTCGGCGGCACGATGGACGCCGCGACGATCTCCGAGGCGTCCTGCGGCAGTGCCGATTCCAACTACCGGGTGATCGCCAAGGCCGAGACGAACGCACAGTGCCCGTCGGACGTCGACCAGGTCTACTACGAGGAGAGCGCGCTGGGCACGGAACTCGGTGCCCTGTGCCTCGACATCGACTGGGTGATCGGCGGGTGCATGAGCGTGCCTGACGGTGGTGACGACGAACCCCAGCGGGTGGACTGCGCCGACACCCATGTCCCCGGCGTGCAGCGTGCCGTCGAACTGATCGACGGCGCCACCGACGTCGAGCGGTGCTCGGAGGGTGGGTTCGTCTACAGGGAGCGCGAATTCGTCGTGTGCACGGAAGAGGTGCGTCCGCTGTAGCGGGCGACGGTCACCTCCACCCGCGCCTTGGGCTGAACGGCCCGTTCATCTCCTTCAACCGCATGAACGCCACGTTCAGCCATCGACGGCAGGCGCGATCGGGTGAGCCGAGGAGTCAACACCTCCACCCGCGCCTTGGCTGAACGGCCCGTTCATCTCCTTCAACCGCATGAACGCCACGTTCAGCCATCGACGGCGGTGGGCGCCGAGGTGCCGCGGGCGGGTCAGTTCCAGTTGATGCCGAGCGAGCCGACGGCGACGGAACCGAAACCGGTGAGCACGGACCCCTCGACGAGGGATCCGAAGTTGCCGAAGCCGGTGTTGGACGAGCCGGTGTTGGCGGAGCCGACGTTGGTGGAGCCGGTGTTCGCGGACCCCACGTTCCCGGACCCGGTGTTGGCGGAGCCGACATTGCCGGACCCCGTGTTCGCGGACCCCACGTTCCCGGACCCGGTGTTCGAGGAACCGATGTTGTGAGATCCGGTGTTTTCGGGTCCGACGTTGTAGGAGCCGGTGTTGTTCTCGCCGACGTTGTTGGATCCGACGGCGCTGGCGGTGGTGGACGAGCCGCCCGGACCGGAACCACCCGACGACCCGGTCGCGGTGAGATCCGATGATCCGATCCCGAGGGCCGACGCGATCTGCCGGCACGGCAGCACCGTTCCCGGAGCGGCGACCTGCGCGAAGACCGCGACGTCGGAGAGTCCGACGGGAGCGCAGGCGTGGACGGCGGCGGCGGGTCGCAGCGAGCCCGTGTCGCCGGATCCGGTGTCGGCCTGGGCGAGCCCGGCACCCGAGACGACGAGCGCGGCGAGCGTCGCCCCGACTGCGGCCGTCCGGCCGGTGATCCGCGTGAACGTCTTCATGGAGTGCTCCCTCTCGAGCGAACTCTCAGTGAAATCCGGTCCTGCGGACGTGACGGTACCGCCACGGGTGTGGGTGCGCGCGGCGAATCGCCGTCGGGCCGACGAAAGATGCGCCGTCGAGGTGCGTGGTTACTCGGCGAGTTGCTGCTTGGCGATGTCGGGGAGCTCCTCGGACGCTCCGCCGTCGTTCGAGCCGTACCCGAGGTCGAGGGAGCCGAAGTTTCCGACGCCGGTCTCGGAGGAGCCGACGTTGAACCAGCCGGTGTTGCCGTAGCCGATGTTGAACCAGCCGCTGTTCGACCCGCCCAGGTTCAGACCGCCGGTGTTGGAGGAACCGCCGTTCGCGGAACCCGTGTTGGCCCAGCCGAGGTTGCTGTCACCGGTGTTGGCGAACCCGCCGTTCGCCGAGCCGGTGTTGGCCCAGCCCACGTTGCCGGTGCCGGTGTTCACGGACCCGGAGTTCGCGGAACCGGTGTTGCCCCAGCCGTCGTTGAACCAGCCGGTGTTCCCGACGCCGCTGTTGGAGGAACCGGTGTTGGCGATGCCGTCGTTGCCGAAGCCGGCGTTCGCGGAACCCGAGTTGGAGGAGCCGTTGTTTCCCCAGCCGTCGTTGAACCAGCCCGCGTTCCCGACACCCGAGTTCGCGGAGCCCGTGTTGCCCCAGCCGTCGTTGTACGAGCCGGTGTTGTACGACCCCGTGTTGGAGGAGCCGAGGTTCGAGGAACCGACGTTCGTCGAGCCGAGGGCTCCCGCGTTGAGGGCGTCGCCGACGCTGCCGAGGCCGACGTAACCGCGGTAGGAATCGGCGGCCGTCGCGGCGCTCTCGGTGGCCGTCGACGCGGCGCCGGAGCCCGATGCCGAGGAGGTGCCATCGTCGCTGATGTCGCAGGGAGCGAGGACCGTCTCCCCGTCGAACTCCGAGCAGATCGCGTCGTCGGCCGGGGTTGCGTGTGCCATGGCGGAGGAGCCGACGGTGCCGAGGGTCGCCGCGACGGCGACGGTGTGGAGTGCGGCACCGCGACGAGCGGTCGTCCAGCGTGTGGGCGCGCGATGGGACCCGGCCATGGTGACATCCTTCCCAGGGCCCAGCGGCCACCGGTCGATGCGGTAAGCGGAACACCGTGTCGACGTTGAACACTGTGCCACAGGGACGATTACGTCACCCGCGGGTGCAGCGTAGCGGACGGTGAGACGGCGTGCACCGTCCCGGGACCGAACGATCGGCGGAGGTCAGCCGGATTGTTCGGTGCGGGCGTATGCCGCCTCCGTCGCCGCCTTGCGCGGGCGCCACCACGCCTCGTTGGCGCGGTACCACTCGACGGTCGCCTCGAGGCCGGCGCGGAAGTCCCGGTAGCGGGGTTGCCAGCCGAGTTCGGTGCGCAACAGTGTCGAGTCGATGGCGTAGCGCAGGTCGTGACCGGGACGGTCGGGGACGTGGTCGAACTCGTCGGGTGCGCGCCCGAAGATGTCCAGCAGTGCCGCGATCACCGAGCGGTTGTCCTGTTCGCCGTCGGCACCGATCAGGTACGTCTGCCCGATCCGGCCCCGCTCGAGGACGTCCCACACGGCGCGATTGTGGTCGTCGACGTGGATCCAGTCGCGGACGTTGCGGCCCTCGCCGTACAGCTTGGGCCTGCCGCCGTCGAGGAGGTTGGTGATCTGCCGTGGGATGAACTTCTCCACGTGCTGGTAGGGGCCGTAGTTGTTGGAGCAGTTGGAGATCGTGGCGCGGACCCCGAACGACCGCACCCAGGCCCGCACGAGCAGGTCGCTGGACGCCTTCGTGGAGGAGTACGGGCTGGACGGGTTGTACGCGGTGTCCTCGGTGAACCGGGCCGGGTCGTCGAGTTCGAGGTCGCCGTACACCTCGTCGGTGGAGATGTGGTGGTATCGGACGTCGTGTCTGCGGACCGCGTCGAGCAGCGTGTAGGTGCCGACGACGTTGGTGTGCACGAACGGCCACGGGTCGTCGAGCGAGTTGTCGTTGTGGGATTCGGCGGCGAAGTGCACGACGGCGTCGGTATCGCGGACGAGGCCGTCGACGAGGTCCGGGTCGGTGATGTTGCCGTGGACGAACCGGATCCGGTCCAGGGCGGCGGCGAGCGACGCACGATTGCCCGCGTAGGTGAGGGCGTCGAGGACGGTCACCTGCACGTCGGGTCGTTCCGCGACGGTCCGGTGGACGAAGTTGGCGCCGATGAACCCGGCACCGCCCGTGACAAGCAGCCTCATGAAGTCGAACAGTACCGACCTCTGCTCCGATACCTTGGACACACTGCGTCATCACTCCACGGAGCGGAGGGCTGCATGTCTGACAACAGTGGCACCGTGCGTCCCGAGTCGACATCCGAGCCCGATCCCCGGTCAGCCGGCGGTTCTCCGCGGCGGTGGGTGTCGCTCGCGGCGATCTGCGGGGCGGCGGGACTGGTGTGGCTGGCCTTCGCGGACCTGGGCGTCGCCGTCCCGACGATCGCGGACGACTTCCACGCCGACCTCTCGGCGCTCGCCTGGGCGAACAATGCGTTCAGCCTGGTCGCGGGGTCGCTGGTGATCGCGGCGGGCAAGTTCGGGGACGTGTTCGGCCGACGCCGCATGCTGCTGCTGGGCGTCGCGCTGTTCTCGGGGTTCTCCGTCCTCGCCGCACTCGCGGGCAACGTCGAGATGCTGATCCTCGGGCGTGCGCTGATGGGAATCGGTGCCGCGCTGATCCTTCCGGCGACGCTCGCGCTGATCCCTCCGCAGTTCTCCGGCAGGGCGCTGCTGACGGCCTTCGGCGTGTGGCAGGCCGTCGCGTGGGGCGGGCAGGCGGTGGCTCCGGCGATCGGCGGCGTCATCACCGACACGGTCGGCTGGCCCTGGCTGTTCTGGATCAACATTCCGCTGGGACTCGGCGTGTACACCGTCATCCAAGCGCTGACGCCGGAGTCGTCCGATGCTGCCGCGTCGCGGAAGGTGGACTGGCTCGGGCTCGCAACCATCGGCCTCGCGGTGTTCGCCCTGCTGTTCGCACTGACCGAGGGCCCGGACGCCGGTTGGTCGTCACCGCTGGTGATCGTCCCGCTCGGCGCGGCGGTGGTGCTCGCCGCCGCCTGGGTGTGGATCGAGCGCGCGGTGTCCGATCCCCTGGTCGACCTCTCCCTGTTCCGTCTGCGCCCCTACGACGGTGCGCTGACGGCAAACCTGGTGATGAACCTCGCCTACGCGGGCCTGACCTACCTGCTGGTGCTGTGGCTGCAGAACGCCCGCGGATACAGCGCCGTCGAGGCAGGCATGTTGATGCTGCCGGCGACCATCGGCATCTTCGCGTTCATCCCGATCGGTGGGCGTCTCGACGCCGCCCGCGGCGGCCGGGTACCGGTGCTGCTGGGCCTGATCGTCCTCGGACTCGGTCTGTTCGCCTTCGCGCCGATGCGGGCCGGTTCGGGGCTGTGGCTGCTCGCGCTCGGGCTGGTCGTGGTCGGCGTGGGGTTGGGCATGCTCTCGACCCCGGTGTCGAACACCGCGGTCGGCGACGTTCCGGAGCAGCTCGCGGGGACCGCTGCGGGAGTGTTCAAGATGTCGAGCATGGTCGGCGGGGCCCTCGGTATCGCCGTGCTGACGGCGCTCGCGAGGGGATTCACCACCCACGACAGCGGGCATGCGGCGACGCAGGCGGGCCTCTCCCCCGACGACGTCGCCACGGTGCAACAGTCGCTGGTGAACTCGGCGTCCTACACCGATGCGGTCTCGTCGCTGCCGGAGCCGTTACGGGACGAGGTGACGGCGGCGACCGTCGACGCCTTCTCGTACGGGGTCGCGCAGGCGGCGCTGGTCACGGGCGTCGTGTCGATCGTCGCCGCCGCGACGGTCGCGTTCGTCTGGCCTCGCAGGAGCAGCGACATCGGGTGACTATCGGGCCGCGACCTTCTTCACCGTGTACCAGCCGGCCAGCCCCACCAGGACACCGATCACGACGTACTGCAGGACGCCCGCGTAGTTCTCCACCACGGACCAGTTCTCGCCGAGGAAATACCCGGCCAGGATGAAGATCGAGTTCCAGATCAGGCTGCCGAGCGTGGTGTAGAGCACGAACACCCAGATCGGCATGCGGGCGACGCCCGCCGGTACCGAGATCGCGCTGCGGACGAGGGGCACCATGCGGCCCAGGAACACGGCCTTGGTGCCGTGGCGCTGGAACCACTGCTCACCTTTCTGCAGGTCCTCCACGCTGACGATCGGCATGCGGTCGACGATCCGGGACAGCCGGTCCATGCCGATCGCGCGGCTGATGCCGTAGAGGACGAGTGCACCGACCAGTGAGCCGAGCGTCGTCCACACGACGGCCTCGACCAGGGACATCGAGCCGCGGGCGGCGGCGAATCCGGCGAGCGGGAGGATCACCTCGCTGGGGATCGGCGGGAACAGGTTCTCGATCCCGATCGCGATTCCGGCACCCGGTCCGCCGATGGCGTCCATCAGGTCCACTGCCCAGTCGGCGACGGTGTCGAAGAGCCCACCGGAGGTCGTGTCGGCTGCGAGTGAGGAGGTCACCGCAGCCATCGTACCGGGACTTTCCGACCAATCGGACATTCAGGACAGGACCGAGTGGGTGAGCGGGTCGTGGAACACTGCACCCCATGCGCGGAATCATTCTGGCCGGCGGCACGGGGTCGCGGCTGCACCCGATCACCATCGGGGTGAGCAAGCAACTCGTCCCCGTCTATGACAAACCGATGATCTACTACCCGCTGTCCACCCTGATCCTCGCCGGGATCCGCGACATCCTCGTCGTCACCACACCCGAGGACGCCGGACAGTTCACCCGGCTGCTCGGTGACGGTTCCCGGTTCGGCGTCTCCATCACCTACGCGACACAGGAGAAGCCGGACGGCCTCGCCCAGGCGTTCGTGATCGGCGCCGACCACATCGGCGGGGACACCGTCGCACTCGTGCTGGGCGACAACATCTTCTACGGACCCGGGATCGGCAGCCGGCTGAGCCGCTTCGAATCCATCGACGGCGGAGCAGTGTTCGCGTACCAGGTGTCCGACCCGTCGGCGTACGGCGTCATCGAGTTCGACAACGACGGGCGCGCGGTGTCCTTGGAGGAGAAGCCGGCGAACCCGAAGTCGCAGTTCGCCGTTCCGGGCCTGTACTTCTACGACAACGACGTCGTCGCCATCGCCCGCGACCTGCGACCGTCGGCGCGCGGCGAGTACGAGATCACCGACGTCAACCTCGCGTACCTGGAGGCCGGGCGCCTGCAGGTGGAGGTACTCCCCCGCGGCACCGCCTGGCTCGACACCGGCACCTTCGACTCCCTGCTGGACGCGTCGAACTACGTGCGCACCATCGAGCAGCGGCAGGGACTGAAGATCGGGGTGCCCGAGGAGGTTGCGTGGCGGCGCGGATTCATCGACGACGACGCCCTGCGGCTGCGGGCGGAGGGCCTGGTGAAGTCCGGTTACGGCGACTACCTGCTGGGCCTGCTCGACCGCGGAAAGGACTGGTGACGTGGAGTTCCGCGAGCTGAGGATCGCCGGCGCCTGGGAGATCACGCCCCGCACGTTCGGCGACGACCGCGGCGTGTTCCTGGAGTGGTTCAAGGATTCCGCGTTCCGCGCGGCGGTCGGGGCGCCGCTGGAGTTGAAGCAGGCCAACTGTTCGGTGTCGGCGGCGGGGGTGCTGCGCGGCGTCCACTTCACCGACAACCCGCCAGGGCAGGCGAAGTACGTCACCTGCGTGCGCGGCGCGTTCCTGGACGTCATCGTGGACCTGCGGGTCGGGTCACCGACCTTCGGACAGTGGGACTCCGTGCTCATCGACGACGTCGACCGGCGCGCCGTCTACCTGGCGGAAGGTCTGGGGCACGCGATCCTGTCGCTGGAGGACTCCTCGACGGTCATGTACCTGTGCTCGATCGAGTACACCCCCACCCTGGACCGGGATCTGCACCCCCTCGACCCGGACCTCGCCATCGACTGGCCGACCGTCGGCCGGGACGGGACCCCGCTGACGTACCAGCTGTCCGAGAAGGACACGGCGGCACCGTCGCTGGCGCAGTTGGTCGAGGCCGGGGTCCTGCCGAGGTACTGAACCCGGGCCGGGCTCGGACCCGCGACACGACATACCGCCGACAACAGGCGATCTCACGTCCGGTGGCGGACAATGAGCAGGTCGGGCATCTGCCCGCACGCAGGATCGATTCGCCTTGTCGGAGGGACGGTCATGTCAGCACCATCATCAACCAAGCAGTCCTGGGCACAGGGAACCGCAATGGGCGCCGCGATCATCATGGTCACGGTCGGCATCGTGCAGTTTCTCCAGGGAATCGCGGCGGTCGCCGAGGACGAGGTGTTCGTCGTCGGAATCGAGTACGTCTACCAGTTCGACCTGACCACGTGGGGATGGATTCACATCGTGATCGGCGTGATCGTCACGGCGGTCGGTTTCGTGCTGATCACCGGCGCCGCCTGGGCGCGGATGGCCGCGATCGTGGTCGCGGCGATCTCGATGATCGCGAACTTCCTGTGGATTCCGTACTACCCGTGGTGGTCGCTCCTGATCATCGCTCTCGACGTCGTGGTGATCTGGGCGGTGTCGACCTGGAAGCCCGCCGCGGCATGATCCGGTAACCGCCTGCGGCCCGCCCGAAGTCGGGCGGGCCGCAGCGCGTCGGAAGAGCGTCGAATCAGGGCTTCGGGCTCGGGACGGGCGGGCCGCCTGCGGCGAGCAGGCCGCTCGGCAGCGTCTTCCCGAGGAGCCCCGAGATCAGGCGGGCGGCGCCCAGGGCGCGATCGATGTCGATCCCCGTGTCGATACCGCCGTCCTCGAACATGTAGACCAGTTCCTCGGTGGCAATGTTGCCGCTGGCACCGGGCGCGAACGGGCAGCCGCCGAGCCCGCCGACGGACGAGTCGAACTGGCGGATGCCGAGCGTGTACGCCGCCCACGCGTTGGCGAGGCCCTGGCCGCGGGTGTTGTGCAGGTGCAGCCCGACGTCGACGCCGGGCGCGACGGCGAGAACCCGCTGCAGGACATCGGTGACGCGGACCGGGGTGGCGGTGCCGATGGTGTCGGCGACGGCCAACGCGTCCGCGCCGGATTCGACCGCACGACGGGCGATCTCCGCGACCCGCTCCGGCGGGGTCGGTCCGTCGAAGGGGCAGTCGAAGGCGATCGCGACGATCACCTCGAGGTGCCCACCCGCCTCGTGGACGAGTTCCGCGATCGGTGCGATCAGGGCGATCGAGTCCTCCACGCCGCGACCGACATTCGCCTGGCTGTGGCCCTCCGCCGCGGAGACGACGTACTCCAGCCGGGTGACACCGGCAGCGAGCGCACGCTTGACCCCACCCATCCCGGCGACGAGCGCGGAGAACTCGACGTCCGGCCACCGCTTCAGCTCCGCCGCAACGGCTTCCGCGTCGGCGAGGGACGGCACCGCACGCGGCGACACGAACGAGGTCACCTCGATACGCTTCACCCCCGTCGCAACGAGCGCGTCGATGAACTCCAGCTTCGCGTCGGTGCCGATCGGCTCCTCGATCTGCAACCCGTCCCGCGGACCGACCTCCCGGATGTCGACGGCACGGCTGGCGACATCACGGTTCACGGGGGCGCTCATGCGATCGTCCCCGCATCGCGCAGTCGAGCCAGGGTGTCGGCGTCGTAACCGAGCACCTCCGCGAGCACCTCGTCCGTGTGCGTGCCCGGCCGGCTGGCGCCGCCGAAACGGATGCCGCCCGCGGTGTCACTGAGCTTCGGGATCACCCCGACACCCTTCACCGGCTCCGGGTCGTAGCCATCGTCACCCGGCGCCAGCGACGGATCGATGTGGTCGACGAACATCTCCCGCGCGTTGAACTGCGGGTCCACCATCACCTCGGCGACCGTGTTCACCGGCCCGGTCACGACATCGAACTTGTCGAGAATCGCCACCAGATCCTCGGCGCTGTACCGGGCGGCCCACTCGCCGATCATCTCGTCGAGTTCGTCCTGCCGGTCACCGCGGGCCGTGTGATCGGCATAACGCGGGTCGGTACCGAGCTCCGGGCGTCCCATCGCAGCGGCCAGACGCATCCACAGGGTGTCCTGGTTGGCGGCGATGATCACCCACAGACCGTCGCTGGACTTGTAGATGTTCGACGGCGCGATCCGCTCCAACCGGGTCCCCGACGGCTGCCGCACATGCCCGACCTTGTGATAGTCGGGAATCGTCGACTCCTGGATCGCGAGCGATGCCTCACTCAGTGCGGCATCGACGACCTGCCCGCGGCCGGTGCGCTCGCGGGCATAGAGAGCAGCGAGAACACCCTGGAACGCGAACATCCCGCCGAGGCTGTCACCGAGCGAGAGCGCGATGCGCGGCGGCGCCTGCCCCGGAAACCCGTTGAGGTGCCGCAGCCCACTGATACCCTCCGCGACCGATGCATAACCGGGACGCTCGGAGTAGGGGCCGGTCTGGCCGTACCCGGACACCCGCGCCAGGATCAGCCGCGGATTCAGCTCGCTCAGCACGTCGTAGCCGATACCCCACCTCTCCAACGTGCCGGGCCGGAAGCTCTCCACGACGACGTCGGCGGTCCGGGCCAGGTCGAGGAAGATCTCCTTGCCCGCGTCGGTGCGCAGGTCCAGGCTGATGCAGCGCTTGTTGCGGGCATGTACCCGCCAGAACAGCTTCTGCCCGCCCTGTCCCCAGTCCCGCAGCGGATCGGGACGGTCGGGAGCCTCGACCTTCACGACATCCGCGCCCATGTCCCCGAGGAGCCGACCGCAGTACGGCCCCGCGATCAGGGTGCCGAGCTCGAGGACCCGGACACCGTCCAGCGCTCCACGCGGAGCGGCGCCCCGGTCCGACTCGATCTGGGGATTCGTCGTCATGTGTGCTCGCCTTCGGATACGAGGAGATTGCCGTCGCACCCGAATACATTCGGATGCATTGCTCGGTAGTGCCGATCAAACCGAAAACTGACATGCATGTCAAGTATGCGGATCGGGGCGACCCACACTGTAGGACCCGAACCGGATGTGATGCAGACAACCGACGTTCGGCACGAATCGCCGGGAACAACCCGGCGCCTGTCGCCGTTGAACACCCTGACGGCGTCCGGCTCATACCCCGGGTACCACATTGAATTCGTCGCTTCGAGCGACCACTTGCCGAGAGGCGTTATGGCGGGCGTCGTCACCCCGAAGCCGCCGGTGCATCGCATCGGCGGCTTCACTTCTACTTCGGTGTGACGCCGAGCAGCAGCGCCATCTGCGTCGCGACCGGGTTCAGGTTCAGCGCATCCGGCGCCACCTTCGGGTCGTCGTCCCACGACTGCGGCGTGGCCGGATCGGCGTAGGCGATGCGGTTGGCGGACCGGACACCGGTGACGCTGCCGAACGGGGACGTGCAGTTCGCCGCGAAGTTGGTCGGGAACTCGTCACGGAACTCGTCGAAGTCGGGGTTCTCCCGCTTCATCCGGTCGACGATCGCGCGGGTGCCCTCGTAGCCCTGGGTGCACGGCGGCGGGTTGTCGGTTTCCAGCAGCAGGCCGAGGTGCAGGGTGCCGTCACCCGGCGCGGCCGAGCCTGCTCCCGCGGCGAGCGCGGGCAGGAACGTCAGCAGGTAGTTCAGCGCCATCGCCTTCGGCGCGATCGCGGACGTGACCTGCGACAGGTTTCCGAGCCCCGCGCTCAGGTGCGGTCCCGCGGTGTCGAGCAGCGACCCGGTCTCCCGGCTCGCCTGCGCCCCCGTCTCGATCAGCCGGCGGATGTCGGCGTCGCTTCCCTTCAACTGTGCACTCAGCCGGTTCACGTCCTCGCTGAACCGGCGGATCGCCGACCCCTGCTCGGCCTGCGTCTGCAGCACCGTCCGGCTGTCGCGGATGAGCGCGGTCGCCTGCGGCAGCGCCTCGAGCCCGGCGGCGGACAGGTCGACGGTCGAGTCCACGAGGGTTTGCAGGTCGTCGCCGCGGCCGTCGAACGCCCGGCCCAGTTCGCGCACGGTGGTGGTGAGCGAGTCGACCGGGACCGTCCGCACCAGGTCGTTCGCGGACGCGAGAACCTGTTCGACCGGTACGGGGATCTCGGTGTGCTCGCGCGCGATCACCGTGCCGTCGGCCAGGTACGGTCCGGAGTCCGTGTCCGGCTGCAGATCCACGTACTGCTCGCCGATCGCGGACCGGTTCGCGACGACCGCGCGGGCGGAAGCCGGAATGTCCGGCCCGCCGGCATCGAGCATGAGGTCGACGCGGACGCCGTCCGAGGTCAGGTGCAGGTTCCCGACGGTGCCGACCGGCACGCCACGGTAGGTCACCTCGGCGTTGGAGAAGATGCCGCCGGAGTCGGCGAGGTCGGCGACCACGCGGTACTGACCGAAGCCGAGGAGGTTGTCGATGCGGACGTAGCGTCCGCCGACGAAGAGCAGTCCGACCAGCCCGACGAGAACGAGCGCACCCAACTGCAGTCGCGCCATGCGTCCAAGAGCGGGCACGTCTCACCTCCGTCGATCGACCGGGTCACCACGGTCGACGTGACGCCACCGCACCTTTCGCAGCGGAAACTACCCAGTACGCAGAGTTATATGCAACACAGAGTTACGTACATCTCATTCGCTTTGCTGATCATCCGACGCATGCCGCCGCGACGCGTTACCTTCGAGGGACAACTCGGCATGAAGCGGGATGCGGGGTATGAACAGCGCGACACCGGTCCGGAGCACACCGAACGGTCAACGGGTGCTGCACGCTCTCCTCGTCCTGGTCGCCCTCGCCGCGGTCCTCCTCGCCGGCCACGAGTTGCCGCTCCAGCCGACGCCGTCGCAGGTCCCCGCGACCATCGCCGCTCCCCCGCCGCCGCCACCCGCGCCGCCGACACCCCTCGACGCGGCCGAGCTGTCCGCCCGGATCGTCCCGACCATCGTCACGCTCACCGCTACCTCGGGCGCCCTGACCACCGCCGGCACCGGCATCGTCCTCAGCTCCGACGGCCTCGTCCTCACCAACCATCACGTCGTCGACGGCGCCGCCGACGTCGACGCGATCGCGATGGTGGACGGCGCACTGTACGACGCCGACGTCCTGGGTTACGACCGGTTCCGCGACGTCGCGGTTCTGCGCCTGCACGGCGCCGACGGGTTGCCCGTGGCTCCCCTTGGCCGGTCCGCCGAGCTGCGGTTGAACGACGCCGTCACCGCGATCGGCAACGCCGAGGGCCGCGGCGTCGCCGTGTCGGCACCCGGATTCGTCACCGGCACGGACGAATCCGTCGTCGCCCGGAACTCCAACGACGGCAGCCGCAACCGGCTCACCGGCATGATCGAGGTGGATGCCGACATCCGTCCCGGCGACTCCGGCGGCCCGCTCGTCGACGCCTTCGGGAACGTGGTCGGCATCAGCACCGCAGGCAACACCGGCATGCGACCGGACCCGACCGACGCGTCCGCCGACGTCTCCGTCCCGATCGAGTCGTATGCGCTGCCCATCGACGATGCGATCGCCATCGCCGATCAGGTTCGCAGCGGTGTCGGCACGGGAACCGTCCACGTCGGACCGACGGCCCTTCTCGGAGTGGCCGTCACCGACGCCGGGCGCACCCAGGACGGCGCCAAGGTGGTCGCGGTCGGGATCTCCTCCCCCGCGGAGCAGGCCGAGGTGGTCCGCGGTGACGTCATCGTGAGCTGGGACGGCCGCCCGATCCGCTCCCAGTCCGACCTCACCGTCGAGATGACCAACCGTCGCCCCGGCGACCGCGTCGAGATCGGCTGGATCGACGCGGACGGGCAGCGCAGGACGGCCGTCGTGGTCCTGGCCGAGGGGACGCCGTAGCGCCGAACGGGCCGTAAGAGGACCTGTGCCGCCCATCTCTGCTCGATGGAGCGCGCGGCGGCCATCCGGACCGCCCCTGACCTCCCCGGACATGAGGTGCGCCACACCCCGGGTATCCGGTCCGAGGGCACACCGACGCCCGCATGACCGAAAGACGCAGGTCAATCGGTCACAGGCCGATCCGGCACCCCTCGAACCCGCGCACGATCGGGCCGTCCTGCCGAGTGATCCGAGTCGTCGAGACTGTCGCCCACCACGTCCGCGTGGCATTGTCCTGACACCGACCAAATATTTGCTGGAGCGTAACCGGCGAGTCGGTGGTCGATCGACCACTCGGAGCGCGAAAGGGACCCATGACCCAGGACGCGATGATCGTGCTCCGGATCGGCCTCGCCCGCACCGTCGGCATCGTGTCGATTCCCGTCGGCGCGTCCGGGATCCACTCGGCAGAACGTCGATTCGGCGCGGCCCGCAGCGCACTTCGGGCCACCGGCGCCCAGGTGATTCCGCTCGGCACCGGACCCCGCGTCGCGTGCCTTGTCGTCGGCGGGGACGACGAGACCCGGCCGGAACCCGTGAACACTCTCGCCTGCGTCATCGCCGAGACGTGGGGTGCCGGGCGCGCCACCGGACTCCGGGGCACTGCACTGGTCGCGGCCGGGCCGGTGGATGCACTCGGCGGACTTCCCGACGGTGCGGCGAACGATCTCGCCGCGATGATCTGCCTCCGCGTGAACATGACACGTCGCGGCGAGTGCCCGACGAGATCACCCCGATCCATGCGCCGATGGGCGGAGGTGACCCACGACGCCGACGGACGGGCATAGCAGCGGCAACGATCACCCGATCAACGAATCAGTCTGCACCACAGATCGATTCGAGCTCCCGACCGTGCGCCGAACGACAGCGGCCCGTGGACGGCCGACGGCCCGCGCGGCTCCGTCGAGGGAGCCACGCGGGCCGTCGCATGTGTTCGGATCGAGGCGGTCAGCGCCCGATCTTCAGCATCCGCCCGAAGGTGGCCTGCCACAGCGATCCGTCCGGCGCGATCGTCCCGGTCAGCTGGGTGGGCTCGTCGATCGGGCCGTCGCCGACCTTGGTGTGGGCGCGCCGCTCACCTGTCTCGAAGTCGACCGCCGTGTAATAGACGGGGCCGACCTGCTGGAGACCCGAATCGGCGCTGCCGGAGCTGCCGGATCCCGACTCCCCGTAGGCGAGCGCGTGGATCATGCCGTCGCCCTTCGACAGCTTCGGCAGGGTGGCCATCCGGTCGTTGCTCTCCCAGACCCGATTGCAGCCGTCCTCGCCGACGTCGATGCGCGTCATGCCGCCGATGAAGTCGGCCTGCGCGGGCTCGCTCGGGCCCGGCACCGACAGCTCCGGGTAGGCGAAACCGTAGGTGCTGGGGATGACCAGGGAGTTCCCCCACGCCATCGGCGAGTTCTCCGTGCCCTGACCGGACGTCTCGAACGCCGGCATCTGGCACACCACGGACCCGTCGTCGGAGCGGTAGACGATCAGCTCCGGCGTGATCGCATCGTCGACGATCGCGACCCAGTCGTCGCCACCGGGGCCGAAGTAGGTGGGCGTGGTGCCCGAGCCGGGTCCGAGGTTGCCCGGCTTGCGCACCGTCCCCGCCGTGTACGGCGCCCGCCAGACCACGCTCAGGGCGCCACCGTCACCGGCACGCATCTCGTAGAGGGCCTTGGTGGTCAGCACCGAGACACCCCCGGGGCGAACGGACAGCCCGTTGGTCAGCTTCTCGCCTGCCGGCAGCTGATGGGTCGTGACCTGACCGTCCGCGGCGGCGAGCCCCACGAGACCGTTGGTCGTGACGAACCACATTCCGCCCTCGTAGTCGGGGGCCAGGCTGGTGATCGCGTCGCCGTCGGGGATGTGGGCGCTCAGGTCGACCCGCTCGTCGACGACCATCTCCCAGGCTCCACCCGCGGCGCGTCGGTGCGCCACCTTGTTGACGACGCCGGCGCCGTCCGCAACGACCACCCGGTCGCTGCCGTCGAGGTAGCCGTAGACGCCACCGAGGAGTCCGCCCTTGGTCAGCTGGATCGACGCGATCGGGGCGGCGGTGACCGGATCGAACAGCTTGACCGTGGGCACGGCGAAGGCGAGCGGCGACACACCGACGTACTGGGTGCACAGCGACACCGGCATGCCGTCGGAGCCGACGAACGTGGCCGCGCAGACACCACCCGGCACCGACGACGCGACGAGCCGTCCGTTCGGCCCCGGCCCCGCGTTCGGCGTGGAGTCCGTGGACGCCAGGTCACCGTGCATCAGCGAGGTTCCGGCGGGGCCGACGTCGGGTCCGTCCTGGGCGGAGGCGGTGCCTGCGACCGCAGGCACGACGAGGGCGGCGGCGAGCACGGGGCCGGCCCACCGGACGGCACGGCGCGGGGTTGAGCGCATGCGGGGTTACTCCCATTCTCGAAGGTCGACGGGCGTTCGATCGACCGGGACAGCTCGAATCGTCGAGGTCGGCCCGGCGACGTCGTGGACCACCTCCCGCAGGATGAAACACCAGATTCCCGCTCGAGAACGGCAGAAGCCACCGAATCTCAACGAATTCTGAAGATCACCGCGCGCTGGACGACGAAGTTGATGACGGTCGCGGTGCCCTGCGCGATGCAGAACGCCAGCGGCACCTTCCACCAGTAGTCGGGGAATGCGTGGAACATGATCTGATTCAGCCCGACCTGGACCGCGAAGGTGATGCCGTACAGGATGACCACCGCGACGAACCGGGCGCGGCTCGGCTCGGCCTGGAACGTCCAGCGACGGTTGATGAGGTACGCCGTGGTGGTGCCTGCGACGAAGCTGATCGACTTCGCGACAACCACCGGCAGCCCGATCCACAGCCCGATCACGTAGAGGCCGAAGTCCACGATCGCGGACAGCCCACCGGTGACGGCGAACCGGACGATCTGCGTCACCAGGCCGACCTGCGGGTCACCGGTCTCGTCCCTCACTGGGAGGTCGACGGCCGTCGGCAGATGCGGTTCGGGGTTCTCGGGCACCCGTCGAGGTTAGGTGACGTCTCCCACGCGCGGTCGCCGAGCGTGCCGTTTCCGCGGCAAACGCCGAGGAACAGCCCCGGCAACCTCCCACTCGGCGACCGGACAGGGGCACCGTCCGCGGTGACGCACGGGTAACCTCTCTGTCGATGTCCACGACAGCCGACGAGGCCCCCGCTGTCCCCGCGACACCCCGGCCTCTGACCACCCAGACCCGAACCCTCACCGGATGGGGGCGCACCGCGCCGACCACCGCGGAGGTGCTCTCCACCCCCGACGTCGAGGTGATCGCAGCCGCGGTCGCCCAGGTGGCGGAGAAGAACGAGGGCAAGCCATCGCATCTGCGCCGTGGCGTCATCGCCCGCGGCCTCGGCCGTTCCTACGGCGACCCGGCCCAGAACGCGGGCGGCCTGGTCATCGACATGAATGCCCTGAACAAGATCCATCGGATCGACCGGGAGTCAGGGCTCGTCGAGGTCGACGCCGGTGTGAACCTGGACCAGTTGATGCGCGCGGCGCTGCCCTTCGGGCTGTGGGTGCCGGTGCTCCCCGGCACCCGGCAGGTCACCATCGGTGGCGCGATCGGGTCCGACATCCACGGCAAGAACCACCACAGCGCCGGCAGCTTCGGCAACCACGTGGTCTCGCTCGACCTCCTCACCGCCGACGGCAAGGTCCGGACGCTGACCCCGAAGGGCAGCCGCCAGGATCCGAAGGCTGCGCTGTTCTGGGCGACAGTCGGCGGCATGGGCCTGACCGGCATCGTCCTCAAGGCCACGATCAAGATGACGCCGACCGAGACGGCGTACTTCATCGCGGACAGCGTGCGCACCGAAAGCCTCGACGAGACCATCGCGCTGCACAGCGACGGCTCCGAGGACAACTACGACTACTCGTCCGCGTGGTTCGACGCGATCTCCGCGCCGCCGAAGCTGGGCCGCGCCGCCGTCTCGCGCGGCTCGCTCGCGACGCTGGACCAGCTGCCGGCGAAGCTGCAGAAGGATCCGCTGCGGTTCGACGCCAAGCCGCTGCTCACGTTCCCGGACATCTTCCCGAACGGACTCGCCAACAAGTTCGACTTCACCGTCGTCGGCGAGCTGTACTACCGGAAGACGAAGAACGCGACCGGTCAGGTGCAGTCGCTGACGGCGTTCTACCACCCGCTCGACCTGTTCGGTGAGTGGAACCGGGCCTACGGCTCGAAGGGCTTCCTGCAGTACCAGTTCGTGGTGCCGCCGGAGGCGGTCGACGAGTTCAAGAAGATCATCGTCGACATCCAGCGCTCCGGGCACTACTCGTTCCTCAACGTGTTCAAGCTGTTCGGCGAGGGCAACCAGGCCCCGCTGAGCTTCCCGATGCGCGGCTGGAACATCTGCGTCGACTTCCCGATCAAGGCCGGCCTGAACGAGTTCGTCACCGAACTCGACAAGCGCGTCCTCGAATTCGGTGGCCGGCTGTACACGGCGAAGGACTCCCGCACCAACGCAGAAACCTTCCACGCCATGTACCCGCGGATCGACGAGTGGCTCGCGACCCGCCGGAAGTACGACCCCACAGGCGTTTTCGCCTCCGACATGTCTCGACGACTGGAACTGAACTGATGATCAACGCTGTGGGCAACCCCCAGACCCTGCTCCTGCTCGGCGGCACCTCCGAGATCGGCCTCGCCATCTGCGAGGAGTACCTCCGCAAGGCTCCGATGCGCGTCGTCCTGGCCGCGCTGCCGGGCGACCCGCTGCGCGAGGACGCCGTCGCCCAGATGAAGGCGGCCGGTGCCACCGAGGTCGAGCTCGTCGACTTCGACGCCCTCGCCACCGAAACGCACCCCAAGGTCATCGACCAGGCGTGGGCCAAGGGTGACGTGGACGTCGCGATCGTCGCGTTCGCGCTCGACGGTGACGCCGAGGAACTGTGGCAGAACCAGCGCAAGGCCGTTCTCGTCGCGAACGTCAACTACACCGCCTCCGTGTCCGTCGGCGTCCTGATCGGCGAGAAGATGAAGGCCCAGGGCTTCGGCCGGATCATCGCGATGTCGTCGGTGGCCGGTGAGCGCGTCAAGCGGGCCAACTTCGTCTACGGCTCCACCAAGGCCGGCCTCGACGGCTTCTACCTGGGTCTCGGCGAGGCGCTCGCCGAGTTCGGCCCGAAGGTGACCGTGGTCCGTCCCGGCATGGTCCGCACCCAGTTCAGCGCGCACGTCAAGGAGGCGCCGCTGACGGTGAACAAGGACGTCGTCGCCCGCATGGCCGTGTCGGCGTCCGACGCGGGCAAGGAGATCGTCTGGACGCCCGGCCCGTGGAGGTTCGTGATGATGGGCCTGCGCCACGTCCCCCGCGCGATCTTCCGCAAGCTCCCGATCTGACACTGGTCCCGGCGATCACGCAGGTCCGTTCGCGGGTCTGCGTGATCGCGACCGTCATGCCGGAGTGCGCGAGTGCCCCTCCCGCCTCCTGCGAACGACGCGCCAGGCGACAATCACGGCGATCACTGCGGGACCGCAGTGCACGAGCAGAACGCCCGCGAGACTCGGGCCTCCCCAGTCGTCCCGGTAGCTCTCCGGGTCGCCGACGTCGATGGTGACGATCTCGGCGACGCCGCGTGCGACGGCGTAGGCGCCGACAAGCCCGCCGAGCGTGTACCCGAGTGGCCTGAGAATTCGAGGCCGCAGACGCGGGTTGACGGCGGCCACCACGAGCAGGACCACCAGCACGACCATCGCTGCGAGCGTGGCGATGCCGATGAGCGGGGACGGATCGGACTCGGCAGCCGCGGTTGTCATGGATTCGAGTTCACCAAACTTCGGGACCCGACCGCATCGGGAAGAACCCTGGTATCGACCCCGAACCGGGGATCGTCAGGGCTCTTCCCTCTCGATGCACGTCAATGGCCGATGAACTCGTCCGCGAACCTGCGGACGGCGTCGAGCCGGGCCGTCCGGCTCGTGAAGTCGGCGCCGTACAGGTACCACGGCGAGACCCGGATCTCGGTCACCCCGATGTCCGCGAGCGCCTGGAATCCGTCGCGGTCCCGCACCCCTGTCGGGGACACGTTGATCTCGAAAGGCTCGTCGGCCCGGCCGTGTTCGAGACGCAGCTCGCGCAGGCGCCCGATCGCGGACGCGAGTTCGTCGGCGGGGACGTTGACGGAGATCCAGCCGTCCGCGAGTCGGGCGGCCCGGCGCAGCCCGGCCTCGCTGTGCCCGCCGACGTAGATCGGCACCGGACGGTCCGGGGCGGGGCTGATCATCAGGCGGTCGAAGTCGTGATGTTTCCCGTGGAACTCGACCCACTCCGGTCCCCGACCCGCGCAGACGGCCTTGACGATCTCGATGGCCTCGTCGGTGCGTGTGCCACGCGTCCGCATGTCGGTGCCGGTGAACGCGAACTCCTCGGGGATCCACGACAACCCGACCCCGATCGCGATCCGGTTGTCCGACATCACCGCCATCGTCGCGATCTGCTTCGCCGTCAGCAGCGGATCGCGCAGCGGCAGCTTCAGCACATTGGTGTAGAAGCGGAGACGCTCCGTGACGGCCGCCATCGCCGTCATCGCGATGAACGGGTCCGGCATCGGCGTCTCGGGCGCCCACATCCGTTTGCCGTCGGGCGAATACGGGTAGTCGGCCGACACCGTCTCCGGATAGAACACCGAGTCCGGCATCGCGATCGAGTCGAACCCGACCTCCTCCGCGACCCGCGCGAGCTCGCACAGGTCGCGGGCGCCGATCATCGCCGCCGCCAGGGACCACTTCATCGCGGCGACCTCACAGCTTCACGACCTTCGACGTCGGGATCGGGTGCGAGTCCGCCTTGATCCAGCGCATCGCCCAGGTCCCCTCGGCGTGGCCGTCGGTGCTGATCCAGTTGCCGTAGCCGGGATCCTTGGCGGACACCACGATGGTCAGCGTCCCGTCCTCGTTGAGCTTGGCGGTGTGGTTGTTGAGGTAGATGTTCGCCCGGTTGTAGTCGAGCGACTCCACCCAGAAGTTCTGCAGCACGAAGTTGTAGTACTCGCAGTTCGGGACCTCGGTCTCGATGACCCACGCCTCGTCCTCGGCGAGCTTCCAGTAGCCGTGGAAGTAGAAGATCGTCGGGTCGCCGCCGGCCTTCTGGAACTGCTCCTGTCCACGGTCGAAGATCTCGTTGGGCTGCGGCATGAAGTCGCGCGACCACTCGAGGAACGTGGCCGCCGAGCCCTTGAGCATGCCGATCGCGCGGTCCAGCCGCTGACCCAGTTCGTCCTCGGTGAGCGGAACGAATTCGCCGTCGGGGTCGAGGCATTCGATGGACAGCTCGCCGGGCACCTCGTTGCGGCGGTCCGCGTAGGTCTGCCGCACGGAGATGAGGTTGCTCTCCGGATCCATCGGCAGCCACGCGGAACCGTCCGCGGGCTTCTCCGCACTCGCGATGAACTCGAAACGGCCGTGCTGGTCGATCTCGAGGTCGTGGATGTGCAGGTCACCGGTCTGCAGCATGGTGCCGTCGATGTGATAGCGGTTGACCCGCGAGCCGAAGGTGATCAGCGGAATCGTGCCCCGGGTGCCGGTGATCCGGTAGGTGTACTTCCCGGAGATGTTGGCGCGCATGTAGATGTTGTCCGGATTGTCGGCGCCGATCTTCGTCATCATGTTCGGGTTCGGCGCGGACGTGAACTGCGGCCACCGCGGATCGGTGTACTCGACGCAGTTGATCGTCGCGTAGCGCAGCAGTCGCGAGAGGTAGCGCACGCCCTCGGCCTGCGTCAGGTCGTCCTGCGGGACTATCGGGTCCGACAGGATGCTTCCGACATCCCGCAGGTCGGTGCAGAACTTGTCCCAGGTGGCGTTCATGGTGGATTCCTCTCCAGGCGAGTGGGGTTCAGGCAGTGGCGAACTTGGCGTCGACCTCGGCCGCGGTGATGCCGAAGTCTTCGAGCGAGTAGGTGTGCGACGGACGACGGTGGTCGGCGAGACTGGCCTCGTGGGCGGCGCCGACCGCACGACGCGCCTCGTCGGAGAACTGCAGCGAGAACCGGTCGTAGATCTGCTCGACCGTTCCGATCGGGTCCGCCACGAAGTCCCGGTAGTCGACGTCGACGAACTGGTCCGGGTTGTAGCGTGCGCGGGCCTCCCGGAAGTTCGCGTTCCCCCGCGCCCACAGGTCGAGCTGGGTCCGTCCGATGGCCTTGCGGTCGAATGCCTTCGACATGTCGTGCCCGCCCTGCTCGGCGAGGCTGAACGTCGACGCCATCGAGGTGTGCGGGTCGCGGAAGGTGCGGACGATCAACGCGTCCGGGAAGACGTTCATGATCTCGTCGATCGCGAAGACGTGGCTCGGGCTCTTGAGAACCCACCGGCGATCAGGATCGTTCATGCCGATCAGCTGCAGGTTCTTCTTGTAGCGGGCGTAGGTGTCGGTCCAGTCCTGCTTCGCCAGCCACTCCGTGTACGACGGCACGTACGCGACGGTGTCGAACGAGGTCGAGAGCAGCGTCTGTTGCAGCAGTCGCCAGCATTCCTCGACCTCCTCAGCGCCCATGAAGTGCACCTTCATCAGGTCGGCCTCGTTCGCTTGACGTGCCCGGTAGAAGGCATCCGCACGTTGGAAGTCCTTGTTCTCGGGCCAGGTCTCACGCGCGGGACGGGGCTGCGGCGCCTCGGCCAGCCACATCTCGACACCCTGGTGTGCCGGGTCGGCACTGAGCAGTCGGTGCAGGGCGGTGGTGCCCGTCCGGGTCAGTCCGCACATGAAGATCGGCCGCTCGATCGCGACGTCGACATGCTCGGGGTGGCGTGCGAATGCGGCCTCGCTGATCAAGCGACCCCTGAGCGCCGAAAGGATCATCTTGCGGGCGATCACCCGCCCGTGCGGGGTGAGGTCGGCCTCGCGGGCGAACGAATCCAGCAGTACCCGCAGGCCCTCGAGGTGGTCGTCGCCGCCGAACGCGTCCAAACCGGTCTCGTCACACGCCTGCGCGTGGAGGTCCTCGATGGAGCCGATTCCGTCATAGTCGTGTGTCATCCGTGAATCCTTGTGAGAGTGGATCAGTGGTGGGCGTGGCCGCAGTTGACGTCCAGGCACTGTCCGGTGATCGCGCGGGCGAGGTCGGAGGCCAGGAAGATCACCGCGTTCGCGATGTCGTCGGGTTCCGGCAGCCGACGCAGGTCGGTGCCTGCCGCGATCTCGGCGTAGACCTCGGCCGGGTCGACGCCGCGCTGCGCCGCCTGCCTCCGGACCATGGTCTTGACCCGGTGCCCCCAGATGTAGCCGGGAGCAACGGAGTTCACCCGAACACCCATCGGGCCCAGCTCCACTGAGAGACTGCGGGCGAGGGCGAGCAGCCCTGCCTTCTGCACCCGGTAGGCACCGAAGTTCGGCAACTGGTTGCGCAGCACCATCGAGTTGACGACCACGATCGACCCCTGGGACTTCTCCAGTGCGGGAGCGAGTTTGCGGGTCAGGTCGAGCGCCGCGAGCAGGTTGATGTCCAGACCCTGTCGGACCGATTCGAACGTGGCGTCGAGCAGCCTTTCGTGCGGCGGCTGCACGAACGCGTTGTGCACCACCGTGTCGACAGCTCCGAACTCGGCGAGGGCGGTGTCGACGAGGCTCGTCACCGATTCGTCGTCGGTGAGGTCCGTCGGCACGCACAGCGCGGTTCCGCCGAGTTCCCTGATCTCGTCGGCGACCGTCGTGAGCCGGGACTCGGTCCGGGCAGCCAGGACCACCCGGGCACCGGCGAGGGCACTGCGCACGGCAACCGACCGCCCCAGCCCCTCACCGACGCCGGAGACGATCACGACCTTGCCGTCGAGCATCGTCGGCATCACCGGTCGCAGTGCCGCCGTCATACCTGCGCCCGGGGGTCCAGGACGACGCTGAGCGAGACGATCTTGCCGTCGTCGCCGAACTCGAAGAGGTCGCTGGCGAGGAAGTCGGGCATGCCCTCGCGCTGCACGCGCAGCTGCGTCGCGGCGTAGCGACCGGACACGACGATCGGCGAGTGCCGGCTCACGGTGAACGCGACCTTCGCGTTCTCGATGTCGAAGGCGCGGATCTCGTCGAGACCGGTGTAGGTTCGCACGCCCAGCGGCTCGTGCTGGACGGCGTCGTCCGCGAACAGCGACATCAGTCCGTCCACGTCGTGACTACCGAGAAATGTGACGTACGAGTCGATCAGCGAACAGATTTCGTCGCGGGTGGGCACAGGAGATGCTCCTCGGGTGTGGTGGGGTGAATCGGGTCAGGCGATGACGCCGCGACTGCGCAGCTTCTCGACGATCTGCGCTGCGGCCTCCGCGGATGCGGTCACGGTCGTGTCGATGCGCAGCTCGGGGCTTTCCGGCGACTCGTACGGCGAGTCGATGCCGGTGAAGTTGGCGAGTTCCCCACGTCTGGCCTTCCGGTAGAGACCCTTGGGATCCCGTTGTTCCGCAACCTCGATCGGGGTGTCCACGAACACCTCGCAGAACCGGTCCTCGCCGATCAACTCCCGCGCCGCATCTCGCTCCGCCCGGAACGGAGAAATGAACGACGCCAACACGATCAGCCCGGCATCCGCCATCAGTCGGGCCACCTCCGTCACCCGCCGAATGTTCTCCACGCGGTCCGCCTCGGTGAAGCCGAGATCGCGACCCAGACCGTGCCGGACGTTGTCGCCGTCGAGGAGGTAGGTGTGACATCCCAGGGCGTAGAGCCGTCGTTCCAGTTCGTTGGCGATGGTCGACTTCCCCGACCCCGACAGCCCGGTGAACCAGACGATCTGCGGCCGGTGGCCCTTGAGCAGCGAGCGGGCCTCGTCGTCGACGTCGACGGCCTGCCAGTGGATGTTGTCGGAGCGGCGCAGCGAGTGGGCGATCATGCCGGCACCGACGGTGGTGTTGGTCAGCCGGTCGACGAGGATGAAACCGCCCGTGTCACGGTTCTCGGTGTAGGCGTCGAACGGCACCGGCCGATCGAAGCTGATATTGCACACACCGATCTCGTTGAGGGCCAACGTGTTGGCGGCAGTCTGCTCGAGTGTGTTGACGTTGACCTTGTACTTCGGCTTGGTGATGCGGGCCTGAACGGTCATGGTGCCGATCTGGCAGACGTACGGGCGTTCGGGCAGCATCTCCGCCTCGCCCATCCACACGATCTGCGCCTCGAACTGGTCGGCGATACCCGGCAGCGCGTCCGCCGACACGAGCACGTCGCCGCGGCTGACGTCGATCTCGTCGGCGAGAGTGATCGTGACCGACCGGCCGGCGGTGGCCTCCTCGAGGTCACCGTCCATCGTCACGATCCGGGCAACCGTGGATTCCTTGCCGCTGGGCAGCACCCGAACCCGGTCGCCCGGACGCACCACGCCGCCGACGACCTGCCCGGCGAACCCGCGGAAGTCGAGGTCCGGCCGGTTCACCCACTGCACGGGCATCCGGAACGGCCCGGTGCGCAGGTCGTCGCCGATGTCGACGGTCTCGAGGTGCTCGATCAGCGACGGACCCTGGTACCAGGGTGTGTTCGGGCTTCGCTCGGTGAGGTTGTCACCGCAGTACGCCGACATCGGGATCGGCACGACGCGGTCGAGGCCGATCTCCGCGGCGAAGCCGGCGTACTCGCCGACGATCCGCTCGAACACCTCCTGCGAGTAGCCGACGAGGTCGAGCTTGTTCACCGCGAGCACGACGTGCCGGATACCGAGCAGCGACACCAGGTAGGAGTGCCTGCGAGTCTGCGTCAGCACGCCCTTGCGGGCGTCGATCAGGATCACCGCCAGATCCGCGGTCGACGCACCGGTAACCATGTTGCGGGTGTACTGCTCGTGCCCCGGGGTGTCGGCGACGACGAACTTGCGCCGCTCGGTGGTGAAGTACCGGTAGGCGACGTCGATGGTGATGCCCTGCTCACGCTCGGCGGCGAGTCCGTCGACCAGCAATGCGAAGTCGAGGCCCTCGCCCTGGGTTCCGACCTTCTTCGAGTCGGATTCGAGGGCGCTGAGCTGGTCCTCGAAGACCAGCTTCGACTCGTACAGCAACCGCCCGATCAGGGTGGACTTCCCGTCGTCGACGCTGCCGCACGTGATGAACCGCAGCATGGACTTGGTCGCGTGCTGTTCGAGGTACTGCTCGATGTCCTCGGCGATCAGGGTGGACGAGTGGGTCATCAGAAGTACCCCTCCTGCTTCTTCTTCTCCATCGAGGCGCTGCTGTCGTGGTCGATGACCCGTCCCTGACGCTCCGACGTGGTGGTGAGCAACATTTCCTGGATGACATCGGTGAGGGTCGCGGCCGTGGACTCGACCGCGCCGGTCAGCGGATAGCAGCCGAGGGTACGGAAGCGGACACTCCGCATCTCGGGAACCTCGCCGGGCCGCAACGGCATCCGGTCGTCGTCGACCATGATGAGGGTGCCGTCTCGCTCGACGACGGGACGCTGCGCGGCGAAGTACAGCGGGACGATCGGGATGTTCTCCTGCCGGATGTACTCCCACACGTCCAGTTCGGTCCAGTTCGACAGCGGGAAGACGCGCAGCGTCTCGCCGGGCGAGCGGCGGACGTTGTACATCCGCCACAGTTCGGGTCGCTGCCGCTTGGGATCCCAGCGGTGTTCCGCCGAGCGGACCGAGAAGACCCGTTCCTTCGCGCGGGACTTCTCCTCGTCGCGGCGGGCGCCACCGAACGCGGTGTCGAACCCGTGCAGGTCGAGTGCCTGCTTGAGGCCCTCGGTCTTCCACATGTCGGTGTGCGTCGAGGAGCCGTGGGTGAACGGGTTGATCCCCTTCTCCACGCACTCCGGATTCTGGTGGACGAGGAGGTCGAAATCGCCTGCGGCGGCGGACTCGTCGCGGAGCTTGTACATCTCCCGGAACTTCCACGTCGTGTCGACGTGCAGCAGCGGGAACGGCAGCCGGGACGGGTAGAACGCCTTCCGGGCCAGGTGCAGCATCACCGCGCTGTCCTTGCCGACCGAGTACAGCATCACGGGGTTCTCGCTCCCCGCGACGGCCTCGCGCATGATGTGGATGCTCTCGGCCTCGAGTCTCTCGAGGTGGGTCAGAGCCCTGGTTGTCGTGGGACTGCTCAACGCGCAAGCACCTCCAGTGCTGTGCCTGCCCACTCGGGGCGGCAGATCAGTAGGTCGGGCAACCAGGGGTTCTCCTGGTTGTAGACGAGTTCGGACCCGTCGATTCGTGAAACATGAAGTCCGGCAGCGCGGGCCACGGCGACGGGGGCCGCCGAATCCCACTCGTACTGACCACCGGCGTGGGCGTAGATCTCCACCTCGCCGCGGACCACCGCCATCGCCTTCGCGCCGGCCGACCCCATCTCCACCAGCTCGGCGCCCAGGGCCGCGGCCATCGCCATGACGGGCTCGGGACGCCGGGTCCGGCTGACCACCGCCCTCGGCACCCGGCGCCGGGGGGCCGGCGCCGTCGGGGCGTCGCCTGTCGAGTGGGTGACGCCGAGCGCGGGCAGGGCCACGGCGCCCGCCGTCAGCCGACCACGGTCGAGGAGCGCGACGTGCACGGCCCAGTCGGTGCGGCCCTGCTCCCCGAACTCCCGGGTGCCGTCGAGCGGATCGACGATCCAGACGCGGTCGGCGGTGAGGCGCGTGCGGTCGTCGGCGCCCTCCTCGGAGAGCACCGAATCGTGCGGGAACCGGTCCGCGAGTGCGGCGACGATGAACTCGTGGCTCAGTCGGTCGCCTGCGGCCTTGATCTGTGCGGGGTCGGCGCCCGGATCCCCCAGTGCCGCTCGGTGGGCGAGCAGCCGTCGTCCCGCCTCCGTTGCGATGTCGACGGCGGCGAGGACGTCCTCGACCTGCGCCGATGATGAGTCGGGTGCGGTCGGAGTGATGGCTCGATCGGTCATGCGAGTGACTCTAACCACAGAATGAACAATGTTCAATCCTAGATCGAACATTGTTCATTCTTGTGCGGTCGTTGGGTTCCCTCCCCTGGGACAGGGTCGGTACGGTGATTCGGTGAGCGAATCGAGCGCAGGGTCGATCTACGGCGACGCGGATGCCCGGCGACGCCGAACGCTCGACGCCGCGGCGGCGCTCCTGGCGGAGGGCGGCTACTCGGCGCTGACGATCCGTTCCGTCGCCAAACGCGCAGGCACGAGCACCGGGCTCATCTACCAGTACTTCGCGGACAAGCAGGACATCTTCATGGCCCTGCTCAACGAGGCCATCGTCGAGTCGATGGACCGCATCGCCGCGATGCCACGGGACGGCGGCGTCGCGGCCCTGCTCGCCGCGATCATCGACGATTCGGCCCGACGATGGAATCAGGTCGGGCGCATGTCGGCGATCTGGCGTGACGCCGAGGGCAACGCCGACTCCGATCGCGAGTCGCTACGCGAGGTCCACAGAGTCGCCGTCCTCTACGACCAGCAGGTCATGCGTGCGGTGACGAAGGCCGCGGAGCTGGAAGGACGGGCCCTGCTCGACGACGAGGGCGTCCTGCCGTTCCTGCTGTCCGGATTGCAGGGCCTGGCCACGACCGTCGCCAACAACTGGGCGTCGCATCTCGATCCCTCTGAACTCGTCTCGTTCTCGGCGGAGGCCCTCACCCGCGCGATCACCCGCAAGTAGGCGCTGCGCGCCTGTGCGCACTTCTGGTAGCTCCCACTACCAAAAACGCGCACATGCGCGTAGCGCCTAGACTCCGGAACCGTGACCTCCACAGCCACAGCCACCGTCTCCCCCGATCCCGTCCAACCTGCTCGCCGGGCAGCCGGGACCGTGGTCGAAACGGTGGCAGCGGTCGTCGTGGCGACCGTCGTCGCCGCGGTCGGGCTGGTCGCGTTCTCCGTCGTCGACTGGCCCGCCTTCAACTCGTCCAACGTCACCCGCGCGCTCACCACCGTCGGGCAGGTCGCCGCGCTGGCGTTGCTCGGGCTGTCGGTGTGGCTGATCCGGGCCCGCAAGGCGCCGCGGATCGCGAAGCTCTCGTCCTGGGCGGGGTTGTCCGGCTTCGTGACCGTCACCCTCGGCATGCCGCTCGCCGCGACGAAGCTGTACCTGCACGGCGTCTCCGTCGACCAGGAATTCCGCACCGAGTTCCTCACCCGGATGACGGACACCGCCCGGCTCCACGACATGACGTACATCGACCTGCCGTCGTTCTACCCGGCCGGGTGGTTCTGGATCGGCGGACGTGTCGCGAACCTGCTCGGCATGGACGGCTGGGAAGCGTTCAAGCCGTACGCGATCGCCTCCATCGCCGTCGCCGCTGTCGTTGCACTCGTGTTGTGGTCCAACCTCGTTCGCGCAGACCTCGCCGTCCTCGCCGCCGCCGCGACGACCGCGATCGCCGTCGCGTACGCGAGCCCGGAGGCGTACAGCGCCGTCCTCGTGGTCCTGCTCCCGCCTGCGCTCCTCCTCGCGTGGGGAGCGCTGCACCGGGCACCGGGCGTCGGCGGCTGGGGCGCCGCCGTCGGGACCGGACTGTTCCTCGGCCTCGCCGCGACCTTCTACACCCTCTACCTCGGGTACGCCGCGTTCGCGGTGACACTGATGGCCGTGATCGCCTCGGTGATCGCCTTCCGGGCCGGCGGTCTGCGCGCGGTCCGCGACCCGCTGCTCAAGCTGGTCGCGATCGCCGCCATCGCCGGACTGCTCGCGCTCGTGGTGTGGGCGCCGTTCCTGCTGGGGCTGCGCACCCACCCCCTCGCGGGGTCCGGCACCGCCACCCACTACCTCCCGGAGTCCGGTGCGACGCTGCCGCTGCCGATGTTCGACGCCTCGCTCGTCGGACTGCTGTGCCTGCTCGGAACCGTCTGGCTCGTCGCACGCGCGGCGTCGTCGCGGAGGGCGCAGGCCCTTGGCATCGGTGTCGTCGCCGTCTACCTGTGGGCGCTGCTGTCGATGGCGTTCACCGCCGTCGGCACCACCCTGCTCTCGTTCCGCCTCGAACCCGTCCTGCTCGTACTGCTCGGTGCGGCAGGAGTGTTCGGGTTCGTCGAGTTCACCCACTGGCTGATCCTCGCGACCAGTGAGAACCCGCGGATCAGGATCGGCGCGGTCGTGCTCGGGGCATTGGGTGCGGTCGCGTTCGCACAGTCGATCCCGCATCATCTCGCTCCGGAGATCACCACCGCTTACACCGACACCGACGGCGACGGCGTGCGCGCCGACCAGCGCCCACCGGGCGCCGCGTCGTACTACGGCGACGTCGACGCGGAGATCCTCGCGCAGCGGCCCGGGCCGCGCTCGGACACCGTCGTCCTCACCGCGGACACGAGCTTCCTGGCGTTCTACCCGTACTTCGGGTTCCAGGGGCTCACGTCGCACTACGCGAATCCGATGGCGCAGTTCGACGAGCGGGCCGCGGCGATCGAGGCGTGGACGGAGACGACCACACCCGACGAGCTGATCGCTGCGATGGACGAATCACCCTGGCGGGCACCGGATGTGTTCGTGTTCCGCTCCACCGACGACTCGTACACCCTGCGCCTCGCCGCCGACGTCTACCCGAACGACCCGAACGTCAAGCGCTACACCGTCGAATTCGACAAGGCACTGTTCGACGACCCGCGCTTCACGATCACCGAGGTCGGGCCGTTCACCGTCGTCACCCGGAAGTAGTGCGCTCCGCACCTGTGCGCACTTGTGGTAGTGGGGGCTACCACAAGTGCGCACAGGTGCGGCGTCAGACGGACGCGACGACGGCCTCGACGAGCTCCCCGACGGCGCGCGCGCAGTCGTTGCGGTCGTAGCCGAGCAGGCGCGTCTCCTCGGGGTCGGGTTCGTACGCGAGAGTGTTGCCGCGACCCTGGACGATCGCCGCGTCCGACAGCAGCGGGTGCTGTTCGTCCCGCGCGACGATCTCGCGGTCGCCGCCGGCCGCGTCGACCATCAGCTGGAAGAACTGCTGGTACTCCAGGTTCTCGTCCCCGATCAGGTACGCCTTGCCGGATTCACCGCCGTGCACGGCCCCGCGGATGGCCTGCGCCAGCGACCGGGCAGACATGTAGTTCGTCCCCCCGACCGGGGCGAAGTCGGGGATACCGGGCTCATTGCCCGCGGCCCACCCGACCATCCGCCGGTAGCGGCGGGTCGAGGCGCCCGGCACGACACCGATGATCGACGGCGGGTTCAGCGTGCACACGGAGAAGGATCCGTCGGCCAACGCACGAGCGCCCTCGTCCGCGGACTTCCGCGCCGCCACATAGGGATTCGCCGTCGCGATGTCGGGTCGAAGCTGGTGGTAGTAACTGCCCACCTGCACGAACCGGCCCACCCCGGACTGCTTGACGAGTTCGGCGAAACGCGGGACGCCGACGCTCTGCGTCGCCGCCCAGAACGCCGCGTCGTCGCTGTCGGCAGCGGTGCGGTGACGCGGGTCCTGACCAGCGGCGAAGACGACGGCGTCGAACCCGGACAGCTGCTCGCGCGTGAACGACGGGACGGTGTAGTCGCCCTCCAGCAGGGGAAAATCGGCGACCGGCGATTCGTCGGGGACGGGACCGCGGCCGGCGACGGTGACGTCGTCGCCGTGTTCGCGCAGCAGGAGTGCGGTGTGCGCACCGATCATGCCGGTGCCGCCGATGACGAGAATCTTCACGAGGTGTCCTTCGGTCGGTGGATCAGGGATTGCGAGGGCGGTTGGTCCAGCCGCCGGAGCGGCGGGGTACCCAGCCACCGGACGAATGGGTGCCGCCGTCGACGTGGATGGTGCCGCCGGTGACGAACCGCGACAGATCGGAGGCGAGGAACAGAGCGACACCGGCGACGTCCTCGGGTCGACCCGGGCCGCCGAGCGGCGACCACGTCGGCCACAGCTCCCGGTCCTCCTCGGGGACCAGCGACGCGTAGGGCACCTGAACGGTTTCGACGAGGTCGGGCGCGATCGCGTTGACCCGGATGCCGGACGGTCCCACCTCCGCGGCCAGCGAACTCGTGAACTGCGTCAGCGCGGCCTTGTACGCGGAGTAGACGCTGTGCCCGGGGATCGCCCGGTGCGCCTCAACGGTCGTGAGGTTGACGATCGAGCCGCCGCCACGTTCGGTCATGCCCGGCAGCAGCGCCTGCGTCAGCCGCAGGACGTGCGCGAAGTTGATCTCGTGCAGTTCGTCCCACAACGACGGCTCGTTCGTCGCGAAGGTGTGCGGCGGTCGCAGGTAGTGCCCGACGTTGTTGACGAGCACGTCCGGGCGATGGTCGACGAGTTCGGGCGGGCACGGTGACGCGCTCACGTCCCATTCGAGCCCGGTGACGGAGCCCCCCGCGGTGGGGTCGAAGTCGAGTTCGCCGAGCGGTTCGATGTCCGCGACCAGCACGTCGGCCCCGTGCGCGGCGAAGGACCGCGCGATTGCGGCGCCGATACCCTGGGCACCGCCCGTGACCACGGCACGGCGACCGGTCAGCATCGCGCCCGGGGTGTAGGCCATGAGGTTGCTCATGACCGTCAGTACAGCGCGCGCCCCGTCACCGCCGACAGGCCGGTTCCCGGTGTCCGGAAAGATTGCCCCAGGACGCGCGCAGATCGGAGACAGTGGAGCCTGTACCGACGATGCGCGACGAGGAGAAGCGGATGCCACAGCACCCTGCCGGCGGGGACACGACCGGGTCGCTGCCGCGCGCGGCCCTCATCCTCGGGGCGTTCACCGGTGATCGGCGGCTGAACCTGACGCAGATCGTCGCGGCCACCGGATTGCCGCGGTCGTCGGTCCACCGCGCCCTCGAACAGCTCGTCGCGCTGCGCTGGGTGCATCGGGAAGGCATGGACTACCAGCTGGGCATGCGCATGATCGAGTTCGGCGCGGTCGCGGCACAGCAGAACACCCTGCGCAGGGCGGCGCTGCCGAGCCTGCACTGGCTGCACCGACAGACGGGGTGCGTCGTCCACCTGGGCGTGCTCGACGGGCCGGAGGTGGTCTACCTCGAGAAGGTCGGCGGGGAACTGCTGCCCACCGTCCGGTCGCATGTCGGAGGGCGACTGCCCGCACGATCGTCGACCATCGGCACGGCACTGCTCGCGGTCGCCGAGGACACTCCCGACCTCGACCGGGTGCGCGAGCGGCGCGTCTCGTACGGACGGGAGAAGTGCATCCCCGGTTTCAGCTGTGTCGCAGTCCCGATCGGTCCGGTCGACCGGACCGAATCCGCCGCCGCCATCTCGGTTTTCGGCCCGGCGGCGACCATCGACGACACCCAGGTCGTGCTGTCCGCGCAGACCGCGGCGGCCCGCATCTGGCGGCGGATCTCCGGAGCGGAGTCGCGGCACACCGCGTGAGCCGACCCTGCCGGAGCGAGTGACTCAGGCGGGCAACAGCATCCACAGGGCAAGATAGACCAGGATTGCCGTGCCGCCGGTGACGAATGCGGCGAGCACCGCACCGGCGCGCACCAGGTTGGCGTCGACGCCGAAGTACTCGGAGATACCTCCGCAGACACCACCGACCATGCGCTGCGAGGAGGAGCGGGCGAACGGCTTGGGGGCGTTGCTGTCGAATGTCATGCCTCCACCCTGCGCGACCGGGTGCGGTCCGCGCATCGGGTGACGCCCTGATTCCGACCCTGAGATTTCCGTCCGGGACTGGCTGAACGCCACCTTCAGCTCGTCAGATCGCATGAACGCCACCTTCAGCCGAACAGGGGGGGTGGCGGCCGATACGGCTGAACGCCACGTTTATGCGGAACAAGCGCATGAACGTGGCGTTCAGCCGGGTGGATCAGCGGCGGGTGAGGGGCATGACCTCGCGAACCTTGGCGTCGCGCAGGTACAGGCCGCCCCAGACGAAGATGCCGACGTAGATCGGGAACAGGATCGTGCTCACCAGCGGCTGCTCGGTGAGGATGTTGCAGGCGACGGCGCCGCCCAGGTAACCCGTCAACAGCACCGCGCCGAGGATCGCCGTGACCGGGACCAGGTACAGCGCCAGGCAGACCAGCATGACGACGCCCATCACGTACGGGGCGTAGTCCGGAAACCCGTACTCGGCCATGGAGTCCCGGACGGTCTCGATGTTCGCGAGGTGGATGACGGCATCGAACAGCAGGAATGCCACCACCAGGCCGGTGACGACGAGCCCGGCGCGGCGGGCGCGTGACGACACCTCCGCGGTGCCGGCGGACGGGGCGACGATCTGATGTGCGGTCATGGCTGGCTCCTCGGGTCGGGCGCTCCACGCGGTGTGAAGTCGTTGCTCAGGTAGACCACCCGGCGCCGGAGAACTCATCGCTCAGCCGCCGGACCATGCCTGCGCGTCCCACCGGAAGCCTCGCGCGTCGGACGGGTCCGGTTGCCGGGCACCGTAGCCGAGTGATTCGGCCTGATCGACAGTCTCGCGCGCCGCCCGGTTCGTGACGTCGATCCGACGTCCGATCTCGCCGGCTCTCATTCCCGCGACGCCCGAGGCCTGAAGCGCGGTCACCGGCTCCCGTCACGGCCGAGCAGGGCGAGCAGCCGTTCCCCCGGCCCTGCCCACGGCGGCACCGGAATCGGTGGACCGAACCGCTCGGGCCGGTCGGCCTCGGACACGAACAGCGCCGCGCAGATCTCCAACTCGGTGGCGAGCTCGACGGGAAGGGGATGCGCCAGACCCAGCGCCCGACCGACGTCCCAGCCGTGCACGGCGACGTCGAGAGCACCCGCTGCGGCCGCGATCTCGGCGGGCAGCATCGCATCACCCACCCGGACCCCTCCCGGTGCGGCGTCCCGCTCCCAACTGCGCATCATCCGGCAGGCTCGATCTCTCAGTGCCGCAACAGGATCAGATGTGATGCCACCCCGAGAGACGGGCCGCAGCAGTACGCTCCGATCGAGCACCGCCTCCTCGAGAACGGCGAGCGACTCGTCCATGTGCGCGAGCAACTGCGCCAGGTTCCACTCCGAGCACGGCGTCGGCCGCAGGAGGTCGTCCGGGCGCACCGCCCGCAGGCTCGCGTCCGTGTACCGGACGGCCGCCCCGAGCAGGGCGAGCGGATCGGTGACGGGCAGAACGCCGAGCGTCATGGCAGCGACAGTGCGGTCGAGGCGTCGAGAACCGCGGGCAGGCCGAATTTCTCGAACAGTGTGAGGTCGAAGAAGACCGTCACGTGACCGACTCCCGACGGACCGAGGGACACCACGTGCATCTGGAACGGCCGATGCACGCCGTTCTCGTCGCGCATGTACAGCCCGAACGCCGGCTGCCCGTTCGAGACGGTCGGCACCATCCGCATGTCGCCGGGACCCTGTGCGGGACAGTTCGTCTCGATGAGCGTGCGGATTGCCGCGGGACCCTGGTACCAGCCGACGAACGGCGGCATCTCCCAGACCGCGTCCTGGGTGAGCAGTTCGGTGAGCGAGCCGAAGTCGTAGTTCTCGAACGCCGCCATGTACCTGTCGAGGACGGCGCGCTGCTCCGGCCCGACCGGTTCGAGCACTGCATCCTCGCTCGGGGCGGCCTGCGCGATCTGCGCCCGCGCCCGCTGCAACGCGCTGTTCACCGCGGCGGTGCTGGTGTCGAGGAGTGCCGCGACGTCGGCCGCCGGCCAGGCCAGTACCTCCCGCAGGATCAGCACGGCCCGTTGCTTCGGAGGCAGGAACTGCAGCGCCGCGATCAGCGCCAGCCGCAAGCTGTCGCGGGACGTCGCGACGACCGCGGGATCGTCGGCGGCGGTGCCGAGCATCTCGTCGGGAATCGGCTCCAGCCAGGGCACCTCCTCGCGGGTCACGAGGTCGGCGGACGGGTCGGAGCTCGGGGCGCCGAGTCCGGTGGGCAGCGGGCGGCGGCCCTTGTTCTCCAACGCGGTCAGGCACGTCGTCGTCGCGATCCGATAGAGCCAGGTGCGCAGCGAGGACCGGCCCTCGAACTTGTCGTAGGCCCGCCACGCCTTGAGGTAGGTCTCCTGCACCAGGTCCTCCGCCTCGTGCACCGACCCCGACATCCGGTAACAGTGCGCGAGCAGTTCGCGTCGGTACTGCTCCGCCTGCGGAGTGAACTCGTCTCGAACTGCGCCGTCGGTCATGTCCCCACCCGTCTCCGTGATCAACGCGGTCATCGTCCACTCTCCCTTGTCCGGTGCTTCACGTACAGACACGGCAAGCGGCCAGAACTCATCGGCGGAGTGTGCACGAGTGCGGCGACCGGTCTCCCTGATCGAGACCCCCCTTGCCCGACCCGTGGGGACCGGCCGCCCGTCCGCGCCGACCGTGAGTGGCGGGGAATCGGCCGGGGCGAACACGTCGCCCCGAAGCCGTGGCACACTATATGGCAAATAACATGCCAAAAACAATCCAAACAATCACGAAGAGGTGGCGGGTGACGGCGGTGGACGCGCCTCCGCAGGCGCCGTACTCGGAGGTTTCAGCGGTCCTGAACACCCCTCCGACCACTAGGGTCGGATCGGTGGAAGGGATCGAGAGCCTCGCTCGGGCCGTCGTGGAACGACGCAGGCGACTCAATCTCACCCTCGATCAGGTCAAGGCGGCAGGCGGCCCGTCCGACGTGACGACAGGGAAGATCGAGAAGGCACAGATCCCCGAACCGAGTGCCCGCACGCTTCGCCGCCTCGACGTCGCGTTGCGCTGGGTCGACGGCTCGGCCGCGCGGGTGCTGACCGGAAGCGCGCCCGTCCCCGTCGAGGACCTGTCCTCGCCCGGTGGCGTCGACGCGGACGCCGACTCCGTGACCCTCTCACTCGCGCTCGTGGGCGACCTGTCGGACCTCGCCAAGCGCTACGAGCAGCTCGCCTCCGACCACCGCGGCGAACCGTTCGCCGTCGAACTGGGACGCGTGAACGAACGGTTCGACCTGCTCGTCGACCGGATCATGCGTGCCTGGCTGACGGTGCAGCTCGAACGCCGGACGAAGTCGCCCGGGGCCGGCCACGCGGCGGGACACGCGATCGGAGACCCGGTGGTGGAGATGCTGCTCGGCGACTATCTCGACCGAAGCTCGCAGCCGCCCACCGCGGAGGACGCCGACGACCTGCGCTACCTACGATGGCTGACCGGGCGCGCCGACGACGTCGACACTCCGACCCAGCAGCGGTACCTGGCACGGTGGCGCGCCCGACAGGAGACGGCCGGATGACGTACCACTCCCCCGACCTGCGACAGAAGCTCGACCGCCTGTTCGCGTACTTCCATCGCCGCAACGACCCCGAGCTGACGACCGTCGAGGTCGCCACGATGGCAACCGAACACTGCGGAACAACCGTGTCGCCCACACTCCTCGACGCCGCGCGCTCCGGTGCGATCGACGCGCTGCCCCCCACCGTCGCGGACGCGCTCTGCGACGTGTTCGGCGTGGACCGCGACTACCTGCGGCTGACCGGCGGCCGGGACATCGACATCGATCAGAGGCTGCGGTTGTGGACGGCGATCCGGGATCGCGGCCTGCAGCACTTCGCGGCCCGCGCCGCCGACCTGTCCCGCGACGACCTCGAACACCTCATCGACGAGGTGAACCGGTTCCCCGTCGACGAACCGCACTGACCACGGTCAGACCAATCCGACCGTGACCGGTCGTCGCGACCATGCGTCGGCGATCCGCAACAGCTCGTCCTCGTCGGCCAGCCACGTCGGCGTCGTCGCCGGACGGGCAGGCTCGTCCCCGGCCAGCCGGTGTTCGAGGGCACGGGTGACGGCGCCGCAGCGGACGACCGGATCCATGTTCTCCGCACGGTCCTCGGGAGGCATGTGGGCGAGCAGCGCGTACAGGGCGTCCTCGCACTCGATACGCATCCGGTGCTCCCGCTCGACGCTGCTCGGCAGTGCACTGGTCGCGGACTGCAACGACACCGCGGGCAACGCCGCCGAGAGGTCCTTCCACAGCGGGGTGAGCCGGACGACGACCGCCGCCGACGGGTCGCCCGACAGCCGCGCCCGCAACGCGACCGCAACGGGCACGCAGACAGTGAGCGCCGCGAGCGTCGCCGCGGGCAGGAACAGGACGTCGTTCGATTCGCTGCGCCAGTCGGTGAAGACGTTGGACCGGTCCAGCCCGAGCAGGACGCCGTAGACCATCCGGGTCAGGTGGTCGAACGCCGACACCAGCCCGGCAACGAGGACGAGTGCCGCCCAGAACCTGGTGCTGCGCAACTGGTCTCCGCGATAGAACACGTGAATGCAGGTGACCGCGGCGAACGCGATCGCGACGGGCATGTGCGCCGAATACACGACCAGGTAAACGGCGGTCCGCCAGTCGTGCAGTTCTTCGACGGCGACACCCGCCTCTCGGGCAGGCAGACTCAGCCACGCCATCGCGGCGACCTCGACGACGATCAGCGCGTACACCGCGGCCACGGCCCCACTCCGCAGTCGCCGGACACTGCCGAGCGCGCGGACCACGAGGAACAGCGCACCGGCGCCGAGCATCGCGGCGGCATGAGTGAGCAAGCGCAGATCCGAGAGGGTCAGCGGTGTCGCATCGACGACACGTGACTGCAGCCATCCCTCGCGCAGCAGCGCGGCACACAGCCACCAGAACAGCAGCCACGTCGTCTGGCGATCGACCTGACGTTCCCGCACGACGGCGACGCGGCCGACGATCACCGCGGTCAGGATCGTCAGCATCGGCGCGGTCAGCCACACCGGGAGCGACGACGTCGCGACGGTGCCCAGCATCGGACTCGTCACCGGAGGCTGTCGAAGGTCGACGCGATCCGGTGCAGTTCGCCGTGCGCGTCGAGTTCGATCGGACCGCGGCTGAGCACGGCGAGGTGGGTCCCCACCAGTTCGGCTTCCGCTTCGGTCGGCGAGTCGAAGGTGGTGCGCCGCATCATGTATTCGATGCCTGCGAGGCTGAGGCCCTCGGTGAGCGCCCCGTCCGTCGGCCGGAACGCCTCACCCGGATGCCGACACAGGATGTGCCCGACCTCGTGGAAGATCTGTTGCCGCTGGTGCCGGACGGACCGGGCTGCGTCGTAGCGGATCACATATCGGCGCGGTCCACCCAACAGCAGACCGCACCGGCTGCCCGGGTCGGTGAACGCACCGGTCCACGGGCTCAGTTCGATGTCCCGGCCGGCGTCCTCGGCAAGCCAGTCCAGGAACTCCGGAACCGTCCACGGCGGCTGTAGCGGTACCCGGCGCAAAACCTCGGCGAGGCGTTCACGGCTCCGACGACCGGCCATGGCGACAACTCCCCCCTCACGTCCACCGAACCGGGTGGAACGCCGGAGGAAGCATAGCGTCGTGGCCTGCGACGACGGGAGGCTCCGGTCAGCGACCGTTCGGGAACAGAGTCTGCTCGGCGGTGAACGCGCCGTCGGGGTCGTCGACGAACTCGCCCTCGCAGCGACCGTCGAGCGCGGCCGACACCTGCGCCCACACGTGCAGGTTGACCGGTTCGAAGAAGTGGTCCGTACCGCCGTCGACCGCAGTGGGTGTCGGCGTCATCCGGCACTGACCGCCGTCGAGCCGGCCGTCCGCCCATTCGCGGGCGCTGCGGATGCCGTAGTAGGCGGTGTCGCCCGGAGTGTCGTCGCCTGCGTTGAGCGCGGTCATGAAGTCGGTGCCGGGGCACACCTCCGCGCCGACCTGTTGGCCACACGCACCCGGCGAGCCGTACTGCGCGGTCCCGAAGGCGACATAGGTGTCCACCTTGTCCGCGCCGCCGAGGTTCTTGAGGTAGTGGCGGGTGCTGGTGCCACCGATGCTGTGCGAGACGAGGGAGATCTCAGCGTCCGGGTGAGCGGCGTCCGCGGCGGCAACGGCGGCGCCGATTGCCCGCGCATCCGCGTCGATGTCGAACCCGGGCAGGTCCAGCGCCGTGGCCTGATACCCCTGCAACGTCAGGTAGGAGACGAGCGGCTGGTACGGCACCGCGCCGAGGTACTGCCCAGGGACGACGAACACGATCCGCTCCCGGACCTCGGGGGCGGGCGCGGCGTTCGAAGCGGGCGCGGCGACGGCCAGCGCGAGCCCGGCACCGCAGGCGACGGCGAGAAGTCGGGTCAGGGTCATGCACCGGACGATAAGGCAAGCCTGCACTGACTTGTCGAGCCACGCCGACGCGTGTGACACACCCCTCGTGACCTGCCACCGACAGGCGGCCCGCGTCATCCCGGTCGCGCCCCGACGGACGCTCACCACGCAGACTGCCGGGATCGGTCGGTACCGTTGCCCGAAGCCCGTGTCCGTCGGATGGCGGACCGGCCGGGTGGAAGGGTGGATGTCGGCAGTGGAGACAGCGACGGCGGCGGACACGGCGACAGCAGCCGCGACCGCGACGACCAGGCCGGCAACCAGGGCCGCCACGCGCCTCCGGCGAATCCGCGTCCAGCGCTCCGACGCGTTCGCCGCGCTCGGATTCACGGTCCTCGCCGTGTACGTCATGGGCAACCAGTGGCGACAGCCCGCTACGGGCTACCTGACCGGCAGCGGTCAGGACCAGCGCATGTGGGAGTGGTTCTTCGCCCTCGCCGCGCACTCGATCACCCACCTCGACAATCCGCTCGGCACCCTGCTGCAGAACTATCCGCAGGGCGTGAACCTGATGGCGAACACGTCGATGTTCGGGGTGTCCGTCCCGCTCGCCCCGGTGACGTTGCTGTTCGGCCCGACGGTGACGTGGACGCTGGTGCTCACGTTCGGGCTCGCCTCCACCGCGTACGCCTGGTACTGGTTCCTCGGCCGGTACGCCGTGCAGTCCCGGGCCGCGGCGGCGGTCGGCGGCCTGTTCTGCGGATTCGCGCCCGCGCTCATCTCGCACGCCAACGGCCACCCCAACTTCGTGGTGCTGCCACTGCTGCCGCTGATCCTCGCGTGCGTCATCCGGCTCGCCCACGGCGCAGGCACCCGCACCGCGCTCGTCCTCGGCCTGCTCGTCGCCATGCAGATCGCGCTCGGCGAGGAACCACTGCTCATCACCGCCGTCACGTTCGCGGTGTTCGCCCTGGCGTACTTCGCGTCCCGACCGCGGTTCGCGGTGACCGCGGTCCGCAACGCCACCAAGCCCCTGCTGATCGCCGCCGCCATCGCCCTGGTGCTCACCGCGGGACCGCTGTGGTGGCAGTTCTTCGGACCGCAGAGCTACCGCTTCATCGACCACGGTCCGATGGGCAACGACCTGAAGGCACTGCTGCAGTTCCCACGCCAGTCCGTCGGAGGCAACGTCAGCCCGGGCCAGAACGTGGCGATCAACGGCACCGAGGAGAACGCCTACTTCGGGTGGCCACTGCTGGCCCTCGCGCTGGCGTCCGCGATCTGGCTGCGCCGCCTCGCCCTCGCCCGCGCCGCGGCCGTCACCGTCGTCGTCATGTGCGTGGTCTCGCTCGGCGCGGAACTGACCATCGGTCGCAACGGAACCGGCGTCACCCTGCCGTGGTCCTGGCTGGAGCGGCTGCCGCTGTTCGAGTCGGTCCTCGAAACCCGTTTCGCGATGGGCGCGATCCCCGCGATCGCGTTGCTCCTGGCACTGACCGTCGACCGCGCGATCCGGGAGAAGGCCACCCGGGTGCCCTGGGCCGTCGCCTTCGCACTCGCGTTGGTCCCGCTGATTCCGCTGCCGTTGACCACGGTGCAGCGTGCCCCCGCACCGGACTTCTTTGCCGACGGCACCTGGCGGTCGTACGTCGACGACGGCTCCGTCGTCACCGTTCCCCTCCCCCGACCCGAGGACGCCCGCGCGCTCACCTGGCAGGTCGAGGCCGACTTCGGGTTCCCGCTCGCCGGCGGCTACTTCGTCGGACCGGTCGGACCGGAGAAGAAGGCCAAGTACGGACCCGAGGACCGGCCGACCGCACTGTTGCTCGGCTCCGTCCAGAAGTCCGGGACCGTCCCCGAAGTGACCGAGCAGATGCGCGCGCAAGCGCACGCCGACCTCATGTACTGGCGAGCCGACGTCGTCGTGCTGCCGAACGGCGAGAACCAGCGCGCCCTGCGTCGCACGGTGCAGGCACTGCTCGGTTCCGAACCACAGCGCGTCGACGACGTCTGGGTGTGGGACGTACGGCCCGCCGCGCGGTGACACGCAGATCAGTCGCGCGGTGACGCACAGATCAGGGGTGGTGCCCCGGGGCCGAACCCGGGGCAACGAAATCCCCTCATGTCCCCCGCATCGTCCCCTATATTCGGGCGCACACCTTTCCGGAGCCCCTCACCGGAGGGTGTAATTCCCCTCGGCACACGAGCCGTGCCGATTCTCGCCCGCCGGCGGTGCAGCCCTCGCGCACCGTCGGCGGGTGCTCACACCTGCACGACCGTCGCGTCACCGCCCCTCGGCGCCGTATCCCATACGATCGACGCTTGTGTCTGCCGAGTCCGATGTGCCCGCCGAGTCCGACGCCCACTCCCAGCCGGCCCCCGACCGTTCGGCGCCGCGGACCGCGCAACTGATCGCGGTCGTCACCGGCCTCGTCGGGTTCCTGCTGGCGATCGTGACGCCCCTGCTGCCGGTGTCGCAGCAGTCCGCGAGCGTGTCCTGGCCGCAGAACGGCGAACTGGCCGGCGTCGAGGCGCCGCTCGTGACGTACGAGCCGCTCACCCTCGACATCCACATCCCGTGCCCGGTGTTCACCGACCTCGCCGGGGACGGGGACCGGACCGTCGTCTCGACCGTCCCGAGGAACGCTCCCGGCGCCGGCGAGGACGGCCTCGCGGTCACGGTCGCGGGTGACGCCGAGCGCACCGTCGCCGTCGACCTGCGCGGCGGGCGCCTCGTCTCGGCACCCCTGGCCGATCTCGACGGGTGCAGCGCACTCGTCGTCCACTCGGACGCCGACCACACGACCGCGTCGTTCGCCGGACTCGACGACGGCGACGGCACCACGACGGCGCGCACGACAGCCGAACTCACCGGCGATCACCGGCCGCAGATGGTCGGCATCTTCACCGACCTGAACGGACCCGCGCCCGCCGGTTTCGAGGTGCGTGCCGAACCCGACTCACGGTTCTCGTCCAGCCCCACCACGTTCAAGGTGCTGGCGATGGTCATCGGCGTCCTCGCGACCCTGGCCTCTCTCTTCGCGCTGCACCGACTCGACCTCACCGACGGCCGCCGCGCCCGCCGCTTCCTGCCGCGTCACTGGCTGCGCTTCGGACCCGTCGACGCGGTCGTCATCGGCACCCTGGTGCTGTGGCACTTCATCGGTGCCAACACCTCCGACGACGGCTACCTGCTCACCATGGCCCGCGCGTCCGAGCACTCCGGCTACATGGCCAACTACTACCGCTGGTTCGGCGTCTCGGAAGCACCCTTCGGCTGGTACTACGACGTCCTCGCCGCGATGGCGAAGGTCGGCACCGCCAGTACCTGGATGCGACTGCCCGCTCTGATCGCCGGCATCCTCTGCTGGCTGGTCATCAGCCGCGAGGTGATCCCCCGCCTCGGACGTGCGGTGCGCCGCAACCGGATCGCCGTGTGGACCGCCGGCCTGGTGTTCCTCTCCTTCTGGCTGCCCTACGACAACGGCCTGCGTCCCGAACCGATCATCGCGCTCGGCGCGCTGCTGACGTGGTGCTCCATCGAGAGGGCCATCGCCACCGGACGACTGCTGCCCGCCGCGGTCGGTGTTCTGATCGCCGCGTTCTCCTTGGCCGCCGGACCCACCGGCGTCATCGCGGTCGCCGCCCTGATCGTCAGCCTCCGCCCGCTGGTGAACCTCGTCGTCGCCCGCGCGCGCGTCGTCGGGGTGCTGCCACTGCTCGCACCCGTGCTCGCCGCGGGCACCGTCGTGCTGGTGGTGATCTTCGCCGACCAGACGATCGCGACCGTGATGGAGGCGACGCGGGTCCGCACCGAGATCGGCCCCAACGTCTCCTGGTTCGGGGAGTACCAGCGCTACGAGGCGTTGCTCAACATCTCCCCCGACGGTTCCCTCGCCCGCCGGTTCGGTGTGTTCGCGATGGTGCTCTGCCTGATCGTGTGCGCGATGCTGCTGCTCCGCGGGCGCGGGCGGATCCCCGGCACGGCCGCCGGCCCGTCGCGTCGCATCCTCGGGATCGTCTTCGTGTCGCTGCTGCTGATGATGGCCACCCCGACGAAGTGGACGCACCACTTCGGCGTGTACGCCGGTCTCGCCGGATCCATCGCCGCGGTCACCGCCGTCGGACTCGCCGCCGCGACCGCCCACTCGAGCCGCAACCGCGCACTGTTCGCGTCCGGGGTCCTGTTCCTGCTGGCGTTGGCGTTCACCGGCTCGAACGGCTGGTGGTACGTCTCCAGCTACGGCATCCCGTGGTGGGACAAGCCGCCGTCCATCAGCGGAAAGCCGTTCTCCACCGCGTTCCTCGTGCTCGCCGTCCTCGTCCTGCTGTACGCGGGCTGGCAGCACCTGCGCGAGCCGTACCGCGAGCCCGAAAAGGCCGTCCGGCCCGGACTGCGCACGCTGGTCGCGTCACCGCTGACGCTGGCGGCGGCGTTCATCGTGCTGGTGGAGGTGCTCTCGCTCGCCAAGGCCGCGGTCGGCCAGTACCCCGCGTACTCCGTCGCGCGGTCCAACTTCGACACCCTCACCGGCGACACCTGTGCCCTCGCGAACGACGTGTTGATCGAGCCCGACGCGAACGCCGGGATGCTCGCCCCACTCGAGCCCGGCCCCGATCCGCTCGGCGCAGGCGAGAACGTCGGATTCACCCCGAACGGTGTGCCGCTCGACCTGACGGCCGACGAGGAGAACGCGGCCCCCGGCGGCGCGAACAGCATCGAGCCCACCGACCAGACCGGGACGACGACGAGCACATCCGCCGGCACGGGCGGCGGCACCGGCGCCACCGGCGTCAACGGCAGCTCCGTCGCGCTGCCCTTCGGGCTGGACCCGGCCACGACCCCGGTTCTCGGCAGCTGGGGCTCGGACGGCCCCGCCGCCCTGACGACCGGCTGGTTCGCTCTGCCGGAACGGTCCGACGACACCCCGCTGCTCGTCGTCACCGCTGCGGGCCGCATCCGGTACGTCGACCCCGACGGAATCGTCACCGCCGGTCAGGAACTGCGCGTCGAGTACGGCACCCGCCGATCCGGCGATGACGTCGAGGTCAGGGGCGCGGTCGCCCCGATCGACATCGGACCGTCCCCGTCCTGGCGGAACCTGCGCATCCCGATGGAGCAGATTCCCGCCGACGCCGACGCTGTGCGACTGGTCGCGGTCGACGACGACCTCACACCCAAGCAGTGGCTGGCAGTGACGCCGCCGCGTCTGCCCGAGATGCGGACGCTGCAGGAGGTCGTCGGGTCGGAGGCGCCGGTGCTCCTCGACTGGTCCGTGGGCCTGTCCTTCCCGTGCCAGCGGCCGTTCGACCACCGCTACGGCATCGCGGAGGTGCCGGAGTTCCGCATCCTGCCCGACCGCGTCGGCGCGGACTCCACCAACGCCTGGCAGGACGCCTTCGGCGGTGGCCCGCTCGGCTGGATCGACCTGCTGCTGGTCGCGCAGACGATGCCGAGCTACCTGAACGACGACTGGGCTCGGGACTGGGGCTCGCTGGAGCGGTACGAGCCGGTCGACCCGTCCACGACGACGGCGGACGTCGACATCGAGACGGTGACGCGGTCGGGCCTGTGGTCGCCCGCCCCGATCGCGGCAAGGTGACGCCCGTCGGCCTCGCGCAGGCATAACGCGAGGCCACGGGCGCTCCGGGCACCGCATTCCCGATGTGGTGCCGACCTCTCAGGTCGCTCGCCTACCATCGACACTCGTGCCCGACGCCCTGACAGACACCGCGCCCGCTCCCGCACCGGACCTGCGCGCGCAATACCGAACCGTTCGAATGATGGCGATCATCACAGGACTGCTCGGATTCGTTCTCGCCTTGGCGACCCCGTTCCTGCCGGTCAAGCAGACGGCGTCCGCCCTCAACTGGCCGCAGGGCGGCACCGTCGCCAGCGTCGACGCACCGCTGATGGCGCAGGTCCCGATCGACCTGACCGCCTCCATTCCGTGCCGGCTCGTCCAGGACCTGCCTGCGAGCGGCGGACTCCTCCTCGGGACGGCGCCGCCGCAGGGCAGCGGCGCACCGCTCAACGCGCTGCTCGTCCGTGTCACCGAGTCGAACGTCGACGTCCTCGACCGCAACGTCGTCGTCGCCGGCGCGCCGCGCGCCGACGTCGAGTCCGGCCGGTGCTCGGCGATCACCGTCACCTCCGACATCAACAGCACCACCGCGACCTTCGAAGGTCTGAGCGTCGACGGCAACCCCGTCACCGGCACCCTCACCGGCGATCTCCGGCCCCAGGTGGTCGGTGTCTACACCGACCTCCCCGACAGCGTGTCGGCCGCCGATCTGTCACTCAACGCGAACATCGACTCCCGCTTCTCGTCGTCACCCACCGTCTTCAAGCTCCTCGCGATGGTCTTCGCGATCCTGCTGACCATCGCCTCGCTCGTCGCGCTGCACCGCCTCGACGGCACCGACGGCCGCACCCACCGCCGGTTCTTCCCGAGCCACTGGTGGCGCCTGCGGCCCCTCGACGGCGTCATCGTTGGCGTCCTCGCGATCTGGCATTTCGTCGGCGCCAACACCTCCGACGACGGCTACCTGCTGACGATGGCCCGGGTCTCCGAGCACTCCGGCTACATGGCCAACTACTTCCGCTGGTTCGGCGTCCCCGAGGCACCGTTCGGCTGGTACTACGACGTCCTCGCCGCGATGGCGAAGATCTCCACCGCCAGCCCGTGGATGCGGCTGCCCGCCCTCATCGCAGGCATCCTGTGCTGGTTCGTCATCAGCCGTGAGGTGATCCCCCGCCTCGGTCGCGCCGTCCGGCTCAACCAGGCCGCAGTGTGGACCGGTGGCCTCGTGTTCCTCGCATTCTGGCTGCCCTACAACAACGGTCTGCGCCCCGAACCGATCGTGGCCCTCGGCGCGCTGCTGACGTGGTGCTCCGTCGAGCGGGCCATCGCCACCGGACGCCTGTTGCCCGCCGCGATCGCGGTCGTCATCGCCGCCTTCTCCCTGGGCGCGGCACCCACCGGCCTGATGTGTGTGGCCGCCCTGCTCGCCGGCGCGCGGCCGATGGTCCGGATCCTGGTCCGCAGGCACCGCAGCGTCGGCACGTGGCCCCTCGTCGCGCCGCTGCTCGCGTCCGGCGCCGTCGTCCTGGTCGCCGTGTTCGCCGACCAGACGTTCGCCGGTGTCCGCGAGGCCACCCGCGTGCGCACGCTCATCGGCCCCAACATGAGCTGGTACCAGGAGTTCCTGCGCTACTACTACCTGTTCGTGCAGACCGTGGACGGCTCCGTGGCCCGTCGCTTCGCGTTCCTGGTGATGATCCTGTGCCTGTTCACGACGCTGTTCGTGCTGCTGCGCCGCAAGCGGGTACCGGGCGCGGCCGTCGGCCCGTCGTGGCGACTGCTCGGCGTCGTGTTCGGAACGATCTTCTTCATGATGTTCAACCCCACCAAGTGGACCCACCACTTCGGTGCGTACGCGGGCATCGCCGGTTCCCTCGCCGCGCTCACCGCGGTCGCGGTGTCGGCGACGGCGCTGCGGTCACGGCGCAACCGCACGATGTTCGCCGCCGGACTGCTTCTGGTGCTGGCCTTCTCGTTCTCCGGCATCAACGGTTGGTGGTACGTCTCCAGCTACGGCATCCCATGGTTCGACAAGACGATCTCCCTCGCGGGCATCCAGGTGAACACCGTCATGCTCGTGTTCTTCCTGGCGGCGATCGTCCTCGTCGGCTGGCAGTACTTCCGTGAGGACTTCATCGGCAAGGAGGTGAAGGCGTCCGGCAAGCGGGGACGCCGGATCAAGGCGCTCGCCGCGATCCCGCTGACCGTCGTCGCGGCGCTGATGGTGATCTTCGAAGTGCTGTCGCTGGTGAAGGGCGCGGTCTCGCAGTACCCGGCGTACTCGCTGACCCGCTCGAACATCGACGCCGTCACCGGATCCCCGTGCGGCCTCGCCGACTACGTCCTCACCGAGGCCGACGCCAACACCGGCCGGCTGCAGCCCCTCCCCGGCTCCGCCGCGGACCCGCTCGGCGGCGACGACCCCGTCGGATTCAGCCCCAACGGTGTGCCGTCCGACCTGTCCGCCGACTACACCGAAGTCAAACCCGGACAGGCCAACACGGACGGTCAGTCCGTCGGCCCGAACTTCGTCGACGGCGCCAGCGCCGGAACCGAGGGCGGCACCGGAGCCCGCGGCGTCAACGGGTCCACGGTGAAGCTGCCGTTCGGCCTCGACCCGGCCACCACACCGGTGCTCGGCAGCTACCAGTCCGGCATGCAGGAACCCGCGTACCTGACATCCAGCTGGTACCAGCTGCCGCCGCGCAGCGACGCGTCCCCGCTCGTCGTCGTGTCCGCCGCCGGCCGCATCTGGTCCGAGAGCAAGGACGGCGAGGTCACCTACGGTCAGTCGCTGCGTCTCGAATACGGTCGCCGGGAAGCCGACGGCACCGTCACCGCCCTCGGCACCTACCTGCCCAAGGACACCGGACCTGCGCCGTCGTGGCGGAACCTGCGCATCCCGCTGGACGAACTGCCCGCCGACACCGACACCGTCCGCGTCGTCGCCAACGATCCGAACCTCACCGGCGACCAGTGGCTCGCGTTCACCCCGCCGCGGGTTCCGCAGCTGCAGACGCTGAACGACTACATCGGTTCCGAGCAGCCGGTGTTGCTGGACTGGGCTGTGGGACTGCAGTTCCCGTGCCAGCGTCCGTTCGACCACCTCTACGGTGTCGCCGAGGTCCCGGGCTTCCGCATCCTCCCGGACCGCCCGCTGGCCGTCAGCTCCACCGACACGTGGCAGGCAGGCGAAAACGGTGGCCCCCTCGGCTGGACCGAGATGATCGCCGAGCCGTCCACCGTCCCGACATACCTGCGTGACGACTGGGGCCGCGACTGGGGAGCCCTGGAGCGCTACACCCGCCACTTCCCCGACGCCACCGCGGCCACCATCGACACCGAAGAGGTGACGCGCTCCGGCTTCTGGAACCCCGGCATGATGCGCGTGTATCCGTAACACCTGTTGGGTTTCCCGAATGGCCCATTCGGTCGGTTGAACCGACCGAATGGGCCATTCGGGTAGGTGGGTGCAGAGCCGACCACAGTTCGTCCACAGGCCGACGTTCATCCACAGGCTGGGGAATTCCGGTCACCGAGCGGAGTACGGTGCGCGACCGACGCGGCATGCTCGCCACATGCAACGAGGAATCTGGGCAGACGATCTCGCTGTCCTCCAGGCCCATGCCGTGAACGGTGTGATCCGGTCCCACAAGCTCAAGGAGCTCGGGGTGGCACCCTCCACGATTTCTGCCCGGTGCCTAGAGGGCGGCACGTGGCAGCGAATTCTCCCCGGATTCGTGCTCCTTCACAACGGATTCCCGACGCAACTCGAACGCTCCACCGCCGCCCTGATGTACGGCGGCCCCGGCAGCATGCTGACCGGCCATGCCGCACTAGCGGCGCACGGACATCGCCGATCGGCATCGATGTCCGACGTGCATCTGCTGATACCCGCGGACACCAAGCGGACCTCGGCAGCCTTCGTCACCACGGAACGAACGTGGCGACCACCCGAACCCGTTGTCCGAGGCACACTTCGGTGCGCCCCGGTCACCAGGGCACTACTCGACGCGGCCAGGCGGACTCGTCGACGGGACGAGTGCCGCGCCCTCCTGAGCGGTGTCGTCCAGCGACGCGAAACATCAATGGAGGAACTGGCCATCGAACTGGCCGAGGGATCGAGCCATGGTTCGGCACTACCCCGGTCGGTACTCCGCGAACTCACCGGGGGCGCTCACTCCGTCGAAGAGGTGAAGGCGCAGAGGCTCTACCAGCAGAGCGGGCTTCCAGCGATGGTGCACAACGGAGTGCTCGAAACTCACGACGGGAAGTTCATCGCGGTTGCCGACGGCTGGATCGACGACGTCGCCATGGCCTGGGAGATCGACTCGCTGAGTCACCACTTCACAGTCCCGGATCACGAGGCAACCCTGGTTCGACGCGAGCACATGCAGGGTCACGGGATCATCGTCGTCACGCACCTGCCGCGCACGATCCGAGAGGAGCCGAAGCGGGTCCTACATCAGCTTCGTCAGAGCTACCGGCTCGCCCGATCACGCCCTCGGCCGGCGGTGCGGCTGCGCTCACCCGCATGACCCCACCCCACCAATACCGAATGGCCCATTTGGTCGGTTGAACCGACCAAATGGGCCATTCGGGAACACCAGCGATGCAGGGTCAGAGGGGCATCAGGTGATGCTTGCGGGGGTTCTTGTAGACCGTCTTGTCGCGGAGCAGGGTCAGCGCCTTGCGGATCTCGAGGCGGGTGGCGGACGGGTCGATGACGGCGTCCACGTAGCCGCGCTCGGCCGCGATGTACGGCGTCGCGACGTGCTCGTTGTAGAAGTTGATCAGCTGCGCGCGGACGGCGGCGGCGTTCTCGCCGGCGGCCTCGATCTGCCTGCGGCCGATGACGTTCACGGCACCCTCGGCGCCCATCACCGCGATGCGGGCGGTCGGCCACGCCAGGTTCACGTCGGCGCCGAGCTGCTTCGAGCCCATCACCGCGTACCCGCCGCCGTACGACTTGCGCACCACGACGGTCACCTTCGGGACGGTCGCCTCGACGTACGAGAACAGGAACCGGCCGCCGCGCTTGATGACGCCGACCTTCTCCTGGTCCACGCCGACGAGGAAGCCGGGTGTGTCGACGACGAACACCAGCGGAATGTTGTAGGCGTTGCAGACGCGGACGAAGTGCGCGGCCTTGTCGGACGCCTGGGCGTCGAGTGCGCCGGACAGGTGCAGCGGCTGGTTGGCGACGACACCGACCGGGCGACCGTCGACGCGGGCGAACCCGGTGATGACGTTCTGCGCTGTCTGGCTGCGGATCTCGAGGAAGTCGCCGTCGTCGAAGATCTTGAGCAGGACGTCGTGCATGTCGTAGCCGGCGTTGTCGGCGTCGGGCATGAACGTGTCCAGCGACCGGTCGTCCTCGGTGATCTCCGGTTCGAGACCCGGGTTGATGACCGGAGGTGTCTCGGTGCAGCTGGAGGGCATGTAGCTCAGGTACTGGCGCACCCACTCGAACGCGGCCTTCTCGTCGGCCGCGACGTGGTGAATGTTGCCGTACTCCACCTGGTTCCGGGCGCCGCCGAGCTCGTCGAGGCTGACGTCCTCACCGGTGACGGACTTGATGACGTCCGGGCCGGTGACGAACATGTACGACTCTTCGGTGGCGACGACGACGTCGGTGTTGATCGGCGCGTACACGGCACCGCCGGCGTTCTTGCCGAGCAGAACGGAGATCTGCGGGCACATGCCCGACAGCGGCTCCTGGCGACGGCCCATCTCCGCGTACCAGGCGAGCGAGGTGACGGCGTCCTGGATGCGGGCGCCGGCCGACTCGTTGATACCGACGACGGGGCAACCGATCTTGATGGCGAGGTCACCGATCGCCGCGACCTTGCGGCCGAAGATCTCACCGGCCGCGCCGCCGAACACGGTCTGGTCGTGGGCGAACACGCAGACCGGACGGCCGTCGACCAGTCCGTGACCGGTGACGACACCGTCGCCGTACGGGTTCGACGCGTCACCGGGCTGGCGGGCCAGCTGTCCGGTCTCGACGAAGGTGCCGGGATCGAGCAGCATGTCGATGCGCTCGCGCGGTGTCGGGAGACCCTTCTCCTTGCGTCGCGCGATGGCCTTCGGGTTGCCGGGAGCCTTGGAGGCCTCCAGCTTGACCTTCAGGTCGGACAGCTTGTCCGCGGTGGTGCTGCTCACTCAGTTGCTCCGGTTCTCGGCCTCGATGGCGGCCAGCTTCTTGGTCAGGTCGGCCCCCACCTTGGCGATGTACGGCTCATCCACGATCTGGATGTGGTCGCCACCGACGTGAATGATCTCGAGATTCTCGACGGCCTGCCCCCAGCCGCCGTCGGGGTTCCGGGTCCGGAACGCGGGCTCGAGGATCATCGCATCCTCGTGGTAGCTGTCCGCCATGTACAGGACCACGTCACCGTCGTAGGTGTCGATCTTCGCGGTCTGGATCGCCCGGTTGTCGAGCCACGACGTGCGCTGGTGCTCGATGATGCCGCCGGGAATGCTTGCGCCACTGGCCTTGAGCAGGTTCATCAGGATCGAGATCTGCTCTTCGTCGCTCGACGCGGCGGCCAGCTTGTCGTACGGCAGCGGCGCGTCGACGTTGTACGTTTTCTTCGCGAACGCCGCGTAACGCTGCCAGCGCTTCTTGATCTCCTCCGGGGTGTCCGGGACGTCCTCGCCCGCCATCACGGTGTCGATCAGCCCGACGATCCGGACGTCCTTGCCCTCCTCACGGAGCAGCTTCGCGACCGCGTAGGACAGGACGCCACCCAGGGACCAGCCGTACAGGACGTACGGTCCGTCGCCCTGGATCTCCTTGATGAGCGGGAGGTACTCCGCCGCCCGGACCTCGATCGGACCCTCGGTCCGCTCGAAGCCGTACATCGGAGTGCCCTCGGGAAGACGCTTGAGCAGCGGCTCGTACGCGACGGTGGATCCACCGGCCGGGTGGAACACGAAAACCGGCACGGCAGTGGAACCTTCGGGGCGTGCCCGCAGCGTGCGGACGAGCCCGTCGATCTTGCCTGCGTCCTCGAGGTGCGGGCGCACCTTCTCGGCGAGCTGCTCGATGGTCTCGCAGTCGAGGATGTCGTCGAAGCTCACCTCGCCGCCTGCTCGTTCGGTCAACCGGGCGGCCAGCTTCTCGGCGGTGACGTCGTCCAGGACGGGCAGGATGTTGAAGATGCCCTTCGCGGACTTGCCGGTCACGACCGCCCACGTCGCGAACGTCAGGCGTTCGGCGGCGTCACGCGGCGGGACGTTGACCTCCTCGTCGGACGCGTCGCCGACGGTCGGTGCGGCGTCGGCGACGATCTGCTCGGCCTCGGCGACCGGACTCGTGGTCTCGTCGTCGAGCACGGAATCGAGTGCGGAGGCGTCCTTCTCGGCCTGCTGCTGCGCCGCGAGCGCCTCGACCTCTTCGCGGTTTTCGACTGCGTAGCGCAGGTACTTCTCGACCTCGCGCAGGTTCGCGTCCTTGACGGCCTGCAGCTGCAGCTGCGGGATGTCGAACTCGTACTCGACGCGGTTCTTGATCCGCACCGCCATCAGCGAGTCCAGACCCAGCTCGATGAGCGGGATCTCGGCGGGCAGGTCCTCGACGGCGTAGCCCATCGACTCCGCGACGATCAGCGCGAGCCGATCCTCGAGCGTCTGGCTTCCGTTGGGATCCCATTTGTCGCCGAAGGATTCGACGACCTCGGGCAGCTCCTCCATCGGCGAGCTCGACCGCGCGACCGGAGCCGCGAGCACCAGCTCGGGCAGTGCCTCACCGGAGGTGACGACCGCGTCCAGCAGGAGCGTGAACTGCTGCCCCTTCTTGGAGTGCACCTGCAGCGAGCCACCACCGGGGTGGGGGCTCAGCGTGGTGGTCAACGTCCCCGATGTGGTCGGCTCGCCGTGCGGGACGGATGCGGTCAGCGTCACATCCGAAAGAACCTGGGCGGCAGCGGAAGTCACGAGCTCGTTCAGATCCGTGACGCCTGCTGCGGCAACCTCCCAGACATGCCTGCCGTCGGGGAGCGACACGTGCGAGCCGGGAGCACGACCGGCGCCCGATGCGCTGACCTGGATGTCGAGCCAGTACTCCTTGCGCTGGAAGGCCGTTCGCGGCGGGTTTGCGTATCCACCGGCGGGCAGCAGCGAAGCCAGGTTCACGGGTTGTCCGTGCACGTACAGCTGAGCGAGGGCGGTGAGGACGCCGACCTCCTCGTCCTCCTTGCGCTTGAGCGTGGGGATGAGCTGCGCGTCGTGCAGTCCGGCGTCGAATGCGGTGGCCGCCACCGACATCAGCGTCGCCGGGTTCGGGGCGAGCTCGACGAAGGTGGTGTGACCGGCCGTGACGGCCATGCGGACCGCGTTCGTGAAGTACACGCTGTGCCGCATGCCCTTGGTCCAGTACTCGACCGGGTGGATCGGGGCGTGGCCGGCGCGGTAGAACGTCTCCTTGTCGACGGACGAGTACAGCCCGACCGTCAGGGGATGCGGTTCGATGCCCGCGAGTTCCGCGGCGAGCTCGCCGAGGATCGGGTCGACCTGCGAGGTGTGGCTGGCGCCCTTCGTCTGAAGGATCCGGCCGAGCTTCTCCTCGGCCTCGGCGCGGGCGACGATCGCCTCGACCTCGGGCTGCGGGCCGCCGATGACGGTGTGTGTCGGTGCCGCGTACACACAGACCTCGAGGTGCGGGAAGTCGCCGAGTACGGCCTCGATCTCCGCCGCACTGTATTCGACGAGCGCCATCAGCCTGATGTCGTCGCCGACGAGCGCGGACTCGCCCTCGCCCATCAGCCGCGAGCGGGCGGTGATGACGCGGACGGCGTCCTCCAGCGACAGCCCACCGGTGACGTACGAGGCGGCGGCCTCGCCCATCGAGTGCCCGACGGCGGCCTCAGGTTCGGCGCCGTGGTGGCGCAGCAGTTCCGCGAGACCGATCTGGATGGCGAAGATGCCGACCTGCGAGGTCTCCACGTCGTAGTCGACGGCGTCGTCGAGGAACTTCTCGGCCATCTTGTAGCCGGCCTCGAACTCGATCAGCTCGTCGACCTTGTCGATCGCGGCGCGGAAGACGGCATTGTTCGTGTACAACTGCTTCGCCATCTTGCGGTGCTGCGACCCGAAGCCGGAGAACACCCAGACCGGGCCCTTGCCCGCGGGCGCGTCGGCCGAGAAGACACCCTGCGCGGGCTTGCCCGCGGCGACGGCACGCAGGCCGGTGATGGCCTCGGCGTGGGTGCGGGCGAGCACGACGGCGCGGGAACGGCCGTGGTTGCGCTTGGCCAGCGTGCGGGCGAGATCCTCCAGCGGCGTGGTGCTGCCGGCCTCGGTCTCGAGCCAGTCGGCGAGATCGGACGCGGCGCGCCGCCGACGCGACGGCATCGACGCGGACACCGGCAGCAGCACGGGCAGCGGCTCGTCGCGCTCCGGCTCGACCACTGCCGGGGCGTCGACGCCCATCGACTCGGCCGCCTCCGCCAGCACGCCCGCGGCCTCGGTCTCGACGTCGAGGTCCTCGGACTGTGCGTGATTCTCACCCTCGGTGAGGTGAAGATCACGCACAGGCGCGTACTCGCGCACGACGACGTGCGCGTTGGTGCCGCCGAAGCCGAAACCGGAGACGCCTGCGACGGCGCGGCCGGTGTAGCGCGGCCAGTCGGTGGCCTCCGGGATCACCTGCAGGTGAGTGCCGTCGAAGTCGATGTACGGGTTCGGTCCCGCGTAGTTCAGCGACGGCGGAAGCTTGTCCTCCTGCATCGCGAGGACGACCTTGATCAGGCCCGCGGCACCGGCGGCCGACTCGAGGTGACCGAAGTTCGTCTTCGCGGAGCCCAGCAGGGCCGGCTTGTCGGCGTCACGGCCACGGCCGACGACGCGACCCAGCGCGTCCGCCTCGATCGGGTCGCCGAGGATGGTTCCGGTGCCGTGCGCCTCGATGTAGTCCACGCCGGACGGGACGATGCCCGCGTCCCGGTAGGCGGCGCGCAGCACGTCGGCCTGCGCGTCCGGGTTCGGCGCAAGCATGCCGTTGGAGCGGCCGTCCTGGTTGACCGCGGAACCGGCGATCACGGCGAGAACCGTGTCACCGTCGCGCTCGGCGTCCTCGAGCCGCTTGAGCGCGACGAGTCCGCCGCCCTCGGCGCGCACGATGCCGTTCGCGTCCGACGAGAAGGCCTTGATCCTGCCGTCCTCGGTGAGCACACCCGTCTCGTCGAAACCGAGGGTCGCAGCGGGCGCGACGAGCATGTTGACGCCGCCGGCCAGCGCGAGATCGGACTCGCCGGACCGCAGCGAGCGGACCGCCTGGTGCACGGCGACCAGCGACGACGAGCACGCGGTGTCCAGGGAGATGGACGGGCCGCGGAAGTCGTAGAAGTACGAGACACGGTTCGCGACGATCGACGTCGACGTGCCGGTGAGCGCGTACGGGTGCGCCTCGACGGGGTCGCTGACCGCGAGCAGCTGGTAGTCGTTCGCGGAGCTGCCGATGAAGACGCCGACCTGCTCACCCTTGAGCTCGTTGGCCGGGATGTGGGCGTGCTCGAGCGCCTCCCACGCCAGCTCCAGCGCGAGACGCTGCTGCGGGTCGACGTTGCGGACCTCCAACGGCGACATCGCGAAGAACTCGGCGTCGAAACCCTTGACGTCGTCGAGGTAGCCGCCCTTGGTGTTGGCCTTCTCGATCGCCGCGGCGATCTGCGGGTCGGCGGCGAACTCGGACCAGCGGCCGTCGGGCAGGTTCGTGACGGCGTCGCGGCCCTCGATCAGCAGGCGCCACATCTCGTCGGGGGTGTGGCCGGCCCCCGGGAAACGGGAGGACATGCCGACGATGGCGATGTCGTGGGACTGCGAGGTGTCCTTGACCGTGTAGTACGCGTCGTCGGTCCCCGCGGGCAGCTCCGGCTCGCCCTCGATGATCCGGGTCGCGAGCGAGGCGATCGTCGGATGCTGGTAGGCGATCGTCGCGTTCAGCGTGACGCCGAGCAGGTCCTCGACCTCGCCGGACAGTGCCACGGCGTCACGGGACGACAGGCCGAACTCTTCCATGGGGCGATCGTCGGAGATCTGCTCCACCGGCTGCCCGGTAACCCCGGCAACCCAGTTGCGAAGCCATTCGCGCAGCTGCGCGACAGTCATCTCAGTTTCAGCCATCAGTGCACCACGCTACTCGTCGTCGGAGGTCTCGTCGGGGACGTAGTCGATCTCAGACGGTGTCCGGGAACGCTGTCTGCTGGTAGCCGCCACGGAGGGTGCCCTCGATGTACGCCGCCTTGCAGGCGCGGCGCGCGATCTTGCCGCTGGAGGTACGCGGGATCGACCCGGCGGGCACCAGCAGCACGTCGCGGGCGGTGACGCCGTGGCGTGCGGAGATCGCGGCGCGGACCGCGTCGGCGATCGGAGCCGGATCGGCCTTGCCCGCACCGGGCGCACGCTCGGCGACGACGACGAGCTGCTCGGAGCCGTCCTCGGGATCGAAGGTCAGGCCCGACCCGAACTCGAAGACCTCCTTGGGCAGCTGGTTCGCGGGCACCGCGAACGCAGCCACGAATCCCGGGCGCAGGGCCGTGCTGGCCTCCTGCGCGGAGAACTCGAGATCCTGCGGGTAGTGGTTGCGGCCGTCGACGATCACCAGGTCCTTGACCCGGCCGGTGATGTACAGCTCGCTGTCGACGTAGACGCCGTAGTCGCCGGTGCGCATCCAGTTCGCGTCGTCGGGCGCGCCGGCGGTCTTGCTGCCGTCGGCCTGCCGCGACGTGATCCGGTTGTGGAACGTCTGCGCGGTCTCGTCGTCGCGGCCCCAGTAGCCCTGGCCCATGTTGTTGCCGTGCAGCCAGATCTCGCCGACGTGGTCGTCGGGCATCTCGGCGCCGGTCTCGGGATCGACGATCGCGGCCCACTGGCTGCGAGCGACGTGGCCGCAGGACACCTGCGCGATGGCGTTCGGGGCGTCCTGGGCGACCTTGACCATCCGGCCCTGGTTGAGCTGGTCGCGGTCGACGTAGATGACGCGGGCCTCGTCGGCCTGGTCGGTGGTGGAGACGAACAGCGTCGCCTCGGCCATGCCGTAGGACGGCTTGATCGCGGTCTTCGGCAGTCCGTACGGCGCGAACGCCTCGTTGAACTTGCGCATCGAGGTGGTGGTGACCGGCTCGGACCCGTTGATGAGGCCGATGACGTTGGACAGGTCCAGCGTCTCGCCGTTCTTCGGCACGCCGCGGGCGGCGGCGTGCTCGAACGCGAAGTTCGGGGCCGCGGCGAAGGTGCCCGCGCCGTCGGAGACCGCGGCCAGCTCCTTGATCCAGCGGTACGGGCGGGCGACGAACGCCCGCGGGCTCATGATGGTGATGTACTTGCCGCCCAGCGCAGGCAGAATCACCGTCAGCAGGCCCATGTCGTGGAAGAGCGGCAGCCAGGTCACACCGCGGGACTCGGTGCTCAGACCGATCGCGTCGGCCATCTGCACCGCGTTGGTGCCGACGGCGAGGTGAGTGATCTCCACGCCTGCCGGGGTGCGGGTCGAGCCGGAGGTGTACTGCAGGTACGCGATGTCCTCGAGCTTCGGCTCCGGGTGGACCCAGGTCTCGCCGACGGTGTCCGGGATGGCGTCGACCGCGATGATGCGGGGACGCTGCGCGGCGGGCAGCGAACGGAACAGCTGACGGACACCGGCCGCGGAATCCGTGGCGGTGAGGATGGCGGTGGGCTCGCAGTCGCCGAGGACGGCATGCAGCCGGTCGGTGTGACCGGGCTCGTCCGGATCGAACAGCGGCACCGCGATGGTGCCCGCGTGGATGGCGGCGAAGAACGAGATGACGTAGTCGAGGCCCTGGGGCGCGAGCACGGCGACACGGTCGCCGGGCTTGGTCACCTGCTGCAGCCGGGCCGCCACGGCACGCAGCCGGACACCGAACTGGTTCCAGGTGAGCTCGTGCGCCTCACCGTCCCGTGCGGAGGAGTAGTCGATGTAGCGGTATGCCAGATCGTCGGCATTCTCCCGGGAATGCTGCTCGACATAGTCGACGAGGGTGTTCCCGGGCTGCAACTGGATGTGCCCGCTCTCGTCGATGTAGTCATCGAAGTTCTTCATACCTTCTCCTCCAAGGCAAGCCCTCGACGCCTGTTCCTGCACCGGCGGGCCCCAACTCCTGCTCCCGCGGGAATCATGCAAACAATGTCTAGTGGCAACATGCAGATCTCGTATCGGTAACGAACTGCTTCGCATCCCAAACCAACAGGATGTTACAGAAACCTTGCCCGTCATTCACCCTTGAGCAGGGCGATCACGGGGGCGAAGGCCTCCATCTGGGTCGGGAAGATGCCCACGTACGACATCGACGTCCGGTCCCGAACTTTCCTTATCTGATCGGCGATTTCGTCGTACGTCCCGATCGCCAGGTAAGGCGAGTCGAGGATGTCCTGAACCGTCAGCGTGACGTCCGCCTCAATGTTCGGCGGATACCCGTTGGAGATCGCCCCGAGCGCCATCTCGGCCATCGCCTCACGATCGTCGGTCGGCATGACGGCGGTGATCGTCCAGTTCAGCTCGATGTCGCCGAACCGGTCACCGGCGGCCTCCCGGATGCCGTCGACGCGTGCCGCCGTGGCCTCCATCGTGATCCCGGAGAGCAGCATCTTGCCTTCCTTCGTCGAGGGCGGCGCGACGGACACGATGTCGGCGTACTTCGCCGCCAGCGCCAGCATCTTCGGTCCCCCGCCACCGACGGCGATCGGCGGGCGCGGCCCCTGACGGGGACGCGGGCTGCCCTTGAGCCCCGAGATCTTGTAGTACTCGCCGTCGAAGTTGCATTCCTGACCACGCAGCAGCGTGTCGAGGATCTGCAGCGACTCCTCGAGCTTGGCGATCCGGGCGCCGGGACGTTCGTAGTCGATGCCCGCCTGGTCGAACTCGTCCTTCATCCACCCCGCACCGATACCGAGCTCCAGCCGTCCACCGGAGAGCACGTCGATGGTGGTGGCGTCCTTCGCGAGGATCGCAGGATGCCGAAAACCGTTGGCCAGCACCGCAGTTCCGATGCGGATCTTGTCCGTTGCCACGGCGAGCGCGCCCAGCGCGGCAATCGGTCCGACCTGGTTCCCGACGTGGTCGGGAATCATGAAGCTGTCGTATCCGAGTTCCTCGGCCTTCTGGGCCAGCTTGACGAAGCGCCGGGCCCCGCCTTCCTCGGCGTTGCCCTCGCCACCGGCTGCGAACCGGAACTTGCGCGGCGCGGGCGCGTCGGCGGAACTCATCTATCACTTCTCCTGGTGGCGGGCAGCGTTGAATCGGCAGGTAGCCGGTTGTCCACTCTATCGGTTGGACGCGGCCTCCCATATTCCTGCTCAGAGTCTCGGCTACTCATGGGCAGGGGTGGGCGCAGACCGAACCTTGTCGGCCGCCCAGTTTGTCATCCACTGAGTGGCGGTGGTGCCGTTTCCATCAACACTGAAGCTGTTGTACATGGCATGCACAGGATTGTTGACGTACTCCAGGAGACGAGACGCGCTCCCCAGCAGATTGCCAGGCTTGAAGGCACCCGCCGGGGCGTCACAGATGCCGTCCGTGGGCGCGCAGATCTGCACGACGCGGTCCGCGACGTCTCCGAATCCACCCGGCCTTGCACCGGTCATGGTGATGCCCGGCAGCTTGACACCGGCCAACGCGACCTCGGCACCGACACCGGCGACGGGCGGACCAACGTCCTCGGCTGCCGCTGGATCCCGTCGACCGTCCGCGATGAGCCCAGCCCCCAACAGAAGGTCGGCAGGGACGGGCCCGTTGCCCGCTCCGATGCTCGCCGCTAGGTCGCCGGCGATGACGGCGCCCTGCGAGAACCCGGTGAGCACGTAGCTCGTCAACGGGCACTCGGCGTGCATACCCGCCATCACCTCGGTCGCCTTCGCGGTGCCCTCACCGCGACTGACGTTGTACGACGCCTGACCGTCCGGCGGCAGCGCCACCGGATTCGAGAACTGGGCCACGTACGGCACCGTGTACACCTGGGCCCGGTCCGACCCGAACTGGGCCTGCAGCGGCCTCGTGACGTTGAGCATCAGCGACGCCGGGTTCGCCGTCGGATCGAACGGGTCGTCTGTGGCGCTCGACTCCCAGGTGCCCGGGATGGCGACCACCTGGACGTCCGGGCAGCTCGCCGGCTGGGCCGACGGGCGCTCCGGCGACGGCGGCGTCACCGGTGGCTTCGGCACCCGGCCGGCCAGCAGGAACCACGCCACCAGCGCGACGAGCGCGACAAGCAGCAGGACGATCAGCACCAGCAACGTCCGCAGCAGGCGCCGTCCCCGACTCTTCCGTGCAGCCATCGGTTACGAGCAGTAGTTCGCGGTCGCGGCGTCGATGTACACCTGTGCCATCCGGGCCGCGTCCGCCTCGGACGGCGATCCGCCCGACAGCCCGGCCTCGACCCCGGCCATGCCGGTCACGTACGCGAGGATCTCCTCGTTCGCGACGCCACTCGCCTTGGCCGAGCAGATGTAGTTCGCGGTGGAGATCGCGATGTCACCCGTGCCTGCGGGCGTGACGCCACCCTTCGCCAGCGCGTCCAGGTAGGCCTGCCCACGTGCGTCGATCGGGGGCGCCTCGGTCGGGCCGGGGAAGCCGCTCGGGACGGCCTGCGGGGTCTCCGGCGGGGCGGTCGCCGCCACCGACGGAGTCGTGTACTCGGGCACCTCGATGCCCGTCGCCAGCGGGGGCGCGGTCGGCGAACCGGAGCCCGCGGCCGTCGTCAGGGTCGGCGTGTTCGACGCCGTGGAGTCGTCACTGCCGCATCCGGCGAGGACGCCTGCCGACACCAGCGCGAGTGCGCCTACGGCGAGCACTCGGGTGAGCGGGGAACGAGAAGAAACGAGCATGTGTGTCACAGTCCTCTTCGGTCATCGGCGGAACGTCCCGCCGCGACTGGGTCCACGTCCGCGGACGAGCCGTCCGCGGTGATCGGTGTCGAGGGTACCGACGCGAGTCGGGCCGGGTTCGCGGCGCGAACCCGGCCCGCCACGTCGCACGACTACGCGACCTGGATGTTTCCACCCTTCACGGTGATGGTGCCGAACTGGAAGTTCTGCCGGACACCACCCTCGAAGGCGTATTCGTCACTGATCGGGTAGCCCAGGCGGCCACCCTCGTAGCCCTGACGTCCCCACTCCTCGAAGATCGCCCCGTGCTTGATCGACCAGGCGCCGCTGGCCGGGCTCCAGTAGATGTTGCCGCCCTCGAACTCGTTGAAGCGACCGTTGTCACGGATCGGCCCACGCTCGCTGGACCGCGGGAAGCCGAGCCAGCTGTTCTCGTAGCCCATCTCGCCGTACTTGCCCATGATCAGGCCCTGCACGCCGTTGGCGCCCGTGGTGGGACTCCAGTAGATGGCTCCGATCTCGAAGCCCTGCACGGCGCCGTCCTTCGACGGGGTGTTGATCTCGTCACCGACGGGGTAGCCGAGCGGACCCGTCTCCCAGCCCTGCGACGACCACAGGTCCCGGATCGCGCCGCGCACCGAATGCGCACCGGTCTGCGGGGTCCAGTAGATCGACCCGGACTGGAAGTGGTTGCCGCGACCGCGGCCGTCGGGGGTGCCGAACTCGCTGGTGGTCGGCAGGCCGAGCGGACCGGACGGGCCGCCCATCGCCTGGTACTCGCCGCCGATCATGCCGGTCACGACCTGGGCACCGGTGCCACCGGACCAGAAGATCCGCCCGTTGCGGAAGTCCTGGGCCAGGCCGCCCGCGACGGCGTACTCGCCGGTGACACAGCCCCCGAGCCACGGGTTCGCGTTCGCCATCGCACCGATGTCACCGCCCAGCCCGCACGCGGGTGCAGACACGGCGACACCGAGTGCGTTGGCGACCTGCGGCCACGCCTGGTGCATCTCGAACTGCCAGTACGGCCACGAGTGCGTGCCGGACGGCCGGTAGTTGACCTGCGCCGGGATGCCGAGCTTGTTCAGCTTGGTCGCGAACGACTGCGAGGTCAGCCGGGACAGGATCTCCAGACCCATGCCCGCGTAGTTGGTGGAGACGCCGGGGATGCCGGACGGCTGGTCGTACGGGCCGGTCATGCCGCTGCCACTGGAGATGTAGAGGCTGGTGCCCTTGAGGTTCTCCGCCTGGATGTACGGGTCGTGCGCGGCCCACAGCGCGTTGCTCGGCTGACCCCACATCTTCGTGACGTTGTAGCCGCCCGCGTCCTGCATCGCGTACTGCAGTGCCTGCGGCATGCCGAGGGACGTGGTGCTCAGGTAACCGGAGAACGAACCGGCGAACTGGAAGAAGCCGGGGTTGCGAGCCGCGAGGAACATCGCGGAGGTGCCACCCATCGACAGGCCGATCACGCCTCGGGTGCTGGTGGTGCGCATGCTGTTCTCGAGAACCGGCGGCAGTTCCTTCGTGAGGAACGTCTCCAGTTGGTAGAACTTGCCGTTGTCGGCCTCGAGCCAGTCGGAGTAGAAGCTGGACTGACCGCCGACCGGGAGGATCACGTTGACGTTCTTGTCGGCGTAGAAGCTCGCCGCGTCCGTCTCGATGGTCCAGCCGCTCTCGTCGTCACGTGCCCGCAGACCGTCGAGCATGTAGAGCGCCGGGAAGGTCGCGCCGGGGTTGGAGTTCCAGTCCCGGGCCAGCAGGACCTGCACCTGGAAGGGCGCACCCATCGCAGCGGAGTCGACCCACAGCGCCACGCGCCGGTCACTGATCCACTGCACCTTCGAGACGCCGGGGATCGACCGGCTCGGTGCTGCGGCGGACCGGGCCGAGATGACGGGGGCGGGTGCCGGCGCGGCGGACGTGGTCGTCGGCGCGACGGTCGTGGTCGGCGCGACGGTGGTGGTCGCGGCGACGGTCGTCTTGGGTACCGCCGAGGGCGTGGTCGACGCGCACGTCGTGGTGGTCGCGGCCGCGGTCGACGTGGACGTCGCCGAGGGCGTCGTCGACGCGCAGGCGGGGTCGGTCGTCGTGGCCTTCGGCGCGACCGTCTCCTGGATGTCGCCGGGGGACTGCCGGCCGGCCGGGTTGGGAGTCGCCGTCGCCGAGACCGCCGTGCTGGTCGCCGGCTGAGCGGCGGCGAAGCCCGCCGTGCCGAGACCCGCGGCGGTCGGCAGCACGAGCGCGGCGGCCAGCAGCGCAATCGCACGGCCCTTGCGGTCGTGCGCCCGGACACTGCTCTGGAACCGGCTGCGGCCGATTCGGCGGACACCCGATCTTCTCGATGCTGGTCGCATGTGAGGTGACTCCTGTTTCTTTCTGTCGGCCGGTCTGCCACCCGGCTCCCGTCGGATGACCCGACCCGCGCGCCCCAGTGCTGTCTGCAACTGACGGCTGTCACCAACTGATCGCTGCTACAACTGTCTGCTGTTACGCCTGATGCTGTAACGCCTCGCTGTTACGCCTGGACACTCGCGTGTCTCTTTGTACACGGCGGACAGGAGTGACGCCTGTGACGCACGGAAGCTTCAAGGTTTTGTTATCTGACGTGCTCGAAAACGGCAGATGCCGCCCTGCATCTCCCCCGGGAGGGAACGCAGGGCGGCATCGTGACGGTCATGGACGTTCGCCTGTCACCAGGCGTTCAGGGCGTCCAGGATCTGGGGGCGAGCCTTGAACAGCTCGTTCGACCAGTACGGCCACGAGTGGGTGCCGGTGGACGGGAAGCTGTAGGTCGCGTCGACACCCAGGGTCTTCATCCGAACCTGGAAGGCCCGGCTGTTGACCAGCGAGAGCGCCTCGAGGGCCATCGCATTGCTGGTGTTGTAGTAGTCGATGAACTTGCTCGGGTGATCGAACTGTCCCGGCAGACCGCTGGAGGCCGCGACGTACAGCGACAGACCCTCGAGCTTCGGCGCGAAGACGAACGGGTCGTTGCGCAGCCAGCCCTTGCTCCACGGCGGGCCCCACATCGCGTCGATGTTGAAGCGGCCGGCGTCGAGCATCGCGATGCGGAGCGCCTCACGCATGCCGGGGGCCGAGATGTTCAGGTAGCCCGACAGCGAGCCGGCGAACTTGAACTGGTCGCGGTGGTACGCCGCCAGGGTCAGCGCGGCAGAGCCGCCCATCGACAGACCGATGACACCGTTGTTGGTGCGCGAGACACCGCGGGTCGCGAGGTAGTCGGGGAGCTCCTCGGTGAGGAAGGTCTCCCACTTGTAGGTGATGTCCTGGCCGTTGAAGTTCGACGACGCGATCCAGTCGCTGTAGAAGGACGACTCGCCGCCCACCGGCATGACCAGGGTGACGTTGTCGTTCGCGTACTGCTCGAATGCGTTGGTCTCGAACGACCAGCCGTTCTTGTCGTCACGGGCACGCATGCCGTCGAGCAGGTAGAGCGCAGCACCGCCGCCGCGCTTCGCCCACTGGATCTGAACCTTGATCGGGCCCATGGAGGACGGCACCGAGACCTCTTCGTAACCACCAGAGGGGGCACGATGAGCGGCAGGCGCGGCACCGGCGACAGCGGTCCCTGCGATACCGGCAGCAACGGGCAGCACGAGCGCTGCGGCCGAGAGGCCGAGGAGGCGTCGCTTGAGGTTCTCGAACCTCGGTCTGCCAATACGCATGAATACTGCTCTCTTTCTCTCCTGCGGGTTTCCGTCGAAACGGACCCGAAAGTCTGGCACTCGTGCCACGGCTCTGCCGGGCCGCGCACATGCGCGTCCGGCAGTGGAACGGATCAAGGTCACACTGCGCTCGCAGGAGCGTATGCGAACCGGTAACGCGTTACAACCGCTGTCTCTCCCCCCGGAAAACGCACAAATCGTGCGAACTCCAGGAACTTCATGTATCTGTACATCGCATTCCGGTCACGAGCGTTACGCAAACGTGACTTTCATGACAGTTTTCGTGATCTTCTACTTCGGTAGCTCCGGCGGCATCTCCAGCCCGCAGCGCTCGATCTCGTACGCGGGCACCCGGTCGATGCGATACCCCGCGTAGTGGAACGCGCGCTTGAGGTTCCGAATGAACAGCGGCCGGTTCAGCTCGCCCCGCGACGACGCCAGCAACTCCTGAGTGTCCGGACAGGTCAGCGCGACCTGCGCCTGCGCCACCCAGTCCTCGTCGAGATACCAGGGCAGCCACGGATGCACCGCGACCATGCCCGTGTCCGCGACCACCCAGTCCGGATACAGGTTCTTGTCGTGGCCGATCCGGCCGTCGCCGAGCCGCTCGGTGTGCGCCGCGAGCGGGTACGCGAGCCCCATCTGGTCGATGACCTTCACGTCCAGACCGACGTTCATGCTCGTCATGCCCAAATTGAGGAAGAACACCGTGTGACCTGCACCGCCCTCCGGAATCGGCAGCGGCGGAGGCACCAGGTCCCAGTACGTGAAGTAGGCGGCAGGCAGCAGCAGGCCGCCGTCGGGATTGTTGTTGATCGTCTCGACCATCGCCCGCATGCGCGGGTAGTCGAGGTAGTCCTCGGCACGGATCGGGTGCTGGTGACCGGTTCCGAGCGCGTAGAAGTTCCGCTCGTCGACGATGCCCGACTTCCCGACCACGGTGCCGTTCGGCATGCCCTGCGCGGTCGAGGCGACGATGGCCCACACCACCGTCACAGCCCAGGCCAGCGATCCCGCCGCGAACAGCGCGGTCGCCCCGGTCGCGCCCCACTGGTCGCGGCGCGGAACCCGGACCGGCAGCACCGCGATCGGCAGGATCAGGCAGAACAGCACCGGCAGCAGCACGCGGCCGTGCATGAAGTCGCCGCCCACGCGGACGGAGTAGACGCCCAGCAGGATGCCGGTCGCGACGAACAGCAACACCACGGCGGAGGGGGTGTGCAGCCGCGCGAACCCGGTCACGCCGGCACGGTCACCGGGACGGCCGAGGCCGAATCGCCGATACGCGACCCATCCCAGGTACCCGGCGAGGACCGCGAGCGGCAGCCACAGCCAGTAGGGGCCGACGAGATTCCACAGGTAGGTGAGACCCTGTGACCACTTGGCGCCGCCCGCGTCCTTGGACACGGCGGTATTCGGGTAGGGCAGTCCGTAGTAGCCCATGCGCCAGATCTGGTATCCGACCGGCACCGCACCCGCGACCAGGACCATCGCCGCGCGACGGCCCCACGATCCGGGTGTGAGAAAGATCATGATCAACACGAGGGCCGCCAGCATCGCCATCTCGGGCCGTACCAACGGGCCGAGCCCCGCGATGAACGCCAGGATCAGCACGCGCGTCGTGGACGGCTGCTCGCGCTGCGCCCACTGGATCATCAGCAGCCACAGCAGTGCGATCCAGAAGATGACGAGGCAGCTCTCCAGCCCGGACGTCGCGAAGTCGCGGGCGGGCGGCACGGCGATGTAGGCGAGCGCGCCGGCAGGGAGCAGCAACAGTCCCGCGCCGCCCGACCGGCTGCGTGTATGGGCGGCACCACCGCCGCGCCACAGGGTGCCGGTGCCGATCATCGCCAGCACGATGGCCGCGACGGACAGGACCAGCGCGAGCGTGAGGACGACGTACTCCAGGCGGACCTGCGTGATCCAGCCGAAGGCGTACACGAGGTAGGTCCACAGGGTGCTGGTGTTCGCCTCGACCCGCTCCCCCGCGTTGAAGACCGGGCCGTTGCCCGCCAGCAGGTTGCGGACCGTGCGCAGCACGATCAGGCCGTCGTCGGCGATCCAGCGGCGCTGCCAGGCGCCCCACAGGAACAGGGCGCCGGTGACCACGATCCCCGCGACGTACACCAGCCGCGTCACGGGGGCCGACACGGACTCCGACGCGCCGCGGCCCACGGGCGCTGCGTCGTCGGTGCGCGTCGCGTCAGGCGATGTAGACAGCGACACCGACCACTCCGATCCACGCGACCGCGAGGACCTGGAGCACGCGGTCCCGGAATGCGATCTCTTCGGGCTCCCCCGCCTCGCCTCCGTCGACGTCTACCGCGTAACGCAGGATGGCGATGGTGAACGGCACCATCGAGATCGCGTACCAGATGGAGTTCTCCGCCTGGTCACGCTCGAAGGCCCACAGCCCGTAGCAGATCACCACCGCCGTCGCGGACAACGTCCACACGAACCGCAGGTAGGTGGCGGTGTAGTACTCGAGCGACTTGCGGATCTTGGCGCCGGTTGCCTCCGCCAGCTGCAGTTCCGCGTACCGCTTGCCCGCGGCCATGAACAGCGAGCCGAACGCCATGATCAGCAGGAACCACTGCGACAGCGGGATGTCGGCGGCGACGCCACCGGCGATGGCGCGGATGAGGAACCCGGAGGAGACGATGCAGATGTCGATGACGGCCTGGTGCTTGAGGCCGAAGCAGTACGCGAGCTGGATCGCGATGTAGATCGCCATCACGACTGCGAGCTCCCAGTTCGCGATGAAGGACAGTCCGATCGCGCCGCCGAGCAGCACGACCGCCATCACGTAGGCGATGTTGACCGGGAGCACGCCCGCGGCGATAGGCCGGAACCGCTTCGTCGGGTGCGCCCGGTCCGCCTCGACGTCCATCGCGTCGTTGACGAGGTAGATACCCGACGCCGCCATGCAGAACACGACGAAGGCCAGCGCGACCGGAAGCAGAACGTCGAGCTGGTCGACGGTGCCTGCGGCGAGCGGCGCGGCGAGAACGAGGACGTTCTTCACCCACTGCCGCGGGCGCATCGCCTTGACGGCACCGCCCAGCAGGGTCTTCGGCGGGCCGGCGACCTCGGTCGGCTCCTCGCTCATTTCTCTCCAAACTTCTGTTCGGCCCGCAACAGGACTGCGGCCGAGGCCGCGCCAAGGGCGGAGCCGGCGAGCACATCGGTCGGGTAGTGGACACCCAACACCAGCCGCGAGAGCAGCATCGGGGGCACCAGCACCGCGGGCAAGGGTAGCCCGGTGAGCCTGCCGAGCAGCACTGCGGCGGCGGTGGTGGAGGTCGCGTGCGACGACGGGAAGCTCAGTTTGCTCGGCGTCGACACGTTGACCTGCACCGACGGATCGTTCGGGCGGGGACGGCGAACGACCCGCTTGATGACGATGGACGCGGCGTGCGCACCCACGGCTCCGACGGCCACACCTGCCCACTGGCGGCGACGCGGCTTGTCGAGCGCGGCACCGATCCCACCGATGGCGATCCAGCCGAGAGCGTGCTCACCGAAGTGCGAGAGACCGCGGGCGGCGCTGACGACCTCGGGACGCGCACCGATCGTCGACTGCACCCGGTTCAGGATCCTGACCTCAGATGCCGAAGACACGCTCCCACCTCTCCTTGCTGGTCAGCGACGGCACCGCGGCCGCGTACTCGTCCTTGAGCTCGGGGAAGCGCCGGGCCAGTTCGCGGCGCAGGCGCATCGCCTCCTTGAGCAGTCCCCACGCCTGACGCGGGTCGCGCTTGCGGTACACGACGCCTCGACCGTCGGCGGTGGTGACGGTGACGCCGTCGACCTGCGAGAGCAGGAACCAGCGGGCGTCGATCGTCGGCACGTTCAGCTGCGGGCGTTCGTGGTGGTCGGCGTTCGCGGGCTTGGCGTTGTGGACCAGGCCCTTCCCGAGCCGGACCAGCTTGGCCAGCGGATTGCCCGGGTCGCCGACGGCGCCGACCCCGGCGCCCGATGGCAGCGGCAGTTCCGTCGACGACGGCAGCACGACCGCGTCCGGGTACTCCTTGCGCATCGCGTGGACCTGGCCGAGCGCGGTCGGGAGCAGGTCGAAGATGTGCTCCGGGCCGCCGAGGAAGTCGCGGATCGCCTGGTTCTGGATCGCGACCGTGGAGTACTCCAGGCACAGCAGGTGCTTGAGCGTCGCCTTCACCGTGTTGACCACCAGCCCGCGACCGTTGCCCGGCATGTGCAGCGACGCGACGACGAGCCGGTTGCGCAGGTGGAAGTACGCCTGCCAGTCGATGGCGTCGTCCTTGTCGGACCAGGCCATGTGCCAGATCGCGGCACCGGGCATGGTCACCGTCGGGTAGCCGGCCGCGCGGGCCCGCAGGCCGTACTCGGCGTCGTCCCACTTGATGAACAGCGGCAGCGGCTGCCCGATCTCCTCCGCGACGACGCGCGGGATCATGCACATCCACCAGCCGTTGAAGTCGACGTCGATGCGGCGGTGCAGCAGTTTCGAGTTCTCGCGGTCGCCGAGCGGGTACCTGGAGAAGTCGTGGTCGTACTCGACGTTCGGGGCGGCCGACCACATGAAGATCCCGCGGTTCACCACCTCACCCATGGTGTGCAGGTGGCTGCGTTCCTGCAGGTTCAGCATCTGGCCGCCGACGAGCATCGGCGACTTCGCGAACCGGGAGAGAGCGAGCGCACGCAGGATCGAGTCGGGCTCGATCTCGATGTCGTCGTCCATGAACAGGATGTGCTCGGCCGAGGTGGTCTTCAGCGCCTCGTACATGACGCGGCTGTAGCCACCGGACCCGCCGAGGTTGGCCTGGTCGTGGATCGCGAGACGGTCGCCGAGGACGGCGGCGGCCTCGGCGAACCCGGGCTCGTCCCGGACCTTACGGGTGCCCTGGTCCGGGATGATCACCGCGTCGACGACATCGAGGACCAGCGGGTCGGAGCCGAGCGCGGTGAGAGCCTTGACGCAGTCGGTGGGCCGGTTGAACGTCGGGATGCCGAGCGCCACGCGTCCCGAGCCGGGCGCCTCGATCGGCGCGTACCAGCCGGCGGCGACCAGTTCGACGTCCGTGTCGGTGGTGATGTCGAACCAGATCCAGCCGCCGTCCTCGAACGGTGCCAGCTCGACCTCGAACTCGACGGTGACGGCTGCGGCGTCGCCGCGGAACTCCTTGCCCTGCACGTGGATACGCGACGAGTCGGCCTTGGAGCGGTACACGTCGACGCGGCCGTGTCCGGCCAGCTCCAGCCGCAGCACCACCGTCTTCAGGATGCTCCACCGTCGCCAGTAGCTGGCCGGGAAGGCGTTGAAGTAGCTCGCCATCGACACCTCGGACTCGGCGCCGATCGACAGCGACGTCCGCGACAGCGCGTGCGCGCGGCGCGCGTTCGTCGGCGACTCCTCCAGGTACAGGGTGCGCACGTCGAGCGGCTCACCCGGTCGCGGCAGCAGGACGCGCTGCAACAACGACTTGCCGAGCAGGTCCTGGGAGTCGAACAGCGTGTCCTGTTCCATCAGGTGCTTCGGGCTCATGCCTCGACCCCGCCGCCGAGCGGGGCGCCGGACTCCAGATGCGGACGCAGCTGGTTGTCGAACATGCTCAGCGCACTCGCGATCGCCATGTGCATGTCCAGGTACTGGTAGGTGCCGAGGCGGCCACCGAAGAGGACCTTCGCGTTCTCGGTCTCCGCCTTCGCCCGCGCCCGGTACGCCTCGAGCTTCGTCCGGTCGTCGGGGGTGTTGATCGGGTAGTACGGCTCGTCGGTGGACTCCGCGAACCGGGAGAACTCCCGCATGATGACCGTCTTGTCGGACGGGTAGGTGCGCTCGGGGTGGAAGTGCCGGAACTCGTGGATGCGGGTGAACGGGACGTCCGCGTCGTTGTAGTTCATCACCGGGGTGCCCTGGAAGTCTCCGGTCGGCAGCACCTCGGTCTCGAAGTCGAGCGTGCGCCAGCCGAGCTCGCCGTCGGCGTAGTCGAAGTAGCGGTCCAGCGGGCCGGTGTACACGACGGGCGCGTCCGGGCTCGCGGCGCGCAGCTCGTCACGGACGTCGAACCAGTCCGTGTTCAGCCGGACCTCGATCCGATCGTCCTTCGCCATGTTCTCCAGCCACGCGGTGTAGCCGTCGACGGGCAGGCCCTCGTACGCGTCGTTGAAGTAGCGGTTGTCGAACGTGTACCGCACCGGCAGCCGGGTGATGTTGCCCGCAGGCAGGTTCTTCGGATCGGTCTGCCACTGCTTGGCGGTGTAGTCACGGACGAACGCCTCGTAGAGGGGGCGACCGATCAGCGAGATCGCCTTCTCCTCCAGGTTGGTGGCGTCCTTGGTGTCGATCTCAGCGGACTGCTCGGCGATCAGCGCGCGTGCCTCGTCGGGGCTGAAGTACTTCCCGAAGAACTGCGCGACCAGACCCAGCCCCATGGGGAACTGGTACGCCTGGCCCTTGTGCATCGCGAAGACGCGGTGCTGGTAGCCGGTGAACTCGGTGAACTGGTTGACGTACTCCCAGACCCGCTTGTTCGAGGTGTGGAACAGGTGCGCACCGTACTTGTGGACCTCGATGCCCGTCTCGGGTTCCGCCTCGGAGTAGGCGTTGCCACCGATGTGGTGCCTGCGGTCGAGGACGAGGACCCGTTTTCCGAGCTGCGTCGCGGCGCGCTCGGCGATCGTCAGTCCGAAGAATCCTGACCCGACGATGATGAGGTCGTACTGGCCGGAGGTCGCGGAGTCTGGGGATACAGAGGTCACGGGCAACCAGGGTATCGGACCGCGGCGGTGCCGCTCGTGCGTGCTGTCGACTGCGCCGCTCGTGCGCGGTTTCCGGGTCCGAAGCCCCCTCGACCGCGCACGAGTGCGAAGCGCCTACCGCAGGTATGCGTGCAGGGCGTCTCGGACGAACTCGGCGCCTGCGCGTCCGCCGTAGTTGGCGGCGAACCGCTCGTCCACGACGTACATGTCGGCGAGACCGAGCACGTACTCCGGCACGGGGTCCCCGGCACTTCCTGGTGTGCCCGGCACCGAGGACAGCCAGGCGACGTGCCTGCGGGCCAGTTCCTGAGCCCGCGGACCGTCGGGAGCGACCCCCGACTCGGCAGCCGCGATCCAGTCCTGCGAGAGCCGCGCGACGTCGGCCTTCCAGTCGCGTCTCTCGACCTCCGTCAGCGACGTCCACCAGCGGTCGCCGTCGGCGTAGGCCTTCGCGCCCCAGCGCTGCTCGACCTCCTCCTTGTAGTGGGTGTGGTCGAAGCCGTCGAACATCTCGTCCGCCATGAGCGGTTCTCCTCTCCTTGTCCGGTGCAGGGTGGCGCGGACGGCTGCGATCTGCCGTCCGAGCCGCTCGCGTTCACGTTCGAGCAGGTCCAGGTGGGTTTCGAGGGCCACGGTCGCGTCCTGTCGGCCGTCGAGCGCGGCGGCGATCGCGGCCAGCCCGAGCCCGAGTTCGCGCAACAGCAGAATCCGTTGCAACCGCAGCAGCGCGTCCTCGTCGTAGTAGCGGTATCCGTTGGATCCGATCCGGCTCGGCGTGAGCAGTCCCCGGGCGCCGTAGTGCCGCAGCGTGCGACTTGTGACCCCGGCCGCCTTGGCCAGGTCCTGTATCGACCATTCCTGCATGACAACCAGCGTGCATCTTGACGCAGCGTCAATGTCAAGAGCCCGCGGCCTGTGCGCCTTTTTGGTAGTGGGAGCTACCGGGAAGGCGCACAGGCGGCGGAGCCGCCTAGCGTGGGTGGGGTGAGCTTCGACCTCGACGCGTACCTGACCCGGATCGGTTTCGACGGCGAGCGGGTACCGACCCGCGCCACCCTCGACGCGATCGCCGCCCACCACACCGCGACGATCCCGTTCGAGAACCTCGATCCGTTCCGCGGGGTGGTCAACCGGCTCGACCTGGAATCGCTGCAGGCGAAACTGGTGCACGGCGGACGCGGCGGCTACTGCTTCGAGCACGGACTGCTGCTGCAGGCAGCGCTGCGGGACCTCGGGTTCACCGTCACCGGACTCGCGGCGCGGGTGCTGTGGGGCTCCCCCGACCTCGATGCGATCCCCGCCCGCACCCACATGCTGCTGGTCGTCGACCTGGACGATGAGCGGCGTGTGATCGACACCGGGTTCGGCGGGATGACGCTGACGGGCACGCTGCGCCTCGAACGCGACACGACGCAGGAGACCCCGCTGGAGCCGTTCCGGCTGGTGGACCTGCACGGCGACTGGGCGATGCAGGCGCGGGTGGGCGACGAGTGGCGGACCACCTACCGCTTCGACCTGCACCCGCAGCACCCGATCGACTACGAGCCGACGAACTGGTACCTGTGCACCTGGCCGGAGTCGAAGTTCGTCACGACGCTGATGGCGGCACGTGCGACCGCCGACCGCCGGTTCGCGCTCGCCGGCAGGCGCCTGACAGTCCATCGTCTCGGCGGCGCGACCGAGAAGCGCACGATCGCTGACGCCGACGAGTTCCGCACCGTGCTGACGCGGGACTTCCTGATCGACGCGGATCGGATCGCGGGCCTGGACGAGGCGTTCGACAGACTGCCCTGATCCGGGCCGACGCCCCCTGTGCGCGAACAGGTTCGGGCAGCCTTGCTTTGCTGGAACGGACGCGGCGTCGCGGCTACGGTCGGGGCATGGAATCGGTTGAGCGCCAACGCGAGGACGAGACGCCGCGCGACCGCCGACAGCAAGGTCCCGGCCTCAACGCGAAACTGAACTGGCTGCGGGCCGGGGTGCTGGGCGCGAACGACGGCATCGTCTCGACGGCCGGGCTCGTCGTCGGCGTGGCGGCGGCGACGACGGACCGCGGCCCGATTCTCACGGCCGGGCTCGCGGGTCTGGCGGCGGGTGCGGTGTCGATGGCATTGGGCGAGTACGTGTCCGTGAGCACCCAGCGGGACACCGAGCGCGCACTGCTCGCGCAGGAACGGCGTGAACTGCGTGAGCTCCCCGAGGAGGAACTCGACGAACTCACCGACCTGTACGAGGACAAAGGCCTGTCCCCCGCGACCGCCCGCACCGTTGCCGAGGAGCTCACGGAGCACGACGCGTTCGCCGCGCATGCGGACGCGGAACTCGGCATCGACCCCGACGACCTCACCAACCCGTGGCAGGCCGCTGCCTCGTCGGCGGTCTCGTTCACGATCGGAGCGCTGTTGCCGCTGATCGCGATCCTGACGACGCCGCCGCACCTGCGGATCCCGGTCACGTTCGTCGCGGTGCTGGCGGCGCTCGCGCTGACGGGCAGCATCAGCGCCCGGCTCGGCGGCGCGAACCCGGTCCGCGCCGTGACGCGCGTGGTGCTGGGCGGGGCGCTCGCGATGACGGTCACCTATGCGATCGGTCAGGCCTTCGGCACGGTGGTCTGATACCCGACGAGCGCGGGAACCACGAACTGTTCGACCATCGCGCGCTCGTCGTCGGCGTCCGCGCCGGGGACGGTGAGCAGCGAGACGATCACCCGCACCACCCAGCGCGCCTGCCGGGGAAGGTCTTTCGCCTCGACGTCGCCGGACCCGGCGAGGAACGCGACACCGAGCACCTCGATCACCTCGGACGTACTCGCCAGCTCCGACGCGATGCCGGCGTCTCCGACCGCGAACCACGCTGCGAGGGTGGGTGTTTCACGCACCCGACGGACGGCGGAGAGGATCGCCGCGGAGATCCGGTCGGCGGGGTCCGCGACGCCGGCGACCTCGGCCGCCACCAGGTCGCCGACCTTCCGTGCCTCGCGGTGCACGAACGCGCGGTGCAGCGCCTGCCTGCCGTCGAAGTAGCGGTACAGGGTGGCGCGGGAGCAGCCGGCGGCCTTGGCGATGTCGCTCATTCCGGTGGTTGCGACACCCCGGGCGACGAACAGGTCCGCGGCCGCGTCGAGGATCTTCTCGGCGGCGGCCTCGGAGCGCTCGTCGCGCAGCCAGGTCACGGCCGCACCCGGAACGGGACGTGCAGTGGTCGACGCACGTAATTCCCTGGTGCGTAGACGATTCCGTCGACGTCGACCTCGAAGTCGGGACAGCGGGCGAGCAGTTCCTCCAGTGCGACGCGGGCCTGCATACGGGCGGCGGCGGCACCGAGGCAGTGGTGGCTGCCGTGACTGAAGGTCATGATCTGCCGGGGCGCCCGGAGGACGTTCGGATCGCCGGCGTCGTCGCCGTACATCCGTTCGTCACGGTTCGCGGAACCGTAGACCAGCAACGTCTTCCGGCCCGCGGGGATGGTGACACCGTGCAGTTCCACGTCCCGGGTGGTGGTGCGGGCAAGTCCCTGCACGGGCGAGGTGAGGCGGAGCAGTTCCTCGACCGCGTCGGGGATCCGCGACGGCTCCTCCAGCAGCAGGGCACGCTGATCGCGGTGGGTGGTGAGCAGCGCCGACGACCCGCCGAGCATGCCGGTGGTGGTGTCGTTGCCGCCGGTGACCATCGTGAACGCGAAACCGAGGATCGACAGCAGCCCGGACATGTCGCCGTCGGCACCCATTCCCGCCGCCACCAGGTGCGAGATGGTGTCGTCACCGAGCTCACCGGTGGCGGACTCGCGGTGCCTGCGGGCGATCAGTTCACCGAAGTAGGCCATCAGGTCACCGACGGCGTTCGCGGCATCGAGCGGGTCGCCGGTGGCATTCGCCGCGACGATCGCCTCGGTCCAGCCGTCGAACCGGCCCCGGTCCTCCTCCGGGACGCCGAGGTAGTGCGCGACGACCATGCTCGGCAACGGCTTGAACAATTCGACGGCGATGTCGCCCTCGCCCTTCGAACGCAACCCCTCGATGCGTTCGACGACGAAGGCGCGCACCGCCGGTTCGACGGCCTCGACCTGCCGCGGCGTGAACCCGCGGGCGACAAGCTTGCGGAAGTCGGTGTGCTGCGGCGGGTCCTGCATGACGAGCGGCGGGTTGTCCCGCAGTCCGATCTTGTCGAGTTCGCCGTAGCTGGTGGTCAGCCCGTCGGCCGAGGAGAACGTTCCGTGGTCGCGGGCCGCGGCGAACACGTCGGCGTGCCGGGTGAGCACCCAGTAGTCGTCGCCGGGCGAGTTCTCCGGAATCACGTGGTGCACCGGGTCGTGATCGCGCAGGGCCGCGTACATGGCCCACGGTTCCCGCCACGTCTCCCCCGACGGTGGCACGTAGGCGACCCGCCCTGACATAGTCGTGGTCATGTTTCGAGATTGAGACAGATCAAACGATCTGTCAACCCCGTTGTGCGACGCCCGTCACATGGGTACAGTTCGTCGGCGATATGTGAGACGAGCTGGTCTCACTTTGAACACCGGGGGTGGACGTGATGAGAACACGCTGGGCCGGCCGCATCGCCGCGACCGTCGCGACAACGGCGCTCGCCGTACTGGCCGGCGTCGGGGTGGTCCCCGCCGCCGCCGATCCCGCCCTCCCGGCGCCGTTCGCCGGGTTGCCCCTGCCTCCCGAACTCGACTCGGCCTTCTACGCCCCGCCCCTCGCCACCTACGAACATCTCGCTCCGGGCGACGTCATCGCGTCACGACCGGTCACCGTCGCCAACCTCGGCGTGGTTCCCGTGAACGTGGACGCCTGGCAGCTGTCCTACCGGTCGACGAACACCCGCGGTGAGCCCGTCGCCGCCGTCACGACCGTGCTGAAGCCACGCGGGTCCGGCAGCGACGAGCTGGTCTCGTTCCAGATGGCCGAGGACTCGACGGCCCAGTACTGCGCGCCGTCCTACGCCCTGCGACAGGGATCGATCCCGGCGCTCGCCACCGGGTCCGCGGTGATCCCCGCGGAATTCCTCGCCGTCCAGGCGGGTCTCGCGCAGGGCTGGACGGTCTCCGTCCCCGACTACCAGGGTCCGAACTCCGCGTACGCCGCCGGACCGCTCGGCGGCCGCCTGGCCCTCGACGGCGTCCGGGCCGCCCAGCGTTTCACTCCCCTCGACCTTCCGGGCGACCGGACCCGCGTGGGACTGTGGGGCTACTCGGGCGGCGCGATCGCCACCGGTCATGCAGCCGAGCTGCACCCGTCGTACGCGCCGGAGCTCAACGTGGTCGGCGTCGTCGAAGGTGGTGTGCCCGCGGATCTCTCGGCGCTGTTGAACAATGCGAACAACGCCGCACCCGCGGGTCTGATCCTCGGAGCCGTGCTCGGTCTGGGCCGCGAGTACCCCGAGTTCCAGCAGTTCCTCGACGAGCGCATGAATCCGCTCGGCCGGGCGTTGGCGACGGTGAAGTCGCCGCTGTGCGTCGCCTATCACGCGGCACTGATCCCGTTCGCGAACAACAAAGGGCTGCTCGACGTTCCAGGCGACCCACTCGACGAGCCCGTGGTTCGATCGGTGATCGACCGCACCCGGATGGGCGGCGTCGTTCCGACGGCACCACTGTTCGTCTACCAGTCCAACCCCGACTGGATCGTGCCGGTCGGACAGGTGAACACTCTCGTCGACACCTACTGCCAGGATCCGTCCGCCCGCGTGCAGTACACGCGCGACCACTTCAGCGAACACCTGACGCTCGAGGTGACGGCCGCCCCGACTGCACTGCTGTGGATGCGGGACCGTCTCGACGGCATTCCCGTCCAACCGGGTTGCCGTACAACCGATGTCGGCTCGATGGCCCTTGACCGGTCCGCCTGGCCCGCATTCGCCGACACGGTCGGCGAGGTGGTCGCCGGACTGTTCGGGGCGCCCCTCGGATCACCCGTCGGCACAGGGGGCTGACGGGATCAGCCGTCCTGGTGGCCCGGCGTCACCAACGCCACCAGGACGGTACTGAGGACCTCCACGAGATCTGTTACCGGAGTGCGTGGTTCGGTGATGCTCCACTGGTGGACGAGCCCGTTGACCGCGCCGATGAACGCCGTGGCCGCCATCTCGTAGCCGCCCGCGGGCCGGACGTCGGGCCCGACCAGCCCGGCGACCAGCGACTCGAACATCTCCCCCCACGCCCGACGCTGCGCGAGCCGATGCCGTTCCACCTCGTCGCTGACGCCGACGACCTCGACGAAGGCGATCTTGGCTCGCCTGGCGTCGGTACCGATCGCCGTCACGTACGCCGTCATGACCGTCGCGGCGGCGCGCCACAGGTCGGGTTCCGCCGCGTCGTAGGCACCCGCGATCGCAGCGCCCGCCTCCTGCTGGATCTGGTCGTAGAGCGCGACCAGCACCTCTTCGCGTCCGCCGAACTCCTCGTAGAACTGACGGCGCGACAGACCCGCCTCGGCGCAGATCGCGCTGATCGTGCTGCGGACGTACGACTGGTCCGCGAACACCGTCAGTGCCGCGTCGAGAAACCTGGCGCGCCGTTCCGCCCGCCGCTCGGCGACGGAGCGGCCGCCGTAGCTTCGACTCGACTTCGCGGCTGACACCCCGCGAGCCTAGAGGGTCGTGGGGTGTCGCGAGCGACGGCGTCGAGGTCAGAAGTACTGGGCTCCACCGTCGACCGACAGGTGCTCGGCCGTGATGAAACTCGACTCGTCGGACGCCAGGAACGCGACGGCGTCGGCGATCTTGTCGACCGAGGCCGCATACTCGTTGAGGAAGGGCGTTCCCATCACGGCCAGGCGAGGGTTCGACTCGGCCGTCGCCGCGATCCGCGCCTGCATGTCGCCCGATCCCATCGGACTGTCGACGGCGCCCGGATGCACACTGTTGACACGAATGTCGTGCGCGCCGAGCTCGGCGGCGAAGGCACGAGTCATCCCGGTGACCGCGTGCTTGCTGGTGGTGTAGTGGACCATGAACGGCTGCATCTTCTTCCCTGCGTAGGAACTGATGAGCACGATCGAGCCGCCGCCCCGCGTGATCAGGTGGGGTGCGGTCGCCATGACGGTGTTCCACACCCCCGTCACGTTGATGTCCATGTGGTCTCGGAACATCTCGGGTGTCGACTCGTCCCAGGTCGCGGGGATGCAGATGCCGGCGTTGGCGACGACCACGTCGAGTCCACCGAGTTCGGCGACTGCGCCGGCGATCACCGACTTCATGCCGTCGAGATCGCGCACGTCCCCCTTGTGCAGGAGTGCGCGACGCCCTTCGGCCTCCACGAGGGACGCCGTCTCCTCCAGATCGGCGGCCGTGGGCGATTCGTACGGGACGCCGGGCAGTGGGCCCGCGAGGTCGATGCCGACGATGTCGGCGCCCTCCCGAGCCAACCGAATGGCGTGTGCACGACCCTGACCTCGAGCGACTCCCGTGATGAATGCGACCTTGCCGTCCAGCCTTGCCATTGTGGTCCTTCCGCCGCGTCCGCGGTTCGACCCATACCGATTCGGGCTCGGGTGGGCACCAGGGAACCGCGCCTCCGGCACAGTCAATACCGTTTTCTACTCAAACGAAAGAGGTGGCACGGATCCCGCGCGCCGCGACTCTCGCCACGGCCGTCGCGGCTCAGCCGTCACTCCCGGTCGGCAGTTCGGAGATCACCACGCTCGCGTCCACGACCTGCACACCCAGGGTCTCGGTCCAGACGATGGCGCCACCCTCGAACATCCGGAACCGCCCCGCTTCGTCCGGCATCGACATCTCGGGACCGACCGGCTTGCCGAGTGGACCGTCGGGGCCGCCGATCTCGGCGTACTTCTTCTCGATCTCGGTCGGCGCGACCTCGGATCCGTGAACGCCTGCAGCGAGTCGTTCGAGTCCCGGCGCGGGAGCGGGATCGGGCACGGGGGTGGCCGGGACCAGCCCCTCGGTGACCGTGAACCAGTCGGACTTGAGTCCGAGCTTGGAGCGTGCCTCCTTGCCCGACACCCTGGCCGTTCCGTCGGACCCGACGACCTCGAGCGTGGTGACACGCCCGCCGTCGGTACCGAGATTGTTGCGCTCGACGACGGAGACGCTGTGCAGTTCCCCGACGCCGAAGGCCTTTCCGATCTCGCCGGCGGTGAGGGTCTGTGTCCAGTTGTGGTTGGGCGAGAGGGAGTCGCCGAGGTCCTCGACGGCGTCGAAGTCGCCGCCCGCGGTGTACCCGCCCGTGGAGGAGGAGAACTCGGCGGCGACGGGCTGTCCGCCCCGCGTGATCACCTTGCCCGCCGTGCTCCGAACCGCCTCGGTGGTGCGGGGGTCCTCCTTCTCCGATCCCCCGTAGACCTGACAGTCCTGGGTGTCGCAGGTCTCGGCATAGGGATACCGGTGCTCGGCGGCGGCATACGAGCGCGCGGCGATCGCCTGGGCGCGCAGGGCCTCCGCGCCGCCGGTGTCGGCCCAGTCGGCGCGGGCCTCGACCGGGACGACGCCGAGGAGGTAGTCCTCGATGTCGAGGTTGTTCAGGACCCGTGGCTCCGCGCCGTCGAGGGCGACGCCGAGCGATCCGCGGTACGCGGCTCCGCCGCAGAGGGTCAGGTGCTCGTTCGCGGGACGGTCGGGTCCGAGGTCGACGGGGTCGATCCACGGATGGTCGGTGGCGCCCTGCCACAGCACCTCGCCGTCGCAGCCCCGAGTGACGACCACGCCCGCGCCGCCGCCGGGGGTCGGCGTCAGGTGTACGCCGTCACCCGGTGCGACGTCGCGGCCCGCGACCCGAGCACCGGTATCCGAGAAGGCGTTGAGGGTGCCACCGTCGAGGCCGACGAGGCGGACACCGATCCGGGTTTCGGCGAGCTGACCGAGTTCGGTGCCGCTGTAGTAGTGGCCGACGATCCGCTCGGCGGACCAGCCGTCGTTCCTGGCATATCCGTATGCGCCCCACTGCCCCATGCCTCGCCCGTGCCCGTTGCCGCGCCCGGAGACGGTGAACGGGGTGTCCGCCGCGACCGCGACCGCGACATCGGGGCCGGAGCCACGGGTGTCGGTGACGACAACCCCGACCGCGCCCGCCGCGAGAAGCGCCGGAACCGTGCCGAGCGCGAGCGCCCACCGGATCGGCGAGGTGCGGCCTCCACGGTCGATGCGCCCACGCGGGGTCGTCGTGCGACGGACTTTCGCCATGTCCGGCCTCCTCGGTGGGCTGCGGCTTCGCTGGGTCGAGTCGAACCAGGTCTCGATAAAGTCTCAATCTAAGGTTGAGGCTTAGGCATTGTGTGGCTAGTGTTGCAAGAGTGTCTGGCGTTAGCAACATCTGTCACACCAGTCACACGAGTAACAGCAGTACGACCTCCGTCCCACCAACTAGGGAGCCGACTTGCCGCACCGTCGACCGAAGTCGTCGATCGTCCTGGGGACGGTCGCTGCCGTTGCCATCGCAACCCCTTTCGCGGTCTGGGGCGTCACCAGCACGTCCGGCGTCCGCTCGACCGCCGACACGACACCCGTCGCGATCCCCACCCAGATCGACGAGATCGCGCTCACGCAGGTACCCGACATCGCCATCCCGCTCGGCGACCTGATCGGAATGGGACTGCCCAACTTCCGCCTGTCGGACCTCAAGAAGCTTCCGATTCCGTCGGAAATCCTGGTCCCGCAGGGCCTTCCGCTCCCCGAGGGCGTGACGCTGCCGGAGACGATCAAGATCCCGACCGAGCTGATCCCCTCGCCGCCGGGCGAGTCCACCGCACCGGAGCCCACGCCGTCCGCACCCACTCCGCCGTCTGCCACCGCACCCGCCGACGTCGCCGCTCCCGTCACGCCGGGTGCGCCCGAGCAGCTCGGCGCCGCGGTCAAGGAGATCACCCGCGACACCCCGTTCAGCATGGTCGCGCTGACCTCCGAGCTCGGCGCCACCGCGGCCCAGATCCGCGCCCGGCTCGCGGACGGTTCATGGGGGCCCTGGTACTCCACCGAACAGCTCGAGACAAACCGGTCCGATCAGACCGCGCCGTCCGGCAAGACCGGCACCGAGCCGATCTTCGTCGGCGCGACCACTGCGGTGCAGGTGCTGGTCACCGAGGCCGCCGACGCGCTCGGCATCCCGGCGACCGGGTCCTCGGACCAGGCGCCTACCGATCAGGCGCCGCTGCCCAACGAACTCACGCCGACCGAGCCGGGCGCCGAACCCATCCCGTTCGCACCCGCAGCGGTGAGCACGCCGCTGCGTGGCCAGGACCAGCAGCGCAACCTCGCCGACGCGGTCACCGCGGTGCTGATCCAGCCGGGTTCCGGCAACACCGACAACTCGCTCTCCGACATCGCCACCTCGATCGGCGGCAGCGGGCCGAAGGTCATCACCCGTGCCCAGTGGGGTGCCGACGAGTCGCAGCGCTGCCAGGACCCCGTCTACGACGACATGCTCGGCGGAGCGACGGTGCACCACACCGCCGGCAGCAACGACTACACCCGCGCCGAGTCCGCGGAGATCGTCCGGTCCATCTACGCGTACCACGCACAGACGCTCGGCTGGTGCGACATCGGCTACAACGCCCTGGTCGACCGCTACGGGCAGATCTTCGAGGGCCGAGCGGGCGGGCTCGACCGGAACGTGCAGGGCGCCCACGCGGGCGGATTCAACGAGAACACCTTCGGTATCGCGATGATGGGCGACTTCTCCACCGTCGCGCCGCCGCAGGCGGCGATCGACTCGGTCGGCCGTTTTCTCGGCTGGCGTCTCGCGAAGGCGGGCCTCGATCCGACGGGACGCACCACGATGTGGTCGGAGGGAACGGACTTCACGCCGTACGCGCAGGGTCAGGCGGTCGACCTGCCGATCATCTTCGCGCACCGCGACGTCGGACTGACGAGCTGCCCGGGTGACGCGGCCTACGCGCTGATGGACCAGATCCGTGGAATCGCGAAGGCGAACCCGGGCGGTGGATCGATCGGGTCGGGCGTGCTGGCGGCGGCACCGGCCAACCCCGCAGCGGACCCCGTCACCGCACCCGACACCGCTGCCGGATCGTCCGCGGACTCCGTCACCGCGCTCGTCAACGAGGTCCTGCGGCTCACCGATCAGTCCCCGATCGCGCAGAAGTGGCTCGCGGAGGGCGGAGACACCGGCCGTCTCGGTGCCGCGCTGACCGGTGAACTGCCCGCCAAGGCCGGGAACCTGCTGGTCAAGTTCGTCAACGGCGTCATCTCCACCTCACCGAACGGTGGTGTGTGGACGGTGCTGGGCGAGATCTACGACGCGTGGGAGTCCAGCGGTCTCGATGCGGGCGCGCTCGGTCTGCCGGTGAGCGACGAGTACCCGGTGCCGGACGGCATGCGCACCGACTTCGAGCAGGGGTCGTTGATCTTCAACCAGGTCACGGGGATCGTCACGACCGTCCTCAAGACGTACGGCGACACCTACCAGCAGGCCCTGACCGCGCCCGCCGACGCCGCCGCTCCGGTGGCACCGGCACCAGCCGAGGCGGCGCCCGCGCCGGCTCCGGCACCCGCCCCGGCCGAGGCACCGGCCCCGGCACCCGCCAGCTGACAGCCCGAACGCGGCAGGGGCCCTCCGGTCGGAGGGCCCCTGCCGTCGTCTTCGGTTCAGTTCCACCAGCGTTCGAGCACCCGCGCGACACCGTGGTTGGAGTTCGACGCCGTCACCTCGTCGGCGGCGGCGATCGCGTCGTCGTGGGCGTTGGCGACCGCGACACCGTGCCGCGCCATCGTCAACATCGGGATGTCGTTCGGCATGTCTCCGAACGCGAGGATCGCCGAATCGTCCATGCCGAGGTGCTCGGCGAGTGCAGTGAGTCCCGACGCCTTCGTCACCCCGGGCGCCGACACCTCGATCAGACCGTTGTTGGTCGAGTAGGTCAGGTCGACGCTGTCGCCGACCAGCGGGGTGAGCCGCTCGATCATGAACGAGCTCGCGATGCCGGGCATCCGGATGAGGAGCTTGATCGCCGGGTGCGCCAGCACCTCCTCCGTCGACACCTCCGTGTTGTCCGGGTTCAGCCAGGCGTGCTGGTAGTCGGGTGAGCTGACGAACTGCGGGGTCGCGGCGTCGTGGGCGCTGGCCCCGACCCGTTCCGCGGCGAGCCCGCAGCCGGGCAGCGCGGCGACCGCCAGCTGCGCCACCCAGGTCAAGGTGTCGGTGTCGACGGTGCGGGCGCTGATCACCCGGTCGGCGTCACTGTCGTAGAGGACCGCGCCGTTCGCGCAGACCGCGAGGGGTGCGTAGCCGAGGCCGTCGACGACCGGCCCGATCCACCGCGGCGGACGGCCCGTGGCCAGCACGAACCGGGTTCCGTCCGCGACCGCGGCCTGCACGGCGGCGCGGGTGCGGTCGCTGATCCGTTCGTCGTCGCCGATCAGGGTGCCGTCGACGTCGCTGGCGATCAGTTCGGGTTTCGCGTGGCTGTTGTCCTGCACTGCATCCATATTGCCGCACACCTCCGACGGACACATGCGAGGTCACCGCGGCGAGCCGCGCATCGTCACCGCGGCGGCCGCATCGTCGGCGTCGGCGGGTCATTCCCCGGTGCCGGCCAGTGCCCGCTCCAGCGCGTCGGTCGGCGCCGTCTCCACCTTCGGCGGGCGGTTCGAGAACATGTCCAGCACCGCCTTCGGCCGGGCAAGCCACTCACGAGCGGTGTTGCGCGCCACCGTGATCGAGCGGCAGTCGTGGCAGTAGCCGCGGACTCCGTGGGCGTCGATGCCTGCGTGCTCGCAGAGCGCGACCGCTCGCGACACGTGCGGTTCCTGGCTGACGATCAGCGCGCGCGTCACCCCGTACGTCTGCGCAGCGCGCACGCAGGTGTCGTAGGTGTCGAGCCCGTATCCGTCGCCGACGATCAGGTCGCGGTCCACTCCCTTGTCGACCAGGTAGTCCGTCATCGCGGCGATCTCGTCACCGGAGGTCCCGTTCGCGTCGCCGGACACGAGCACGGCGCGGGCCTTGCCCGTCCGCACGAGTTCGGCTCCGACGTCGAGGCGTCCGGCGAGCATGGGCATCGGGGCGCCGCCGCGCACCTTGGCGCCGAGCACGATCACCACCGGCGCGTCCGGAGCGTCGTCGACCTCGTGCACCCGGCCCGCCGCAGCGCCCGCGACCACGGCCATCGACCCGACCGCGGCGAAGACGCCTGCCGCGACGACGGCACCACCGGCGACCAGCAGCAGGCGAACCCTCCGCCGGACGGGCACGTCAGGCGCCGCCGCCCGCTGCCCGGCGTGCGGCCTTCGCCTGCGCCTCCTCGGCGTCCATCCGGTTGGCCTCCTCCAGCGTCGGCGCGCTGCCGCCGAGCCGGGCTGGAACCCAGTACTCCCCGGCCGGGTGGTCGTAGCTCTCCTGCAGCGTGTGCAGCATCGACTCCATGGTCGCGTGCAGCTTCGCCGACAGCGCCTCGGCCGGCTCGATGGGGGCGATCGGTTCCCCGACGGCCATCGAGATCGGAGTGTTGGTGCGGCCCAGGCGCTTCGGGAACCCCTTCGTCCACACCCGCTGCGATCCCCAGAGCACCAGCGGGATGATCGGCACACCGGCCTCGATCGCCATCCGAGCGGCGCCGGACTTGAATTCCTTGATCTCGAAGCTCCGGCTGATCGTCGCCTCCGGGAACACCCCGATCAGTTCGCCGGCGCGCAGCGCCTCGACGGCGGCGTGGTACGAGTCGGCGCCCGCCGAGCGATCGACGGGGATGTGCTTCATGGTCCGCATCATCGGGCCGGAGATCTTGTTGTCGAAGACCTCCTTCTTCGCCATGAACCGGACGTACCGCTTGACGTCGCGCGCGGGGATGCCCGCGTAGGTGAAGTCCATGTAGCCGGTGTGGTTGATCGCGATCACCGCGCCACCGCGGGCGGGGACGTGTTCCGATCCCGAGATGGTGAACTTCAGGCCCTGCGCGAAGAACAGCGTGCGGGCGACACCGATGATCGAGCGATAGAAGGGTTCCACGCGGCCAGCCTAGTGTGCGCCCGGACACCGCGCTCCTCCCCGGGACCTTGGTCCCGATCCGGGCACCGGCCACGCGCAACCCGGGGACGGTTTGCCCCACCGCCTACCCTGGTAGGCGTCGCACATCCGTAGGAGGCAGTTGAAGTGCAGGTCACGAGCGTCGGACACGCCGGATTCCACATCCAGACCGAGGCGGGGTCGATCCTCTGCGACCCGTGGGTGAACCCGGCCTACTTCGCGTCGTGGTTCCCGTTCCCGGACAACACGGGCCTCGACTGGGACACGCTCGGCGACGTCGACTACCTGTACGTCTCGCACCTGCACAAGGACCACTTCGACCCGAAGACCCTGGTCGATCACGTCAACAAGGACGCGACGGTCCTGCTGCCCGACTACCCGGTGCCGGACCTGCGCCGCGAGCTCGAGAAGCTCGGGTTCACGAAGTTCTTCGAGACCGAGGACTCGGTCAAGCACACGGTGAGCGGCCCCAAGGGCGACCTCGACGTGATGATCATCGCGCTGCGCGCCCCCGCGGACGGCCCGATCGGTGATTCCGGTCTCGTCGTCTCCGACGGCGAGACGACCTGCTTCAACATGAACGACGCCCGCCCCGTCGACATGGACGTGCTGCACGACGCGTTCGGCAAGGTCGACATCCACCTGCTGCAGTACTCGGGTGCCATCTGGTACCCGATGGTCTACGACATCCCGGCGGGCACGAAGCGGAACTTCGGCAAGCAGAAGCGCCAGCGCGGCATGGACCGCTGCCGCTCCTACATCGAGCAGGTCGACGCGACGTGGGTGGTGCCGTCGGCAGGCCCGCCGGTGTTCCTCGACGAGGCGCTGCGCGACCTCAACGACGACCACGGCGACGAGGGCAACATCTTCCCCGACCAGATCGTGTTCCTGGAGCAGATGCGCATCCACGGCAACGACGGCGGGCTGCTCATGATCCCCGGTTCCGTGGTGGACATCCACGGCTCCGAGCAGACGCTGACGCATCCGATCCCGGACGCCGAGGTCGACGCGATCTTCTCCGACAAGGCCGCCTACATCGAGGCGATGGCGCAGCGGATGGCGCCGGTGATCGCGGCGGAGAAGGCGTCGTGGGCGCCTGCGGAGGGCGAGCCGCTGCTCGCTCCGCTGAAGGCGAAGTTCGAGCCGATCATGGCGCAGTCGGACCTGATCTGCGACGGCATCGGCTACCCCATCGGCCTCGTGATGGGCGACGAGACCGTCGTCCTCGACTTCCCGAAGCGTGTCGTCCGCGAGCCGATCGACGGAGAAGGCAAGTACCGCTACGGTTTCCGCATTGCACCGGAGCTGGTGCGTACGGTGCTGCGCGACGACGAGCCGGACTGGGTGAACACCATCTTCCTGTCCACCCGCTTCGAGGCGTGGCGTGTCGGCGGCTACAACGAGTTCCTCTACACCTTCTTCAAGTGCCTCACCGACGAGCGGATCGCCTACGCGGACGGCTGGTTCGCCGAGGCGCACGACGACTCGGCGTCGATCGAGCTGGGCGGCTACGAGATTCAGCGCCGCTGCCCGCACCTCAAGGCGGACCTGTCGAAGTTCGGTGTCGTCGACGGCAACACCCTCACCTGCAACCTGCACGGCTGGCAGTGGGACCTCGAGTCCGGCCGCTGCAAGACGTCGAAGGGCCACGAACTCCGCACGGCCAAGCTCTGACCCCCCTTGCCTGGGGCACAATGTCACATCGTGTGCATCTGACGCGCACGATGTGACATTGTGCCCACGCCGGGGCGCCCAGCTGTCATCCCACGGCTGTCAGGCGACCGCGTCGGGCGCTGCCATCCAGGTGTTGCAGGCGCTCAACAGGTTTCGCTCGGCACCCCGGACGAACCACGCACCGGAGTTCTCCGGGGTGCCGTGGTCCCGGTCGCGCCCTGCATAGTCGCCGCGGTTGCGGTTGTCCTCCGCAGCGAGGGCGAGCGTCGTGGGGTCGACGGTCGCGGCGAGGTACATGCCGGACAGACACTGTGCCTGCAATTCCAGGCGCCTGCTGACCTCCAGGCCCGCAGGCGTGTCCCGTCCTGCATCCTTCCGCTCACGCTGCGCTGCGGTGGACGTCCCGCTCAACCACTGGACATGGTGCGCGTACTCGTGCGCGAGCATCGCGAAGGCCACCGCGGGCTGCCCATCCGGTCCGGTTCTCGTGGACAGGTAACTCTTCGGCACGATGTGGATCGAGCCTGCGCAGTGGAAGCTGTTCTCGTGCGGGACGTCGCAGTCGCTGCTCGTCACCTCGACGGAGATCTCGAACTTCGGTGTCGCCCAAGGAAGTTTCAGCTTCCTGAGGACGGGCTCCCAGGACCGGTCGAGGCACTCCAGGGCGGTCGCGAACCACTCACGCACCCCCTCCTCGAACCGCGACCACTGCGGTAGTGCACATCCCGCACGGGGCAGCGAGACGTCCGCCATCAGCGGGTTTGTCGCTGTCGCCGCCACCGCTGCCGGGGTAGTCGCCGTGGTCGGTACCTGTTCGGCCGCGGGCGCTGCCGCACCCCCGAATCCCGTGCGCTCGCCCGAGCATGCGGTCACGGCGGCCGCCACCAGCAATGTGGCTGCGAGCGCACGGAAACGGACCGTCATCGAATCCCCCTGACCGGACGTCCCCACGCCCGACGAGACTGTAGACCCTCGCCGGGCGGCCGGGGGGGACCCGCCCACACTCCTGACGGTGAGGCTGACTACATTGGCGTCCGATCACGACACGGCTGGGGGGCTTGCATGGGGGGAATGGCGGCGGACGCCGACGCGCTGACGGCGTTGAGCGGCACACTCCGGGCGCTCGCCGAGGAGGCTGCGGACCTGCGAACCGGGCGAGCTGCGGGCTACCTTCCGATCATGGGCGGGGTGATGCCGTCGGTTCTGGAGGCGTCGTCGATCTCGGCGGATCTCATCGACGGCACGCTGGTTCCGGCCCTTGCCGAACGCCTCGGGGAGACCGGTGAGGTGATGGGCCGCATCGCCGACGAGTACCGCGACGCGGACGATGCGGCGGCCGCCGGACTCGCCGCCGCGTACACCTCCGCGACGGGCGACTGGTCGGCGGAATGAACCGTACGGACATCGACTCCTGGAACCCTCTGGCGCTCAGTGACATCGCTCGGTCGTGGACCGAGTTCGGGGCACGCGTCGAGGAGCTGATCGACCGCTATGTCTCCTCCGTGACCAAGGTCGGCGACAACTACTGGGAGGGGATCGCCGCGGAGGCGGCGCAGAATCGCGCGCAGGCGGACCGCTCCACGGTGGTCACGGTCGTCGATCACATTGCCTCGCTGGCGCAGCGTGCCGAACAGGGCTACCACGAGATCGACGCGCCGCTCCGACGCGCCCGCGCCGCCATCGCCGGCGCCGAAGCCGACCTGTTCGTCGTCTCGGACACCCTTCAGGTGACGGACCCCGCGCCGTCCGAGGAACGCGCCACCGCGCTCGCCGACTGGCAGCGGGAGATCCTCGAATCAGCAGCTGCGACGGCGGACGCCGACCGCCAGGTACGGGACGCACTCGCTGCAGCTCGGGACGGCCTGCGAGCCGTGTTCGTCACAGCGGTCGGGCTCGGCGCCGATCAGGGACGTTCCGACGCGGACGCGCTCGCCTCGGGTGATCTCGATCCGGAGCAGCGTCGCCGTCTCGTGGAGGCAGGCACCCTGACCGCCGACCAACTCGCCGATCTCGTCTCCGGAGGCACCACCGCGATTCCCGCGTCTCAGATGGAGTACCTGAACCAGGTGGCACGCGAGCTCGACGGTCGGAGCCCGGACGAGATCGCGAAGCTCATGGAGTCACTGCCTCCGGATGCGCGGACCGGACTGGCCAACTCGCTCCAGTTGGTGTCGAACCCCGACGTCACGACAACGGTCGCAGGCGATTCCGAGGTGCCAACTGCCGGAGGGAAAGACCTGTTGCCGGACGGGATCCGGGAGTCTCTCACTCGCGACGACCTCGTCGTCGGCGGCTACGAGTTCACCAACAGCGGGATGATCTCCACCGTCGAACTCAACGGTGTCGCGGACAACCAGGCGATCGCGCAGATCGCGGCGGCAGCCGACCCCGCATACAGGTCTGGAACCGATCTCGACCGGGCGCTGCTCGACGTCGGCAATCAGTATCTCGAGGCGCAGATCAAGCACGAACGCGACCCGAACGCCGACTTCTCGATCTTCACCGTCGACGGCCACTCGAACTTCGACCCCCGAATCACGGAGGGCATCTTCGCCGCCGTCGCCGACGACAAGGAGGCAGTGCTCGCCAAGGTGGAGGGGGAACACGGCGCGTTGTTCGTCGAGAACGTCCTCACGCGGGACTGGCCTGACGACGGCAAGGAAGTATCGGCGCTGTTCGCCTTCGCCGACGGCGACGCCACCATCACCGACCCTGCCGACCGCTATGACGTCGGGAAGGCGGTCCTCGCCGAGAAGGTCATGGAGTCTGTCGGGCAGCAGATCAGCACCAAGGAAATGTGGGATTCGCTGTCAAACGTAACCGGCACCGACAATTTGTCGGTCGGACAACTTAACCCGGAAATGATTCGGACACTCGCTCACTCGATGTCGCCGTACATCCCGGACCTCGCAGGCGGAAACTCATCGGCGAGCACGGCATTCGACCAGGGCGGTGGTTGGAATGAGTGGAACGGCTGGGAGGAGGGAAAATTCGGCGGAGCGTCGCAGGTGTTCGGGCTGATGACCACGGACCAGGCCGCGTCAGCCGAGTTCGTCAGCGCAGCGTGGCAACACCAGTATTCGTTCGAAGCCGGGTACGCCGCCGAGCCGGAAAGTCCCTTTGCGAACAGAAACTTGACGAACGCGGGCGTCGTGATGGGTCTCGTCGACAAGGGGCTCTACCTCTCCACCGACAACGCACATCAGAACGAAGCAGACCAGGCGAAGGCCATCTACGACCGCAAGTCCGACGCTTTCAACTTCTGGAAAGGTATCGGATCGATTGCCGCGGATCCTCTCGGTATCACCGGTGCCGCGATTACCGGGCTCGTTGACGCCGGTGGCGATCCACTGAAGGAGTCCTTCATCGGCAAGGAACCCGACCCTGCAAAGCCGACGGAATTGGATGGGCCAGGCCTCACCGCTTCCCAGTACCGCATTCTGTCGTCGCTACCCCAGCTTCCGGGCGATGTGATTGCTGACTTCCCCGACCTGATCGATGGCGACCAACTCCGGAGCTGGGAGCAGCTGCAAGCAGGCCAGGCTTCCGGCGGTCTCAGAGCAGACCTACGGACGATGTTCAGCAGGATCGGCCATCCAAGTGATGGCCACGAATCAGTAATGAAGGAGGCATACTCGCTTGTCACTCTCAAGGATGGCTGACAAATCCACACCGATCCTGTCGGCTGCATTCGTGTTCGCGCTCCTGACGGCCACAGCTTGCGCGACCGAACGCGACGGCGTGGAGGACGCGCCTCCACAACAGCCGGCGCCGCCGCTGTACAGCACCGTATGGTCGGCGGACGCAGGCACAGACCTGTTCGGACGTCCCGGCGAACTGATTCGTGCAACATCCGAGGCAGCCGAATTCTCGACGTATGCCGGCAGCGGCCACTCGTATCCCGGGTATGTCGATGCACTGAACACTTCCCGCGAAGCGCCAAACCCGGGAATCGACCCGATACTCCTATCGGTGACTGGATCGCCGCAGCGACCCGTCACCTTTGTCAGACACATCGTCGAAATGGAAAGCGGTCCGCATTCCGTTGCCGCGACGGTGTGCGGGTTCACGGTCCAACCCACTCCTGGCGAGAACTACAGCATGAATCCGCTTCGCCGGCCCATCCGAATAGGGCTGCGGAATCCCACGTCCGACGCGGGAGCGCCAGGCCAGGAAGATTCCGACCCGCTCACAACGGCGGCGGCAACAACCCGAACACCGACCTGGAACGTCTTCGAGGGGTGGAGCATCGAAGAAATCACGCTCCTCGAGGATGAGGACATCCCGGAGGCGTGCGTCGACTGGTGGCAGGGGAAGTTCCCCGAGTTCACACGAAAGCCCGGTGGCAACATCCTCTTCCCACCACCCGGCTACGTGTACCCCACCGCACCGGTCGCGGCGCAGTACCCCGAGTGGATTCCGCCCAGTGGCGACAACTGACGCGCTGACGGCGCTGTAATCGGCTCCCCTCTCGACGGACGCGCCGAGGCCCCAATTCGTCCCACATCGCAACTACGGTGAAGCCATGGCACCGACACGCAGGGCGGTCGACGAGTTCCTCACCGCCTACGGCAACACGCTCGTCGCCTACGACGCTGCCGGCACAGCGGCCATGTGGGGGATGCCCGGGACGATCGTCACCGACGCGTTCACCGGATCGCTGTCGAGCCGCGGCGAGATGGCCGAGGGGCTCCGACAGGGCTACCCGCTGTATCGCAGGCTCGGGCTCGGCGGAATCACACACACAATGCTCGAGTTCGCGCCGCTCACGGAGGTCGTCGTTCGGATTCGGGTGCGCTGGCATTTCACCGACGCATTCGGCGAGCTCCTCACCGACAGTGACTACGAGTACGTCCTCCGCGCCGACCCGGATGGGCTGCACATGTACGTGGCCGTCGACATCGACGCCGACACGAAGCTGCGCGAGCTCGCCGCACGACTGGGAGTCGAACTCCCCGACCGGTGACATCCGCGAATGCCGAACGGGCGGTTACCGTTCCATCCACTCGCACGATGGTCCGGTAGCCGCCCGTTCGGGACTGTTCAGCTCAGGGTGCGCGCAGCACGTCCGTTCCGACGAACGGCTGCAGCGCCGCGGGGACCTTCACGGATCCGTCGGCCTGCTGGTGGTTCTCGAGGATCGCGACCATCCAGCGGGTGGTGGCGAGGGTGCCGTTGAGGGTCGCGGCGATCTGCGGCTTGCCGTTCTCGTCGCGGTACCGGACTCCGAGGCGGCGGGCCTGGAAGGTGGTGCAGTTCGACGTCGACGACAGCTCGCGGTAGCGCTCCTGCGTCGGCACCCAGGCCTCGCAGTCGTACTTGCGGGCCGCCGAGGAACCGAGGTCGCCGCCTGCGACGTCGATGACCCGGTACGGGACCTCGATCGCGGCGAGCATCTCGCGCTCCCAGCCGAGGAGCCGCTTGTGCTCGGCGTCGGCGTCCTCGGGCTTGCAGTAGGTGAACATCTCCACCTTGTCGAACTGGTGGACGCGGATGATGCCGCGGGTGTCCTTGCCGTAGCTGCCGGCCTCGCGGCGGAAGCACGACGACCAGCCCGCGTACCGCTTCGGGCCGGTGGACAGGTCCAGGATCTCGCCCGAGTGGTAGCCGGCGAGCGGAACCTCGGAGGTGCCGACGAGGTACAGGTCGTCCTGTTCCAGGTGGTACACCTCCTCGGAGTGCTGGCCGAGGAAGCCGGTGCCCTGCATGACCTCGGGACGCACCAGCACCGGCGGGATCATCATCGTGAACCCGTTCGCGGTGGCCTTCTGCGCGGCGAGCTGGAGCAGTCCCAACTGCATCAGCGCGCCGTAGCCCGTGAGGAAGTAGAACCGGGCGCCGGACACCTTCGCGCCGCGCTCCATGTCGAGCAGGCCGAGCGACTCACCGAGTTCGAGGTGGTCCTTCGGCTCGAAGTCGAACGTCGGCAGCTCGCCGACGGTCTCCAGGGTGATGAAGTCGTCCTCGCCGCCTGCGGGGGCGCCGTCCTGGACGATGTTGGAGATCGCGCGCTGCGCGGTCTCCAGTGCGGCGTCGGCCTCGTGCTGCGCCGCCTCCGCGTCCTTGACCTGCTGCGCGAGTTCCTTCGCCCCGGCGAGCAGCGCGGGCCGCTCCTCCGGAGACGCCTGCCCGACCTTCTTGCCGAGTGCCTTCTGCTCCGCGCGCAGGTTGTCGCCCGCGAGGACGGCGGCGCGGCGGGACTCGTCGGCCGCCAGGAGCGCGTCGACCAGCGCGGGATCCTCACCCCGCATCCGCTGCGACTGGCGAACGAGATCCGGGTTTTCCCGCAGGAACTTCAGGTCAATCACGCCTGAAACCCTACTTGGTCGGTCCTCACAAGGATGCTTGTGGACTGGTCGGGCACGCCGACCGCGCGTCCGGTTTCGGTGTGTCGGCGGTCCAGGCGCGCTGGGCAGGCATGATGGAGGCGATGTCCGACGAACGCAACGCCCCTGGCGACCACCCGACACCCGACGGCGGTGACACTCCGACGGCCGGCAGGTCCGGCGCTCCCCGCGGGGACGCCTGGGCCGGGCTTTCGCGCTGGACGGGCGGCACCCAGATGTCCGCCAAGACCACCCGTCGGGCCCTCGTCGCCGTCGCGCTCGGCGCCGTTCTCGCGGCCCTCGCGACGATCGTCGTCTCGGGCGGGTTCAAGGGCGGCGACGAGCTCACCACGCACGCGGGCAGCGCCGGACCCAACCCGACCGGTGCGGTCGCGGGCGAGGCGTTCGCGACCGCGACCTCGGGCGACTGCCTGACCTGGTCCGCGGCCGACGCCAGCGACCTGGAACAGGTCGAGTGTTCCGACGAGCACCTGTTCGAGGTGGCGGCAGACATCGACCTGGCCGTGTTCCCGGGCGCCGAGTTCGGTCCGGGTTCCCGATTCCCCAGCGTGCTGCGGTTCTCCCAGCTCCGCGACGAGCACTGCACGCCCGCCGTCAACGAATACCTCGGCGCGCACTTCGACCCGCACGGCAAGTTCAGCGTCGGCCTGATCAACCCCGGCGAGGCCGGGTGGGCGGCAGGAGAACGCACCATCCGGTGCGGCCTGCAACGGTCGAGTACGACCGGCACGATCCTGTCCGTGACGAACTCGGTCGCCGGCCAGGACCAGTCGAAGGTGTGGGACGCGGGCACCTGCATCGGCATCAACCAGAACGTGCCGAGCGATCCGCTGGACTGCGCGCAGGCGCACGCGTTCGAGGTGATCTCGGTGGTGGATCTGGCCGCGAAGTTCCCCGGCGGGTACCCGGCGATCGCGGATCAGGACGCGTACCTGGAGGAGACGTGTACGCAGGCCGCGGCGGAGTATCTCGGTTCCCCGGATGCCCTGCGGAACAAGACGCTGACCCTGTTCTGGGACAACCTGGAGCTGAGCAGCTGGCTCGCCGGCAGCCGCAAGGTCAACTGTTCCGTCGGCAAGGAGGTCGACGGCGGCGGCTTCTCGCCCATCGTCGGCAGCGCCAAGGGTGAGATCCTGATCAACGGCGCGCCGCCCGTCGCGCCGCCCCCTCTGCCCGAGGGCCGATCCGTTCCGACGCCGCTGCCCGGCGCCGCGCCGCTGGAGAACTGAATGCCGGTCACCATGTCCGAGGCCCGGTTCGACGACCTGGTCTCCGAGGCCCTCGACCTCATCCCGCCGCGACTGGCCGCTGCAATCGACAACGTCGTCGTGCTCGTCGACGCCCGCGACGAGGAAGACCCCGGGCTGCTGGGGCTGTACCAGGGCATCGCGCTCACCGAGCGGGACAGCCACTACGGCGGTTCGCTGCCCGACACCATCACGATCTACCGCGAGGCGATCCTCGAGATGTGCGAGTCGGAGGAGCAGGTGGTCGAGGAGGTCGCGATCACGGTGATCCACGAGATCGCGCACTACTTCGGCATCGAAGAGGACCGTCTGCACGAGCTCGGCTGGGGCTGACCGGCCTCCACCGGACGACACACGTCCCACCCCTGCATCCGAGCTGTTCGGCCCTGCGGAAATCGCGGGAACCGTTCCGGACCGCGGTGCGTCCAACCTCCTGACGGATCAGTTCGATCGAGCCAGGAGGGCCGCACGTTGTCCGGACACGTCTTCGTCTCACCCGAGGCACTGCTCGCCGCGGCCGCCCAGCTCGAGGCGCTGGCAGAACGGCTGCAGGCGACCGTGAACTCCTCCGCGCCCGCCCTCCACATGCCGCCTGCCGGCACCGAGGAGGTGTCGATCCTGACGGCGTCGCATTTCAACTCGATCGCCGACAGCTTCCTGCCCGCGGCGGCCACGGGTATCGCCGAGTTGTGGGCGGCCGCGGCGACGCTGCGCAAGCAGGCCGCCGAGTACGAGGGCCTCGACACCTCGTTCGGCACCACGCTCGCCGCCGGTATGTGACCGCCCACCCTTCGACCGTAGGAGCTTCGCCATGACCTTGGGATTCACCGGCGTCGTCTGGTATCCGCGCGGCGCGACCGTGAACTCGACCACCCTCAACGGCGGTATCGGCCCGGCGCCGCTGACCGCTGCCAGCAGCGCGTGGGCGTCGGTGTCGACGAGCCTCGCCGACGCCACACTGACGATCACGAAGGTGATGGCCGATCTGGCGGTCGGCTGGGAGGGCACCGCGGCGACCGCGGCGCTGAGCAGGCTGGCCCCGTTCCAGGTGTGGACGGAGGAGGCGTCGGCGCAGGCGGCCACGGCGTCGGCGAAGGCCGCAGCCCTCGCGACCGCGCACACGGTGGCCCGCGCGACCATGCCGAGCCTGGCGGAGATCGCGGTGGTCCAGGCCGCGAAGGTCGCCGCGTACGCGGCCAGCGGCGCGCTCGCCGGTGCGGGGGCCGCCGCCGAGGCCGCGGACCGGGCGATGGACCTGCGGGCCTCGCTGGTGATGGAGGCCTACGAGTCGGCGTCCACGATCGTGACGACACCGCAGAGCTTCACCCCTCCGCCGCCGCTGTCGAACGCCGCGGCGGCCGCACCCGGGGACACGCAGCAGCCGCCGGTGCCGACGAACGACCCGCTCACCGACTTCCTCGTGAACCCGGCCCAGGCCGTGCAGAACGCGGTCGGCGCGGCGCTCGCGCAGCCGGCGAATCCTGCGGTGGTCAGCGCGGCTTCCCAGGCCGGCAGCATCGTCGGAACGGGTCTGAGCACCGTCGCCCAGGCGTCCGCGTCGTTCGCACCCGCGGCGGCTGCCGCCATCGGCGGTGCGGGCGTCGTGCAGACGGACCCCGCCGCGGCGCGCGCGACGACGGGCGCACAGACCCATGCGGCCCGAGCGGGTTCCGGGGGCATGTCAGGGCTGCCCGGCTCGTCGGGATCGTCGCGAGTGACGCTCCCCGACGGCTGGGGCGGCGGCGCGGGGAACGCCGGTCGCGCGGCGCCCACCGGCGTTGCCGCGCCGATCGCCGAGCCGGTTCGCGTCGAGCCCGCGGCGGGCCGGTCGCAGCACGTCGGTGCACCGATGGGCTCCGGCGGCGCGCACGCCTCCGAGGAGGAGGAGCGCCGCAGCCGCGGCTATCTGAAGAACTTCGAGCACTTCGAGGACGGCCGCGTCGTCATCCCCTCGGTCATCGGAGGCGACCGGTGACGCCGGCCGGCCTGAGACTTCCCGCCGTCACCGTCGGTGTGGACGAGCTGGACCTGCTGACCCAGCTCGCCCGTATCGACGAGCTGCCGGTGGTGCTGGACGCGAGGTCCCGATTCGACACCACCGTTGCGCGGGACGCCGCGTTCGAGTCCTGCCGCGAGTCGCTCACCGAACGCGGGCTGCTGCCGGGGGGCCACCCCCATCCCGACGTCGTCGACCGGCTCACGATTCTCGCCCGCCCAGACGTCGAGCTGGCAGTGCGCTGGTACCGCGAGGGCACGGTGTCCCGGATGTGCATCGCCCAGGTCGGACAGATGACGGTGCTGGCGCTGCGCGGACCGGACTCCTACGTGCTGGCGGAGGTCCCGGCGGTCGAAGCAGAGCTGGTGCTCGACGTCATCGGGCGCAGCGTGGCACTCGACGTCGACTCGATCAGCGCGCCCACGGACCGGCTGGTGCTCGCCCTCGACGACCTCACCCACCCGCAGTCCGTGGTCCGGCGCCTCTCCGAGCTGGGCGCCCGGGAGACCGAGACGCTGGCATGGGCGCTGTCCACCTGCACTGCGCACGCCGAGATCGTCGCGCTCGTGCAGGGCGACGGACGCCGGTGGACGAGTGCCCCCGTGACGGTGTTCGACACCGCCGGGGGCCGGATCGTCGGAACCTCCAGCGTCTCTCCGGACGGGACGGCCTGGTCGACGCTGGGTCCGGGAGGCGACGCCCGGCTCCGTCAGGCGATCGGTGAACTGCTGACATGGGCGGCGGCTCCGCACGGAGCTGCCTCGTCCTGACAGGTACCCGGACAGGCTCCCGGTACCCTTCGCAGTGACATTCCGCGATCGAGACGTGTGGGTAGGGCAATGGGTGAACCGGTCGGACCGGCACAGGACGAGTCGCAGATCGACTGGCGGCGGCTCGAAGAGGTGCAGCTGACGCCGATCCTGTCGGCGTCCCTCGACGCGTTCTACGAGCTCGGTTACCACGGGACCACCGTCCGGGAGGTGGCGCGCCGCGTCGGAGTGACGGTCCCCGCCCTGTACTACCACCACGAGAACAAAGAGGGCCTGCTGATCGCCCTGCTCGAACTGTCGACGGCCGACGTGCTGGCGCGGGCCCACGCCGCCGACGCCGACGGCGGCGACGACCCGGTGCAGCGACTCGCGAACGTCGTCGAGGCGATCGTGCTGCGGATGACGACCCGACCCCGGCTGGCCGCCCTCGAAGGCGAGGTGCGCTACCTCAGCACCGAGAACCGTCAGCGGTATCGCGAGGTGCGCAAGGGAATCGAACAGGTTGTGTTGCGGGTCGTCGAGGACGGGGCCGCGAGCGGCGCCTTCGACGTCGACGACCCCGCCGAGACGACCCGAGCGATTCTCGGTATGTGCCAGTCGATTCCGCGCTGGTACCACGCCGAGGGCACCCTCTCGCCGCAGGAGGTCGCGGGCAAGTACGTTGCGATCGCCATGAAGATCGTGCTCACTGCACCCGAATCACCCTGACTTCCCGGGGATGTAGGCGCGACTACTTCCCGAACACCGCCGGACGCTTGGCGAGGAACGCGTCGACACCTTCGGCGAAGTCCGCCGACACGAGCAGGTCGAGCTGCCCGGCGCGCTCCCGTTCGAAGGCGGGGTCGAGCTGTCCGAGGGTCGCGTCGTTGATGGCGGACTTGGTGGCCGCGAATGCCTCCGAGGGTCCCTCGACGAATCGCTGCAGCAGGACTTCGACGTCGGCGGCGAAGGTGTCGTCCGGGTAGACGTCGGCGATCAGGCCGGCGGCGAGGGCGTCGGTGGCGGGAAGCCGCTCGGCGAGCAGCGCCATCTTCAGCGCCCGGGCCCGCCCGATCGACGCGGCGACCAGGGCCGTTGCCCCGCCGTCCGGCATGAGGCCGATCCGGGTGAAGGCGAGCAGCAGGTAGCTCGACTCGGTCGCGACGGTGACGTCCGCGGCCAGGGCGAGGGAGACGCCGACGCCTGCTGCGGGACCGTTGACGGCGGCGACGACGGGCCTCGGGAAGGCACGCAGGGTGGCGGCGACGCGGTTGGCGGCGTCGAGGGTGGAGGCGTCGGCCGGCCCGGGACCGCCGATCTTGTCCATGGCCGCGCCGAGGTCGGCGCCGGTGCAGAACGCGCGGCCGTTGCCGGTGAGGAGCACCGCCCGGACCGTTCGGTCGTCGGCGTGCTTGTCGAGCGCCTCGGCGACCGCGAGGAGCGTCTCCGTGGTGACGGCGTTCATCGACTTCGGGCGGTTGAGGCTGATGCGGAGGATGCCGTCGACCAGGTCGACCAGGACCTCGGAGGTGTCGGTGCTCATTGCTGTCCTTCTCTCTGGTTCGGTGTTCGCTGCGTCGTGGGCTACGTCAGCGACAGCGCGACCTTGCCTGTTGCGCTTCGTGATTCGAGGCTGCGCAGCGCGGCGGCGGCGTCCTCGAGCGGGAAGATCGTCGGTTCCGCGACCTGCAACTCGCCGGACGCCAGCAGGGGTTCGAGTTCGGCCCACTGCCGCGCCGGGTACCCGAAGTCGGTGCGGACGTACTCGCCCCATCCGGCGCCGACGACGGAGATGTTGTTCAGCAGCAACCGGTTCACCTTGACGGTGGGGATCTCGCCGCCGGTGAAGCCGAGGACGACGTGCCGGCCGTTCGGGGCGAGGGCGCGCAGGCTGTCGAGGAAGCGGTCGCCGCCGACGGGGTCGAGGACGATGTCGACGCCGCGGCCGCCGGTCAGTTCGGCGACGGCGTCCTTGAACCCGTCGGCGAGGACGGTGTGCGTGGCGCGGTTGGCCTTCGCGACGGCGGCCTTGTCCTCGGTGCTGACGACGGCAACGGTGTCGAGGCCGAGCGCGGCCGCGACCTGCAGGCAGGCCGTGCCGAGGCCGCCAGCGGCGCCGTGCACCAGGACGGTCTCGCCGGCGCGGTGGCGGGCGCGCTCGGTGAGCGCGAAGTGTGCGGTGAGGTAGTTCATCAGGAAGCCGGCACCGGCGGTGAGGGTGACGGCGTCGGGCAGCGCGAACACCGTGCTCGGGTGCACCGCGACCGTCCGCTGCCAGGCGCCGCCGAGTGCGAGGACCACCACCCGGTCGCCGGGGCGGAATCCGCTGTCCGCTGGCGCTTCCCGGACGATTCCCGCCCCTTCGACGCCGGGCACGAACGGCGTCGGGCGGACGACCTGGTAGCCGCCGGAGGTCTGCAGGAGATCGGGGAACGAGACGCCCGCGGCGTCGAGGTCGACGACGACCTGGCCGGCGGGATCGGGCTCGGGCAGGTCGACGGCCCGCACGCCGTCGGGTCCGATGGCCTCGATCACCTGCACAGCGCGCATGTCGACTCCCGCTTGGTTCGAACTTCCGGCCGCGTTCACGGCCGATTTCATCAGTACCAGACCGAACTGAACGTGCGCTAGCTAAAGTTCACCATTGACTGCGGTGCGGCCCCGTGGTAACCCTCTTAGCGAGCGTTCAGTAATCGATTACCGAAACGATATCGAGGAGGATTCATGGCCGACGAGTCGACCACCGCACCCGAGCCCGCCGCCCTGTACGAGCGCCGCGGCAACGTCGCACTCATCACCCTGAACCGCCCGAAGGCGATGAACTCCGTGAACGGCGCGCTGTCCACTGCCGTCGGCAACTTCCTCGAACAGGCCGAGGCCGACGACGAGGTGCGGGTCATCGTCATCACCGGCTCGGGACGCGCGTTCTGCGCAGGCGCCGACCTCAAGGCGATCGGGTCCGGCCAGTCGCTCGAGGCCGAGGGCCACCCCGAGTGGGGCTTCGCCGGCTACGTCCAGCACTGGGTGAGCAAGCCGACGATCGCCGCGGTCAACGGCTTCGCCCTCGGCGGCGGCACCGAACTGGTCCTCGCCAGCGACCTCGCCGTCGTGGACGAGAACGCCCAGCTCGGCCTCCCCGAGGTCAAGCGCGGCCTGTTCGCGGCCGCCGGCGGCGTCATCCGGATGCAGCAGCAGATCCCGAAGAAGGTCGCGCTCGAGCTCGCGCTCACGGGCGAGCCGATCACCGCCGCCGAGGGCAAGGAACTGGGCCTGGTCAACCGGGTCGCCCCCGCGGGCACCGCGCTCGACGTCGCGCTCGAACTGGCCGAGAAGATCGCCGTCAACGCGCCCCTGTCGGTGCGCGAGTCGAAGGCGATGATCCACCGCACCGCCCTCGGGGCCGACTGGGAGCCCGGCGTCTGGGAGGCGAACCTGAACTCCATGAAGATCGTCTTCACCAGCGCCGACGCCATGGAAGGCCCTCGGGCGTTCGCCGAGAAGCGCGCCCCCGTCTGGCAGGGCAAGTAACCATGATCCCGACCCGGCGCTCTGTCGAACCCCCTCCGGGGCGCCGGGTCGCCACAACCACCCCCACGAAAGGAACACCGTCATGACGAACGCAGTCATCGTCGACGCCGTCCGCCTCGCATCCGGCAAGGGCAAGATGGGCGGCGCGCTGTCCGGGACGCACCCGGTCGAGCTCCTCGCCACCGTCCTGCGCTCCATCGTCGAGCGCAACAACCTCGACCCCGCGCAGGTCGACGACGTGATCGGCGGCTGTGTCGCCCAGGTCGGCGAGCAGTCCCTCAACATCTCGCGCACCGCGCTGCTCTCGGCGGGCTTCCCGGACTCGGTGCCCGCCACCACCATCGACCGCCAGTGCGGTTCCAGCCAGCAGGCCGCGCACTTCGCCGCGCAGGGCATCATCGCCGGCGCCTACGACATCGTCATCGCCTGCGGTGTCGAGTCGATGAGCCGCATCCCGATGGGCACCGCCACCCTGGGCAAGGACACCCACGGTCCCGGCATCCACGCCCGCTACCCCGCGGGCCTGGTCAACCAGGGCATCTCGGCCGAGCTGATCGCCGCCAAGTGGAAGCTGGACCGCGACACCCTCGACGCCTACTCCGCGCAGTCGCACCAGCGCGCCGCCGCCGCGATCGCCGCGGGCGCCTTCGACAACGAGATCGTCCCGATCGACGTCGCGAACGCCGCCGGTGAGACGGCCGCGCACCTCGTCGACGAGACCGTGCGTGCCGCCACCACCGCCGAGGGCCTGTCCGGCCTCAAGCCGTCGTTCCGCACCGACGAGTACGCGGCCCGCTTCCCGGAGGCCGGCTGGAACATCACTCCCGGCAACTCGTCGCCGCTGACCGACGGCGCGTCCGCCGTGCTGATCATGAGCGAGGAGGCCGCGAACAAGCTGGGCCTGACCCCGCGCGCCCGCTTCCACTCGTTCTCCGTCGCCGGCGACGACCCGGTCTTCATGCTGACGGCGCCGATCCCGGCCACCCACAAGGTGCTCGCCCGCGCCGGTCTGAGCATCGACGACATCGACGCCTACGAGGTCAACGAGGCGTTCGCACCGGTGCCGCTGGCCTGGGCGCACGAGTTCAACGCCGATCCGGCGAAGCTGAACCCGCGCGGCGGCGCCATCGCACTCGGCCACGCGCTCGGCTCCTCGGGCACCCGCCTGCTCACCACCCTCGTGAACCAGCTCGAGGCGACCGGCGGCCGGTACGGCCTGCAGACGATGTGCGAGGGCGCGGGCATGGCCAACGCCACCATCATCGAACGCATCTGAGACCCCTTCTCTTCCAGACAGATTCGAAAGGTACATCCATGATCGTCAACGACAGCGTTGCCGTCGTCACCGGTGGCGCGTCGGGCCTCGGCCTCGCCACCACCAAGGCCCTGCTCGCCGACGGCGCACAGGTCGTCATCATCGACCTGCCGTCCTCCAACGGCGAGACCGTCGCCAAGGAGCTCGGTGACCGGGTGCGCTTCGTCGCCGCCGACGTCACCGACGAAGCCGCCGTCGCGGAGGCCCTCGACGTCGCGGAGTCCCTCGGACCGCTGCGTGTCGCCGTCAACTGCGCCGGCATCGGCAACGCGATCAAGACCGTCAACAAGAACGGCGCGTTCCCCCTCGCCGACTTCTCGAAGATCATCAACGTCAACCTGATCGGCACCTTCAACGTGCTGCGCCTGGCTGCCGAGCGGATCTCGAAGACGGAGCCGATCGACGGCGAGCGCGGCGTCATCATCAACACCGCCTCCGTCGCGGCCTTCGACGGCCAGATCGGCCAGGCCGCCTACTCGGCGTCGAAGGGTGGCGTCGTCGGCATGACCCTGCCGATCGCGCGTGACCTCGCGTCGCTGCTGATCCGCGTCAACACCATCGCGCCGGGCCTGTTCAAGACGCCGCTGCTCGGCTCGCTGCCCGAGGAGGCCCAGAAGTCCCTCGGCGCTCAGGTGCCGCACCCGTCCCGTCTCGGTGATCCCGCCGAGTACGGCGCGCTGGCCGCTCACATCGTGGCCAACCCGATGCTCAACGGCGAGACCATCCGTCTCGACGGCGCCATCCGCATGGCACCCCGCTGACGCACGCCAGAACCGAGGAGGGGCCGATGACTGCACAGCCGCAGACCGCTGCCGCATGGCGGGACTTCGAACCGATGCAGCTCGGCCCCATCCTCGGCAATGCGCTGGACGCCTTCCACGAGAACGGTTTTCACGGGACCACCGTCCGCGACCTGGCGCGCCGGGTCGGGGTGACGGTGCCCGCCCTGTACTACCACCACGAGAACAAGGAAGCGATGCTCGTGGCGCTTCTCGAGTCGGCGGTGCGCGACCTCATCGACCGCTGCCGTGCTGCGGTCGCGGAGGGTGGCGACGATCCGGTCCTGCGCTTCTCGTACTTCTACGAGGCCGTGGTGCTGAACATGACGCACCGCGCCCGCCCGTCCGCCCTCGACTCCGAGGTGCGGCACCTGTCGCCGGAGAACCGCCGGAACTACGCCGCGGTCCGCAAGGAGCTCGAACTGATGCTGCTCGACCTCGTCGCCGACGGGGTCGAGCGGGGTGTGTTCGTCGTCGACGACGTACCCGAAACGGTTCGTGCCCTCCTCGGCATGGGTCAGTCCATCGCCCGCTGGTTCCAGCTGGACGGCCCGCTGACCCCCGACCAGGTCGCCGCCCGCTACACCGCCATCGCCCTCCGCGTGGTCGGTGACCCCTCCGCATCCTGACCCACCCGCACCCGAGGAGAGCCACATGCTGACCACCGCATTCACCGAGACGTTCGGCGTCCGTCATCCCATCGTCCAGGGCGGCATGCAATGGGTCGGCCGCGCCGAACTCGTTGCCGCCGTCGCCAATGCCGGTGCACTCGGCATGATCACCGCGCTCACACAGCCCACGCCGGAGGATCTCGCGAAGGAGATCGCGCGCACCCGGGAGCTGACCGATCAGCCGTTCGGCGTGAACCTGACGATCCTGCCCGCGATCACGCCGCCGCCGTACGAGGAGTACCGGCAGGTCATCATCGACTCCGGCATCAAGATCGTCGAGACCGCCGGCTCCAGCCCCGCCCCGCACCTTCCCGACTTCCACGCGGCGGGCGTCAAGGTCCTGCACAAGTGCACCAGCGTCCGGCACGCCGTCAAGGCACAGGATCTCGGCGTAGACGGCATCAGCATCGACGGCTTCGAGTGCGCGGGCCACCCCGGCGAGGACGACATCCCCGGGCTGGTGCTCATCGCCGCCGCGGCCGAGCAGATCACCATCCCGATGATCGCCTCCGGCGGCTTCGGTGACGGTCGCGGCCTCGTCGCCGCGCTGGCGCTCGGCGCCGACGGCATCAACATGGGCACCCGCTTCATGTGCACCGAGGAGTCCCCGATCCACCACACGATCAAGGAAGCGATCGTCGCGGCGAAGGAGACCGACACCGAGTTGATCTTCCGACCGCTGCGCAACACCGCACGCGTCGCGAGCAACACCGTCAGCCGCGAAGTGGTCGAGATCCTCAGCCGCGGAGGACAGTTCGAGGATGTTCGTGAGCTCGTCGCCGGTGCACGGGGGCGCCTCGTGTACGAGAACGGCGACCCGGAGGCCGGTATCTGGTCGGTCGGCACCGTGCAGGGCATCATCCACGACATCCCCACCGCGGGCGAGCTCGTCGAGCGGATCGTCGCGGATGCCGAGTCCCTGATCTCGGAACGTCTCGCGGGCCTCATCGGCGGCCGCGCCACTCAGACCGTCAACGCCTGACCCAGAGGGAGAAACAACCATGCAGCGCAAGCACTTCGAGGCCGACCACGAGGACTACCGCGGCACCGTTCGCGAGTTCCTCGCCCGTGAGGTCGAACCCCACTACCTGCAGTGGGAGGACGATCGCCTGATCGACCGGGCGTCCTACGTGGCCGCGGGCAAATCCGGCATCCTCGGCCTCGGAGTCCCCGAGGAGTTCGGCGGCTCCGGCGTCACCGACTACCGGTTCCGCCAGGTGGTCGTCGAGGAAATCTGCCGCATCAACGCCACGTCGTTCGGCGGCAGCCTCGCGCTCCAGGACGACATCGCCATCCCCTACATCCTTCATCTCGGAACCCACGAGCAGAAGGAACGCTGGCTGCCGAAGATGGCGACCGGTGAGCACATCGGTGCCATCGCGATGACCGAGCCCGGCGCCGGCTCCGACCTGCAGGGCGTCAAGACGACCGCGGTGCGTGACGGCGACGAGTGGGTCATCAACGGCCAGAAGACGTTCATCACCAACGGCATTCACTCGGACCTCGTGATCGTGGTGTGCCGCACCGACCCCGGCGCCGGATCGAAGGGCTTCTCCCTCATCGTCGTCGAGCGGGACACCCCCGGGTTCAGCCGCGGCCGCAAGCTGCACAAGGTCGGCCTGGCGTCGCAGGACACCGCGGAGCTGGTGTTCGAGAACGTCCGCGTGCCCGCGGGCAACCTGCTCGGAGTCGAGGGACGCGGCTTCATCCACCTCATGGAGAACCTGCCCCTCGAGCGCATCGGCATCGCTGTCGGCGCCATCAGCGCGGCCCGCGCCGCCTACGAGTGGACCAAGCAGTACGCGTTCGAGCGCAAGGCATTCGGCAAGCCGATCGGCGATCTGCAGAACACCCGTTTCGTGCTCGCCGAGATGCTCACCGAGATCGAGATCACCGAGTCGCACATCGACCGGTGCGTCATCGCCCTCAACGCCGGCGAACTGACCGCGGTGGACGCCTCGAAGGCGAAGTGGTGGGCCACCGAGCTCCAGAAGCGCGTCGTCGACCGTGGCGTGCAGATCCACGGCGGCTACGGCTTCATGATGGAGTACCCGATCGGCCGTGCGTACGCCGACACCCGTATCCAGACGATCTACGGTGGTACCACCGAGGTCATGAAGGAGATCATCGGCCGCGACATCGCCGCCGAGTTCAAGTAGTCCCACGTTCCCGGGTGAAGGGCGCCTTCGGTCGATCTGTCCACCGAAGGTGCCCTTCACCCATTTCCGAAGGAGGACATCGGTGTTCGATCTGACAGGCAAGCGCGCCCTCCTCACCGGCGGGTCCGCCGGAATCGGGCTCGGCATGGCACGGGGGTTGGCGAAGGCAGGCGCGGACGTCGTGCTGTGGGGCCGCGGGCAGGAGCGGCTGGACGCCGCAGCCGCCGATCTCGCAGAACGCGGCAGCGGGCGAGTCGCCACCCGTTCGGTGGACGTCTCCGACGAGGACGCCGTCCGCGCCGGGGTCGCCGCGGCCGCCCGGGAGTTCGGCGGCCTCGACGTCGTCGTGGTGAACGCCGGTGTGGGCGCCGAACTGGCGAAGTTCGTCGAGTCGTCGACCGATGCCTACCGAAAGGTGTTGGCCACCAATCTCGACGGCGCCTACTTCACGTTGCGCGAGGCGGGGGCGGAGCTGGTCCGCCAGGGTACCGGCGGATCCGTGATCGTCACGTCCAGCCTCGGCGCGCTCCAGGGCGCGGCCCGGAACCAGGCGTACGCCATGACCAAGGCGGGCGTTCTCGCCATGGCCAACGGTTGTGCGGTCGAGTTCGCGCGCGAGGGCATCCGCGTCAACAGCGTCCTGCCCGGTTGGATCGCCACGGACATGACCGGCGGCCTTCAGGAGTGGCAGGCGTTCACCGACAACGTCATCTCCCGTGTCCCTCTGGGGCGCTGGGGAACACCGGAGGACTTCGAGGGTATTGCCGTCTACCTTGCGAGTGACGCGTCCCGTTTCCAGACCGGGACGTCGACGTTGATCGACGGCGGCTACTCGGTCTTCTGACCACCCCTGCCCCACCACTTCCCCGAATGGCTGAAAGTGCCGTTCGTGCGATCTGACGGCATGAACGCCACCTTCAGCCCACAGCGGCAGCCGCCCCACGAAAGGCTGAAGGTGGCGTTCATGCGGTTCACCCGCTTGAACGCCACCTTCAGCCGAAATGCCGTGAGTTCCTGAGAGGACGGGTCAGGCGCCGAGCAGGGCCTGCTTCGCGTCGGCGTACTCACGCGAGAGGCGGGCGACGAGCTCGGACGTGGGCAGCACCGCGTCGACCGATCCGACGCCGTGGCCGGCGCCCCAGATGTCGCGCCACGCCTTGGCGTCGCGGCCCTTGCCTGCCGTGTCGTCGTCGCCGGTGCCGAAGTCCATGGCGGTGGGATCGGACTCCTTCAGGTTCTCGGGGTCCAGCCCGGCGGCGGTGATGCTGCCGCGCAGGTAGTTTCCGTGGACACCGGTGAACAGGTTGGAGTAGACGATGTCGCCGGCCTTCGAGTCCACGATCATCTGCTTGTAGCCGTCGACCGCGTTGGCCTCCTCGGTGGCGATGAACGCCGAACCGACGTAGGCGAGGTCCGCACCCGCGGCCTGCGCCGCGAGGATCGAGCGACCGTGCGCGATCGACCCGGACAGCAGCACCGGCCCGTCGAACCACTGCCGGATCTCCTGGATCAGCGCGAACGGGGACTGCGTGCCCGCGTGACCACCGGCGCCGGCGGACACGGCGATGAGGCCGTCCGCGCCCTTCTCGACGGCCTTGCGGGCGAAGCGGTCGTTGATGATGTCGTGCAGGACGATGCCGCCGTACGAGTGGATCGCCTCGTTGACGTCCTCGCGGGCGCCGAGGGAGGTGATGACGATCGGCACCTTGAACTCGACGACGGTGGCGAGGTCTTCCTCGAGCCGGTCGTTGGACTTGTGCACGATCAGGTTCACGGCGAACGGCGCGGACGGTGCCTCCGGGTTGTTCGCGTCGTGCTTGGCCAGCGCCTCGGTGATCTGGGTCAGCCACTCGCGCAGCTGCGACTGCGGGCGCGCGTTGAGTGTCGGGAACGATCCGACGACGCCGGACGTGCACTGGGCGATGACCAGGTCGGGGCCGGACACGATGAACATCGGGGACGCCACGACGGGCAGGCGCAGCCGGTCCTTCAAGATCGAGGGCAGGGCCATGTGATTCTCCTTGTGCAGGTTCGGTCGTTAGAGCATCTCACCTTTACTTAGCGATCGCTAGGGTGCCCATCACACAGCTCGGCAGCGGCTTCCGCCACGGACAGGCGATCAGGCTCCGTACGCGGCCGCCGCCTCCGGCGTGAGGATGCCCGGGACCAGGAACTGCGTGAGCATCCTGCGGTGGTCGGGATCGGAATCCGAGCCGAAGTCCATCCGTCCGACCAGGATCAGTTCCACCAGGGCGATCCACTGGCAGATCTCCGCATTGGTGCGGTCCGCCCGGATCTCGCCGCGCTCACGTGCGGCATCGATGACCGGACCCCACATCTCCTCGGTCAGGCGGGCGGCCAGACCCGAACTGCCGACGAGCGCCGTCGCCAGGTCCATGTGCTCCGGACTGACGATCAGCCGGACCACCGGATCGGCCCGGCCCCGGTCGACCAGGTAGATGAGCCCGTCGACGATCTGGTCGGCGAAGGTCTTCCGTCGGCGCAGGTACGTGCGTGCCTTCGTGAACATCCGCCGTGAACGCACCTCGATCAGTGCGGTGATCAGGGTGTCGCGGTCCTTGAAGTAGCGGTAGACGGTGGGCCGGGAGATGTCGGCTTCCTTGGCGATGTCGTCCATCGTCGTCTTCGCGACACCGAATCGCTCGAAGGTGCGTTCGGCCGCCTCGAGGATCTGTCCGCGCGCCTTCTCGGGATCCTCACTCAGCACACTGCCTGTTCGCCGCCGCGCCATCGCACCCTTCTCCTGGTGTGGGCCGAGCGCCCTACCCCCGGCCTGGATGCTACCGCCTCACCTGCGACGCGATGTCACTCCGAATCGCCGAACAGGTCGGGCAAGCCGGCCGAGATCCGGTCCGGGAACTCGGGTGCGCGCTTCTCGAGGAACGACTCCACTCCTTCGTGCGCGTCGCCGGACGTGCCGCGAAGGTAGACCGCGAGCGAGTCGGCCCGGTGCGCGACCTCCGGGCTCTCGGCACCGAGCATCCGCCACATCAGCTGACGGGTGAGTGCAACCGACACCGGCGCCGTTCCCTCGGTCATCTCCCGCGCGACCTCGATCGCCCGGGCGAGCACCCGGTCGGCGGGGACGATCTCGCTGACGAGCCCGCCGGCCAGCGCCTCCTCGGCCGACACCATCTTGCCGCCGAGCGTCCAGCGCAGGGCGGTCGCGATGCCGACCACCCGCGGCAGGAACCACGACGAGCAGGCCTCGGGGACGATGCCTCGGCGCACGAACACGAACCCGAAGCGGGCGGTGTCCGACGCGATGCGCACGTCGGCCGGGAGCGTCATCGTGACGCCGACGCCCGCGGCGGGACCGTTGACCGCGGCGATGACGGGCTTGGTCGAGCGGTAGAAACGGAGTGCGACCCGACCACCCTGATCCGCGGGCGCGCCCCCGGTATCCGGGTCGTTCTCGAGAACGAACGTGTCGCCGCCGCCACCGAGATCCGCTCCGGCGCAGAAGGCTCGGCCGGTGCCGGTGACGACGACCGCGCGAATGCCGTCGTCGGCGTCGCACTCGTCCATGAGTTCGATGACGCGTTCACACATCTCGTTGGTGAAGGCGTTCAACCGGTCCGGCCGGTGCAGTCGGAGCACGGCGATGTCGCCGTCCCGCTCGAGCAGCACCGTCTCGTCGAGTGCGGTCGTCTCATCGCTCATGGAGTCCCCTGTCATGTCCGTCATCGCACCTTCGCGAATCGTTCTGCCACGTCACGGTACTCGTCCCGGATGGCGGTCTTCGACAGTTTCCCGCTGGGCAGCCGGGGCAGCGGCTCGTCCCGGATCACGACGTACCGCGGCACCTTGTAATCGGCGACCACCTTGTCACAGTGTTCGACGATCGCTGCGGCGTCGACGTCGCCGCGGACCGTGACGATCGCGGCAGGCGTCTCGCCGAATCGCGCGTCCGGAGCCGCGATCACCGCGACCTCCTCGACGCCGTCGATGGCGCCGATGACCCGCTCGATCTCGACGGGCGAGATGTTGATGCCGCCGGTGATGATCAGGTCCTTCATCCGGTCCACGAACTTGACGCGACCGCCGTCGTCGAGGGTTCCCAGGTCTCCACTGTGCAACCAGCCGTCCCGCAGGGCCTGGGCGGTCGACTCCTCGTCGCCCCAGTAACCCGGGGTGACACCGGGCCCCCGGAGCACGATTTCGCCCTCCTCACCCGGGTCGGCGTCGGTACCGTCGGGGCGAACCACCCGGAGTTCGGTGAAGATCGACCCGGTCCCACAGGTCCCGGGGTGGGTGAACGCCTCCTCTCGGGTGGTGGCGGTCGCGACGCCACCGGCCTCCGTCATCCCATAGATCTGGCGCAGCTGAACATCCTTGTCCGCCCACGCCTTCAGGAGCGCGGGCGCGACCGCGGCGCCGCCGACGATCGCGGTGCGGAGCGACGACATGTCGGCGGCCGCGAACTCCGGAGTGCGCGAGATGGCCTCGAACACCAAGGGCACGCCGAACAGGGCGTTGACCCGATGCTCACCCAGCAGCTTCGCCGCCCGTCCGGGGTTGAGTTCCTTCTCGATCACCAGGGTGTTCCCGAGCACCACCGACATCACCAGGCCCCACACGAGACCCGGGGTGAAGACGAGCGGAAGCAGGAGCAGCGACGTCCCGCCCGGACGGAACCCCTCCTCGGTGAGGGTGGCCTCGAAGACGATGTTGAGCAGCGTCTTGTTGGTGCAGACCACGCCCTTGGACAGCCCGGTCGAACCGCTGGTGAAGAGGATGGCGACCGGGTCGTCGTAGTCGCGGTCGATGCGGAAGTCGTCGCGGCCGCCGTCGCGCAGTCCGGCGAAGTCGTCGAAGGACAGCGCCTGGAAGGCGCCGCCGAGTTCCCGGGTCTGCTCGATCTGCTCGGCGTACTCCGCGGGAGCGATCGTCAGCACGGCGCCGGCGTCGTCGAGGACCTTGCGCAGCTCCGCCGGCTTGAGGCGCGGGTTCAGCGGGACCAGGACGGCACCGGCCTTGAGCACGCCGAGTGCGAGCACCGGCCAGGTGATCGAGTTGGGGCCGAGTACCCCGACCCGATCACCGGGCGCGATGCCGGCGTCGACGATCCGGCGAGCAACCCGACTCGACCAGTCCTGCAGTTCCCGGTAGGTCAGTGTCTCGTCGTCGACGATCAGCGCCCGCTGATCGCCCTTGGTGTCGGCCCACCAGTACAGTGCCGAACCGATCGTCGCAGCCATGTCGTCCTTCTACAGTCGAGATTTCGTGGGGTGGTCGGGGCGTGTCTCCCGATCCCCCTCGGATGCACCCGGCGCGACAATCGTCGGCCTGCAAGGCGGAGGAGAAGCCGATACCGGGGTTGTATCGGCGCCGACGACAACGCGGGAGGCAGGCGATTGGGACGTCGGGAGCGCCGACAGGGGATTGGGAGATACGCCCTATGAAGCCGCGGTCGGGTTCAGGTCCTCCTCGAACCACATCCCGACCCGGGAGAGGGTGCCGCCGTCGGTGGTCGGCATCGTGACGCCCGACATGTAGGCGGAGTCGTCGGAGACGAGGAACAGCGCGGCCTTCGCGTTGTCGACCAGTGACGGCGGACGGTTCAGCTTGAGCGGGATCGGCGAGACGACCGGATCCCACAGGCCTGCGGTCTCCTCGTACGACTGCCCGACGACCGGGGTGCCCGCGGGGGCGAGGAAGTTCGGGGACATGCCGTGGGTGGGTGCGATCGCGTTGGCGCGGATGCCGAACTTTCCGAGGTCGAGGCTCAGGCCGCGGATGAGGCCGTTGATGCCGGCCTTCGTCGCCTGGTAGAGCGCGATGCTGTGGTAGGACACGATCGAGGACGCCGACGAGGTTGCGAGGATGACGCCACCGCCGTTGGCCTTCAGCGCGGGCACCGCGGCCTGCGCGGAGTAGATGACACCGGTGAGGTTGACGCCGCAGACGTGCTGCCAGTCCTCTTCGGTGAGGTCCTCGAAGGCGACCTGCTCGCCGCCGGCGACGGACGGGACGCCGCCGCGCGAGACGACGCCCGCGTTGGCGAACATGATGTCGAGCTTGCCGAACTCGTCGACGGTGCGGGCGACGGCGTCGACCATCTGCGCCTTCTTGCTGACGTCGGCGACGATGTCGATGGCCGTACCGCCCTGTTCCTGCACGAGCTTGACGGTGCCTGCCGCGCGTTCCGGGTCGATGTCGACGACGGCGACCTTCGCGCCTTCGGCGGCGAACAGCTGGGAGGACTGCCGTCCGAGCCCCGAACCTCCACCGGTGATGATTGCGACCTTGTCGTTCAGTTTCATGTGGGCTCCTCGGGGTTCGACGAGTGGTGACGTCTGCCTGACGGCGTCTGTGATCGTGAATCGATCTGATGTGCACCGGATCTCGAACACGGTGCTTGTTTGTCGCGCTCGGGGCGGTGACCACAACCTCCGGCGCGATGTGACCCACGCTACGCCTCGAGCTGTGTTACGTCAATCAATTTTTGTTCTTTGATAAGCAGCGGTGGACGACTCCGAACAGGCCCGCGGACGCGGCGGCGATGCCACCGATCCAGAAGGCGAGAGTGAAGGCCGACTCGGACGGGGCACCGGTCCCCGTCACCGTCATCGAGGCGAGCAACACCGCGACCGCCGCGCTGGCGAGCGAGCTGCCGAAGATCCGGGCGATCGCGTTCACCCCGTTCACGACACCGGTGTCGCCCGCCTGCACCGATCCGACGAGCAGCGAGGGCAACGCGGCGTAGGCGCCGCTGACGAACACGTTGACCACCACCGCGGCGAGAACCAGCTGCCACGGACGGGCATGCGCGACGACCAGCACACCGAAACCGGCCACACCCACGGCGCACATCGCGATCAGCACCCGGTTGGCGCGGAACCGATGGATCAGCCGGCCACTCAGTGCCGCCGACAGCACACCTGCCACCGATCCCGGCAACAGGAACAGCAGACTGGCCTCGAGCACGCTGACACCGAATCCGTAGCCCGTGGTCTCGGGGTCCACCTGCACGAACTGCGCGATCCCGAGGAACTGGACGTACATCGCGGCGCCGACGAGAACCGCGGCGACGTGGGCGGGGGTCACCGCGCGTCCGATCAGGGTCCTCGGCGGAACCAACGGTGCGGCACACCGCCTTTCGTGGCGAAGCCAGTACGACAGCACGGCGAGACCTCCGGCCGCCAGCGCGAGCGCGGCTCCGATCCCCCACCGCTTCCCCTCTGCGATGGCGAGCAGCAGCGCACAGAGCCCGACGGCGAGCAGTGCGGCACCGATTACGTCGAACCGATCATCCCCTCGCTCCTTCCCTTCGACAGCGGGAATCGTCAACCAGATGACGACGAGGGACACAACACTGAGCGCCAGCAACATCCAGAAGACCCGGCGGTAGCCCCCGTCGCCGGAGACCAGCACACCCGCCGCGACCATGCCGACCCCGCCACCCGCCGCCATGATTCCCGACATCAGACCGATGGCATGGGTGAGTCGGCGTTCGTCGAGCACCGCGCGGAGCACCCCGACTCCGACCGGGAACAGCGCGAAGGCGGTGCCCTGCAGCACCCGTCCGACGAGCAGCAGCGGGAGCGACGGCGCGAGGACGCACAGGAGTGATCCGGCGACCACGACGACCAGCGTCCCGATCAGAACCGGACGCCCTCCGCGCTGGTCGGCGAGCCGGCCGAGAACCGGGGTGGACACCGCTGCCGCGAGCAGGTTCGCCGTGAGCACCCAGCCGACCGCGGTCGGTCCGACGTCGAGTTGCCGTGCCATGGTCGGAATCACCGGCACCACCGCGGCCTGCAGGATCGACAGTGTCATCACCGCGAAACACAGCGCGGCAACGACTCGACCGCCGCGAGCGGAGGTGGCGGGTGGGGCGACCCCGACGACCGCGGTCACCTGCCTGCCCACTGCGGCGTACGTTTGGCGGCGAACGCCCGCGGCCCCTCCTTCGCGTCCTCGCTCGTCATGACGATCCGCGCGGCGTTGCGATTGATTGTCCAGTCCTCCTGCGCCCAGCCGGTGTTCGCGGCCGCGCACTCGTGCATCACGCGCTTGCTCTGCTGCACGGCGACGGGCGCGTTCGCCGCGATGGTTCCCGCCAGCTCGAGGGCGACCTCCAGCGCGGTGCCCGCGGGGGCGACTGCGTTGACCATGCCCAGTTCGTACGCGCGGGCTGCGGACACCGGACGACCGGTCAGCGCGATCTCCGCCGCGACCTTGGGTGGCACCTGCCGGTGGATGCGCAGGATGCCACCGGCTGCGGCGATGAGTCCGCGGGTCACCTCGGGTAGTCCGAGCGATGCCTTCTCGTCGATGACGGCGAGGTCCGCCGAGAGCACGATCTCCGTGCCGCCACCGAGCGCGAAACCGTTCACGGCCGCGATCACCGGCTTCGGGATCCAGTGCCGGACGATGCCTGCGAAGTCGCGGTCGCGGTGTTCGGGGTCGTAGACGCCGCGTCCGGCGGCGATCTCCTTGAGGTCGGCGCCCGCGCAGAAGGCCCGGCCGGCCCCGGTGATCACGACGACTCGAACCTGCGGGTCGGCGGCAGCGCGTTCCAGCGCGGCACCCGCAGCAGCGGAGAGCGCGGAGTTCACGGCGTTGAGCGCGTCGGGGCGGTTCAGCGTCACGATCGCGACGTGCTCGCGCAGCTCGTACAGGGCGGCGGGCTCGGTTTCGGTCACGGTGTCTCCTGAGTGGGAAGGTCAGAGATCGAGGACGAGGCGGGGGGTGCAGCTGCGGGAGACGCAGATCATCATCGCGTCGTTGGCTGCCTGCTCGTCGTCGGAGAGGACGGAGTCGCGGTGATCGGGCGTACCGCCGAGAACCGCGACCTCGCAGGTACCGCAGGTGCCCTCGCGGCAGGAGAAGTCGACCCCGATCCCACGGCGCTGGAGTGCGTCGATGATCGACTCGTTCTCGGCCACCTCGACGACCCCGCCGGTACGTCCCAGTTCCACCTCGAACGCACCGTCCTCGGTGTCGCCGACGTCCTTGGGCGCGAACCTCTCCACGTGGAGCGTGACGTGATCGCGTTCGCGGCACGCCGATTCGATCGCCTGCAGGAGCGGTTCGGGTCCGCAGCAGTACACGGCGGTGCCGGGTGCCGCCGAGTCGAGGGCCCCGGCCAGGTCGAGGATGCCGTACTCGTCCTGTGGACGGAGGTGAACGCGGTCGGGGTGCGCGGCGGATAGGTCGTCGGCGAAGGCCATGCTCGCGCGGGTGCGGCCGCCGTACAGCAACTGCCACGGTGTCGACTTCGCGTCCACGTGGCGGAGCATCGGACGCAGCGGAGTGATGCCGATGCCGCCGGCGACGAAGAGGTAGGCGGGCGCCTCGCCGAGGGCGAAGTGATTGCGAGGACCGCCCACCTCGACGAGGTCACCGACCTCCAGCTTGTCGTGGACGTACGCCGAACCGCCGCGTCCGTTCGGTTCGCGCAGCACCCCCACGGTGAGCGACGACGTGTCGTCGGGGTCGCCGCACAGCGAGTACTGCCGGGTGACCTCGCCGAGGACGAGATCGAGGTGGGCGCCGGGTTCCCAGCGCGCCACGGTGCCGCCGTCCGGGTCCGTGAGGGTCACGAGCACGACACCGTCCGCGGCGGGCTCCTTGGCGCTCACCTGCATCCACCGTGCGGTCTGGTTGTCGGTCATCGGCGTGTCCACTTCACTCGATCAGAACTTGACTAAATCTTATGCAATTAGATTAATGAGGCGCAAGGCCGACGTAGAGAGCACTTGCCGACATGCCCGGCCGAGGTCTAAACCTATAGTTGTTAGCCGACCGGTCAGCCGGTCGACCGAAACCGACAGGAGCACACCCCATGGACGCACCCTCCCCTCCCGGATCGGTGCTCGATCTGTTCCGCCTGACCGGATCGGTCGCCGTGGTGACCGGTGCGGGAAGCGGGCTCGGAGCGGGATTCGCGCGGGCGCTCGCCGAAGCGGGTGCCGACGTCGTCGTCGCAGCGCGGCGCCGTGACCGACTCGAGGAGGTCGCGGCCGACGTGACCGCACTGGGTCGCCGCTGCCTCGTCGTCCCGACCGACGTGACCGATCCGGACCAGTGCGACGCCCTCGCCCGAGCGGCGGTCGCCGAGTTCGGCCGACTCGACGTCCTGGTCAACAACGCAGGCGTCACGCACGCCGCACCCGCCACCCACGAGCGTCCCGAGGACTTCCGGAACGTGTTCGACGTCAACCTGTTCGGCGCGTACTGGACGGCGCAGGCGTGCGCCCGGGTGATGCAGCCGGGGTCGAGCATCGTCAACGTCGCCAGCATGCTCGGACTGGTCAAATCGGTCCTGCCGCAGGCCGCATACGCGTCGAGCAAGGCCGGGCTGATCGGTCTGACCCGCGACCTGTCGAATCAGTGGTCCGGACGAAAAGGCATCCGGGTCAACGCGATCGCCCCGGGGTTCGTGGACACCGACATGATCGGCGAGATGTCGCCGGACACCCTGGCCCGCTTCGTCGGCGAATCCTCGCTCGGCCGCACCGCAACCCAGCGCGAGATCGACGCCGCGGTGGTGTTCCTGGCAAGTCCCGCGTCGGGCTACGTCACCGGATCGACCCTCGCGGTCGACGGCGGCACGTCCGGGCACTGAATCCATGCGAGAGGCCGACACCATGATCGACACCACCACCGTTCACCTTCCGGGCGACGGCGTCACCCTCACCGCGGACCGCTGGGATCCGGTGGACACCCGATCCCACGGCACGGTGCTGCTGCTGCACGGCGGCGGCCAGACGCGACATTCGTGGCAGCGCACCGGCGCCCGCCTGGCCGAGCACGGCTGGAGTGCCCTGGCGGTCGATGCCCGCGGGCACGGCGACAGCGAGTGGGCCTCCGACGGCAACTACGCGATCTCGGCGCACGCCCGCGACCTGGCGGCCGTCGTCGCCACTCTCGACGGGCCCCCGGTGCTGGTCGGCGCGTCGATGGGCGGGATGGCGTCGCTCGTAGCGCTGGGCTCGAACCCGACGCTCGGCCGGGCACTGGTGCTCGTCGACATCACGCCGCGGGCCGAACCCGAGGGCCTCGCGAAGATCTCCGCGTTCATGCGGGACGGGCTCGCCGGCTTCGCGACCCTCGACGACGCCGCCGCCGCGGTCGCCGCGTACAACCCGCATCGCAGGCGCCCCCCGCGCGCCGAAGGCCTCCGCAAGAACCTCCGCCAGCGGGACGGTCGCTGGTACTGGCACTGGGACCCGCGGATGCTCAGTCACCGCGAGAACGCTCCCGAACAGGCGGGTGTTCGCGAGGAACAGGCGCGGGCCGCCGCGCGCGCGATCACCGCCCCGACCCTGCTGATCCGTGGAGCACAGTCCGACGTCGTCAGCGACGACGGTGCCCGGGACCTGCTGGCCCTGATCCCGGGATCGCGGCAGGTCGACGTCGGCGGGGCCGGTCACATGGTGAGCGGGGACGACAACGACGTGCTCAGCGAGGGGCTGCTCGAGTTCCTGGCCGACGACGTGCTCGCGTGCCGCCCGACGTGACCGGGCACCGAACCGTCCACCCGTTACGATCGGTTCCACCAACCAGGCGCGCCGTCTGGTGCCGCCGAATGGAAAGCCCGAGATGCCTCGCCCGTCGAAACCGCTGATCAGCCGCGCCTCCGCGGTGGCTGCCTCCATCGAGATCATCGACACCGAGGGGCTCGACGCCTTCAGCCTGCCGCGGTTGGCGCAGCACCTCGGAGTCCGGGCACCGTCGCTGTACCACCATTTCTCCGACAAGTCGGAGATCCTCTCGGCGGTGGCCAGGCAGATCGCCGGCGCCGGGTCGATCCCCCGGCGCAAGCCGGGACCGGACTGGCCCGAGTACTTCGTCTCGATCGCGCTGAACTTCCGGCAGTCGATCCTGCGGCACCGGAACGCGGCCCCGATCCTGCTGCAGTACCTGCCGCGTGACCTGCTGCTGGGTACCTACGAGGAGACCGCCCGGTTCCTGGAGGCTTCCGGGGTCCCGGCGAGGCTGCACGTGCAGATCCTCGACGGCATGGAACGGCTGTCCCTGGGTGCCGCCCTCACCGAGGCGATGCGCGGCCCGAGCACCCGTAAGACCATCTTCCCGAACGTCGATCCGGAGTCGCAGCCCACGCTGGCCCGCGCCCTGGACGAGAACGAGCTGACCTCCAAGAAGCTCTACGAGGAGATGGTCCGCAGCTTCCTCTACGGCGTCACCCGCAACGAGGCGGGCGCGGACGCCAGGTCCGCCTGACCGAGGGACCCCTCGCGGGCTGCTCGTGCGTTCCCTCCCGAATGGACCATTCGGGAACACCGGGCGAAGGCGTCAGTGGCGTTCGAACAGGTCCACCGCGGTGGTGATCCGCTCGTCCGGCAACTCCTCGGCGATGTGCGTGCCGGTGCGCAACCATCCGCCGCGCAGCGCCGAGCGGAGCCAGTTGTCGAGGCCGCGCTGGGTTTCGAAACGGAGCACGATGACGCAGACGTCGGAGGTGCTGCTCTCCTTGAGCCATCCGCCGCCGAGGAACCCCGGAAACATCCGGGCCAGACCGAGGCCGCTCTGGATCCAGTCGGTGAACTCGTCGTCACGTCCGGGTCGAATGCGACGCACGATCGTGGTCGTCACGTTCTCGCCCGCGCCCGGCACGGTGCGGTCCGGCCCACCCCCGTCGGTGCTGTTCACTGTCTCTGCCTCGGTTCCCGCGCACTTCCACCCGCACAGACTTCCGTGTGCGACCACCTCAAAATAGCAGCGCGACGACAGCAGGCGATGCCCGCGGAACCGAGAATTCCACGGGCATCGCCTGACGACTGCCGCCGAGCCTGCTAGGCCGGCATGTGCACCGTCTTGGTCTCGAAGAACTCGTCGAGCCCCTCGACACCACCCTCACGGCCCACGCCGGACTGCTTGTAGCCGCCGAACGGGACGGTGAAGTCGATGACGGCACCGTTCACGCTGATCGTCCCCGTCCTGATGCGCTGCGCCAGCGCGTAGCCGCGGTCCAGGTCCTCGGTGTACACCGCGCCGGAAAGCCCGTAGATCGAGTCGTTCGCGATGGCGACCGCATCGTCCTCGTCCTCGTAGGTGATGAGCGAGATGACGGGACCGAACACCTCCTCCTGAGCGATCCGCATGTCGTTGCGGACACCGTCGATGAGGGTGGGGGCGACGAAGAATCCCTGGTCGATGCCCTCCGGGCGCCCGCCGCCGAGGACGACGGTCGCGCCGTCCTCCACCGCCGCGGCGATGTAGCCCTGGACGCGGTCGCGGTGACGCTCGCCGGCCAGTGGGCCGAGGAAGTTGGTCTGCTCCCATGGGTTGCCCATCGGCAGCGAGCCGTAGGCCGCCTTCAGTGCTTCGACGACCTCGTCGTGCCGCTTGCGGGACACGAGCACCCGGGTGAGGGCGATGCACGCCTGGCCGGACTGCATGCAGCTACCCATCGGCAGCGACTGCAGCACGTGGTTCAGGTCGGCGTCGTCCAGGATGATGGCGGCGGACTTGCCGCCCAGTTCGAGCGAGACGCGGGCGATCCGCTCACTCGCGAGGGCCGCGATGCGACGTCCGGCAACCGTCGAGCCGGTGAACGAGATGTGGTCGACGTCCGGGTTGGTGACGAGGGTCTCGGACACCTCGCGATCGGCGATCAGCACGCTGACGACGCCCTCGGGGATGCGACCCTCCGCGACGAGTTCGGCGATGACGTCGGCGAAGACGGCGGGCGAGAGCGGGGCGTCCGGCGCACCCTTGAGGATCACCGAGCAGCCGGCGGCCAGTGCGGGCGCGACCTTGAAGGCGATGGTGCCGATCGGCCCGTTCCACGGAATGATCGCGGCGACAACGCCGGTGGGCTCCTTGAGGATTCGCGAGATGCCGCCGTCCGCGCGAGTGCGGTCCTCCCGCACCTCGAACGTGCGCGCCTCCTCGGCGACGGCGCGGAACAGGCCCGCGGTCATCTGCTGGGTACCCGCGCTGACCGCCACGGGGATGCCCACTTCGAGGACGCCGATCGTCGTCAGTTCCTCGGTGCGCTGCTCGAGCCGGTTCGCGATCTCCTCGACCACGTCGGCGCGCTCGGCCATGGTCTTGCCCGACCACACGCCGTCGTCGAAGGCCTTGCGGGCAGCGGCAACGGCGCGTTCGACGTCTCCCGCCGTGGCGGTACGGATCCGGGCGGCGCGCTGCTCGCTCCACGAGTCGACGAGATCGACCCACTCGTCGCCGGTCGAGTCGACCCAGCGACCTCCGATGAAGACCTGCTCGCGATCGGCGACCTGGGGGGCCGACGCGGTGGTGTCGGTGATGGTCATTGTGTGGCCTCTCAGCTCAGCGGTTGTTGTAGCCGGCGTCGACCGGGAGGGTGACGCCGGTGATGTAGCGGGCCTCGTCGGACGCGAGGAAGACGATGGCGTTGCTGATGTCGACGGCCTCGATCAGCTCGACCGGCATCGGGTTCTTGTATGCGTCGTCGTTCGCGACCTCGGGGTGGGCGTTGACGAACGCGCCGTACTCCGCGTTGGCGACCATCGGGGTGTTGACCCCGGTCGGGTGGATGGTGTTGACGCGGATGAAGTGCTTGGCCAGCTGCTTCGAGTACAGCCGCATCAGGCCCACGACGCCGTGCTTGGCGGCCGAGTAGCCGGCCTGGCCGGGGAACGTGTTGAGGCCGATGCTGGTCAGGCCGGCCGCGGAGCTGGTGATCGCGATGGACCCGCCCTCGCCGCGCTCGATCATGCCGGGCACCGCGACCTCGAGGACGTGCCACACGCCGGTGAGCATGGTGTCGACGGCATCGTGCCAGGCCTGCGGCTCGCTGCCCTGGTCGATCACGGGCATGATGCCCGCGTTCGGGACCAGGATGTCGACGTGCCCGAACTGCTCGATGCCCGCGTCGTAGGCACGCTGGACGTCCTCCCGATTGCGCACGTCGCCGACCGTGGTGACGATGCTGCCGCCCACCTCCTTGACCAGTCGCTCGGTTTCCGCGAGGTCTTCCTCGGTGGCCATCGGGTAGAACACCGACGGAATCTGCGCGCAGATGTCCATGCCGATGATCGCCGCGCCTTCCTCGGCGAGGCGGACCGCGTGGGCACGCCCCTGCCCCCGCGCCACACCGGTGATGAATGCAACCTTGCCTGCGAGCCTGCTCATGGGATTCCTTCTCTCGATGACTGTGTCAACCCGGGCTCGCTCGTCGGTCGGAGACCGCTCGCCCCGGGGAATCGACCACCCGATGTGCGGGCGGGATCCCCGCAACCGCTGTGAGTGCCGTCACACGACGCTACCTCCGGACGGTCCGACGGTCAACACCTGACAAAAATCGTCCTGCGTCTCATGTACTGTCGACCCGACCTGGTAGCAGGCATGGGCCTCGTCCTGCTCGAACGAGAGCAACCGGCACATCCGCACGGCACGGTCGTCGTCGGGATCGATTCGCATCAGCGCGATCTGGGCGCCCGCGTCGCGCACCGCGACGAGCGCCCGCACCAGCAGCGCCGACCCCAGCCCCCGACCGGAGGCGCGGTCCGAGACGACGAGCGCCCCCAGCCACGCCGCACGCAACTCCTCGTGCTCGTGCAGCCCCGGATCGAAACGCACGTAGCCGGCCGGCTCACCTCCCACCGACGCGAGTACCACGAGCCCGGAATCGTCGGTGCGAGAGAGACTGTCGCGGTGTCGCGTCGGCATCGCCGTTGCCGCCACGACCGCGTCCACCTCTGCCGAGGCCGCGTCCCACGACACCGGCTCCGACAACACCGCCTCGGTCGTCACAGGATCGAGGGGGTCCGCCCACGGCCCCGACAGGTGCCGCAGCAAGGTCCACTGCCGCCGGACGGCAGGAACGCCGAATCGTGTCGTCAGCCGGTCCGCGGCGGGGTGCGAACCGTAGGCCCACGCCCGCAGCATCCGGGCACCGGTCCCGGCCCAGCCGCCGTCACCAGCGGCGTCCAAACCCAGTTCCTCGACCAGGAGCGTGGCGATCCCACGCGACCGGTAGTCGGGGTCCACGACGAACTGAACGGCACCGAGCCCGTCACCGTCGACGGCGAGACGCAGGTAGGCGACCACCACCCACGGTGCGTCGTCACGAACACTGAGGTCACGCCGGGCCCGGATCGGCAGGTGCCACACCCGTTCCCCCTCCGACGAGCGGGCATTCAGGTCACGCGGGTCGATGGCCGAGAAGCCGGCCTCGGCGTCGTACTCCGCCGCGCGTCGCACCAGCGCGAGCACCTCGTCACGGTCGTCGACCGCCAACTCGTCGCACCACCGGTAAGAGATCATTCCAACTCCTCGTCGAGCGAATGTGCGGGTAAATCTAACGGTCATCGGTTTATGCCGCAAGGGCCCGAGAGAGACCGAGGGTTTACAACCTAAACCTAAATGGTTTAGATTTAGGCTCAGGATCGGCGGTCCGGAGCGAGCGCGCCCCGCGACCCGGCCGACGACGCAGACGAGAATGGAGGTAACCCGATGACCGAGGTCGGAGCACCCCGCGAAGAACGCATCCGGCGGGCACTGGACCACCTGCGCAACGACACGACGGACGAGTTCGAGCACCTCACCTGGTTCGAGCCCGTCGAGTTCACCGACCCGGAGATCGCGAAGCGCGAACGGGACCGCGTCTTCGGCCGGGTCCCGACCATCGTTGCCCACGGCTCCGAGATTCCGCGGGCGGGAGACTTCTTCACCCTCCAGTTGCCGCGCAACAACGTCATCGTCGTCCGCCAGCGGGACGGGAGCGTCAAGACCCTCGTGAACCAGTGCCGCCACCGCGGCGCCATGGTGGAGAAGGAGGAGAAGGGCCGTTGCCGCCTGTTCTCCTGCCCCTACCACCGCTGGTCGTACGACACCGACGGAACGCTCCGCACGATCACCCGGGACAACACCTTCGGCGACGCCGACCGCTCGGAGCGCAACCTCGTCCAGCTGCCCACCGAGGAGCGGCACGGGTTCATCTGGGTCGTCGACGACGCGAACGCGACCATCGACGTCGCCGACTGGCTCGGCCGCGACATGGACGACATCCTCTCCTCGCAGGATCTGGGCACGAAGGTGACGACCCGCGTCCAGGTGTTCGAGGAGCCTGTCAACTGGAAGTTGATGCAGGACGCGTTCCTCGACGGCTACCACATCCAGTACGCACATCCGAACACCGCGGCGAAGCACATCCACACCAACGTGATGGCCTTCGAGGACTTCGGTCACCACTGCCGGTTCATGAACCTCCGCAAGACCATCGACCGGTGGATCGAGGAGGATCCCGGCGACCGCAGTCTCGCCGAGCACACGACCGAGACGTACTTCATCGGACCCAACAGCACCCTGCTGCGCCAGCCCGATCACTACCAGCTGCTCACCTTCCGGCCGCACCCGAGCGATCCGCAGCAGTGCCGCATGGAGATCCGCCTGGTCTGCCCGACCCTCGAGGACAGCGGAATGACCGAGGAGCGCTGGAACCGCATCTGGGACAAGAACGTCGAGATCCTGGTCGCGGTCCTGCACAACGAGGACTTCCCGATCCTGCGCGACTCGCAGCGAGCCATGACCAGCGCCAACGCCGGCAACATGCTCCTCGGCCGGAACGAGGTCGCCAATCAGGTCTTCCGCCGCGAAATCCAGACACTCGTCAGCGAGAACTGACACCGAACACCAGGACGGGACGCCGTGGAGCGTCCCGTCCGTAGGAGGCTCACGTGGAGAGCGATCTCTTCGAGAAGGATCACGAACTGTTCCGCGACTCGGTCCGGGGGTTCGTCGACAAGCAGGTCGTCCCGAACCTGGAGAAATGGGACGCCGACCGGCTGATCGACCGCGAGACCTGGCTCGCCGCGGGCCGTCAGGGCCTGCTCGGCCTCACCGTGCCCGAGGAGTTCGGTGGCCCCGGCGAATCCGATTACCGGTACCGGGTGGTGATCCAGGAGGAGATCGCCCGCGTCGGCGCGTCGGCGCTGCAGTCCGGGTTCTCCACCAACGACGACATCGCCCTGAACTACCTGTTGCGGCACGCCGACGACGAGCAGAAGCGCCGCTGGCTGCCGGGCTTCGTGACCGGCGAGACGATCGGGGCGATCGCGATGAGCGAGCCCGCCGCGGGAAGTGACCTGCGCGCCGTAACCACCTCCGCGGTCGAGGACCGCGACGAGTGGGTTCTCAACGGCGCCAAGACCTTCATCACCAGCGGCATCCTCGCCGACCTGGTGATCGTCTTCGCGAAGACCGACCCGGACGCCGGCTCGAAGGCGTTCAGCCTGTTCGTGGTCGAGGACGGGACCCCCGGTTTCTCGCGCGGCCGCAAGCTCGACAAGGTGGGCCTGCACGCGCAGGACACCGCCGAGCTGTTCTTCGACAACGTCCGGATCCCTCACGAGAACCTCCTCGGAGCCCGAGGCGCCGGCTTCGCGTACCTGATGCAGTCGCTTCCCCTGGAGCGGCTCGGAATCGGCATCGCCGCACAGGTTTCGGCGGAGGCTGTGTTCGCCTGGACGATGGACTACGTCCGCGAACGCACCGCATTCGGCAAGCGGATCGGCGAATTCCAGGGCATGGGATTCGATCTAGCGAAACTCCGCACCGCCATCGAGGTCTCCCGGAGCTACATCGACCGCTGCATCCGTGAGTACAACCAGGGCACGTTGACCGCCGTCGACGCATCGAAGGCGAAGCTGTGGGCCACCGAGTTGCAGGGACAGGTCGTCGACGCCGGCGTCCAGTACCACGGCGGCTACGGCTACATGATGGAGTACCCCGTCGCCAAGGCCTACATAGACCACCGCATCCAGCGAATCTACGGCGGCACCAACGAGATCATGAAGGAAATCATCCACCGGGACCTGATGAAGGCCTGACGTTCGCGCGGCGTGCGACACCTCTGTGGGGCGGATCGAAAGATCCGCCCCACAGTCGTGTCCGGAGCCGGGGTGACACGTGCGAGATCCCGGACGGGGGGTTGACCATATTTACTAATGGCGATAGTTTATTTTTCGTGAGGCAGGACACCCGCGAGATCTGCTGTCGCACACCGTATGCGTACTTCGCCGGACCGGCGGAGCACCGAACGCCGACCCGGGCGAACGATCTTCAGTCCGGGTCTCCGAGATCGACACCCGAGAGAAATGCCCTGAGCATGTCGACGAAGAGCAGCTCGTCGGCGTCTCTCGCCACCGACCCGGTGCGCTCGCGCGACTCTGCTGCACCGCCCGACGGGAGTTCGATCAGCGCCGGACGACCGGTTGCAGTACAGACCGCGGACCCGACCGTCATCCGGTGGGCCGCCTCGAGCAGGAACAGATGGTGGGAGGCCGGAACGCCGTGCGCACCCAGAAGGTCCGAGTACTGCGCATAGAGCTTGTGCAACAGCGACTCGGGGAACCAGGCGAACACCACCGGAACCAGGTTCGGGTGGCGGAGCAGCGTGTTCCGGAACTCGAGAGACTCCGCGATCAGCCACTCCCTCCACTGCCCGGGGGCCGGATCCGGGATACGCGGAGTCTCGAGGACGATCGCGCGTGCGACCTCGGCCAAGATCTCGGTCCTGTCGGCGAAATGGTTGTACAGGGACGGTGCCCGCACACCCAGCGCGCTCGCAACGCGTTCGAGGCTGAACCCCTCCATGCCGTCGCGATCGATGATCTCGACGGCAGCAGTCACCACCGCCTTCCGGGTGATCGCCGGCTTGCGTCCCACAGATCCTCCTCCAGGTCCCCGCGACATGCTACTCGCGTCCGCACCGCCAACCGCTCGCCACAGCAGCACCACGCCGAAGCCTCTGTCCACCAGCAGCATTCACCACGAACCCACGACGAGGAGCACGTCGATGCGTGACACCACGATTCTCCGCGCCATTCATTCCTGGACGGCTCGTCAGCCGGACGCCCCAGCCCTGACGTCCCCCGATGTCTCACTGACCCGGAGCGAACTGGCCACCGCCACCGACCGCGCAGCGCGGCACCTCGCATCGGCCGGCGTGCGACCCGGCGACCGGGTCGGTGTTCTCGGCGGCCTGTCCGCCGACTGGGCGATCGCCGCCCTCGGCGCGATCCGCCTCGGTGCCGTCGTGTGCCCTCTCAACGAGCGACACACGCCGTTCGAACTCGGCGACGTGTTCGCCAAGCTCACGCCGCGGGTTGTCGTCGCGGCCGGCGGTCACCGCGACGTCGCCGAGGTGGCGGGCAAGGGGATCGCCGACCCTCCGCACGTCCTGGATGCCGGCACACTGTCGAACATCGACGTGGACGTCGCACTTCCTCCGCTCACCGGCGACCCGTCGGACAGGGTGTGCATCATCGCGACGTCGGGGTCCACGGGTCTGCCGAAGGGCGTGGTCTACACCCACGAATCGCTGCTCGGCGCGTTCTTCGAGTGGTCCCTCCAGGCGCCCGAACTCATGGGTGCACGCACCCTGAACGTGAGCTCGATGTCGTTCGCCGCGGGGCTGCTCAACGGGTTCCTCGCACCGCTCGTGCTCGGTGGCAGCATCGTCATGCTGCCGAAATGGGATCCGCAGGAGGCGATGTCTCTCATCTCGTCCGAGCGCATCGCGACGATGGCGGGAACCACGATCTTCTTCGAACAGATGGCCGCGCTGCCCTCGTTCCGGGACACGGACCTGTCCTCCCTCGACGTGGTCTTCATCGGAGGAAACCCGGTGACCCTCGGTCTCATCGAGGCGTGGTCAGCCAAAGGTGTCGGCCTCCGGCAGGCGTACGGGCTGACCGAGTCGCTGTCGATGGTCACCTTCCCGACGGTCGACCTCTCCGTCCGCAAGCCCGAATCGGTCGGATACGGCGGCGTTCTCACCTCCGTCGAGATCATGGACGTCGACGGGACGCCCTGTCCCTCCGGGACATCCGGCGAGATCTGGATCTCGGGTCCCGGCGTGGCCAAGGGCTACTGGGACGACGCCCAGCTCACCGAACAGACGTTCGCCGGTGGCTGGCTGCGTACCGGCGACGTCGGCGTCAAGGACGACGAGGGTGCCATTCGGGTGGTGGGGCGCACCAAGGACGTCGTCATCTCCGGGGGCATGAACATCTACGCCGCCGAGCTCGAACGCGCGATCCTCGAACTACCCGAGGTACTGGAAGCGGCGGTGATCGGCGTCGACGACGACGAATTCGGGGAAACGCCCGCGGTTCTCCTGCGCACGAGCGACGCGGTTGCGCCCGAGCGGATCGTCGACCACTGCCGTGAACGTCTCTCCAGTTACAAGGTCCCGCGCTACGTGGTGTTCCGCGACGATCCGCTGCCGCGCACCTCCAGCATGAAGATCGACAAGAAGGCGCTCCGAAACCAGTACACGAGCATCCCTGGGCAGCACAGCCGATTCGGACGCAGACACTAGCAGCGGCCCACCTGTCACAGACATCCTCGACCTCATGGGAGATCTTCCGTCATGAACACCGAACTCGACCTCCAGGCTGTCCGGGACCGCGCCCTACGGAACCTGTTGACACACCTGAGTGAATCCGTGACCGACCAGTGGGACGACATCGCCCCGTTCGAGCCGACCGACTACCACGATCCGGGTCTGGCGGTGCTCGAACGCGACCGTATCTTCGGGGAGGTTCCGTTCATCGTCGCCCACAGCTCGGAGCTTCCCGCCGGCCACGACTTCGTCTCGCTCGAACTCCCGCGGAACAAGGCGATCGTCATCCGTCAGAAGGACGGCGGAGTGAAGGCGTTCGTGAACGCCTGCCGCCATCGTGGCGCCGAGCTGGTGACGGAGCCGTCCGGCAAGTGCCGTATCCTCTCCTGCCCGTACCACCGGTGGTCGTACGACCCCGACGGCCGGTTGCGCACCGTCACGCTGGACAACACCTTCGGGGACTTCGACCGTTCGAAGTTCGGGCTCGTCGAACTCCCCGTCGAGGAACGTCACGGATTCGTCTGGATGATCGACAACGCGGAACGCACGATCGACGTCGCAGCATGGCTCGGCCCCGAGATGGACGCCATTCTCGCCGGATTCGGCATCGACCGACTCGTCAGCGTCGACCCGCACACCTATCGCCGGCCGGTGAACTGGAAGATCATGCAGGACGGATTCCTCGACAACTATCACGTCAAGTACGCGCATCCGAACACGGCCGGGAAGATGCTGCACACCAACGCGGTCGCACTCGAGGACTACGGCCGGCACTTCTGGTTTCTCACCAGCCGTAAGAGCATCGACCAGTTCATCGGTCAGGACATCGCTTGGGATGCATCGATGGAGAACCACACCATCGAGAGCTGCTTCCTCGCCCCGAACACGATGCTGCTCAAACACGCCACGCACATCGAGTTGCTCACGTTCCGTCCGGTGGGCGCGGACCCGAACGAGTCGATCATGCAGATGCGGATCATGGCGCCCACCGTCGAGGCGAGCGGACTGACCGAGGAGCACTGGACCAAGCGCTGGAAGAAGAACTGGGGGCTGCTCATCTCGATCCTGCACGACGAGGACTTCCCGATCCTCGACGGATCCCAACGGGCACAGTCGAGCCTCGACGCCGGGACGATGCTCCTCGGCCGCAACGAGCTGGCAAGCCACCTCTTCCGCCGCGAGGTGCGCCGGCTCGTCGAACGGGTCCCGGGGGCCTGACCGGGGGCCGCGCTCCCGAGGACACCGAACCGCACAGGATGTCGACGCCACCCGTCCTCACCGCGGAGCGACGTCACCGCCGCTCGGGTCGGGTCCGATTCCACTGATCTCGGTGATGACCCAGTCGTCTGTGCTGTCGATGCTCAGCTTGTAGGTGGCGGTGGACTGGATTCCTTCCGGCGCCTGGGCGTTCGAGGTGAAGACGCTGACGAAGCAGTCCACCGTGTACACGCCGTTCTCCCCCGGTGTCGCCTTGGCCGCGATGGGTTGCGCGGTCGAACTCCACTGCAGCGGCACGACGATCTGCTCCATCGAGGTGGCGGCCTGGGTGAGTCGGTCCCGGAGTTCCGGCGCCGTACCGGCGGTGAGCCTGTCCTTCCAGGTCCCGAGGTCCTTGAAGTCCATCTGTGCGGCGGCGGTTGCGTAGTCGAGTGCCACCTGCTCGGCGTGCTCGCGGTCACCGGCGTCCGCCCGGATCGCGTTCAGCTCGTGCTTCGCCTCGTACAGTTGCCAGCCACCGAAGGCCACCGCCGCGGCGACGACCACGACGCCCGCTGCGACTGCGTACCTGCGCCTGCCAGAGTGCGGGTCCTTCGGAAGGCCTGCCTCGTCCACTGATTCCCGGGTGATGTCTGCTGTCGTCGTCATGGTTTGTCCCTTCGTCGTGCGTGGTCGGTGGTGTCAGTTCTCGGCGGTGAGCCGCAAGGTCAGGGCATCACCGGATTCGGTTGCGGTGAGCATGTTGTCCATCAGCCGTCCGATGTCGACGGTGCGGACGGAGTTCGCCGCCGCGGTCACCGCCGGCAGCAGATTCACCCCGATGGTCTCCAGATCGGGTGCGGCCGCGTCGAGGAACGTCTGGAGCTCGCCGATGAAGGGGCTTGCCCCGTTGGCGATACCCGCGTTGAGGGGACCGCGGTCGGCCGCGAATCGGATGCCCGCGAGCAGGTCCTGGAATCCGGAACCGAACGCAGCCAGATGCGGGGTCGCCTCGGCCATTCCCTGTGGGATGGGCCGACTGGTCTGCAGCAGCGGTTGCAGCGTGCGCAACACGGTGGTGAGACTGTCCGCGTTCCGGGTGAGGGTCGTGGCCATGACTTCACCTGCACGACTGATGTTCCCGGACACCCGGGTGTCGTCGGGCAGTGCCTCGTCCAGCGTTCTGAAGATCTCCTGAACCTGGTCGGGGCTCACCTGGGTGAGCAGGTTCGTCAGACGTTCCGAGAGTTCCTCGAACGTCGTGGGGACCACCACCCGTCCGGGCGACACCACGTCACCGTCCGCGAGGTAGGGCCCACCGGCGGTGGCCGGCCACACCGCGAGAACCGGCTCTCCGAGCGCCGAGAGGTTGTCCACCCGGAAGGTGCTGTCCACCGGGACGGGATGCCCCCGGTCGTACTTCCACGCGACGTCCACGGACTCGGCCGACGCGACGATGCCGGTGATCTCACCGATCTCTACTCCGCGCAACAGCACCCGTGCTCCCACCACGAGACCGTTGGTGTCCGGAATCTGGACCGACGCGGTTTTCACGTCCTCCGCGATCCCGGTCCGCAGGCCGGCGTGGAACATGTACGCGAACGACACCACGGCGATGGCCGCCATTCCGACCGTCGAGAGGATCGTCTTTCTCGTCATCGGACGGCTCCCAGCACACGCAGCACGTTCTCGGTGTCGGCGAGTGTCTCGCCGCTCGCGGACTCCACCCCCACGATGTCGACTTCCGGATGATTGGCGAACGGAATCACCGTTGTCCGGAGGAGTTCCGACAACTGCGCGGCCGCGGACGTGTCGCTCAGTGAGATGTCGGTGGTGTCGGCGAGCGATTCGAACATCGGTACCAGCCACAGCCCGCCGTTGTAGAGGCTGCCGACCGACGGCAGGATCTGGCCGATGTGGGACACCACGGAGGTCGCCAGGCGGCGCCAGTAGTGCACCGTCGACGCATCGAACAGGGTCGCCAGGGAGGCACCGTTGGCATTCACCGATTCCGCGGTCGCGTTCATCCCGCCGAGCAGCCGGTCGATCTCGGCGGTCCGGCCCGCCAGATCGCGCAGGTCGGTTGACACCACGGCGGCGAGATTCCGGATCTCCGGTACCGGCGGCATCACGGTGTTCACCTCCGCCATGACGTCCTGGACCCGCTGGATGCTGCCGCCGTTCACGAAGGTTGCCAGCACCGCCATCGTGTCCTCCAGTTGCGGTGGCGAGGTCGTACGCGCCAGCGGTACGGTGCCGCCCTCGTCGAGGAACCCAGTGACCCGGCTGTCCGGCTCGCGGACGAGCGCGACATAGGTGTCACCCAGAAGGGTGTTCTGCCGCACGATCGCCCGGATGTCGGACGGGATCCGGGTGTCCTCCGCGACCACCGCGACCACGGCGACGCTGCCGGCCTCGACTTCGATGTCCCGAACCTCGCCCACCCGGATCCCGTCCAGGATCACGTCCGCGCCCGAGGGCAGGTTCATCGCGCTCTCGAACTCGATCGTGATCTCGTAAGACGCTCCGAGTCCGCCACGGACCGACGGCAGGTCCTCGGGACGCAGGGAGCACGCCGATGTCGTGAGGACGAGCAGCAGGGCCGCCGTCGACAGCACCCCACGGATGAGTGTGGCGGTCACAGGTGCGGTCCCTTCGTCAAGGCGTCGCCCAGCAGGTTCGCCGGATCGATCGCCGTGCCGTCGCCGAGCGTGACGCTTGGTGGAGTGAAGCGGACCACCAGCCCGCCCGGGTCCGCCGACTGCTGCCGGAGGACGGCCGCGAGCGACGGCACCACGCCGACGAGCCCCGAGAGGTCACCGGCACGCCCGGCTGCGAGCGCGACTGCCTGCGTGACCGGCCCGTGCACGAACGGCCAGATCTCGCCTCCGTAGCGGGTCTGCACGTCGTACAACGTGGCGACGAGCCATCCGATGCCGACACAGACGTCGATCGTGCCGGGGAACAGATCGATTCCGGCGGTGGCGATGTCGGGGAGTTGTGTGGCGAGGGAGGTGATCGCGCCCCAGTCGGCGAGCGTCTGCTCGGTCAACGGCGCCATCGCCGAGACCGCGGTTCCGAGGTCGGCCACCATCCGGTCCGGATCCTCCATCGCGGCGGCGGCGTTCTCCACCAGGTCGCGTGCGTTGTCACCTTCACCCCGCAACGCCTCGGCCAGGCCGGCCACCGCACCCGCGACTGTGGCTTCGCTGCCCTCCGGAGAGAGCTCCCCGAGGAAGTCGGCTGCCGAGCCGACGATCTCGGATATGGTTCGTGGTGTGTGACTGTGCTGCAGTGGAATACAGGTGCCCGGTTCGAGCGCCGGTCCCGACGCCAGGTTTCCGACGAGTTCGAGGCTCCGATCCGCGAGGATCGACTTCGACCGGGTCACCGCCTGGACGTCGGCGGGGAATGCACGGTCCACGCTGGTGGTGAAAGTGACCTCGACCCGATCGCCACGTTCCACGATCGAATCCACCGTGCCGACCTCGAATCCCATCTGTGTGACGGGGTTCCCGGTGTAGAGGCCCACCGAGTCCGGCATCTCGGCGCAATAGGTCGCGCCCTTGCCGGGGCCGGGCGGCGCGTCCGCGTGTGCGACGGCACCCCCTCCGGTGGCGCAGAGCATGGAGACCGTCATCGCGGTCGCCACCACACGGCGTCGAACGACTGCCATCTCAGCACTCCCGTCCCGGGACCGGGAGGCAGATGTCGGAGGCCATCAGGCGCCCCCCACCGACTTCCGCGATTCCCTCCGGGGTGAGCCACGCCGCGAGGTCCTCGCGGGCCGCGGTCAGCGCGTCGATCGCGGGGCCCATCGTGGTGTTGAAGTCCTCGATCGTGGTCCGCGCCTCGGCGATCCGGCTCGCGAGTTCGTCGCTGTGGTTCAGGTAGTACTCCTCGAAGGGTGCAACGGTCATGAGGATGTCCCCCAGCAGTCGGTACGCCTCGTTGAATCCGGCGTGGTTGGTGTTGTAGGTCGACAGCACGAGGTCCATCTCCCGGATGGTGTGGAAGATCATGTCGCGGTCGGTGTTGAATCCGGTCAGGTACTCCGATGCCAGCGCGGTGATCGTCCGCACCTGCTCGCGTTGTCGGTTCATCACCCGTGCGAGCGAGGTCATGCCCGAGATCATCGATCCGATCGAGTCCGGATTGGACCGCAGCGCATCCGCGACCTGGTGCAGGTTCGCGTCGATGTCCGCGGCGTCCACCTCCTCCGTCACCGTCGGCGCCGCCTGGAGGACGTCCCCGATGGAGTACGGAACGGTGACCTGGGCGGCCGGGAGGGGCCGGTCCCCGATCGGCTCGGCGCCCATCGGGACAAGGGTGATCGCGTAACCCCCGACCGGGGTGAGCATCCGGACGTCTACCCGCGACTCAGTCCCGACCTCGACGTCCTTCTCGACGTCCAGGGTCACGCGGACGGTCTCGGCCGCGAGGTGCATGTCGGACACGGATCCGACGCTGACACCGGCGACCCGCACGTCCTGGCCGACGGAGATCGCGGAGACGTCGGTGGTCTCGAACGACACCTTCTTGCGGCCCGGCGGATTCGCGTACAGCATCGCGGTGGCCACCAGAGCGATCACGACGACGGTCGCGGCGGCGGCACCGATCCGACGATCGTCGTCCCACCAGGAGAGCACACCGCGCAGGCGTTTCCGCCGGTTCACCGTGCGTTGCACACGACCACCTCGCTTCCGTTCAGCAGGACGTCGACCGCGGTGGGTAGTTGCGCGACCCCGTGCGCACATCCGCCGGCACCGGCCGATGTCGGGATCTGGATTCCCGCCACCGACGCGGGCAGCAGACGGAATGCCCTCGCAGCCTCGTCGATCGACGAGAATGCTTTTTTCACAGCACCTTCCACGTCGAAACCCGGCCCGATCCCGTACGCGTCGAGCAGCCGCTTGATCGGCGTGAGGAAGTACGGACCGTAGGAGGCGGTCTTCGCGAACTCGTCCAGCACCGTCATCGCGCTGGCGATGGGATGGCTGACGGACCGCATGAACTCGACGACACCCTGTGACCTGCCGCCCATCGAGTCGGCGATGCGTGCGAGGTTGTCGGTGAGGGTCGAAATCACCTGTTCCCGGTCCGATGCGAGTTCCGCGAGCTTCTGGGTGTCGTCCAGCATCGGTTCGAGCCCACTGCCGTCGCCCTGGAGCACGGCGAGGGCGTTCTCCGAGAACCGGTTGATCTCGTCTGTGCTCATCGTCGCGAGGACGGGCTGCAGGCCGTTGAAGAGGTCCGTGATGTCGAAGGAGGGCCGGGTGTTCTCGAGCCCCAGTCGTTCGACCGGGTCGCCGCCGCCGGTTCCGAAGTCGGCGTCGACGTAGCGGACGCCGGTGAGGTTCTGGTACTTGACCGACAGCACGGTGGTCGCCGAGAGCTGGTACGCACGCTCCATGGTGAATCGCACCTCGGCGACGGTCGCGCCGTCGCGGTTCACCAGGTCGATGGACTCGACCTTGCCGATCCGCACGCCCCGCGTCCGGATGTCGCCGTTGGAACCCAGCCCCGACACGTCGGAGAATTCCGCCGTGTAGCTGTGTGTCTCCCCGGACACGGGGCTGCGCATCGCGGCGAGGACCAGAACGAACAGCAGGATCGAGACCACTACGGCGACGACGAGTTTGACGACCGTCGCCAGCAGTGCGGCGCGCGTGCTCACCGCTCTCCTCCCGGCTGCGCCGCCGGTGCCAGCCCCAGAGGAGCGGCGAGGGCAGGCAGGTCGTCGAGAACGATCCGCAACCGCAGTCGCTGCCCGTTCGGACCGTCCACGAAGGCCGAGTCGAGACGACGGGCGAGGTCGCGGGCGGACTCGGGGGTCATTCCCCCGCCGCTCAGGTGCGGGAACAGATCCACGGCGGTCGTGGCGGAGTCGATCAGCGGGGTCAGCTCCGCACCGTGCGACGCCAGCAGGGCACCCGCCTGCCCGAACAACTGGTTCCCCGCCAACGCCAGACCGGCGTCGGACTCGTCGAACACGGCATCGTCGACGCCGACGGATCCGTCGGGCAGCCTGTTGTAGGACTCGCTGTCGTAGATGTTCATCAGGGCAAGCACCGCCTGGTCGACGAACTCGGGTGCCACCTCGAGGAGGTCGTCGAACCGTGCGAGCAGGTCCGACGGCAGCGCCTGCTGGGTCCGCGCCACCCGATCGGCCACGAGCACTCCCGTGTCGATCCACGGTGTCACGCTGTCCAGATAGTGCACGGACTTGTCGAGCGATTCGATCATTCCGCCGGTCAGGGTGCCGTCGATCGTGCCCGACCCGCGCTCGATCATCGTCGACATCGTGTAGTCGCCCCGCGGCACGAGGGACCGCTCCGTCCCGGATCGCAGTGGTGCGCCGGTGGGCATCGCCACGAGATTGACCGCGGACGTACCGAAGTAGTTCTCCGGCCGGTAGTCCAGTTCGAAATCGTCTGTCAGTCCGGCGATCTGGCTCTCGTCGAGCACCAGCTTCATGCGGACCGCGCCCGACTCGGTGCGATCCAGCTCCGCCACCTGCCCGACGGACCGGCCGCGGAGGACCACCTTGGTTCCTTCTGCCACTCCAGGTCCGACGTACGGCACCTCGATCCCCACTGCCACGCCCTCCGGTTCGCTCCACCGCGGGTACAGGGACACCACGGCCACGGCGCCCGCGCACAGGGCGGTGACCACACCGATCCCGGTGACGGCGAGCAGCCGCGACTGGTGGCGCGCCGAACCCCGGATGAAGTCCTGATTCCTGGACACACTCATTCCGTCACCCCTTGAAGACCAGTTCGGGGCTCAGACCCCAGATGGCCACGGTCATCACGAAATTGAGAACGACGATCGCGACGAGGCTCGCACGGATCGCGCGTCCGGACGCCGACCCGACACCGGCCGGGCCTCCGGACGCGAAGTAGCCGTAGTAGCAGTGGATCAGCGTCACGACCGCGCAGAAGACGAGCACCTTCGTCACCGACGCGAGAAGATCCCCGACGCTGAGGAACTGGCCGAAGTAGTGGTCGTACGTTCCGGCCGGCTGGTCGTGGAACGTCTTCACCACGATGCCGCCGGTGACGAAGCTGACGACCAATGCCATCAGGTACCCGGGCAGAACCACCAGCATGCTGCCGACGAGTCGGGTCCCCACCACGAAGGGAATCGCCTGCAGACCGATCGACTCGGTGGCGTCGATCTCCTCCGAGATGCGCATCGCGCCGATCTCGGCGGTCATCCGGCACCCGGCCTGGGCGGCGAACCCGATGCCGGTGATGATCGGCGCGATCACCCGGACGTTGCCGAACGAGCCGATGATTCCCGTCAGTGCACCGAATCCGAGCAGGTCGAAGGCCATGAACGCCTGGATCGCGACGACGGCACCCACCGCGATGCCGAGGAAGAACATCAGGCTGATGACGCCGCCGTCGACCACCAGGGATCCGTTCCCCCAGGCCATGTTGTTCATCGTCGTCACGGTCTGCTTGCGGTAGTGCCGAATCGTTCTGGGCAGTAGCCAGATCGTCCTGCCGATGAAAACGGCGATCTGCCCGATCTCCTCCACACCGCGGCGGCCCGCGTCGGCGACCGCGGTCACGGCACTCATGCCAGCCTCGCCGGGAAGAACATCAGCTGCAGCTGGCTGACGAGGAGATTCGTCGCGAAGATGCAGAAGACGCTGAGGACGACCGAGGCGTTGACCGCGTTAGCCACGCCGGTGGGGCCGCCCTTCGCCTCCAGGCCGCGCAGGCTCGCGATGACGACCACCGTGGCGGCGAAGAGCAGCGACTTCACCACGGAGAAGGCGAGGTCCGTCGGCGTGGCGAATGCGCCGAACGACTGCCAGAAGCTGCCGGGTACGACGTCGTTGACGTTCGCGGAGATCAGCAGGCCCGCAGCAACACCCGCGGCGATGATGATGATGCACAGCATCGGCGCGATCGCGATCATGGCGATGAAGCGGGGCACGACGAGGCGCTGGACCGGGTCGATGCCCATCACCCGGATGGCCTCGATCTCCTCGCGGATCGCGCGCGCCCCGAGATCGGATGCGATCGCGGACGCCGCCGCCCCGCTCATGAGCAACCCGGCCGCCATCGGAGCTCCCTGCCCGACGACGCCGAGGCCGCTCGCGGCACCGGCCAGGGAGTTCGCACCGACCTGGTTCATGATTCCGCCGACCTGCACCGACACCTCGGCGCCGATCGGGACAGCCATGAGCAGCGCGGGCAGCGCCGTCACCTTCAGCAGTTTCCACATCTGCTCGACAACCTCACGCAATGCCAGTCGACCGGACAGCGTGTCGGTGACGCAGAATCGCAGGACGTTGCCACCGAGACGCGCGGACCTGCCGATCGTGGCGAGGCTCCGGCTGGGCTTGTCGCGCAGGTATCCGGCGAGCTGGGCGAACCGAGCCCGCGCGGACCGCTCCACCGCTTCCGGCACCGCGGTCGGGGCGCTCATCGCGCCATCACCCGGGCGGCGTCGAGATCGTCGGCGATGGCATCACGTGCCTCCGGCGGCAACGTCGGGAGCATCCGGCGGACCCGCTCCCGCCTGCGTGCCACGGCCCGCCGCTCCGGGAGTCCCGGCGTGGGGCGCATCTGCGGCGCGATGCCGACGAGGCCCTCGACGCCGCCGGCGTGGTGGCCCGCGTCGACGAGCGCCTGCTCATGCGCCATCTGCGCCTCATCCTTCTCCTCGGACATGCCGATCGGACCGATCATCGCTCCGCCGAGGAACTGCCGGATCACCGGCTCGTCCGAGCTGAGGAGCACCTCGCGGGGGCCGAACATCACCAGTTCCCTCCGGAAGAGCATGCCGATGTTGTCCGGGACCGTCCGGGCGAGATTGATGTTGTGCGAGACGATCAGGATCGTGGCGTCGATCTCGGTGTTGATGTCGATGAGGGTCTGCGAGATGTACGTGGTGCGAACCGGGTCGAGTCCCGAGTCGGGTTCGTCGACGAGGATGATCTGTGGTTCGAGCACGAGTGCACGGGCGAGTCCCGCCCGCTTGCGCATGCCGCCGGAGATCTCGCCGGGCAGCTTGCCCTCGGCACCGACGAGGCCGACCAGTTCGAGTTTCTCCATCACGATCCGCGAGATCTCCGACTCGGGCTTGCGGGTGTGCTCCCGCAGCGGAAACGCCACGTTGTCGAAAAGATTCATCGACCCGAACAGCGCCCCGTCCTGGAAGAGGACCCCGAACAGGGTTCGGATCTCGTACAGCTCCCTCGCCGAACACCGCATGATGTCCACGCCGTCGACGACGATCTCGCCTTCGTCCGGGCGGAGCAGCCCGATCAGCGACTTGAGGAACACCGACTTGCCCGTTCCCGACGGGCCGAGCAGTGCACTCACCTCACCCGCCGGCAAGGTCAGCGACACATCCCGCCAAATTTGGTGCGAACCAAACGACTTGGTCAGATTCCTGACCGACACTTCGATGCCCACCCCGGTTCCCTTCCACCGCGCGATCACGTGCACGGCTCCGCCGCCCGCAGCTGCCGATCGCAGCCCGAACCGAATCCACCGGTCACGCTCTCGCTCGTCACGTGTGTTTCGATTGGCCCGCCGTGCCCCGACCACGACGGTCCCTGTACGTCCTCCTCCGCGACTCTGTCGAGCCGCGGGCTACTCACTGGCCCGCCACGGCCGGTGACGTGTTCACACCGCTTTCGACACCTGACGTCCCAACGCGACGTCGACCATGCCCACACGACCCACAACCTTCACCCGCGAACGCCCCACAGCCCGACCGGCCTTACGCTCATGCGCGTCCAACCGTTTCCACCCCGCCAGATCGACACGATCGGCGTGCCGATCGGCGAGCAGTCGACCGAACGCAGACGGATCCTGCTCAACGACGCCGAAACGTCCCCCGGCGAAGTCCGCAACAAGCTCTGCCACAGTCTCTTCCGAACACTGCCGGTTCGAGCCGATCACGCCGGTCGGACCACGCTTGAGCCACCCGGCCGTGTAGACACCCCGAACAGGCGTGCCCGTCTCGGGATCGTGGACGGCGCCGCGACGGTTCGGCAGCACACCGAGTTCGTCGTCGAACGGAACACCCTGCACAGGACGCCCCCGGAACCCGACCGAGCGGAGCACGAGCCCCGCGGTCAGATCCTCGACCCTCGGGTCTCCATCGAGCGCCGGCCCGGTGGCCTCGATCCGTAGGCCCGCCGTCGCCGCCGCACCGATCACCTCGGTCGGCGACCGGAAGAACTGCAGATGGATCTGCCGGTTGCCCGGTACCGGCCTGGCGTTGCGATACCGATCGAGGATCGCGGCGCGGAAACGCGTCAACTCGTCGACGACTGCAGCCGCCGGATCGAACGCGTGCGACGCCGTCACGTCCACCCCGGGAAGGTGCCCGAGCCCGAGCAACTCCGCGGTGCTGAACGCCGCATGCTCCGGTCCACGCCGACCCAGAACCACCACTTTTCGAATCCTGCTGGCGGCCAGTGCCTCCAGGGCATGTTCGGCAATATCGGTGCCGAACAGCCGTGAGACGTCGCTCGTCAGGATCCGGGCGACGTCGAGTGCCACGTTCCCGTTGCCCACCACGACGGCGCACTCACCCGTCAGGTCGAACGTGCTGTCGGCGTGGTCGGGATGGCCGTTGTACCAGAGCACGAAGTCACGCGCAGCCACCGTGCCGGGCAGGTTCTCACCGGGAATGCCCAACCGCCGGTCACCCTCGGCACCCGAGGCATAGATCACCGCGTGATGATGGCGCAGGATCTCGTCGTGCGTGACATGCACTCCCACTTCGGTGTTCAGGTGAACCGTGCAGGACTTCCTCCCCAGCGTGCGCGCGAAGAGCGTGGAGATCCCCTTCGTCGCAGTATGGTCGGGCGCCACTCCGTAGCGGACCAACCCGCCCGGCGTAGGCAACTTCTCGAGGATGCTGACCTCGACGTCGAGCCCCTTCGTCGTGCACAACGCCTCTGCCGCGTAGCACGCCGACGGTCCGCTACCCACGATCGCCACCCGGAGGGTGCCGAGCGGGGGCGTTCCGATCTCAGGTTCGCCCTCGTCCGGCGTTTCCGCCCGAGGCAGGCGGAAGTACGCCGCGTTCAGTTCGACGAAAGGCTCTGTCGCGGACGTGATGTCCTCCGGCGGCACGATCGCATCCACCGGACACTCGTCCACACACGCACCACAGTCGATGCACGCACCCGGATCGATGAAGAGCATCTCCGTCCGGATCGTCACCCGCTCCTGAGGAGTCGGATGAATGCAGTCGACCGGACATACCGCGACACAACTCGCATCGTTGCAGCACGGCTGGGTCACCACGTGCGCCATTGGTCGCTCCTCGTCGCTGTTGTCTCGCACCCTCACCTCTGGCGGTAGGACGCGGGAGGGTCGTCGGGGTGCACACGGAAAACTCGGTGGCCGTGAGTGTTACGCGCTCATCGTGTGCAGCTCTCCGGCGAGCTGATTTACAACTTACAGGTTCTGTCATCCGTTATACGTCATGTGACCCACACCACGCAAGGGTGCGGTCGGAGCAATCGCGGACGCGTCGCGGCAGTGGGGACGCCACGCAGTGAAACGAACGACCCACAGGCGTCAGCTCAGCGGAGGAAGGACGTCTCCAGCGGGCCGATCGGCGACGATCCCGGGCAGCATGAGGCGGGTCAGGAATCCTCGGAGGTCCGGGTCGCTCGCAGCACCGAAATCCATGCGCCCCACCAGGATGAGCTCCACGAGGACGATCCAGTCGGTGATCTCGCGGTTCGTGGCCCCGGGCCGGATCTCCCCGCGCTCCCGGGCGGCGTCGATCACGGGCGACCACATCTCGTGAGTCAGTTCGGCGGCGAGTTCGGAACTGCCGGCCAGCGGGGCACCCCAGCCGAGATGTTCCGGACCGACGATCAGGCGGATGAGCGGGTCCTGGCGGCCGAGATCGACGAGATGGAGCAGCCCTTCGACGAGTTGCTCGGCGACCGACTCGTACCGGCACAGGAACTCGCGGGTCTCGTCGAACAGCCGCCGCGACCGCACCTCGATGAGGGCGGTGACCAGTGCGTCGCGGTCCCTGAAGTACCGATACAGGGTCGGCCTGGACACCCCGGCTTCCCGGGCGATGTCGTCCATCGTCGACTTCAGCACGCCGTACCGCTGGAACGTCGATTCCGCGGCAGCGAGGATCTGCCCGCGGGCGATGCCCGCGTCGGCGCTGAGAACGCCCGTCGCGCGTCGTCGCGCCATGTGCACCTCCTCGACTCAGACCGGGCCGTCGGCCACGCCGACAGCGGTCTCCGCGGTGGCCTGCGCCGTACCGTCGACGATGGCGGGCAACAGGAATCGGGTGAGCATACGACGATGTTCGGGATCGTTGCCGCTGCCGAAATCCTTGCGTCCCATCAGGATCAATTGCACCATCGTGATCCAGTCGCAGATGTCCTCGCTCGTGGTTCCCGACCGGATCTCACCCCGAGCCCGGGCCTCGTCGATGAGCGGGGTCCACATCTCGGTGGTCAGGCGTGCCGCCAGGCCCGAGCTGCCGAGCAGAGCCGTCGCGGTGTCCATGTGCTCCGCGCTGACGATCAACCGCATGATCGGATCGGATCGGCCCCGATCCACGAGGAACACCAGACCGTCGACGACCTGCTCGCCGAACGTCGGCCGGCGTCGCAGGTAGGCCCGGGCCTTACCGAACAGTCGCCGCGATCGGGACTCCACGATCGCCGAGAGCACCGCGTCACGATCCGCGAAGTAGCGATAGATCGTCGGCCTCGACACACCGACTTCCTGGGCGATGTCACCCATCGTGGCCTTGACCACCCCGTAGCGCTGGAACACGACCTCGGCGGCAGCGAGAATCTTGGCGCGCGCGTCTTCCGCGTCTTCCCCCAGGACGCCGACGCGCCTGCGCGCCATTCGACCCTCCACTCCACCGATTCCACACTCGCCATCCGGCCAGCAGAGCCTAACAAGCATCGCCCCTGGTCTCGGCGATGACCCCGCCCGGGAACGGCGGACTCTCGGAGTCCCACCGGGCCGCTCGCGGCGTGACCGCACCCCTGTTCGGCCACGCCGCGGGCAGTGGAGTCACGCGACCGTTCGTCGCGACGACCCCGCATCCTGAAGGGGGTTGACGGCCCTCAGTCCTCCGGGGTGAACCGAATGGGGAGGCGGACGCATCCCCGGACCTGGCTGCCGTGCAGGATCGGCGGATCCTCGTCGACCAGGCGGTAGTCCGGGATCCGGCGATGCAGTTCCTCGAGTGCGACCGACAGTTCGATCCGGGCCAGGTGCGACCCGAGGCAGCGGTGCGCTCCGGACCCGAACGACAGGTGCCGGTTCGGGTGCCGATCGAGCTCGAGGTCGTTCGGATCCTCGAACTCGTCGCCGTCGCGGTTGGCGGAGCACAGCATGAGAATCAGCTGGTCGCCCTTCCGAATGTGCACTCCTCCGAGTTCGACGTCCCGCGTGGCACACCTGCCGGGAACGACGGCCGCCTCGATTCGGAGGATCTCCTCGACCGCACTCGAGATCAGGTCGTCGTTCTCGATCAGGTCCGCACGCTGGGCAGGGTTGTTGTACAGGTGGATGATGCTCCAGGCCAGGGACCCCTGCACGGTGTGCAACCCGGCGATCAGGAGCAGGAAGAACATGCGGTTGAGCTCCTCGTCGGTCAGCAACCGCGTGCCGTCCTCGAGTTCCACCTCCGTGTGGATCAGCGTCGACGTGATGTCGTCACCCGGGTTGGCCCGCCGCTCGTCGACGATCTTCTGGAAGTAGGTGAGCATACCCAGGCCGGCTTCGGCGCGCGCCTGCATCGATTCTTCCTCGCTGGCACCGGGTTTCCCGGTCAGGACGATGTCCGTGGCCTCGGTGAACATCGGCGCGTCCTCGACCGGCCAGTCCATCAGTGCGAGGAAGACCCTCGTCGGGAGCTCGTGCGCGAACTCGCTGATGAACTCCGCCTCCCCCTTCGCCGCGAAGCCGTCGATCAGCTCGCCCACGAGGTCCCGGATCTGGGCGGTGAGCGCCTTCATGCGGTTCGGCGAGAACAGCGGCTGCAGCGCGAGCCGGTACCCGGTGTGCTCGGGTGGGTCGAGTTCGATCGGGATGAACTTGCCCATTCCGCCCGGACCGGTGACGAGGTTGTTCGGGTAGCTCGAGAAGGTCTCGGGGTCGCGGAGGACCTCGTGAATCTCTTTGTAGCGCGTGACGATCCAGTGTCCACCGTGCGCGGTCGAGTACACGACCGGTCCCTTGCCCGCCAGATCGGCGACGCGGTCCTGGATGGTGTCGACCGGCTGCGTGAGTCCCGGGTCGTAGATGTCGAAGTCGACGACGAGATCGGATGGCGCATCGTCCACTGTTGTCGTGGTCATGTCTTTCCCTTCCTCGAAAGCCTTGAATTTCTGTCTGTTTCGGAAGATCACACCGATTCGACGGTGAGTGCCCGCTCCGGACACGCCAGGGCGGCAGACCGCGCCGACTCGACCTCGGCCTCCGTCCCGAGCGGGTCGCGCAGGACCACGGGATCACCCTGGTCGTCGCAGTCCAGTACGTCGGGCCAGCCTCCGTAGCAGAGGCCGTGCCCGGCGCAGGCGGTGCGGTCGACAGCCAATCGGACCGCCGATGTGCCGTTGGGATTCATCCGAGCTCCTTGAGAGACGGGAGTGTGTGGCCGCACGCGGGCAACGGCCTCGCGGCGCTGTACGAAACGCCACAGGGAGTGGCGCCGGAGAAGAACCCGACCGGGATGCGACCTTCCGCCCCGGCCTGTGACCGACGTTACATCCACTGACAACTGACGTCAATCGATATTTGTCACCAGTTCGCAGTGCGCCCACCTCGGAAGACACGGAACTCCCCGGGATGAACCTCGTCCCGGGGAGTTCGAATGTGTGAAACTGCTGGTTGTTCGCGAATACGGCGATGGGGGCGGACCGCCGCGGTCCGCCCCCACTCGTGTGGTGTCGCCGTCGGGTCAGCCGACCTCGAGCGGCAGCGACTCGTCGGAGACCCACTCGTTCATCGACCCGTCGTAGACGGCGACGTCGTCGCGACCCAGCCGGGCGAGCTGGAACGCGAGGAAGGTCGCGGCAATGCCGCCACCGCAGTAGGTCACCACCGACTTGCTCTCGTCCAGTGCGCCTGCCTCGGCGAACAGCGGCCGCACCAGATCGAGGCCACCGACCCGGCCGTCCTCTGCGACCAGGTCACCGAAGAAGACGTTGACACTGTCCGGAATCCGTCCCGGGCGGCCGTACCCGTAGGTGTCGACCTCGCCGCGGAACGTCTGCGGCTCCAGAGAGTTCACCAGGACGCCGTCCGGATTGCCGATCCCCGCGAGGATGCTCTCCTTGGTGGCCAGCAGCTCGGGCCGCCGCTCACCGGTGAAGACGGCGGCCGGGTAGCTGTTGCCGCCGCCCTTCTCCGTCTCCTTGCCCGCGGCCCTCCACGCACCCAGTCCGCCGTCGAGGACCGACACCCGGTCGAATCCCTCGAGGCGCAGGTTCCACCACAGGCGGGTCGCCCACAGGTTCCCACCCTGGTCGTACAGAACGACATGGGTGTCCGGGCCGATACCGAGGGCACCCGCGCGCTGCGCGAACGTGTCGTGGTCGAGGCTGGTGAAGGCATACGGCGAGTCCGTGTTCGCGAGGTCGCCGAACACGTCAGCGTGCGCAGCCCCTGGAATGTGCTCGGCCTCGTACGACTCGCGACCCGACGTGGTGAACGACTCCCCCGCATCGTCCTTCCCGTGCGAGATGCTGACGTCGTAGATCCGGATGTTCCCATCCGAGCGGTGGGAGTCGAGCCAAGCGGCGTCGACGAGCAGGGGCACGGTGGGCATGGGTACAGCTCCATCCTGCGCGGCAGTGGCCCGCCACGCATCGAAAACCTATTCTTCGTAGACAAGGCTATCTCCCGAGCCGAGCGCGGCGAGGGTTCCGATCCCTGCGATCGGAACCCTCGGCGCCGCGACAGTTCCGGTCACTGAACGGCTAGTACGCGATGAAGAGGATCTCGTCGCGCGAGTAGTTCATTCCCGGATGTACGTCGGCGAGGTGTGACCGAGTCTTCTCGACCAGGTCGTCCTCGTCGGATCCGGTAATCCCTGCGCCACAGGGGCAGCTGAGCCTCGTCTTGATTCGCATTGGCTGTCAACCTTCCGGTCGAGAGAGTTGGAGTTCGAAATCATCTGTGCGGAGGGAGGAAACGGACCCCATAGCGGTCCGCGAGTTCGCGGGCACGAGCGGCAAACCGATCCGCACCCCCGGGATAGGAACGAACAAACGAGACGACCCCGCCGGTGCGCGCTGGAAAGCCAATGCCGAGCACCGATCCGGTGTCGGCGTCGTCGTCCGAACCGACGACGCCTTCATCGAGACAACGCAGCGCCTCGACGGCCTGGACGAACATCAACCGGTCGCGCATGTCGTCGAGCTGTATCGTCCGGCGCGTACCGAACACCTCGTGGAGGCCGGGCCAGAGCCCGATACGTGAACCGTCGACGTCGTAGTCGTAGAACCCACGTCCCACAGACCGGCCACCTCGGTCGTGGTCGTCGATCAGCCGGTCACGGACCCGATCCGCGCTCGTTCCCTGCCAGGTGCCACCGACCGCCTCGACAGCGGTCCGGTTCTCACGTTGAACCGCACGATTGAGTGTCAACGAGATCTCGTCCAGAAGTCGCAGAGGCGGAACCGGGTACCCGGCGGCGGTCGCCGCGCGTTCGACGACGTCCGGATCGACTCCCTCCCCGACCGCGGTCAGGGCTTCGTCGAGGTAGCGCTCCATCACCCGACTGGTGAAGAAGCCCCGACTGTCACGGACAACGATCGGGGTCTTTCCCAGCATCCGCGCGTAGTCGAGCGCTGTCGTGAAGACCGCCTCCGATGTGCGTGCGCCGGCGATCACCTCCACCAGCGGCATCCGGTCGACGGGCGAGAAGAAGTGCATTCCGACCAGGGCCTCTGCCCGCGTCAGCGCGGATGACAAGGTCGTGATCGGCAGGGTCGAGGTCGTGGACGCGAGCACGGTGCCCTCATGAGTGACAGCCTCCACCGACCTCATGACCTGCTGCTTGACGACGACGTTCTCCGGCACCGCCTCGACGACGAGCGAGGCTGGCTCGAGGTCCGCCAAGCGATCGGTCGGCGTGATGCGGTCGAGCAACGCACGTGACACGGCCGAGTCTGTCGTCCGGGCTCGGGCTTCGCGGTGGCTTGCGTATGCGACACCTCGGCGTGCGCCGTCGACGGTCCGTCCGACCAGGACGACGTCGGCTCCGGCTCGTGCGCACGTGTACGCGAGTGCAGCGCCCATCATCCCGGCGCCGACTACGCCGATGGTCTCACCCCCGAGGCACTCCAACCGCCCGGTCCCGGTGGCAGGTTCCGGTGCGGCGTTCACGACGCCCCGGTCCTTCGCCGCCCCACAGCGACGTCGACCCACAGCGACGTCGACCCCGGGCGCACCGCGGCCCGCCTGGCCTTGCGCTCGTGCGCGAACTCACCGATGAACTCCGCCTCGAAGTCGACGACGAGATCGGATGGCGGATCGTCCACTGTTGTGGTGGTCATGACTTCACCTTCCTCGAGAATCGTGAAGCTCGGCGTAGGCGGCCGGCGCCGACGTCGGCTTCCGTATCCGTGGGTGTCGGCCTCGCCGCGGAACGTCTGCGGCTCCGGCGAGTTCACCGGGGCCGACTGGGTATCCGTTGATCGCACGACGACGAGGGTTCCGATCGCCCGGATCGGAACCCTCGCGCTACCGCGCACGTGGCCGCGCCATCATGCGGCCACCGTCACCTCGTCGCGTGTTTGCTCCTGCACCGACTCCCCCCGGGCCCGGGACATGACCGCCGCGACGAGTCCGAGGAGCGCAATGCCACACAGCAGCAGGCTGAGCCAGATCGTGGTGTCGTCGAAGGCAAGCGGCACTGCCACCACCGGCACGACGGCTGCACCGAGCGCGTTGCCGGTCTCGCGACCGAGACCCAACCCGCTATACGCGTGCTTCGTGTCGAACAGCTCGGTGACGTAGGCGCCCATCGGACCGAAGATCGCCGCGACCCCGATGCCGTTGCCGAGCGCGAGGACCACCCAGAACAGGGTCGGCGACCCGTGGCTCGACAGCAGCCAGAACGCGAGCCACGCGAAGACCGCGCTGTAGGCGAAACCGAACATGATGACCGGTCGCCTGCCCACCCGGTCCGACAGTCCGCCGAACAGGGGGATGAGAGCCGCGTTCGCGACCTGCGCGGCGATGAGACCGATCAGGATCTGGGTCTTGTCCAACCCCAGCTGGTTCGCCCCGAACGTGCCCATGAAGACGAGGTAGAAGTAGCCGATCCCGGTCTGGCCGACCGTCATGCCCAACACCGTGACGAGGGCACGCGGTTGCTGCCGGATCACGTCACGCACCGGAGTGCTCGCCGTGTCGTCGGCATCCTCGATCCGCCGGAACTCCGGCGTCTCCGGAAGCGACCTCCGCAGCCAGAGCCCGTACGCGAGGATCAGCCCGCTCATCAGGAAGGGAATGCGCCAACCCCAGTCCAGGAAGGCGTCCTTCGACAACACCGTCGAGACCAACAACAGGGCACCGGTGCCCAGCACGCCACCCAGGGCCGCACCCATGCCGGGGAGCGATCCGAGGAGGCCGCGCTTGCGCTGCTCGGCGAACTCGACCGCGACGAGGGTTGCTCCCCCGTACTCGGCGCTGGCGCCGATGCCCTGCACGACACGCAACAGCACCAGCAGGAGCGGCGCGAGCCAGCCGATCTGCGCGTAGCTCGGCAACAGTCCGACGAGCAGTGTGGCGGCGCCCATGAGGACCAGAGTCAGTACGAGAATCTTCTTGCGCCCGATACGGTCTCCGAGGCTGCCGAGGATGACGCCGCCGAGCGGGCGCACCAGGAATCCGACCGCAAACGTGCCGACGGCCTGGAGGGTACCGAGGAACGGACTGGATCCGGAGAAGAAGACGCTGGCGAACACCACCGTCGCGGCAGAGGCGTAGAGGCTGAAGTCGTAGTACTCGAGGAGGGTTCCGACGAACGCCGCTCGACTGGCCCGCCTCGACTGGCTCCGGGAGGTCGTTCCGGCGGATTCGGGCTCCGATTCGACGGTTGGGGGGTGGATCTCGGTCATGCACACCTCGTGTGTGTGAGCCCGACGGAAAGCCGGGCACGGCCTGTGATGCACGACACGTTAACCGACAACTGTTAGGTTTGTCTACGCGAGCACGAACGCCCGAGTCAGCATCAAATACGTGTATGGAACACGTATTTCGTGATTCGGATCGCATGTCACGCCCTGCGGCGTCCGGCCCCGGATCGGCGCAATGTCACATCGGGCGCATCCAGTGCGCACGATGTGACATTGCGCCCACAGAGCAGGGGCGCCAGGTTGCAGCGAACGGGTCGCGGGTGCGGCCTGACAGAGGCGCGGGGTGGTCAGCCGCCGCAGGCGGGACTTCCAGGGAACGCAGACACCCCGAACCTGCACCCGACCTCGGTGACGGCGGCCAGGCGCTCGATCGGGTTCCGGTGCTGAAGGGCAGGCAGCAGCCCGTCCCCGAGCAGAGCGGACTTCTCCGACGGAGCCATGGCCGACTCGTCGAGAACACCACGCACCTGGGCGAATTCGGACAGTTCGTCGAAGATCATCGACAATGCGGCTTCGGTGGTGCGGTCCTCCGGCTCGATCCCGGTGACGTCCACCCCGGTCTCGTACTCGTGGCGGACGGCGTGCGGGCCCTGGTCGCAGGTGGGCTTGTTCAGGTCGATGCGAAAGTCCGGGCGTTCCGCGGATGGCGCCGTGACCGTGCCGGCATCGGTGCAGGCGTGATGCGAGATCCGGTCGGCGAGCGCGTGGATGTAGATGCCGATCCTCGCGTTCCACGACTCCGCCCCCACCCACGAGTCGAACTGTGGGGCCAGCACACCGTCCGAAATCACCTGCGGTCCGGTCATGTTGGTGAACGGAATGGCGAGCGGCGCCTGCACGCTGTACGTGCCGTTGATCTGCGTCGGATCGGGATCGTCGAAGCACTCGGCGCCGGTGGCGTAGTCACCGGACGCCGAGGGGTTCGTGAAACCGCCAGTGCACAGCGGCACGGCGCTACCGGGCCCGGCCATCGCCCAGCGCCGTACATGCGTGAGCATCACCTCGTGCGCCGGGTCGTCCACGTCGGGACGCAGACCGTCGGGCTCCGGGTCTCCGGGCCCGCGCATGGTCGGCAGGAAGTGGAACAGGAATCCGCCGGTCGCGAAGTGCGTCCGCACGAGTCCGCTGATGTCGGCGGTGGTCAGGGCGGCGGCGTCCGGTACCGGTGCTCCGTTCGCGTCACGCGGCACGAAGGTGCCGAGGTCCGTCGCCTCGTCGTACGCCGCGATCCAGTACGCGTCTCGCTCGGAGAACCCGACGGTGCGCGCGATGATGTAGGTGGAGTCGGAATGCACGAGGCTGCGACCGCCGAGCGGCTGACGGAGCGTGTAGCCATATCGCACGAACGCCTCCAGCCCACAGAGCGGACCGTTCGGATCGTCCGCCGGGCACGGCGGTGGCAGTGGCGCGCAATTGTGCGGCGGCGCCCCGCCGGGGGTGTAGCAGATGTCCTCCGCGAACCCCTGTGCCTGTGGCGGCGCGAACGCGAACGTCGCGCCGACGACTGTCAGCAACACCGTGGTCAAGCTCCGAATGTGGCCGCCCATCGCGCGCACCTTCCGGTTACCCGCCCCCGATCACCGTACACCCGACGACGAGACACCGGACCGGAAAACCGCAGGTCACAGCTTGATCACCGAATACGCGCGCTACCCGGCGGTGACCGCCGACCGCAGTGCGGGGTCCGCGGCCGACGGCTGCAGTACGCCGGAACGCACCAACTCGTCGACCTCGGCATCCTCCATGCCGAGCAGTTCGGTGCAGATCTGCCGGCTCTGCTCGCCCGCGAGTGGGGCCTGCCGGGCCGGCGGGTCGTCGATCTCGCCGAACACCGCAACACGAGCGGTCGCGGGCAGATCGGCGGCCAGCAGATCGTGACCGATGGTTGTGTAGGTGTGCCGCGCGGTCAGGTGCGGATCGGTGAGCAGTTCCGGCAGGCGCACCATCGCGCCCGCCGGAACGCCCGCGGCCTGGAGTGTCGCCGCCGCCTCGAGCCGGTCCCGATCCCGCAGCCACGCTGCCACCAGTGCATCCGCCTCGGCTCGATGGGCGACGCGTTGCGCTGCCGTGGAGAACCTGCTGTCCTCCAACAGATCCCGTCGGTCCAGAGCCGAGCACAGCGCGGCCCACTCGTCGTCGTCGCGGACAGTGACGACACACCACTCGTCGTCACCCGCGCAGGCGTACACGCCGCTCGGCGCCGCGTACGGGTCGGTGTTTCCGGGAGCGGTGACCGTGCCTGGTAGCAGGCCCTCGGTGACGAGCTGCGTTCCGAGCTGGACCAGTGCCGTGTCCGCCTGGGCGATCTCGAGATTCGTCCCGCGTCCCGTCCGGCGACGGTCGATCAGTGCGGCGAGCACGGCGACCGCAGCCACGTGTGCCGCGATGTGGTCGGGGTACACCGTCTGCCCGTCGCACAGCAGCTCCGCGTTGTCGGGGTAGCGCCACAGCGCCGACACACCGCACGACGCGCGCACCAGGGGTCCGTAGCCAAGGCGGGTGCGCCACGGTCCGGTACTGCCGAACGAGCTCGACTCGGACACCACGATCCGCGGGTTGATCTCCGCCAGGCTCTCGTAGGAGAAGCCCATCGAGGCCAGCGTTCCCGGTTTGAAGTTGGCGAGAACCACGTCGGCGCTCTCCACCAGACGGCGGAAGATGTGGGCACCGTCGGAGCTGCGCAAGTCGATACCGAGGCTGCGCTTGTTGCGGTGTCCCCAGGCAACAGACGCCGCGAGCGCCGCACCGCGCTTGGACTGGCGCAGGCCGTCCGGGAAGTTGGCGTTCTCGATCTTGATCACGTCGGCGCCGTAGTCCGCGAACTGCCGGCTGAGCTCGGCGCCGAACACGATCACACCGAGATCGAGGACGCGCAGACCAGCCAGCGGTGCTTCGGACGGATCGGCGCTTCCGCTCGGCAGTGGGCTCCGGGGCGCGAAGGCCCGGCCGTCGTGCTCACCGAGCTTGGGCGCCCGCGCGCGGATTCCGGCACGCTCGCCGGCCACGCTGACGTATCCGGACGGGACGCGAGCGTGGAGCCCGGGCGCGATCTCGGCATCCACCAGGGAACCCGACGCCGCGAAGTGCTCGGTGGTCAACACCTCCGCGAGGGTGTGCACGCCACCGACCGGGACACCCCGACGCGAACCTTCGGCCACCAGCTCGGCCTGGGTGTACGAGGCGAACAGGTCCTCGATCAGGGGGTGCAGGGTGTCCGCCGCAGCGAACCGGGCGGGAATCGTGTCGTACTTCGGATCCGCGAATTGCGCGGGTTCACCGAGCCATTCGAACATTCCGCGCCACTGCCGCTTGGCGAGCAGGCAGATCCGGACGTGTCCGTCCTTGCACGGGAAGACCGGATAGAAGTTCGCCGCGTCGGGACGACCCCGCGGAAAGTCCTCAGACCTTCCCGCCGCAGCGGACCCCTGCGCACCGAATCCGGGATCGAAGCCGTGCACGATCGCCTCGAAGGCGGACAGGTCGACGGTGTCGCCACGCCCACTCGCCAGCCTGCGGTGGTACGCCAACAGCGCCGCCCACGCGACGTGCGCGCCCACGCTCTCCTCGACGAGACCGGCCGGCGGCAGCAGCGGTTCGGCCCCAGGCGCACCGGACCGGGACAGCACCCCGGACAGCGCGTACAGCACGGGCTCGGTGGCGATCCAGTCGCGGTACGGTCCGGTCTGGCCGAATCCGGTGACCGACACCCACACCAACTCCGGTGCCAGCGACCGGACCTCGTCCGGTCCGACACCCCGATCGGCCAGCCGTCCGGGGCGCTGCGACTCGATCAGGATGTCCGCACTCGACGCGAGCTCCCGAAGTCGGGCTCGGCCCGCGTCGTCGTCCAGGTCGAGGACGACGCCGAGCTTGTTGGCGTTGCGCAGCGCGAACGGGATGCTCACGCCGTCGACGACCGGTTCCGTTGCCCGCGAACGCGATCCGCCGGGGACCTCGACACGGATCACCTCGGCGCCGAGGTCGGCGAGGTAGCGCCCCGCGGATTCGCCGAGGCCGTCGGTGAGGTCCAGGACGCGGACGCCGTACAGCGGAAGGGTCATCGTGCGCTCCGTTCGCAGAAGGTCGAGTCGCTCAGGACCAGAAGTAGATCGACTTGCTGTCGTAGTAGGGCGCGATGCCCTCCGGGCCGAGTTCACGACCCAGACCGGACGCCTTGACACCGCCGAACGGCGCGTCGAAGTCGAGGGCGTAGTGGTTGACTCCGACCGTGCCGCTGTGGATCCGGTCGGCGATCGCCAGCCCGCGCTCCTCGTCGGTGGTCCAGACGGTGCCGCCGAGGCCGTACTCGGAGTCGTTGGCGATGGCGACAGCCTCGTCCTCGTCGCCATAGGGCGTGATCGTCAGGACGGGACCGAAGATCTCCTCCTGCGCGATGCGGGCAGAGTTGTCGACGCCCTCGAAGACGGTGGGTGCGACATACCAGCCGGTGGGTTGATCGGCAGGCACAGTGCCACCGGTGGTGACGCGGTACCCGTCGCCCCGTCCGATGTCGATGTAGCCGAGCACCCGGTCGCGCTGCGCGGCGCTGACCAGCGGCCCGATCTGGGTGGACCTGTCGAGCGGGTCACCGATCCGCAGGGCACGCACCGTCTCGGTCACCGCGTCGACGACCTCGGCGTAGCGGCTTCGCGGCGCGAGGATACGGGTGCCGGCGTGGCACGTCTGACCGTTGTTCGGCAGGGACACCCCGAGGATGTTCTCCGCGAAGACATCGAGGTCCGCGTCCTCGAGGACGATCGACGCAGACTTTCCGCCGAGTTCCAGGGTCACCGGGCGCAGCAACCGGCCGCACGTCGCGCCGATCGCGCGCCCCGCCGGTGTGGAGCCGGTGAACGCCACCTTGTCGACACCGGGGTGCTCCACCAGGTAGGCGCTCACCTCGCGTCCGGCGGGGACGACGTTGACGACACCGGCGGGAAGCCCTGCTTCGGCAGCGGCGTCGGCGAACACGAAGGCGTCCAGAGCGGTTTCGGGTGCCGGCTTGAGCACGACGGTGCAGCCGGCGGCCAGGGCGGGCGCGATCTTCATCGCAGCGAGCGACTGCGGGTAGTTCCACGGGGTGATCGCGGCGACGACGCCGACCGGCTCACGCCGCACCACGGTGCGTCCCCCGAGTGCGCTGGGCCGCACGTCGTCCGACGCCGTCCGACGGATGAGATTCGCGTAGTAGCCGACCATCATGCTCGGCGCGAAGCCGTTGGCACCGATGGACAGGGAGATCGGCATGCCGTTCTCCCTGGTGGTGAGCGCAGCCGTCTGTTTGGCGCGTGCCTTGAGCGCCGCCGCGAACCGGTCCAGGTGGTCGGCGCGGTCCGCGGCTTCCAGTGCCCGCCAGGTTGCCAGGCCACGGCGCGCGGACGCCACAGCCGCATCGATGTCGGAGGTGGAAGCGAGAGCTGTTGTGCCGAGCACCTTCTCGGTTGCAGCCTCGATGACGTCGAACGTGGCGTCGGACTGCGGGGTCACCCACTCGCCGTCGATGAACAGGGTGCGCCGGTCCAGGGAGATGTCCATGTCGATCCTTTGGCTGCGTCGTCTACGGGTGGCTGCGTCGTCTACAGGGCGTCTTGGTGGCCGAACAGCGTCGAACTGACGACCGGCGCCATCGGGCCACCGATGAACAGCGACGTCCGTGCGCCCTCGACCGGGTTGGTGGAGGTGCCGCGAATCTGCCGGACCGCCTCCACGGCCAGGCCCATCCCGTTGACGAACGAGTCGGCGATGTTGCCGCCGCTGGTGTTGACCGGCAGCTTGCCGATTCCCGCCGTGAGGTTGTCGACGGTGAGGACATCGCCCGCAGCGGGACCGGTCGGGACCAGCCCGTGATCGATGAGCGCGGCGACCGCCGGCCCGCTGAAGTTCTCGTACACCTGCACGACGTCCACGTCGTCAGGGCCGAGACCCGCAGCAGTCCAGAGCCGTTCGGCGACACCCGGCCGACCGGGACGGCCGGCGAACCCGGCGGTGGTGTAGAGGTCGTCGTTGTCGATGATCGACGAGTAGCCGCCAGGTGCGCCCTGCGCACCGGCGAGCACGTAGGCGGCGTCGGGTCGCATGCTCTTCGCCCGCTCGGCGGAGACCAGCACCAGCGCCACGGCGCCGTCGTTCTCGCGGGAGCAGTCGAACAGGTGGAACGGCTCGGCGATCATCCGGGACGCATCGTAGGTTGCCTCGTCGAGGGGCCGGCCGTACCCGGCGGCGGTCGGGTTGTTCTGCGCGTGCCCGTACGCGGCGAGCACCAGTGCCCGCATCGCCTCACGAGGCACGCCGTCGTGCTCGAGCAGCCGCTGCGTGCGCAGGGCACACACCTGGGCAGGAGATCCGATGCCGTGCGCGAGGTAGTGCGAGCCGTAGAAGTACTTGGCGTACCCGAGGCGACCGGTGTCCTCCTGCGCCATCGAACGGTAGACGATGACGCACTCGGCCTGACCGGCGGCGATAGCAACGGCCGCGTTGTTGACGGCGGCGGCGACGGTGCCGCCGCCCCCGCCCCACATCATGTTCGACCAGCGCACGTCGTCGACGCCGAGGGCGCCGCCGATGATCGCGCCGTCGTGTCCGCCGCCCGCGTAGGAGACGAAGCCGTCGAGCTCACGCGGCGAGATGCCGGCGTCGGCACAGGCGGCCACGATCGCCTCGAGAGTCATCCGCAACTCGCCGTGCGGGGCCTCACCGCGCTTGTAGTGCAGCTCGGACACGCCCACGACCGCGGCCGCGCCGCGCATGGAGATCCCGCTCATGCCTGTGCTCCTTCGCGTCGACGCCACCGCAGCAGCGGCCACGTCGCGCCCTCGTCGAGTTCGATGTGCCCGACCACCGGGTCGCCGATCCGGACGTCGGTGTCGTCGCCGGTGAGAATGCCGAGGACCCTGCGGTTTCCGGCTCCCGGAAGTTCGACGAGGACGGTCACGTAGGGGATGCGCTCGGCGAGTTCTGTGATGAACGGGTAGTGGCTGCGCGCCCAGCTGTACACGGCGCCCACCGCCTCCACCGTCTCCCATCCGGGGTCGAAGGTGTGGCAGGTGGCGCAGATCCACTGCGGGCCCCAGATCCACTCGGCACAGTTGCCGCAACGCTGCAGCCGCAGTTCACCGGCGAGCAGACCGTCCCAGTACGGCTGGTCGAGACCGTCCGGCGCGGGGCCCCAGGGGAATTCGACCGCGGCGGTGCCGCTCACGCCGTCGGTAGCGGCGCCGCTCACGCCGTCGCTCCGGCGGCCGGGAAGTTCTCCAGCGCAGCGGCTTTCCACTGTCCGTCGTGGAGCTCCCAGATGGAACGGAGGCCGATGACACCCTCGGGGGTGTCGTACACCGTTTCGCCGATCTGCCGGTCACCCTCGGCGCGAACGTCCTTGATCTCGAAGGCGTTGACGGCGCCGCGCGGCACCGACACTCCGTCGAAGACGGCCGGGATGTTCTCCTGAACCATGTCGGCGAGTGCGGCCTTCATGTTTCCCGAGACGACATACCCGACGTGACGCTCGTACAGCGTCCGAAAGTCCTCTGCAGACATTCGAGTTCTCCTTGATCCACGTGCGCCCGAGGCGCCGGTTCGGCGCGATGCGCCGGTATGCGATTTACCTTATGCCTTTAGGTAACGACGCGTCAATGGGTGCCCGAGGACCCACCTGCGAAGGGAAGGGCTCACACGAACCCGAAACCACCGTCCTCCGCGACGACAACACCCTGACCTGCATCATCGGCGGCGAGCAGTAGGTCGAGAGCCTCGGTGTCCGTGGTCGACGCGAGCGTCCGACCACCGTCGGGGGTACGGGCCGCGAGGAAGCCGCGCTCCGGCTCCCCCGACCGGTCGTACAGGACCGCCCACGACTCGGCCGTCGCCGGACCGGCGTAGGTCGGGTGCGCGCGAACGGTCGGCTCGCGGTCCACCGTCGCCTGCACGTCCTCGCGGCGGAACCCGCCGGTGGGCGGCTCGGTGCGGTACACCCCGAAGGCGTGCTTGGTGAGGTACCCGCTGTTGGCGGTGACCAGTCCGTAGCTGCCGGGCGACTCCCGCAGTCGGGTGGCCATGGTCGCGATGGCGTGCGTGCTGTAGTTGTTCCACGGCCCGCCGGCGAAGGTGAGACCGCCGGTGAGCGTCAGCGGCCGGCCGGGATCGCCGAGGGGAAGCCCCAGCTCACGCGCCGCGACCTGGACCGCGGACGGGAAGCAGGAGTAGACGTCGACGTGTGCGAGGTCGTCGACGCCGATGCCCGCCAGGTCGAGTGCGCGGGCACCGGCGATCTGGATGGCCGGCGACCGGTCGAGCGCGCCGCGCTCGGCGATGTCGTAGGTGTCGTGCGACTCGGTTCCCGACTGCGGAAACACCCAGTTCTCGCGGGGGATGCCGAGCCGGGTCGCGGTCTCCACCGAGCAGAGCAGCAACGCCGCACCCTGCTCGACCATGTTGTTCGAGTTGAGCAGCTTGGTGTACGGCGAGACGATCCACCGGTTGTCCGGGGACGGGGTGACGATCTCGTCCGCGGTGTACTCGCGCTGCGTCCAGGCGTGCGGATTCGTCGCCGCGACCTTGCTGAAGCCGGACCACAGGGCACCGATCGCGTCGCGGTGCTCGGCAACGGTCCGCCCCGACGCGATCCGCAGCGCCTGCTCGAACAGCGGGTAGACGTACGCGGGCCGGTCGATGACGGCACGCATCTCCGTCTCCGACCGCATCGGAACCTCGTCGACCACCAATGCCGCCTTCGGCACGGAGTCGTCCTGCACGGTCCAGTCCGGGCGAATCCCCTGTGCGCGCAGTTTCATTCGGGTGCGCCACGACTCGGCACCACCGATGAGGACGACGTCGGACCGGCCGGCCGCGATGTCCTCGGCCGCCATGTTCACGAGCACCTGCGGCGTGCTTCCTCCGCTGCCGGTGTAGGCGGTGTGCCGGGGCGCAGCCCCGATCCGCTCCCCGACGAGCGCGCCGGGGTCGCGGTACTTCCACGACAGCAGGCCGACGATGCGGACGGAGTCGACGAGTTCGAGCAGCCTGACGCTGCCCGCCTCGGCCGCCGCCCGATGCGCGGCGTCGGCGATCAGGTCGACCGGCTCGCGGCCGCCGTCGCGGTCGTTGATCTGGCCGCCGCCGACCAGGACGGGCGTGCGGGGGTCGAGCGGGGCAGTGTGGGCAGACAACGGGCACCATCCAGATCTCGCACGGGTTCAACTAACTTCTTTAGGTTACTGCAGTGCGCTCCCGCGCCTGTGCGTGGTTTCACCCCGGTTGGGGTGAAAACCACTCACAGCGGCGGAGCTGCATCAACGGATGGCATCGAGGATCTTCTCCCTGTTCTCGGGGCGCGGCCAGCCGCCCAGGATCAGGGTGGTGAGGCAGGTCGGCTTCCAGCGCCTCTCGATGTCCTCGCAGATCTTGTCGGCCGGGCCGACGAGGGCCACGTCCTCGACCATCGCGGTCGGGACGGCCTGCGCGGCCAGGTCGGCCCGGCCCTTCAGGTAGAGATCCTGGATCTCGGCGCACGCGTCACCCCACCCCATCCGGACGAACACGTCGTTGTGGAAGTTCGCGTCCTTGGCGCCCATGCCTCCTGCGTACAACGCGACCACCGGCTTGAGACGGGACGCCGCGCGCTCGACGTCGTCGTCCTCGACGAGCCAGCAGACGTTGGCGATCTCGAAGTCGTCGGCTGTGCGACGGGCGCCCTGGCGGGCGAAGCCCTCGGCGAGCGCGGCGCGGTAGAAGTCGTCGGTCTTCGGAGAGAACCACAACGGCGTCCAGCCGTCCGCGATCTCGGCGGCCAGCGCGACGTTCTTCGGGCCCTCGGCACCCATGTAGATCGGGATGTCGCGGCGGAGCGGATGCACGATCGACTTGAGCGGCTTCCCCAGACCGGTGCCGCCCTGGTACGGCAGCTGGTAGTGCCTCCCGTCGAAGGTCACCGGCTCGTCCCGGGCCCACACCGCCCGCATGATCGAGATGTACTCGCGGGTGCGTTCGAGCGGGCGCGGATACGGCTGGCCGTACCAGCCCTCGACGACCTGCGGGCCCGACGCACCGATGCCGAGGATCACGCGACCACCGCTGAGGTGGTCGAGCGTCTGCGCCGCCATCGCCAGTGCCGTGGGCGTGCGCGCCGACATCTGGCACACCGAGGTGCCGAGGGCGATGGTCGAGGTCCGCGCGCCCCACCAGGCCAGTGGGGTCAGTGCATCGGACCCGTAGGACTCGGCCGTCCAGAAGCTGTCCACACCGAGCGCCTCGGCCTCCGCGACGGTCTGCTCCATCCGCTTCGGCGGTCCCGATCCCCAGTACCCGGCCATCACGCCGACCTTCATCGCCGCCACCTTCCGTTCGTCACAGTCGTTGTTCTTCAGTGGTTCCGATACACGGGAGGGCGCTTCTCGAGGAACGAGTGGACGGCCTCCCGGTGGTCCTTGGTCATGGCGGCGAGGATCTGGGTCCGGTTCTCCAGATCGATCGCGGCGCGCAGGCTGGGGACCTCGAGGTTGGACCACATCACCTCCTTGGTCATCCACACGCCGAACGGGCTGTTGCGCGCGATGTTCTCCGCGGTGTCGAGTGCCGTGTCGAGCAGCCGCTCGGCCGGATGCACCGAGGACACGATGCCGACGCGCTCGCATTCGGCGGCGTCGACGGGTCGCCCGGTGAGGAGAATCTCTGCGGCCCTGGAGAATCCGATCATCCGCGGTAGCAGCCAGCTGACGCCGATGTCGCAGCTGGACTGCCCACGGTTGATGAAGGACGCGTGCAGCGCCGCTCCCTCGGCCATGATCCGGACGTCGGCCATGAGGGCCAGCGCCATGCCGCCGCCGGCAGCGGCACCGTTGATCGCCGCGACGACGGGCGGCCTTGCGCCGCGGAACGCCTCGACCAGGGAGGCGATGTGCTGCTGGACGCGCATGCCCGCCTGCGCGCGCCCCTCGCCCTCGGTGGCGCCGGGCGGGGTGCCGTAGCCGCGCAGATCGATTCCCGCGCAGAAGGCCCGACCGTTCCCGGTGAGGACGATCGCCCGGGTCTCGGAGTCGTGCCGGACGCTCGCCAGCACCGCGTGCAGCGCCTCGACGAGTTCGACGTTCATCGCGTTCAGGGCGTCCGCGCGGTTGAGGCGGATCAGCAGTACGCCCGGCCGCGGGCGCTCGGTCTGGATCAGTTCGGACATTCGGGGCCTTCCCCTCGTGTGGTTCCGACAGCCACCGTCTCGCAATGTGACCGTCGACATATCAAGCTAATGCCTTTAGGTTAATACCTCAAGATCGGTCATCGAGGAAAGGACTCGACACACATGACGGAGCTACACGGCAAGGTTGCGGTGGTGACCGGCGGAGCGAGCGGAATCGGCGCTGCGACATGCACACTCCTGGCAGCGCGCGGCGCGCGGGTGGTCGTCACCGACATCGACAACGAACGAGGCGAGGCCGTCGCAGCGGGCCTGGGTGAACACGCCGTCTACGTCCACACCGACGTCACCCGGGAGGACGACGTCGCGGGTGCGGTACGCGCGGCGACCGAACACTTCGGACGCCTCGACGCGATGGTGAACAACGCGGGCCGGGTCGGTGCGTGGACGTACGTCACGGACACCACCGCCGACGAGTGGGACGCGTCGTTCGCCGTACTCGCCCGCAGCGCCTTCCTCGGCACCAAGCACGCCGCCCGGGTGATGCGCGAGCAGGGCTTCGGCACCGTCGTGAACGTGTCCTCGGTAGCCGGGGTACGCACCGGCTTCGGCCCGCACCCCTACGGCGCGGCAAAGGCCGCCGTACTGCAGATGACCCGAAGCGCTGCGCGGGAACTGGCGGAGTTCGGGGTGCGGGTCAACGCCGTCACCCCCGGCGGAGTGGCGACGCGGATCACCGGGCACGGCGCCGGACTGGAAGGCGACGCCCTGGACGCCAGCGTGGCCGCCGTCCGCAAGGGACTGGCATCGTTCCAGCCGGTCCCCCGGGCCGGCGAGGGCGAGGACATCGCCGGCGCCATCGCCTACCTGGTCTCCGACGACGCCTCGTTCGTGACCGGGCAGAACGTCGTCGTCGACGGCGGACTCACCCTCGGCAAGGCGTGGCCAGGCAACTACCGCGCCGAGGCCGACGCCGCCAGGCACTGACGCACCTGTGCGCACTTTTGGTAGTCCTGGCTACCAGAAGTGCGCACAGGCAGCGGAGCTGCTTACACCGGGCCGCCGAGCCAGACGCCGACCTCTTCACCGGAGACGTGCCTGCCGTCCTCGCTGACCAGGAACGACACCGTCGACGCGATGGACTCGGCGGGGATTCTCGGCCAGTGCGCGGCGAGGTTCTCGACGGCGGTCTCTCCGCCGGAGGCGATGATGTCGGTCTCCACGAAGCCGGGCATGACGGTGTTGACGGTGATGCCGCGGCGGGCGACCTCCAAGGCCATCGTGCGGGTCATGCCGACCAGCCCGGCCTTCGCGGCGGCGTAGGCGCTCATCCCCGGGGACGGGCGCCGGCCTCCGGACGGGCTGTTGACGAACACCACGCGACCCCAACCACTCTCGTACATCGCGGGCAGCGCTGCGTGCGTGCAGTAGAAGGCGCCGCTGAGGTTGACGCCGATCACCCGGTCCCAGTCCGCCGGCGACTGCTTGCGCGCCGAACCGGCGATGTTCATGCCCGCGTTGTTCACCAGCACCGTCGGCGCACCGAGCGCGGAGGTGGTCGCGGCGATCAGCTCCTCGGCCTGCGCCGCGTCGGAGACGTCCGCGCGTATCGCCGCCGCCCGGCCGCCCGCCGCCACGATCTTGTCCACGACGTCCTGCGCGTCCGCCGCACTGGACGAGTAGTTCACCGCGACGGCGAATCCGTCGGCCGCGAGTCGCCGAGAGATCGCGGCACCGATCCCCCGGCCGCCGCCCGTCACCACCGCGACCCGTTGCTGCTGCGTCACGCCGGTCACCGCACCTTCGGGTAGGTCTGCGGCACATCGGAATACGTCTCGCGAAGGTCGCGCTTGGAGATCTTGCCGCTGGCCATCCGCGGAAGGCCCTCGTCCACGAAGACCACGTACCGCGGAACCTTGTAGTCGGCGAGGTGCTGGTTGCAGTGCTCGACGATGTCGCGCTCGGTCAGCCCCTCGACCTTCTTCACGATGGCGGCCGGGGTCTCGCCGAACTTCTCGTCGGGGACGCTGATGACGGCGACCTCCTCCACGCCGGGCATCCTGTTCACGACCTGCTCGATCTCCGCAGGCGAGATGTTCAGTCCGCCGGAGATGATCATGTCCTTGAGCCGATCCACGAACGTGAGGTAGCCGTTCTCGTCGAGCTTGCCGAGATCACCGGTATGCAGCCAGCCGTCGATCAGCGCGGCGCGGGTGGCGTCCTCGTTGCGCCAGTAGCCGGGCATCATGCCCGGCCCCCGCAGCAGGATCTGTCCGACCTCACCGGGGGCACAGTCGTTCCCGTCGGCGTCGACGACGCGGATCTTGGTGAAGATGCCACCGAAGCCACACTTGTCGGGGTGGTCGGCCGCCTCGTGCCGGGGCATCGCGGTCGCCGATCCACCGATCTCGGTCTGCCCGTAGATCTGCCGCAGCTGGACCCCGCGGGCCAGCCAGGTGCCGACCAGTGCCGACGGCACCCGGGCACCGCCGACGTGGGCGGTGGTCAGGTGGCTCAGGTCCGCGCCGTCGAAGCCGGGAACCCGGGAGATCTGCTCGAACAGGATCGGCGGCCCGGTCAGGGTGGTGGCGCGGCTGTCCTTCATCACCCGCAACGCCGCCTCGGGGTCGAAGCCGGGCTGCAGCAGCAACGTGCCGCCGTGCAGGACGGTGCGCGAGATGCCCCAGATGATTCCTGCGGCGGTGAAGAGGGGGAGCACGAGCAGCGGACGCAACTTGTTCTGTTCGATCGGCTCCATCAGCGACCACTCGTGCATCTCGCCTGCGATCGTGGCGTGTGTGAACACGACACCCTTCGGCTTGCCGGTGGTGCCGCTGGTGAACACGATCGCGGTGGCGTCGGACTGATCCGACAGCGGGGTACGGAAGGGCGAGTGCGTGATGCCACGCAGGGGGCGGACGTCCGCATCGAAGTCCGCGACCTGGAACGTGGGACGCTCGGCGTGCACCTCGTCGAGCCGTGAGCGCAGCGCCGCGTCGCAGTACACGACGGTCGGTTCGCAGTCGTCGACCAGCACGGTCAGCTCACCAGCCAGCATCCGCTGGTTGAACGGGGCCGAGATCGCGCCCACCTTCATCGCGCCGAGCGCGGCTACGCACCACTCCAGGGAGTTGACGCCGAGGTAGCTGACGCGATCCCCGGCAGTGACGCCGCGCGCGGCGAGATCGTGGGCGACGCCGTCCGCCCAGGTGTCGAGTTCGCGGTAGGTCACGACGTCGCCGGCGAAGTCGATCGCCGGCTGGTCGGGGACGGTTCGCGCCCAGTAGGTGAGTGCGTCGATCACGGTTCCGCTCATGGCAGGCCTCCCGGGGGATTGCTACGGACGATTCGTCCGGCCGTAGCCGCGCAGGACAGGGGTGATGGCAACGATGGGTGTCCCACGTCACACCCTCTTAACCTAATGCCATTTGGTTATCTGCACAAGCCTCGAACAGGAGGCCTGCCCCCGTCCACATCTCGTCAAGAGCATCGCCGTCAGACGAGGACGACGATCAACTCACCCACTCCGACTAAACACACGACACCGGCAAGCATCAGCGACGGAAGTCCGCTGCGTGCAGCTCCGCGCCGGGAGTCGGAGACGCGGAGGCACCGCACTCGACTCATTGCGAGAGCCCATGCCACCAGCAGCGTGACTCCAACGAGAAACGCGACCCACATGAATCCCGACGTCAATCCCACCAGGCGCGTGATGACCGCCGTCCCGACCACCACAGACAACGCTGTCCGCTGCCACGCCAGCGCGGTCCTCTCGTTCGCCAGGCCCGAATCCGTGCTCACCAGGTGGCCGGCAGAACGATCAGGGCAGCAACGACCGTGACCGTGGCGAAAACGAGGCCGAACCGGAACGACGGAAGCGCCTCACCGCGCCGGATTGCGGCCTCTGCCCTGGCCCACCGTAGCCACGAGGCCACGGCCACCGCGATGCCCGTGCACACAAGGAGAAGCCCCAACGAACGTCGCGCAACCTCGGGCAGTGCCAGATCGACGACCTCCAGCGCCGCTCCCGCAGTCAGCAGCGCGAACGCAGTTCTGATCCACGCCAGAAAGGTTCGCTCGTTGGCGAAGCTGAATCGGTAGTCGGGATCCTCGCCCTCTCGATAGACCCACTGCGGCCACCTACCTGCACCACTCACGTCATTCACCCTCGCCCCAAAGCATCGTTGACTTTTAATCCTAATGCCTTTACATTTTCGATCATGACGCAGCTCACATCGCGGGAACGCATGATCGATGCCGCCGAAGAGTTGATCGCCGAGGACGGGATCGCAGCGATGACGCTGCGTCAGGTTCACACCAAAGCTGGACAGTCCAATCGCGTTGCTGCGCAGTACCATTTCGGCTCCAAGACAGGACTCGTAGAAGCGGTCGTAGAAAGACGGATGCCGAGGATCAACGAGGAACGACGAGCAATGCTCGAACGCACCTCGAACCCGCCGACTCTGCGAGCCCTGGTCGAAGCACTCGTCCTGCCATTCGCACAGGAAACCATCTATCGCGAAAACAGTTACTGGGCACGCTTTCTCGTGCAGTGCATGAATGATCCGCGACTTGCCGACATGATCTACAAGCACTTCCATGCCGACAGTGCCCGTGACGTGATCAACCTGATCGTGGAGTACTGCGATCTTCCGGAACGCACTGCCCGCAACCGCGCGATGAACCTGGCCCACCTGACGGCCGTCGCCATCGCACGAATGGAAGTTCCTGACAACGAAATCGACGACCTTTCCGACAGGATCGCCGATCTCATCGACTCTGGAGTCGGGCTGCTCGAGGCCCCGGCGTCAGCGCGACGCCAGTAGTCGCGAACCGCACCCACACAACGACCCGGTTCGGCTCGGCCACGCCGTCAAGCCGATACCTCTGCACCGCAGCGCATTCTGCTCACGCGGGCGACCGAGACTGTCCGACGCATGCCTGTCAACCACAGGAGGCGCACAGGTATGTCGTTTCGGCTCTCCTGTTACCCCGGACCCTTCGTCATTCGACCAGGGCACACCGCCTGGTTCTTCGTCATACACGGATTCTCTTGGAAGGAAACCTCTCATGTTGCGTCAGCACTCGGTGACAACACCCGCCATGGCGGCCGTGGGACTGGGTCCCATCGTGTCCCGTCGCTCACCGGACTCGTTCGGCCCCCAGACCTACAATCGGATCACCGTACGCGCGGTGACCCCGACGATCGGAGCCGAGATCACCGGGATCGACCTCGGCTCCGTCGACGAGGAGTCGTTCGCCGAAATCGGACGGGCACTGTTGGAATGGAAGGTCCTTTTCTTCCGGGACCAGCACATCACGCGCGACGAGCATCGGGAGTTCGCCGCCCGGTTCGGCGAGATCGAACTCCACCCCTTCTTCCGCTTCGCGCAGCCCGGCCAGTCGGCGAAGGATGTTTCCACCCTGGCCAGGGGAACCGGAAGCCCGGGATACGAGAACAACTGGCACAATGACGTTACTTTCCTTGAAACTCCCTCGAGAGCAGCTGTTCTCAGAGCAGTCGAGATTCCGGAGGTTGGCGGCGACACACTGTGGGCGGACATGGGCGCCGCCTACGACGCCCTCACGGACGACGTCAAGGAGCGCCTCGACACGGCACACGCCGAACACCACTGGGTGGACACCTTCGGCTCGTACATGCAGGACGATGTTCGCGACGGGTTCCTCGCGAGCCATCCCCCCATCGAGCATCCCGTGATTCGGGTGATCCCGGAAACCGGACGCCGCGTCTTGTTCGTCAACGCACTCTTCACGAAGCGCATCCTCGGGGTCACCGAAGAGGAGTCGAGCGCACTGCTCGACGGGTTGTACCGGCACATCCAGCGTCCCGAGTTCCAGGTCCGACTCAGGTGGCAACCCGACACGATCGCTGTGTGGGACAACCGGTCCTGCCAGCACTACGCCACCAGTGACTACTTCCCGGCGCGCCGGGTGATGGAGCGCATCTCGGTGGTCGGAGAGCGCCCTCTCGGTGTGCTGTCATGACCACGGAATCGGCCCCTACCGACCGTGCGATCGCGGACGCGAGGCAAGAACAAGAACCCGCGCCCTCAGCCGAACTGTCGAGCCGCCGATCGATCGTGATCGTCGTCCTCCTCGTTCTGCTGGCGGAGGTCTTCGCGTTCGAGTTCAACATGGTTGCGCCGGCACTACCGAACATTGCGGCGCACTACGGCGTCACCAGCGTCAGCATCGTCTTCGCGCTCGGACTGTTGGTGGGTGCCGTCGTCGTCCCGGTCTTCGCCAAACTGGGTGACAGGTACGGCAAGAAGAAGATCCTCCTCACCGCGTCGGTGGCCGTCGCTGTCGGTGCCGTCATCTGCATCTTCGCGCCCACCTTCGAGGTACTTCTCCTCGGTCGCACAGTCCAGGGAATCGGCATGATCGGGTCCGTCATCACCTACGGGCTGATCCGTGACCTGCTTCCCCCACGCTTCGTCCCGATCGGCATCGGCGGCATCGGCCTGGGGTTCGGGGTATCCGGGTTGCTGGGCCCACTGCTCGGCGGCTGGCTGATCGACAACAGCGGATGGCAGGCCACCTTCGTGTTCCTGCTGGTGTACGTGGCCGTCACCGCGCTGCTGGTGGCGCTGTTCGTACCCGAAACGACCGTCCGAACCCGCCATCGCGTGGACTACACCGGCGCAGCCCTTCTCGGTGTCGGGGTCGGGCTCCTCATGTACGCCGCGACCTTCGACAGTCACAGGTGGGCGGCGGCAGTCGTCGGCGTCCTGGTACTGGGCGTCTTCTATGTCGTCGAACGGCGTACCGCCGAGCCCTTGATTTCGTTCCGGCTGCTCGCTCATCCCCCCGTGTGGACGACGCTGGCGGTGTGCGCTCTCCTCGGCGCCGCTGTCGCGGCCGGCAACGGCATCCTCCCGCAGATGTTGCGTGCGACCTCCGAACCGGGGTCGGACGCGATGGGAATGGGCCTGACTGCACTGAAGTACGCGCTCTACCTCGGTGTGCCCTTCGGTCTGACGGGTGCGCTCACGGGTCCCCTCGCCGGCTGGTGCAGCCGCCGGTGGGGTCCGCGGTTGCCGTTCGCCCTCGGTGGCGTGTCGTGGCTGCTCGCATGTCTGCTGCTGGCCAGCGGAATCGTCGACAACGTGGCAGCCGTCGTCGCGGTCGGTCTCCTGCTCGGGGCGGGTCAGGGCTGCTATTACGCGTCCTCGGGCAACATGCTGATCGAGGCGGTGCCAGCGACATCCCAGGGCATCGGCGCTTCCATGAAGTTCCAAGCAGAACAACTGTCGGGCTCGCTGAGTCTCGCGGTCTTCGGCTTGATTCTCACGTCCTCGGTGCAGGGCGTCGACCCGAAGACGTCGATGGTCTGGTACGACATGGACGGGTTTCGGATCATCTACCTGATCCTCGCCCTCGTCTGCCTCGTCGGTGTGGTAAGCGTGCTCCGGATGAAGCACGGTCGAGCCCCTGCGACTGGCGGCACCGTGTCCGACCGTCCCGAGATCGTCGCGCTCGAGAGCAGTCACTGACATCCGAATTGCGGGGTGGTGGTGCCGCACTCCCATACATCGGAGCGCGGCACCACACTCGCTCCTCAACACGATGGACGCGGTGGACCTCCAGATCCACGGTCATGATCAAGTCCAGCGACCGCCGCGCCCGGGACTCCACGGCCTCCGGCAGGCGGGGCGAGAGTTTGTACGCTGCATCTCATGTCGAACGGATTCCTGACGGCGGTCGGTGCGGAGCTGACCATGCCGGAGCGCAGCACGGTCGCCGCACACCCGGAGGGCTGGCTCGTGCGGTCACCGCGAGGGGTGGACGTCTTCGACGCGATGTTCGAGCAGGTGCTCTTCACCGCGACGTTCGGGGGGTGCGGCACGTCGACTGTCTCGGACGCCCTCGACTACGCCGCGGTAACCCTCCAGGATCGGGCGCAGCTGCGTGGACGTGACGGCTCCGTGGTCTGGGAGCACGTGCACGGCGGCTGGCCACAGTGGGGAACGGGATCCGCGTACTGGGATTCGGCGACGGAGACGTTCGCGTTCACCGAACCGGGTGACGACAGCGACCACTGGCATCTCGTGCGTGACGGGAAGTTGGTCGCATCCGTCGAGCTCACCGAGCTGACCGCGGGCGGATCGCATGTCGCGCGTAGCGCGGACGGCAGGCTCGGGCTTTCGATGGGCGCCGGCCAGGACGGCTGTGCGATCTACTGGATCAACCCGACGGGGCTCGGCGAACGGCTCGATCCGGTCGTCCACGACGACGAGATCCTCCTCGACGTCGTCGGGCAGAACTCGGTGGTGACGCTGTCGCACGAGACGGACGTCCTGCGGGTGCGGTCGACCGTGGACGCGGTCTCGTTCGTGTCGGCACGCTCGGACGAGATCGGCGACGGACTCGACGAAGGCGTGCCGTTCCACTGGGTCGTCGCCGCCGGGGATCACTTCGTGGCGTGCGCCGGCGACGAGGAGGAGCGAGTGTTCCTCTCCGCCGCCGACCTCGGATCCTGGGTCGAACTCGACCGCCCGACCGGAATGGATGACGGAACCGTTCTCGTGAGCGGGCCCGGCGGGCTCTGCGCGAGCTACGACTGGCCCTCCGGAGCGGTGCGGCTGTGGCAGGTGTCCGAACTCCCCCGACTCACCGACGGACCACGTCCACGTTGATACCGGTGAGCTGGGACTGGTTGCTGAGCGGGTCGTAGCCCTCGCGTCCGGTGGGCGCGAGCCGGTTGACGTTGACGCCGGGGTGCCGGCGGGCCACGTCGAGCCCGTGGGCGGAGCCCTGACCCCAACCGTGCGTCATCGACACGACCCCCGCGCGCAGGGCGTCGTCGTACACCAGCACCGCATCCACCTCCCCGTACCGGTTCCGCACCGTGACGTCGTCGCCCTCGACCAGGCCGCGCCCACGCGCGTCGTCCGGGTTCATCCACAGCGGATTATCCTGGTGGACACCCTGTTTGAGTACCGGAACGTTGTGCAGCCAGCTGTTCACCATGTAGTTGGTCCGGCGGGTGACCAACTTCAGCTGATCGGAGGGCTCCGACACCAACTCGTCGAAGATGCGTTCCGCGACATCGTAAGCGCGCTCGAACAACGCCGGGCAGCAGTCGATCAGCCCGTCGCCGTGCTGAACCGCGACGGAAAACACGTCGGACGGCACCGCCTCGGGCAGCACCGCCGTCTGGCACGGCATGCCCTTCAGGAGTTCGATGCTCACTCCCGAATCCGCCATGACCGCGTCCACGGCGGCGAACGGATTCGGCTCCGGCTCGTCGAGCAGCCCGGGGACTCCCATCTCCTGCTGGATTCGCGAGAGGATCCACCAGTCGTCGCGGCGTTCCCCCTTCGGCGGGACCACCGCGGGCGTGTATTGCACGTAGGGCTCCATCGCGACGCCCATCGTGTTCAGGAAGTTCACGTCCTCCCGTTCGAGCCAGTCCGTCGCCGGCAGAACGTAATCCGCGATCTCCCCCGTGACCGTGCGGTAGAGGTCGACGGTCACGATCAGTTCCAACTGTTCGAGAGCCCGCCGCAGGCGCCCGTCACCGCCCACCGACAGCAGCGGGTTGCCGGACACCACGATCAGCGCGCGGATCGGGTCGACGGCGTTCTCCACGAACTCCGGGAGCAGTGCCGCGGGCAGGTCGCCGCCGACCGTCCGCATCTCCCCGAGCGCGCCCTCGAAGAACGGGTCCTCCCGCTTGCGTTTCGAGTGCTGCACCGTGTCCGCGGCACCGCGGGAGTAGATGTTGCCGCCGCGCCTGCCGAGATTGCCGGAGAAGAGGCTCACCATCGTCAGCATCCAGTACGCCAGGGTGCCCTGGCGGCCCTGGTTGACCCCGGTGGCCATGTAGATGCTCGCGCTCGACGCCGCGCAGAACTCGTCCGCAACGCGCCGGATCTCCTCCACCGGGACACCGACGACCGCCGCGACCCGCGAGGCGGGGTACCGCCGGACGAAGTCCAGCAACTCGTCGACACGTCGCGCACGACGTTCCACCGCCGCCCGGTCGAAACCGATCCGGAAGACGATCTCGTGCAGGACCCCGGCGAGGAAGTAGAAGTCGGTGTCCGGCTTGATCTGCAGGACGTCCCCGGTCTCCGGCGACGACGACTCGATGCGGCGCGGATTGACGAACAGCACCGTCCCACCCCGCCGGTTGATCGCGCGGATCTTCGCCATCGGATCCGAGATGTGGATCAACGTCATGTGCGAGACCTGCGGATTGCTGCCCAGACACAGGAAGTAGTCGGTGTGCAGCAGGTCCGGGATCGGGTGCGCCATCGACGCCCCGTAGATCGCCTCGCTGGCAGCGTATTTCGCGGAGGTGTCCTGTGTTCCTGCGCTGAATCGCATCCGGGTGTCGAAGCCGCGGGCGATCGTGCCGGCGTTCGCGTAGTAGGCGCCGTTGAACGCCGACGGGTTGCCCTGATAGACCGCGAGCGCGTTCCGCCCGTGTCGCCGACGGATGTCCTGCAGCCGTGCCGCGATGTCGGCGACGGCGTCGTCCCAGCCGACCGGTTCGAAGACCCCGCGTTCCTCGTGGCGCGGGTTCGTCCGCCGGAGCGGCCGGTCCAGCCGATCCGGATCCCGGTGGACCTGCAGGTAGTGCACGCCCTTGTGGCAGGAGAAGCCGCGGTGCACCGGATGCTCCCGGTCGGGTTGCAGCCGGGTCACGTCGCCGCCGTCGACCTCCGCCAGCAGCCCGCACCCCGGCTCGCAGATGCGGCAGAAGGTGTGGACGCGACGTGTCATCGCGATGCCCTCGCCACGGCCGCGACCTCGAACGCCGCGGCTGCGTCGACGATCTTGACCCGCGGGCGTCCTGCCGCACGACCCTGCTCACGTTCGTGCCTGTCGATAGCGCGCCAGTCCCCGCCCCCGAGGGCGTGGGGCCGTCGGGCACGGACCAGGGCGGTCAGGTCCGCCGCGGACCCGGTCGGCGCGACGAGTCGCCCCTCGCGGTGATCGTCGAGCAGGGACTCGACCGTCTCCGCCGCGCAGTAGCGATTGGTGCCGATCACGCCGGTCGCGCCTCGCTTGATCCAGCCGGCCACATATTGACCGGTGACCGGGTTCCCGGTGTCCGGCTCCACGACGCGGCCCGCGACATTGGCGACGGTGCCGGAACCGTCGTCGAACGGGAGACCCGGGATCGGGAGTCCCCGGTAGCCGACCGCCCGGAGCACCAGCCCGCACTCGATCCGGCCCTCGGCACCCGAGTCGGTGTCCGCCACAAGTAGCGCCTCGACGACGTTCACACCGACCACCTGCGTCGGCGTCGACCCGAACCGCAACACGATGCGCCGATTGCCCGGTGTCGGCGTCCGCCGCGAATACTCCGCCAGGATCTGCAGCTTCATCGGCGCATCCGGACCCGCGTCCACCGGTCCGTCCACCAGGACGTCGATCCCCGGCAGCGATCCGAGCGCCAGCAGTTCCGGTGTGGTGCAGGCCGCGTGCTCCGGTCCCCGCCTGCCCAGCACCACCACCTCCTCGATCCGGCTGTCCGCGAGTGCGGACAGGGCGTGGTCGGCGATGTCGGTGCGGCGCAACGTCTCCACGTCGGACACGAGGATGCGGGCGACGTCCAACGCGACGTTGCCGTTGCCGACCACGACGGCCCGCGAGCCGGTCAGGTCGAACGAGCGAGCGGCGTGATCGGGATGGCCGTTGTACCAGGCCACGAACTCCCGGGCGGCGTGGCTGCCCGGCAGCTCCTCGCCGGGGACACCGAGGCGCCGGTCCCCCGACGCACCGGACGCGTGGATCACCGCGTGGTGGTGGGTCAGCAGCTCCTCGACGGTCACGTCGCGCCCGACCTCGACACCGAGGTGGAACGTGAAGCCGTCGCGGCGTGCCGTGCGGTCGAAGACGCGGTCCACCGTCTTGGTGTGCCAGTGATCCGGCGCGACACCGAATCGCACCAATCCACCTGCAACAGGCAGCCTCTCGACCATGGTGACCTCGGCGGCGATGTCGCGGCGCGCGAGAAGTTCCTCGGCGGCGTAGAACGCGGACGGCCCGGATCCCACGATCGCCACCCGCAGCGGCGGCGGGTCGGCGACCCCCGCGGTCGCGATGGCGAGCGGCAGCGGCTGGACGTGCGCGCCCGGGGCCGCGGCGCGCGGATTGCGCTGGAAGTACTCGGCATTGATGTCGCGGTAACGGTCGATGTCCGGCACGAGTGCGTCACCGGGGACGATCGCGTCCACGGGGCACACGTCGGAGCAGGCGCCGCAATCGATACAGGAACCAGGATCGATGTACAGCATCTCGGTGCGCTTGTACTCGCGTTCGGCGGGCGTGGGGTGGATGCAGTCGACCGGGCACACGGCCACGCAGGTCGCGTCGTTGCAGCAGTTCTGGGTGACCACGTACGCCATCAGGAGTGCTCCTCGCTCGTGCGCGCCACCGTGACCGGGACGCCGTTGAAGATCGGGGAGGCGGTCAGCGCCTCCAGTTCCGTGGTGTCGTCCACCAGCGCGTTGTAGTTGCTGCCGGGAGCCGATGCCGACCGCGTTGTGCGCAGCCCCGGGCCGTCGTGGCCCCATCCGTGCGGCATGCTCACCACCCCGGGCCGGAGCGCGACGTCGATCCGCAGTTCCGCGGCGACTGTGGTGATGCGCGATGTCACCGCGACGCGGTCGCCGTCGACGAGGCCGCGCGCGGCCGCATCGGCAGGGCTCATCAGCAGCGCGCACTGGCCGCCGTCGGGTTGGGGCAGCGCATTGTGCAACCACGAGTTCATGCCCCGCCGCTGACGCCGGTTGATCAGCAGCAGGTCCGGTACCGGCCGGGTCAGGCTCTCCCGCAGCCGCGGCAGATCCGCGGTGATCATCTCGGGCACCAGATCGATCCGGCCGTCCGGCGTCCTCAACACCTCGGGCAGTCGCGGCGTCAGCGGTCCGTAGTCGATGCCGTCGAGGTTGTCCTCGAGCACCGCGAGGGTCAGCCCGCCGGGGTCGAGTCCGAACCGGTCGCCGTACGGCCCGCTGCGCAGACGCAGGTCGAGCAGGCGCAGCGGACCGCGGCGACCGTCGGTCGCGGCGACGGCCCGTTCCGGTTCACAACCGCTGAGCTTCGCGGCCCGCCTGGCCGCGACGGCCGCGACCTCGTCGTCCATCTCGTCGACGGGCCGGTGCGGGGTGCCCTTCGCGATCGCGGCCAGCCGCAGCAGGATCTGCCACTCCGCCATCTCCCCGTCCCCGAGGTCGAGCAGTGGCGGCGTGTAGCGGGCGACGTTCCGGATCTGGAAGTGCGACAGCGTTACGTCGTGGTGCCCGCGGGTGGTGACCGGCGGCGGGGGCAGGATGACGTCGGCGTGGCGGGTGGTCTCGTTGAGGTAGCAGTCCACCGACACCATGAAGTCGAGCGCGCCGAGCGCGTCCTCGATCGCACCGCTGTTGGGCAGGGACCGAGCGGGGTTGCCCGCGAGGGTGATCAGTGCGCGGGTGCGTCCCGGCCCGGGGGTGAGAATCTCCTCCGCGAAGCAGACGGCGGGCAGTTCCCCCATCGCCTCCGGCAGCCCCCGAACCCGCGACCGCCACCGGTCGAACATCAGCTTCGGCGGCTTCGTCACCGGCCAGGTGTTCTGACCACCCGCGGCGGGGAGCGAGAACATGGCGCCGCCGGGGCGGTCCAGGTTGCCGGTGACGATCGTGAGCACTTCGACGAGCCAGTTCGCGAGGGTGCCGAACTCCTGCATGCAGGTGCCGATGCGCGAATGTGCCACCGCGGCAGATGCTCCCGCGAACCCACGGGCGACGACCCGGATCAGGGCAGCGTCGATGCCACACGCCTCGGCGACCGATTCCGGGGTGTACTCGCGTGCCAGGGCGAGCGCCTCGTCCAGCCCGTCGACGACGTCCGGCACTCGGCTCGGTCGGGCCAGGCCCTCCTCGGCGACCACAGAGAGGACGCCGAGCAGGAACAGCGCGTCGGTGCCGGGCCGGATCGGCACGTGCAGGTCCGCGACCTCCGCGGTGCGGGTGCGTACCGGATCGACCACGACGAGCGTCCCGCCGCGCTCCCGCAGTGCCCGCAGCCGCTGGTGCATGCCGGGCGCCGTGACGGTGCTGCCGTTGGAGACCATCGGGTTCGAGCCGAGGACCAGCAGATAGTCGGTGCGGTCGATGTCGGGCAGGCTCAACCCCAGCCCGGTGCCGTACAGCAGCATGTGCGCGAGGTTCTTCGGCCAGGTGTCGACACTGGCCGGGGAGTAGACGTTCCGGGTGCCGACGGCACCGATCAGTTCGCCGAGGTAGAACGTCGCGTCGAGGTGGTGGGCCGCCGGATTGCCGTGGTAGATCGCGCAACTGCCGGGATCACCGGTGACGAACTCCGGCAGCCTGCGTTCGATCTCGGCGAAGGCCTCGGCCCAGGTCGCCTCGCGGAACCCGCCGTCCCCGGATCGGAGGAGCGGGGTCCGGATCCGGTCCGGATCACCCTCGATTCGTCCGAGGCCGAGGCCTTTCGCGCAGCTGTGACCGGCGCTCATCACGTCGTCGGGATTCGGGGCGACCCGCACGATGGATCGTCCGTCGAGCTCGACGAGCAGCCCGCACGTGGACTCGCACAGCGGGCAGATGCGGTGCCCGGTACGTACCTCGGTGGAAGTCACCACTCGTCGTCCTCTCCGCCGGTGACGGGTTCGACCGCGACGGGCACGGCGGTCAGGGTCGGCATGGCGTTGATCGCCTGCACTCCCGTGTCGGTTCCGGTCAGTTCGTTCACATTCACTCCGACGTCGTCGCCCGGGTCGACGCTGCCGAAGCAGTGGGTCATCGACACCACGCCCCGGGCGAGGGTGCGATCCGCCTGGGCCATCGCCCGGAGGCGCCCGGACACCGAGCGCACGGTCACCCGCTGCCCGTCGGCGATGCCGAGGTCCGCGAGGTCGTCCGGATGCACACGGGCCGGGTTGGTTCCACCCGGAACGAGGCCGGGCACGCGGGTTCCTGTGGAGTTCACCGATTCCCGGATCCGGCGGACCACCAGGCGCATCGGAAACCGGACGTCGACCGACTGGTCGGTGAGTGCTGCCCGGAGTTCGGCACGCACGTCGTCAGGCATCAGGTGCAGGCGGTGCCCGGCGCCCTCCTCGGTCGCGGGGCCCACGACGGCGCCGCTGTCGCCGGCAAGGTGCCCGTGCGGGGCGGCGACCAGGTCGGTGAACGGGACGCGTCCACGTTCCGCCGTCATCGCCAGCATCTGTTCGGAGGTCGGCGGCGCGGCCGGGTCGAGAATGCGGCCGGCGAACTTGACCGGCTGCCCCGACGCGGCGGCGAGGCCGAGGAAGAACCGCCAGTCGTCGACGACACCGGGCGGCGGTGCCACGACCGCGGGGGTGAACTGCGCGAAGCGGCGCGCAAAGAACGGTTCCATGATGGCGGTGTGGTCGGCGCGTTCGTACATCGTGGTCGGCGCGATCACGTAATCCGCGAGCCGGGCGGTGTCGGACATCCGCGGGTCCACGCACACCAGCAGGTCCAGGGACCGCAACGCGCGCAACGCTTTCGCACGGTCCGGAAGTGCCGCCGCGGGATTGCCTCCGGACACGACGAGGGCGCGGACCCGGTCCGGCCCGGGTTCGAGGATCTCGTCGGCGAGGATGCCGGACGGGAGTTCGCCGCGGATCGCGCGCACGCCGCCGACGCGGCTGCGGAACCCGGTCTCGTAGGCCCGGGTCGGCGGGGCGACCTCGGCGCGAGCCGGCACCTGCCGGGTCAGGACCGCACGGTCGTCGGCCCGTTCGCCCTCGCGCAGGTACCGGCCGCACACCACGTTCAGTGCGGCGACGAGGTGCTCGGCGAGGTTCGAGTGCGGACCCATGCACAGACCGGTGCCACTGGTCGCCATGCCGCGGCGACCGTCGGCGAACACCCGGGCGGCCTCTCGGACCCGGTCCGCACCGACACCGCAGACGTCCTCGACGACAGCGGGAGTCACCCCGACGATCGCATCCACGAGCGCGGGCAGGTCCGCGACGTACCGGCGGCAGAAGTCGCCGTCGTGCAGACCCTCGGTGAGGATCACGTGGAGCAGGCCCGCGAGCAGCACGGCATCGGTACCCGGCCGGGGCGCGAGGTGGATGTCGGCCAGGGCGGCGGTCTCGGTGCGCCGCGGATCGACGACGATCAGCCGCAGGCCCCGCTCGCGGGCGGCTCGCAGCGTGACGGACGGATTGTGTACGACGGCGCCGTCGCCGTCGCCGCCGTTACCGGAGACGACGGGGTTGGTGCCTGCGAGCAGCCACACGTCTGCGTCCTCGAATCGTTGCCTGCCCCCGAGGTAGGTGCCCATCCGTTCGGCGACAACCCATTTCGCGGACTGGTCGATGGTCATCGTGGAGAAGAGCTTGTGTGATCCGGTGCCCTTGAACCAGGCGCGGACCATCGGCGGGGTGAGCGCGGCGAAGTTCTGCTGGGTTCCCATGAACAGCGCGACCGCGTCGGGACCGTGCCGGTCGACGATGCTGCGCAGGCGGTCGGCGATCTCGCCGGTTGCCTCTGCCACGGTCACCGGTTCGTGAGTGCCGTCGGCGGTGCGCCGCACGGAGGTGGTCAACCGGTCGAGACCGTGGCCAAGATCGCCGCCGCGCCGTCCCTTCGGGCAGGTGTAGCCGCCGGAGATCGGATGGTGGGCGTCCCCGAGAACCCGTGCGATCCGCCCGTCCTCCACGTCGAGCAGCACCCCGCAGGAGGAGGCGCAGAGCCTGCAGAACGACGTGTGGCGGGACGTGGCGGATCGCACGGCGATCAGTCCACTCGGACCGCGACGGGCGCGGTCGTGGCCGCGGCGAGTGTGACCCGCTCGCGACGGCGCTCGCGGGCGAACAGCAGTCCGAGGGTGACGACCGCGAGCGCGGTCGGCGCGATCATGAGCAGGAAGATCGTGCGGGCGTCCATTCCCGCCGCGATGAGCGCGGCACCGACCGTGGGGCCGACGATCGACCCGATGCGGCCGATGCCCATCGCCCAGCCGATGCCGGTCGACCGGGCCGCGACCGGGTACACGGACGCGGCGATCGCGATGATTCCCGCCGAACTGCCCGAGACACCGAATCCGACGACGCAGATCGCCAGGAGGAGCAGGGTGGAGTTCGCGAGGGAGAGCGCGACAGCGCCGATGAACAGCGCACCGAGGGTGTACCCGGCCATGACCACCGCGTACGCCGCACGGGGACCGTCGGAGCGACCCCATGCCGCCGCAACACGGTCGGTGATGCGGCCGACGGACAGCGCACCCGCCATGCCGCCGAGGTTGAACAGCGCCGCCGCCAGGATCGCGTTCGACGAACTCTGACCGGCCTCGCTGAACAGCGTCGGCATCCAGCCGAACAGGAAGTAGATCACCAGGAAGTTGACGACGAACACCACCCAGAGCAGTGCGGTGTCCACCGCGCGGCCGCCCGCGAACAATTCACGCACCGGCGACTTGGTCTCGGCCACCGAGTCCTGGGTGAACCGCACACCGTCCGACAGATCGGTCTGCGGCGAGATGGCCGCGACGATCTTCGACACGGAGTCGTGGTCGCCGCGTGCGGCGAGGAACTTGCCCGACTCCGGCAGCCACCTCCAGGCGACCGCGGCTGCGACCAGTGGCAGGACACCGCCCGCGACGAAGATGGACTCCCAGCCGTACGCCGGGATCAGCCGAGCCGCCGCCAGTCCGCCCAGGAATCCGCCGAGGGACATGCCCGCGACGACGATGGTGACCGTCGTGGCGCGACTGCGTGCCGGGCTGTACTCACTGGTGAGTGCGATCAGGTTCGGGGTGACGCCGCCGAGGCCGATGCCGGCGAGGATGCGCAGCACGATCAACGCACCCATCGACGGCGCGAACGCGGACGCCAGGGTGAACACCGAGAAGAGCACGGTGCACACGAGGATCACGCGGCGCCTGCCCCAGCGGTCGGCGACGGGTCCGAACAGCAGGCTGCCGACGACCATCGCGCCGCTGCTCAACGCGAGCAGCAGACCGAACGACGCTTTCGTGACCCCCCAGTCCTCGGACAGCGCGGGGATGGCGAAGCCGATGAGCTGTGCGTCCATCCCGTCGAGGATGGCAAGCGCCAGACACAGTGCGATGGCACGTTTCTGGAGGGCAGAGACCGGTTGAGTGTCGATGAGGCGGGAGATGTTGACTTCACGGGTGGGGGCCACGATGTGCATTCCTCTCGGACGGGGGAACTGCAATGGATGACGCCGGCCCCGGTCGGGGCCGGCGCGTACATCGGTGAGCTCGGGTGGGTCAGGCGGGGGCGACGGTTCCGCCGACGGCCGAGCCGACAATCCCCTCGACGGCGAAGGCGTCCGTGGGGACCTCGGGGAAGCGCTGGCGCAGTGAGGGCTTCGCGAGCTTGCCGGAGAAGGTGCGCGGCAGCGGCTCACCCAGCGCGACAGCGTGCTTGGGGCGCTTGAACTTCGCGAGGTTCTCGCCCGCGACCTCCGCGATGTCGGCGACGATCTCGGCGGCGGGGCGCTCACTGTGGAAGACGACCATCGGCACCTCTCCCCACCGGTCGTCCTTGACTCCGATGACCGCGAGGTCGACCAGACCCTCGATGCCGTGCAACGCCTTCTCGATCTCCGCCGGATAGACGTTCAGTCCACCGGAGATGAGCATGTCCTTGCTGCGGTCGACGATCTTGAGGAACCCGCCCTCGTCCTGCATGCCGAGGTCACCGGTGCGCAGCCACCCCTCGACGAGGGTCGACGCCGTGGCCTCGGGCTTGTTCCAGTACTCCCGCAGGACGTGCTCGCCGCGGACCAGGATCTCGCCGACCTCGCCTGCCGGGGTGTCGACGCCGGGGTCCCCGATCTTGACGTGGGTGCCGACCAGCGGCAGGCCCGCGAAGCCGGGGCGGGACACGGCGTCCTCGTAGGCGAGCGTCGAGACCATCCCGGACGCCTCGGTGAGTCCGTAGCACTGGGTGAGCGGGATGCCGTGCGAACGGTAGAAGTCGAGCAGGTCGAGGCTCACCGGCGCGCCGCCGGTGCCGGCGAAGGTGAACTTCGCGAGCTTCCGGGTGCCGAAGTCGGGGAGCATCGTCATCCGCTCCCAGATCACCGGGACGGTCGTGGTGGCGGTGATCTGCTCGCGCTCGAAGGTGTCGAGGGCGATCTCGGGGTCGTACTCGCGCAGCAGCACCATCGTCGCGCCGGGCACCACGACGAGCTGCATGAAGATCGAGAGCACCGAGCCGGTGTACACGAGCGGAGCGGAGCAGAGCACCCGGTCCCGGGAGGAGAAGCCGAACGTGAGGGACTGCGAGATGCCGGGCGTCATCGCGTTGCGATGGGTGATCAAGGCACCCTTCTGCACACCCGTGGTGCCCGAGGTGTAGCAGATGAAGCCGGGGTCGTCGGCGTCGATCGCGACGACCGGGGCGGTGCCGGGATCGATCAGCCGCTCGTACGGCGGGTGTGCGTCGCCGCCGATGGAGTACGTCTCGAACTCCACCTGTCCGGCGGCGACCTCCAGCAGTGGTGCGAACGCGTCCTCGACGATCACCACCCGCGGGGCCGAGTCGACGATCATCGGCGCCAGCTCCTTGGCAGTGAGCCGGAAGTTGAGCGGGACGCTGATCGCGCCGAGCTTGAGCGTGGCGAGGATGACGTGCGCGAGCTCGGGACGGTTGAGCATCATCACCGAGACACGGTCGCCCTTGCGGACGCCGCGGGCGGCGAGCCCGCGGGCGAGTGCGTCGGTGATCGCGTCGACCTCGGCCCAGGTCTGGGACGTGTCGCCGAAGACGATCGCCTGCTGCTGCGAACGCGTCTTGCCCCAGAACCGGGTCAGGTCCGCGAGATTCATCTGTGCTCCTCGGTGTCATGTGCCGGCTCACCGGCGAGTCGTCAGCTGGTGCGGCGGCGTCGGCGGGGTGTGACCGCCCTCACTTGATGCCCGTAAACCTAACAGTTGTAGGGAGCGTGCGCAATGCCCGATTCGAGACTTTCGACCCCACGTCGCGTGGCTGGCCGAGAGCACGAAAACGACACCCACACAGTTGTTTTCGCGTGGGTGTCGTTCTCGTGTTCACGTGTCCGTCAGCCGACGGGAGGCGCCTCGCCGCGCCGTGCGTCGCCACCGCCGGAGACGGCCGCGATGCGCTCCTCGTCGTAGCCCGCCACCGACCGCAGCACCTCCGCGGTGTCGGCACCGACTGCCGGCGGCAGCGCGGGCGCGAACTTCTCCCCCGCGACGCGCACCGGGCTCACGACGAACTCGAGCTCGCCTACCTGCGGGTGGTCCACCCGGTACGTGTTCTCCCGCGCCCGGAAGTGCGGGTCGGCAAGCATGTCGGCGACGGTGTTCACCGGTCCGCCCGCGATACCGTGTTCGAGAAACAGCTGCACCCACTCGGCGCGCGTGCGCTGCACGAAGATCTCCGTGAGCGCCCGCCACACCAGGTCCGCCCGGGCCGCGGCGCCGTCGTCGACGCTGGTCAGGTCGACCCCGACCAGGTCCTCCCGGCCGACCGCGACCAGGAAGTTGTGCCAGAACTTCTCCACGTGCGACCCGAACAGGATCGCCTCGCCGTCGCTGGTGCGGTAGGCCTCGAGACGCGGCCAGTCCGGCAGCCGCCCGTCCGGAAGCCAGGACGGACGCGGAATCGACCGGTTCTTGTTCAGCTCCGCGTCCACCAGGTCCGGCATCCAGGCCGCGGCGACGTCGATGCCCGCCACCTCCACGTGGCAACCGACGCCCGTGGCCCCGGCCTTGTGCAGTGCGGCCAGCAGGCCCATCGCCCCGTACGCGCCGAGCGCGTACATGGCGATCGGGGGTGTCGTGGAACCGGCCATGCCCTCGGTCGGCGGGTTCGCGGGCGTGGTCACCTCGCGCAGCCCGGCGTAGGCGTCGAACACCGGACCGCCGGTGCCTAGCACCCGATAGGGACCGTCGGTGCCCATCCCGGACACCGTGCACAGCACGATCCTCGGATTCACTTGCCGCAGTTGCTCGTAGCCGATCCCGAGCCAATCCAGGTACCCGCCACGCATGCCCTCGATCACGGCGTCGTACGAGGCGGCGAGATCGAGGAACGCCTGCTTGCCGTCGGGGCTGCGCAGGTCGAGCGCGACGGACTTCTTGCCGCGGTTCCAGCGCAGGTGCATGAACGCCGGGCCGTCCGCGTCGCCGATCGCCCGGCTGCCGCCGACCCGGACGGGATCGCCGAGCGGACCCGACTCCACCTTGATCACCTCGGCGCCGAGGTCCGCGAGATGCCCACCCAGCGACGCCGGGGCCAGCTGGGCGACCTCGAGGACCCGTACGCCGTCCAGCAGAGAGAATCCACTCATCGGTCACGCCCTTCCAGGTCTTTCGAAATATTCTGTGTCTGTTCGGGTTTGAGCTCGACCCACAGTCCGTCGACGTCGGCCACCAGGATGTCGCCGTGATACATCGCACCGCGCAGGAACCGCTTGCGGCCCTCCTGCCCGACCAGTTCCGCGGTCACCGTCAGTTCGGTGTGCAGCGGGGCGAGTGCCCGGAAGTTCACGTTGAGATACGCGGTGCGCCCCCACGGCCGACCCGCGCTGTTCGCGAGGCGGGCGAGGAGTTCGTCGAAGATCAGCGGCGTCACGCCGCCGTTCATCGCGTACCGGCCGGAGTGGAACCGTCCCACGGTCACCCGACCCGTCGCAGTGGTGTCGGTGACGGTGTCGATGTGCAGGACCGGCGCGAGTGCGTGCGCCTTTCCCGGTATATCCCAGCGCTTTCCGGCGATCTGCGTGTCCTCGTCGACTTCGTGGGAACGCATCTGCCGCGCGACCTCCCGCAGCGTCGCCGCGGCCTCCGCCGCCGCCTCCGGGGTCGGCAGGCTCCGCGTCACCGCCTCCTGGACCTCACGCAGCGCGTCGACCAGGTCCGCGTACTCGTCGTCGGCGTCCACCGTCGGCCGGAAGGGATCCGGCCAGCCCGGGTTCCAGATGTCGAGGGTGGTGGATTCGGTCATCGTGCGGTCCTTCCCGACCGGGTGAAGAAGCCGGAGAACAGATCGGTGATCGGACGCGGGCGCAGCGTGGTCCGGGCGACGGTGTTCTCCCGGTCGTAGCGGGTCCTCAGATCCCGGCCCGGCCCGTCCAGGAGCAGGGCCTTGATCTCGCGCAGCCCCTCCGGCGGCTGTGCGGCGAGTTCGGTCGCTGCGTCGAGGGCCAGGCGTGCGACGTCCCCGTCCTCGGCGAAGCGGCTGAGCAGACCGATCCGGTGGGCCTCGGTGCCGTCGACGGTCCGCGAGGTCATCAACAGGTCCCGCGCCTGGCCCGCCCCGACCAGGCCGTCCAGCAGCCAGGTCAGGTTCGCGCCGCCGTACCTGGCGGAGCTCATCGTGAACCGGGTCGAGGGACCGCCGACCCGCAGGTCCGAGGTGACGGCGAGGATGTTGCCCGCACCGTGGGCGGCACCCGCGACGGCCGCGACGATCGGCTTCGGAAACGTGAGGTAGCGCCACACCAGCTCCTCCCGGTCGAGCATCGCCGCCGTCGTCTCGTCCGGGGACATCGAGGCGAGCTCGGACAGGTCGTAGCCCGACGAGAAGGCGTCCGGCCCGGCGCCTGTCACGATCACCGCCCGGACCGCGTCGTCCCGGGCGACCTCGGCGAGCACCGCGTCCAGCTCCCGCTGCAGGGAGAGGGAGAGCGCGTTGCGCACCTCGGGGCGGTTGAGCGTCAGCCGGAGCACTCCCGGGGCCGGGTGGTCACGGAGCAGGTCGGCCATCGACGGTTACCGTGCCGCCGCGAGCCGGGCCTCGCGCGCGCGGTCGAGTTCCTCGACGTCGCCGGCGACCATGTTGTGGAAAAGCTGTCCCGGCAACTCGTTTCGGCCGTAGATGAGCTCGTCTACCTGACCGTGCGCGGCGTTGTCGGTGATGGTCTTGGTGACGAACCAGTCCTCGGCGTGCAGCGTCTCCATCAGCAGCTCCCAGTTCTTCTCCAGGATCCGCTCCTCACGCGGGGTCTCCGGCCTTCTCGGGGACAGCAGCCGGATCGTGCAGTGGCTGACGTTCGGATCGTCCTTGTCGGGCACGATCGTCCAGATCTCGAAGTGGTTCGGCTCGGTGACCAGCATGGTGCCCGGGTAGATCGTGTAGTTCGCGAGCGAGTAGTCGCGGACGTCGAAGCTGTCCGGATCGGCATCACGGACCTCGGTGATCGCCTTGCGCGCCACCACGAGTCGCCACGAGCGGCCCACGACGTCAAGTGCGGTGATGTTGCCCTCGAGGTAGTTGCAGACGGTCTTCGTGTGCAACTGGCACAGGTGGTAGGAGTCCTGCACGCCGTCGACCGCGATCTTCCAGTTCATGTCGAGCTTCCAGGTCTCCTTGCGGACCTGGAACGAGCCGGCCATGCCGGTGTCGGTGACCTCCGCGTCGTGCTTGGCACCGAGCACGGTCGCGATGTCGAGGTCGGCGCCGACCGTCGGCACCACCCAGACGAGTCCGTGCCGTACCTCGCACGGGAACTCGACCAGGCCGTACTCACCGCGGTCCATACCGTCGAAGCCCTCGGCGTGCGGCAGTCCGCGCAGCGAACCGTCCTTGCCGTAGGACCAGTTGTGGTACGGGCAGGCGAACACGCGCTTGCAGCCCGACTCGCCGAACTCCACCTTCGACCCGCGGTGCCTGCACACGTTGGAGAACGCCTTCACGCTGCCGTCGTTCTGCTTGACGACGAGCAGCGGGGTGCCGATGAGTTCGGTGGTGAGGAAGTCGCCGGACTTCTGCAGCTCGTCGACGTGGGCCACGATGTGCGGGAACCGCCGCACCACGTCCCGCTCCTTGGCCGCGAGCTCCGGGTCGTTGAAGACCGAGAACGGCACGCGGAGCAGGTCGTCCGCGTAGTCGGTGGTGTCGTTGTCCACGTGGGCGATGAGCCGCTGCGTGAGCCTGATCTTCTCGTCGCGCTCCATGGATCGAGAGTGACACACGAGACAATCAATGTCTAGCGTCTTATCTAACTACTTTCGGTTGTTTTCGGATTGGTACCGTTCTCCCGTGGCAGCACGCACCGGCACCGACACCCCGACCGACGCCCGCGCAGCGATCCTGGCGGCCGCCGAGGAATGCTTCGCGCGATTCGGCATCGCGAAGACGACGATGGAGGACGTCGCGAAGGCCGCCTCGATGTCGCGGGCCACGGTGTACCGCTACTTCGCGGACCGGGAGGCACTGATCACCGAATCGGTCGTCCGGCGGGCCCGGGCGAACATGTCCCGAGCCCGCGCGTACATCACCCGCTGGCCGACGGTCGAGGACCGCATCGTCGAGGGCATCTGCCAGGACATTCGCAAGGGCCACCTCGACCCGCTGGTGAACCGGCTCGTCTCCCCCGAGTCGATGGCGCTGTCGATCCAGCTGCTCAGCGATTCGGGACGCGCCATCGAGCTCACCCACGAGCTGTGGGGCCCCATCATCGTCGACGAACAGGCGGCGGGAAACATCCGCGCCGACCTCGACCCGAGGCTCGTCTCCGAGTGGATCTCCGAGCTCGAGATCATGTACATCAGCCAATACGGGACCGACGACAGCGCCCTCGACAGGGTGCGGGTCAAGCTGCGCGCATTCGTGGTGCCCGCGCTGCTGCCCCGCTGACGCTGATCAGGCGCTCCCGGACCATCCTGCGACCGTCCCCGCCAGCATCCCCACGTACGCCTCGAATGCCGCGTCCACCCGATCCCGGTCTCCGGTGGCCAGCAGGTCGAGCGAGAGGCCCCGAATCTGGGCGAGGATCAGCGTCGCGTTCGCGGACACCTCGCCGTCCGGACAGCCGGCCGCACGCAACCCGGACTCCAGCGCCGCGAGCCACTGCCCGATGAACTTGTCGAGGAACCGCGGGTTCTGGTCGGGCTTGAGCACGGCCTGCACGTAGAGCTCCAGCATCACCCGGAACCGCAGCAGTTCGTCGGGCGCCATCCGGACGCTCCACCACGACCGCAGCAGTGCGATCGGGTCGTCGACGTTCCCGGTGGTCAGCTCGGCGGGGATCGTGTCGCTGCGCATCCGCTCGATCACCTCGGCGAGGAGGTTCTCCTTGCTCCCGAAGTGATGCAGGAGCGAGGCGTGCGAGACACCGACGACCTTCGCGAGCGGCCGCATCGACAGATCGGCCACCCCGTGCTCGATGACGTAGGCCGTGACGGCGTCGAGGAGTTCGTCTCGGCGCCCCGCGTACCGCAGGGTGCGCCCGTCCACCCGCTCCGTCCCCGTCACGGGGCCAAGCGTACGGGCGGAACCCGTCTGGCCGCGCGGGTGGAACTCGTCTACCCCATCGGGTCGTCGACGACGTCCACGGCGGGAACCCGGAACGGCGGCAGCACCGCTCCCCAGCGCACGCACTCCCATCCGCCAGCCGCGGTCGGCACGAGCTCGATCGTCTGCGTGTTGTCGAGGTGCGTGTCGGCGGAGAACCGGCCGTCGAGGCCGGTCAGGTGCGCTGCGACCAACCGGATCGCCGCGCCGTGACTGACGACGAGCACGTCGCCGTCGCTGTCGTCCTGTTCGAGGTACTGGCCGCGGAGCGACTCGACCACGGGCAGGTACCGCTCCAGGACGTCCTCACCGGACTCACCACCCGGGATCCGGGCACCGAGCTCGCCGACGTGCCACGAGTGGAACACCCCGGCGAACAGTTCGTGGGATGCGCGGTCGGAGCGGTTCTCGAGCTCACCGGCCTGCGCCTCGTGGATGCCCTCGCGGACCTGCACCACGAGACCGGACGCGTGCTCGACGTAGCTCGCGGTCTGCCTGGCCCGCAGCGCCTCGGACGCCACGAGCGCCTTCGGGCGGGGACCGGTGAGCCCGGCCCCGAAGGTCTGCGCCTGCCCTTCCCCTACCTCGGTCAACCGGGCACCGGGGAGCGCGGTGTCCAGCCGCCTGGCCACGTTCGCCTCGGTCTGACCGTGCCGGACCAGGATCAGCTTGCCCGCCAACTCAGTTCGTCCCTTCGCTCTCGCCTGCGACGACACGTCGCAACCACTCGTTCGCCTCGTCGTCCGACGGCGGGCGCCTGCCGCCGTCGGTGGCGGCGGGCCAGGATCCGAGGAACCGGACGGTGTGCTTGCGGTGCAACGCTTTCAGCGCCTCGGCAACCGCGGAGTCCTCGATGTGGCCGGTGCAGTCGAGGTAGAAGCGGTAGGTGCCGAATTCGACTCGCGTCGGCCGGGACTCGATGCGGGTGAGGTCGATACCGCGGGTGGAGAACTCGGCCATCGCGCCGACCAGCGACCCGGGCTCGTGGTTGAGCTGGAGCACGACGGAGGTGCGGTCCGATCCGGTCGCGGCCGGCACCGGCGCAGGCCGGGTGACGAGCACGAATCGTGTTATCGCACCGGCGAAGTCGGCAACGCCGGAGGCCAGCGAAGTGAGTCCGAGACGTTCCCCGGCCAGCGCGGTCGACACACCGGCGTCGGCCCGGCCTGCCGCGACGTCCTCGGCGGCACCGGCGTTGGAGGACGCCGATTCGACGACGGCGTCCGGCAGGGTGCGCTCGATCCACTCCCGCACCTGCGCCTCGGCGACGGGGTAGGCACGGATGGTGCGGACGGCGTCGAGCGTCGTACCCGGCCTCGCGACGATGGTGAAGCTCACGTCGAGTTCGGTCTCGGCCATGATCTGCAGCCGCCCGCCGACCGCCAGCGCGTCGAGCGTCGGACGGACCGGTCCCTCGACGGAACTCTCGATCGGGACGACGGCGCCGTCGACGGCGCCGTCTCGGACGAGTGCCAGCGCCGCGGGCGGGCTCGAGGCGACGACCCGCTCGACCGGGCCGGCGAGGACACCCGACGACTCGAGCTGGGCGAGCGCCATCTCGGTGAAGGTTCCGGACGGCCCGAAGTAAGCGATGCGCGGCACCCGTCCAGGTTACGCAGCGGACACCTCGACCCCGTCCCCGCCACGATCGGATCGGCTCACCCACCCTGAACGGACGCCCACGCCTGGCATGAACAGTTCCGTTCAGTCGATCTGATCGAGTGAACGGAACCGTTCACGCCGACCAACCGGGTGCCGGTACGGGGTCAGCGGCTACCGAGGTCGGCGGTGATCCCGAGGTCGCGGAGCTCGGCATCGATGCCTGCGCCTGCCGGAACCGCGATCGCGACGAGGATCTCGCGGACCGCCTCCGCGGCCGCGGTCGAGAGTGCCGCGACCGGGGCGGGGTCGGCGGCGCGGAAGGCGGCGGGAATGTCGTCGCCGGTCAGGGCCGCGACGGTGGCGGCGAGGATCGCGACGACCTCACGGGCGTCGGCGGCGTGGGCGACGAATCCGGCGTCCGAGTGCGCGAGGACGGCGAGGAAGTCGGCGACGTCCTCGGCTCCGAGGCCGGAGGCGAGCACCGGGTGTGCCCCGGTGGCGGCGATCCGTTCCGAGGATTCGGCGGCCCAGCCGCGGCCTGCGCCGTCGGCGGCGACGCGCACGGCGAGCCGCGCCGGGAGCGGTCGCGGGTCACCCTTCGCGAGCGCGACGGCGTCGTCGAGGTGCTCGAGCGGGCACTCCACCTCGATGCGCACGAGTTCCGGGAGCGACTGCGGCAGGACGTCGAGCTCGACGTCGAGACCCAGCCAGAGCGGCCCGTCGGCGGAGTCCACGCCGCTCAGCGCGGACGCGGCGAGCAGCGGAGGGCCGAAGAGCGGATCCCGGATGCGGTCGCGGACCGCGGCGGCGTCGGCGCAGGTCTCGGCGAGCAGTGCGGCGAACGGCGGCTGCTGTTCGCGGGGTGCGGGAGGTTGCAGGTTGAGCAGGGTGGCCACCGGTCAACAGTAATCGGGCGTTCCCCTTGCGCCTGCGGGTATGCATACCCTAACTTAGGCGTGGCTAACCTACTGTGACAGCCGCCGCACCTCGACGACTCGCGCTTCCAGGGACCCGGACGACAAGGAGCACCACATGACCGCCGCCGCCACCTCGATCGGCCCGACCACCGCCGAACGCGTCCGCACCGCCTGTGCTCGCGCCCAGCAAGCGGTCCTCGCCGTCGACGGCAGCGACACGGTCACCGTCGCCGTCCACCACCTGCGGACCTGTGGCGACGTCGTGCTCGCCGTGCCCTCCGACGTCGCGGTCACCGCCCTCGCCTGGCAGGCCGGTCGCGGCGGACTTCCCGCCGTCCTCGAACTCACCGACAACGCACCCCTCGCGCTGCGTGAGCGGGTCCGGTCGCTCGTGTGGCTGCGCGGCTCCCTGCACGCCGTGCCGGGCGAGGCCACCCGCGCCCTCGCCGCCGCCGTCGCCGCCGACAACCCGGACCCCGCGCTCCTCGACGTCGGACACACCACGACGCTGCTGCGCCTCGTGCTCGACTCCGCCGTCGTCGCCGACAGTCACGGCGCCGAGCCGGTGCCGCTCGACGACCTGCTCACCGCCGTGCCCGATCCGTTCTGGGCCGTCGAGGACTGCTGGCTCGAGCACCTCGAGGCCGGGCACGGGGATCTCGTCCATCAGCTCGCGCACCGCCTGCCCACGAGCATGCGCGGTGGACGCGTCCGTCCGCTCGGCCTCGACCGGTACGGCGTGCGCCTGCGCGTCGAGTCCCCGACCGGCGACAGCGACGTCCGGCTCTCGTTCGCCGAACCCGTCGACGACGCCGCCGGTCTCAACCGCGCGCTGCGCATCCTCGTCGGCTGCCCCTTCCTCAACGGCCTCCGCGCGCGGCACTGATGCGCTCCGCGCCTGTGCGCACTTGTGGTAGCTCCCACTACCAAAAGTGCGCACAGGCGGCGGAGCCGCTTACCTTCGTGACGTGACCCGGCTCCACGACTGGCTGCGCCCGACCCCTCCTCCACAGACGGATCCACCGCTCGACCCCGGACAGCGGCGTGCCCTGTGGATCGAGGTCACGATCGTCCTGCTGGTCACGTTCGGCCTCAGCGGACTGTCCGGGATCCTGTCGCTGATCGAGACGGCGCTGCAGCCCGGGCAACTGTCCGACCAGTCGGTCGCGCTGAACGCCTCCCGCTCCACCTTCGGGTGGATCGACCTCGGCCGCCAGCTGCTCGGCATCGCGCGACTGTGCGCGTGGGCCGCACTCGGCCTCTACCTGCTGTGGCGCAGCGGACTCGGCCCGGAACGCATCGGCCTCGGCAGGCACCCGCGATGGCGACGCGACCTGCTGCCCGGCGTCGGCCTGGCCGCACTGATCGGCCTGCCCGGCCTCGCCCTCTACCTCGTCGCGACCGCGGTCGGCGCCAACCTCACCGTCGTCCCCAGCACCGTCGACGACCACTGGTGGCGCCTGCCCGCACTGGTGCTGTGGGCGCTGGCCAACTCGGCGGCCGAGGAGATCCTGGTCGTGGCGTATCTGATCTCCCGGCTGCGGCGGCTCGGCTGGAGCGAGAACGCGTCCCTGGCCGCGTCGGCGCTGTTGCGCGGCAGCTATCACCTGTACCAGGGACTCGGCGGCGGCCTCGGCAACGTCGTGATGGGGCTCGTGTTCGGGCGCTATTGGCAGCGGACCGGGAAGCTGTGGCCGCTGGTCGTCGCGCACTGGCTGATCGACGCGGTCGCGTTCGTCGGCTACACGGTGCTGCGCGATCGCGTGTCATGGCTCCCCTGACGTCCGGCCTGCACACGTACAGTTTCTTGCGTGAACGACGACCGTCCCCGCAGCCCCGACCCCCGAGACCGGGGTCGAGCGGCCGATCCGCGTCAGGGGCACGGTGTCGATCCCAGGCGGGCGCAGCCCGTCGATCCGTCGAGAGGACAGGGACGGGGGCCTCGCCCGGGCCCGCACGGCCCCGGCACCCCGCAGCAGCCACCACGAGGTCAGGTGCCGCCGCGGGGAAACGTCCCGCCGCCGCGGTACCCGGCGCCAACGGCGTACCGGCCGCACGATCCGCGCTCGGGCCCGCCGCCCGCCGAGGGCACGCAGATCATCCGCCGCGACGGACGCCCCGCCGCGCCACGAGCGTGGTCGCAGGAGCCTGCCGCGGAGCCGGTCCGACCTGCCCCGCCACGGCCCCGCACCGAGTACGCGCCAACGCAGACGCCGCAGCCGTACGTCGATCCGCAGCGCCGCAGGCCGGCACCGCCCGCCGCACCGCCGCCGCGCACCCGACGTCCGTCGTCCGGGCAGCCACCCGAACCCCCGCGGCCGCCACGACGACGCAGGAACTGGGGCAGGCGGATCGGGCTCGTCCCGCTGATCCTGGTGATCCTGCTGGTCGGTTCAGTCGTCTACCTCGACCGATCGCTGAACCGGATCGACGCGCTCGCCGACTACCCGGGCCGGATCGCCGACACGCCCGGCACCAACTGGCTGCTGGTCGGGTCGGACAGCCGTGAGGGCCTGACCGCCGAGCAGGACCGCGAACTGGCCGCGGGTGGCGCGATCGAGGGCAAGCGGACCGACACGATCATCGTCGTGCACGTTCCCGAGAGCGGTGCGGCGACGATGGTGTCGATCCCCCGCGACTCGTACGTCGACATCCCCGGATGGGGCAGCGACAAGATCAACGCCGCCTTCTCCATCGAGGGCGGCGGCCCACAGTTGCTCGCGCAGACCGTCGAAGAGGCGACGGGACTACACCTCGACCACTACGCGGAGATCGGGTTCGGCGGGTTCGCGGACATCGTCGACGCGCTCGGCGGCGTGCACCTGTGCGTGCCGTACCCGATCGACGACCCGCTGGCCGGGATCAACCTGCAGGCGGGCTGCCAGGACCTCACCGGTCCCGAGGCACTCGGGTTCGTCCGCAGTCGCGCCACACCGCTCGCCGACCTCGACCGGATGAACAACCAGCGCCTGTTCATGTCAGCGATGCTGGACAAGGCGACCAGCCTCGGAACGATGCTCAACCCGTTCCGGTTGTGGTCGCTGGTCACCGACACCGCCGGCTCGCTCGAGGTGGACGAGGGCGACCACCTGTGGAATCTGGCGTCGCTGGCCTGGGCGATGCGCGGCGACCTGGTGACGACGACGGTCCCGGTGGGGGGATTCGAGGACGTGGCGGGTTCCGGCAACGTCCTGCTCTGGGATCAGGAGAAGGCGTCCCGGTTCTTCGAGGCCCTCGCCAACGACGAACCGGTGCCCGCGGACCTCGTCGCCAACTGAAAATCCGTTGTCGACGCGGCGTTCCGCGTGTGAGCATCGCGTCATGTCCACAGCGCCGTCCGTCGACCGGTTCCGCCGCCTCGCGCGGTCGTCGCCGTGGCTGTGGCAGACGATCGAGTTCCGGTGGCGCGTCTACGACGGGGCCGAGCGGCACGCCTGGATCCGGCGTCCCGGCGACCTTCGAGTCGAGGACGCCGATGGCGAACCGATCCAGTCTGCGCAGACCACGAAACCGTTCCCCGGGGCGATGGTCGGTGTCCGCGGTGGTGGGTGGGAGCCCATGCCCGGGCGGTGGCCGTCCGCCATCGATCCCCCGCGCGACCCGGACGGACTGGTCACCGTGGTTCCGGACGAGGTCGACGTCGACTACGACAGTCCGTTCTTCGAGAACTACCACTGGGTCGCGATGCTCAACCCGGTCGAGTTCGCGGACCCGGTGCACTGTCGCGACAGAACCGGCCTCCCTGTGGACCTGACCGAGCTGGCAGTCGTCGATCATCGCGGGCGCCGCGCGTGGGAGGCACTCGCGCAACCGACCGCCGTCTACGACCCGCGGTGCGACTGCTGCCCGCTGCTCGCCGGCGGATACGACGGCGAGAACGACGCGTGGATCCCTGGGCCGCCGTCGCGGGTTCGGCTCGACGAGGAGACGGGTGTCTGCGTGCGCATCGAGCAGGGCGGCAGCCTCGACCTCGACGTGGACATCGTCCGGGTCGACGGGACGCTCGACGACGCCCTGTTCGTCGCTCCGCGCCGACGCCTGTTCCGCCGCTGACGCCTGTTCCGCCGCTGACGCGAACCGGCCCCCTTCCGTCGTAGCGGAAGGGGGCCGGGTTTCGGGGTGCGTGTGGCTTACAGGCCGCCGAGCAAGAGATGAAGCAAGTCCCCCACGATGGTGATCAGTCCGGCAACCAGGCCCATTCGTCACTCCTTCATTCGGTGTTCCCGCCGGAGCGGGGTGCTCGTTCGAGCGGTTCCGAACCTAGGCAACCCGAATTTCGGACAAATTGCCGTCACGTTAGCGAGCGCAAGAAAACGGAAACGAAAGTGTTAAACGAAGTAACTTGAACTTTTGATCACACGCACATCGTCGACTCCGGAGACGATTCGCCCGCGCCGACGACGGGCACCCGCGGGTGACCTTCCTCTCACGGCCGGCGTTCCGCGACCGATCCGACGGGCGGCACCCCCTGTCGTGACGACACCCCTCCGAACCCAACCGGATCGAAAGGGGTTGAGCCGCAACCTGTTCCGACCGACGATCACCACCAGGCCTGTTCTCCAACCCCGTTGCGAGACAACGAAACCCAGGCAAACCTCAGTTAGGGAACACTGCCCTCAATAAGGGTTCACTTGGATGCGAACCCCCTCTGACCAGCGCTATTGTCGCCGCCATGAGCATTTCCGAGGACATTCACCAGACCAAGTTCCATGCTCTCCTGCACGACCAGATTCGCAACGAGTTCACCGCCGCCCACCAGTACCTGGCGATCGCGGTGTACTTCGACAACGCCGACCTCCCGCAGCTGGCGAAGCACTTCTACGCCCAGTCGGTCGAGGAGCGCAATCACGCGATGATGATGCTCCAGTACTTCCTCGACCGGGACATCGCGGTCGAGCTCGGCGGCATCGACGCCGCCAAGTCGCATTTCACCAGCGTCCGCGAGCCGCTCGCGTTGGCACTGGCGCAGGAGAAGACGGTGACCGAGCAGATCGTGCGGCTCGCCAGCACCGCCCGCGACGAGGGCGACTACCTCGGCGAGCAGTTCATGCAGTGGTTCCTCAAGGAGCAGGTCGAGGAGGTGGCGACGATGAACACGTTGCTCACCATCGCGGACCGCGCCGGTACCAACCTCTTCGACCTGGAGAACTTCGTCGCCCGCGAGATGAGCCCGGCGTCGGCCGGCGAGACGGGCGCGCCCGCCGCAGCAGGCGGCGCTCTGTAAGCGATTCGCGCATGTGCGCACGTCTGGTGGTTCCGGCTACCGGACGTGCGCACAGTGCTATGCGTCCATGTCCTCGTAGTAGCCGCGGATGTGGGCGAGGATCCGGGCCTCGGCGAGTGCCGGGTCGCCCGCCGCGACCGCATCGACGAGCCCGCGGTGTTCGTGGCGCAGGCGGGTGCACGTCGTCGGCCAGGTCGGCTCGTCGATGCCGGAGACGACGTAGTTCTCGATCGATTCGCGAAGCCCGGCCATCATCGCGGCGATCACCTGGTTGCCCGCCGAATCGGCGAGCGCGACGTGGAATTGCGCGTCGAGGATGAGGAACTCGGTCGCGGACAGCGCGGCGTCGTCCATCGAGTCGAGCAGTTCCACCGCCGCACCGAGGTCGGGAGCCGGGCGGCGCGCCGCGAGCGTCCGCATCACCTCCGACTCGAGCACCAGCCGGGTCTGAACCACGTCGGTGACCGGAAAGCCCTGTGCGGCAACCTGCATGCGCATCAGCATCGACATGCCGCCGGTCGGGCGACTGACGATCATCGCGCCCGCGGTGGGACCGGAACCGGTCTGCGCGCGCAACAGCCCCAACGCCTCCATCACGCGCAGCGCCTCCCGCACCGAGGACCGCCCGACACCGAGGTCCGCGGCCAGCACCCGCTCCCCGGGCAGACGTTGCCCGGGACGGACCTCACCGGAGACGAGCATCTGTTCGAGCCGCGCAAGGACCTGTTCCCAGGCGCGCGGTTGCGGAGTCGTCTCGGCGGGCATGGGTTCCGAGCCTAGAGCCTCCGCCGCGCACGGCGGTGCGTCACCGTCACGGGAGCATCCACGACAGCACCGGCGTCGACTGCAGGTACACCAGGGTGCACAGGATCAGCAGCATGCCGAGGCTGTACCCGATCACCTTGCGCAGCAGGATCGGCTCGCTGCCCGGCTGCCCGACTGCGGTCGCCGCGATGGTGAGGTTCTGCGGGCTGACGAGCTTGCCCACCACGCCACCGGAGGTGTTCGCGGCGACGAGCAGGGTCGGGTCGATGCCCGCCTGCTGACCCGCGGTCTGCTGCAGCTTCGCGAACAGGGCGTTCGCCGAGGTGTCGGATCCGGTGACCGCGGTGCCGAGCCAGCCGAGGATCGGGGAGAAGAACGCGAAGACCGCACCGGTCCCGGCGAGCCAGGTGCCGATGGAGACGGTCTGACCGGACTGGTTCATCACGTAGCTCAGGCCGAGGACGGTCGCGACTGTCGCGATCGCCAGCTTCATCTTCACGAGGGTCTGCCCGAAGGTGACGACGGCGGCGCGGGCGCTCATCGGGAACATGCCGCCGCTGGTCCAGATCGCGTAGACGATCGTGACGACGATGCCGCTGATCAGCAGCAGGGTGCCCGGGTTGGACAGCCAGGAGAACGTGTAGATCGCGCTCGACGACGGGTCGCCGGTGCCGGTGAGCAGGTTGCCGTACAGCCCCGGCCATTCGATCTTGCGGTCGGTGCCGGAGAGCCAGGCGGGGACGTCGACACCGAGCGTCCACAGCTTCGCGACGCCGAACACCACGACGACGAGCAGGTACGGGAACAGCGCGAGGAAGGTCCGTCCGGCTCCGAGCGGCTCCGGGTGGACGTGCGAGCGCTGGCCGTCGGGGGTGGCCGGGCTCCAGAAGCGCAGCATCGCGACGGCCGCGGCGAGGCCGGCGAGCGAGGCGACGACGTCGGTGAGTTCGTACGAGAAATGGCTCGAACACCAGAACTGCGCGACCGCGAACACGGCACCGGTCACGAGCGCGATCGGCCACACCTGGCGCAGTCCGCGGCGGCCGTCGACGAGGAACAGCAGCAGCAACGGGACGAACAGGGCGAGCACCGGGGTCTGCCGGCCGACGTAGGCGGCGATCTCCTCGGCGGGGATTCCGGTCAGGTTGCCTGCGGTCGTGATCGGAATCGCCATGGCGCCGAACGCAACCGGTGCGGTGTTCGCGACGAGCACGGTGACGGCTGCGCGGATCGGCGGCATTCCGAGGGCGATGAGCATGGCACCGGTGATGGCGACGGGGGCACCGAAACCGGCGAGTGCCTCGAGCATGCCGCCGAAGCAGAATGCGATCAGCATCGCCTGCACGCGCATGTCGCCACGGCCGACGGAGTTGAACACCCGCCGCAGGTCCTCGAAGCGTCCGCTGACGACCGTCAGCTCGTAGAACCAGATGGCGGTGACGACGATCCACATGACCGGGAACAGGCCGAAGGCGATGCCCTGGAGCGCGGAGAGCCCGGTCAGGGTGACCGGCATCGAGAACCCGAGGATCGCGACGAGGGCGGCGACGGCGAGGGCACCGAGACCGGCGTACCAGGCCTTGAGCTTGACGCCGGCGAGCAGCACGAAGAACGTCACCAGCGGGGTGAGCGCGACGAGCGCGGTGAGGGTGAGGTTGTGCGCGACGGCATCGGCGGCGGGCGTGTACGTCTCCGCGAGTAGGTGGGTTGCCACGGGAGCTCCTGGAGAGGGGATCGCCGCTGGTCGCGGCGCTGACGTCGTCCGACTGTGTGGTCAGACCACAGCACGGTACAACATGACCCCGATCACAGTCGAGTACCGAATCCGATCTTGCGAACAGCCGCCGACCATGGCTTACTGTGGTCAGACCACAACGACGACTGCGGAGATCCACATGCGAATCGCGCTCTTCGCCACCTGCATCGGGGACACCATGTTCCCCGATGCCGCGAAGTCCACCGCGCTGCTGCTCACGCGGCTCGGACACGAGGTGGTGTTCCCACCCGGCCAGACCTGCTGCGGGCAGATGCACGTCAACACCGGGTACCAGCCAGACGCCCTGCCTCTGGTGCGGAACTACGCCGACGAGTTCGGCGACGCCGCGTACGACGCCGTCGTCGCACCCTCCGGATCGTGCGTCGGATCCGTTCGCCACCAACACGAGATCGTCGCGTCCCGGTACGGCAGCCCCGCGCTCCGCGAGCGGGTCGAGACGGTCAAGGCCAAGACCTACGAACTGTCCGAGCTGCTCGTCGACGTCCTCGGTGTGACCGACGTCGGTGCCTGGTACCCGCACCGCGTGACCTACCACCCGACCTGCCACTCGCTGCGGATGCTGAGAGTCGGCGACAAGCCCCTGCGACTGCTGCGCGCGGTCCGTGACATCGACCTCGTCGAACTCCCGGCGGCCGACTCCTGTTGCGGGTTCGGCGGCACGTTCGCCATCAAGAACGCGGAGACGTCCACCGCGATGCTCGCCGACAAGATCCGTGCCGTCGCCGACACGGGAGCCGAATCCCTCTGCGCGAGCGACTCGTCCTGCCTGATGCACATCGGCGGCGGCATGTCCAGGCTGCAGATGGGCACGCGCACGGTGCATCTCGCGGAGGTCCTGGCGTCGACGTCACCGGCGGTGGCGCGATGAGCGCCGTCGGGCTCGGACTGCCCGCGGTCCCGCCCCGCGCCCCGCAGGGGGTCGGGTTCCTCCGCGGCACGGAGACGTTCCCGAACGCCGCGCACCACGAACTGGCGAACGCGCAGCTGCGCCGCAACATCGGCAAGGCCACCCACACCATCCGCGCCAAGCGACTCAAGGTGACCGGCGAGCTCCCAGACTGGGAAGCCCTGCGCGACAGCGGGTCCGCGATCAAGGCCGAGGCGATGAGGCGGCTTCCGGAACTGCTCGAAGAACTCGAGGCCGCCGTCGTCGCGCGTGGCGGTGTGGTGCACTGGGCCGCCGACGCGATCGAGGCCAACGCCATCGTCACCGATCTGATCCGGGCCACCGGCTCGGACGAGGTCATCAAGGTGAAATCGATGGCCACGCAGGAGATCGAACTCAACGAGCACCTCGAGGCGCACGGCATCACCGCCTACGAGACCGATCTCGCCGAACTGATCGTGCAGCTCGGCCACGACAAGCCCTCACACATCCTGGTCCCTGCCATCCACCGCAACCGGTCCGAGATCCGGGAGATCTTCCTGCGGGAGATGGACGGCGTCGATCCCGACCTGGACTCCGAGCCCGCCCACCTCGCCGCGGCGGCTCGGAAGTTCCTGCGGCACAAGTTCATGACCGTTCCGGTCGCGGTGTCGGGTGCGAACTTCGGGATCGCGGAGACGGGGACGCTCGGGGTCGTCGAATCCGAGGGCAACGGCCGCATGTGCCTGACGATGCCGCAGACGCTCATCACGGTCATGGGCATCGAGAAGGTGCTGCCGCGCTTCGCCGACCTCGAGGTGTTCCTGCAGCTGCTCCCCCGGTCCTCCACCGGCGAGCGGATGAACCCGTACACCTCCCTGTGGACCGGGGTCACCCCCGGCGACGGCCCGCAGGCCTTCCACCTGGTGCTTCTCGACAACGGCCGCACCGCCGCGCTGGCCGACTCCGTCGGACGCGAGGCGCTGCACTGCATCCGGTGCTCCGCATGCCTGAACGTGTGCCCCGTGTACGAGCGCACCGGCGGGCACGCCTACGGCTCGACGTATCCCGGCCCGATCGGCGCGGTGCTCACCCCGCAGCTCGCCGGGATGGACGCCCCGGACGACCCCAACGCCACCCTGCCGTTCGCATCCAGCCTGTGCGGCGCCTGCTTCGACGCCTGCCCCGTCAAGATCGACATTCCGTCGCTGCTGGTCGAGCTGCGCCACCAGAAGGTGGAGAAGGCGGGCTTCGGGATGGAGAAGGCCGCGATGAAGGCCGCGTCCGTCGCGATGGGCTCGGCGCGAAGGTTCACGCTGGCGCAGAAGGCCGCCGGGCTCGGACGCGTCGTCGCCGGACGCAAGGGCCGGATCGAGACGCTACCGCCGCCGCTGAACGGATGGACCGCCGCCCGCGACATCCCTGCCCCGCCGAAGCAGACCTTCCGGCAGTGGTGGGACTCCGAGGAGGGCCGCGCCGCCGTCGACGCCGCACGAGAGGAGTCCGGGAAGTGAGTGCGCGCGAGACGATCCTGTCGCGGATCAGGGACGCCCAGACCCTTGCTCCCCCTGTCGCACAACAGGTTCCACGGGGCTATCGCACCGGGCGCACCCTGCCCGACGCGGAGCGGGTCGAACTGCTCGTCGACCGGCTCGTCGACTACAAGGCGCACGTCCACCGCTGTGACGCCGCGACGCCGGCCGAGACGATCACGCGGGTGCTCGGAGAGGTCGGTGCTCGCCGCGTCGGTGTTCCAGGCGGCCTGGACGAGGCGTGGCTGACCGGCTTCGTCGGCGACGTCGTCGTCGACTCGGCCGACGTGCCCGCACCGGAACTGGCCGAGCTCGACGCGGTCGTGACGGCGTCCACCGTCACCTGCGCGGAGACCGGCACCATCTTCCTCGACGGCAGCCCCGACCAGGGCCGGCGCGCCCTGACCCTCGTCCCCGACGTGCACGTCGTCGTGGTGGCCGTCGACAGTGTCGAGGTCGGGGTTCCGGAATCGCTGGCCAGGCTGGTGCCGGAGCGCCCGATCACTCTGATCAGCGGTCCGTCCGCGACGTCGGACATCGAACTCGAGCGGGTCGAGGGTGTGCACGGCCCCCGCAACCTCCACGTCGTGCTCCACGACCGACCCCGCCTGTGAGTGACTCGTACCCTCGTCGGAGTACTGATCACTCAGGGGCGGCGGAGCCGCCTCGGGCGGTACTCGACGATCGTGAAGGCGAGTGAGACGTACCGCTCGACCAGGTCGTCGATACTGACCGACCCATCGGGGCGGTACCACTCGGCGAGCGCGTTGCACCCGGCGATGATGGTTCGCCGTGCGTCCTCCGGGTAAGGGGTGAGGAACAGCCCCTCGCTCACTCCGCGCTCGATGATGTGCCGGAAGCGTTCGGTCCCACGGGCCTCGTGGTCCCGGAACTTCTGCTGGTGTTCCGTGTCCAAGTTCCGGCGCTCGGTCATCCCGATGCTGCTCTTCGCCGGGTGTGTCGCGCGGAAACGGACCGTCGCGTCGACGAGCGCCTCCAGTTGCTCACCGGGATCGTCCCCCGCCGAGGCCAGTGCCTCGTCGCATGCGTCGGCGTAGGCGGTGAGTCCGTCGTTGAGCAGCGCGACGAGCAGCTCCTGCTTGCTCTTGTAGTAGTAGTACATCGCCGACAAGCTCAAACCTGCACGCTGCGCGATCGTGCGAATGGTCGCCGCCGCATATCCGCGTTCGGCGAACTCGGCGCGGGCGGCGTCGAGGATGGCGACGTGGCCGGGTGGTTGGGTGCGCACTGGTCTCCGATTCGGAACGCGTCTCGGGCCGGGCGCCGGGACGATCGACGGGTCCTCATTCAAGCACGAACGAATGACGCCCGGCTTCCACCGGCACTGAACGCTTGATCAGTAAAACAGCGTCGCAGATCACATACAGCTGTCGCGCGCGCCCCGGAATGAGGGTTGAATCTCTTCTCAACTTAACGTTCGTACGTTAATCTCGCGATCGACGCTCGCCCCCTCGCAACTTCCCCTCGTAGCTAGGACGCGCATGACGACCCGCCGCCCCACCGGCCTGCCCGACAGCCTCACCTACCCCGACACCGACGCCGGCGCCATCCTCGCCGGGACCGCACGCCGCTATCCGGACAACATCGCCCTCCGGGACGGCGAATTCACGCTCACTTACACCGAACTCCGGGACAGTGCACTGCGCGTGGCGCAGGGCCTGCGGGAACTCGGTGTCCAGCAGGGCGACGCCGTCGCTCTCTGCCAGCCGAACTCCGCCTGGTTCACCGTCACCTACTACGCCACGCTGCTGGCCGGTGCCGCCGTCGCCCCGATCAACCCGACGCTGCCGCCGGCGGTCGTCCGTGACCAGCTCGACGAGGTCGGTGCGGTCGCCGTCATCGCGCACCCGCTCACGGCTCCACTGGTGCAGGCTGCCGACGCACCGTCGGTGCGGTTCGTCGTCGCCGTACCCGAAACCGCCGCCGCGCCGGCACCCGAGACGACGGCGGACGGATTCGTCCCGCTGGCCGACCTCCTGGCTGCGGAGCCGGTCGAGGGCCCCGCGGTCTCCCCCGATGCCGTCGCCCACCTGTCGTTCACCGGTGGCACCACCGGACGGTCCAAGGCGGTACGGGTCCTGCACCGCAACCTGGTCGCGAACACCTGCCAGATGTCGGCGCTGCGGACGGGCTCGGTACCCGCCGTCGACACCGAGGGGGGAGTGTTCCTGGACGCGGTCCCCGGCGCGGTGACCCGCTTCATGTCGGCGCCCGGCACCGGATGCGCACTCAGCGTTGCGCCGCTGTTCCATGCGATGGGCCTGATCAGCCAGAACATCACCGTGATCACCGGCGGCACCGCAGTCATGATGGGCCGCTTCGACCCGGCCGCCTACCTGAATCTGGTCGAGAAGCACTCGGTAACCCAGATTTCCGGGTCACCGGCCTTCTTCCATCTGCTGCTGGCGACGCCCGGTGCCGCCGACCGGGACATGAGCCACGTCCGCTCGGTGACGTCCGGCGCCGCTCCCATCGACACCACCACCCTGGCCGCGCTCAAGGGGATCTTCCCCAACGCAACCGTCGTCGAGGCGTACGGCCTCACCGAGGCCACCATGGGTCTGACCTCCGGGCTGTTCGACGAATCCGATCCGGTCCCCGTCGGATCGGTGGGCGTGCCCATCTTCGACACCGAGGTCGAACTTCGCGACCCCGTCGACCCGGACACCAGCGTCCCGCCGGGCGAGGTCGGCGAACTGTGGGCCCGCGGACCGCAGATCGCCGCCGGATACCTCGGGCACCCCGACCTCACGGCCGCCCAGTTCCGCGACGGATGGCTCCTCACCGGCGATCTCGCACAATTCGACGAGAACGGCAACATCTTCATCGTCGGCCGCGCGAAGGACATGCTGATCTACAAGGGCTACAACGTCTATCCCGGCCAACTGGAGGAGCTCCTCGCGAAGCACCCACTCGTCGCGCAGGCGTCGGTGATCGGGGTGCCTGCGGGCGACACCGGTGAGATCCCGGTCGCGTACGTGGTCCTCACCGGGGGCGCCGTCCCCGACGAGCAGACCGCGACAGCGCTCATGGATCACGTCGCGGAGCGAGTGGCGCCATACCAGAAGATTCGCGAGGTCCACTTCGTGGACGCGATGCCGACCTCCGCCGCGGGCAAGATCCTGAAGACCGAACTGCGCCGGATGCACCAGTCGATCGACGCCTGACCATCCACCACGACATCCCTCTGGGAAAGGAATCACCTTGCAGCGCACAGTCTTCAACGAGGACCACGAGGCGTATCGGAAGACGATCCGCGACTTCATCGAGAAGGAGGTCGCGCCCTACCACCACGAGTGGGAGGACCAGGGTCACCCGCCGCGCGAGTTCTACAACAAACTCGGTGAACTCGGCGTGCTCGGTGTGGAGGTGCCGGAGGAGTACGGGGGCGGCGGCGAGACCAGCCTCAAGTGGGCCTTCGTCGCAATGGAGGAGGCCTCGCGGGCAGGCGTGTCGTTCGGCAACGCGTCCGTCCACACCAACCTGATTCTCCCGTACCTGCTGGCGTACGCCACCGACGAGCAGAGGCAGCGCTGGCTGCCCGGCTTCGCGTCCGGCGAGATCATGACCGCCATCGCGATGACCGAGCCCGGCACCGGTTCCGACCTCGCCGGCATGGCCACCACCGCGAAGCTGTCCGAGGACGGTACGCACTGGATCCTCAACGGCGCCAAGACGTTCATCAGCGGCGGCGCACTCGCCGATCTGATCCTCGTGGTCGCGCGCACCTCCCCCACCACCGAGCAGGATCGCCGCCGCGGTCTGACGATCCTGTGCGTGGACACCACCTCCGAGGGCTTCGCCGTCGGTCGCAAGCTGAACAAGATCGGCATGAAGGCCTCCGACACCGCCGAGTTGTCCTTCACCGACGTCAAGGTGCCGGTCCGGAACGTCCTCGGCGAGGAGGGCAAGGCGTTCGACTACCTGTCCCACAACCTGCCGCAGGAGCGCCTCATGATTGCGCTCGGTGGTTACACCACCGCGGCGGCGGCCCTGCAGTTCGCGATCGACTACGTCAAGGAGCGCACCGTATTCGGCAAGCCCGTCGCCGCGTTCCAGAACACGAAGTTCGTGCTCGCCGAGTGCGCGACCGAGGTGGAGGCGATGCAGATCATGGTCGACCGCGCCCTCGAACTGCACGACGCCGGCGAACTGTCCATCGCCGACGCCGCGAAGGCGAAGCTGTTCTGCACCGAGGCCGCAGGCCGCGTCATCGACAAGTGCTTGCAACTACACGGTGGATACGGTTACGTCACCGAGTACCCGATTGCCCGCTTGTACGCGGACACTCGCGTGTCCCGTATCTACGGCGGCACCAGTGAAGTCATGAAGACGATCATCGCCAAGTCGATCGGCCTCTGAGCGAAGCCTGACAAGAAGGAGAACAACCCCATGCGTGACGCAGTCATCGTCGACGCGGTCCGGACCGCGGTCGGCAAGGGCAAGCCCGGCGGCGGCCTGTCCGGAGTCCACCCCGTCGACCTGTCCGCGCAGGTCCTGCAGGCGCTCGCCGAGCGCAACTCGCTCGACCCTGCCACCGTCGACGACGTCGTCTGGGGCGCCGTCTCGCAGGTCGGCGAGCAGGGCGGATGCATCGGCCGTTACGCCGTCCTCGGCGCCGGCTGGCCCGAGTCCGTGCCCGGTCTGACCATCGACCGCCAGTGCGGCTCGTCGCAGCAGGCCGTGCACCAGGCCGCGGCGGGCGTCATCGCCGGTCAGTACGACATCGCCGTCGCCGGTGGCGTCGAATCGATGTCGCGGGTGCCGATGGGCTCCACCCGCGCCGGTGGCGCATTCGGCGAGCCGTTCGGCCCCATGGTCGCGGCGCGGTACGACAACTACCGGTTCAACCAGGGTGTCGGTGCGGAGATGATCGCCGAGGAGTTCGGCCTCTCCCGTGAGGACCTCGACCAGCACGCCATCGACTCGCACGCGCGAGCCGCGCGGGCGATCGACGAGGGCCGGTTCAAGCAGCAGATCGTACCGATCACGGTGACGGACGCCGAGGGCAACACCGGCGTTTTCGACACCGACGAGGGTGTCCGCCGCGGCACCACCCTGGAGCAACTGGGCGCGCTCAAGACCCCGTTCAAGGAGAACGGTGTCATCTCGGCGGGCAACGCCTCGCAGATCTCCGACGGCTCCGCGGCCCTCCTGATCACCACCAGCGAGATCGCCGCTCGCAACGGCTGGACCCCGATCGCCCGCGTCCACACCGCGGTCGTCGCGGGCGTCGACCCGATCACGATGCTCAAGGGTCCGATCCCGGCCACCCGCAAGGCCCTCGACAAGTCGGGCCTGTCCGTTGACGACATCGGTGCTTTCGAGATCAACGAGGCCTTCGCCTCGGTGTCCCTCGGCTGGCAGCGCCAGATCGGTGCCGACTACGAGCGGATGAACCCGAACGGCGGTGCGATGGCCCTCGGACACCCGCTCGGCGGCTCCGGTGCCCGCCTGATGACCACCCTCGTTCACCACATGCGGGACAACGGAATCCGCTACGGGCTCCAGTCGATGTGCGAGGGCGGCGGCATGGCCAACGCCACCATCCTCGAACTGATCTGACCCGAGCACGAAGAACGGCCCCGGGCGAGTGTCTCGCCCGGGGCCGTTCGCGTCGAACGCGGTTCTAGCGCAACGTCACCTGGCGTCCGCGCAGACCGTCGCGGGCGCGGCGCTCGTCGGAGGTCAGCGGCGCGTCCACTGCGAGTGCCTGTGCGAGCCGGTCGCCCAGCTCCGCGGTCGCGGCCGCCCACTCCTGCGCGTGCTTCTCCGGATCCAGGTCGAAGACCGGAACCAGCAGTCCGTGCGCGCGGAAGGAGCCCGCGTAGCGGGAGCCCTCACCGAGGTGCAGGCCGCCCGCGGCGTGGACCCGAGCCAGCGCCAGCATCAGCGCGTCCTCGTCCTCGGGCCGCACCCACCGCAGGTGCGCCTTCTCGCCCGCGTCGACCCACCACGCCGCGACCACACCATCGGCTTCGAGGCGCGCCGACGGCATGATCACCGAGTTCGCCTGCTCGACCGTCGCGGCGACCTCGGGCGCCGGGGTGACACCCTCGGGGATCCACCAGTCGAAGTTCTGGTGCACGGTGATGTCCAGTGCGGCGGTCGGGTCGACGACGTCGCTCAGACGCGGGCCGTCGGCGCTCGGGTTCGCCGCCGTCAGCGACTCACCGGGCGTCCCCGTTGCGGCCCACGTCGCAGCCGCGGCGAGGTCCGCGCCCAGGTCGGGCGACTGGACCTGCACCTGCAGGCCGACGAAACCGGTCGGGGTCTCCTCGTCGCGCACCAGCGCTGCGACGGCGCCGGGCAGCACCGTCGCGACGACCACCGAGCGGTCCCCCGACGTCACCGGCAGGGGCGCCGTCGCGGACGGGACGAACTCGCGCAGCGCGATCAGGTCGCACTCGGCCGCGAGACCGGCGAACGGTCGCGCCGCTGCGGCCGCGGCAGACGCGGCGGCCTCCTGCTCGGCACGCCGCTCGGCGAGCTTCGCGGCGCGGTTGCTGTCGGGCTTCGGACCACTGTTTCTTTTGCTCTTACCCACGTCGGGAAACCTACACGCCCGCCGCAGGGCGAGAGCCCTCATGACCCAGGGCGAGAGCCCTCATGACCCGGCCGCGAGGCAGTGCTCAGCGGCCCAGCCACTCCCGTGTGCGACCGGGGTGGTTGGTCGCGATCCATCCGACACCGAGGTCGCGGCACAGCTCGACGTCACTGCGGTCGTCGACGGTCCAGCAGTAGGTGGCCCGCCCGGCGGCAGCGGCGCGGTCGACGATCTCCGGATGCTCCCGCAACGACTTGATCGACGGGCCGACGGCGGTCGCACCGACCGTGGTCGCGGCGCCTCCGCCGAGGTACCGCGACGACTCGCCCAACAGGACCGTCGGGAGCAGCGGCGCGGACCGCCGGATCCGCCACACCGCGGCGGCGGAGAACGACATGACGACCGCGCGGGAGTGGGTCGCGGACGGGGGCGCGGCCAGCCCGAACCGGGCCAGCTCGGCGAGAACCTTGCTCTCGACGAGGCCACCGAACCGGACGGGGTGCTTGGTCTCGATGAACAGTTTCGTCGGCCGTGACGTGTGATCGAGGACGAGGGTGATCAGCTCGGACAGAGTGAGCACCGGCTCGCCGTTGCCGCCGAACGCCAGCTCCGACAGGTTCCCGAGGGTCATCTCGCTGACCACGCCGGACCCGGTGGACGTGCGGTCGACGGTGCGGTCGTGGACGCACACGAGGTGCCCGTCCCGGGTGAGCCGGACGTCGCACTCGAGGCCGTCAGCGCCCTCCTCGAGCGCCAGTTCGTAGGCGGCGAGGGTGTGCTCGGGGAGCGCGGCGGACGCCCCGCGATGAGCCACGACCAGCGGGCCCCTGCGATCCGGACTCACGCGACCACCCACCGGGTGTGCGACCGCGGTCGCCCACCGAGGTCGAGACCGCCGACGCGCCGCGTCAGCATCAGGGTCAGTGCCGCCGCCGCCGCGGCGACCAGATTCATCAGAACGGCGAACAGGACACCGTTGGCGCGGGCCTGCAGGGAATCCTGCGACCGCCACACCAGGCTCACCACCAGCATCACGCCGCTCGCCGCCCACGTCACCCACCACACCCGAACGAGTGACCTGATCCGGTGGTCCGCAGTGGCGAGCTCGCTGAGGAACACCCCGGGCCACACGAGGTTGACGACGGGGACCAGGCATCCGAACGCGACCGCCGCGGCGGAGCGCGGATCCTCTCGGCCGACGCGCTGCCACGCGTTTCGGCGTGCACCGAGCAGCCACGCGACCGACGCGGACGCCGCCGCGAACGCGACCAGCGGCGCGAGCACGCCCATCGTGAAGACCAGCGCGTCGGACACCGCGAGCACCGTCGGCGAGACGAGTGCGTTGCGGTTGTACAGCAGCAGCCCGTATCGGAGGAGTTCGGCGAAGGCGGCCAGTCCGAACAGCACGATCGTCGCTCCGAGCAGGGTCGGAGCGAGCTCGGCGAGACGCTCGGTTCGGGTCTGCGGCAGCACGTCGGCGGCGGGCCGCGGATCGCTCAGGCCCCAGCGCGGCGTCTCACGGTAGGCGGGTGTGCGGTCGTCGACTGGCGGTCGCGGCGCGGCCGGAGTGGGTACCCCACCGGGTCGGCGGGCCACCCAGCGGAAGTTGCGGCCCGCGCGCGGCTCGACCTTGCCCGGCCGGATCGGGGACATCAGCGCGCCGCGACAGCCCGGGCACCACCTGGCGGGTGCACCGGTGACGGGCCAGCGGCTGGCGCATCGAACGCAGACCTGGACGCTCATCTAGAAGATCTTCGCCGCCCGGCCGTCGTCCGCAACCAGGGGACGACCGGACTTCTGCCACGCCACCATGCCCCCGGCGACGTTGAACGCCTCGAATCCGTTCTGGTTCAGATACGGGACGACGTTCATCGAACGGCCACCGGACCGGCAGACGACGTAGACGACGGCATCGATGTCGATCTCGTCGATCCGCGCGGGAACGTCGCTCATGGGGATGTGAACGGCGTCGGGTGCGTGGCCGTTCGCCCATTCGTCGGACTCGCGGACGTCGAGGAGGACGGCGTCCGTGTACGGCGACGCGGGCACCTCCTCCACAGGAACCGTGGGAACGTCGGCAAAGCTCACACCTCGATACTGTCACGATCCCCACATGCCCGGCAGATCGAGTTCACGGATCGGTCCCCAGCCTGGAATTGCACAGGCTGTGCGTCGATGTGGGCAGGTTTTCCACAGGCAGTTCGGCATCGTCCGGGCCGAATTCGTGAACAGGGACAGAACTTTTCCACCGGGTTCTCCACAATCTCCACAGGGTTGTCCACAGACCACGCACACCCCGCCGTGTGCGGCGCCACTCACGGCCATCGGGCAGAGTTGACGCCATGGAACTGCGTATCTTCACCGAACCCCAACAGGGCGCAACCTACGAGCAACTGCTGCGCGTCGCGCAGACCGCCGAGCAGCTCGGCTACGGGGCGTTCTTCCGCTCCGACCACTACCTCGCCATGAACTCCGACGGCCTGCCCGGGCCGACGGACGCGTGGATCACCCTCGCCGGAATCGCCCGCGAGACGTCGACGATCCGACTCGGCACCCTCGTCACGTCCGCGACGTTCCGCCATCCCGGACCGCTCGCCGTCACCGTCGCGCAGGTCGACGCGATGAGCGGTGGCCGCGTCGACTTCGGTCTCGGCGCGGGCTGGTACGAGGAGGAGCACCTCGCCTACGGCATTCCGTTCCCGTCGTTGAAAGAGCGTTTCGACCGCTTCGAGGAATCCCTCGCCGTCATCACCGGCATGTGGGAAACCCCCATCGGCGACAAGTTCTCCTACGACGGCGCGCACCATCGCGTGGTGGACTCCCCAGCGCTGCCGAAGCCGCATCAGCACGCCGGTCCGCCGATCCTGATCGGCGGCAACGGTCGCAAGCGCACGCCCGCGTTGGCCGCCCGCTACGCCGACGAGTTCAACGTGCCGTTCGGATCGCTCGACGACACGACCACCGCCTTCGAGCGGGTCCGCGGCGCGTGCCGCGCGATCGACCGCGATCCGGGCGAACTCGTCTACTCGAACGCGCTGGTGCTGTGCTGTGGACGCGACGACGCCGAGGTCGCCCGCCGCGCCGCGGCCATCGGACGCGAGGTCGACGAGCTGCGCACGAACGGTCTCGCCGGTTCACCCGCCGAACTGGTCGACAAGATCGGCCGCTACGGCGAGCTGGGTTCGAGCCGGATCTACCTCCAGACCCTCGACCTGGACGATCTCGACCACCTCGAACTCGTCGCGTCCGAGGTGCTGCCTCAGCTCGGCTGACCACCCGAGCGCTCTCCCGAATGGCCCATCCGGTCGCCTCACACGACCGGATGGGCCATTCGGGAATCAGTGCGAGGTCGCGGACCCGAGAAACGCGCGGATGTCCGCGCTCCACTGCCGCCGCCTGCGACGGTCGAGCATCGCCCGGGCGGCGAGGAAACCGGTGGCGCCGACGAGTGCAGTCGACGTCCAGGTGAACAGGCCGACCATCACTCCGGCGGTGGCAGCGGCCGTCGCGGTGACGGGCGCGGAGGCGAGGTTTCCGTCGGCGTCGACCCAGATGGTCACCTCGGTGCCGGCCGTTGCGCCGGGGTCGACGGGCACGTCGTCGCGGTGGGTCCGGTCGTCGACGACCCACTTCGCCGGGGCGGTGTCGATGCTGACCGGTACGGCGTCGGAGGCGACGGACCGGCTCGTGGCGTCCTCGACGGTGGTGGCGGTGACCTGTCGGTGGTCGCGGGCCTGCTGCTCGGCGAGCGCCGACTGCTGGTCACCCGCGGCGTTGCCGAGCCACACGGCAACGGGAACCATGACGACGAGCAGGATCAGCAGTCCGAGGGCGAACAGTCCTTCCAGCCTGTCCGGGCGGCGACGCAGTGGGTCGTGCCCGAGGCGCAGCGACCGCCGCGTCAGTGCCGCGTAGCCGCACGTCTCCCGCCACATGTGAACCCCCTCCTGGTCACGTGTCCATCAGACCCTTCTTCCAGAGTCGACCTGCACGCGACCAAGATCAAGCAGCTTCACCCACTTGTGGTATGGGTCACTCGCGACCGTCAGCTCCCGGTGACGTCGGATGTGTCGCGAACGACCGGTTTCGGGTTGCCCACACGCGACGCCAGCGTCCCGATCCATCGCCCGGCGGGCACCTCGACCACCTTGTAGAGCACTTCGGCGGCGACAGCGGTCGCGGCGAGGAAGACCACGACGGCACCGGTCTTGCCGAGCGTGTCGACGGTCCAGTCGTAGGCCCGGTACAGGATCAGGGTGTGCAGCAGGTAGATGGCGTAGCTGCGGGTTCCGGTCCAGCGGATCACGGACAGGCGTGTGATCGCGCCGTCGTAGCGGGCGAGGAGCAGGATCGCGGCGGCCACGACGGCGATCGTCCACAGGTAGCGGTCGCCGGCCCAGTAGGCGCGGATGTCGGTGGCGAGGAGCACGACCTCGGCCTGGGCGAGCGCGGCGACGGCGAGCCAGCGCCAGCTCGCCATGGACGTCCATGCCATGTAGATGACCTGGCCGAGGAAGACGGCAGGCAGGGTCGCGGCGACCTTCGTGAGCATGGGCACCGAGTACGGCTGCGGCACGTACACGTTGTAGAGCAGGACGGCGATGCACAGCAGCGCGCCGAGGATCGGCACCGCGACCGGTACGCGGCGCAGCAGCGGGCGCGTCGCGACGCTGTAGAGGTAGAAGACGATCTGGACGACCAGCGTCCAGGTGACGCCGAGGACCGCGACCTCGGGTTTGAGGAAGAACCCGCCGAGGACGAAGCTGAGCGCCGACTGTCCGGCGGTGATGCCGTCCTGACCGCTGAACATGCCGTTGATACCCAGCGCGACCAGCAGGATCGCCACCGCCACCGCAACCCACAGCGCGGGCAGCAGGCGACCGATCCGGTTGACGAGGAAGCGGCTCGGGGCAGTGCGGGCGGCGGAGGCAGTCAGCAGCAGACCGGTGAGCATCATGAACACGGCGACGCCGAGGAACGACAGGTGCTGATTGAGCTTGACCCCGTCGACCAGGGTTTCGTAGACGACGTCTATCAGCCACCAGCCGGTGCCGAGGTCGTCGATCAGGTAGTACGAGATGTGCGAGTAGAGCACCGCCAGGACGGCGAGCGTCCGCAGGAGATTCGCGCCCTCGAATCGGAGTCGCGTCCCCTGGGGCGGGGCTGCGGTCGGCTCGGGCATCACGCAAGCTTAAGGTTTCGTTCACCCTCTGTACGAATTCCCCGCCGCCTCGTCGACCAGGCGCCTGATCGCAAATATTGCGGAGGGTGTACCAATGAGCTTGGGTTAGAGCCCGAGCCAGGATCGAAGAAGGTACACGCCGGGCGTCACCCACGCCCGTAAGGAAGGGACCGAAGTGTCTGTCTACACGCTGCCTGAACTGCCCTACGACTACGCAGCCCTCGAGCCGCACATCTCCGGCAAGATCATGGAGCTGCATCACGACAAGCACCACGCCGCATACGTCACCGGCGCGAACACCGCCCTCGAGAAGCTCGCCGAGCTGCGCGAGGCGGACACCCTCGCCCCCGTGGTGAACCTGCACGAGAAGAACCTCGCGTTCCACCTCGGTGGCCACACCAACCACACCGTCTTCTGGAACAACCTGTCCCCGGACGGCGGCGACAAGCCGGAAGGCGAGCTGGCCGCCGCAATCGACGACCAGTTCGGCAGCTTCGACGCGTTCCGCAGCCACTTCTCGGCGAACGCCAACGCCATCCAGGGCTCCGGCTGGTCAATCCTGGCCTGGGACTCCATCGGCCAGAAGCTGATCATCGTCCAGCTGTACGACCAGCAGGGCAACATCTCCCTCGGCCTGGTCCCGCTGCTGCTGCTCGACATGTGGGAGCACGCCTTCTACCTCGACTACCAGAACGTCAAGGCCGACTACGTCAAGGCTTTCTGGAACATCGTGAACTGGGCGGACGTCGCCGCGCGCTTCGAGAAGGCCCGCACTGCGACCGCCGGCCTCATCGCCTGACGCATCACTCACGGCACCGATCGCCGCACCCGCCTCGGGTGCGGCGATCTGCGTTTCCAGGACTTTTACCTGCCGGGGGCTGTCTCGGAACAGGTCCGCGGTCGTATCGTGAGGTGGTGACCGTGACGGTGGACACAGTCGTCGACGGGCTCGCCTACCCGGTGGGCGCGTGCTGGCACGACGGCCGATTCTGGTTTTCCGACCACGCTGCGGGGACCGTGCTGGCGCTCGATCCTGCGGACGGCACCCTCAACACCGTGGCCGACGTCGTCGGACTGCCCGCGGGCCTGGGCTTTCTTCCCGACGGGCGGTTGCTGATCGCCTCCAGCCACGACCACCTGCTGATCCGGCGCGAACACGACGGCAGCCTGGTCGTCCACGCCGACCTCGACGGTGTAGCGACACGCCCCCTCGCAGACGTCCACGTGGATGCCTCCGGCCGTGCCTACGTGGGTAGCCGCGGCGACGACGCGTCGACTGCGGACCTCGCGATGGTCGAACCCGACGGAACCGTCCACGACGTCGCCGGCTCGCTGACGTGCGCGGGCGGCATCGTCGTCGGCGCCGACGGGGTGACACTGACCGTGGCGGAGAGCCGGTCGGCACCGCCGCGGCTGACGGCGTTCACGATCGCCCCCGACGGCAGCCTCGAACAGCAGCGGGTGTTCGCGGAGTTCGACGAGTCGGCGCGCCCGGAGGGTCTGGCGATCGACGCGGAGGACGGGATCCTGGTGGCCTCGGTCACGACCGACGAGGTGCTGCGATTCGACTCGTCGGGCGCGGTCGCGGACCGCTGGCCGGTGCCGGGCCCGCATTCGCTGGCCCTGGGCGGCGACGACGGACGCGACCTGTTCGTGTGCACACTCCGGACGCCCGAGGAGGCTGCGGAGGACTTGGTGGGCGCCGTGCTGCGCCTGCGCGTCGGGGTACCGGCCCGCGGAATCCGAGCCCTCGGGTAGTACGACACCGCGCCACGCTGGCACTCGACCCGAGTTGTCTGCCAGCCGTTTTGGGCGCATCCTTGAGGTATCTGCCGGCAGCGTCGCCGGTCCACGCGACGATGGGCAGGAGGCGGAATTGTGAGCACGAACGATTTCATCGGGGTCTCGCCCTTCCATGCCGCCGGAGCGCTGCGAGGGTTCGTCATCTCGGGCCGCTGGCCGGACACCACCAAGGAGTGGGCACAGCTGCTGGTCCTCGCGGTCCGGGTCGCGTCCATCCCGGGATTACTCTCCACGTCAACGGTTTTCGGTGCCCACGAGGACCTTCCGGACGATCCGGAGCCGGGCACCGTCGGACTCGTCCTGGCGGAAGGCCCGGTGATCGGCGAATCCGCGGTCAGCCCAGGCTGTTTCGCAGACCGTCAGCCACCGGCCCTGATGATGCTGCACCCGCCGTCGGAGACGGTGCCGTCCCTGCCGGAGTGCACGGGCGCGGCATCGGGGTGCCTACTGCTGCCGGGACTGCCGTATCTGGGCCTCGATCATCGGGCGGCGTGGGTGGAGACGGAGGCGGACGGCACCGTCACCTCGATGGTCAGCCGGGTCAGCCTCGATCCGAACAGTGATCCCGACACCGCAATTTTGGCGATGCTGCTCGCCGCGTGACAGGTCGTCGGAATCTCAAAGTTCGGGTTCCCAAACTTGTTGCAACACTTGGCGATTTAGCCATCCCTGGGTACTCTTCGGTTAGCGAAGGGGAGTAGCCCGCAATCGCGCAGTCGACATACTGGCCGAATCCGGCCCGGCTGCGCGAACCGAGTCCCGTTGAAGGAACCGGTGGGCGAGACCTTCGGTCGTCGACCACCCCGCGTTCGGCGGCCGGAGGAGTTAATTTTCCCGACTTCCTCCGAATCGAGAACGGAGGATGTGAATCGTGCTTGCCGCCCTGCTGCTGAGCTTCGGCGTCATCTTCGTCGCCGAACTCGGCGACAAGTCCCAGCTCATGGCGATGACCTTCGCCCTGCGGTACCGCTGGTGGGTCGTCGTCGGCGGCATCACCGCCGCGACCACCGTCGTGCACCTGGTGTCGGTCGCGGTCGGACACTCGCTCGGCGCCGCACTGCCGACCCAGGCCATCGGCATCGTCGGTGGCCTCGCGTTCATCGGATTCGCGGCGTGGACGCTGCGCGGCGACAGCCTCTCCGACGACGAGCAGAACAAGGCGGGCCGGGTCGGCGCCTCCGCGTTCCTCGCCGTGATGTCGGCGTTCTTCCTCGCCGAACTCGGCGACAAGACGATGCTCGCCACCATCACCCTCGCCACCGACAACGACTGGGTCGGGGTGTGGATCGGGTCGACGGTCGGCATGGTCGCGGCCGACGCCCTCGCAATCGTGGTCGGCGCCGTCCTCGGCAAGCATCTGCCGGAACGGTTCATCCAGCTCGCGGCAGCGACCCTGTTCCTGGTGTTCGGCGTGCTGCTGCTCCTCGACAGCCTCTTCCCGGGCACGCCGGCCGGCCCGATCGCCGCGGCGGCGGTCCTCGCGGTCGCCGTCGTCGTCGGCATCGTCAAGCGCCCAGCGCGGATGAGTGGCGTGCAGCCCCAGGAGAGTGCAACCCAGTCGATGGAGAGCGACCCGCGCTAGCTGACCCCCACCACGGTCCCTGGCGTCTGTACACGCGTTCACGCCGGTCTCCCTCGACTGGCGGATCGTGGTTGGACAGAATGGCAGCATGAGTCCCGTTCATCGGGCCGAAGGGGAGATCTCCGCGATCGGCCGCACCACCGAGATCCTGAAGACGTTCCGGGACAGCCCGGGTGTTCTCAGCGCCGCAGCACTGGTGCGTCGCACCGGAATGGCGAAGACGACAGTGCACCGGATGCTGGACGATCTCGTGCGGGTCGGACTGCTTGAACGGGACGGCAAGGATTTCCGTCTCGGACTGCTGCTCTTCGAAATCGGCGAATCGGTCCCGCGACAGCGAAATCTGCGCGAGGCGGCGCGCCGGCACCTGTCGGCCCTGCGGGAGGCCACCGGGCACAACGTCGGACTCTGCGTGCTGGACGGGTTCGAAGTCGTGTACCTCGATGTGTTCCGGGGCGACGACGGGCCGCGGCTGCCGCAGCAGATCGGCGGACGCTGGCCTGCCCACGCAAGTTGTTCGGGCAAGGCGATCCTCGCGCATTCGGCCCACCCGGACTCCGCCCGGCCGGAGGCCCTGAAGGCGTTCACCGACAACACGATCACCGATCCTGCCGAGCTCGACCGTGAACTCGACCGGGTTCGCCGCCGGGGCGTCGCCTTCGACCGTCAGGAGGCGATCCGCGGCATCGTCGGCGCGGCGGCACCGATCTTCGGGCCCGACGGCACCGTTCTCGGATCGGTCTCGATCTCGGGCATGGCCGGCCGGATCAACCTGACCCGCATCGACGCCGCGGTCCGGACAACCGCGGTGTCGATCTCCGGGGACCTGTCGCGGGCGCAGTCCGTCGTGCGGCCGGTGCTGCAGCGCCGGTGAGGTCGCCCGGCCCTCGTTGCTAGACTGCCTGCCGTGGAGATCGAGGTCGACAGAATCTAGCCACCGAACTGCCGGTGGCTGTCCCTATCGGGTTCGACGCGGCTGCCCGCGTCCCCTGATCTCGTCGTGTCACGCTGCGCTTCTCCGCACGTGACCCTTTCGTGGACACGACCCGCCGCACGTTCACTCCGTGCCGACCACAGGCCGCATCGCACTCGACTCCCCGGGCGTCGAGGTTCGCGCAGTCCGTGCTCGGTTGTCCTCCACACCTTCACCGCGCTCATCGCGAGCGCACCCAGGAGAACAGGCATGTCCACAACTTCTGTCATCACCCTGCACGACCTCACCTTCGAATGGCCGGACGGCACAGTCGCACTAGACCACGTCAGCGGTAGCTTCACGGGCGGCCGGACCGGCCTGGTCGGCCGCAACGGCGCGGGCAAGTCCACTCTGCTGCGGCTGGTGGCGGGGCAACTGCTTCCCACCGGCGGTCGCATCGACACCGTCGGGGAGGTCGGATACCTCCCCCAGACCCTCACGCTGGCGAAGGCGACGACCGTCGCGGAACTTCTCGGGATCGACCGCATACTCGCCGCGCTGCACGCGATCGAGGCCGGGGAAATCGACGAACGGCACTTCGACACCCTCGGCGACAACTGGGACATCGAGGCCCGCGCCGACGAGGCACTGCACGACATCGGGTTCTCCGCCTCGGATCTGCACCGCCCGGTCGCCGCGCTGTCCGGGGGCGAGGCGATGCTGATCGCCGTCACCGGCCTGCGCATCCGGCGCACACCCATCACGATCCTCGACGAGCCTACGAACAACCTCGATCGGGCGGCGCGGGCGGCCCTCGGCGAGTTCCTGGATGCCTGGCCGGGAACCTTGATCGTGGTCAGCCACGATCTCGAGCTGCTCGAACGCATGGACAGCACGGCGGAGCTGTACGCCGGAGGCCTCGAGGTGTTCGGCGGCCCATACAGCGCGTGGCGCGAACACCGCGAGCAGGAGCAGGCCGCGGCCACCGCGGCAGCCCGTTCGGCCGAACAGGCGCTGAAGGTCGAGAAGCGCCAGCGCATCGAGGCCGAGACCACACTCGCCCGTCGTGATCGGACTGCCCGCAAGACGCAGAAGGACGGCGGGATCCCGAAGATCCTCGCGGGCAACCGCGCCAGTCGGGCACAGGCCTCCGCCGGCGCCTTGCGCGGGGTGCTCGACACCAAGGTCGAAGCGGCCCAGGCCGCGGTCGACGCCGCGTCGGCGCGGGTGCGCGCCGACGAGCACATCCACCTGGTCCTGCCTGATCCAGGCGTCCCTCGCGGCCGGAGGATCGCCGAATTCCGCAGTGGTGAACGCGTATTCGTCGTCCAGGGGCCGGAGCGCGTCGCGCTCGTCGGGCCGAACGGCAGCGGCAAGTCGACGCTGCTGGACGGGTTGATCTCGCGCAGCGCACCGGACGCGACTCTGCTCACCGACCGGGTCGGCTATCTGCCGCAGCGGCTGGACGGACTCGACGAGTCAGCTACGGCAGTGGAGAACGTGCAGTCAGTGGCGAATTCGATGCCTGTCGCAGAGATCCGCAACCAGCTGGCGCGTCTCCTCCTCCGCGGCGCGAGCGTCGACCGTCCCGTCCGAACGCTGTCGGGTGGAGAGCGGTTCCGGGTCTGCCTGGCGAAGCTGCTCCTGGCGGACCCACCGCATCAGCTGCTGATTCTCGACGAGCCGACCAACAACCTCGACATCGCGTCGGTCGAGCAGCTCGGCGAAGCCCTCGACGGGTATCGCGGTGCCGTCCTCGTCGTCAGCCACGACCATGAGTTCCTGCGCAGGATCGGGGTGGACGCCGTCCTGGAACTCGACGGGACGGGCCGACTCCGCCAGGGAGCACCGGACACGCTCTGAGAGCGGGGCGTGTCTCTCGATCCCCGTCCGTGTGCCGAACGGGGATCGGGAGGCACGCCCGATGTCAGCCTCGGCCGACGAACGGCATCCTGTTCGCCATGATGGTCAGCGATGGCACTGTCACGTCGAGTGGCAGGCCGACGAGATGCACCACGGCATCGGCCACGTACCGGGCGTCGAAAGTCGGCTCGGCGCGGTGGGTTCCGTCGGCCTGCCGCGCCGAGGTCCCCACACCCGCGGTCATCGCGGTGGCGGCGTTGCCGATGTCGATCTGGGTGCAGCAGATGTCGTGATCGCGTCCGTCGAGCGAGATCGACTTCGTCAGGCCGGTCACGCCGTGCTTGGTGGCGGTGTACGCGACGCTGGCGGGCCTCGGCGTGTGCGCCGACAGGGAGCCGTTGTTGACGATCCGGCCGCCTCGGGGCGACTGCGCCTTCATCATCCGTACGGCCTCCCGGGCACAGAGGAAGGTCCCGGTGAGGTTCGCCGCGACCGTCCGCTCCCAGTCCTCCGGTTCGATCTCGTCGACGCTGCCGGACGGTCCGAACGTGCCTGCGTTGTTGACCAGGACGTCGATCCGTCCGAACACCTCACCGATCTGCTCGAACAGTGCGCGGACCGACGGGGCGGACGACACGTCGGAGGGGATCACCACGGCCTGCTCGTGCCCACTCGCGGTGTCCCGTAGTGGCGCACGGCTGCGCCCGGTCAGCACGACGTGGTGTCCGGCCTCGAGCAGCGCGGTGGCCATGGCGCGGCCCAACCCCGACCCGGCGCCGGTGACGACGATGACGCGTGCATTCACTCTGTACTCCTGTTCTGTCGGTGTCACCGGGTCAGTGGTTGTCGCCCGCGACGGCGGTGCCGCGCTTGCCGACGAGGAAGTCGAAGTCGACGCCGCGATCGGCCTGCAGGACGTGGTCCACGAACAGTCGACGGTAGCCGCCGGCGGGCACGTCTGCGGTGGGTACGAACGCCTCGCGGCGACGGCGCAGTTCGTCGTCGTCGACCTCCAGGCGCAGGACCCCACCGGGCACGTCGAGTTCGATCCGGTCGCCGTCGCGGACGAGGGCAAGCGGCCCCCCGACAGCCGCCTCGGGTGCGACGTGCAGGACGACCGTCCCGAAGGCGGTGCCGCTCATCCTGGCGTCGGAGATCCGCACCATGTCGGTGACGCCACGTGCCAGCAGCCGACGGGGCAGCGGCAGGTTCCCGACCTCCGGCATGCCGGGTGCACCCACCGGACCCGCGCCGGTGAGCACGATGACGTCGTCGGGTTCGATGTCGAGGTCGGGCGAGTCGATCCGGGCCCGGAAGTCGTCCATGCCGCGGAACACGACAGCGCGTCCCACGTGTCGCAGCAGGTGCCGCGACGCCGCCGACGGCTTGACGACGGCACCGTTCGGGGCGAGATTGCCGGTCAGCACGGTGATCCCGGCATCTTCCTGCAGTGGCGACGCGCGGCGGCGGATGACGTCGTCGTCCCAGATCGGTGCGCCGGTGACGTTCTCGCCCAGGGTCCGGCCGGTCACGGTGAGTGCATCGGTGTGCAGCAGGTCGCCCAGTTCCGCGATCACCGCGGGCAGCCCACCTGCGTAGTAGAAGTCCTCCATCAGGTAGCTGCCCGACGGCATGAGGTTCACCAGCAGCGGGATGTTCCGGGACTGCTGCGCGAAATCCTGTAGTTCCAGGGGGATTTCGAGGCGACCCGCCAGGGCCAGCAGGTGTACGACCGCGTTGGTGGAACCGCCGATCGCGGCGTTCACCCGGATCGCGTTCTCGAACGACTCGCGGGTGACCACATCGGACATCCGCAGATCCTCCGTGACCATCTCCACGATGCGGACTCCGCTGTCGCGAGCATGCACGCGCCGCCGGGAATCCACCGCCGGGATGGCCGCATTACCGGGAAGCGCGAGGCCGAGCGCCTCGGTGACGGACGCCATCGTCGACGCGGTGCCCATGGTGTTGCAGTGTCCGGGCGACCGAGATGTCGCGGATTCTGCTGCACGGAAGGCACATTCGCTCATCTCTCCGGACCGAACGGCCTCGCTCATCGCGAACACCGAGGTCCCCGAGCCGATGGTGCGCCCCTCGTGCCGCCCGTTGAGCATGGGTCCACCGGAGACGACCAGGGTCGGCAGGTCGCAGCTCGCCGCACCCATCAGCAGGGCGGGAGTCGTCTTGTCGCAGCCGCACAGCAGGACGACCCCGTCGATCGGATTGGCCCGGATGGACTCCTCGACGTCCATGCTCACCAGGTTCCGGTAGAGCATGGTCGTGGGACGAATGATCGTCTCACCGAGTGAGGTGACCGGGAACTCCACGGGGAAGCCGCCTGCCTCGATGATGCCGAGCTTCACCTGCTCGGCGAGGTCGCGGAAGTGGGCGTTGCACGGAGTCAGCTCCGACCAGGTGTTGCAGATTCCGATCACCGGGCGACCGTCGAACATCCGGTCCGGGATCCCCTGGTTCTTCATCCACGACCTGTGGATGAACGCGTTGAGGTCGTTCCCTGCGAACCACTCGCGCGAGCGGAGGGGTCGCGCGGCCGGGATGTCGTCACTGCTCATCGAGGGCTCCCTTCAGTCCGAGGATGGTTCGGGCCTCGTCGGCGGTGGCGGGTTGCAGACCGAGACGTTCGATCACCTCGACGATGTGCTCGACGAACCGCACGTTCTCCGTCGGCTCCCCCGGGACCAGGCACGGGTTGTCCTCGATCCCGACCCGCACGTGCCCGCCGAGCAGCAGAGCGTGGGTCAGTCCCCGAATCTGCTCGGCGCCGCTGATGCTGACCGAGAACACGGAGTCGTCGGGCAGGACGTCGACCATCTGCTGCAGGATCGCCGGGGTGTAGGGCAGCGCGTTCTGGAAGGTGTGATCGAGGCCGAGCACCATGTTCACCAGATGGGGCCCCGGTTCGCCTGCCGTGAAGGTCCGGATCTCCTGCAGCAGGTGCGACGGGCCGAACGCCTCCCATTCGGGTTTGATCCCGCGGGTCCGCATCGCAGTGGCCAGTTCGGCTGCCCGGCTGGGCGGAGTGTCCATGAGGATCTCCCCGTACGGAGAGGAGATGTAGGCGGTGATCGCGTCGAGGGTGCAGGTGTCCGCGCCGCCGCCGAGTCCGTCGAGCCGCGCTGCCCAGTCGACGACGCGGGTGCCGTCTTCGCGGGTCCGCACCATGTCGCCGGTGACGCCTCCGCCGGTGGAGTTGTTGACGACGATATCGCATCGTTCTCGGACGAGATCGTTGATGCGCCGGTATATCTCGGCATCGCACGTCGCCTGGTCGTCGGGGCGGCGGGCGTGCAGCGCCGCCATCGACGCGCCCGCCCCATGACAGCGGGCAACGTCCGCGGCGATCTCCTCTGGCTGGGTGGGGACGTACGGGTGGTCGGCCCTGGTGAGGAACCCTCCGGTCGGCGCGACCGTGACGATCACCCTGTCCCGCAGCGCGTTCACGCCGCGGCTCCGTCGGGTGCGGCGGCAGCGAAGAACATCGCGATCGCCTGGGCGCCCGGATCGACGACGCCGCGGGCATGGCCGCCGACGTAGCTGGCCCGGCCACGCCGAGCCAGCAGGGATCGGGTCGATTCGGCGCCCTCTTCGGCAGCGGTCCGTGCCGTGGCGAGTGCCGCGGCGACATCGCCGGATGTTCGTGCGGCCCGGGTCAGCGCGTCGGCGGCGGGGACCATGGCGTCGACCATCGTCTTGTGCCCCACCTCCGCCCTGCCGAGACGCTGCACGGCCCGGGTGGCGGTGTCGACCGCTGCCGCGAACTCCGCGGCACCGACCTCGTCTCCCTGGACTTCTGCGATCCGGCCGAACCACAACCCGAGCAGCGGACCGCTGGTTCCCCCCGTGCCGAGGAACGCATCCGAGACCCGCCGGAACGTGTCCCCGGGGCAGGCGGGCGGATCGTCGACGATGGCGGCGAGCGAGGCGCGCACCGCCGAGCGCAGATTGCGGCCGAAATCCCCGTCACCCACCAGGCGATCCAGTTCGGTGAGGGCGTCCACCTGCGCCTCGACCTCGGCGGCGAAACGTGCGATCCAGTCGCGTGTCCATGCGAGCTGCAGAGTTGTCATCGTTTCCTCCGAGAATTCCTGTACATCGCGATCACCACGACAGCGCCGGCGTTCGGACCGGGTCGTCCCACAACTCGACGAAGCCGTCCTCCGCACGAACGAGGGTGATCGACAGGCCGTGCATGTCGAACGAGGTGACGAACGACCCGGCGAGCAGGCGTGTGGGCTCGATCCCGTGGGACTTCACTGCCCGCACGAGTTCCCGGGTCGCGATGGCCAGTTCGAGGGAGTGGGTGGCACCGAGCCCGTTGACGATCGCAATGACACCGTCGCCTCGGCTCACCCTGCCTCCGGCGACCAGTTGCTCGACGAGGTCGTCGACGAGAGCGCCCACCGGGGCGAGCGGGCGGGTCCCGCGGCCATGCTCGCCGTGGATCCCGACACCGAGCTCGATCTCGTCGTCGGCGAGATCGAAGGACGGTCGCGAGTGCCCGGGCGGCGTGCCCGCGCGCAGCGCGACGCTCAGCGTGGACGATGCCGCGACCACCCGACGCCCCAGCTCGGCGACCTCGCGCAGCGCCCAACCCCGTTCTGCCACTGCGCCGCAGATCTTCTCGACCGCGACCACGGCAGCGGTGCCTCGCCGGCCGGGCCCGTCCTCCGTGGCAGAGTCGGTGGCGAGGTCGTCGTCGACCACGACGATCTCGGTGGTTCGGTCTCCGCCCAACAGTTCTGCGGCGATCGAGAAGTTCAGCATGTCGCCGGTGTAGTTCTTCACGATCAGGACGGATCCGTGGCCGGTGTCGACGGATTCGACGGCCGCGCGCACCTGCAGCGCCGTGGGACTGGAGAAGACCCCTCCCGGTACGGCGGCGTCGAGCATGCCGACACCGACGAACTGGGCGTGCAGCGGCTCGTGTCCGGCTCCGCCCCCGGACACGAGTGCCACCTTCGGTCGGGAGTTCTCCGTCCGCACGACGTGCGTGGGATCGGTTCGGTAGGTGAGGAACTCGGGGTACAGCAACTGCAGACCCTCGAGCGCCTCCCTGGTGACATCCTCCGGCGCGTTGACGAAGTGCCTGCTCGTCATGTCCGCTCCTCGTGGCGTGCGGGAGCGATCCGCTGCGCGAACTCCCGCACGCCACTGTGCACGGTGTCCCCCACCCGCAGTCCGGCCTCGTGGGCCGGGGCGTTGACATAGGACAGGACGCCGTGATGCCACATGTCCATGCCGTTGCTGATCTCCGCGGAGTCGTGGCTGACGGCCGCTCCGGGGATGCCGGCGGCGCCCATCGCGACGACACCGGCGATACCGGCGTCGTCCTTGCCGACGCCTGCGTCGTTGAACACCGCCAGCGCGCAGCGGATGTCGACGGCCAGGCGGCCGGACTCCTGACCGCCGTTGGACGCGGCGACCAGGATGCGGCCACGGTCGCCGGTCTCCACCTGGGACATACTGTCCATGACGACGATCTGTCGCCCGTTCTCCGCTCCGATGATGCTGCGGAACACTAGGTTTCCCTCCTGTCGGTGAGCATGAGTATCTGCTCGCGCAGCGGTTCGCCCACGCGGATGCCGAGCCGTTCCGCGACCTCGTTGACGTAGCTGACGATGCCGTGTTCCCACCCGTCGGTTCCGTCGCCGATCCGCGCGGTGTCGTGGGAGACGCCGATTCCCCCGATTCCCCGGGCGGCCACGGCGGCGAGCCCGGCGACACCGGCGCGGTTCTTCCCGATGCCGGCGTCGTTGCACACCACGACGGCGACACCGAACGAGGCGGCGTACTCCCCTGCGCTGGCACCGCCGTGTGATCCGGTGACGAGGATGTCACCGGCCTGATTCGTCCCGGCGAACGCGATCGAGTCGGTCACCCACACCCGGCCGCCCACCGCATCGTGCACGAGTTGCGGTTCGGTACCTGCGATGTCGATCAGCCTCATACGGATACTCCCAACAGTTCCCGGGCCTGGGCGGGGGTGGCGGGCTGCCGACCGTGGCGGCGCCCGAGATCCGCGACGTGAGCGACCAGCTCAGGCGTCGACGGGTGACCGAGTTCGCCGTAGTGGTGGTCGCCGGCGCCGATCGCGACGTGCCCACCGCGGATGATCGCCTCCTCCGCGGCCTCGAGGACGTTGCCGCGGTATGCGGACACGATCCACTCGATCGGGAGGTCGGCGGGTAGGAGGTCCACCTGTGCCCGCAGCCCCGCGACGGAAGCCGGATGCGCTGCGGGGAACTCCTCGCCGCCGAGAATGATCGCGAGGACCAGCGGAGGCGGCAGGGGACGGAACCTGGCGTGCGCGACGATGGCCCGAGTCCAGCTGACGTTGAAGGACGTCAGGTACGGCGTCATCTCCAGTTCGCCGGCGCGGTCGAGCAGTTCGGCCTGGGTCCGGGTGTCGTTGAGGAACACCCGGTCGTCGGTCACGAACCGTCCCGACCGCGGATCGATCAGGTCCATGGCCGCGAGGCCCATGTCGATCACGAGGAAGTCGGCCCGGGTCTCCGGTCGCCCCTGGTTCGGCGCCACGTTCGCCAGCCGCTCGGCCACCGAGCGTCCCGGCACGTTGGCCAGGGAGGGGGCAAGCAGGAGATCGGTGGCGGCGCGCACCAGCTCGATGGTCTCGCCGTAGGTCTGCGCCGAATGATCCACTCCCCCATCGGGCGTCCGGCCGTGAAAGTGCATGAGTGACGCTCCCGCTGCCCGGCTCGCCGCGGCGGTCGCGGCGATCTCCGCCGGTGTCCACGGGATGTGTGGGTTGGGTTCACGCATCGTGTTCTCGTTGACGTGCACTCCGATCACGAGCGGCTTGGCGGTCCCGTCACACATCGTGTCCACCCTTCGGTACGCGCCAGCCGGCGCCGATCGACTGACCTCCGTCGACCGTCCACGTCTGGCCGGTTACGAACCCGCTGCCCTGACCCGCGAGGAACGTCACGACCTCGGCGATTTCGGCGGGCTGGGCGTAGCGGTGCAGCGGAATCGACTGCAGGATGGCCTTCTTCGCCTGCGGGTCCTGTGCCTTCTGCGCCAGTGGGGTCAGGGTCGAGCCCGGAGCCACACAGTTGACCCGGATCGCCTCGTCGGCAAGTTCGAAGGCAAGCTGCGAGGTCAGCGCAACGACGCCGCCCTTCGACGCCGAGTAGGCCGCGCGGTCCTGGCTGCCGCGCAGCCCCGACACCGACGAGATGGTCACGACCGAACCACCGCCGTCGGCGGCGAGCAGATCCACGAAGGCCCGCACGACGGCGAACGTGGCGACCAGGTTGACCTCGAGCGTGCGCCGGAATTCGTCGGGTGTGGTGTCGCGGACGGGTGCGTTCCGGGCGATGCCCGCACTCGTCACGACCGCGTCGACCCGTCCGAATCTCTCGGTCGTGAACTCGACGAGCCGCGTGATGTCGGCGGCGTCGGTGACGTCGGCCTGCACCTCCAGCACTGCGTCGCTCGCCGCTCGGGCACGGGACCCGACCGGGGCGAGGTCGGCGGCGACCACCTGCCACCCCAGGTCGACGAAACGTTCACACGTGGCCTGCCCGATTCCCGACGCACCGCCGGTGACAACAGCCACCCGGCTCACGATCCGAGCACCGTTCGCATGTCGCGTACGGCGTCGGTGCCGTCCCAACCGACCGACGCCGCCGCGACGGCGCGGAAGAGATCACCTTTGCGGCCACTGATCTCTGACAGTTCGACGACGGTGCCGGGGAACGGGCCCTCCTCGAAGTAGGCGAACCGCTCGTCCGGAGCACCGCTTCCGGACAGACCGCTCTGCAACTCGGTCAATCCCTGGTCGCGGGCCGCCGTCAGGTGCCGGTCGAAGTCGGTGGTCCAGAAGGCCACGTGCTGCAGTCCCTCGAGGCCGCGATCGGTGAAGTCCTTGAACGCAGACGGTTCGTCGTTACGCTGCTGGATCAGTTCGATCTGGATGTCGCCGGTCTGGGCGAGGGCCACGCTGAAGCGCGGCGAGCTCGACTGCCCGCGGAACCGGAAGTTGTTGAGCGGCTGGTCCTCCACGTAGAAGAACGGCCCGACACCCGCCGTCTCGGTCCAGTGCGTCATCGCGCCCTCGATGTCGTGCACCACGTAGCCCAGTTGTCGTACCGGGCCGAAGATTCTGCTCATGATCACCTCTGTGTCGAACACCGTCGGAAACTCACAACGGTGTGGAGTCGTGTCGATGATGTCGTCCGAACTGGCCCAGAAGAACGAATTGGTTCCGATCAACGGGACTTTTCTCGCCGCCGGGTCAGCGGACGGTCAGTCTCGGTCGGTCCCGACGAGCTCAGCGACCGCAGTCGACCGGGAAGTGGTGCGCGGGTTCCGTGTCGCGTACTTCAGCGCGAGAACGATGCCCGCCGCGAGCGCGAGAACGAGCGAATACACGCCGATCGCGGGCGTGAAACTGCCGGTCGCGTCCTTGATCCATCCCGTGACCTGTGGACCGAAGTAGCCGCCGAGGTTGCCCATTCCGTTGATGACACCGAATCCCGCGGCGAGGGCGACACCGGTGAGGAAACTCGACGGCATCGTGATGAAGATGCTCATCGAGCTGTAGAGCCCGATCCCTGCGATGCAGAATCCGATGATCGCGATGACCGGCGTCTCGAAGAACACGGCCGCGATGGCGAACCCGAGCGACGCGACGCCCGCCGCGATCGCGAAGTGGACGGGTCGCTCACCCCGCCGGTCGGAGTGGCGGGTCCACCAGATCATCGGGCCGATGGCGACCAAGGCGGGAAGGGCGGCTATCCAGCCGATCTGGGTGGTCGTCATGCCGAACTGCTTGTAGATCTGGGGCATCCAGATCTGGAAGCCGTTCAAGCTGAATGTGAAGCAGATGAAGACCGCGATCAGCACCAGCACACGCGGGTGAACGAGACCCTGCCAGAAGCTGTGCGACCCGGCCTGCGATTCGGTCTCCGCGGACTCCTCGTCGAGCTTCTTCGTGAGCCATCCCCGCTCCTCGTCGGTGAGGAACTCCGCCTCTGCAGGGCTGTCACGCAGCACCCGGAAACACACGAACGCCATGATCACCGCAGGAACGCCCGTGAGGATGAAGACCCAGCGCCAGCCGGACAGTCCGAGGAACCCGTCCATACCGAGCAGGTAGGTCGTGATCGGTGTGCCCAGTCCGGAGATGCAGATGAACGTCACGATCCAGGCCATCGCGCGCCCGCGGTCGGCGTTCGGGAACCATCTGGAGACGAAATACAGCATGCCGGGCGAGAATCCTGCTTCGGCGATGCCGAGCAACACGCGACAGATCACGAGCGTCGTCGCGCCCTGGACGAAGCCCGTCGCGATGGTCACGATGCCCCACGTGATCATGATCCGGGTGATCCACCGACGAGCCCCCACTTTCGTGAGGATGTAGTTGCTCCCCGGCTCGCAGATCGTGTAGCTCCAGAAGTAGACCCCGGCGGCGAACCCGAACATCGACGCCGAGATTCCGAGCTCTGCGTTCATCGTCAGACCTGCGACGCCGATGTTCAGGCGATCCAGATACAGGACGATGTACGCCAACCCGACGACCGGCATGAAACGCAGCATGACCTTGCGAACAGTGCGGACCCCCAACGGGTCCCGCACCTCCGACGTCGTGACTTCACTCATGATCCACCTCGCGACCCAGGCGCATCACTGTGATGCGCGACACGGGAACCATGCGCGCCGTGCTGCCTCGTTCCCAATCATAAAGTTCCGATCATCGGGACACTGTTCGCCGACCACGCCGGCCCACACACACCGAGAGCCTGCGCAGAAACGGACTCGTCCCCACACCCGAAGATGCGGGGACGAGCCGTGCAGGGCTGGCATCGTTCGAAAACCCGCCACGCCGGTCGCCGTGTGACGGATCGCCTCGAGGGCCTGGTGATCAGCCGGCGAGCAGCGCCGGGGCGGTCGGACGCCCGTTCTCGTCGAGGATTACGACAACGGGTTCGTCGACCGGGAAGTGCGCCGGCATGAGCAGCATCCGATCGCGAGCGCAGCGGTCGAGCAACGCCTCACGGGTAGTACGCGCCCGAACGGGGTCGGAATCCCCCGCTTGTGCGAGATCCGGACGAAGGAACTGGAGCGGATGGTGGATGACGTCACCTGACAGCACCGCACCCCCGTCGGGTGTATTCACCTCGACGACGAGATGCCCGGGAGTGTGGCCAGGCGCGGACCTGACCACGACGCGGGTTCCGTCACGTACGGCGAGTACGTGACCGTCGGTGACCGTGGTCCATGCGGCATCGTCCAGCACCGGCTGCACGCTGTCGTGGAAGGCGCGGACGAGGTCGGACCGGACGGGGTCGTCCGGGTTCGTGGAGACGAGGACCTGCGCGCCCGCCAGCTCATCGGCGCCGAACAGGTAGGTGGCGTTGCCGAACGTGGGAACCCACCGTCCGTCGACGAGCCGGGTGTTCCACCCGCAGTGATCCGGGTGTAGATGGGTACTGATCACCAGGTCCACGTCGCCGGGATCCGTTTCGGTTTCGGCGAACGCGTCCTCGTAATCGGTGTCGAACATGTGGTGCGGCAACAGATTCGGTCGGTGCTTGTGATTCCCGTTCCCGGTGTCCACGACGATCGTGGCGTCCCCGATCCTGATCAGATGGGTGTGGATCGCGAGGACCAGATCACCTGTCCGCTGATCCACGAACGGCGCTTTCAGACGCAATGCCGCTCGCCCGGCCTGCTCGTCCGCGGCGGGGAAAAGCTCCCCCACCGGGAACGGCCACCGCGCCAGTTCCGTGAGCTGCGTGATGCGCGCCGCACCGACGTCACAGGTGAAGGTCACCGACCCGTCCTCTCGTCACGGTCGAGGTTGACCGATCACCCCGATCGTGGCGCCGCGGATCCGGAATCGCCAGCAACTGGTCCCGATCATCGGGCCCAAGTCGTGGACATCACGTCGGGCTCCGGCCGTGATCGTCGGGATGGCAAAGCGCCGCGCACCCGTGAGTGAGCCGGACAGCCGACGTACCCCGTGTCCGCCTCACCCCCGACTTCAACGCACATGCCAGGGGTGAACCACACGGCGAACCGGATAATCCCGAAACCTCGTCTCCGCAGGTCAAAGCGTTAAACGCGCGGGGGTAGAGCCTTCTCACCGACCGGCGCGCAGCAGTGCGGCCACCTCCCACTGTCCAAGCCGATTCGCGTGGTGCAAGGCGGTGAGTCCATCGGCGCCGCGGATGGACGGGTCGGCGCCCGCAGCGCGGAGTTGAGCGACCACATCCACATAGCGAGCCGACCCGTCGCCGTAGACGACAGCTTCGAGGAGTGCCGTCCAGCCGGGGTCGTTGACGTGGTTCACCGGGACCCCGGCCGCGATGAGCATCCGCACGGTCTCGACGTGTCCGTGCTCGGCTGCGGGGATCAGCGCCGTTCCTCCGAACCTGTTGATGCTGTGCACATCCGCGCCGTGTGTGAGGGTCAGCGCGAGGATCTCGGTCAGGCCCTCCGCACCGGCGTACAGGAAGGCGGAGTCCCGGATCCCGTCCTGCGCGTTGACGTCCGCTCCGGCTTCGATCAGTGCGGTTGCGGCGGCGACCGCGTTCGCCTTCGTCGCTGCGACGAGAGGAGTACGACGCCGGTCGTCGCGAGCCTCGATATCGGCACCGGCATCCAGGGCCGCTCGCACCGCGACGGGATCGTCGTAGCGGACGGCCTCGAACAGCGCATCCTCCAGTTCCGGCGTCGACATCCGCTGGGCCGGTAGCGACTCGACTTCCGTTGTCGTGAACACCGTCTCGTCAACCGACACGGGTGACTCGTCGTCGCCGGCGGAGCCGCCGCATGCGGTCACAACGACGGCGACGCCGATCAGAGCGACGGTGGCGCGGAGCCTCACCGCAGACTGTCCGCGATGGCGGCGAGACCGGCTGCCGCGCACGCCTGGTCGGCGTTGCCGTCGGGTGCACCGCCGACACCGATGCCGGCGATCGACGCGTTCCCGACCTTCACCGTCACACCGCCGGGAAGGAAGAGGGTCCCGGGGAGATCGGCGACGGTGGCGCCGTCACCCTTCGCGCGGTCGGCGAGGTCCGAGGTGTTCGCGCCGAACGCGGCGGCGGTGTATCCCTTCGCGCGGGACGCCTCGACGGTGTGCTGGGCGGCGTTGTCGCCGCGCAGCATGGCCTGCACGTTGCCGGCTCGGTCCACGACGGAGACGGTGACGAACCCGAGGCCGTCGGCTCGGCACTTGTCCAGCGCGGCCTGCGCGGCTCGTCCGGCGGCGTCGGCGGAGAGCCTGTTCGCGGACACGGTGCCGGTGTCTCCGTTCGCGGGCTGCTGCGACACCGCGGCCGGGGTGACGGCCGTGGTCGAGGCGGTCGCGGTGTCGTCGGACGATCCGCACGCCGTGACGGCGAGCAACGCGACGGCGGGCACGGCGACGGCGAGGGCGCGCGGCAGGTGGCGGGTGATGGTCATCGGGAGCCTTTCGAACCGGTGTTTCGGACGTTTCCCAGCCTGGTACCGGCCACCCCGTCACGGCATCGGCCGACCGACTGCCACGCGATCCGCCATCCGGCGGTGCCGACATCATCCGAATGGCCGATCCGCCACCACGGGGTTCTCCGTAGGATCGGCCGAATGCAGGGCAATGCGGCGTTCCGGGGTCCGATGGGACTCGCGATCCACGCCACCTTCTACCTGCTGCTCGCGGCGTCGACGGCCCGCTACCTTACGTATCACGGGGTGAGCGGCCGCTGGGTGGTCGTCGCGGCGCTCGTCGTCACCCTTGCGACGCTGTACGCCGTGGTCGTGGTGCAGTCCCGGAGGGGTGGGCCGTGGCAGCCGTGGGTGTGGCCCGTGCTCACGTCGTGGGTGGTGCTGGTGTGGCTGGCGCCGAGCTTCGCCTGGTCGGCGTTCCCGATCTTCTTCCTGTGCACCAGCGTGTTCCCGCGACGTGTCGCGTATCCGGTGGTCGCGGGTCTCGCCGTGTTCGCGGGCGTCGAGTTCGCGTCGTTCAGCGGCCGCACCGAGTGGCCGGTGCTCCTCGCGCCGCTGTGCACCGGTGCGCTGATCGTCCTCGCGTTCGGGCAGGTGCAGCGGGAGAACGCCGAGCGCGAACGACTGCTCGGCGAACTGGTCGACGCGAAGACGCGGCTCGCCGAGACGGAACGGGAGGCCGGGATGCTGTCGGAGCGCGAACGCATCGCACGGGAGATCCACGACACCGTCACGCAGGGGTTGACCAGCGCGCTGCTACACCTCGAGGCCGCGGACGAACTCCGGGACGTCGAGCCCGAGAAGGCGCGGGACGAGGTCGAGGTCGCGACGGCGTCGCTGCGGGACAACCTCGCCGAGACCCGAAACCTCGTGCACTACCTCGGCGCACCCGATCTCACGACACAGTCCCTGGATGCCGCCTTGCTGGCCGCGGCCCGGGGGTACGTGCCGTCTGCGCAGCTGCAGGTGGTCGGCGACCCTGTGTCGCTGCCCGACGGCGTCCGGCACACGCTCCTGCGGATCACCCAGAGCGCAGTCTCGAACGTGCGGAGGCACGCGCACGCGCAGACTGTGGGAGTGACCCTCACGTATCTGCCCGACGCGGTGGCGCTGGACGTGTTCGACGACGGCGTCGGATTCGAGGTCGCCGACGCGCACGGGTTCGGCCTGCCTGCGATGCGGCAGCGGGTGGAGGCACTCGGCGGGACTTTCGGCGTCGAGAGCTCGCCCGGCGAGGGCACAGTGGTCGCGGCGCAGATACCGACAGCAAAGGCCACGCAGTGATCACGGTGCTGCTCGTCGACGACCACGCGGTGGTGCGCGCCGGTCTGCGCGCACTGCTGGATTCGCAACCGGACATCGAGGTGGTGGGCGAAGCCGAAACCGGTGAGGACGCCGTCACCATGACGGCCGACCTCTCCCCCGCGCTGGTGACGATGGACCTCGCGCTCGGCGCCGGCATCGACGGTGTCGAGGCGATCCGACGGATCCGGGCCACCCGCCCCGACCAGCCGGTGCTCGTGTTCACCACCTACGACACCGACGCCGACGTCGTCCGTGCGCTCGACGCCGGCGCGATCGGCTACCTGCTCAAGGACACGGCCCCACGCGAGCTGTTCGCCGCGATCCGCGGCGCGGTCGCCGGTCAGAGCATGCTGTCGCCACCCGTCGCGGCGCGCGTCCTCGACAAGATGCGCCGTCCCGACCAGGCGTTGACAGCCCGCGAAGCGGAACTGCTGACCCTGCTCGCCGAGGGGCTCACCAACAAGGAACTGGGACGACGGCTGCACATCAGCGAGGCGACCGTGAAGACCCACCTCGCGCACATCTACACCAAGCTGGGTGTCGACACCCGTGCCGCTGCCGTGTCGATTGCGTTGCGCCGCGACGGTATTCGCTGACACCTGTGAGTGTCCGAACCACGAATCCGTAATCAGGGGCTGGTCACCCCTGGTTGTTCTGGTAGACCGAACCATCCGTCTCGTCATGTTGACGAACCCCTTCTGCGCCGACGGGCCGACACACGCCGTGTCCGCCTCGCCCCCCCGACGCCCGAGTATGATAGGGACGAATCAGACACCGCACCGCATAATCTCGAATTCCGTCGCCCACAAGCCAAAGGGTTGAACACAATTCGAGTCGGCGAGTTTGTCCAGCAGTCACCTGTTCCCACTGTGCGGCCGCTCACTCGTGCCGACCCTCACCGTCAATCGCGCTGCGGCACAGCGCTCGACCATGCCCGCTGCCACAACCATCACCGAGTGGGGCGCACCCCCGGATGGGTACGCCCCATTACACGGGGGAGGCCACTCAGCTCCCGGTGCCGCCTGCTGACTCCGGCCACACACGCGTGTTGCCGGTCGCGATCCGCCCGCCCGATGCCTGCACCGAGGTGCCGGCGAAAGTGAATCCCGTTGCGCTGCCGCGCACCCGATACTCGGGTGCGCGGAGCGTGAACTTGGGCGGCGGACGCGGAGCTGTCGGTGGTCGTGGACCGATCGACTTGCGCGTCCACGAACTCGAATCTGGGGACAAGGAACGTGACGCCGGTGACGTCTCCAACGGCGCCCGGCGGGGGTGATCGATCACCTCACTGGTCCGGCCATGCGGCGCTACGGCCCGCATATCCGAGGAGCCGGGTGAGGTCGTCGGTATCGGCGGGCACCGGAACCACCGGCCCGTACAGCCCCTCGCGGCTCGCTTCGTCACCGGGCTGCGACATCGCCTCCGCGAACCCGAGGCACGCGAGGACGTCGGCGGGCTCGGCGGCGAACGGCTGCCCGGTGGCGCGAGCGAGGTCCCAGCCGTGCAGTACGAGCTCGTCGAGCGCGACGACACCCATCACCGAGGCGGGCATCGTGACGCCACCCGCCGTAGCCTCTCCCTCCCAGGCGCCGGGGTCGCGCCACGCGGCGACGAGTGTGTCGAGGTTGGCGGCGAGACGGGTGCGCCAGTCGGCGGGAAGCTCCGGAATGACGGACGCATCGCCGGGGAACGGCGTCTTCCGCCCAGCCGCAGTGAATGCCTCGGAGAGGTACACGAGATGCGCCAGAAGCACCGTGACCGGCCACTTTGTGCACGGTGTCGGCGCGGCAAGCTGGTCGTCACGGACATTGGCCGCGATCGTGGACACCTGCGCCGCTGCCGGCGCCAGGTCGAGCTCGACAGGCATGGTTCCCTCCTCGGTCGGATCCCTCTTCGGATACCGACCCGGCCGGAACAGGAAACTCATCGAACATCCGGGTATCGGATCGGCCTCGTTTCACGTTGAACCGAGCATGACGCTTCCGGAACCGGGCGTCGCCTCGGCGCGTGATCGGATCGCAACCGAACGCGCCGACGCCGCGCACCGCATCGACTTCCTCACCGCCCGCCTGGCCGACATCATCGAGGGCTCACACCTGAGTACCGACGACGACGAGCACGACCCGGAGGGATCGACCGTCGCGTTCGAGCGGGCGCAGACGTCGTCCCTGCTCGACGATGCCCGGCGCGACCTGGAGGAGCTCGCCGCCGCCGAGCGGCGCCTCGACGCCGGTACCTACGGGGCGTGCGAGAAATGCGGCCGCCCGATCAATCCGGAACGATTGGACGCACTCCCCGCCGCCCGGCGGTGCATCGACTGCGCGTGACCGCGGAGGCCACCGCATCTCCATGCCGGTTACGAGCCCAACTCTCCCTCGACCCAATTGAGCAACTGCTGTTCGATGGCCACAGGCACGCACTGCTCGCCTCCGAAGCCGGGGCACCCGATAACGAGATCGAACGAACTCACGGCATCGAGCACCGCCAAGGGCGTCAACAGGGCCGCAAAGAGCCCGGCCGCGACCCACTGTTCGGGCGTCCACTCCGACGACAGGTACACCCCATTGGACGCCGACGACACGAAATCTTCCGCCGACTGCGCCGACGCCGTCCCCGTACCCACGACCGCCCCGCCGGCAACGATCGCCGCCGCCGACAGCGCCGCGACCCCGCCCCGAACCAACTTTCCTGCCATCAATCTCGTCCTTCTTGTAGTTGCCGAGAATCCGAGTGCTCCGACGACCGTGCCTGCCGACACGGTGGCGGCCCATCGAGATCAGACCGCTTTCGAGATCACCCTTGAGGCGTCAAAGGACTCGGACCACAGGTCAGCGGCGTCTTCGCAACTTCGAAACTGTTGCCCTCGATGACCGGCCAGTCCTGAGGTTCCAATCCGCCGACGGTGATACCAGCGCCGCTCTGCTGGATCGAACCCTCCCTGGCCGACGATGGGATCCCCTCGTAAGTGAAGACGAAGTTCGTGGTGATCGGGTAAGCGCCAGTGACCGTCACCGCACCAGTCTGGGCGTCAACCGTCAGAGTTGGGTTCGGATCATTCCTTGGGTGGAGAACGCCGTCGATTGTCTCGGCCCAGTAGATGTGGGTCTCCTTGAGCTTGTAATCGGGCGACGGCGGGTAGTCGGTGAAACGGGTGATGACATCGGTGTTGTCGTCGGTGGTGATGTCGTAGTCGACGGCGTAGTACCCCCCGCGCACCTCGTTGGTATTCACACTTCTTCGGAGAGTCATGCCCCCGAACACCAGTCTGTCGGTGTGATAGAAGGAGTCTGGGCACCCGACCCGATCGGACGAGCCCACACTGTTCAGGATGTCCACCTCCAGCTGCAACAACGGGTTCCACGGGTCGTACCAGACCTGAGCAGTAGCCGTACCCACTCCACCAACCATCGCTCCACCAACGACGATCGCCACCGCCGACAGCGCCGCAGCACCGCGCCGGATCGTCCCTGCTTTCATCCGTACTTCACCTTTTCGATTGAACTGACTGTGTCCCTAACCGATCTCGAAGCCGTCATGCCAGGACCGCGGCACCACCCACGAAACATCTCCTTACCCGATGTCACTCCTCTATATCTGATTGCACTGCACTGGTTTTCACCATCGCCCGCGAACACATGCGGTGGCCCCCTCGATCAGCAGGCCAGCGGCGTCGGCAAGACCTCGAAGCTGGTGCCCTCCATGACGGGCGCGTCGTACGGTTCCGCACCGGTGACGGTGAATCCGCCGCCGCCCCGCTGGCTGGAACCTTCCCTGGCCGTCCACGGCACCTGCGCGTAAGTGAAGGAGACATCCACCTTCGTCGCGAGCGGATATGAGCCGGTGACGGTCACCGCCCCGGTTGCCGCATCGATCTCGGGTGTCGGCCATTCGTGGTCACGGTAGTCACGCGTCGACACGATGACCTGGGTGAGCTTGTAATCCGGTGACGGCGGGTAATCGGTGATACGGCTGAGGAACGCCGCGGTGTCCTCGGCCTCGATGTCGTACTCGACCCGATACTCCCCTCCCGGATGCCCGCGAGTCACCACGTTCCGGTCGAATTTCACGCCATCGACCGTCTGGCTGTCCCGGTAATACACGCCGCCGGGGCACCCGACACGATCGGACGAGCCAACCCACTCGAGCGGGTGCAGCGGCGCGATCTCCGTGACCGCCCCCTCCATCTGCGCCGCACCCAGACGACCCATCCCGGTCACGTCGAAGGTGAGTCCACTGGGCAGCGGCCCGGGCATGGCGGTGTTGGGAATGCGGTAGCTGGCGTACACGCCGAGCTGGCTGGTGCGCGTCTGCGTGTTCGGGTCGTAGTCGGGGATCTCCCAACCGCCGTCGGGGGCCACGATCGTGACCGCCCCGGAAGCCGGGTCGACGGTGACCGATTCCGGGGCGAGCTCCGTCGACTCGTACAGCTTCAGGTAGGGCGAGTTCGTGACCCACGTGTCCGGCCCGTACGTGGTCAACCAGACCGAGACCCCCTCGAAGACGAAGCCCGCGGGCGGGTGTTCCACGATCGTGGTGATGTTCCGGCTCGGCGATCCGGTGCGGAAGAATGTGGTGCGGATTGAGTTGAGCTCGCCGCGCTCAGGCACCCCGGATCCTATGTGGCGCACCGTGATGTTCTCCATGTTCTGCGTCACGGAGAAGTTCGGCGGAGGGGTGTCGTCGAAACCCACGATCGATTCCGGGGTCAACGGGCTCGTCAGAGCCTCGGCTACGGCGCTGCTCCCGAATCCGCCGTCCTGTGCCGCGGCGGTGCCGACACCCACGATCGCACCCCCCGCGGCCACGACGGCCGCGGCCAGGAGCGCGCCAGTCTTACGCAACCTCATCCCCAAATCCCCTGTTCCAGAGGCGGTCGTGCATCGCGACCCGTGTCGCGGCGCCCGCCCTCTCCCCGCGACACCGTACCTTTCGGCCTTGTCCGATCGGACCGTTTTCGGCATCACGTTTTCGCAGGTCATAGCGTTGTACGCCGCCCTCGTTGCGAGCCGTTCACGCCCTCCGACTATCGTTCCGATTAGTAGGACGACCTAGTAATTGCGAGAGGGAGCGAACAGTGGAGATTCAGGGAACCGCGGCACTCGTCACCGGAGCGGCCTCCGGCCTCGGCGCGGCGACGGCGAAGCGCTTCGCCGACGCGGGCGCGACCGTCTTCGGACTCGACCTCGCCCAGTCCATCGAGCGCGCCGGCGACAACGTGCCCGCCGGGGTCACGCTCATCCCCACCGATGTCACCAGCGGTGACGAGGTGCAGGCCGCGGTCGAGCAGATCGTCGCGTCGGGTGTGCCGCTGCGCATCGTCGTGAACTGCGCCGGTGTCGGATGGGCCGGCCGCATCCTGTCGAAGAACGGCCCGCACGACCTCGAACTGTTCCGCACCGTCATCACGGTCAACCTGCTCGGCTCGTTCAACGTGATGCGCCTGGCCGCGGACGCGATGGCCAAGACCGACGCCGTCGACGCCTCCGGCCAGCGCGGCGTCGTCATCAACACCGCATCCGTCGCGGCGTTCGAGGGCCAGGTCGGGCAGATTGCGTACTCGGCGTCCAAGGGCGGCGTGCACGGCATGACGGTCCCCGCCGCACGCGACCTCGCGCAGTACGGCATCCGCGTGAACACCATCGCCCCCGGCATCGTCGACACCCCGATGCTTGCCGGCGTCACCGAGGAGTACCGCAAGGGTCTCGAGGCCGGGGTTCCGTTCCCGTCCCGCCTCGCGCAGCCCACCGAGTACGCGCAGCTCGCACAGATGATCGTCGAGCACGACTACCTCAACGGCGAGACCATCCGCATGGACGGCGCGCTGCGCATGGCACCCCGGTAGCGACCAGCTCGACACCTGCCAGACCGTGAAGGGTGGTCGCATCGCAACCGATGCGACCACCCTTCGACATCGCGACCGCCGGTCTCACGAGAACGGGAGCAGGTTCTCCGGATTCAGTTCCACGATCTCGTGATTCGCAATCTTCAGGCCGTGGATTCCGTCGACCCCAGCCATCTCGAAGGTGGAGTTGCTACTGCCGGTCGCGCCGAGCGGAGTGGTCAACGGGACGTGGTAGACGAAACGCATGATCAGGCGGTCGGTGCCGACCCAGTTCGGAATCGCCCACCCTCCCTCCGGAGCCTCGACCGTGACCGCTCCGGTCGACTTGTCGACGTGGGCCGTGCCGGACTCGATGGTTTCCTGCTTGTGGTCGATGCTGCGCACGACCTGTACTCCACTGAACACCAGTCCGGCCGGCGGATGTTCGACCACCTTGGTGATGCTTCTCGGCGTGGTGCCCTCCCGGACGGGGAGGAAGAAGGTGTTCTCGAAGGTGACCAGCAGTCCCCGCTCGATCGTGGTGGGGACGTCTCGCCGGAATATCACGTTCTCGGCCATGGTCTCCGGGTAGGACGTACCCCATCCTCCGCAAGGAAGGCAGGGCGTCTGAGGTTCATAGCTCCCGAACACCTCCCACCCCTGCTGCGCGGTCGCCGTACCGGCCCCCGCGATCACACTTCCCGCGGCGACCGCGGCTGCGGCGATGAGTGCGGCGGTCCTGGAAGTCCCCTGAACTCTCATACGACTCCTCCCCTTCTCGAGGTGGCCGTAGCCAGCGGCGTTGTGTCGCGGCACCATCCTCGTCCGGCAACAAGGTACAGGCCGGTTCGACCGACCGGACCAGATCGAGTACACATCCTTCTGCAGGCCATTGCGGTGTTGAACACTGTGTGCCGCAACCTGTCCCGGACGCACATCGACGGCTTGCGGATGACCGCCGCGGGGCACCCGACGGTGAGACGACCCGCGTGGACGGGTCACTCAGCAGGGCCGGCGCGCAAGCGCAGCGACACCCGACCGATTGCCCGAACATCGGGTGGGCCGACTGCATCGGGTATCGGCAACGGCAGGTCAGGACAGCGACGCGCTCCCCACGATCTCGTCGAACACCTCTGCCGCGGGCAACAGGGCGGTGAGGGCATCGACGAGGACCTCGCGGACGGGGTCGGGGATGTCGATCGAACCGGCGTCGTTGTAGCACCCACCGTCTGGATTCTCCTGGCAGTAGGCGTTCGCAGTTCCCGCTCCGACGACCCCGCCCCCGACGACCACACCCACGACCACAGCGGCGGCGCCGATCCCCGCAGCACCCCGACGCAGCAACTTCCTACCCATGACTGCACTCCCCGTTCTGCCACCAGTGATGCGTGCCTGCCCCACATGCGCGGAGCATCCGACACAGTAGCTTCTCGGCAGCGCCAGTCCGCTCACTTCGGTGAGAACCACGACCGGCATAAACTGTTGTGCACCAACACTCTTACGCCGAACCCGTCGCGAACGGGCCGGCCGATGACGGCGCGGACGACCACCGCAACGCGAGCCATCCGCACGGCGAAACGACGCGCGGCGCTCGCGGGGACCGCTACGCCAGCCGATGCTCCTCGATCTGCGTGCTGAAGGTCGCGCCGCCGAGGTCGAGGTACAGCAGGCGTTCGGTGACGGACACCGAGACGGTGTTGCGGCGTTCGATGGCCGATGCCGCGTCTTCGACGAACGCGCTGTCGAAGCTGTAGACCGGAATCGCCTCCGACTTGTGGATGCGCTTCGCCGGGAGCGCTGCCAGGACCTTCACCGGGTCGCGGTGGGTGTAGATCGCGACCCGGTCGGCGAGCTTGGCCGCACGGTGGATGCGGTCCACATCGGGTGCCCCGACATCGATCCAGGCGGTGACGTGCCCGGTGAGGTCGCAGCGGTTCAGGGCTCCCAGGTCGGAAACACCGGTTCGGGTGCCCACGGAAGGGCCGGCCACGGACCGTTCTCACCGTGAACGCCAAGGGTTCTGAGCAGGTTCTGGAGGGTGGTCGGGATTGGAGTCGGGCATGAGATGTTGCAGCCGAGCCAGACGTCGTCGGAGTCGATCGAACCCGTTGCGAGACCCGTGACGAAAATGACTTCAGCCGCCCGTTCCGGGACGAACCCGACCACACTGCCCACCGACGACTCTGCTGAAGCGGCGCCGAGGCCGAAACCCAGCCCGCCTCCGACCAGGGCGGTGGACACCGCGAGCGATGCGCCGACGCGCGTAAGAACTCGAGACATGATTCTCCTCGGATCGATTCTCCCCGTTTCGAGGTGCGGTCGCAGCTCCTCGTGTTGCTCGCACCACGCTCATCCAGCGGAAAGTACCACCCGGTCTTCTGGCCTGGGGTGGGATCCGAACACCTCGTTCAGGCAGAAGCCATGGTGTTGAACAGCCTCTGCCGCACATGCTTCCGGTCCGAGTAGGCACACCTCCGGCAGAGGATGCCGCAGGCGCACCACCACCTCGACGGCGAGACCATCCGCATGGACGGCGCGCTGCGCATGAGACCGCGGTAGCAATCAGTTCCAGACCAGCTGGGGTGGCCGCGCGAAACACGACGCGACCACCCCGACAGTCACGACTGCGACACGCCATCAAAGACGTGTTCGACGCTCCCTGCGACAGGTACGTACACAGCGAGGACAGCCAGGAGGGCCTGGCTGACCGGCTCCGTCAGGCAGAGGTACGGGCCGTAGCCGGGGTCCATGTCGCTGTAGCAGTAGTCAACACTCGATACAGCACTCGCGGTCCCCGCTCCGACGACCCCGCCCCCGACAGCCAGCCCCACGACGACAGCGCCTGCACCGATCAGCGACGCACCCCGCCGCAACAAGTTCTTCCCCACGATGACACTCCCCGTTCCGCCAGCAGTGATTTCCGGATACCCCACGCGCACGGGGGTGTCCGACAGACTATCCGGTCGGAGACTGGCACTCGACTGTTCCACAGACGATGAACCGCATGCCGAAAGTGTTGTACACCAACGAACCTGCGCCGATTTCGACTACGCGAGCCGATGCTCCTCGATCTGCGTGCTGAACGCCGCGCCGCCGAGGTCGAGGTACAGCAGGCGTTCGGTGACGGACACCGAGACGGCGGTGCGGCGTTCGATGGCCGCTGCCGCGTCTTCGACGAACGCGCTGTCGAAGCTGTAGACCGGAATCGCGTCCGACTTGTGGATGCGCTTCGCCGGGAGCGCTGCCAGGACCTTCACCGGGTCACGGTGGGTGTAGATCGCGACCCGGTCGGCGAGTTTGGCCGCACGGTGGATGCGGTCCACATCGGGTGCCCCGACGTCGATCCAGGCGGTGACGTGCCCGGTGAGGTCCCGGACCAGGACCGGCGCCTCGTCCGACGACACCCCGCCGTCGCTGAAGGAGATGCCGTCCTCGTACTCGAGGCAGTACGCGAGTACCCGGGTCAGCATGTACTCGGCGGTCTCGGACGGATGGCGCGCGACCCGCAGGTCCATGTCCTGGTAGACGCCGCGGTCGACGTCCGCCAGCTGTACGGCGAAGGTGTACAGGGTCGCGCTCAGTGCCATGCTTCCGAGCATACCGGCAGTTCAGGCCAGGAATTTCGCCGCACCCGCGCGGGGCGGTGATGTGCTGGGACGTCTATTCGGAATGCGCGGAGAGCGCCTCGAGCTGCACCGGGCTGACGTCACGCAGCACGGCGAAGGTCGCGGTGACGGCGAGCTCGCAGGCCCGGTCCAGATCAGCGCCGCCGACCACCACCGCCCGATAGGCGACGTCGAGGCTCATGCCGAGCAGCAGTGACGCCAGCGTCTCCGCACCCGCTCCGATCTCGGCGCCGCGGGCGGCGTAGTTGGCTCGCAGCCGGTCCGCGATCCGCGGGACCAGCACCTCGTGCAGCCGGCGCCCGGGGTCGGTGGTGGCGTCGCGGTGCCCGAACAGGACCCGGAACCCGTCCGGATGGTCACGCGCGTAGCCGAACAGCGCCTCCACCGCGTGCCGTGCGCGGGCGCCGTGCGGCATGTCCTCGCTCTCGTCGTACGCCGCGACCATCCACGACGTGAAGACGTCGAGTTCACGCTGAATTACCTTGTCTATCAGCGCATCCCGTGATCGGAAGTGCGCGTACAGGGTGACCCGGGTGGTGCCGCCGCGCTCGGCGACCATGTCCATGGTCGCGCGGTCGGCACCGACCTCCGCGATCACCGCCCGGGCGGCACAGAGCAGCTGCTCGTCCGTCGGACGATTCCGTGTGTTGGGCACCCCGTCACGCTACATCCACGGTCCGGCCGAAATATGCGGCCTCCACCATGTCCCGCCGCCCCCGGAGCTCGGCCGCGGGCGCCGACAGCGCCACCCGGCCGTGGTGCAGCACAACAGCCGAGTCCGCGATTCCCAGCGCGAGGTCGATGTGCTGTTCCACCAGGATCACCGCCATCCGCTGGTCGTCCGCGATGGACCGCAGCCGAGGTAGCAGCTCCTGCACGGCGATCGGCGACAACCCGAGGCTGAGCTCGTCGATGAGCAGGACCTTCGGACCTGCGAGCAGCGCCTTCGCCATGGCGAGCATCTGCTGCTCGCCACCCGACAGGTTGCCGCACTTGCGGGTCCGCATCGTCTTCAGCTTGGGGAAGTACTCGTACACCACGCCCAGGTCGGTGCCGCCCTTGCGCTTGGCCAGCCGCAGGTTGTCTGCCACCGACAGCCGGTGGAACACCCCGCGAGAGTCCGGGACGAGGGTGACGCCCCGCCTGGCGTTCTTCTCCACGGCGGAGTCGATCGGCTGACCGAGCGCCTGGACGCTGCCCGAGATCAGGGGCAGGGCACCGACCGCCGCGAGCATGGTGGTCGTCTTTCCGGCACCGTTCGGTCCCAACAGCGCCAGGATCTCTCCCTCGCGCACTGACGCGCTCAGTCCGCGCACCGCGGACACACCGCCGTAGCCGACGGTGATGTCGTCCAGTTCGAACACCGGCTGACCGCTCATGCCTGCTCCTCCCAATCATTCTGCGGTGCCGCTGCTTCCACCTCTGGACTACCGAGATAGGCCGCCACCACCGCCGGGTCGTCGAGGATCTGCGCGGGCGGGCCCTGCGCGATGACCTTCCCGAAGTCGAGGACGTACAGCCGGTCACAGACGTCGAGCACGAGCGACATGTCGTGGTCGATGAGCAGCACACCGATTCCGGTGTTCGCGATCCGACGCAGTTCGGTGCCGAACTCCTTGCTCTCGTGCGTGTCGAGACCCGCGGCCGGCTCGTCGAGCAACACCAGCCGGGTGTCTCCGACGAGGGCACGGGCGACACCGACCAGCTTCTGCTGACCGAGAGTCAGCTCGCCCGGCCGACGGTCCGCGACGTCGGTCAGCCCGACCAGCGTCAGGGCACGGTCGATCGCGTCCGCCGGAGGCTTCGACCCGTTCACGATGTCGGAGAACATCGCCCGCAGCCCGACCGACTGCACCGCGACGGCAAGGTTCTGCGCGACGGTGAGATCGGTGAACAGCTCGCCCGCCTGCCAGGTCCGGGCCATGCCCGCCCGGCGCCTACGGTGCGGGCTGGACTTCTCCAGCTGCGAACCGGCCAGCGACACACTGCCGCTCGACTTCGTGAACCCGGTGACCGCGTCGACGAACGTGGTCTTTCCCGCGCCGTTCGGACCGATGAGGCCGACGATCTCGCCGGCACCGACCGCGAGGTCGATGTCGGTGTTGGCGCTCACGCCGCCGTAGCGGACGGACAGCCCGCGTGTTTCGAGCAGTCTCTGCGCCGTCGTGGCGAAGGTCGTGTCAGACATGCGCACCTACCTGAGAGGGCGATTCCGGCTGCGGCGGAATCGAATCGTCGTCCTTGTGATGGCGTCCGCGGGCCCGGAGGTGTTCCCACGCCTCGGAGACCGCGCCGGCCACGCCGACCGGGTTGAGCACCGCCATCAGCAGCAGACTGCCCGCCGCGATCAGCTCGTAGTACTCGCCGAGGCTGAGGGTCTGGTTGAGGAACACGTAGCCGACGCCGAGCGGGCCGATGACCCCGGCGATGCAGGCGCCCGCGAACGAGGTGATGCCGCCGACGTACGTCATCGCGAGCAGCGTGAGGCCGATCATCACGGTGAACGAACCCGCCGACAGCTGACCGCGGCTGTACCCGATGAGGCAGCCGCCGATGCCTGCGAGGAACGCGGACAACGCGAATCCGAGGAGCTTCGTCGCGGCCACGTTGATGCCGGCCGAGGCCGCGGCGCGCTCGTTGGAGCGGACGGCGAGGAAGGCCCGGCCTGTGGAGCCGCTCATCAGGCGCAGCACCAGGACCGTGGTGATCGCGACGACGACCAGCACCAGGAATGCGAAACGCAACGTCACGAGGTTGGTGCCGTCGCGGACACCGAAGTCGATGCCGAACAGCGACGGGTCCTCGATCACGTTGCCCTCGTATGCGGTGATCGCCGGGTTGTTGAACACGAAGCTCTGGATGGCCAGCGCCGCAGCGAGGGTGACGACGGCGAGCTGGGCGCCGCGGATCCGGAGCGCCGGGATGCCGACGAGGACGCCGAGGGCGGTGGCGATGAGCGCCGCGAGGATCATGTCGAGCGGAAACGGGACGTGCCACTCGGTGGTGAGCTTCGACAGTGCGAATCCGGCGGTGCCCGCAAAGGCCATGCTGGCCAACGATATCTGTCCCAGGTACCCGGTGAGCAGCACCAGCGACAGCGCGATCAGCGACAGGATCACCGACGTCACCACGCCGTAGCGCCAGGTGCCGGTGGTGAACACGATCGCCGCGACGACCACGGCGGTGACGCCCAGCGCCGGCACCACCCGGATGGACGGGATGGTCACCGCGGGCATCTTGACCTCGCCGAGCGAACCGCGGGACGGGATGCGGCCACCGAGCAGGAACAGCGCGACGACCACGATGACGAACGGGACGGCGTCACCGAGGCCGGCCTGCGCCCACTCGGGCCACCAGTCCTTGGTGGTGAGCCACAGGATCACCGACTGGAAGGCACCGAGCACCAGGCCCGCGGTACACGCGACCCCGAACGAGCTGAGCCGGCCGACGAGAGCCACGGCCAGCGCCGGGATGACGAAGAAGGTGTACGTGGTGACGCTGAGGCCGATGGTGAACGACGCCAGGATGACGATGAGGCCGGTCGCGGCTCCGGTCAGCGCCCACACGATCGCGGCGAGCCGGTCCGGGGAGTAGCCGGTGAGCCGGGCGGCGAGCTCGTCCTCGGAACCCGCGCGGGTGGCGACGCCGAGAACGGTCAGCTTGAAGTACGCCCAGAACAACGCGGCGACGGCGATCGCGACGCCGGCGAGGATCAGGTCGGAGACGTTGACGACGGCGCCGAGGATCTCGACGGTGTCGTCCGGGAGGATCGACAGCGCGAACAGGTTCTCGGTGTCGAAACGCAGGTGCACGAGCGCCTGCAGGAAGAGCATGAGACCCACGGACGCGACGACCTGCGCGAGCACCGGGGCGTGCCGCAGGGGCCGGAAGACCAGCACGTGCGCGGCGAGCGCCCACACTACGGCACTGACCACGCCGATCAGCACGGCGAGCAGCATCGGGGTCGGGGAATCCTCGCTGCCGAGAGCGAAGGAGCCGATCGGCAGCACGAGTGTGCCGTCGGATCGGAGCGCGGCGACGGTGTAGACGGCCCAGAGGCCGATCGCGCCCTGCGCGAAGTTGATGATGCCGGTGGCCGCGTACACACCCACCAGGGACGAGGCGAACACCGAGTAGACGGCGCCGCTGGACAAACCGAGAAAGACGAACTGCAGGAACTGACCCATGGTGGCACTCACTCACTCGACGCGCCGTGCGGCGCGTGTTGGTAGAGAGGCCGGGCGGTGCCGTCGGGCACCGCCCGGCCGTCTCGGGGACCGGCTACGCGGCGCCCGGAATCATCCCGAGCACCTGCGGGTTCGGCGTGATGAACCCGCCGGTGACCGGCTCGGTCTTCTTGTCACCGGTGACCTCGAACAGCAGCATCTCGGTGGTGCAGTTCGGGCTGGTCGCCTTGCCGCAGTTGAGCTGCGGGCCCAGGAAGGACTGGTAGCCGTTGACCGCCTTCAGCGCGGTGAGCACGTTGGCGCCGGTGAAGTCCTTGACCCCGGCATCGGTGAGGACCGTCGCGAAGTCGATCAGGGTGGTGAAGGTGCCGTAGGCGTAGAAGCCGGCGGTGCCGCCCTCGGCCTCGATGGCCTCCTCGGCGGCCTGCAGATTCGTCTTCGCCGCCTCCGGAGCGGAGTCGATCGACGGCGGCAGCCAGAACGGGGAGTACGTCTGGGCGCCGACGACCTGCGAGCCCATGGTGTCGATGAACTCGGTGCAGGCGGCCATGAACTGGGTGCCCTGGTACTTCACCGACACCAGCGACTGCGCGAGCTTGGTGCAGGTGTTGTCGTTCGGTGCGGTCATCAGACCGGCCGCGGCGGGGTTGCCCTCCGCGAGGGTGGTGGCCAGCGCCGTGAAGTTCGGGCCGGTCGGCGGGTAGTAGACGGCCTTGGCGTCGATGCCGAGCTGCTGGCCGAACGGGATCATCAGCGCGTCGGCGACCTGATGTGCCTGCGGGAGATCGGTGTTCGCGAGCGTCAGCGAGGTCTTTCCCGCGGCCTTGAGCTGCTCCATGAAGCCGACGAGGAACGCGGCGGGCGGCGGACCGAAGTACACGCGGCCCTCGGCCTGGGCGCCGGTGGCGGTGTTGAAGGGGATCTGACCGACCATCGGGATGCCCGCGGACTGCAGGATCGGCATCGCGGCGAGGGACTCGGTGTTGTAGGCGTCGATCGCGGCGACGACGCCGGCCTCGACGAACTGGTTCGCGCAGGCGATCGTCGACTCGGGTGCCGTCTGGTCGAGTCCGCAGTCGATCAGTTCGATCGGACGGCCTCCGATCCCGCCGATCTGGTTGTTGATGTAGTCGACCGCGGCGTTCGCGCCGGTGGTCACGCCCGGCTGCGTGGCCGGGCCCTTCGACGGATTGAACAGGCCGACCTTGACGGGGTCGCCGGTCGCCTGGACACCGGTCGCGCTCGCGGCGGAGCCGCTGCTGCTGTCACTGCTGTCGTCGCTGCTACAGGCAGCCACCGACACCAGACAGGCTGCGGTCACGGCGACCGCAGCGATCCGACCAACTCTTCTACGCATGAACGCCGCCTTTCGGACGAGTTTTCGGGCACGACACATCAGCCCGAGGGGGCCCGCCACAACCGATCCCCCACACCGTTCGCCCTGGTAACGACCGGTGCAATGTACCTGCTGTGACCTGAGTCACGCAGAAATTAGCCCTACTTTACGGTCGTGTCAAGCTGAATCGGCAGACGGGAGACCAGGACATTTCGGAGGGAATCGACGCCGTGCGAGCACGCAACGTCACGTCGTGCAGGCACGCGACATCACGCAGTGCGAACACGACGAAGGGACGCCGGGGATCCGGCGTCATGAGGGATCGATCGGAGGTGGAGCCCTACAGCTCCGAGGCGAGCGGCACGTCGGCGGCTGCGCGGTCGGTCATCCACTCCCGCAACACCTTGGTGGCGCGCACGTCGTCCTCGTTGTAGACGAACAGACGTTCACGTTGGGAGAGGTCCGGTTCGCCGTCGTAGCCGACGGCGTCGCGGTACCAACTCATCGACGCCTCGCCACCGGCCTCCGCGTCTCGCCAGTGGAATCCTGCGACGGGTGCGATCTTCTTGAGCCCCTTGCCGTTCGGGCAGATGAACTGGTCGCTGACCGCCTGGTAGACGTCCACCCAGTGCGGGCCGTCGATGAAGGTGCGCACCTGCGCCACCGTCGGGATGCCCGGCAGGCCCGCGAACCGGGTCGCCGAGTCCAACAGCCACTTGTCCTCCGCGGACCGCGAATAGCAGTACGCGGCAAAGGTTTTTCCTTGTGCGAGGGCGCTCTCGAGGGTGTCGGTCAGCCAGCCCCAGAACTCGGCGAAGGACCGCGCCTCGTCCACCGTCGGCAGCGGATCCCACGTCACGAACGGCCGGTACGGCTGCACCACGCCCGACTCGGTCAGGAGCGTGCCCCACAGGTAGGCGCCGTGCTCCTGGTAGCTCTCCATGTCGACGTCGACCTCGACGTCGGCGCGGGTCACCGTCACCTCCTCGGCACGCCGCACCAGAGGAACGCCCTTGAGCCACGCACGGGCCACCACGACAGTGTCTGCGAACCCGTTGCCCTGCCACTCCTCCGGCGCAGGTCCGTCCCAGCCGGCGAGCGCGTCGATGGTGTGGACCCCGGCGGCCCGCAACACCTCCGCCCGCGAGCCCGTCGCGACGAGGCTGACGTCTCGGGTCTCCGTCAACGCCGCCTTGCAGTCCGGCCACCACGGGCAGGATCGGCACTCCCCCACCTGTGACGGCGCCGTCGCGACCTCGCCGCGCGCCACCGCCACCCGGTCCGTGAACCGCGCGTCGTACGACTCCATGACCGCGGCCAGATCGTGCACCAGGATGCACTCGCCGCCATAGCCGATGGCTCCGCCCTGCGCGGACGGGCTTGCATGGCCGTTGCGTTCGAGCATGCGGTGGATCTGCGCGAGACGGAACTGGTCACGCAGCTGGGCGCGGACCTTGCGCGTCTCGTCTGCGGCGGGCGCCCAGGCGTCGAGCCCGGAGGTGACCGCACCCGAACCCGGGTCGGTGACCTTGTGGTTGACGACGATGACCGGGATGTAGCCGCCGCGCTCGCGGTCACGGATCAACAGTTCGGAGCGCGCTCGTCGACCGGTGTCGTGTTCGTCGGGAAGCACCGCACCCCAGATGCGGTCCACCCCCTCCGCGCACGCCCGCAGAGTCGCGGCAGCACGCTGCGACGCTCGGGTGGTGGGGTCGATGATGACCCACGAGTGACTTTCGGACCCGGCGCCGTCCATGAGTCGTTCCCGCATCGACTCCCGGAATGCCCGCGCGGCCTCCCGCCGCTGCTGAACCCCGACGTCCTCGGGTACGTCCGCGACAGCCTGCGGGTACATCGTGTCGAGGTGGACGCGATGCCGACAGCCCGTCAGCGCCCTCGGATCGATCAGCACCGACCGCCGACCGCTCGGCGTGTCGGCGGGCAGAACGGGCTCCCGTGGGCCTTGCGAAGAATTCACGATGGAACTGATTATGGTCCGCCGGTCCGACAACCCTTCCACGAGGCTCGCCCCGACCGGCCGAACCTCGACTTCGCACCGATACGCTGTACTCGGCAGTGTTCCGGCGCTCGAGCACCAGATGGAGGGGCCACCCGCATGGGTTTGTTCAAGAAACGCAAGTCGCGCGCGACCCGCCGCGCCGAGGCGAAGGCCCTCAAGCACAAGGCGAAGCTCGAGGCCAAGCACGGCGCCCGCAATGACCGCAAGAAGCTCAAGGCGGACGCGAAGTCCGCGAAGAAGGTCGAAAAGGCGCAGCTCGCGACCCTGAAAGCCCAGGAGAAGGCGGCCGCCAAGACCGGCATCACCGCATCCCAGGTCAAGCGATACCTCGGTATCGCACGCGTGGTTGCGCCTGCGCTGCTACCTCTCGTCTACCGCGGCACGGTCCTGGCCCGCACCCAACTCGACGCCCAGCGAGCCCACCGACTCGGCGTAGCCCCCGAGGAGCTCGGCGCGTACACCGGGCACGGCGCCCGGCTCAGCGCCCGGATCGCCGGCGCGGAACGCACCGCCGACGAGATCACCAAGCGGCAGCCCGACGCCGACACCGCGAAGTTCACCACCGCGGTCCGCAGCCGGCTCGCCGAACTGGACACCGCCGTCCAGGCCGCCGAGCTGATGCCGACGCAGCGACGCAAGTCCGCCCACCTCGCGATCGCGACCGAACTCGACGGCGTCGAGGCGGATCTGCTCGCGAAACTCGGCGTGCACTGACCGCACCGTCGTAGTCGTGACCTCGCACCAGACATCCGGCGGCGCCACCATCCGTGGCGGCGCCGTCGGTGTCGTGCGAGGGGGCACCACCGGACCACTCCGTGGCAGTGCAGTCGGTGCGCTCACCGCGGCCCTCGCCGTCGCCGGTCACGGACTGGCCGGCGGCGGTTATCCGACCACCGCCGCACTGACGCTGCTCGTGCTGTGCAGCACCGTCGCCGGAGCCGTCGCCGCCACCTGCCGGGGAACGCGCACCGCACTCGCGGCGGCACTCGCCGGCGGCCAGCTGCTCGGACACCTGATCCTCTCGGGCACGACGGTGCACCAGCACGCCGCGACCGCATCCGCCGCGACGATGCTCGTCGCGCACACCGTCGCCACCGCACTCTGCGCCGCGCTCATCGTCGCCGCCGAGAAGCTGTACGACCCGATCACGCGTGCCCTGCGGGTGCCGCTCCGCGGGCCGGTCGCACGTCCGCTCCGACGCCGGTCGCACCGCATTCCCGCGGCGACCGACCCGCTCACCCACCTCCTGCTCGACCACGTGGTCTCGAGACGGGGACCTCCGGCAGCCGAGTTCGCCTGACCGGTCCCCCAACATCTTTCGAGAAAGACCACACATGAAGATCCGTTCCACTCGCACCGTCCTCGTCGCCGGTGCGACCGCCGCGTTGCTCGTCGGTGGCGCAGGCATGGCGTCCGCCCACGTTTCCGTCAGCGCTCCCGGCGCCGCCCAGGGCGGCTACACCGTGCTGACGTTCCGGGTTCCCACCGAGTCCGACACCGCGGGCACCACCAAGCTCGAAGTCACGCTGCCCGAACTGAAGTCCGCCCGCACAGAGCCCCTTCCCGGCTGGACCGCGCAGGTCGCCAAGAACGCGGAGGGCGAGGCGACCTCCGTGACGTGGACCGCCGATCCCGGCGTCTCCGTGGGCCCCGGTCAGTTCCAGCAGTTCCTCCTCTCGGCCGGACCCCTTCCCACCGAGGACACCGTGTCGTTCGCCGCCGTCCAGACCTACAGTGACGGCGAGGTCGTGGCCTGGGACCAGGTCGCCGAGAACGGCGCCGAGCCGGAGCATCCCGCCCCGACGCTGACGCTCACGGAGGCCGCCGACACCGGCCACGCCCACGGAGCCGACGCGAGCACCGACACCGAGGCTGCCGGTGACGTGGACGCCACGGACACCACCGCCCGTTGGCTCGGCGGCATCGGCCTCGTGCTCGGTGCGCTCGGTGCCGCGCTCGGCATCGGCGCGACCATCCGCGGTCGTCGCTCGTGACCGGCCGGATGCGGGTCCTGGCCGTCACACTGCTGACCGCTCTGGCCGCGCTGTTCGGCGTGGGAGTCGCGGGAGCACACTCGGCAGTCGTCGGGGTCGATCCCGAGACCGGCAGCTCGATCGCCGCCGGTCCCGAACAGGTCACCGTGACCTTCAACGAGCCGCTGCAGACGAGTTTCGCGGCGCTGACGGTCGTCGGGCCCGACGGCAACCTGTGGTCGAAGGGTGACCCGACGGTGTCCGGCCCGACGATCAGCGTCCCGGTCGGCGAGCTCGGACCGGTCGGCGAATACACGATCGCGTACCGCGTCACCTCCGCCGACGGCCACCCCGTCAGCGGAACCAGCACGTTCACCCTCACGGAGGAGGGCGGCGGCACACCGGGCGCGGCGGCCGGATCGTCCTCGGAGTCGAGTGACGACTCGGGCAGCATCCCGCTGTGGCCGTTCGTCGTGGCCGGGGTCGTCGTATTCGGCGGCGGGCTGGCGTTCGCGCTCCGCAAGCGGTGATTCACGGCTCCGCCGCCCGTGCGCGCTTGTGGCGGCCCTGGCCACCACAAGCGCGCACAGGCACGCTCGCAGTTCTGGGCGGGCTGGCGGGGGTGGCGGTGGCGTGGCTGCTGGCCCACCCGAGCGGTCCGGACGCGGCGGCGACGATCCGAGTCCTGTCCGACCTGCTCGGCGCGACCGTTCTGGGCCTGTGCCTGCTCGAGCTGTTGCAACGGGGTGACCGCAGGCCCGCCGTCCCGCTGACGTGGCTGTGGCGTCCGATGGCCGTCGCGGCGGCGGCCTGGGCGGTCTCCGAAGCCGCGTTGCTCGTAGCCGCTGCCGCGGAGACCGCCGAGGTGCCGGCCGGTGAACTCGACCCGGCCACGCTCGGACACTTCGTCGCCGAGATCAGCGTCGGGCGCATCGGATTCGCGACCGTCCTCGCGACCGCCGCACTGTCGGTGGCCGCGACGGTCGCGTTCCGGCGCGACGCACACTGGCCGCCCACACCGTTCGCCGCGGTGGCCGCCCTCGCCCTGGTGGCGCGGTCCGTCACCGGGCACATGTCCGCCTACGCCCTGGGGCCGGTGCTCGTCGCCGCGCACGTGCTGGCGGCCTCACTGTGGATCGGCCCGATGATCGCGATGGCACTTGTGCTGCGCGGGCGCGGGTCGTGGGCAACGCTGCTCCCCCGCTACTCGGACCTGGCATGGAAATGCGTTGCGGTCGTGACGATCACGGGAACGGTGGACGCCGCGGTCGCGCTCGGTGGTCTCGACGCACTGGTGACCACCGGCTATGGCCGCATCGTCCTGGCGAAGACGGTCGGGCTGCTCGGTCTCGTCGCACTGGGCTGGTGGTGGCGCCGCGGGTGGGTGCCCGCCGCGGCCGCGCATCGCTCGACCCAGGCTGTCTCGCTCCGCAACGCAGGCCTCGACGTCCTCGCCCTCGCGGTGGTGTTCGGGCTCGCCGCCGCCCTGGCGACGACCGGCTGAGCGGTCCTACCCGGCTGCCGAGTCCTCGCGCCTCGCCCGCACGTGCAGGGCGGTCGCGCTGACCAGACCGATGGCCAGGAAACCGGACGCCGCGAACAGCGAGATGCGGGTGGCGTCACCGAATCCCTCGGACAGTGCCGACGTCACCTCCGGCCCCGCCGGTCCGAGCGAGCCGGTGTCGCCCTGTTCCCGCAGCCCGGAGATCGTTCCGCCCGCCGAGTCGCGGGTCGCGGTGACCAGTTGTTCCTCCGCCTGCGGCGGAACGCCCGGCACGGTGTCGAGGCGGTCGGTCAGGGTGTGCGCCAACGACACCGACAGCACCGCACCGAGAACTGCCGACCCGAGCGCCGAGCCGAGCTGCCGGACCGTGCTCTGCGTGGCCGAGCCCTCCCCCGACTTCTCCGTCGGAATGTCGGCCAGCACTGTGCCCGTCAACTGCGCGGACGCCAGACCGAGGCCCGCGCCGTAGACGGCGAGCAGCACCGCGAGCAGCCACGGGGAGACGGTCGCGGAGACGAACACCGCGACGATCGCGACGCCGACCACCTCGAGCGCGAGCCCGAGGATCACCACCCGCGTTGCACCGAGAGCGACCGCCAGGTGCCGGGCGGCGGCACCGGACGCGAACGCACCCAACGCCATGGCGGCGAGCACGAGACCGGCACCCATGGTGGACAGGCCGAGGGCGTTGACCAGGAAGAGCGGAAGCACCAGCAGCAGGCCGAACTCGCCGATCGCCACCGTCAGGGCGGTGACGTTGCCCCAGCTGAACGTCGGCACCCGGAACAGGGTCAGGTCGAGGATCGCGGACCGGTGACTGCCCACTGCGCGGTGCCGTTCCCACACCACGAACAGCACCAGCGCGATCACTCCGATCGCCCCGGCGACCGGCACCACCGACACCGGTGCGTCGGGGGGCCACGTCCACCCGAAGATCGTGAACTCGGCGATCGGCGTCCACCACCCGAGGCTCTGCCCCTCGATGAGCGCGAAGATCACGCCGCCGAATCCGATTGCGCTGAGCAGCAATCCGTCGACATCGAGACCGGGCACGGTGATCGTTGCCCGCGTGTTCCGGACCGCGAGCAGGGCACCGAGCAGCACCGCGATACCGATCGGGATGTTCACGACGAAGATCCACGGCCAGGTGAAGTAGGTGGTCAGCCAGCCACCGAGGAGGGGGCCGACGGCCGCCATGCCGGAAATCACTGCACCCCACACGGCGAACGCCACCACCCGGTCGCGACCGCGGAAGGTCGCGTTGACGCTCGACAGCGTGGTCGGGAGCACGAACGCGCCACCGATGCCCTGCACCAGGCGTGCCGCGATCAGCGCGGTGGCACTGCCCGCGACGGCGGCGAGGAGGCTGCCGATCAGGAACACCACCACGCCGGCGATGAACATGGTGCGCCTGCCGAGGCGGTCACCGAGGCGTCCGGCTGTGAGCAGCAACGCCGCGAACACCACCGAGTAGATGCTGTTGACCCACTGCGCGTCGGTCAGGTCCATGTCGAGGTCGGTGATGATGACCGGCAACGCGACCCCGACGATCGTGCCGTCGACGACGATCATGGACAGGCCGGCGGCCAGCACACCGAGCCCGATCCAGTCCCGCCGGGTCGCCCGCGCTTCGGCGGTGTCCTCAGGCGCCATGCGTCACCCTCCGTGTCGAGTCGAGACGGTTCGCCGTCCGATCTCGATTCCATCAGCAGCACGTCGGAAAGGCGCGCCCACACGCACCTACGCCGGCGAAATCAACCTTTCGATGGAGTTCGGTGGGTCCGTGGGTCATCCTGAAACGTGGACCTGTGCTCCCCACCGTTCGGAGTCGACATGACCACCAAGATCGTTCTCGTCACAGGAGGCTCCTCCGGCATCGGCGAGGCCACCGCCCGCACGCTCGCCGCCCGCGGCCACACCGTGTACGCCGCTGCCCGCCGCACGGACCGCCTGGAGAAGCTGACCGACGACGGCATCCGGCCGCTCGCCATGGACGTCACCGACGACGCCTCCGCGCGCGGGGGCGTCGAGAAGATCGTCGAGGAGGCGGGCCGCATCGACGTCCTGGTCAACAACGCCGGCTACGGCTCGTACGGCGCCGTCGAGGACGTACCGCTCGACGAGGCCCGCTACCAGTTCGAGGTCAACGTGTTCGGCGCAGCGCGGCTGGCACAACTCGTCCTCCCGCACATGCGACGGCAGCGCAGCGGCACCATCGTCAACATCACGTCGATGGGCGGCAAGATCCACACCCCGATGGGCGGCTGGTATCACGGAACGAAATTCGCCCTGGAGGGCCTCAGCGACTGCCTGCGCCTCGAAACCGCGCCGTTCGGGATCGACGTGGTCGTGATCGAACCCGGAGCCATCGCGACCGAATGGGGTGGCATCGCGGCCGACCACCTCCGCGAACGCTCCGGCGACGGCGCCTACTCCGCCCAGGCCCGAGCGGTCGCGGACATGCTGTCCTCGGAGTCGAACCGCAGCCGCAACTCGTCACCGCAGGTCGTCGCCGACGCCATCGCCAAGGCCGTCGACGCCCGCCGACCGCGGACCCGATACGCCATGGGATTCGGCGCCAAACCCCTGATCGCCCTGAAGTGGTTGCTGCCCGACCGCGCGTTCGACGCGATCGTGAAACGTGCCGTCGGCGTTCGGAGCTAGGGCGCGAGTGTCGAGGCGGCGAACGCCAGCGCCTGCGGCCACGACAGGGCGGAGGCAGCCTTGTTCACCGGGTTTCCGTGCCGGACAGGTGAACTGAAGCCGTGCTCGGCGCCGGGGTAGACGTGCACGATCGTCGCCCCGGACTCCCTCGCCTCCAGGGCCCCGCGCAGCGCGCCGAGGGTATGCGCCGACAGGATGTCGTCGTTCCCGGCGTGCAGCACCATCACCGGCGCGCCGATGGTCGCGGCCTCCGTGACGGCGTCCCGGGTGTGGTTCGCGGCGGCCGGTTCCCAGATCGACGGGTGGTAGGCGATCACGTTGCGCAGCAGCGGATACCGGGCACCGAGCAGGAGCGCGAAGCGGCCGCCGAGGCAGTAGCCCACGACACCGATCCGCTCGAACCCGAGTTCGTCGCGGAGATATGCCAGGAGCGCGTCCATCTCCGCGAGGCAGGCGTCGTCGTCGAGCCCGGCCATCAGTTCGAACAGTCGCGGCCTCGGGGTGTCGTCGGCGGTCGGACCGTGCCACGGATCCCACACCAGTGCCGTCATCCCGGCTGCGGCGATGTCCGCGGCGAAGCCACGCACCTGGGAATCGATGCCGGTGATCATCGGCAGCACCAGCATCGCGCCGTTGCCGACGGTCCAGTCCACCGGCCTGGCCAGGTGTGCCGTCAACTCACCCACGACGACGGTTTCGGTGTCCACCCCGTTCACACGGTCTCCTTCCTCGGTCCGGTCACTGCCGGAACACAGTCGCACATCGCCGTCGTTCGACGAGAACGTGGCGTGGTTCGGGTGTAGCGTCGACGGCACCCTTTCGACGGGACACAACGAAGGCTCGGACCGACAGCGACTCGACCCGCAGGAGGACCCAGTGAGCAACGACGATCCCCGCGACCTCGCCCACACCACCCGCGAACACCCGGGTGAGTCGATCGAGGACTCCCGCAACTGGCCCGGACTGATCCTGGTCGCCCTCGGCATGGCCGCGCTCGGGCTGACCCTCACCGGCGCCGGCTACGGTTTCGCCGGCTGGGCGTGGATCGGCGCAGCCGTCTGCGCCACCTGCTTGGTACTGGGTGCCAGTCTGGTGGTCGCCGAGCACCGGCGGGTCAAGAAGCTCGATGGCGCGGGACTGGCGGTCCAGTTCGGGCACTGACGGAGGTCAGGCGCCCTTCTCCAGGTACCGCTTCATGGCGGTGAGGGTGTCGTGCATGCCCTGCTGCATGAGGGCGTCCCGGTTGCTGCCGATGAGCCGCGACCGCTGGATCAGGCGCACGTACCAGGCCGGCGTGCCGTAGATCTCGCGTGTCTCGGTGATCCGGGAACCGGAGTCCGTCGGCTGCACCTCGTACGTCCAGCGGGCCTTCGGCTCGTCCGACTCGAACGAGAAGCGTTCCCCGGGAACGACGTCGACGACGGTGCAGTGCGTCGTCCAGCGGATCGCGCCGTGCCGGTTGCCGCCCGTGAAGGTGGCGCCGACGGTGACGGGCTCACCACCGGTCCAGTGCCCTGCCGTGTTCTCGGGACTGAACCGGTGGTAGCCGGCGATGTCGGTGACCAGATCCCACACCCGCGACGGCGGTGCGTCGACCTCGATGTTCGCGACGTCCATGTCACCACCGTCTCATGCGGTCAGCGGCCGGGCAGGTATTTCATGACCGCGATGAACGGGGCCAGCACCTTCGACCAGATCTTCGGCGGGAGACCGCGGGGCCCACCGAGGTTGAGGACGCGAGTGGTGGCGACGGTCTGCGACTCGGTGTACTTGAGGAGTCCGTCGAGGCCGTGCCTGCGCCCGACACCGGAGACGCCCATGCCGCCCATCGGCGCGGCGGTGCTGCCCCACGCCGGGGCGTACCCTTCGTCGACGTTGACGGTTCCGGCACGGACACGAGCGGCGATGGCCTCGCCCTCGGCCTTGCTTCCCGCCCACACGCTGGCGTTGAGCCCGTACTCGGTGTCGTTGGCCTTGGCGACGGCCTCGTCGACGTCGGCGACGGGGTAGATCGACACCAGCGGACCGAACGTCTCGTTGCGGGCGCACTCCATGTCGTCGGTTACGCCGGTCAGGACGGTCGGCTCGTGAAACAGCGGGCCGAGGTCGGGGCGCGCCTTTCCGCCCGCGACGACGGTCGCACCCTTGGCGACGGCGTCCTCGACGTGCCCGGACACGGTCTTGACCTGGGATTCCGACACCAGCGAGCCCATCTCGACCCCGAACTCGTAGCCGGCCGCGAGATTGATGTTCTTCACCCGCTCGCCGAAGATCCGCGTGAAGTCCGCCGCCACCGGCTGCTCGACGTAGATCCGCTCGATGGAGATGCACAGCTGGCCTGAGTTGGAGAAGCACGCGCGGACGGCGGCATCGGCGACCTCGCGCAGGTTCGCGCCCTTCGTCACGATCATCGGATTCTTGCCGCCGAGCTCGGCGGAGAACCCGATCAGCCGGCGACCGGCCTGCTCGGCGAGCAACTGCCCGGTGGCGGTGGAACCGGTGAACATCAGGTAGTCGGAGTGCTCGACGATGGCGGTGCCGACCACCGAACCGGGTCCGGGAACGACGGCGAACAGGTCCTTCGGGAGGCCCGCCTGGTACAGCAGGTCAACGCACGCGAGCGCACAGTACGGGGTCTGACTGTCGGGCTTGAGGACGACGGCATTGCCGGCGAGCAGGGCGGCGATGGCGTCGGAGACCGCGAGCGTCATCGGGTAGTTCCACGGCGAGATGACGCCGACGACACCCTTGGCGTGATGGTGGACGACGGTCTTCGTCAGACCCGGGAGCATGCCCTGCACCCGCTTCGAGCGCAGCGCCTTCGGAGCGAGCCGGGCGTAGAAGCGGGACGTCATCGCGATGTCGAGGACTTCCTCCAGCGCGGACACCCGCGCCTTGCCGGTCTCAGCCTGCGCCATGTCGAGCAGTGCGTCGCGGTTGGCGAGGACCAGGTCGCGGTAGCGGTGGAAGATCTCGGCGCGCTCGAGGGGCGTCCGCGCCGCCCAGTCGCGCTGCGCGATCCGTGCCCGCGCGATCGCGTCGACGGCGTCCTGCGCGGTCCCGACCGGAATCGTCGCCAGTTCGCGGCCGGTGAACGCCTCGACAACGGGTCGGGTCGGGCGGCTCGCGGCGTCGGGAATGGCGACGAGCTTCCCGAGCCTGTCGAAGGTCGCGGCGGACGGAGCTGGCATTTCATACCCCTACTGGTTGGTAGTTCTACCGGTTACACACAACCTATTCGCCTGTGCGCGGTTCTGGTAGTCCCCACTACCAAAAGCGCGCACAGGTGTGGGTGGACGGTGGGGACAGAAACCTGCGCAGGGGGCCGGTATGTGATCGGTCACAGTTTCGCTCTTTTTGGGGTCATTCCAGAACACGATGCAGTGCTTATAGCGTTCCACTATCGAAATTCTAAAAACTATCGATTGGCGCAATCAATCAGGCCTCGTTAGCTTCGAATCACACACACGACAACACCCCGATTCGAGTGAGGCTCTTCATGTCGCTGATCAACAAGCAGATCAAGCCGTTCTCCGCAGAGGCGTTCCAGAACGGTGCCTTCGTCACCGTCTCCGACGAGGACATCAAGGGCAAGTGGGCGATCTTCTTCTTCTACCCGGCCGACTTCACGTTCGTCTGCCCCACCGAGCTCGGTGACCTCGCCGACCACTACGAGGAGCTGCAGCGCCTGGGCGTCGAGGTCTTCTCCGTCTCGACCGACACGCACTTCACGCACAAGGCGTGGCACGGCTCGTCCGACACGATCAACAAGATCAAGTACGCGATGATCGGCGACCCGACCCTGCAGATCAGCACCGACTTCGAGGTTCTCCGCGAGGACCAGGGCCTCGCCGACCGCGGCACCTTCCTCGTCGACCCCGACGGTGTCGTCCAGTTCACCGAGGTCACCGCCGAGGGCATCGGCCGCAACGCCGCCGAACTCCTCCGCAAGGTCAAGGCCGCGCAGTACGTCCGCAACCACCCGGGTGAGGTCTGCCCGGCCAAGTGGGAAGAGGGCGAAGAGACCCTGGCCCCGTCGCTGGAGCTCGTCGGCAAGATCTGATTCGCCGCATCACGTCCGAATCGGTGGCACGGGACAACGACGTCCCGTGCCACCGGGTAGGACCGCCGTAGGCGAATCCGCGTCCCGGCTCGACCTGAGCATCTGCCTTTTCCCACCCGCGCCACACCCCCACGGAGTTGATCCTCATGCTCGAAGCCGGCCTCGCCAACCAACTGAAGTCCCTGCTCGAGAAGGTGACCCAGCCGATCGAGCTGGTGTCCAGCCTCGACGACAGCGCCAAGTCCACCGAACTCGCCGGGCTCCTCGACCAGATCGCCGGCCTGTCCGACCAGGTCACGCACGCCCGCACCGGTGACGACCCCCGCCGTCCGTCCTTCGCGATCCGCCGCGTCGGCACCGACGTCGAGGTCCAGTTCGCCGGCATCCCGCTCGGCCACGAGTTCACCTCCCTCGTCCTCGCCCTGCTGCAGGTCGGCGGCCACCCCTCGAAGGAAGCCGCGGACCTCCTCGCGCAGGCACGCGACCTCGAGGGCGATTTCTACTTCGAGACCTACTTCTCGCTGTCCTGCCAGAACTGCCCCGACGTCGTGCAGGCGCTGAACGTGATGGCCGTCGTCAACCCGCGGATCAAGCACATCGCCATCGAGGGCTCCCTCTTCCAGGACGAGGTCGACAGCCGTCAGGTGATGGCCGTGCCGACCGTCTTCCTCAACGGTGAGCCGTTCGGCTCCGGCCGGATGAACCTCGAGCAGATCGTCGGCAAGCTCGACACCGGCGCCGCCGAGCGCACCGCCACCGCGATCTCCGAGAAGGACCCCTTCGACGTGCTCGTCGTCGGCGGCGGCCCCGCAGGCGCGACCGCGGCGATCTACGCCGCCCGCAAGGGAATTCGCACCGGCGTCGTCTCCGAGCGCTTCGGCGGCCAGGTGCTCGACACCATGGGCATCGAGAACTTCGCGTCCGTCCCGTACACCGAGGGCCCGAAGTTCGCGGCCGAGCTCGAGAACCACGTGCGCCAGTACGAGGTCGACATCATGAACACCCAGAACGCTGCGAAGCTGACCGCGGCCGAGGTAGAGGGCGGCCTGGTCGAGGTGGAGCTCGCCAGCGGCGCCCGGCTGCTCTCCCGCAGCGTGATCCTGTCCACCGGTGCACGCTGGCGCGCGATGAACGTCCCCGGCGAGAACGAGTACCGGAACAAGGGCGTCACCTACTGCCCGCACTGCGACGGACCGCTGTTCAAGGGCAAGCGGGTCGCCGTGATCGGTGGCGGCAACTCCGGTGTCGAGGCCGCGATCGACCTCGCCGGCATCGTCGAGCACGTGACGCTGGTCGAGTTCGACTCGCAGCTGCGCGCCGACGACGTCCTGCAGCGCAAGCTCCGCAGCCTGCCGAACGTCGACATCCTGCTCAGCACCCTCTCCACCGAGGTGCTCGGTGACGGCACAAAGGTCACCGGTCTGGCGTACACGGACCGCACCGACGACTCCGCGCACACCGTCGACCTGGACGGCGTGTTCGTGCAGATCGGCCTGCTTCCGAACACCGAATGGCTCGAGGGCACAGTCGAACTCAGCCCGCGCGGCGAGATCGTCGTCGACGAGCACGGCCGCACCTCGGTGCCCGGCGTGTTCGCCGCGGGCGACTGCACCACCGCGCCGTACAAGCAGATCATCGTGGCCGCCGGCTCCGGTGCGACCGCCGCTCTCGGCGCGTTCGACCACCTGATCCGCACCAGCACCCCGGCAGAGGCGGAGATGGCCACCGCCTGACCCACACCTCCTGTTCGGCTGAAGGTGGCGTTCGTGCGCGTAGATCGCACGAACGCCA
>NZ_JBHUFB010000009.1:385681-407477 GCF_042681175.1 Rhodococcus gannanensis
GACGGACACGCGCTGGCCTACCAGACGGTGGGGGACAGCCCTGTGACGGTGGCCTGGTTCTTCGAGATCATGATGCACCCGGATCTGATGTGGACCGACCCGCATCTGCACTACAACATCGAACGCGGCACCACCTACTCCCGATCACTGTTCTTCCAGCGACGCGGGTTCGGCCTGTCCGACCCGGTCACCAGCTCTCCCACCCTCGAGGAACAAGCCGACGACGTACTCGCCGTGCTCGACGACGCAGGCGCGGCGCAGGCTGTTCTCGTCGGCGCCTGCAGCACCTGCGGACCACTGACGCTGCTGGCGGCGCGCTACCCGGAACGGGTCGCCGGACTGGTACTCGCCGAACCCTGGTGCGACGCACTCGTGGACGACGACGGAACCGTCGCCGCAGGATGGACGACCTCCCAGCGCACAAGATTCGTCAACTCGTTCCGTGCCGCGTACGCACACTGGGGAGCCGGCGAACTCGCCGCGCTCACCCACCCCACCCTCGACCGCCCGCACAACCGCCGCATCATGGCACTACTCGAAAGATGCTCCACGACACCGGCAACCGCAGTGGACCATCTCGAATGGGCACTTCGCTCCGAGTACGCGTGGGTGCTGCCGTCCGTTCAGTGCCGGACCGAGGTCGTGCACCAGCCTGGAGCCCTGTTCCCTGACGATGCCGTCCGTCGGGTCGCCGATCTCGTTCCACAGGGCCGCTGTCACGAACTACCGCCAATTCTTCCGGGGACGACCCTGGGTGAGGCGCTCATCCCGGTGCTCGACCACGTCGAGGAACTCGCCACCGGACACACACGTCCGGTGGACGCGGACCGCTTTCTCGCCACCGTCCTCTTCACCGACGTGGTGCGGTCGACGGATGTGCTTGCCCGCCTTGGAGACTCCGGATTCGCCACCTTGCTCACCGCACACGACCGCCTGGTCCGTGGGGAGGTCGAATCCGGTGGTGGCACCCTCGTCGGCATCGCCGGCGACGGCACGCTCAGCCTGTTCGACGGACCGACGGCCGCATTGCGGTGCGCACACAGGATTCACAGTGCAACAGCTGATCTCGGAATCTCCGTGCGGTCGGGAGTCCACACCGGTCCAGTTGCCAGGGCAGGTCCGGAACTGACCGGCATGACCGTTCACGTCGGAGCACGAATCGCGGCGAGTGCGGACCCCGACGAGGTGCGCTGCTCGCAAATGGCCCGGGATCTCGCCCACGGCGCCGACCTCGCCTTCATCGACCTCGGTACGCACGCGCTCCGGGGTGTTCCCGAGCGGACACACCTGTTCGCGACGACCAACCGCACGCGGCCCCGACTCCCCCCGGAACCACCGCGCCCGACACGAATGGATCGCGCCGTCCTGACCGCGGCCCGCAGGTTTCCCGGCGTGATGCGCGGCCTCGCCCGCATGACCCGCCCCGGCAATCGCAATCCACATCTGCCGCGTCGGCGTCTGCCCGGGTGAGGTGTGGACCCGCCTTCGGGCCCTCCAACCGACCACCACCTCCGGCTGAACGTGGCTTTCATGCGATCTACGCGCATGAAAGCCACCTTCAGCCGTGTGCGGCGTTCACCTGCCGAGTGTGTCGACGATCCGCTCGGCCAGCACGGCGCGCAGCTCCGGTGTGAGGTGGTGGCCGCCGACCGATTCGCTGAGCCACAGTCCGTCCGCCGCGAGCCAGGCGAGGATCCGCGTCACCGCGCCTGCGTCGTCGACCTCGATGGACGCCGGGTCCGGAACCCACCGGGCGATGACCTCCTGCCACGGCTGCAGCAGAACGGGATTCGTCGACGCCTCCAGCATCATCAGCAACTCCGGACCCGTCGCCCCGCGGATGCTCACCTTCGCGTACGCGGCGAGCCGCTGGTCCTGGGTCACGTCGTCGACAGGAACTCCGAGCGCCGCAACCAGATCGGATTCCCAGCGGTCCGCGAGGTGCTGATGCAACGCGAGGACGAGCTCGTCCTTCGACGCGAAGTGGTACAGCAGACCTCCCTTGGTGAGACCTGATTCTGCAGCCACCGATTCGAAGGTAACCGCGGTGACACCGTCGCGCTCGACCACGGTCACCGCGGCATCGAGGATCTGCAGTCGCTTGCTGGTACGCACGTCGTTCCCCTCCGGGGTGCTCAACAGTCGGACGGGAGCTGCGACGCGGTACCGGGGAGGTGCCTGCGCAACAGGATGCCGGTGACGGCGGCGCCGATCGTCAGCATGACGGCAACCGTACCCATGACGCCGAGATAGGCGGTGTCGAAGGCGCTCGACGCGGCGTCGATCACCGTCTGATCGCCCTCGGCGACGGCGAGCGCGTCGACGAGTGCCTCGCCTGCGGCGGCCGGTGTCCCGTCGGGCAGGTCCACGGTCACGCTGTAGATCATCGCGAGCAGGCTGCCGAGCAGCGCGACTGCGGTGAGACTGCCGAACTCGTAGGAGACCTCCTCCACCGACGACGCCATGCCGGCACGCCGGACCGGGACGTTGCCGATGATCGCCGTCGACGCCACTGCCATCGCCGCACCGAGTCCGGCGCCGGTGACCAGCAGGCCGGCGACCAGCAGGCCGAAGGAGACACCGAAGCCGATGACGGTGACCACGACACCGACCGCGGACAGCGCCAGACCCCCACAGATCAGCACCAGCAGCCCGACCCGATGCAGAAACGCACCGCCGAGCATCGCGGTAGGCAGCGATCCGACCGCGATGGCGGAGACCAGCAGCCCGGCCTCCAGCGGGGTGAACTCCGCGACGAGCTGGTATCGCTGCGTCGTCACCAGCTGGATGCCGGCGATCGCGAACATCGATGCGGCGGCAGCCAGAACTCCCGACGTGAATGCAGGATTCCGGAATATGGAGAACTCGAGCAGGGGCTCGTCGAGTGTGCGCTGACGCCGCACGAACAAGGTGAACCCGACGGCCGCGACCGTGAGCGAGATGGCGACCACGGCGAGCGACGGCGGTCGGTGCCCGATCTCCTTGATTGCGTACACCGTCGCGGCGAGGCCCACCATCACCTGGATCGACGACACCGCGTCCCAGCGTTTGCCCGGGTCGGCCTCGCTCGCGGGCCGGATGACGGCGATCGCAACGAGTGCGGCCACGACGATCGGCACGTTGACGAGGAAGACCGAGCCCCACCAGAAGTGCTGGAGGAGAACGCCACCGACGATCGGCCCCAAGGCCGCACCGACCACGGCAAGGCTGCCCCAGATCGCAATGGCGAGGTTCCGCTCCCGCTCGTCCGGGAAGTTGATGCGGATCAGAGCGAGGGTCGCGGGCATCATCACGGCCGCTCCCACCGCGAGAACCGCCCGTGACGCGATCAGCACCTCCGGCGTCGGTGCGAGCGCGGCCAGTACCGACGCCGCCCCGAAGATCACGAGACCGGCCACGAACATCCGCGCGTGACCGACCCGGTCGCCCAGGGTTCCGGCGCCCAGGAGAAGCCCGGCCATGACGAGCGGGTACGCGTTGATGATCCACAGGCTCTGAGTGACCGACGCGCCGAGATCCGTGGTCAGCGAGGGCAGCGCGGTGTAGAGGATCGAGTTGTCCAGCGTGATCAGCAGGAGTCCCGCACCGACGGTGACCAGAAGCGCCCATCTACGCGACGCCGTCCCGATCTCGTCCTCGCTTTTCAGAGTCACCCCATAACTATACCTTACGTACGGTACAGTTATGGTGGCCGGCGGGCGTCATACGGCGAGCGCGGTCGAGCCGATCACCGCGCCGTCCACTACTGGCACCAACCCGTCTTCGGCAAGGTCGGCGCCGAAGTAGCCGGCGTCGTCGTCCCGGATCACAGTGCGCGCGTCGCCACGATCACGGAGCACCCCACCGATCAGCTCGTCCATCGGAGCCCTTGTCGCACCGGCGATCTCGACTTCGACACGGGGTTCTCCCTGTGCCGTCTCCGCGACGAGTGCCGCGACGTCCGCGGCGGCCACCGGCTGGAACAGGTAGTGCGGCAGGTGCACACCGTCGTCTCGCGTCGAGGCATCCGCGATCATGCCGATGAACTCGTGAAACTGCGTTGCCCGCACCAGCGTGTACGGAACCGGGCCCTCGATGATCAACTGCTCCTGCCGGACCTTCCCGTCGAGGTAGCCGACGCTGTCCGACGGCACCAGCCGATCGACCCCGACGATCGACAGCGCGACATGGTGTTTCACTCCTGCGGCCTCCTCCGCCGCGAGCTGGTTGGCGGTGGAGCGTTCGAAGAAGTCGAGGACCACGGGACCGTCGAAGGACGGAGCGTTGGACACGTCCACCACCACGTCGGCGCCCGCGAACGCCTCGGCGAGACCCGATCCGGTGAGCACGTCCACTCCCGTCGACGGTGACGCCGCCACCGCGTCGTGTCCGCTCTCCCTCAGGTGTTCGACGACCTGGCGGCCGATGTGGCCGGTGCCTCCGACGACGACGATTCGCATGACCGGTACCTCCGAGTGCCCGAACGGCACGCCGAGGCCACGGCCCCGACGACGTGATCCGTTTCCAGAATGCGCGCCACCCCCGGGTCCGCGTCAAGGGCCCGGGGTTCGTCCACGGGACAACTACCCGCCCGCGAACGGGACTACCGTTGGGACATGGACCCACCCGTGACACGGTATGTCCAGCGTGACGGGCATGCCCTCGCGTACCAGGTCTCCGGGGACGGAGACCCGACCGTCGTCTGGTTCTTCGAGATCGGGCTGCACCCCGACCTCATGTGGACCGACCCGCACCTGCAGTACCTCTTCGAACGGGCAGGCGTCCGGCACCGCAACGTCATCGTGATGCGCAGAGGTGTCGGTCTGTCCGACCCGACGGACCACATCCCCACCCTCGACGAACAATCATCCGACGTGCTCGCAGTCATGGACGCCGAGGGCATCGCCGAGGCCGTCCTGCTCGGGCTGGGCAGCACCGCCGGCCCGGTCGTCATGGTGGCGGCGCGACACCCGGAACGGGTGCGCGGGCTCGTGCTCGACCAGCCGTACATCGAGGGTCTCGTCCGCTGCGACGACACAACCCCACCCGGATGGGAGGGTGCGGACCTCGCCGGTTTCGTCGCCGGTCTCCGCGCCGCCTACGGCGCCTGGGGTTCCGGACGCACCCTCCAGGTGTGGGACACACCCGTCGACTCCCCACTCAACCGTCGACTGATGGGCCTGCTCGAACGGTCCACCGCCACCCCCGCTGTCGCGTGCGCGCATCTCGAATGGGCGCTTCGCGTGAACTGTTGGGACGCACTGGGTTCCGTCCAGTGTCCGACGCGGGTGCTGCATCCCGGCGGATCACTGCGGCCACTCGAGGTGGCGCGCCGCATCGCCGATGCCGTACCCGAGGGGTCGATGCGCGTGCTCCGGACGTCGGCGCCCGGCGCATCACTGGGCGAGGCGTGGCTGCCGGTGCTCGAGGAGGTCGAGGACTTGATCGGGGGCGCCGACCTGCCGGTGGACGTCGACCGGTTCCTCGGGTGCGTGCTGTTCACCGACATCGTCGGGTCCACAGAACTGCTCGCCCGCCTCGGCGACCACGACTACCGCGATCTGCGCTCCGCGCACGAGTGGGCGGTTCGGGACGCCGTCGACCGGGCCGGAGGACGTCTGGTCAACGTCGTGGGGGACGGCACGTTCAGCGTCTTCGATTCCGCCACGGACGCGGTCCGGTGCGCACGGACCGTCACCGACGGAGTCGCCGACCTGGGCCTCGCGGTCAGGGCCGGAGTGCACAGCGGACCCCTCGAACGCAGCGGCAGCGACCTCACCGGCATGGCCGTGCACGCGGGCGCCCGCATCGGTGCTCTCGCGGACGCAGGCGAGATCCTGGTGTCGAACGCCGTCCGCGACCTGACCGTCGGTTCCGGCCTCACATTCACGCCGCGCGGCACCCACACCCTGAAGGGTGTGCCCGGGCGGTGGCCGCTGTTCGCGCTGTCCGGCACGGAGCGAACGCTGATCCCCCGCCGCCGGCCCAGCCTGTCCACCCTCGACAGGGCCGTACTCACCGCCGCGCGTCGGACCCCACAGGTATTGCGGGCCGCGGTTCGTCTGGCATACGCGAGGCAGTCGGGAAGCGGGTCCTGACTGTCGGGGGACCTCCGAACTGCGCCCTCAGATGCCCACCATCGCCGTGATCTTCTTGCCGTCGGGCGTGGTGACGGTGTGAATCCGCATCTTCCAGGAATTGGGGGTGCCGTCCGGTCGGCGCTCGTGCCCGTTCACGACGTAGACGTCGTCGGCGACCTTCGCCCCCACCAGGCAGTAGGTCGTGCCGATGGGGATTGCCTGGACGGACCTGTCGAGCTCCTCAGCAGACTTGACCCGGGCATCCGGCGCCAGGTACTCGCGAACCCGGTCACCGTCGCGCAGCACGTAGTACGCCCGTTCGAGTCCCGCGATCGCGGCCAGGCCGGGGTCGTCGGACTCCAGGGTGAGAACGTCGCCCTCGCCCATACCCGCACACCAGGAGTTCTCCGCAACCGCAGGCGTGGTGGGCGCGGCGTCCACCGACGCGGTTTCGGCTTCCGAGTCCTGCGAGTTGAGTGCAAGACCGGCCGCCGCCAGCGCACCGACGACCACCAGTACGGAGACGCCCGCCAGGACCCCTCCACGCCACGTGCGGGACTTCTTCGGGGACGGCTCCTCGTCCGGGGCCGGTGTCCTGGAGACGGGAGTCCGCACGGGCGGCGGCACCGGACCGTCCTTGAGCCAGTCCGGCTCGGCCACGTCCGTGGCGGTCGCCCCGGACTCCTGGGCAGCCCAGTCGTGGAACTGCTCAGGTGCCGGTGCCTCGTCCGTGCCCGGGGCGGCGGGCGCCGGGACCGACGCCGTCTCCCCGTCGTCCTGGAGCCAGGCCGGCTTCGCCACTCCGGTGACGCCGGAGGCCTCCGACTCCTGGGCCACCCACTTGTCGAACTCCTCCGGCGACATGCTCGACCGGTCCACTTCTACTCGCCCCTCCCCACCGCGTGATCGCCTGCGCGAGCGGAGTTTAGAGCACCCCTCAGACCAGGCCGGCCTGGACCGCCTCGTTGGCCACGCCCGACTGCTCGACCTGCGGCTCGAAGATGGCCGCGGCGTCCGCGTTGCCCGCGTCCACCGCCGCGATGACGCCGGCGCCACCGGGCACCGAGGAGACGGCTCCTCGGACCTGCTCGTCCATCGCCGCGAGCTGCGGCGGAAGCCAGAACGCGCCGTTGCGGATCGCATCGGCGATCTGCTGCCCACCCGGCAGCGCCTCGATCTGCTCGAGGGTGTCGCGGGTGTTCTCGGTGACGGCGGCCGCGTCGACCGTCGGAGCCTGCTCGAGGTGAAGTTCCTTCGGCTCTCCGAGGGTGTCGCCTGCACCGAACGCCATCCCGTGGGCCGCGCCGACGACCGCGCCGCCGACACCGGCGACGACGGCAGTCGGCACACCGACCACGGCAGCGCCGATCCCCGCGCCCATGACGGTCGTGACGGTGCCGATTGCGACGACGCCCGGGATGAGGGGCAGGACAGTTGCCGCCGCACCGGACAGCGGCGCGAGGCCAGAGGTGCCACCGATCGTTCCGCCGATCAGTGCACCCACGACGGCACCGGTTGCACCTGCGGCGGCTGCGGCTCCAATGCCGGTCACGGCGGCACCGCCGATGGTGGCGGCGCCGATCCGGTCGGCCCGCGAGGCGTCGAGACCCGTTGAACGCCAGAAGGTGTTCATCTGCGCCTCGTACACCGCGGCGGTGTTGTTGGTGCGCTCGAGAACCGTGTCCGACATCCAGTTCGGCTGGTCCGACACGTAGTCACCGAGGCGGAGTCGTTCCTTGGGTGCCTCGATGGGGGCGACGGGTTCGACGGCGACCGGCAGGTGCAGATCGCTGAAGGACGCGGGCGCCACCGGTTCGTCGTAGTCGTAGTAGGACGTCGGGACGGTACGGGTCGGGACGTTGTTGTACTCCACCGGCGGCGCGACCCAGTACTCCTTGGGCTCCTCAGCGGGCGCGGGTGCAGCTTCTTCGACCTCGTCGGCGAAGAAGCCGGGCTGCACCTCCTCCTCGACGCCGAGGCCGGCCTGCGGCGCGGAGTTCGCGACACCGGAGCACACGATTGCCAACGCCACCGGCACCGCGCCCGCGACAGTGACTCGTTCGGCACGCCGACGATGACGGCCCTTCGAAACAGGGTTCATGACAATTCCCTCCGGTGATGCGGTGATGCGAGAACCGTCCACGACTGCCGCGTGGAGCGATGGTGAGCGAGGAGAGGTGCGCGCGTCGAGACGCCGGCACATGGCCGCAGCGTCGTACAGGCGCCGTTCACTGGTTCCCCCCCGGGACGGCGGACGCGCGAGAGAGCACGACCACACAATTGACGCGAGATCCTGGCCGCCCACTGGGTACGCCTCGGAAACTCCCGGTCGGGAGCGCGCTGGCAGGAATATAGAGTCGGCGTGCGGTAACCGACAACCTGAAGGACGCGTCAGACCGACCGTTCGGTCTTGGGGAAATCCCGGACGTACCCGACGTTTCCGCACGTCACACCACCTGCCGGGCACCCGATGTGATTTCCGTCTCACGACTCGTCGGGTGACGCCCGCGCGCAGTCGCCCATCGCAACAGATCTATCCTGGATTGATGTCCGACCAGCGGAAACCCGGCTTCACGCAGTACCTCGGCTACCTGTTCGGCCGCACGTTGCCCGACTCGATGCAGGACTGGGTCCGCAACGATCTCGTCGGCCCCGGCTCGTCGGTGCGGTACGTGCTGCGTTTCACGTTGCCGCTGATCCCGATCTTCGTCGCCTTCTACCTGCTCGTCCCCGGCGAGCGATGGATCCCGCTGGCGATGATGGCCTTGCTGCTCCTGCCGGTGCTGTATTTCGCTGTGGCCCTGATGAACATCTACCGCAGACATCGTCTGCTCTCGCACGGGCTCGACCCCAACCTCCTCGACGAGCGGGCACAACGGCGCGCCGCCGCGACTCGGGACGACTACGAAGCCCGCCACGGTCGCGGCGAACAGCGTGGTACCGGCCGGTAACCAGGAACTAGGCTGGGGACGATTCGCCGACGAAGGGACACCACATGACCGAGCAGGTCGCCACCGCAGATCTGGCCGACGAGATCGGCCCCGACATCCGCAGCTGCGACACCCAGTTCATCCAGTTCGGCGGGCATGCAGTGTTTTCCGGCCGAATCACCACCATCAAGTGCTTCCAGGACAACCTGCTCGTCAAGCAGACCCTGAGTGAGCCGGGCAACGGCGGGGTCCTCGTCGTGGACGGCGACGCGAGCGTGCACACCGCACTCGTCGGCGACATCATCGGCGGCCGCGGCGTCGACAACGGCTGGGCAGGCGTCATCGTCAACGGCGCCGTCCGTGACTCCGCGATCCTGCGGACCCTCGACATCGGAATCAAGGCGCTCGGCACCAACCCCCGCAAGAGCACCCAGACCGGGTCGGGTGAGAAGAACGTCCCCGTCAGCTTCGGCGGCGTGACCTTCAATCCCGGAGAAATGGTCTACAGCGACCACGACGGCGTCGTCGTCCGCGCCGAGGACTGAGCATCTCCCGCCGAACGGGCGGATGTCGGAGCATCGTCGCAGTGACGGTCCCGGTATCCGCCCGTTCGGCGTTCAGCCGACGATGATGACGAGGTCACCGATCCGGACGTTGTCGTAGAACCACCGGGCGTTCTCGGTGCTCAGGTTGATGCAACCGTGACTGACGTTCTCGTATCCCTGCGACGGCACCGACCACGGCGCCCCGTGCACGAAGATCCCACCCCAGGTGAGCCGTACCGCGTACTCCGTGTCGACCCGATACCCCTCGGGCGCGTCGATCGGGACACCGTAGGTGGACGAGTCCATCGTCAGGTAGCGGTACTTCTCGAGCACTTCGAACGTTCCCAGGGGCGTCTCGTACCCGGGTTTGCCCATCGAGGCGGGCATCACGCGGGTCTCCCCCGCCGCATCGACCGTGAACGTGTGCGCGGTGACGTCGGCAACGGCGGAGGCCATCTGTGCAGATCCTGGCGGCGCGAGGAACACCCACTGTAACAACAGGATTCCCGTCACCGCGATGAACGTGCGAATCCGGGTGGTCCGCGTCCTCGGTGATCCGGTCATGGCCACACCGCCCTTCGAACAGACGTGACCGATCACTCCAGTGTGGCACCGCGAGACGCCGTACAACAGTGCCTGCGCACACGGGATCGAGTGTGCACCCGGATCACCGGGCGCACACTCGACCGACGGTCAGGAGCCGAAGGACGATCCGCCCGCGGCGCGACGCCACGGACCCCGGATCGCGACGACGATGCCCGGCGTCTGGATGTTCGCGAACAGCGTGCGACCGTCGGCACTGAAGGCCGGGCCGCAGAACTCGCTGTCGTTCAGTTCGTTTCGCGCGATTGCGAACGGATCACCCTCCTCCGCGACACCGATCAGGTGGCTGACGCCCTCGCCGTCCTCGGCGAGGATGACGCCGCCGTACGGCGAGACGGTGATGTTGTCGGGGCCGTCGTAGTTGCCGGTGTCGACGGACGGGTCGGGGTTGACGCCGAAGAGCGTCTTCAGCTCGACCGTCTGCGTGGCCGGGTCGTAGAACCACACCTGGCCGTCGTGCTCGGCGACACTGCCGTCGCTCGTGCGCGCGTAGCTGGCGACGAAGTACGCGCCGCCGTCGCCCCACCACTGACCCTCGAGCTTGCGGCTGCGGGTGATCTGGTCGTTCGTGAACTGCTTGCGGATCGACGTGGACTTCGCGTCGCGGTCCGGGACGTCGACCCACTGCACGTCGTAGCGGGTTCCCGGGACGGTCGCCTGCGACAGGTCGGGAACGTGGACCCCACCCGAGAGGCACTTCATCGCCTGGAAGCTGCCGGCGGTGTCACCTCCCGTGGACTGCGCGAGGGCGTGCAGCGCGCCCGGGCCACCGACGAAGCCCTGCGGCGGCGTCCACCGGAAGAACAGGCCGTTGGGCTTGGAGGCGTCCTCGGTGAGGTAGATCGCGCTGGTACCGGGATCCACCGCGACGGCCTCGTGCGCGAAGCGGCCGAGGAACTTCAGAGGGATGCCGCTCTTGCCGACGTTCGCGGCCTGGCTTGCGGGGTCGACCTCGAACACGTACCCGTGGTCGAGGGTGAAACCGTTGGTGCCGGCGCGGTCCTCGGTCTCCTCGCAGGTGAGCCAGGTTCCCCACGGGGTGATTCCGCCTGCGCAGTTGTTCACGGTGCCGGCGACGCTGACATACCCACCCTGCCGGGCTCCGTTCGGGCCGACGATGGTGGTCGTGGTGCCGCCGCGGGCTCCGGGGTCGTAGGTGATGCCGTCGACGACGGGAACGCCGAACGGTTCGTCGCTGCCGACCTCGTGGTTGGTCACGATGACGGTGTTGTGGCCCTGCGCGAAGACACCGTTCGCGTCGGGGTCGCTCGGCACCGGCGAACCGTCGTCGAGCAGCGTCTCACCCGAGCGGGCGACGATGGAGTACGAGAACCCGACCGGCAGCGCGAGGATGCCCGCGGGGTCCGGGACGAGCGGGCCGTAGCCGACGAACAGCGGCTGCGCGCCGACGACGGCCGGACGGAACAGGACGTCGACGCTGCCTGCGAGCGCGACACCGAGGCCGGTGAGCGCCGTGCGACCGATGAAGTCGCGGCGGTTCAGGGGTGAAGTGGTCACTGTGCGATACCTCCGTGGGCTGGTGAGGACCGCTCGGACGCTAGGCAGCGCATCCCCGGGTCACGTGGCCTCCGGGTGTCCGCATCGTGAACCGCCCGGAAATTCTTCCACCGCGAGAGTTCAGCAAACATCCTGCACACCAATATCTTTGGCGTTTGCTCTACCCGAGTGGTCCCAGCCCTCGGGCGTTCCCATTGCCATGGTCGTCGATCATGTTGGCGCCCACCGTCTTGTACAGCTCGCCGCCGGTCACGGGGAGTATCGCCAGTCGATCCACGCGTCCAGCAGCGGTCGCCATACAGGTTCGGTGACGGCGCTCGCCCATATCAGCGCGTCACCTATAGGTCCCCAGATTCCCAACGCCACGTCGACTCCTCACAACCGGTTGGACCACCGGTCCTGCTCACTCACAAGAGCCGACATCTGGTGGATTACCCGAATCGCTCACCTACGCGTTCATCGGCTCCAGTGAAATGCCCGTTACGTCGGAGGTTCGAGTCGTCCACCCCGCCGAGCAGGGACAGCGCGGCGCTACTCCCGCACGATGCGCGCGCTCATCCCACCGATCTCGACGACGTCACCTTCGCGCAGCTGCCGGCCGCGGCGAACCTCGACCTCGCCGTTGACGGCGACCAGGCCGTCGGCGATGACCTCCTTGGCCTCGGCGCCGGACTCGATGAGGTTGGCGAGTTTGAGGAACTGACCGAGGCGGATCATCTCGTCGCGGATGGGGACGTCTTCGGGGGCGGACATGCCTTCCATCATCCCGCACTTGCCTGCCCGAGCATTCACACTGGTTTCCATGCCGCCGACCGTCACAGGTGAACCGTCAGCTCCGCCCACACCCGGTCCGTCGCGCGCACTGCGGCGCCCGGCCTCGTCCCGGCTGTCCCAGGTGCCGCACATCGCCAGCCTGATCCTGGGTGTCTACGCCGTCGCGGTGTTCCTGTGGAGCCTCTCCCCTGTCATCCGGTACTACATCCGCCCGGTCCGGCTGTACGTCGACGACTACTACTTCGACGCACCCGACACGAGTTTCGCGTGGGCACTGGTCCTGGGACTGCTCGCGGCGGCACTGGCCAGCCGGAAGCGGATCGCGTGGTGGCTGCTCACCGTGTACCTGTCACTGATCGCGCTCGGAAACCTGCTCGTGGCGATCGCCGACAAGGACGTCAACGCGGTCGTCTCCCTGGTCGTGCACCTGACCGTCGTCGGACTTCTGATCGCAGCGCGGTCGCAGTTCTACACGCGGGTCCGGCGCGGCGCCGTGTGGAAGGCGCTCGGCACCCTGGTCGCGGGGTTGGCACTCGGCACCATGCTCGGTTGGGCGCTGGTGGAGGTGTTCCCCGGCAGCCTGCCCCAGGACCAGCGGCTCCTGTGGGCGCTGAACCGGGTCACCGCTCTGGCGTTCCTCGACCCGGAGCAGTTCGACGGTCACCCACACGCCTTCGTCAACACCCTGCTCGGCCTGTTCGGGGCACTGGCCCTGCTCGCCGCTATCGTCGTGCTGTTCCGCTCTCAGCGCGCGAACAACGCTCTCACCGGAACCGACGAGTCGGCTCTGCGTGGCCTGCTCGCGACGTCCGGCGGCGACGATTCGCTCGGCTACTTCGCCACCCGCCGCGACAAGGCCGTCGTGTTCGCACCGTCGGGGAAGGCGGCCGTCACGTATCGCGTCGAGGTCGGGGTGTGCCTGGCCAGCGGCGACCCCATCGGCGACGAGGAGGCGTGGCCGCACGCCATCGACGCCTGGCTGGACCTCGCCGAGACGTACGGCTGGACGCCCGCCGTGATGGGCGCCAGCGAGGCGGGTGCGACCGCGTACGACCGGGCCGGACTCACGGTGCTGCAACTCGGCGACGAGGCCATCCTGCACACCCGCGGATTCGACCTCACCGGCCGCGACATGCGTCAGGTACGACAGGCCGTGAACCGGGTCCACAAGCAGGGCGTGACGGTCCGGATCCGACGGCACCGCGACGTGCCCCCCGACGACATGGCACGGGTCATCGCGCTCGCCGACGAGTGGCGCGACACCGAGACCGAGCGAGGGTTCTCGATGGCGCTGGGCCGCCTCGGCGACCCGGCGGACGGCGACTGCCTGCTGGTCGAGGCCCTCGGGCCCGACGACGGAAGCGGTTCCGGGGAGGTGTTCGGCATCCTGTCGCTGGTGCCGTGGGGCGCGAACGGGGTGTCCCTGGACCTGATGCGCCGCAACCCGGCGTCGCCGAACGGCACGGTGGAACTCATGGTCACCGAGCTCGCGACGCAGGGTGAGCGGTTCGGCATCACCCGGATCTCACTGAACTTCGCCGTGTTCCGGTCCGTGTTCGAGGAAGGAGCGCGCATCGGCGCCGGTCCGGTGCTCCGGATGTGGCGATCGATGCTGGTGTTCGCGTCGAAGTGGTGGCAGCTGGAAGCGCTGTACCGGTCGAACGTGAAGTACCAACCCGACTGGGCGCCGCGCTATCTGTGCTTCGCGGACCGCCGCGTGCTGCCGAAGGTGGGGGTGGCGTCCGCGATCGCGGAGGGCTTCCTCACCGTGCCGAGCTTCCGACGTCGCGACGCCGCCACCCACACCGGTGTGCACGAGTCGGTGCCCGCGGCGGTCAGCGCGGGGTTGCACGCCGACGGCAGCGCCCCCGACGGCGTCGCACCGCTTGTGCCCCTCACCGAGGAGGTGCTGCCCGGTCCGCGGCGACCGGAGCAGGTGCGGGTGCGGATGGACAAGCTCGCGCGGCTCGCCGACGAGGGCATCGACGCGTACCCGGTGGCGTACCCGCCGACGCACACCGTCGCCGACGCGGCGGCGTCCCCGGAGGGGACACGGGCTCGGATCGCGGGCCGGGTGCTGCGCATCCGCACCTACGGCGGCGTCGCGTTCGCGGTGGTGCGCGACTGGTCGGGCGACATCCAGGTGCTGTTCGACCGGGACATCGTCGGTGACCGGCTGGACGAGTTCACACACGACTTCGATCTCGGTGACCTCATCGAGGTGAGCGGCCGCATCGGCCGCAGCCGCAAGGGCGAGCTGTCGCTGCTCGCCGCGGACTGGCGGATGAACGGCAAGTGCCTGCATCCGCTGCCCGACAAGTGGAAGGGCCTGTCCGACCCGGAGACCCGGGTCCGCCAACGCTACGTGGACCTGGCCATCAACCCGGCCGCCCGCGACCTGCTCGTCGCGCGAACCGCGATCGTGAAATCGCTGCGGGACACGCTGACCTCGCGGGCGTTCCTGGAGGTGGAGACGCCGATCCTGCAGCAGATCCACGGCGGCGCGAACGCGGCGCCCTTCGTCACCCACATCAACGCCTACCACCTGGACCTGTACCTGCGGATCGCGCCGGAGCTGTACCTCAAACGGCTGTGCGTCGCGGGTATGGAGAAGGTGTTCGAGATCGGTCGGGTGTTCCGCAACGAAGGTGTCGACTTCAAGCACAATCCGGAGTTCACGATCCTCGAGGCGTACGAGGCGCACAGCGACTACGAACGGATGATGGTGCTGTGCCGGGAGCTGATCCAGGCCGCGGCCGTCGCCGCGCACGGCCGCGAGGTGATCCTGCGGCCCGGCCCGGACGGCGAGATGGTCGAGGTGGACATCTCCGGCGAGTGGCCGGTGAAGACGATGCACGGAGCGGTGTCCGAGAAGATCGGCACCGAGATCGGTCCGGGCACACCGCTCTCGGAGCTGCACCGGCTGTGTGACGAACTCGAGATCCCGTACGAATCCGACTGGGACACAGGCGCCGTCGCGCAGGAGATGTACGAGCATCTCGTGGAGGACCACACGGAGTTCCCGACCTTCTACACGAACTTCCCGACATCGATGTCGCCGCTGACGGGCCGGCACCCGACGATCGAAGGAGTCGCCGCGAAGTGGGATCTCGTCGCCTGGGGAATCGAACTCGGCACCGCGTACAGCGAACTCACCGATCCCATCGACCAGCGCCAGCGCCTCACCGAGCAGTCCCTGCTCGCCGCAGGCGGTGACGAGGAGGCAATGGAACTCGACGAGGACTTCCTGCAGGCACTCGAACACGCGATGCCGCCGACCGGCGGACTCGGCATGGGTGTGGACCGCATCGTCATGCTCATCACCGGCGGCAGCATCCGGGAAACCCTCGCCTTCCCACTGGCGAAGCCGAAGCAGTGACGGCGAGACGGTGATCGGCACCGGACCGGACGGAGACGGCAGGCGCCGGCTCGCGCTGGTGGTGCTGCTCGCCGTCGGCGCCGTGACGTACACGTCGTGGCTGCTGGAACTCGTGCTTCCCACGGGACTCGACCCCGCCCGGGCCTACACCAGCGAGTTGGCTGCACTGGACCAGCCGTACGGGTTCCTTTTCCGGACCGCGGACCTGGTGACCGCTGCCATCCTGCTGGTCGCCGCGGTCCTGGCGTTGTCGCTGTGGCCGCGCCGGATGCTCACGACGATCGGGTGGGCGGCGCTGGGCGTCTTCGCGGTCGCGACGGGCGCCGACTCGCGGATGCCCCTGCACTGCTCTGCACACGCGAGCGCGCAGTGTGCGGCCCTCGAGGATTCCGGGGTGTACGACGACAGCCGACTGCTGCACGAACTGACCAGCACGACGGCGGCTACCGCCGCGGCGGTGTCGGTGTTCGCCTTCCTGATCGCCGCGTACCGGTACCGGTGGCCGAGGTGGCTGCTGTGGTCGGTCATCGGGATCGTCGCCGCCTACGTCGTGGGGACGGCATGGACGCTGTGGGCGGTGCAAGCCGACGGCCGCGGCGACGAGTACTGGCTCCTCGGGTATGCGCAGAGACTGCAACTGCTCGCGGTGTCGGGATGGATCGCATATCTCGCGCTGGTGGCTGCCTGGCAGCGGCGTGTCAGGTCTCGGGTTTTCACATGAAACGGCCCGACCTGCGCATCGTGAACGGACAGGCGTTGCACGTCGTGCTCGACGGAGCGGACCGCGGCGGCACTCCCGTCGCGCTCGTCGGCGGACTGGCCGGAAACTGGTTCGACTGGGACTCGGTCACCGCGCTGCTCGCCGCGGATCGGGTGATCGTGCGGTTCGACCGCCCCGGCTTCGGGTTCAGTCCGGCGAGCACGGAGGCCCCGACGGCACGCGGCGAGGCGGACCGGATCGCCGCCGTCCTGAGCGCGGTCGGCGTCGACGGCCCGGTGATCGTCGTGGCGCACTCGCTGGGCGGGTTCTACGGCGAGACCTTCGCGCGGATGCATCCGGACCGGACGGCGGCGTTGGTGCTGCTGGACGCAAGTGTCGGGGTCGGTGTCACCCGCCTCGTCGGGCGGCGGTGGCGCCTCACCCTCGCCCGGCGGGCAGCGGCCGTCCTCACGGGGACCGGCCTGCAAGGCCGGTTCGCCGTCACCGCGTGGCGGCTGCTCGACCGCTCCTCGGACGCGGCCGGGGTCCGGGAAGCATGGGTGCGGCGAATCTGGCGGACGCCGTCGTTCCTCGAGGCCGCGCTGGTGGAGAACGCGGCCTACCCGGACCTGGCGCGGGAGGTGATCGCGCTGCGACGGACCGCCACACTGCCCCCGGTTCCGGTGGTGGTCGTCGCCGCGCACACCGGACGGCGGACGCCGTGGGGCGCGGCGTGGCTGCGTCGGCAACGCCTCCTCGCATCCACACTGACCGCGCGTTTCGAGGTGCTGCGACCCGCGCATCATCTGGTGATGGTCGATCAACCCGAGCGGCTCGCGACGCTGGTCCGGACTGTTGCCGGTCCGGACCCGCGCCGATAGACGGTGCGGCGGTCTGCCATGGTGACGGAGTGCAACTGCTGCTGATCCGACACGCCCTCCCCGAACGCCTCGTCACCGACGACGCGCCCGCCGACCCCGCGCTCACCGAGGAGGGACGGGCCCAGGCGGCCCGGGTTCCCGGAGCACTTGCGCCATACCCGGTGGCGCGGATCGTCAGCAGCCCGCAGTTGCGCGCCCGCCAGACCGCGGCACCGCTCGCCGAAGACCGCGGGCTCACCGTCGACGTCGACAAGGATCTGGCCGAGTACGACAGCGAACTCGGCCACTACATCCCGATCCACGAGGCGAAGACCGCGGCACCCGAGGCGTACGCACGCATCCTCGCCGGGCACCTGCCCGAGTTCGTCGACGAGGACGCGTTCCGGGACCGGGTGCTGGGCGCCATGGGGCGGATCGTGGAATCGAGCGACCACGAGGACACCGTCGCGGTCTTCGCGCACGGCGGCGTCATCAACATCTACCTGCAGCACCTGCTCGGCCTGGACCGCCCCCTCACCTTCCCGATCGAGTACGCGTCGGTGTCGCGGATCCTGTTCTCCCGCAACGGTAGGTCACGCCCCGCGTCCGTCAACGAGACCGGCCACGTGCGAGACCTCCTCCCCCGACACCGCTGAAATCGCGTCCCTTACGCACCTGAGCCGGGAGCTGTGAGACTGCACCACCCATTTTCCCGAATGGCCCATTCGGACAGCCAGACCGAGTGAGTGGGCCATTCGGGAAGAAGCGGGACAGCCAAGCCCCGGGACCGACCGTTGACCGCCGTCACCGTCGACGGCTGCGCGCACGCAGCCGGTCGGCGTTGTCGAGAATCACCTCTCGCAAGGCAGATTCGGGTCCGCTGAGCACTGTGCGGCGGGAGACGAGCACGAACTCGATCTCTCCGGCGTCCGGGATGCCGTGCCCACGAACCGGTTCGAGACCGGGTGGCGGGAGGCTCGCGGCGTGCAGCACGACACCGAGGCCGGCCAGGGCCGCGGCCCGCAGACCGTTGAGGCTGTCGGTGGTGCAGGTGACCCGGGCGCCGCGCCCGCTGCGCCGCAGGACGTCCAGCGCCGCCTCCCTCGTCAGGGACGGCGGCGGATACGTCACCAGCGGCACCGGGCCGTCGCCTCCGTCCACGAACCCCGGGGCGGCGTGGAAGGCGAGGCGGTCGCGGAAGATGAGCTCACCGTGCCGCTCGCCGGGGCGCCGCTTGCCGAACATGAGGTCGAGATCGTTGTCACCGAGAGCTCGGTGCAGGTCCTCGCTCAGCCCGACGGTCAGTTCCAGGTCCACCCGGGGGTGGCTGCGCCGGAACTCGCCGAGGATCTCCGGCAGCTCGTTGAGCACCAGGTCCTCGGAGGCACCGAACCGGAGGCGACCACTGACCGTCGATCCGGCGAAGTACTGCTCGGCGGCGATGTGCCGGTCGAGAATGTCCTGCGCGAACCCGACGAGAGCCGACCCGTCCGCGGTCAGCTCGACGCCGTGCGTGTCGCGCAGGAACAGCTGCCGGCCCGTCGCATGCTCCAGCTTGGCGACGTGCTGGCTGACGGTCGACTGTCGCAGGCCCAGGCGCCGCGCGGCAGCGGTGAAACCGCCTTCCCGCTCCACGGCGAGGAAGCTGCGTAGCTGCACCGGATCGAACACCATCCCATCCAAGCACACCCATCACGATTTGTGATCGCTGATATCACGGCAATCGAGTTCTCGAATGGATGGGTCGACCTTTACCGTCGAGCAATGTTGTCGAAAATCCCCGTGCTGGGACGGATGGACCCGTTCCTCCTGGCCATCCTCCTGACGGTCGGGTTCGCCGCACTCGTGCCTGCGGACGGCATCGCCCTGGACACCGTGTCGTGGGCCGCGAAGATCGCCATCGGCCTGCTGTTCTTCCTGTACGGCGCCCGACTCTCCACCCAGGAGGCCGTCGAGGGGCTCAAGCACTGGCGACTGCACCTGACGATCCTCGCCACCACGTTCGTGGTGTTCCCTCTGCTCGGGCTCGCCGCGAAGGTCCTGGTTCCGTCGGTGCTGACCGACCCGCTCTACCTCGGTGTGCTGTACCTGTGCCTGCTGCCGTCGACGGTCCAGTCGGCGATCGCCCTCGTGTCGGTCGCGCGCGGCAACATTCCGGGTGCGGTCGTCTCCGCCAGCGCCTCCAGCATGCTCGGCATCGTCGTGACCCCGCTCCTGGTCGCCCTCACGATGTCCACGCAGGGCGTGACGTTCAGCGGCTCCGCGGTGCTCGACATCGTGCTCATGCTGCTCGTGCCGTTCCTCGCCGGCCAGGTCCTGCGCCGCTGGATCGGCGGCTGGGTGAAGGAACACGGCAAGCCACTCAAGCTCGTCGACCGCGGCTCGATCCTGCTCGTCGTGTACGTCGCGTTCAGCCGCGGCATGAACGAGGGCATCTGGTCCATGCTCTCCCCCGGCAGGCTCGTCGCCCTCGTCGGTGTCTGTGCCGTCCTGCTGGCGATCGTCCTCGCGCTGACCTGGTACGGATCGGGGAAGCTGGGCTTCGGCTACGAGGATCGCGCCGCGATCCTGTTCTGCGGATCGACGAAGTCGCTCGCCACCGGGCTTCCGATGGCCACCGTCCTCTTCCCCGGACAGCCCATCGGCCTGATCGTGCTGCCGCTGATGCTCTTCCACCAGATGCAGCTGCTCGTGTGTGCGGCAATCGCCGCGAAGTTGGCGAAACAGGCGCCTGTTCCTGCTCCGGTGGGGTGACCCACGGCGATCCTGGCAACGCTCGGACCGGATGCCGAGACCACTGCCAGCGTCCTGCCATCGCGGGGCCAGGATCGCTCCGTAGAACAGAACCCATGGATATCAACCACTTCCACAAGATCATCGACAACGCCTTCCAGATCCCGGGCGGCTTCGGACCGCAGGCGCCCCTTCCCCCGCTGCCCCCGCAGCCGCAGCCGCAGGAACCGGCACCGCTGTTCGGCAGCTGACCGAGACCGGCAGGCACCGACCATCCGTACAGAGCGGCACCCCCACCCGAGCGGGTGGGGGTGCCGTCGTCCGTGCCGGGCGCGGGCTGTCAGGACTTGTCGCGCAACCAGTTCGCCAGCCAGGTGACCGGTGTGTTGCCCGCCGAGTCCACCGTGTAGCCCTGGTAGTTCTGGTGTGCACCGGAACCGTAGAACACGGTCAGGTCGTCGGCGCGCTGCTCGGTCGCCTGCTCCGACAGCTGGTTCTGCAGAACCGGGATGCCACCCGCCGTCATCAGGTCGCCCAGGATGGCCCCGACCTCACCGGCGTAGTCCGGAGAATCCGACGACCCCGGATCGGAGTTCGTCGCGGCGTAGCCGGCCATCCGGGTCACGAAGTCGTCGTTCTCGGTGGAGCAGTACAGGTCGCCCGGCGCGCAGAACGTGACGGTACGGTCGCTGATCCACCCGAAGCCGCCGGCGCGGGGGCCGCCGGCACCTCCACCGGGAACCGCGGGGCCGATCAGGACGTCGGTCGGTGAGCGACGCGGATCCGACAGCAACCCCACCCCGGCCATCCGCTCCGGGCGGACCGAACTGGTGCCGGCGCCGATCTCGTTGGCCAGGTCGCCCGCGGCATCCGCGCCCTGGCTGTAGCCGATGAGCGCGAGTCGGGTGGCCGGGCAACTGGCCTGCATGGCCTCCAGCAGACCGCGGGCATTGTTCACGGCCTGCCGCTTCGACGCGCCGTAGACCTCCCCCTCCCAGGGGAACGCCGTCGCGGCGTAGCGCACGTAGTCGGTACGGATGTCCGCGCCGCGCAGCCGGTTGGTGACACCGGCCAGCATGCCCGGCCCGCTGTTCTTCTCCGGGGACGCACCGGTCTCCCAGGTACCGGGAACGGCGACGACGTACAGGCCCGGGCATCCGCCCGGAGCCGCCTGGGCGGGAGCGCCCACCGACAGCAAGCCTGCAGTTACACCGAGCGCGGCCGCAGCCGACACCACAATCTTCCTCAGGGTTCTCAACGCCCTAATCCCCTCCAGGTACCACCGACGAACCAACGAGGAGATGGTGTCATCGGGAGGTTTCGAAAAGATGCACGAACGGTGACGGAACGTTACCGCGGTTGTTGCCGGTACGGGGCCGAGTTCGAGGGCAAAGCACCCGAACGACGGACGTCGCCGCAGCCCGAACGACGGGGCAACGCCGGTCGAGGTCACGCAGCGGGAGACAATCCGACCATGGTCGATTCCTCCGTGCTGCTCACGATCGGATCCGTCTGCGTCGGGTTCGTCCTGTTCGTCACCGCCGCCAGCGGCGCCCGCGGGCGCTGGAACCGGGCCCTCGTGATCGGCCTCTTCGTGGCGGCGGTCGTCTTCCTCACCGCCGTTCCGCTCACGGTCGCGCTGACCGCAGGGGTGTGAGACGAGAGTGGTCACCCGGGCAAGGACCGCCCGGGTGA
>NZ_JBHUFB010000009.1:407562-592374 GCF_042681175.1 Rhodococcus gannanensis
ACTCGCTCGCTACACGTCCCTCAACTGCTTACGAGGAACCGAACAACCCGTCGAGGCTGCCCGTTCCGCCGCCGTTGTCCGGGTCGCCCGGGACGGTCAGCGTCTGCGGCTGCGAATCGGAGTCGATGAAGCCGGCCGACCCGACGAACTGTGCCGTCACGCTGTACGTGCCCGCGCTCGCGAAGGTCGTGGGCAGCGTGGCAACACCGTTCACCACCGGAACCGGCGCACCCAGCGGGGTGTTGCCGAGCATGAACTGCACGGTGCCGTTCGCGTTCGCCGGATCTACGTTCGCCGTCAACGTGACCGGCTGCCCCTTCGCGACGGTGCCGACCGGAGCGAGCGTCGTCGTGGTCTGGACGTCCGCCGCAGGCGCGTTGGTCACGCTGACCGGGAACGCCGGGGCGACCGACGCCGCAACGCCGTCGGTCCCGGAGTACCGCGCGACGACACTGTGGGTGCCGGTGTTCGTGAAGGTGTACGGCGCGACCGCGACACCGTCGGAGCCGACCGTGCCGGTGACCTTGTCGCCGCCGTTGATCGTGAACTCGACCGTGCCACCCTGGACGGCGGGCGTCACCTGTGCGTGCAGGTTGACGTCCTGACCGACGTACGCCTTGTCCGGCGCCGTCATCGCGAGGCTCGTGACGATGTCGTCGGTGCTGACGTTGATCGTCTTCGGCGCCGACGTGGATCCGACGAATCCGGCGGTGCCGGAGTACACGGCGGTGACGGTGAAGTCGCCGTCGGTGTCGAAGAGGTGCGTCGTGCTCGCGGCACCGTTGACGACGTCGACCGGACCGCCGATGTCCGCACCGTTCACCGCGAACTGCACGGTGCCACCGTTCGCGGCCGGGTTCACGTTGGCCGTGAGGGTGACCGTGTCACCGTTCTTCACCGCACCCGGGGCCGCGACGGTGGTGGTTGTCTGCTTGTCCGCCTCGACGATGCTGGTGGTGGCCAGCGGACCCGCACCGGAGTTGAGCGGTGCGGTCGAGGTGTCGCGCGGGCTGCACTGCGTCGGTGCCCACGCCGTGATGATGAGCGACGCCTCCGGCAGGAACGTCAGGTAGTTCTTGTCGTTGCCGTAGGCACCCGCGTCGCCGGCGGAGCGGAGCTTGATGTCGACGTTGCCCGACGGGCCCGCCTTCAGCCGCACCTTGACCTGCGGCAGCTGGAAGGTCGTGTTGGTGCCCGACTGGGCGAGGGCGACGATGCCGCCGCGAGAGCTCTTGCTCGCGGTCGGACTGTTGCCGATCACCTGGTTGTTGCCGGACAGCCGCAGGATGCCACCGTTGGCATCGACGACACCGTTCTCGTTGACCCGCAACAGGTTCGGAGCGACACCACTGAGCCCGGAGCTGGTGCCCGGAACGATCTCGGTGCTGACGATCTGCGCGTTCTGCGGCACCTCCATGTCGACCTTGAGACGCGACACGCTCTGCAGCGACGACCCCGAGTTCGAGTTCGGAACGGAGAGCGGCGGCGCGGTGACGACGACGTCGTACTCCTCGCCCGCGTTCACGGAGGCGGGTGCGTCGATGACGATCGAGGCTTCCTGGCTCTGGCTCTGCGGGCCCGCGACCGCGGACGGCGTCGCCAGGCAGGTGTTGATGAAGGTGGTGGTCGTCGGGGCAGCGCCGGCCGGAACCCCGGTCAGCATCATCGTGCCGGCGACGACGCCGACGCCGAGCGGCGCCGCGAGTCCCCGAAGTTTGTTCTTGTTCACAAGTTCTCCTACAGAGGCTATGGGAGTAGGGCCACCCCGGCCCGGAGTGTGTCTGTCACTCCGGGCCGGGGTCGGCTGTCACTGTCCGAAAAGACCTGTCACCGAACCGAGGTCGGCGCTACCGGTGCCACCGCCGGTGCCGGCGGGGCCGACACCGATCACGGTCGGGCCGGAGACCGAGTTCTTGAAGGCGCTGCCACCGACGAACTCGGCGGTGACGGCGTAGGTGCCCTCCGCGTCGAACGTGTGGGTGAGCGTGGCGACACCGTTCACGACCGCGACCGGGCCACCGATGTCGGTGTTGCCGACCTTGAACTGCACGGTGCCGTCGGCGTTCGCGGGATCGACGGTGGCGGTGAACGTCGCGGTCTGGCCGACGACCCCGCCGCCGGCGACGACCAGGCCGGTCGAGGTGGCGGTGCGGTTGTCGGGGTTGCTCACCGACACGGTGAACCCGGCCGAGGTGGACGGGGTGAAGCCGGCCGCGCCGGTGAACTCGGCGGTGACGTTCGCGGAGCCCGCCGAGGTGAAGGTGTGCGGAAGCACGGCCACGCCGTCGCCGGTGCCGACCGGTGCGGTGCCCACGACGTCACCGTCGACGCGGAAGACCACGTCGCCGCCGCTCGGGATCGGGAAGACGGTGGCGGACAGGTTCACCGGGGTGCCGACGACCGCGGTGGTCGGGTCGACGACCGTGATGGTGGTGCCGAAATCGGCGTCGGTGACGGTGAGCGAGGACGGAGCGGACGCGGAGTTCGCGTAGCCGCCGGTGCCGACGAAGTTCGCGGTGACGTTGTGCGAGCCGGCCTCGACGAACTTGCGGGTGAGCGTGGCCGAACCGTTCACGACGTCGACCGGTGCACCGAGATCGGCGGCGCCGTCCTTGAACTGCACCTGGCCGGTGGCGCCTGCCGGCGTCACGGTGGCGGTGAAGGTGACGTCGTCACCGACGACAGCGGTCGCGGGTGCGTTGAGCGAGGTGGTGGTGTCGGCGGTGACGTCGACGGTCTTCACGCCCGAGACGGAGCTGTGGAAACCGGCGCCTGCGGTGAACGCCGCGGTGATCGGGTGCGCACCGAGCGTGTCGAAGGTGTGCGCGAGGGTCGCGACACCACCGGAAACGGCAACGGGGCCACCGATGTTGGCGTTACCGTCCTTGAACTGGACGGTGCCGACGGCGTTGGCAGGGCCGACGTTCGCGGTCAGGGTGACGGACTCACCGGTCTTCGCGGTCGCGGGTGCCTGGAGGTCGGTGGTGGTCGCGACGTTCGGGTCGGCGACCTGGACGAAGACGCCGAAGGTGTTGGAGCCGCGTTCGCCGCCGCTCCAGGTGTTGGGCTGGGCGGACCAGGCACCGGAGTCGTAGATGCCCGGGGGCGTGTTGGCGGGCACGGTGTAGGTGGTGGTCAGGACTGCCGACTGACCGGACTTGATGACGTAGCCGCCGACGAGGAAGGTGCAGCCGCTGCTGCAGGTGACCTTCTGGCCGCCATCCTGGGTGGACCAGCTGCCGCCGCCGCCGGCGTAGCTCAGCGACTTCGCGGTGTTGACCCAGCCGGCCGGAGGAACCTCGCGGACGTACGCGATCGACAACTGGTTCAGCGGTGCGTTGCCTGCACCGTTGGCGGTGGTGTAGCCGAGGGTGGTCTTGTAGGTGACGGAGTCGCCGGGGTAGACGACGTTGCTGCCCACGACCTCCTTCGTCAGCAGGATCTGGGCGTCCTGGAGGGACCTCGAGGACGCCGGCGGATCTGCGGCTGCCACGCCGTTCGTGACGCCGAGCACCAGCCCGGCAGCGGCCGAGGCCGCGATCAACGGTGTCGCGAAGCGACGGGGAAGTGAAAGACGCACTACTGCCTCCTCAGCGGGGCCGGCCGGCAGGGCAGGCCTCATATCGTGATCACGATCACATCTCAGCGAGGTAGGCTAATGGTCAGAAATCGGTAACGGGCGAGTTTGCTGAACATTCGTCCATTTCCCCTGGACATTCGTTCAGATTCGTTCGAACGAATGACAGAACCCCTCACCACCACCCGGTAGATGCAGATCCACAGCCCCGGAACGGACCGGGAGAACGGGTTGCTGACTCAAAGCCGGGGTGCCTGTTCTCGGCGTCGGAGGGCGCTCGCGTTCACGCCGACCCGACGCCGTCGTCGATCAGCGACGCTTTCGAGGCCGGTAGGTGGCTCCGCATGATCGCGTCGATCCGCGCCCACCGGGGCTCCGCCCCGAACTCGGCGCGCACGGACCGGTGGATCTCGCGGGCCGACGCCCAGTCGCCGGTCGCCACGCGGTACCGGAACGCCTCGATCGCCACGCCGTCGCTGATCCGGTGCGCGAGCTCGTCAGCGGTGGTGACGGCGCCGAGGGCACGGACCGCTGTGTCCAGGTATCCGACCAGGACGGGGCCGACCGCCGAGGCGTCCGTCTCGTCGTCGATCTCGAACCACTGCGGCGCTTCCGGGGCGAGTTCGTCCAGCCGACAACGGAATTGACAGTCGACCTCGCGTGGACGCTCCACTGTGGGGTCGCCGATCGCGGTCGCGAACTCGGCCGAGTGGACACCGCAGTTCACGTAGAAGCGCACATGGCCGCCGAAGTTGCCCGAGGACCGTTGCAGTGACACCACATCCGTCAGTTCGCCACGGCCGCGGGTGAACACGAGCGCCCGCTTCCGGAAACCCAGCGTCTTCAGTAGCGGACGCACGTGATCCCGCTCGACACCACCGAAACCCACCGATTCATCCATGTCCGGAGAAGCTACCCACGGCGTCGGACACCACCGGCCGGCCCCGCCTCACGAGGCCGATTCCGCGGCGTGACCGGACTGCCGAACTCGGCCGGCACGATCACCGTGACACCTCGTCGGCGTTCGCGCCGAAGGCACGGCAGTACCCCGCGATGAGTGCGTCGAGGCCGTCGAGGTAGGTGTCGCGGGTCGTTCCCATCGGCCAGTTCGCGGTGATCGCGTTCAAGGCCGGCAGTCGTTGCGCGCCGGCTTCCCTGATCTTGGCAGTGAGAGGAGAGACCTCACCTGTCGGGTTGGGCGCGGGGATGTTCAGCAGTGCGCCCAACGTGTAGTTCCACAGTGCCCGATAGAACAGCAGAGAGCGGCGGAGGTCCATGCCGAGGTCCTGTCCGGCCACGATCGCCCGTTCGACGAGCACGATCGCGCCGGACCCTCCGCGTCCGCCGTGTTGGAGCAGTTCGACGAGCCACGTCTCGGCGGTGATGGTGTCGAAGATCGCGACGAAGATCGTGCGGATCCGGGCGACAGGGTCTTCGGGCAGGACGAGCTCGGCAAGACCGGTCGAGTAGCGGTCGAGCACCAGGTCGAGTAGGTGCTCCTTGTCGTCGACGTGCCGATACAGCGCCATCGGCGAGGTGCCGAGGTCCTTCGCCAGTGCACGCATGCTCAGTGCGGCGAGACCGCCTGCGGCGAGGCGGTCCTTCGCGGCTTCCGCGATTCGGTCGGCGGACAGGGTGGGCGGCCGTCCTCGACGGGGCTCGGGCATTGGGACATTGTGCCCGAAGCCGTTGCCGACGCTGTCGGAGTAAGGTAGACCTAATTAATTATGAGAACATGTACACAAACCCTGGAGCTGCCGTGACGACGGCCGGCAGCACCACGGCACAACGCTCCGGCCTCGTCCTCGTCGCCGCGGCGGCCGCACAGTTCCTCGTTGCGTTCGACATGTCGGTGATCAACGTCGCCCTGCCCGACATCCAGCGGTCGCTGCACTTCACGGATGCGGACCTGTCCTGGGTCGTCAACGCCTACGCCCTCGCGTTCGGCGGCCTGCTCCTGCTCGGCGGCCGGCTGTGCGACGTCGCAGGCACCCGGCGTGTACTCGTCACCGGCCTGATCGTCTTCGGTGTGGTGAGCGTGGCCGGCACCTTCGCGCCCACCGCAGGCCTGCTCGTCACCGCACGCGCGCTGCAGGGCGTGGGTGCCGCGATGATCGCACCCGCAGGGCTGGCCGCCCTGAGCCAGGCCTTCCCGGACGGCGCCGCGCGCGCCAAGGCGTTCGGGATCGGCGCGATGTGCTCTGCCCTCGGCGGCGCCATCGGCGTGGTCCTCAGCGGTGTGCTCACCCAGGGGCTCAACTGGAGGTGGATCATGTTCGCCGGTGCACCGGTGGCACTGGCCGCGGCGGTCGCGGCGGTGCGGGGACTGCCGGCTCACCAGGCGGGCGGCGGGCGACTGGACCTTCCGGGCGCGTTGTTCGCGACCGGTGGACTGGTGGTGCTGGTCTGCGCAGTCATCGCAACGGACACCCGGGGCTGGGGATCACCGGCCGTCCTGGGCGGCGGCGCGCTCACGGTGGTGCTGCTCGCGGCGTTCGTGGTGGTCGAGAAGCGCACGCCGGACCCACTCGTCCGGTTCTCGACCCTGTTGCGCCCACGGATCGGGTTGGCCAACGCCATCATGTGCGTGGTCTGCGCCGGGCAGTTCGGTGGCTTCTACTTCGTGTCGCTGTACATGCAGCGCGGACTCGGATACTCACCGTCGACGACGGGCCTGGCCTTTCTGCCGTTCTGCGCCGGGCTCGTGGTCGGCATCGTCGGGTCATCGAAACTGTTGCCGCGCTTCGGCGCTCGCCCCCTCCTCGTCGTCGGGACCGCCCTGGCTGCGCTCGGGATGGCGGTGTTCTCGACGATGAGTGTCGGCGGCGGCTTCGTCTGGACCGTGCTCGTGCCGTCGCTCGTGGCCAGTGTCGGTATCGGTCTGTCGTTCATGCCGCTCAGCAACGTCGCGACCGCCGACGCGCCGCCTGGTGACGTGGGGATGGCGTCCGGGCTGCTCAGCGCATCCCGGCAGATCGGTGGCTCGGTCGGGCTGGCAGCGCTCGTCAGCATCGCCGCCACGGTCACCGCGAACTCGCACGCACCCGCCGATCTCGCGCTGGTGTCCGGATACTCGCGTGCCCTGATGGTGTGCGCACTGCTGTTGCTGGCGGGAACCGTGCTCTCGCTGTTCTTCCCGAGCACGGTGCAGCCCACACCCCGGCCTGCGTGACCGATCGACCGGTCTCCGGTCGGGCCGGACGACGAAAAACCCGCCGCCCCGGATGATTCCGGGACGGCGGGTTTCCTGCGTGAGAGCCGGGCGTCGTTGACCGGCGCCCGGTGCCTACCGCTGGGGAGCGGACGTCGGCACGACCGGCGAGGGCAGCGCGGTGACGCCCTCGAGGTACTTGTCCACGGCGGCCGCGGCGGAGCGGCCCTCCGCGATGGCCCACACGATCAGCGACTGACCGCGGCCCATGTCACCGGCGACGAAGACGCCGGGAACGCTGGTCTCCCACTCCGACGAGCGGGCGACGTTGCCACGCTCGTTGATGTCGACACCGAGATCGGTGAGCAGGCCCGGCTTCTCGGGTCCGACGAAGCCCATCGCCAGCAGCACCAGGTCGGCCTCGAGCTCGAACTCCGAGCCCTCCACCTTCTGGAAGCGGCCGTCGACCATCTGCACCTCGTGCGCCTTCAGGCCGGTGACCTTGCCGTCGGAGCCCACGAACTCCTCGGTGTTGACCGAGAACACGCGCTCGCCGCCCTCCTCGTGTGCCGAGGACACCCGGTACATGAGCGGGTAGGTCGGCCACGGGGTGGACTCGGCGCGGGTCTCCGGCGGGCGCGGCATGATCTCGAACTGGTGCACGATCTCGGCGCCCTGGCGGAGCGAGGTGCCGAGGCAGTCGGCGCCGGTGTCGCCGCCACCGATGATGACGACCTTCTTGCCCTCCGCGGTGATGGAGGGCGCGTCGAGGTCACCGAGCTGCACCCGGTTGGCGATCGGCAGGAACTCCATCGCCTGGTGGATGCCGTCGAGCTCCCGGCCCGGGATCGGCAGGTCGCGCGCCTGGGTGGAACCACCCGTGAGCACGACCGCGTCGAACTCGGCCTTGAGCTCCTCGGCGGTGATGTCGACACCGACGTTGACGCCGGTGCGGAAGACGGTGCCCTCGGACTCCATCTGCACCAGGCGGCGGTCGATGTGCCGCTTCTCCATCTTGAACTCGGGGATGCCGTAGCGCAGCAGACCACCGATGCGGTCGGCGCGCTCGAACACCGTCACCGTGTGACCCGCGCGGGTCAGCTGCTGCGCGGCGGCCAGGCCGGCCGGGCCGGAGCCCACGACGGCGACCTTCTTGCCGGTCAGGCTGGCCGGGCGGATCGGCTTGACCCACCCCTCCTCGAAGGCGCGGTCGATGATCTCGACCTCGACCTGCTTGATGGTGACCGGGTCCTGGTTGATTCCCAGGACGCAGGACGCCTCACACGGGGCGGGGCACAGCCGCCCGGTGAACTCCGGGAAGTTGTTCGTCGCGTGCAGACGGTCGAAGCCCTCGCGCCACCGATCCTTGTAGATCAGGTCGTTCCACTCGGGGATCAGGTTCCCGAGCGGGCAGCCGTTGTGGCAGAAGGGGATACCGCAGTCCATGCACCGGCTGGCCTGGGTGCGGAGGGTCTTCGAGTCGAAGTCCTCGTACACCTCCTTCCAGTCCATCAGGCGCAGCGGCACCGGCCGCCGGACCGGGGTCTCGCGGGAGGTGTGCTTGAGGAAGCCGTTCGGATCAGCCACGAGCTGCCTCCATGATCGCCTCGTCCACGTTCTGTCCGTTCTTCTTCGCGGTGTCGATCGCCACGAGCACCTTCTTGTAGTCGCGCGGCATGACCTTCGCGAAGTGGTTCACCTGCTGCGACCAGTCGGCGAGGATGCGCGCGGCAACCTCGGATCCCGTCTCGTCGCGGTGCTTCTCGACGGTGGCCTTGAGCCACGCGAAGTCCTCGTGCTCGAGGTCCTCGAGATCCACCAGCTCGGTGTTCAGGTTCGCCTCGAACGAGCGGTCCGCGTTGTAGACGAACGCCACGCCACCGGACATACCGGCGCCGAAGTTGCGGCCGGTCTTGCCGAGGATGACCACGCGGCCACCGGTCATGTACTCGCAGCCGTGGTCGCCCACGCCCTCGACGACGGTGGTCGCACCGGAGTTGCGGACCGCGAAACGCTCGCCCGCGACGCCGCGGAAGTACGCCTCGCCGCCGGTCGCACCGAACAGCAGGACGTTGCCGGCGACGATGTTGTCCTCGGCGACGAACCCGGCCGGCGCCTGCAGCGACGGACGCACCACGATGCGGCCACCGGACAGGCCCTTGCCGACGAAGTCGTTGGCGTCACCGAACAACCGGAGCGTCATGCCCTTCGGCACGAACGCGCCGAAGCTGTTGCCCGCGGAACCGGTGAAGGTGATGTCGATGGTGTCGTCGGGCAGGCCCGCGCCACCGTGCACCTTGGTCAGCTCGTGTCCGAGCATGGTGCCGACCGTGCGGTTGACGTTGGTGATCTTGGATTCGATCTTCACCGGGGTGCCGGTGTCGACCGCGTTCCGGGCCTGTGCGATGAGCTCCTGGTCCAGCGCCTTGTCGAGCGCGTGGTCCTGGGTGCCGCTGCAGTACAGATTCTGGTCCGGGAACACCGTCTTCGGCTGCACGAGGACCGGGGACAGGTCCAGCTTGGCTGCCTTCCAGACGTCCTGCGCCTCGGTGGTGTCGAGCATCTCGACCTGTCCGACCGCCTCGTTGAGGGTGCGGAAACCGAGCTCGGCAAGGAGCTCACGCACCTCCTCGGCGATGAACATGAAGAAGTTCTCCACGAACTCCGGCTTGCCGGTGAAACGGCTGCGCAGCAGCGGGTTCTGCGTCGCGACACCCACGGGGCAGGTGTCGAGGTGGCAGACGCGCATCATGATGCAGCCCGACACGACGAGCGGCGCGGTCGCGAAACCGAACTCCTCGCCGCCGAGCAGCGTCGCGATCATCACGTCGCGGCCGGTCTTCATCTGGCCGTCGACCTGGACCACGATCCGGTCGCGAAGACCGTTGAGCAGCAGGGTCTGCTGGGTCTCGGCCAGGCCGATCTCCCACGGAGCGCCCGCGTGCTTGAGCGAGGTCAGCGGGGACGCGCCGGTGCCGCCGTCGTGACCCGAGATGAGCACCACGTCGGCGTGCGCCTTGGACACACCCGCGGCGACGGTGCCGACGCCGACCTCGGAGACCAGCTTCACGTGGATGCGGGCCGACGGGTTGGCGTTCTTCAGGTCGTGGATCAGCTGCGCGAGATCCTCGATCGAGTAGATGTCGTGGTGCGGCGGCGGCGAGATGAGGCCGACGCCCGGCGTCGAGCCACGCACCTCGGCGACCCACGGGTACACCTTGTGCGGCGGGAGCTGTCCGCCCTCACCGGGCTTCGCGCCCTGCGCCATCTTGATCTGGATGTCGGTGCAGTTCGACAGGTAGTGCGAGGTGACACCGAACCGGCCGGACGCGACCTGCTTGATCGCGGACCGGCGCCAGTCGCCGTTCTCCTCGACGTCGAAACGCCGCACGTCCTCGCCGCCCTCACCCGAGTTCGACCGTGCGCCAAGGCGGTTCATCGCGATGGCGAGGGTCTCGTGGGCCTCGGCGGAGATGGAGCCGTAGCTCATCGCGCCGGTCGAGAAGCGCTTGACGATCTCGCTGGCGGGCTCGACCTCGTCGATCGAGATCGACTCGCGCACATCGGTCTTGAACTTCAGCAGGCCACGCAGGGACGCCAGCCGCTCGGACTGGTCGTCGACCATCTTCGTGTACTCCTTGAAGATGGAGTACTGGCCGGTGCGGGTGGCGTGCTGCAGCTTGAACACCGTGTCCGGGTTGAACAGGTGGTACTCGCCCTCACGGCGCCACTGGTACTCGCCGCCCACCTCGAGCTCGCGGTGCGCGCGCTCGGTGGGACGGTTCAGGAACGCCGAGTCGTGGCGGACCTTCACGTCGGCGGCGATCTCGTCGAGACCGATACCGCCGAGCTGCGAGTTGAGGCCGGTGAAGTACTCGTCGACGAGCTCCTGCGACAGGCCGATGACCTGGAACAGCTGCGCACCGGTGTACGAGGCGAGGGTCGAGATGCCCATCTTGGACATCACCTTCAGCACGCCCTTGCCTGCGGCCTTGATGTAGTTCTTCACACCCTCCTCGAAGGTGACGCCGGTCAGGGCGCCGCTCTCGAGCATGTCCTCGATCGACTCGAAGGCCATGTACGGGTTGACCGCGGCGGCACCGAAGCCGACCAGGGTGGCCATGTGATGCACCTCGCGGGCGTCACCGGCCTCGACGACCAGACCGACCTTGGTGCGGGACTTCTCGCGCACCAGGTGGTGGTGCACCGCCGAGGTCAGCAGCAGCGAGGGGATCGGCGCGAACGTCTCGTTCGAGTTGCGGTCGGTGAGCACGATGATGCGCGCACCGCCGGCGATCGCCTGCGACACCTGGTGCTTGACGCTGTCGAGCGCCTCGCGCAGACCCTCGCCACCGTCGGCGACGCGGTAGAGGCCGGGGACGACCACCGCGCGGAAGCCGGGGTAGTCGCCGTCGTCGTTGATGTGGACGATCTTGGCGAGGTCGTCGTTGTGCAGGATCGGCGACGGCAGCACGAGCTGCTTGCAGGAGTCCGAGCCTGGGTTGAGCAGGTCGCTCTCGGGACCGATGCAGCCACCGATGCTGGTGACGACCTCTTCGCGGATCGCGTCCAGCGGCGGGTTCGTCACCTGGGCGAACAGCTGCTGGAAGTAGTCGAACAGCATCCGCGACCGGGTCGAGAGGACCGCGATCGGGGTGTCGGTGCCCATCGAGCCGAGGGCTTCGCCGCCGGTCTTGGCCATCGGCGCGAGGAGGATGTTCAGTTCCTCGTTGGTGTAGCCGAAGACCTGCTGGCGGATGACGACCCGCTCGTGGTTCATGTGATAGACGTCGCGCTCGGGCAGGCCGTCCAGACGGACCAGGCCGGCGTCGAGCCACTCCTGGTACGGATGCTCGGCGGCGAGCTCGGACTTGATCTCGTCGTCGGAGACGATGCGGCCTTGAGCGGTGTCCACGAGGAACATGCGGCCCGGCTGCAGGCGGGTCTTGGTGACCACCTTCTCCGGGTCGATGTCCAGGACGCCGACCTCGGAGGCCATCACGACGAGGCCGTCCTCGGTGACCCAGATACGGCTCGGGCGCAGACCGTTGCGGTCCAGCACGGCGCCGATGACGGTGCCGTCGGTGAAGCACACCGACGCCGGGCCGTCCCACGGCTCCATCAGCGTCGAGTGGTACTCGTAGAACGCCTTGCGGGCCGGGTCCATCGACTCGTGCCGCTCCCACGCCTCGGGGATCATCATCAGCACGGCGTGCGGGAGACTGCGGCCACCGAGGTGCAGCATCTCGAGCACCTCGTCGAAACGCGCGGTGTCGGATGCGCCAGGGGTGCAGACCGGGAAGATCTTGTCGAGCTTGCCCTCGCCGAACACGTCGGACTCGATGAGTGCCTCGCGGGCCCGCATCCAGTTCTCGTTGCCGGTGACGGTGTTGATCTCGCCGTTGTGCGCGACGCGGCGGAACGGGTGCGCCAGCGGCCACGACGGGAAGGTGTTGGTGGAGAAGCGCGAGTGCACCAGGCCGAGGGCCGACTCGACGCGCTCGTCCTGCAGATCCACGTAGAAGCTCTTGAGCTGCGGCGTGGTCAGCATGCCCTTGTAGACGAAGGTCTGACCGGACAGGCTCGGGAAGTACACCGACTCCTTGCCGGGGCCGTCCTCGCCTGCACCGCCGTCGCCGAGCTCGTGCTCGACGCGCTTGCGGACGACGTAGGCCGCGCGCTCGAGCGCCATGCCGGACAGCTCGCCCTCACCGGTCATGAAGACCTGGCGGAAGGTCGGCATCGCGTCGGCGGCCATCTGACCGAGCGAGGACGCATCGGTGGGAACCGCGCGCCAGCCGAGGACCTTCAGGCCCTCCTCCGCGGCAATCCGCTCGACACCGGCGGCGGCCTCGTCGGCGGCGGCCTCACCCTGCGGGAGGAAACCGATGCCGGTCGCGTAGGACCCCTCGGCGGGCAGCTCGAAGTCCACGACGGCCCGGAGGAACGCGTCGGGAACCTGCAGCATGATGCCCGCACCGTCGCCGCTGTTGGGCTCGGCACCCGCGGCACCGCGGTGCTCGAGGTTCACCAGCGCGGTGATCGCCTTGTCGACGATGTCGCGGCTGCGGCGACCGTGCATGTCGACGACGAACGCGACACCACAGGCGTCGTGCTCGTTCGCGGGGTCATAGAGGCCCTGGGGTCCGAGAGACCGGTGGCCTGGAAATTGCTTCATACCTAGCCTTCGTGTGCGTGGAAATGCACAGACGACCAGCAACGCTGATGGCCATCACGTGGCAAAACGAGCGCCGACACAGCGTCGGATCGGCGCGCCCACCCGGCGATCGCCGCGGTCGATTTGTCGGGATGTGATCCCGTCACCGCCGGCTGACCGAGTGGCCCCTGGACTGTTGTGTGTCCAGCATGTTCCGAAAACGATAATTCACAGCCCCCACTTCATGCCAACTAAGGTAATCCTTTTCACTCCCTGAACTGGGAAAACCCGCCAACCTACCGGTCAGATACGGCCCGAATCGGCCCCGAAGAAGGCGGCCAGCAATGTAACAATCCCGGGTCGGGGATCGAAGGGCGTGCGCTCGTCGAGCGCGGTTGGCGAGGTCACGTGATGGAGGATCACCCCGTCGAGGTAGTCGCTGAGCATCCGGCCATGAGCGCCCGGGTCCGAGGATCCGAGCATGGCCAGCATCATTGTCCCCCACTCGAGCAGGTCGGCGCGACCGCGGGAAATCGGCGGGACCAGGGAGGCGTCCGTGGCCGCAGCGGTGAACAGGACCAAACGGGCGACCGTGCGCGTCCGGTGCTCGCCGACCGCGAGCCGCACGTAGCCGGCGAGCCCGTCGGCCAGCTCGGACAGGGTGGCAGGGAACCGCTGCGATCCCGTCGCGTCCCAGTCCTGGCGGTCACGCTCGACGAGGTGCGCCAGCACGGCGTCGACCAGGGTGTTCCGGGTGCGAAACCAGTTCGAGGTGGACCCTTGCGGCAGGCCGGCGGCGGTGTCGACGCCGCGGTGGGTGAGCCCGCGCAGTCCGCTGGTGCCCAGCAGGTCCAGAGCGGCGTCGAGCGCGCGTTCCCTGTTGCCGGCCATGCGCTGACACTACAACGGTAGTACCGCACACTACGACCGTAGTTCCGAGTACTACGAATGTAGTGCACGCTACTACATTCGTAGTACCGTGGGTGCATGCGAGCAACCATCGTCGGCGGCGGCATCGGCGGTCTCACCGTCGCGAACCACCTGATCAGGCACGGCTGGCAGGTCCGGATCCTCGAACGCGCGGGCACCCTCCCGACCACCGGCACCGCGCTGGGCATGTGGCCGCCGGCGCTGCGCGCGCTGGATTCGATCGGGGTCGGCGACCGGATCCGTCAGGTCGGCGTCCCGCAGACCGCGGGCGCGATCCTGCGACCCGACGGATCGACGATCGCCCGACTGCACGTTCCCGGCGGCGCGGTCCTGGTGTCACGCCCCGTACTGCTCGACGCCCTCGTCGCGGACGTCTCCGGCGCCGTGGAGTTCGGGGCGAGTACGGACGCCGTCCCTGCCGACTGCGACGTCGTGATCGGCGCGGACGGCAGCGGCAGCCGCATCCGGGACCGGATCTTCGGTCCGCGATACCGGCCCCGGCCACTCGGCATGGCGGCGTGGCGCGGGTGGGTGTCCGGCGAGGCGACCTCCACGACCGAGACCTGGGACACGGGCGCACTGTTCGGCATCACGCCCCGAGACGGCGGCCAGACCAACTTCTTCGCCGCCGTCCGCGTCGAACCCGGAACCGACGACGGTGGAATCACGTTCCTGCGCAGCAGGTTCGGCGACTGGCATCCGGCCGTCCGCGACGTCCTCGACCGCATCGACGACGAGACGCTGTTGCACCACGACCTGCACCACTCCCCTGCGCTGCCGTCCTATGTGCGCGGCAACGTCGCGTTGATCGGCGATGCCGCGCACACGATGGCCCCGAACCTGGGCCGCGGCGCCTGTGAGGCGATCGTCGACGCGGTCACCCTCGGCCGGGCGCTCACGGAGAGCGGAGACGTCGCAGTCGCGCTGCGCCGCTACGACCGCGCCCGGCGCCGACGGACCCGGATGACGGTGCGGGGATCGGCGGCGATGGCACGCCTCGCCACCACGGGACGGGCGACCGGGGCTCGCGACGCCCTGCTCGGCCTCGTCACCCGTACCGGCTGATCAACGCGCCGCGTAGTGGAGCAGCGACACCCCGCTGCGGAAGGATGTCGACTCCACGAGGTCGAGCCGAGGGATCTCGTAGCCGTCCGGGAAGAGGCGGCGGCCACGACCCTGGACGACCGGGTACACGAACAGGCGATACCCGTCGACGAACCCGGCCTCGATCAGGCTGTGGCACAGGCGAATACTGCCCGTCACACCGATCTCCCGGCCGGGCTGTTCCTTGAGTTCCCGCACCTGCGCGAGCCAGTCTCCCGACAGGATCGTCGAGTTCTGCCACCGCGGGTCCGTCATCGTGGAGCTCACGACGTATTTGTGGACGGCGTTCAGTTCAGCCGCGATCCCGGTGCGGTCGTCGGTCTGCAGCGGCCAGTAGCCGCGGAAGTCCTCGAACGTCTGCCGTCCCAGGAGCAGGGCGTCGCCGCGGTCGGCGTGCAGACGCGTCGCCTCCAGCATCTCGTCGTCCTGGTCGGCGGGATCGAACCAGTCGCCCAGCATTTCGATCGCGCCGTCGAGGGTGATGTTCTGGGTGACGACCAGGGTGCGCACGGCGTGCTCCTCGTTTGCGGGAAAAGGCTTCGCAGATGAAGACCCCGTGAGGACTCTCGACTCATCGGTCGAGCGCGTACGGCCTGTGAAACGGCCCGTAAATGACTACTGACCGCAGCGAATCGAGTCAGCTGCGGTCAGTGCTGTTTGAAACCATAGCGTGACCGGATCGTGACTTCAGCAAATGTGGGGCACATCACTCGGGTGTGTTGCGCGGGCACATCGTCACACACAGCCTGGTCATCGCGCGCGGGCACGCACGTCCTTGTCGAGCATGCGAATCAGCTCGCCCACCCTCCCACCTCCGGACGGCGCGGCCGGATACCGAAGCAGCACGTCGACCAGCTCGGACGTCGCTCGCCGCGCCGTCCGCGCCAGGTGGTCACGACCGACGTCGGGGTCGTCGCCTGCCACGAGCTCGGCGGCGCGGGCCGCGTGCGCCGCCGACCCGAGCACGTGTTTGACCTGGTTCGCATCGGCCAGCGGATGCAGGTAGGCGGCACCCGCCGCCGCCATCGCCGCCATCGCCGCCTGGTGGGCGGCGGGGCCGGCGTCCTTCGCGGCCCGCATCGCCGCCCACGCGGTGTCGCGCAGCCGCTTGCCGCGTCGCCCGCCGTCGGCGAACTCGCGAGCGGCGTCGACAGCATCCCGGGGTCGCGGGTCGTCGGGGCGGTCGGCCTCGAAGATCGCGAGCACCTCCTCCGCACAGTCGGCGGCGAACGCGCTGACCGCGCGCAGGTCCCGGTCGGTCAGCGTGATCTCGTCGTTCTCCGCCGGCATCCCTCCATCCTGGATCACGATGTCGGCTCCGGTTCCTAGGCTGGGGTGAACGAGGACGATCAGGAGGACCGCTGTGGCCGAGACGACGGTGACCGAACTGCTGGCAGAGCTGGCCGAGCTGGAGGATCCGAAGATCCGCGCGGTGAACGAGCGGCACGGCGACGACCACGGCGTGAACCTGACGAAACTGCGGGCCGTCGCGAAGCGGCTGAAGACCCAGCAGGACCTGGCCGTCGAGTTGTGGGCGACCGAGGACACCGCGGCGCGACTGCTGGCGCTGCTGATCTGCAAGCCCAAGGCGTTCGGACGGGACGAGCTCGACGCGATGCTGCGCGACTCGCGCACCCCGAAGGTGCACGACTGGCTCGTCGGGTACGTGGTGAAGAAGAACCCGCACGCCGAGGAACTGCGCCTGGCCTGGATCGACGACCCCTATCCCGTCGTCGCGAGCGCAGGCTGGGCGCTGACCAGCGACCGCGTCGTCAAGAAGCCCGCCGGCCTGGACCTGCCCGCCCTGCTCGACACGATCGAGTCGGAGATGAAGGACGCGCCGGACCGGTTGCAGTGGGCGATGAACACCTGCCTGGCACAGATCGGAATCGAGCACGCCGAGTACCGCACCCGCGCCCTCGACATCGGCGAGCGCCTGAAAGTGCTCGAGGACTACCCGACTCCCCCGAACTGCACGTCACCGTTCGCGCCGAGCTGGATCAACGAGATGGTGCGACGGAAGGAACTCGCCACCAAGTAGCCGGGTCCGTCAGCCCATGACGTTGGTGCCGTCGGACAGCACCGGCGACAGGAAACCGAAGACATTGCCGTCGGGGTCGAGCAGGTAGGCGAGCCGCCCGACGCCGGGCAGGTCGTCGGGTGGGAGCGCCGCGGTGGCGCCCAGTTCGATTCCGCGCGCGAACGTGCCGTCCACGTCGTCGACGGCGACGACGATGTTCGCGCCGGTCACCGGAGCCCCGGGCTCCGGCCGCGGGCCACGGCGCTGGGTGAGACCGCCGTTGATCCCGGAGCCGGGCGAGCCGGGTGACGCCGCACCCTCACCGGTGGAGATCGCCCAGTACGGCATGTCCCCGAACTGCTGGAACGACCAGCCGAGCAGCTCGGAGTAGAAGTCGACGAGCTTCTGCGGCTCGCTCCCGTGAATTTCGAAGTGCACGACCAGGTTCGCCACGATGCCTCCCGTTGTCGGTACCCCGCCACCCTACGCGCGACGGATGACGTGGCGCCGGGACCCGCTCACCGTCCGAGCTGGGCGACCACCCACGATGCCGCCTCGGGGCTGGACCGCAGCGTCGAGTGGTCCACGGCCGACGCATTCGGGTACGCGTCCTCGAAGAGGACGTTCGTCACTCCCGGCTCGTCGATGAACGAGCATCCGCCGGCGGGGGTGGCGACACCGTCGTTGGCGGTGGCGAGCACCGCGTAGGTGACGCCGGGTTGGGTGATCGGCGTGCCGTCCGCGAACACCGCACCGTGGACCTCGGAACCGGGGGCGAGTTGCAGCGCCACGGCGAGATCCGGCGACAGGCGACCGAGGATCGGAGGCAGGACGGGGAGCGCCTGCAGGACCTCGACCGGGGTGACCGGCAGGTTGTCGATGCCGTAGGCGGCGAGGAATCCCGCGCCGTCACAGTCCCTGCCCTCCGGCGCGAGGAACACTGCACGAGTCACGTTCGCCGAGCCGTGCAGCACCTTGAGGTAGTAGTTCGACACGACGCTCCCGGCGGAGTGCGCGACGATGTCGACGGTGCTCGAACCGGTCGCGTCCTGCACCGACCGGACGAACGTCGCGAGCTGCCCGGCTTCGTCGGGAATGTTTCCTGCCCAACGCTTTCCGTTGACGACGCCGCCTTGGAACACGAGCGGACACAGGCCGGATCCGCGGAGGACGTCCGTCACGGTCGCCCACTGCTCCGCCGTGTCGGCGACTGTTCCGTCCGCCCCCGGCAGCACGACCACCGGACGCGAACCGGCGGCGCAGTCGATCGGTGGGGTCACCGCATCACCCGCCGGAAGCACGACCGGATCCACCGACCCGGTCCCGGGATCGGCGAGCGCAGGCGGAGTGGCGACCAGCGCCGCCCCGATCACCAGCGCAGTGACCACACCGGTTCGTCGTGTCATATCCGGGCCTCCCCGCCTCGTCACACGTCCCAGCGAGACTAGCCGGATCGGGCTCCGCTCCGGGTCACGCGACGCACTGCGCGCGCGTCCGGCCTCGCCGCCGCGAATCGAACCGAACATCTTGACCGCCAGGAACGTTCCAGCGAATTGACCCGGTCGACGTCTCACTCCCGTGCCATAGTCGTTTGATGCGATCGACGTGCTCGCTCTACATCGACACCGGGTACCTGCTGGCGTCCGCCGCGACCCGCGTGACCGGTACGTCGCTGCGCAGTGGAATCCACGTCGACTACTCGGCGCTCGTCGGGTCGCTGGTGGCGGCCGCGGAGGCCCGTTCCGGACTGCCTGTGTTGCGGGTGCACTGGTACGACTCCGCCAAGAACGGCGTCCCGGATGCGCAACAGGAACGCATCGGGGAACTCTCCAAGGTCAAGCTCCGCCTCGGTCGGTTCGGCTTCAACGGCGAACAGAAGGGCGTCGACCTCCGCATCGGACTCGACCTGGTGACGCACGCCCGCAACGGCGCATCCGACGTCTTCTTCCTCGTGTCCGGCGACGACGACCTCACCGAGGCGGTCGAGGAAGCGCAGATCCACGGCGTCCAGGTGGTGGTGTTCGCAGTGCCCACCGTCGACGGGAAGCCACACGGTGTGAGCAGGCACCTCATCCGCGCCGCGGACGACCTCGTCACGATCGACGCCGAGACCGTGGACACCGCGGTACTGAAGGTCGATCGTCAGCCGATCCCCGCGACGCCGGCTCCGTCGGCCGTGCCGGCCGCAGCGCCGCGCCCGACGCCGCTGGACCTCGCAACGATGACGCCCCGCCCGGCGGCACCGCGCCAGGCCAGTGTGCTCGCGTACAGCAGCTCGACCGGGGTCCCCGCGCACCTGGTGCCCGCGTACGCGGAGGACATCGACCAGGACCAGCTCATCGACGAGGTGGTGGTGCGCGTCCTCACCTCGCTGCTGGAGAGTGCCACGCCGAACGACCGGCTCGAACTCGAGCGGGCGCGGCCGTCGGTCCCCCGTGACGTCGACCGCGCCCTGCTGCTCGACGCCTCCGACGCGTTACAGATCTACGACCTCGACGAGCCGATCCGCTACCGGCTCCGCACCCGGTTCTGGGAGAAGTACGACAAGGGCCGCGCCCCGCACTGACGGCCGGAACCACCCGTGCGGAACACGGTGCTCCGTGGGAGTCAGTTGCCGGCTGCGTCACGCTGTTCGTCGCTGAACAACGGCATCGCGGCGGCCGGGTTGATCATCTTGGCCTCCCGGTAGTCGCGGATGTTCTTGCCCGCGGCCTCCATGGCCGCCCGTGAGTTGCCCTTGCGGTAGGTCAGCGACTGCTCACGTGCGACGCCCAGCTGCGCACCGACCTCGATCGCGTCCTGGTCGGCACCCATGTACATGAACTGCCAGTCGGACGTCCGCGTGTGCAGGTCCACGAGGTCCTTCACGGCCGCATGGGTCCACTTCCGGCTGGCGTTCTCGTGCCCGTCGGTCATGATCGCGACGATCACGGCCCCGGGCCTCTCGTCCTCGGGCTGCGCGTTGATCTCGGCGCCGAGCTCGGTGACGAGGCGTCCCATCGCGTCGAGGAGTGCCGTCCTGCCGCGCGGCCGCAGATCCAGCGGCGGCGCCTCGGAAACCGGAACATTCTGGTACACAACGTGATAGTCGTCGTCGAACTGGACGAGTGTCACGAGACACGAGCCGTCGGCGGCCTTCTGCTCCTCGACGAAGGCCGCGAATCCACCCTCGATGTCGGACTTGATCGACTGCATCGACCCCGAGCGGTCGAGCAGGAACACGAGTCGGGTGAGCTCGGTATCGGCCATGAGGATCCTCTCGATTGTCAGCTGTTGCGACGTGACTTGAAGCGCATCGGTTGGGTGACGGTCGGCGTCGGGGCGGGCGCGGCGCCCTTCTTGTCGTATCGGGCGCGTTTGACGTCGTCGGCGGTCACCCGACCGTCGGATCGGGCGTAAGGGGCGAGCTGGGTCGTACGGGCGAGACGCGGGCCGACGGCGTTCTCGGACAGGCCGGCCCTGGCTCCTGCAGAACGTAAGGACAGCTCGCCGTCGACCACCGCCCGAGCGAGCTGCTCGTCGAGCAGTTGACTCACCTCGTCGAGCACGATCCGCAGGTGCGACAACGCATCCGGCGGATCGGCGGATTCGGCGTGAGCGAGTTCGGACCGGATTCGGTCGTAGCGATTGGACATGCCCGACATTACCGCAGAAAGTGCGGGTCCGCATCAACTGCGGGGATGACAGTCGATCGGCGGACACCGTATTCTCACCCTGGCGAATCGGCGAACGCGCCGGGCCAGGGCCGCGTATCGTCCGCGCGGTTGCCGATGGACGGCGACCATCCCGACGAGAGGTGGCACGAATGGTCGAACGTCCGGAGCGACTCCGCAGGGGCGCGGCACCGAAGGCTCTCGCGGCCTTGGTGCTGGCGGCCGGGCTGGCAGTCGGCCATGCGGGAGTTGCAGGCGCCCAGTCCTTCTCGAGTTCCTCCTCCTCGGTCGACACCGAATGGGAGATCTCGTGGGCGGCATACCAGGCCGAGGAGCGCCTGGCCGGATCCCTGCTGGAGACCGTCGAGGTCACGCTGCCGATCACCATCGACGCGCCCCTCGACCACGTGTTCCCCGTGTACTCGAACCTCAACAGCAGCCTCGGACGGCACCCCTTCCTCATGGACGTCCTCGACCATCGCAGCTACAGCGAGGACGGTGCCGACGTCCGGGAGTTCATCGCGATCGAGGGCGTCCCCGCCGGTTCGGTGTCCATCCCCGCGCGCACCGTCGGGCAACAGCGGGTGTACGCCGCCGACCACCGGTACACCACGGAGACCTGGAGTGCACCCGGCGTCATCACCCAGCAGGAGATCACCTTCTCCGAGGAGGCCGGCTCGACCACCGTCACCGAGCACCTGACCTTCAAGGCACCCGCGCTGCTCATCGACTTCACGGTGCAGAACGGAACATCCTCCCACATCGAGAACCAGCAGGTACTGAAGCGGGACATCGAGAACGGCACACTCTGACAGATCCGAACACCGGTGCCGCCGAACGACTGTGCGTCGGCGGCGGCGCCGGCCGCCGAGGCGATCGTCAGCCGGTGCAGATCGACGAGGGTGTCCCGATCGAGACGTGGCCCGACTAGCCGCCCGCCAGAACGAACGCGACCGGTAGCCGTCGCCGCCGGCACCAGTCGAACACCAGCCGCTCCCGCTCCGCGAGGACATGCACGGAGACGTCGGCATGCCAGATCCGCGGATCGCGATCGCCCAGCCGCGCGGTCCCACCGCCGCAATGGGCGTCGAGATCAAGGACGAGAACCGACCGGACCACTCCCTCGTCGAGAAGTGTCCTCGCGGCGACGACCAGCCCGTTGGACGTGCAGAACCCGTCCCCCCGATCGGCTTTCGCGTGATGCAGACCGGAGGACAACGATCCGGCCACACCCTCGTCCAGGGCGCTGCGGGCAGCGGCGAGGACGCCGCCGTTGGACGAGAGCACCATCGACCACAGCGCCGGGTCCCAGTCGAACCCCTGGACTCGGCGAGGTATCGCGGCGCACCGGTGCGTGCCGCGTCGACGTAGTCGGCGCGTGGACGCGCTCCAGACACGAGGGCTCGAGTGGGGCCGGCGCGAGAACCTCGACGCCGTCGATCGGACGACGGCCCAGTGAACCCGCGATCGAGCCCGACTTGCGGTTCGTGTCGAATCCGTGTGCGGCACCGACGTAGTCGGGGTGGTAGTACAGCTTCCGAGCTGCCGGGGCGCAGCAAGCTACCGGGGCTGGCGGTGGTCGCCGGGACCGGATCGGAGCCACCTTCACTTGCGCCTCCCGTAGGGGGAGATACGAGAGTGGGGGCATGGACGCTGACACCTCGCTCTCCATCGGTGATCTCGCGCGGCGCACCGGACTGACAGTCAAGACGATTCGGTACTACGCGGACACGGGAATCGTTCCGCCCACGAGTCGAAGTTCGGCGGGGCACCGTCGCTACGGTGCCGATGCCGTCGTCCGACTCGAGTTCGTCCGCACGCTTCGCGACTTGGGCCTGGATCTGGAATCGATTCGAAAGGTGGTCGATCGCGAAGCCGCGCTCGCCGACGTCGCCGAAACTCACGCCGAGGCGCTGGCGGTTCAGATCCGACTGCTCCGGACACGACGCGCACTTCTGCTGGCAGTCGCCGCACGAGGATCCACAACCGAAGCGATGACGACGGTGCCGGCCCTCGCAGCGATGGCCGAGGGGGAACGGCATGCATTGATCGACGCGTTCCTCGACGGGGTGTTCGGAGGGGCGGCGAGCGAAACGGGAGTCCCGGGAATCATGCGCACGCTGACGCCCGAGCTGCCGGACTTTCCCGAACCGGAGCAGATCACGGCGTGGGTGGAACTGGCCGAGCCGATGCAGGACATCGAGTTCCGGAACGTCATGACGGGCCTCGCCGACCATTTCGCCGCCGATCGTGCGCACAGCGTTGGAGTGCACCGCGACACCGCAGCCGTGATTCGCGACCTCGTCGGCCCGGCGCTCGCCGCGAACGTCGCCCCGGCCGCGCCGGAGGCCACTGCCGTGGTCGACGAAGCAGTGGCGAGTTTCGCTCGGACCGTGGACCTACCTGTCGGCCCCCGTGTGCGGCGGCAACTGCTCGACTGGCTCGCCCTCGTGCAGGACCCGCGTCGCGAGAGGTACCTCGAACGTCTCGCCGTCGTCAACGGCTGGTCCGCCCCCGAGTCGCTGTCGCCGGTGTTCGCCTGGCTCGAGCGAGCTGTGTCCGCGAGAGAGTGAGCTAGGGTGCAGCCACCGGACACGGCGCGCCGAGCTGCGACCCCGGGCTGCATCAGCTGCTTCCGGTCCGAACAATTCCCGGCCGCTTCAGGAGCTTTCACTGTTCGGCGCCGGAATCGCGGGCCGTTTCTCCCCTCCCCGACGAGTCGGCCGCGGCACCGGAAACAGAAAACGAGGTCACGATCTCTTTCGAGTTCGTGACCTCATTCGGTGCAGTTCGTGGAACTGCTCTCTGTGGGCGAAGGGGGACTTGAACCCCCACGTCCCGAAGGACACTGGCACCTGAAGCCAGCGCGTCTGCCATTCCGCCACTCGCCCGAGCGACGCTGGAAACACTAGCACGCACCCCGACGAAAACACGATTCGCCCACCTGACCTGCGGCGATGATCACACACCGACAGTGGGTCGCACACCCCGGATACCATGGCGATGCGGTGTGGACTCACCGCGACACGCGAACGAGCCGAGAGGAGGTCGGTGTGGGTATCGTCCAGCGCTTCGAGCGCAAGTTGCAGGGCGTGGTCGGAGACGGCCTCGCCCGGGTCTTCGGCGGCGGCGTCGTTCCCCAAGAGGTCGAGACGGCACTGCAGCAGGAGGCACGCGACGGGCTGCAGCAGCTCGACGGCGGGCACGCTCTCGCCCCGAACTCGTACGTCATCACGATCAACGAGTCGGATCACGAGGAGCTGTCCTCCGACAGGGACTTGACAGTCAAGGCGTTCTCCCGACACCTTGAGGACTTCATCCGGGATCAGGGATGGCAGACGTACGGGCCGATCTCCGTTCGGTTCGAGCCGTCCCCCACACTGCACACAGGTCAGTTCCGGGCCCGTGGAGCGGTGGACCCGGATGTCGGCTCATCGCCGAACCCGCGCCAGGGTCAGCGAGTACCGTTACCGACCGCGAACGCACGACCCTCCGCACCTATGAACCCAGGAGCCGGCCAGATGACGCAAAACCCAGGTTTCGACCCCTCGCGTGAGCCCGCAGACGAGGGTCGGTACTCGCAGGACCGCCCGCCGGTCGGCGCGCAGAACGGTAAGGCCTACCCGTCGTACTCGGCGGCGGGCGGAGGCTACGACCAGCCTCGCAACGGTTACGCACAGAGCGGCGGCCGCCCCAACGGCGCCGAGTACGGCAGCCCGTACCCGCCCGCGGCGGACTACCAGCAGGCCGACTACCAGCAGTCGGAATACTCCAACCCGTACCCGCCCAACCCGGACTACCCGGCCAACCCGTACCCGCCGCAGGCCGGTCAGGAGTACGGCCGCAGCGACTACCAGCAGGCCGACTACGCCAACCCGTACCCGCCGAACCCGGACTACTCGGCCAACGCGTACCCGGGCGGCCAGGACTACGGCCGCAGCGACTACCAGCAGGCGGACTACCAGCAGGCCGACTACGGCTACGGCCAGCAGGCGTACGGCCAGGAGTACGGTCAGCAGTCCTACGGTCAGCAGCCCGCGTACGGCCAGGAGTACGGCCAGCAGTCCTACGGCTACGACGCGAACCGCACCTTCACCGCCACCCTGCAGCTCGAGGACGGCAGCGGCCGCAACTTCCAGCTCCGCGAGGGACGCAACGTGATCGGCCGCGGCCAGGAGGCCCAGTTCCGGCTCCCCGACACCGGCGTCTCTCGCCGGCACATCGAGATCCGCTGGGACGGTCAGGTCGCCATGCTCTCGGACCTCGGCTCGACCAACGGCACCACCGTCAACGGCGCGCCCGTCCAAGACTGGCAGCTCGCCGACGGCGACGTGATCCGTGCAGGCCACTCCGAAATCCTGGTGCGCATCGTCTGATCCCGTCGACTGCGATCAGCTGAGCACGTGAGGACCGACCGGGTACCCACGGCAGCGGTCGAAGCCCCAGCACATTCCGTATTGTGGTTTGTGCGATCGACCCAACCGTATCGCCGTGTACCGCTGTCGGCACCGTGCCGCGCGCCAGGAGGAGGTGGACCGACGTGCAGGGACTGATCCTGCAATTGACCAGAGCCGGCTTCCTGCTGCTCCTGTGGCTGTTCGTGTGGGCGGTTCTGCGCACCCTCCGCAGCGACGTGTACGCGGCTGCCGGTGTTCGGGTGCCGCCGCGATACAACCGCACGTCCTCGGTGCTGCCGTCGTTCGGGAAGCCGAAGATCGCGAAGAACCTGGTCGTGACGCAGGGCGCGCTCGCAGGCACCCGCATCACGCTCGGCACCCAGCCTGTCCTCATCGGCCGCGCCGACGACTCGACGCTGGTGCTCACCGACGACTACGCGTCCACCCGGCACGCGCGCATCTCCCCTCGCGGAACCGACTGGTACGTCGAGGATCTCGGGTCGACGAACGGCACCTACCTGGATCGGGCCCGGGTCACCACGGCCGTCCGGGTACCGCTCGGCACGCCGGTCCGGGTCGGCAAGACAGTGATCGAGCTCCGCCCGTGACCCTCGTCCTGCGCTACGCAGCGCGCAGCGACCGTGGTCTCGTCCGGTCCAACAACGAGGACTCCGTCTACGCGGGTGCACGCCTCCTCGCCCTGGCCGACGGCATGGGCGGCCACGCCGCCGGTGAAGTGGCGTCGCAGCTGATCATCGCCGCCCTCGCCCACCTCGACGACGACGAGCCCGGCGACGACCTTCTCGGCAAGCTGGCCGCGGCCACCCGGCACGGCAACGCCGCCATCGCCGAACAGGTCGAGGAAGAACCCGAACTCGACGGCATGGGCACCACGCTGACCGCGATCCTGTTCGCCGGCAGCAAGCTCGGCCTCGCCCACATCGGCGACTCCCGCGCCTACCTGCTGCGCGACGCCGCGCTCACCCAGATCACCCGCGACGACACGTTCGTCCAGTCCCTCGTCGACGAGGGCCGCATCACCGCCGAGCAGGCGCACACCCACCCGCAGCGGTCGCTGATCATGCGGGCGCTCACCGGCAACGAGATCGAACCGACCCTCACCGTCCGCGAGGCCCGCGCCGGCGACCGCTACCTGCTGTGCTCCGACGGCCTCTCCGACGTCGTGAGCGACGAGACCATCACGGACGTCCTGAGCAGCGGCACCCCCGCCGAATCCGCCGACCGGCTCATCGAACTGGCACTGCGCAGCGGCGGTCCGGACAACGTCACGGTCGTCGTGGCGGACGTCATCGACCTCGACTACGGCCCGAGCCGCCCGATCGTCGGCGGCGCCGCATCCGACGACGACGAAGAGGACACCCCGCCGCCGGACACCGCCGCAGGCCGGGCCGCCGCGATGCGCCCACCGCGCGCCACCCCGCGCCGCGTCCAGGTGACCACCGAGCCGCAGCCGAAGAAGCGTCGGCGCCTGCGCTGGATCCTGGTCGCGCTCGGCCTGATCGCCGTCATCGCGGTCGGGCTCGTGATCGGCCGCGTGCTGGTCCGCAACAACTACTACGTCGGCGCCGACGACGGCCGCGTGGCCGTGATGCGCGGCGTCCCCGGATCGGTCCTCGGCTACTCGCTGCAGGAACCGAATCTTGTCGGATGCGTGACCGACAGCGGTGAGCTGACGCTCGTGCCCGCAGGCGACACGTCGTGCACGGCGCTGACCGTCGACTCCCTGCAGCCGTCCGCGAGGGAACAGGTGCGGGCCGGGCTGCCGTCCGGGTCCCTCGAGGACGCCAAGAGCCAGATGCAGCGCCTGGTCGACGGCGACCTGCTGCCGGTGTGCGCGTCGGAGGAGACCACCACACCGGCCACACCCACCCCGACCCCGCCTCCCCCCGCGGCGCCCGCGCCCACGGCCGAACCGGTGCCCGCACCGGCACCCGAGCCTGCCCCGGCACCCGCCCCGGCGGCGGAGCCCACACCCGCGGCCCCGGTGGTCGAACCGACACAGCCCGCCGAGGCGACACCGGCGCAGATCCCGGGTCAGAACTGCAGGACCGGTAGCTGATGTCCGTGTCCTCTGCGCCTTCCGGGGCTTCGTTCCCGAGCCCGCCCGGAGGGTTTGCCCCCGCGCCCGAGCAGTCCACCCGGCGGACGGTCGAACTACTGCTGATCCTGGCCGCCATCGGCATCACCACGCTCTCGCTGGTGCTGGTCGAGGCGAGCCAGGAACAGACGATCACCTGGGACCTCGCGAAGTACGGGCTCGCGTACGCCGCGCTCTTCCTGATCGCCCATGCGGCCGTGCGTCGCTGGGCCCCACACGCCGATCCGCTGCTGCTGCCGATCGTCGCGCTGCTCAACGGCCTCGGGCTGGTGCTGATCCACCGACTCGACCTCGCCGACGCGTCGACGGCCGCCGCCTACGGGCGAGCGGCGCCGTCCCCCGACGCCACCCAGCAGGTGCTGTGGACGGCGCTCGCGATCGCCGGGTTCATCGCCGTCCTCATGCTGCTGCGCGACTACCGTCTGCTCGCCCGGTACAGCTACACGCTCGGCCTCGCCGGCCTGGTGCTGCTCGCGATCCCCGCGCTGCTGCCGTCGTCGATGTCCGAGGTGAACGGCGCGAAGATCTGGATCAAGCTGCCGTTCTTCAGCATTCAGCCCGGCGAGTTCGCGAAGATCCTGCTGATCATCTTCTTCGCGTCCGTGCTGGTGTCGAAACGCGAACTGTTCACCACCGCGGGCAAGCACGTCTTCGGCCTCGACCTGCCCCGCGCCCGCGACCTCGGACCGATCCTCGTCGCGTGGGTCGTCTCGATCGGCGTCCTCGTCTTCGAGAAGGACCTCGGGACCTCGCTGCTGCTGTTCGGCACCGTCCTCGTGATGCTGTACGTGGCGACGGAACGCGTCGGCTGGCTCGTCATCGGCGGCGCCCTGCTCGCCCTCGGCTTCGTGCTGGCGTACCAGATGTTCGGGCACGTCCGCGTGCGTGTGCAGACCTGGATCGACCCGCTCGGCGACTACAACAACACTGGCTACCAGATCTCGCAGTCCCTGTTCGGGCTCGCCACCGGCGGCGTCGCCGGGACCGGTCTGGGCAGCGGCCGGCCGTCGCAGGTCCCGTTCGCGAAGACCGACTTCATCGTCGCGACGATCGGTGAGGAACTCGGCCTGATCGGCCTCGCCGCCGTCCTGATGCTGTTCCTGATCCTCATCATCCGCGGTCTCCGGACCGCCCTCGCGGTGCGCGACAGCTTCGGCAAACTGCTCGCGGCCGGCCTGTCGTTCACGATCGCGATCCAGCTGTTCGTCGTCGTCGGCGGTGTCACCAAGCTCATCCCGCTGACGGGCCTGACGACGCCGTTCATGTCCTACGGCGGGTCCTCGCTGCTCGCCAACTACCTGCTGCTGGCGCTGCTGATGAAGATCTCCGACTCCGCCCGCACACCTCCGGAACCGAAGAAGAAGGGACCCGCACCGATCGCGGATGCACCGACGGAAATGTTGAGGCGCACATGAACACTCCCCTGCGCCGCGTCGCGATGGCCGTGATGGTGATGGTCGTCGCGCTCCTCGCCAACGCCACCTACGTCCAGGTCATCAAGGCTGACGACCTGCGCACCGACCCGCGGAACTCCCGGGTCCTGCTCGACGAGTACTCCCGCCAGCGCGGGCAGATCTCCGCGGGCGGTCAGGTGCTGGCGGCGTCCGTCCCCACCGACGACCGGTACAAGTACCTGCGCACCTACCCGCCGAACCCGGCCGCGCCGTCGAGCCCGTTCGCGAACGCACCCGTCACCGGCTTCTACTCGATGCTGTACGGCAACACCGGCCTCGAGCGCACCGAGGACGCCGTACTCAACGGCTCCGACAACCGGCTGTTCTCCCGCCGCTTCTTCGACCTCGTCTCCGGACGCGACCCGCGCGGCGGCAACGTCGTCAGCACCATCGACCCCGTCGTCCAGCAGGTCGCCTACGACCAGCTGACCGCGAAGGGATACACCGGCGCCGTCGTCGCGATCCGGCCCAGCACCGGCGAGGTCCTGGCGATGGCGAGCACCCCCAGCTACGACCCGAACCTGCTGGCCAGCCACGACGGCAAGGTCAGCACGGAGGCGTGGGAGACGCTCAACGCCGACCCCGAGAAGCCCCTCATCAACCGGGCCGTCTCCCAGACCTACCCGCCCGGATCGACGTACAAGGTGGTCGTGACCGCCGCCGCCCTCGCCAATGGCGCAAACCCGGAGGAACAACTGACCGCGGCCCCGACCATCACCCTGCCGGGCACGGCGACGACGCTCGAGAACTACAATGGCACCAACTGCGGCGGCGGGCCCACCGCCTCCCTGCGGGACGCGTTCGCCCGGTCGTGCAACACCGCGTTCGTCGAGCTCGGCATCAAGGCCGGGGCCGACGCGCTCAAGGAGACCTCCGAGGCCTTCGGCATCGGACCGGACACCCCCGGCGTGCCGATCCCGGTCGCCGACAGCACCGTCGGCTCCATCCCCGACGACGCGGCGCTCGGCCAGTCCAGCATCGGCCAGCGCGACGTCGCCCTCACACCCCTGCAGAACGCCGTCATCGCCGCGACCATCGCGAACGGCGGCGTCCGCATGCAGCCGCACCTCGTCGCGCAGCTGCAGAGCCCCGACCTGTCGAATCTGGCGACCACCGCCCCCGAATCCCTTGGGCAGGCTGTGTCTCCTCAAGTTGCGTCCACGCTGACCGAACTGATGATCGGCTCCGAGAACAACACGGGCGGCGGCAACAAGATCGCCGGCGTCCAGATCGCCTCGAAGACCGGCACCGCCGAACACGGCACCGACCCGCGCAACACGCCGCCGCACGCCTGGTACATCGGGTTCGCACCGGCGCAGGACCCGCAGGTCGCGATCGCGGTGATCGTCGAGGACGGCGGCGACCGTGCGCTCGCCGCAACCGGCGGTTCGGTGGCGGCCCCGATCGGCCGGGCCGTGATCGGCGCTGCGTTGCAGCGGGAAGGCGAACGATGAGTCTGCAGAACGGCGCCCTCATCGCCGATCGTTACCGCCTGCTGCGCCTGATCGCCACCGGCGGCATGGGCCAGGTCTGGGAAGCCACCGACAACCGGTTGCACCGCCGCGTCGCCGTGAAGGTACTCAAGGCGGAGTTCTCCTCCGACCCCGAGTTCCTCGCCCGGTTCCGCACCGAGGCGCGCACCACGGCGCAGCTGAACCATCCCGGGATCGCCGGCATCTACGACTACGGCGAGACCCGCGACACGACCGGGCAGGACACCGCCTACCTGGTGATGGAACTGGTCAACGGGGAACCGCTGAACACGGTCCTCGCCCGCGTCGGCCGGCTGTCGCTGCCGCATGCCCTCGACATGCTCGAGCAGACCGGCCGGGCGCTGCAGGCCGCGCACGCGAGCGGGGTCGTGCACCGCGACGTCAAGCCCGGCAACATCCTCATCACCCCGACGGGGCAGGTGAAGATCACCGACTTCGGCATCGCGAAGGCCGTCGAGGCGTCACCGGTGACCCGCACCGGCATGGTCATGGGCACCGCCCAGTACATCGCCCCCGAGCAGGCGCTCGGCCAGGACGCCACCCCCGCCAGCGACGTGTACTCGCTCGGCGTGGTCGGCTACGAGGTGCTGGCCGGGCACCGGCCGTTCACCGGTGAGGGCGCGCTGACCGTCGCGATGAAGCACGTCCAGGAGGTCCCGGCACCGCTGCCCGCGGACCTGCCGCCGAACGTGCGCGAACTGATCGAGATCACGATGGCCAAGGACCCCGCGGCCCGCTATCACAGCGGCGGCGAGTTCGCGGACGCCGTCACCGTGGTGCGCTCCGGTGGGCGACCGCCGATGCCGGGCACCGGGCAACCGACCGTCGCCGTCGCACCGCCGACCGCCGCGACCACCGTGCTCGGCCGTCAGAACGGTCCGGAGACGGCCGCCGTCGTGCCCGAGCCGACGGGCCTGACCCGCGAGCAGAAGGCGCTCGCGTGGGCTGCGGGTGGGCTCATCGTCCTCGGACTGCTGATCGGCGGCTGGATGCTGCTGTTCGGCGGCGGTGACGAGCCGTCCGTCCACGTCACGTCGACGACCAGGCATCCGACGGTCACGACGCAGGCGCCGACGACCGCCCGCCCGACGACGACGGAACCCGAGCCGACGACCACGGAGTGGACGCCGGAGCCGACGACGACGGAGCGGACGACCACGACCGAGCCGCCCACCACCACGACCACGACGGAGCGGACGACGACCACCACCGAGCCGCCCACCACCACGACCGCCATCACGACAACGCTGAGCGAGACGACGACCTCGGCCCCTCAAGGACAGCCATGACGACACCGCGCAAACTCTCCTCCCGCTACGAGCTGGGCGAGATTCTCGGCTTCGGTGGCATGTCCGAGGTGCACCTGGCCCGCGATCTCCGGCTCAGCCGCGACGTGGCGATCAAGGTGCTCCGCGCCGACCTCGCCCGCGACCCCACGTTCTACCTGCGGTTCCGCCGCGAGGCGCAGAACGCGGCCGCACTGAACCATCCGGCGATCGTCGCCGTCTACGACACCGGCGAGGCCGAGACCGACGGCGGTCCGCTGCCGTACATCGTCATGGAGTACGTCGACGGCGTCACCCTCCGCGACATCGTGCGCGGCGAGGGGCCGATGGCGCCGCGGCGCGCGATGGAGGTCATCGCGGACGTCTGCGCCGCCCTCGACTTCAGCCACCGCAACGGCATCGTGCACCGCGACATCAAGCCGGCGAACATCATGATCAACCGCGCCGGTGCGGTGAAGGTGATGGACTTCGGCATCGCCCGCGCGATCTCCGACAGCTCCAGCCCGATGACGCAGACCGCCGCCGTCATCGGAACCGCGCAGTACCTGTCGCCCGAGCAGGCCCGCGGCGAGCAGGTCGACGCCCGCTCCGACGTGTACTCGCTCGGCTGCGTGCTGTTCGAGGTGCTCACCGGTGAGCCGCCGTTCAAGGGCGACTCGCCCGTCGCGGTCGCCTACCAGCACGTCCGCGAGGATCCGGCGCTGCCGTCGTCGGTGAACCCCGACATCCCGCGCGAGCTGGACTCGGTGATCCTGAAGGCGATGAGCAAGAACCCAGCGAACCGGTACCAGAGCGCCGCGGAGATGCGCACCGACCTGGTCCGCGTGCTCGGCGGGCAGCGCCCGTCCGCGCCGATGGTGATGAACGACGAGGACCGCACCACCATCCTCGGCGCCGTCGACAACAACTCCGGCCGGTACGCCGCCGCGTCGGCGTCCGGGACCGCCGCGCCCGAGCCGGCCGCCCCCGCGACCCCGTCGTCGGGCAACCGAACGCTCAAGATGGTGCTGGCCGGTATCGCCGCGATCGCGGTCATCGGCATCATCGGTGCGTTCCTGTGGTCCCTCGGACCCGGATCGAAGGCTGCGCAGGTCACCGTCCCCGACGTCACCAACAAGGTGGCGCAGGAGGCGCAGTCGGAGCTGCAGGACCTCGGGTTCCGCGTCCAGACGCAGCCGAAGGCGAGCAAGGTCGTCGGGGAGGGCAACGTGATCGCGTCGATCCCCGTTGCCGGATCCCGAGCCGACGAGGGCACCGTCGTCACGCTCGACGTCTCCAGCGGTCCCGAGCAGGTCTCCGTGCCGCGGCTGACCGGGCTGTCGCAGGCCCAGGCCGCGCAGGCGCTCAGCTCCGTCGGACTGGCCCTCGATCCGGGGATCGAGCGGGCACCGTCGACGACCGAGCAGCTCGACAAGGTCACCGCCCAGGAACCCCCGGCCGGGGCGTCGCTCGAACTCGACAGTCAGGTGAAGGTCACCGTCGGCACCGGACCCGAGCAGGTCCGCATCCCGAACGTCGTCGGGCAGACGCTCGAGGTCGCACAGCCGAACGTCGAGGGAGCCGGCTTCAAGGTCGAGGTGGAGAACATCGACTCCGGCCGCCCGCGCGGTCAGGTCGTGTCCACCGAACCCACCGGCGGCGAGACCGCGGCACGCGGCAGCACCGTCCGGCTGCAGGTGTCCAACGGGAACATGATCGAGATGCCGGACCTCAGCGGACTGACCGTTTCGCAGGCGCTGTCGGCGCTGCGGCAGGCGGGCTGGACCGGGTCCGCGAGCCAGTTCTCGCAGCGTCCCGAGGCCACCCTGGAGACCGATCAGGTCGGCAAGATCGTGACGCAGATGCAGCCGCCGGGCTCCGAGGTGTCGAAGACCGCGACGATCAGCGTCGGCATCGGCCAGCTCGGGATTCCGTCCGGGGGTCGTTAGCCCTCACGACACTCCCGCGATTGGCTCAATGTCACATCGGGTGCGTTGGATGCACCAGATGTGACATTGAGCCGACGCGGCTGGGACTGCCGATCGACGTGAGGGGTGTCAGGAAGCGGTGAGGGCGTCGCCGAGCGCGCGGGCGACCTCCGCCTCGAGCGCCTCGACGAGGGCCTCGGCGGGCCGCTCGCCGCACACCTCGAGCCAGTTCGCCAGCATCCGGTGGCCGCCCTGCGTCAGCACCGACTCGGGGTGGAACTGGACTCCGTGGATCGGCAGGTCGCGGTGACGCAGCGCCATCACGATGCCGGTGTCGGTGTGTGCGGTCGGGATCAGCACGTCCGGCATGGTTTCCGGCAGCACCGTCAGCGAGTGGTAGCGGGTCGCGGTGAACGGGCTCGGCAGGCCCTTGAGCACACCGGTTCCGTCGTGCGTCACCTGGCTGGTCTTGCCGTGCAGCAGCTCCGGGGCACGGTCGACGGTCGCGCCGAACGCGGCCCCGATCGACTGGTGCCCGAGGCACACACCGAGCAACGGCGTCGCCGCGTCGGCACACGCGCGGACCAGGTCCATGCTGGCGCCCGCACGCTGCGGGGTGCCCGGGCCGGGGCTCAGCAGGATGCCGTCGAACTCCGCCGCGACTGCGGAGCGGTCGTCGAGGCGGGGATCGTCGTTGCGCCACACGGTCGCCGCCGTGCCCAACTGTCCGAGGTACTGGACCAGGTTGAAGACGAAGCTGTCGTAATTGTCGACGACGAGGATGCGCATTGCGCCAGGATAAGCGGCGCCGCGGTCAGCGGGCGAACTTGGTGCGCATCTGGCCGCCCCACGCGGGCACCGTCAGCGAATCGGACGACTCCTGCGTGTACCCGAGTCCGTACCGGACCGCGTACTGCTTGAACAGGCGCACACCCGGCTCCGCGTCGAGTGCCGCCGTCAGTCGCGCCGGGTCGCCGATCGCCGTCATCACGTAGGGCGGGCTGTAGGTGCGGCCGTGCAGGAGCAGGGTGTTGCCGATGCAGCGAGGCGCAGAGGTGCTGACGATGCGCTGGTCCTGCATCCCGACCGCCGTCGCCCCGCCTGCCCACAGCGCGTTGAGGACGGACTGCACGTCCTGCTGGTGCACGACCAGGTCGTCCGGTCGTGCGCCCGCCGGATAGTTGCCGTCCGAGTCTCGGGACGCGTCCGTCATCGTGACGGTGACGCCTGCACCGGTGACCTCGGATGTTCCGGCCGCGCCCTCCAGCGACCGCACCTGGTCGAGCACCGCGGCGACGTCGCTGTCGGAGTAGCCGGCGCTGTCCTGCAGTGCGTCGACCCGGCCGGCGAGATCGTCGTGTTCGGCGGTGACGCCGTCGAGGTCGGACTGCGCAGCCCGGACCAGGTCGGAGAGCCGGGTGGTGTCGCCACGCCGCAGCTCGTCGCCTGAGGAGACCTCGCGGGCGGTGGCGAACAACAGTCCAGCGACGAGGAGGACGATGGGCACGCACACCAGCCAGAACCGCGACCGTCTGGCGGGTTCGGTCATGCGAAGCCTCCCGGCACGATCGACTGTGATGGGCGTCGGCCCGGTTCTCGGCGGACCCGACCGGATCCGATCGGGCCTGAGCTAGCGTGTTCCCCGCTACCGTAGGCTCGAATGTACCTGGCGCGGCGTCCACGAGGACGCCGACCGCCGCGCGTACACCGTTCATCCACAGGGCCGGCTGCCCTGGTCAACGCATCCGAGGACGTCATGCCGAAGTCGAAGGTCCGGAAGAAGACGGACTACAACATCGCCCCTGCGAACCGCACCCCGGTGAAGGTGAAGGCCGGTCCGTCCAGCCCGATCTACGTGTCGGTGATGCTCGGTCTGATGCTGATCGGCCTCGCCTGGCTGATCGTGTACTACCTCGCGGGCGATCAGATCGAATTCATCAACAGCCTGGGCGCCTACAACTTCCTGATCGGCTTCGGGTTCATGGTTGCCGGACTGATCATGACCATGAGGTGGCGCTGACCTCGGGTTTCATGGAATCTCCCGGCTTCAATTACACACCTGTCATTAATCCCCACTGTGGATAAGCACTGTGGATAACTTCGGGAGCATCTGTGCAGAACCTGCCGACCAGCTGGTCGACGCCGGTCGGGGCGCTCACCGCGACCGGCATCGGCGGGGTGGCGATGGCGGTCGCTGCGCTGGCCGTGACCGCTGATCCCGCGGGCCGCTTCCTGATCGGGCTGGCCGCCCTCGGTTTGCTGGTCGTCACCGCGCTGGGTCTGCGTCAGCGCCCTCGACTCGCGATCCGCGACGGCAACCGCGGGATCGTGCTGCAGCGGCTCGGTGGACGGCTGGACGTCGACCGCACCGAGCTGCGTCGGGTGCGCATCGTGCGCTACCCGAGGCTCGGGCGACGGGTCCCGATGCTGGAGATCGACGTGCGGCCTCCCGGCGCCGACGACGACCGGCTGCTCGTCTTCGGGCGCTGGGATCTCGGCACCGACCCCACCAACGTCTTCGACGCGCTCAACGCGCGCGGACTCGTCCCGCCGGACCCGCACCGCACCCCCGACCGCTGACGGCTGAACGTCACATTCACGCGACCTGACGAGATGAACGCCACCTTCAGCCATAACAATACGGTCGGCAGCGAGCACCAACTGCTGCACCCGCTTACGGCTGAACGCCACACTCACGCGACCTGACGAGATGAACGCCGCCTTCAGCCAGGGCGGGCGGTCGGCTGACGTGGCCTGAAGTGCGGTGAAGTGGGGTGCCTCAGAGTCCGTACTCGCTGCGCAGCTGAGCCGCGCGCAGAGCGATGATCCCCACGGTGAGGACCGCGACCACGGCGAGCCCGATCCAGCCGATCCGAATCGCCTTGGCCCGATCCTGACCTGCGCCCAGCCACTGCGGGCCGTACAGCAACGCCGCGGTGGCAGCGGCACCCGCGACAAGCCCGCCCATGTGCCCGAACAGCGAGATGCCGGGCACAGTGACGCTGATGATGACGTTGATCGCGACCACACCGATGACCGGTGCCGGGCTGCGCCGGAGTTTGAGCAAGATGATGGCCTGAGCGCCCATGATGCCGAAGATCGCGCCGGACGCACCGGCGGTGAAACCACCGTTCTCGAACGCCATCACCGACGCCGAACCGCCGAGCAACGAGATCAGATACACGCACACGTAGCGCGATCGTCCGAGCACCAACTCGGTGTCCCGCCCGAGGACGTACAGCGCGAACATGTTGACGGCCAGGTGGATCAGCCCGAAGTGCAGGAATCCGCTGCCGAGCACCCGCATCCAGTCGCCGTCGGCGACCTCGACGGGTGAGAGCACCCAGCGGCCGAACAGCTCCGAATCGAAGAGCGCACCGTACGGGGTGACGACCCCGCGACCGTTGTCGAGGATCGACTGCGCCTGCAGCGCCGTCACGAGGAAGACGACGACGTTGATCGCCATCAGCGCATAGGTGACGACGGGGGTCGGCAGTCCCGCGCGGACCGGGGCACCGGCAACGGTGCGCACCGATGCGGTCCGGCGGTTGTCCTCGGCGACGCAGTCGACGCAGTGCTGACCGACCGAGGCGGGTCGGAGGCACTCGGGACAGGCGGGGCGTCCGCAGCGCGTGCAGGACAGCCCGGTGGGGCGGTCCGGATGTCGCACGCACCGCGGCTGGGGCGGAACGCCCTCACCGGGGTTTCCACCCCAACCGGGGTTCGTCATGTGATTCCTAGAAGGTGCTGGTGCTCAGGAGATGGTGACGCTGTTGATCACGACCGGCTCGATCGGGCGGTCGGACCGGTCCACCGGGGTGCTGGAGATCGCGTCGACGACCTTCTTCGACTCCGCGTCGACGACCTCACCGAAGATGGTGTGGCGACGGTTCAGGTGCGGCGTGGGGCCGGTGGTGATGAAGAACTGCGAACCGTTGGTGCCCGGCCCCGCGTTCGCCATCGCGAGCAGGTAGGCGCGGTCGAACTGGAGCTCCGGGTGGAACTCGTCGGCGAACTTGTAGCCCGGGCCGCCGCGGCCGGTGCCGGTCGGGTCGCCGCCCTGGATCATGAAGCCGTCGATGACGCGGTGGAAGATCGCGCCGTCGTAGAACGGACCGGAGTTCTCCCCCTTCGCGTTCTGGGTGGAGTAGTCGGCGGATCCGTCGGAGAGCCCGACGAAGTTCGCGACCGTTTTCGGCGCGTGGTTGCCGAACAGGGCGATCTTGATGTCGCCGCGGTTGGTGTGCAGCGTTGCGGTTGCGGTCTGATTCGGTGTGCTCACACCCCCATCGTGCCATTCACACGCCGCCCCGGGGCCAGCCGCACACATGAAGGGCACCGTGAACATGTGCGACAGTGGACCGATGACGCGCTCGACGACGCACACGCCGACCCCGGACCCGGTAGAACTCGAAGCCGAATCCCCCAGCGCCACCGACCGTTCCGCGGCCCTGCGCCTCGCGCAGGCGACCGCCCTCGGCGTTGCGCGTGGCACCGGCAGCATCGCGAAGGGCGGTGGCCGCCTCCTCGGCCGGGGCTACTCCGCCGCGAAGGCCGGCCTCGCGCGGAACACTGCGGACGGCACCGTCCGGACCGAGGACGTCGCCGCGGCGTCCAGCGGTCGCCGTCTGCGGCCGATCCTGCTGGTCGGAGCCGCCGTCGCCGTGGTCGCGGCCGGTGTCGCGGCATGGCGGCTGCGCCGACCGGAACCGGCTCCGGTCGCCGACCGTCCGCCGAGCCTCCGCGACCTCGACGCTCCGGACCAGGCGAACTGACGCGCCGAGACCGGTTTCACGTGGAACGGGCCCGACAGATGTCGGGCCCGTTCGTCGTCGAAGAGTCGGGTCAGCAGTTGCCCGACGTCGGCACCCCGTCGAAGCGGTCCAGCATGTACTGGGTCGCCTCGGGAAGGCCGAGCAGCATCGGCGCGGCGTGGTTCACCCCGAGCCTGCCCCCCACCTCCGGCAGATCGTTCGGACTGAACTGGACGTTCGCGCCTGCCGAGCACCAATCCGCGGCCAACTGGGCGGCCTGACCGAACGGCACGATGTCGTCCGCGACACCCGACTGCACGAGCACGGGCGCAGACGGCGTGAGCCGGCCGATCCGCTGCCGATCGACCAGGTCCTTGGCGACAGGCATCCGGTCCAGGACCACGGACAGCGGCTCACCGCTGTTGGTGAAGTCCGAGGTCCGCTGGTAGCCGAAGGCCGCCACGGTCTCGGCGATGCACTGACCGGCGACGCGGGTCAGCATGTCCCGGCCCCGGTCGTTGATCTCGGTCTCGAGGGACGCCTGCAGTTCCGGGTAGGCCTCCACGAGGCTGTTGATGGTGTAGCCGATCGCGCCGGTCAGCGAGGATCCGTCGATCTCCTCCAGCGTCTTGAACAGGTCCGCGGGCGGTGCGCCGGCGTAGGTGCCCTTGACGTCCAGCTCGGGCGCGTATCGGGGCGCGAGTTCGGCCGCCGCTGCGGCAGCGCCTCCACCCTGGGAGTACCCCCAGAAGCCGACCGGCCCGTCCGGGGTGATCGAGGTCCCCGGCAGCGACTGCGCCGCCCGCACGGCGTCGAGGACGGCCTGGCCCTCGGACACCCGGTTGACGTAGGTGTGGTCGCCGTCGGTCCCGAGTCCCTCGTAGTCCGTGACGACGACCGCGACTCCGCGGAGCAGCAGGTTGTTCACGGCGATGGACTCGTACTCGACCATCGGCGCGAGATGCTCGTCGACGTTGAGTACCTGCCCGAACAGCTTGGACGGCGCGCACTGGTCGCCCTGCCCGTGGGTTCCGATCGCGAGGCCGACGAGCGGCCGCTCCCCCGCGCCGCCCCAGGGGGCCTGCGGATCGAAGTAGGTGCCGGTGACGGCAATCGGCGCACCGTTCGCGTCGGCGGTGCGGTACATGATCCGGGTGGCGTCCGCGGGCAGTCCGCCGGTGGCGGTCGGGACGCGGAGCAGCATCGACGCCGGTTCGGTGCGGACGAGTTGTCCGGCCGACGCGGGCAGCTCCGCCGGGGTCGCGTAGAAGCCGGGTGCAGCATTGGCCTGCGGGGCTGCTGCAGCCGTCAGACCCACGGCCAGCGCTGCCACGACGGCGCAGCGCGCCCGCTTGTCGATCGTCACGTCGAGAACCCCCGAGAGCTAGATGTTACGTTCGGTAACATATTTTCCCGGAGGCTAACACAGGGGTGGACGTCACCGAATTCGCGGTTAACTTACACGATCCCGACCTGGCGTTTCCCCGCCGGTGGGCACTTGATCCACAGGAGTTGTCCACAATTCCACAGGCGACACGACAAAGCCCCACACCGTCTGGTGTGGGGCTTCGTGAATCCGTGTGGAGAACTTGTGGAGCCTAGGAGATTCGAACTCCTGACATCTGCCTTGCAAAGGCAGCGCTCTACCAACTGAGCTAAGGCCCCGTCCGCGTCAGCGGCTGGTAACCTCGTGCCAGACATCCTCGCCGCCGCGTTGCGATCGCAACTTGGCAATTCCGAAGACCACTGCAACCGCGGTAAGGGCGACCAACAGAATCTTCATCCGCGAATCCTTCGTTGACACGGGGAGTGGGCCTAGGAGGACTTGAACCTCCGACCTCTTCGTTATCAGCGAAGCGCTCTAACCGCCTGAGCTATAGGCCCGTGTCCGGCTCGTGAAACACTCTCTCGAACCGAGGCATGACACTACCTCACCGACCCGCAGCCACCAAAATCGGGCCGGTGAGGCAGCAAAAGACCAGGTCAGACGCCGCCGAGCCGGTCAGTCACGATCAGCCAACGTCACCTCGACACCGCCGACGAGATCGGTGCAGAGGTTGTAGATGAACGCACCGACCGTCGCGAGCGCGGTGAACAGGATGATGTTGATGCCACCGATGAGCGCCGAGTACCCGAACACCTGCCCCGCGGTCACGAGACCGGACTCGGAGGACTCGGACACGATGTCGGTGAAGGCGTTGTTCAGCCGGTCCCACACACCCATGCCGTCGAGCACGATGTAGAGGAACCCGACCGCGAACATCCACACGAAGAACATCGAGACCGACAGGATCAGGGCCACCTTGAGGGTGGACCACGGGTCGACCTTCCGGATCTGAACCGACGCCCGCAGCGGGTCGCCCACCGGGGTGGTCGCCGCGACCGTCACCGCGGGCCGCTTGGTCGCCGCCGACTCGGCCGGAACCGCGACCGGCGTCGGATGCCGAACCTCGGAGAGGTCGGGCAGGTCCTTGGCCAGATCCTCGCGATCGATGTGCCTCGTCGGCCCGTCGATGACGGCAGCCTTCGCCTGAGCGGCCTGCTTGCGCGCAGGATCGGCGGCGGGGCGCACCGTCTGGGGCGCGGGTTTCTGCAGACCTGCCTGCGCGACAGGCTTCTGCACGTTCGTCTGCGGAGCGGTCTGCCGCACCGGCGCCGTTTTCGGGGCCTCGGCCGAAACCGGTCCCGCCGGAGCCGGATTCGGTCGCGCCGACGGTGCCGCGGAGCCCTGCGCCGAGGCCGTCGGAACCGCCTTCGTCGCGGCATCGTCCGGCTTCGGGCCGGCCGCGGCGGGTGCCTGCTTCGCGGCGGGCTGGGGCGCTGTCGCCGGCTTCGGTTGCGGAGCCGGTGCCGCGGCGGGCCGCGGCGCTCCGGGGTAGGGCTGCGCACCCGACTGCTGCGCGGCGGCCGGGGTGCCTGCGCTCTGCGCGCCACGCTGCCACGGCGGCGTCTGGGCGCCGGTGCGGGCCGGGCCGGGGCTGACTGCGCCCGAACGACCCGCCTGCGACTGCCCGGCACCTGCCTGCCCGGTGGGAGCACCGGAGTGCGATCCGGGTGCCCCCGACTTCACGTCCCGGGCGCCCTCCGACGCCGTCGCGGACCCGCTCGGCGCCGGCTTGGTCTCGGCTGGCTTCGCCTGCTCACCAGTGGTCGGCTTCGCCTCGACGCCGTTCGACACCGGCTTCGCCTCGGTGCCGTTCGCGGCCGGCTTCGCCTGCTCACCCGACACCGGCTTCGCCTCAGGGCTCTTCGCGGCGTCGGTACCCTTCACCGGTTCGGTTGCCTTCGCGCCACCGGACCCGTTCGCGGCGCCACCCGAACCGTTGGGCGCGCCGGGCTTCGGCTCGGTGGAACCCACCGGGATCGGCCGGTCACTACCCGGCTGGTGGGGAGTGCTCACTTACGACTCCTTTGCTGCGTCGGTCGCGGCGGCATCCGACTCTTCGGGTTCGTCGGCGTTGCGCGCGATCGCGAGCAGGTTGTCACCGTCTCCGAGGTTCATCAACCGCACGCCCTTGGTCTGCCGGCCGGCCTTGCGGACCTGCTTGGCGGCCGTACGGATCACGCCGCCACCGGAGGTGATGGCGTACAGCTCGTCGTCGTCGTCGACGATGAGCGCTCCGACCAGGGTGCCACGCTTGGGGTCGTACTGGATCGTCAGCACTCCCTTGCCGCCGCGGCCCTGCACCGGGTAGTCCTCCATCGCGGTCCGCTTCGAGTAACCGCCGGACGTCGCGACCAGCAGGTACGTTCCCTCCTTGACCACGTTCAGGGACAGCAGAGCGTCCTCGCCGTTGAATCGCATGCCCTGGACGCCGGACGTCGCGCGACCCATCGGCCGCAGCGCCTCGTCCGTCGCGGAGAACCGGATCGACTGCCCCTGCTCGGACACCAGCAGCAGGTCGTCCTCCGCGGAGCACAGCACCGCGCCGACCAGTTCGTCCTCGCCGCGCAGGTTGATCGCGACGATGCCACCGGAACGGTTCGAGTCGAAGTCCGACAGCTTCGACTTCTTGACCAGGCCGTTGCGGGTCGCGAGAACGAGGTAGGGCGCGTCCTCGTACGTCTGCAGGCGGATGACACCCTGGATGCGCTCGTCCGGCTGGAACGCGAGCAGGTTGGCGACGTGCTGACCGCGAGCGGTACGGCCCGCTTCGGGCAGCTCGTACGCCTTCGCGCGGTAGACCCGGCCCTTGGTCGTGAAGAACAGCAGCCAGTCGTGCGTCGAGGTGACGAAGAAGTGCCGGACCAGGTCGTCCTGCTTCAGTTCGGCACCCTTGACGCCCTTGCCGCCGCGCTTCTGCGAGCGGTACAGGTCGGTCTTCGTCCGCTTGGCGTAGCCGGTCTCCGTGATCGTGACAACGACGTCCTCGCGGGCGATGAGATCCTCGTCGGCGACGTCGCCGTCGGCGGCGATGATCCGGGTACGGCGGTCGTCACCGTACTTGTCGACGATCTCCTTGAGCTCGTCGCGGACGATCGCGCGCTGCCGCTCGGGCTTGGCGAGAATGTCCTGGAGGTCGGCGATCTCGCGCTCGATCTCGGCGAGCTCGTCGATGATCTTCTGACGCTCGAGGGCCGCGAGGCGACGCAGCTGCATCGCGAGGATCGCGTCGGCCTGGATCTCGTCGACGGTGAGCAGGTTGATCAGGCCGGCCCGGGCGATGTCGACCGTCTGGGACGCGCGGATCAGGGCGATGACCTCGTCGAGCGCGTCGAGCGCCTTGACCAGGCCGCGCAGGATGTGGGCGCGTTCCTCGGCCTTGCGGAGCAGGTAGCGGGTCCGTCGGACGATGACCTCGAGCTGGTGGGTCACGTACAGGCGGATCATCTGGTCGATACGCAGGGTGCGCGGCACACCGTCGACGATGGACAGCATGTTGCAGCCGAACGTGGTCTGCAGCTGGGTGTGCTTGTACAGGTTGTTCAGCACGACCTTCGCGACCGCGTCGCGGCGGACGGTAACGACGATGCGCAGACCGGCACGATCGGACGACTCGTCGTGGATGTCGGAGATCCCGGCGATCTTCGCGTCCTTGACCTGCTCGGCGATCGCGTTGACGAAGTTGTCGGTGTTGACCTGGTAGGGCAGCTCCGTGATGACGATCGTCGTCTGGCCCTTGGCGTTCTCCTCGATCTCCACGACGCCACGCATCCGCACCGAGCCGCGGCCGGTGCGGTAGGCATCCTGGATGCCCTGACCGCCGACGATCAGGCCGGCCGTCGGGAAGTCGGGGCCCTTGACCCGCTCCATGACGGCTTCGAGGGTGGCCTCGTCGTCGGCCTCGTGGTTCTCCAGCACCCAGTAGATGGCTTCGGCGACCTCGCCGAGGTTGTGCGGCGGGATGTTGGTGGCCATACCGACAGCGATGCCGTTGGAACCGTTGATCAGCAGGGCCGGAATGCGGCTCGGCAGAACCGTCGGCTCCTGCGTCTTGCCGTCGTAGTTGGGGGCGAAGTCGACCGTGTCGTGGTCGATCTCCCGCAGCATCTCCATCGCCAGCGGCGTCAGGCGGCACTCCGTGTACCGCATCGCGGCAGCGCCGTCGTTGCCGCGGGAACCGAAGTTGCCCTGGCCGTCGACCAGCGGGTACCGCAGCGACCACGGCTGCGCCATGCGCACGAGGGTGTCGTAGATCGAGGAGTCGCCGTGCGGGTGGTAGTTACCCATGGTGTCGGCGACGGGTCGCGCGGACTTCACGTAGCCGCGGTCCGGGCGATAGCCGTTGTCGTACATCGCGTAGAGCACGCGGCGGTGCACGGGCTTGAGGCCGTCACGCACGTCCGGCAGCGCGCGGCCGACGATCACGCTCATCGCGTAGTCGATGTAGCTGGACTGCATCTCCTGCTGAATGTCCACCGGCTCTACGCGGTCGTGCCCCGGTTCGTCCGGCGGCAACGTGGTGTCAGTCATCGGCTCCTCTTCTTCTCAGCATCGGTGTGCCGGGTGCGACGGCCGCGGGCAGAGCGCGCGGACCCGGGGCGACGGTCGACTCCGGAAGTCCGCACTCCCGACGTCCCGCGTCGCACAACCACACAAGTCTATAGGTGCTGGTCAGCTGGAAGCGGCAGCCTCGGCGGAGCGTGACCTAGTGATGCTCGACTTCCCGCTGTGACCAGGTGCGCGCCCGCGCCTCCAGTTCGGCCGTCGTGCGGTCCGGCGCCATGAGCAGTGCGGCGATCGGGACGGTGAGAACCAACATACCCAGCACGAACCCGGGGAACAGGATGGTGAAGAGCTCGACGCCGGGGGGTGTGGCCGAGCCCGCATCCAGCCGGACCCGCAGCGCCGACATCATCGCCGCGTGCATCAGCAGGGGCGCAAGCGCGACCGCGAGCGAGCCGCCCGCCAGCACCGGCCGCGGGACGTCCGCGACGCACATCCAGAGGATGCCGATCGACGCGATCACCGCGACGACGGCGGCCACCGCGATCAGCGCGGCATCCATGTAGGTGCGGCCCTGCACCTCGATCGCGGTCATCGACAGGTAGTACCCGCCGCTCACGCCGAGTCCGGTGACGACGGCGGCGCCCATGACCGTGAGGATCCGGGCGTCACCGGCACCATCGGCGCGGCCGACCCGCCTGGAGACGATCGTCAGACCCGCCAGCACCGCGACGAGGCACAGGAAGAACGAGATCACCATGAGCGTCGGGTCGAAGCGGACGGTGCTGCCGTCCACGGAAAACCCGGCCATCAGCACGACGTTCGGCAGCCAGAAGGTCACGACCGCCGTCGACGTCGCCGACAGCAGCGTCCACAGCAGGGTCCGCGTGGGAGCGAAGGACGCCCGGCGCGCACACGCGACCCCGACGTACGTGCCGATGACGGCGATGCCGACGGCGAGGAAGATCACCCAGACACCGATGGAGAGGTGGTGCACTTGGTCGTCGGACATGCCTCGGAACTCCGTTCAGGCCACGGTCTGACCGAGGCGCCGCAGCGCGTACTCGGTGACGGCGACCAGCGCACCCTTCGCGGACTCCCGCACGCGCGCGTCGATCGACAGGATCGGCACGTCGGCCGGGATGGCCAGTGCCTGCCGGATGTCCTCCGGGTGGTAGCGCGGCGCGTCGTCGAACTCGTTGATCGCCACCAGGAACGGCAGGTTGCGGGCCTCGAAGAAGTCGACGGCGGCGAACGACTCGTCCAGCCTGCGCGTGTCGATCAGCACGATCGCGCCGATAGCGCCGCGGATCAGGTCGTCCCACATGAACCAGAAGCGGTTCTGCCCGGGCGTCCCGAACAGGTACAGCACGAGATCGTCGGCGAGGCTGATGCGACCGAAGTCCATCGCCACCGTGGTGGTCGCCTTCTGCGGGGTGGCACTGATGTTGTCGATGCCGTCGGATGCGTTGGTGACCAGCGCTTCCGTCCGCAGCGGAACGATCTCGGAGACCGTTCCGACGAGCGTCGTCTTGCCGACGCCGAAGCCGCCGGCAATGACGATCTTGGTTGAAGTCACCTGACTGCTGCGTCGGGTGTCAGATCTTGCGAAGTCCACCGAGGACCCTTTCGATCAGGTCACGACGTTCGTTTTCGCTCGAATCGTCCTGAAGTGTTGCCAGGATCCGGACGTGTCCGGCCTCGACGAGGTCACCCACGAGAACGCGGGCGACCCCGATCGGAACGCCGACCCTTGCTGCGATCTCGGCAACGGAGGGTGACTGCGCACACAGTGCCACAATCGCCGAATCCACGTCGCCAAGTTCGAAAGCTCGGTTCTCCGGATCGGGCAACGATTGAATCAACGCCTCGATCGCCAGTTCGACCTTGGGTTTCGTGCGTCCCGAGGTCAGCGAATAGGGCCGGACCAAACTCGGTCCGGCCACTCCGGGGGCGTCGTAGAACTCGTCCATCGCGTCTCCGTCAGGAGCCCATCGACGCGCGCGGCACGGCCTGAACCGAGGCACCGACCCGGTCGACCAGGATCGCCATCTCGTATCCGATCTGACCGATGTCGCAGTTCGTCGAGGTGAGCGCGGCGAGGTGCGAGCCGTCGCCCACGCTCATCAGCAGCAGGTAGCCGTGCTGCATCTCGACCACCGACTGCAGCACTCCACCGCCGTCGAACAGGTTCGACACGCCTGCGGACAGGCTCGCCAGACCGGACGTCACGGCGGCGAGCTGCTCGGCGCGGTCGGTCGGCAGGTGGGCGCTGGCCGCCATGAGCAGGCCGTCCGCGGAAACCAGGACGGCGTGCGAGACGCCCGGGGTGTCCCGTGCGAAGTTCGAGACGAGCCAGTCCAGCGGATGGCCGTTGGACACATGATCGCTGCTCATCGATCTCCTTCATTGGTGTTGCGTTCGGCGCGGCCCGCTGCACGGCCCGCGCGAATACCCATCTGATGTCGGCTGAGATTGTCGCGAACCGCTTCCGGGTTGCGTGTGCGCGCCTGCGGTTCGGGCTTCTCGACGCCGCCCGGCACGAGGCGACGCCCCGGCGTCCGCTGCGGGAGGCCCGTCTCGGTGTGCCGATCGATCGGCGCACCGGCGGCCCGCTCCGCGGCACGCCATCCGGCATCTGCTGCGGTGTTCCAGTCGCTGCTCGATCCGCCGGGATCGGTCGGGTCGGTCAGCCAGTCCGACACCATTCCCGAGAAGATCGGTGTTCCCGTCGCGGTCACGTCCTGGGTCGGCGGAGCGGGCGGGCGGTTCTGGAAGAACGACGCGGTCTTGACCGGGTTGCTCTTGTAGCGGTGCCGCGTCCCCGACGAACCGTTCGGATCGCCCGAGTGCGTCGGCTCGGGACGTTGCCCGTTCGGAACAGGAGCCGGGGCCGGAGCAGGAGCCGGGGCCTGCTGCGGCCGGCGGTCCGGGGCAGCGTCGGGCACGGCACGCCGCGGCACACCGCTGGCGCCGGGAGTGCGCTGCGGGAGTCCGTGTGTCGTACCGGGAACTCGCTGCGGGAGGCCACTGACCGTGGTGCCGTGGGACCGCGCAGGGGAATCCGTAGTGGGGGCGGCAGCCGTGGGCGCCGCGGGAGCCTCCGACACGACCCGCGCGGGCGGCGGAACAACGGCGCCCGGAACACGCTGTGGCAGCGAGGGTTCCGCTGGCGTCGGCCGGTCCGCGGGGCCTGTCTCGGCAGCGGGCCCCCCGGTACCCGGAACACGCTGCGGAAGTGCCGGCGCATCCCGGTTGACCGAACCTTGCAGGTCGGCCGACGGCGTGGCCCCGGGCGGGGTGACCGTGGCGCCGGGAACGCGCTGCGGCAGCCCGAGCACCGGTACCGAGACCTGCGGTTCCTGCGCATCGGATGACGCGGTCGCATCGGATGACGCGTCCGGGACCACCGAGGTGCGGGGAAGCCGCTGCGGGAGCGCGGGAGCGCCCGAATCGGCCGGCACCGGATGGGCGCCGCCGGGAACGGGCTGGGAGAAGGCCGTGGTCGCCGGAGCGGACGAGTCCGTCGGTGTGGGATCACCCGAGGCCGGTGCCGTCGCCGGTCGCAGCCGCAACGGCGCGGACTGCGTCGGCTCGGCGACCAGCTGCGGCATCTCGCCGGACTGGACGACGGTCAACGGAAGACCGCCGGTGTCCAGACGCACCTGGGGTCCGGTGATGTCCATCTCGACGGTCGACATCAGCAGATTCGTCGGCATGTGGATGCTGGCGGAGATGCCCTTCGGCCGGCCGTCCACCATCGACGAGCGCAGGCGAACGGTGAGACCGTGACGCGCCGCGAGGCGGCTGGCCACGAACAGACCCATGTGTCGTGCGGTTTCCGGGCCGACCTGGCCACCGGACGCGAGTCGTTCGTTGATGACCGACAGGTCCGCGTCGGGGATGCCGATGCCCTGGTCCGTCACCTCGAGCAGGACACCGCCGTCGACGGCGCGCGCGAACGTGATCCGCACCCGGGTGTCCGGCGGGGAGGCGCGCAGCGAGTTGTCCAGCAGCTCGGCGAGAAGGTGGACGATGTCGGTGGCGACGGCGCCGGACAGGGCACCGCTCGGCGTGCTGCCGACCTGGACCCGCTGGTACTCCTCGACCTCGGACATCGCGGCGCGGACGACGTCGCCGAGCTGCACCGGCGCGGAATGTCCACGACGGGTCTGGGTACCCGAGAGGATGAGCAGGTTGTCACCGTTGCGGCGCATGCGGGCCGCGAGGTGGTCGAGACGGAAGAGGCTCTCGAGACGCTTCGGGTCCTTCTCCTCGAACTCGAGGCTCTCGATGAGGCCGAGCTGCGAGTCGACGAGCGACTTGGAGCGGCGGGCGAGGGTTTCGAACATGTCGCTGATCTGCATACGCAGCTCGGCCTGTTCGCCTGCGAGCTTGAGTGCCTGGCCGTGGATGTCGTCGACGGCGCGGGCCAGCTGCCCGATCTCCTCGGTCGTCTCCACCGGCAGGGGTGCGAAGTTCTTGGCTGCGTCGGAGTCGCCGGCCATGACCCGGTCGATGGCGTCGGGCAGGTCCTGACGCGCCACCTGGAGTGCACCGAAGCGCAGGCGGCGAATGGGGCCGACCAGCGACCGCGAGACGAGCAGTGCCAGCACCAGCGCGGCGAGCAGGGTCGCGAGAACGATGGCCGCGTCACGCAGTGCGGCGGACCGGGTCTCCTCGGCGCGCTGCTGGACGGTGGTGGAGATCGAGTCGGACGCCTCGTCGAGGAGCGTGCCGTAGATGTCGACGCTGTCGACCAGCGACGCACGGAGTTCGAGGAGGGGCAGAGCCCCGCCGTACGCCTTGTCGATCATGTCGAGTCGTTCGCGGACACCGGCCTTCAGCTCGTCCGTCTTCTCCTTGGCATCGGGGAAGGAGTTCGCGAGGGTGTCGATCATCGCGAGCTCGGCGCCGGTCGCGGTGATCAGATCGGTGAGGGGCGCGTCCGGGTTCTTGAGCAGCGCGATCGCGCCGGTGACCTGGTCGGCGAGCCGTCGCTGAGCGGACCACGCGTCGACGAGGCTGGTGTGGGCCGCGACGACGGTGGGGTCCTCGATCGGCGCGACGATGTCGTTGACGACCTGCGCGAGGTTGGCGCGGATAGCGGAGGTACGCGCAGGGAGGTCGGGGCTGGGGGGTGTACCGGCACGCATCGCCGCCTGGATGTCCTCGATCTCCGCGATCGAGCCGTTGAGCTGTTCGGCGACCGCGGTGGGCAACTCCGGGTTCGCCGCCGCGGTCCTGACGGACTCGAGGGACTGGTCTACGGCGTCGAGATCCTCGGGCAGCATCGTGTTCACCGAGTAGCCGGCGGACGCAAGACCGAAGCGGGTGCCGAGGTTGACGATGTCGGGAATGTCGACGACCTGGTCCGCGGCGGAACTGAAGGCCATCGCGCGGCTGAGTTCGTTCTGGACACGGATGCCGCCGAGCACCATGGCGACGGTCAGCGGGATCGCGAGCACCGCGGTGATCTTCCACCGCAGGCCCCAGCCCTCAATGTTCCACAGCCTGCGGTCAGGCGGCGATTGTGTGTTCATCTCTCCCACGCTCACTTTCCACCCAGGTCCGGTGCTGGTCGCCGACCTTGCACCGTCCTCCCCACATCGAGTGTTCGCACGGGCGCCGAAAAACAGACTGCTGGGCGATATCGGAGTGTAAAGCCTGTTCGCTCACGACTGTAGGGCGAATGTACTCAATTGGTTACCGTGTCGTTATCAATTTCCACGCGGTGACGCGACACAGACGCGGTGGCGCGCACCACACGTCACAATTGTCACGTTCGTCCCTGAATGGGCGCCACCGTCCGGACGAAGGCCGCACCCGAGCGTGATTCATATCACAGCATGGATGCGGCCGTCGTCCGCTCGATCACACGTCCAGGAAACGGACATCCTTCGCATTGCGGGTGATGAAGCTGCGACGAGCCTCCACGTCCTCGCCCATGAGGACGCTGAAGAGTTCGTCGGCCGCCGCGGCGTCGTCCAGGGTCACCTGACGGAGAACGCGGACGCTCGGGTCCATCGTGGTCTCCCACAGTTCCTTGGCGTTCATCTCGCCGAGACCCTTGTAGCGCTGGATGCCGTCGTCCTTGTTGATCTTCTTGCCCGCGGCGAGGCCGGCCTCGAGCAGTCCGTCACGCTCGCGGTCGGAGTACGCGAACTCCGGATCGGTGCGCTGCCACTTGAGCTTGTAGAGCGGCGGCATCGCCAGGTAGACGTGACCGTGCTCGACCAGCGGCCGCATGAAGCGGAACAGCAGCGTCATGAGCAGCGTCGAGATGTGCTGGCCGTCGACATCGGCGTCGGCCATGAGAACGATCTTGTGGTAGCGGAGCTTCGAGATGTCGAACTCGTCGTGGATGCCGGTACCGAAGGCGGTGATGATCGACTGGACCTCGGTGTTCTTGAGGACGCGGTCGATGCGGGCCTTCTCGACGTTGATGATCTTGCCGCGCAGCGGCAGGATCGCCTGGTACATCGAGTCCCGGCCCGACTTCGCGGACCCACCTGCGGAGTCGCCCTCCACGATGTAGATCTCGCACTTGCCCGGGTCGTTCGACCGGCAGTCGGCGAGCTTGCCCGGCAGACCGCCGATGTCGGTGGCGCTCTTGCGTCGCACCAGCTCACGAGCCTTGCGGGCGGCGAGACGCGCCTGCGCCGAGGAGACCGCCTTGTTGACGATCGTCTTCGCGTCGGCCGGGTTCGACTCGAACCAGTGCGCGAGGTGCTCGTTGCACGCCTTCTGCACGAACGACTTGACCTCGGTGTTGCCGAGCTTCGTCTTCGTCTGACCCTCGAACTGCGGTTCGCCGACCTTCACCGAGATGATCGCGGCGAGACCCTCGCGGATGTCGTCGCCGCTGAGCTTCGGGTCCTTGTCCTTGAGCAGCTTCTTGTCGAGCGCATACTTGTTGACCGTCGCGGTCAGCGCGGCGCGGAAGCCCTCCTCGTGGGTACCGCCCTCGTGCGTGTTGATCGTGTTGGCGAACGTGTGGACGGACTCCGAGTACCCGGAGTTCCACTGCATCGCGACCTCGAGCTCGTGGCCGGTGCCCTTCGCGGTGAACCCGACGACCGAGTTGTGGATCGACTGCTTCGTGCGGTTGATGTGCCGCACGTAGTCCTCCAGGCCGCCCGGGTAGTGATAGGTGCGGGTGCGGATGGTCTCCTGCTCCGGCGCCTTCGTCTCCTCGGTGGCGAACTCCTCGTCGGCGGCCACCTCTTCGTCCGTGATGCGCTGGTCGGTGAGGGTGATGGTCAGTCCCTTGTTCAGGAACGCCATCTCCTGCAGGCGACGGGCGACCGTCTCCGCGTTGTAGGTGGTGGTCTCGAAGATGTCGGGATCGGCCCAGAAGCGGACGGTGGTGCCGGTCCGCTTGGTCTCCTCGCCCCGGACCAGTTCGCCGGGCTTCGCATTCGTGTAGGTCTGGAACCAGTGGTACCCGTCGTTGTCGATCTCGACCTCGACCTTGGTCGACAGTGCGTTGACCACGGAGATGCCGACGCCGTGCAGACCGCCCGAGACGGCGTACGCATCGGAGTCGAACTTGCCGCCGGCGTGCAACTGGGTCATGACGACCTCGACCGTCGGGATGCCGGACGCGTGCATGCCCGTGGGGATGCCGCGGCCGTCGTCGACGACCTCGATGCCACCGTCGGCGAGGAGGGTCACGTCGACTCGTGTCGCGTGGCCGGCCATCGCCTCGTCGACCGAGTTGTCGACGACCTCCCAGATGAGGTGGTGCAGACCGCGTTCACCGGTGGAGCCGATGTACATGCCGGGACGCTTGCGGACCGCCTCGAGTCCTTCGAGGACGGTGATCGAGGAAGCGCCGTAGTCCTTGTTACCGGTGTTCTTGTCTGACTTCTGGGCAGCCACGGGAGGTGTGTTCTCCTTCTCGTTCACACGACGGTCCATCGCACGACGGTCGCGCCGGCGTCGATGCGCGCACCGGCATGGCGATCGCGGTCGGCGAGGCGACCGCGAGGTACCTGACCATCCTACTGGTAGGGCCGGACGCAGGAGTATCTACGACACCCCTGAGCTGCCCGTAGACGCAGTTTCGGCGACCTTTGCGGGTGCCGGGGACCACTCGGGTGCGATCACGCCGACGCGGCCGCACCGTCGGCGGGCGGGCGCGCGGCGACGCTCGCCACGAACTCCGCGGTGCGGGACGCCACCTCGGGCGCGTGCGACAGCGGCGACCAGTGTCCGGCGGGGACCTGCATGCGCCGCAGGTCGGGGGCCCAGTGTCCGGTCTCCTCGAAGCCGAACGGCAGGACCGCCTTGTCCTTGGTGTTGACGAGCAATTGGACCGGGACCTCGGTGCGCCGCAGTCGCGGCCGGAAGAGCCGGTCGATCGTGTTCGCGCGGTAGCGCTTGATGCCGTTGGCCGCGTCGCGGGTGATCGTCTCGGACGGCAGCGCCAGCGCCGGGTCCATCCGGTCGAACAGGGCGAGGAACCGCGGCCAGCGCGGTGCGATCAGCCGTCCGGTGACGATCTCGGGAATGACCGGCACGTGGAAGAGCACAGCGTAGAACGACGCGGCGAACTGGGCGAGCACCTTCCCCACCCCGGACGGGCTCGGAGTGCGGAGGGTGCGCCGCATCCAGTGACCGAGGTGGTCGAAGCACCACCCCGAGGTCGACGTGAACGACGCGATGCGATCGGCGGCGCCGGGCGAGCAGACTGCCTCCCATGCCTCGAGCGATCCCCAGTCGTGCGCGACCACGTGCACCGGCTCGTCGGGACTGACCGCGTCGACGACGGCGAGCAGATCCGAGGCGAGCAGTTCGAGCCGGTAGTCCGCGACGGATGTCGGCGACGTCGACCGTCCGGCACCCCGCGTGTCGTACCGGACGATCCGGAACCGGTCCGCCAGCAGCGGGACGACGTGATTCCACAACCGGTGGGTGTCCGGCCAGCCGTGGACGAGGAGCAGGGTCGGTCCGTCCGGGTTCCCCTCCTCGTACACCGCGAGTTCCACCGCTCCGTTGCGGACCGTGGTCTCCCGGATCGAGTCTCGAAGATTGTTGTCGTTCGGCGTCATTCGTGCGTTCCTTGGGTGTCAGAGATCGAGGATCAGGCGGTCGCCCGCGGCGGCACGCGAGACGCAGATCAACATCTCGTCGCGTTTCTCGTCAGCGCCGAGGCGGGAGTCCCGGTGGTCGGGGGTGCCCGCGAGGACCCTCACCGCGCAGGTGCCGCAGAATCCCTGCCTGCAGGAGTACCCGACGCCCGGGTGACGACGCCGGACCACGTCGAGGATCGACTCGTCGGCGGGGACGGGGAGCACCTCGCCGCTGCGGGCCAGTTCCACCTCGAACGGTGTTCCGCCGAGAATCGGTGGCGCACCGAACCTCTCGATGTGCAGTGCAGCCGCACCCGTTTCGTCGACGTGGTCGCGCACCGTCTCCAGCATGGGTGCCGGCCCGCAGCAGTACACGGATCCGCCCGGCACCGCACGGCCGAGGAGATCGGCAGCGGTCGGCAGCCCGTCCTCGTCGTCGGTGCGGATCACGACCCGCTCCGGGTCCCATCCCTCGATCTCGTCGAGAAACGGCATCGTCTCGCGTGATCGGCCGGAATAGACCAGCTGCCAGTCCATTCCGATCTCACGCGCCCGCCGCACCATCGCGATCACCGGTGTGATTCCGATGCCGCCCGCGACGAACAGCGCACTGCCGGTGCCGACGAACGGGAACCCGTTGCGTGGCCCTCGTACGGTGACGCCCGTTCCCGGCTCGAGCGCGTGCATCTCGAGCGACCCGCCCCCGCCGTCCGGAATCGACCGCACCGCAACGGTGTAGTGCGACGAGTCGGCCGGGTCACCGCACAGCGAGTACTGCCTGCGCCGACCGGACGGCAGGTGGAAGTCCAGGTGGCAGCCCGGCTGCCATCGGGGCAGCTCGCGCCCGTCGGGTGCCGCGAAGGTCAGTGCGACGACGTTCTCGTCCGTCGCGACGACCCTCCGGTCCGTGACGACGAGTGTCATCGCGGAATCCGGGTTGTGCCCGGCGTGCGCCGGGTCGTAGTCACGCCGGGCGAGGACGTCCAGATAGCCCTCGACGACGGTTCCGAGCACTCTCATCACGCGATCCGGACGCCTGCGCCCCCGCAGATCGGAGGGAAATCGTCCATGAATCATGTTTTCTTCCATGGCGTTTCGAGTTCCCGTCATCGAACTGCGGCGCGGGCCGCGGGCGAGGACGCCAGGTAGGCGACGGCCTGCGCGGTCGACCCCTCCTGCGACGGGTGGTACCCGCGGCGGAAGTACCGGCTCATCCGGCGGACCAGACCCGTGGTGGTCGGCAGCACGCCGCGCCGTCCGGCGGCACGGAAGTCCGCGACGTGCGGCCGGCGGCGGTGGTGCGCCAGGTGCGCGAGCTCGGGATCGTTCGCCATCAGGAATCGCGTGCCACGAATCCACAGGTACACCAGCGCCGGAGTCGCGACGAGCTGGGTACGCAGCCTGCGCGATTCCCGCTTGTCGAAGTAGCGCAGCACGTCGTAGGCCACCGACCGGTGCTCGACCTCTTCCGACCCGTGCCAGCGCAACAGGTCGAGCATCGTCGGGTGCACCCCGGCCGTGTCGAGGGCACGTGCGTTGAGTACCCAGTCGCCGAGGAACGCGGTGACGTGTTCGATCGCGGCGATCAGCGCGAGACGTTCGATGAGGTAGTTCTCCTGCCGTCCCGCTGTGAGCGGCCGCGGTCCGAGGAGGGTTTCGAACAGCCAGTTCATCTGGTCCGTGTAGGGCGTCGGGTCCAGCCCCTTCGCCTTGAGGTGGACCAGCACGCCGGAGTGCGCGGCGGAGTGCATGGCCTCCTGCCCGATGAAGCCCGCCACGTCCGCCCGCAGCTGCTCGTCGTCGATCAGGGGCAGCGCCTCCTTGAAGGTGTCGACGAACCAGTCCTCACCTGCGGGGAGCAGGATGTGCATGACGTTGAAGACGTGGGTGGTGAACGGGTCGCCGTCGACCCAGTGCATCGGCAGGTCGGTCCAGTCGAAGTCGACGTTCCTGGCCTGCAGGATCAGATGGTCCGGCTCGTCGGCCACTGTCCGGTCGACCGTCTCGGTGCCCATTCGTCGTCCCCTTCCTGCGACGCCGGGGCGTCGCGCGTGACACAGCTCACTCACGGCTGGTGAGGTAACTGTAACACTGGGTAATAGACAAAAACAGGCGTGTGCGAACTCAGCCGTAGGTGTCCCGGGGGCCACGCCCTCGGATGTGACGCTCTCCCTTTCGCCAGCTCGGAGCCGTGGGCCCGGTGATACGCAGGCTCGTCACCACGCCGTCGCCGACCGCCGCCGCGATCTTCGCGAGGATCTGTCCCTGCATGAGCCGCAGCTGCGTCGCCCATGCCGTCGACTCGGCCGACACCGCCAGCACACCGTCACGCAGCGCCACCGGCTCGGCGTGGGTGGCGATGTCCTCGCCGACCACCTGCGCCCACCGGCCGAAGACGGTGCCCTCGGTGACCCGCGCCGACCAACCACGACTCTTGGCGACCGCGTTCGTCAACGCACCGAGCGGCTGCGGATCCCTGCCGTCGGGTCCCGAACCCGACCAGCCCCGGCGGCCCGTGACGCGCGCGCGGGGCTTCGGTGACGACCGGCCCTGCCCGACGGCCTTGCCGCTGGCCTTTGCGGCCGCCCGGGCCTCCTCGAGTGCCCGGCGAGCGATGTCGACGCCGCGCAGCTCCGGCTCGCCGCCGCTCGCGTTCTCCGATTCACCACTCATCGACGCTCCCTTCCGTCCCGATCATCCCAGCAGATCCGCCTCGACACCCCGTACGGCACTCGCCGCAGGTGGGCCGAATGTCACATCGTGCTCGTCGGACGGAGCGGATGTGACATCGCGCCCATCACTCACAGGGTGTGGATGGTCAGCGAAACGTGGAGATGCGGCCCTCGGGCCGGTCGACGGCTTCGATCGCGAACCGGGTCGCGTTCAACTCCTCCGGTACGTCCTCGGTGACGGCCGCGGTGATCAGCACCTGCTCGGCGTCCGCTGCGACGGTCGCGAGGGCGCGCCGACGCTTGCGGTCCAGTTCGGCGAAGACGTCGTCGAGCATGAGCACCGGGTCGGTGCCGTCCGACCGCAGCAGCTCGAACGCGGCCAGCCGCAGCGACAGCGCGAACGACCAGGACTCGCCGTGGCTCGCGAACCCCTTCGCGGGCTGGTCTCCGAGACGCAGTTCCAGGTCGTCGCGGTGTGGACCGACGAGGCAGACGCCGCGATCGATCTCCCGCGGCCGGGCCTGGGCCAGCTCGTTCAGGAAGCTCGCCTCGAGCAGCTCGACGTCCTCACGGATCCACTGATGGCCGGGGTCGGTCAGCTCCTCGGGCATGGAGGCACCGAGGCTGGACCGGTAGGCGATCGACGCCGGCCGCGACTCCGGGGCGATGCGCGCGTACGACTCCGCGACGTGCGGTCCCAACTCGGCGACGAGCCGCATCCGCGCCGCGAGCAGTTCCGCGCCGTGCATCGCGAGGTGCCCGTCCCAGACGTCCAGGGTGGCCAGTGCGCTCGCGCCGTCGCTGGAGCGGGTACCCCGCCGCAGGGCTCCGCCCGCGGTCTTGAGCAGCGCGGAGCGCTGTCGCAGCACCTTGTCGTAGTCGGCGCGTACGGCGGCCATTCTGGGGATTCGGGAGCTGAGCAGTTCGTCGAGGAACCGGCGCCGGTCCCCGGGGTCGCCGCGGACGAGTGAGAGGTCCTCGGGCGCGAACAGGACGCCGCGCAGCACGCCGAGGATCTCGCGGGGCCGACGCAGCGGCGAGGAGTTCATCCGTGCCCGGTTGGCCTTGCCGTCGTTGATCTCGACGTCGATCGACAGTTCGCGCGAGTCGTTGACGACCGTGGCCCCGATCTGCGCAGCCTGGGCGCCGGCGCGGATCAGCGGAGCGTCGGCCCCGACCCGATGCGACGACAGGGTGGCGAGGTAGCCGAGCGCTTCGAGCAGATTGGTCTTGCCGTGACCGTTCGGCCCGAGGAACAGGGTGATGCCGGGACCGGGTTCGACGGTGACTGCGTCCCAGGATCGGAAATCTCGCAGAGAGAACTTGCGAACGAACACCCTATGGCTGCCCGGATTCCGAAATGCGTTGCACCGCATGCCCTCCGAACTGGTTCCGCAACGCCGACACGGCTTTCATCGCGGGAGAGTCGGCTTGGCGCGAGGCGAACCGGGCGAACAGCGCGGCCGAGATCACCGGCGCGGGGACGGCGTGGTTGATCGCTTCCTCCACCGTCCACCTCCCCTCACCTGAATCCTGGGTGTATCCGGAGATCTCGGCGAACTCGGGATCCTCGGCCAGTGCCTTGACCAGCAGATCCAGCAGCCACGATCGGACCACCGTGCCCTTGGTCCAGGCACGCAGCACGCCGTGCACGTCGGTCACCAGGTCCTCGGCGGCGAGCAGTTCGTAACCCTCGGCGTACGCGTGCATCAGGCCGTACTCGATGCCGTTGTGGATCATCTTGGCGTAGTGACCGGCCCCGACCGGACCAGCGTGCACGAATCCGTCGGCCCGCTCCCCATCCGGGCGCAGTGCGTCGAAGATGGGCATCGCCCGGGCGACATCGGCGTCCGCACCACCCACCATCAGGCCGTAGCCGTTCTCCAGGCCCCACACACCCCCGGACACGCCGCAGTCCAGGTAACCGATTCCCTTGGCGGACAACAGTTCCGCGTGTGGACCGTCCTCGGTGAAGCGGGAGTTCCCGCCGTCGATCACCAGGTCGCCCGCCTCGAGGACCTCGGCGAGTTCCGTGATCGTCTGACGGGTGATCGGGCCAGACGGCACCATCACCCAGACAACACGCGGAGCGCTGAGCGCCGCGGCCAGACCGGACAGCGACGCCACGTCGGTGACCTCGGGCCGCGGATCGAAACCGATCACCTCGTGGCCTGCACCGCGCAACCGTTCGCGCATGTTGAAGCCCATTTTGCCGAGGCCGACCAGTCCGAGTTGCATCGCTGTCGTTCCCTTCGATTCTTGGACTCGCGGGGGCGCAGCCGTCAGCCGGGGAGACGAACCGGCATCAGGAGGTAGGTGTAGTCGCTGTCGGGTGCCGCGAAGGTGCCGCTGTCGCCGGGGGCCGGCTCCTCCTCGGACGCCGGACGCATCACGGCCGGACGACTCGGGGTGGTGAATCCGAAGGTCACACGATCGCTGTGCAGCGAGTTCAGGCCCTCGGTGAGGTAGGTCGGGTTGAACGCGATGGTCAGTGCCTCACCCTGGAACTGCGCTTCGAGCGCTTCCTCGGCGCGGCCCGCGTCGTCACCGCCTGCGGCGAGCAGCAGTCCGTTCTCGGAGAACTGCATCCGCACCTGGGCGCCGCGCTCGGCGACCAGTGCGACGCGCTTGATCGCGTCGACGAGCGGAGCGACCTCCACCGTCGCGACGGCGGTGTGCTCGGCGGGCAGCAGCTGACGGAACTTCGGGAACTCCGCGTCGAGGAGACGGGTCGTGGTGCGACGACCCTCTCCGACGATGCCGAGCAGGCCCTCCGAGCCGACAGAGGAGCCGGCGCCGAATGCGAGTTCGACGGGCGAAGCCGAGCCTCCACCAAGGGTTTTCGCGGATTCGGAGAGCGTCTTCGCGGGGATGAGGACGGCCGCGCTCGTGTCCGGGTTCGTGGGCGTCCACTCGATCTGACGGACCGCGAGCCGGAAGCGGTCGGTCGCCGCGAGCACCACGTTCGAACCCTCGATCTCGACGCGGATGCCGGTGAGCATGGGAAGCGTGTCGTCCTTGCCTGCCGCCACCGCCACCTGGCTGATCGCCTCGGAGAACAGGTCGACGGGCAGCGAGCCCGTCTGCTGCGGGAGCTCGGGCAGCTGCGGGTAGTCCTCGACCGGCATCGTCGGCAGGGAGAACTTCGCGCTGCCGCAGGTGATGAGCACCCGCGTGCCATCCACAGTCAGATCCACAGGCTTGGCGGGCAACGAGCGCGTGATGTCCGCAAGCAACTTGCCGGAGACGAGTGCGGTGCCCGGATCGGAGACCTCTGCAGCGATCCTCACCTGTGCAGAAACCTCGTAGTCGAAGCCGGAGATCGTCAGCCCCTGGTCGTCGGCGGCGATGAGGACACCACCGAGCACCGGAACCGGCGGCCGGGACGGGAGGCTGCGAGCCACCCACGCGACAGAATCTGCAAAGTCTTCCCGGGCGACCCGAAATTTCATGCTCCCGAGCTCCATCGCTGGGCTGATCCTCTCCGTAGGCACATCGCGTAGCCGCTGCAGTGGCTTCAACAGCGGGCAGAAGCCCACCGTAAGCCCTCCGGCACGAAGTTGAAAGCCGGAGGCGGTCCATGTCGAAGCGTGGCGAGAACAGCCCCGACGGGCTGTGAACGAACACTTTCCACACACCCTGTTTTCAAATGAATATCTTCGAAGAAAACCAAGCAGTAGTAGTAGGTCCTGTGAATTCTGTGCACAACGGCCTGTCGACGCAGGTCGTCGTGTGTGAGCGCATGGGGACTTCGTGGGGATCGAACGGGGATGAATCGGGAGCGGCTGTGGACGCACTCCGAGTTGTTCACGTTCATCCACCGCGCGTCCACAGTTGATCCCCCGTTGTTCCCCGGTTGTCCACATCCGTGTGGGTGGGCCGGTCGGTTCTGTCCCGAGAAACGTCCACATCGGGTGTGGAAACGTCCGGTTTTCCTGTGGAGACGTGTGGATGGTGAATCGTGCACACCCGGTGCGCTGGGCATACGGAAAAGGCGGACCGTCATCGTGGATGACGATCCGCCTTCTGCGCTGTGGACAACCGGTCAGCGTGCGCGCTGCTTGATTCTCGCTGTGAGTTCCTGCACCTGGTCGTAGACCTTGCGTCGTTCCGTCATCTCCTTGCGGATCTTCTTGTCCGCATACATGACGGTGGTGTGATCGCGGCCGAACGTGTTGCCGATCTTCGGCAGGGACAGGTCGGTCAGCTCACGGCACAGGTACATCGCGATCTGGCGGGCCTGGGCCAGCGGACGCGTCTTACCGGGACCGCAGAGGTCCTCGATGGCCAGCCCGAAGTACTCCGAGGTGGCCGCGATGATGGTGGACGCGTCGATCTCGAGCGGACTCGCATCGGGCATCAGATCCCGCAGCACCACCTCGGCGAGGCTGAGGTCCAGTGCCTGCCGGTTCAGCGACGCGAACGCCGTCACACGGATCAGCGCGCCCTCGAGCTCGCGGATGTTGCGGTCGAGTCGGCTCGCGATCAGTTCGAGGACGTCGTGCGGGACGTCGAGGCGGTCCATTCGCGCCTTCTTGCTGAGGATCGCGATCCGCGTCTCCAGCTCGGGAGGCTGGACGTCGGTGATCAGACCCCATTCGAACCGGGTCCGCAGCCGCTCCTCCAGCGTCGCCAGCTGCTTCGGCGGCCGGTCGGACGTGATGACGATCTGCTTGTTCGCGTTGTGCAGTGCCTCGAAGGTGTAGAAGAACTCCTCCTGGATGCCTTCCTTGCCCTCGATGAACTGGATGTCGTCGACGAGGAGCACGTCGGTTTCCCGGTAACGGCGCTTGAACGCGACCTTGCGGTCGTCGCGGAGGCTGTTGATGAAGTCGTTCGTGAACTCTTCGGTCGAGACGTACCGGACCCGGATGCCGGGGAACAGGCGCTGTGAGTAGTGGCCGGCGGCGTGCAGGAGGTGGGTCTTGCCGAGTCCGGACGAGCCCCACACGAAGAGCGGGTTGTAGGCCCGCGCCGGTGCCTCGGCGCAGGCGACCGCGGCGGCGTGGGCGAACCGGTTCGACGCACCGATGACGAAGGTGTCGAAGGTGTACTTCGCATTGAGGCTGTTGCCGTCGGAGGCGGTCGCAGGCGTCGTCGGCGGCTTGGTGAAGTAGGACGGCCAGGACTCGTTGACGCTGGCGATCGCCTCGCCGTCCTCGTCGATCTCGTCGTGCTCGCTCGGATCCGGCTCGAAGAGGTCCGCCTCCCCGATGTTGGGCCTGCGCCGGCGGAACGCCTCGACGCTGACCACACCGGTGTTCGCTGCATCCGACTCGTGTCGGAAGGGGGCGGGCGGTTCCGGGGCGGGGGCGACCGGGATCGGGGCCGGTTCGGGAACGACCGGGGTGAGGGTCTCGTTCGTCGGGGGTGCGACACGCACACCGAGGCCCTCGACGCCTTCGTCGATGTGCCGGTTCAGTGTTTCCAGGATCGGCTCGCGCAGATCACGTTCGATCGCTTCCTGGACGAACGAGGACGGAACCGACAGCAGCGCGAAGCCTTGGGCGAGGGTGAGCGGTCTGACCAACGCCAGCATTGCCTTCTGTGCCTTGCTCAGCGGCTGCCCGGACTTGTCCGCGGTCAGTTCGGCGAGGACATCCACCCAGACTCGCGCCAGGGTGTTCGTTTCCTCGTTCAACGTCGGCCCTCCCGAGTCCGTGCCGCGGTCACTCCGCGCCGATCTGTGATCGGGGGTTGTCCACGCTGGGGATAACTTCCCGCACAAGGCTTCGAATATGCCACCTGATCTGTGTTTCCACACAATTATCCACAAGTGTGGATAAAGGTCCGAGTGCTGGATCCACCGGGAGTCGAGGGTCGTGGGGGTCGGGTGCGCTGCCCTCACCTGCGGCGACGGCTCCGTCGCGGTCGCGAGTGCGGGCGGAATGTGGTTCTGGGCACCACGACGGCTCCGGCGTCGATGCACAATGGTGGCGCAGTGGCAAGGACTCTTGGGAACGTGGCGTGTCGCACGCCGTCGTGGTTTGACCTGACCGCCCGCGCTGCGTAGTCTCGTACAGTCACCTGTTCGAGGTGGCGGTTTCATGCTGACCGCATCGTGCTCCTCCGAGCCTGTGTCGGGTGCATGTCCGTCGCGACCGGTGACCACCGAATTTCAGCTACACAGACTGGCGTCGAACGGCGCCGACGATTTACGAGGAGTGTCGACCGTGGCCAAGGGCAAGCGGACGTTCCAGCCGAACAATCGCCGCCGCGCGCGCGTTCACGGCTTCCGTCTCCGGATGCGGACCCGTGCGGGCCGCTCCATCATCTCTGCGCGCCGCTCCAAGGGCCGCGCGTCCCTCTCCGCCTGATCTACCTGCGCGGGACCCCGGGTGCTGCCTGAGCCGCACCGGTTGCGGCGGCGAGCGGACTTTGCGTCCACTGTCCGTCGTGGTCGACGTGCGGCCCGCCCGGACGTCGTGGTCCATGCCCTGGCGAATGCCCAGGCCGGATCGCTCGTCAGCGACCCGGGTCCGCGTTTCGGTTTGGTTGTGAGTAAGGCTGTCGGGCCGGCGGTGATTCGACATCGAGTCGCACGCCGGCTTCGTCATATCTGCGCGAGCCTCGTCGACGAGGTCTCGGAGGGATCGTTCGTCGTCATCCGCGCCCTCCCCGGTTCGGCAACCGCCACGTCCGACGAGCTCGCACGACAGATGAGGTCCGGGTTGCGCAAGCTGGATCTCATGGCCGTGGGTGAGTCAGGATGACGGACGGCGGCACGGCGATGGCCGATCGACTCGCGGGTGTTCGTCGTGCACCTGCGCGGGTATTGATCTTCTGCATCGAGCTGTACCGCACCTATGTGTCACCGACACGCATGCCGACCTGCAGGTTCACACCGACCTGCAGCGAGTACGCGGTCGACGCGCTGCGTGAGCGAGGCGCCGTCGTCGGAACGATTCTGACGGTCGTGCGACTGCTCAAATGCGGACCCTGGCATCCTGGGGGCTGGGATCCCGTATCCACACGCCGGTCCCACCGACATGGTGGCGCCACCCGGGAGCACGGTGCACGGGACACCGACCAGCAACCCCACGACCTGTTGACCGTGGGCGACAAGAGGAGTACCTAGAGCCGTGCTCGACTTCATCTACTACCCGGTGTCCTGGATCCTCTGGGTCTGGCACAAGGTGTTCGGCTCGTTCCTCGGGGCGGACAACGGTTTCGCCTGGGCGCTGTCGGTGATGTTCCTCGTGTTCACCCTGCGTGCGATCCTGTATGTGCCGTTCGTCAAGCAGGTCCGCACCACCCGCCAGATGCAGGAACTGCAGCCGCAGATCAAGGCGCTGCAGAAGAAGTACTCCAACGACCGTCAGCGGATGGCGTTGGAGATGCAGAAGCTCCAGAAGGAGCACGGCTTCAACCCACTGATGGGCTGCCTGCCGGTCCTGCTGCAGGCGCCGGTGTTCATCGGTCTGTTCCACGTGCTGCGGTCCTTCAACCGCACCGGCGAGGGCTTCGGTCAGCTCGGGATGTCCGTGGAGGAGAACGCGAACACCGCGAACTACGCGTTCTCGGCGGCCGACGTTCAGTCCTTCCTGGACGCGCGCCTGTTCGGTGCCCCGATTGCTGCCGCGATGACGACACCGCAGGCTCAGCTCGCTGCCTACGGTGAACCGATCCCGACGATCTGGACGATCGCCGTCGTCGCCATTCCGCTGATGATCATCGCGTCTGTTGCGACCCACTTCAACTCGCGTGCTTCCGTCGCCCGCCAGAGCGAGGCCGCTGCCGCGAACCCGCAGGCCGCGATCATGAACAAGCTGTCGCTGTGGGTGTTCCCGCTCGGCGTGCTCGTCGGTGGCCCGTTCCTGATGATCGCCATCCTCCTGTACTGGGTGTCGAACAACATCTGGACCTACGCTCAGCAGCACCTCGTGTTCCGTCGGATCGACGCGGAGGAAGAGGAGAAGAAGGCCAAGGCGCTCGAGCGTCGAGCCGAGAATGCTCCCAAGCCGGGTGCCAAGCCGTCCACAGGCAAGAAGGCGAAGGGCGCCGCGCAGAAGGCCGGCGATCCGGACGCCGGCGAATCCGGTGACGCGACCGAGACGTCGAGCAGTGCGCAAGCAGCTCCGGGTGCGAAGCCGAAGCCCGGTGCGAAACCCCAGGGCAATCGCGGGAAGAACACCAAACGCAAGCGGTGACGCGAGTCCGAGGACTTCCGAGCGCGGTTGCGCTCTCCCTTTACAGAGAAGAGAACGACGATGGCGAATGATCCGGATACCGGGCGGGACGGAGTGGACGAGATCGTGGCGGACGTGACAACGGCTGCGCCCGTGGAGGAGCTCGACGAGGAGGACGTGCTCGTCGAAGAGGGTGAGATCGCAGGCGACTACCTCGAGCAGCTGCTCGACGTGCTCGACTTCGACGGCGACATCGACCTCGACGTCGAGGGTGACCGCGCCGTCGTGAGCATCGACGGCGGCGACGACCTCAGCAAGCTCGTGGGCCGCAAGGGTGAGGTTCTCGACGCGCTTCAGGAGCTGACCCGCCTGGCGGTGCAGCAGGCGACGGGCGAGCGCAGCCGACTGATGCTCGACATCGCCGGCTGGCGTGCGGGCCGTCGCGCAGACCTGACCGAGATCGGTCTCGCTGCCGCGAAGCGGGTCCTGGCGTCCGGTGAGCCGGAGTCGCTCTCCCCGATGACCCCGTTCGAGCGCAAGATCGTCCACGACGCGATTGCCGGCGTGGACGGTGTCACGAGCGAGAGCGAGGGCGCTGAGCCGTCGCGCCGCGTGGTCGTGCTGAAGGGCTGATCCGCACGCATTCTCGGAAGGCTCCCGACCCCCGCGGTCGGGAGCCTTCTGCGTTCCACGGTGTCGGGCGTTCGCCTCGAATGTTTCACGTGAATCCGCATCGACCCCGAAGTCGGACCGGCACCGGGCGTACCTCGCTCGAATCGAGGGGCGAGTCGGGGTGCCACCCGCCTCGGAGTGTGGCGACGGGTGACGAGTCCTCCCGGCGGCATGCATCCGGGCGTCCGCAACGAAGGTCGTGCCGCGGTCCCGTCCTCGCACTCCCCTCCCCCACCCGCCGACATCCCGGATCGAGGAGTGTCTCGCGACGACTCCATCGGAGCGGAGGGCTGTACGGTCAGCTTCGCGGCGGCGTGCGACCGACGACCTGTCCGACCTGCCGGACGGGATGCCGGACGAGGGCGATCCGTCGCCATTGGCGTTCGATCGCCGCACGTTGCGGGTGAGGTCCACAGGACGCAATCCGGTATCGGCTTCGGCTCTGTCCAGGAGCCGATACCTCGGGTGATTCGCGAGGCTGCCGGACGGCGATCGACTCGTGGTCGGTCGACGCGACAGGTGTCGGGCGGCGCCTGCGGTCGCATCCGGCGCGGAGTTGCGCCATCGGGCGCTCTGCGTCGTTCGCCGCGTAGGTCCTCCGTGGTGCGACTCCACCCCGTTCGTCGACACCGCGGCGGGCTCGCTGTCGTCATCTGGAGACGAGTGCTCACCAGACGTGGACGACGGGTGCAGAACCACGCCGTTATCGGAGTCTCGCGTCGGACAGGGTGTGCACTCGACGAGCGAGGCCACTCGGGCGGTCGACGACACTTCTTCTTTCGGGGTGTTGCCGGCCGACTCGGCGGAATGGGCCGCCGGACCCGTCGCGGGGCGACGTCCGACCGGTGTCGTCCTGTCCTGGGTGGGAATCATGTTGTTGTACAGCCGAATTCGGTGACCAACTCTGCCGCGCTGAGGCGGGGGTAACCCGAAGGTCTCAGGGTGTGAATTCCTACATGGACACCCTGGGATATTTCGTCACTGTGACGCCGCGGACCGGTTCGAGGGAGGTCGACCGATCGGTGGAACCGACAACGTCGACAACGCACGCCCGCACATGCGTGAAGTGATCCAACGAATCGGCCTTGGGGCGGGTTCTCCACTCGCGACCGGAGTCGAACGGACAGCGACCGGGCCGCGCGGCCGCGTGTTCGTCGTCTCGGAGCGGTGCCCTCGGATCGGCAGACGCCGAGCCCCTCCCCTCCCCCACCGGGGGCCTCCGCCATGAGGGTGCCCGGACCGGATCCGGGCTGAGGGACATGCCCATTCCTCGGCCCGCATTCCGATCGAACCGGGAACGGCTCCCCGTACCGGTTCGGGTGCGTGGGCCGACCGGAGCCACGAAACCGCGGTTTCACGTGAATCCGCGACAGGTCGTTCCGCGCCTCGTGCGCCCCCTGTTGCAGTGTCGGTCGACCCCATCTCGGGGTGACCGCAGGACGGCATCCGCGGGTGACCCTCTGCCGTCGAGTCGGCGAGACGACGGCGATGACCGGACGGTGTGAGTCGCAACGGACGTTCCGTCGATGCGGCGACTGCGATCGTTGGGCTGTCCCCCGCACGGAATTCCCGCGCCCGGCCCGTACAGCACCTCGCGACGCTCGAGCTCGTCGAGACCGCGGCGGGCCGCGCCGACTACGTGCGCGCAGTCGCTGGCCGAGCGGGCGGAACCGCTGCGAGCCGAGCTCCTCACGCGCTGCCGGGAACTGCTCACGTTCCGCTCGAGGGTCCGATGGTGTGCACGGCACGAGCGCGTACCCACCAGTGCGCGCCGGATGTCCCCCGGGTCGCTTCCTCGGCTGGGCGTGCTCCGGGACGGTTGTCCCGTCCGGGTGGAGCATGCGCCCAGGTCGTACTGCCGGATGTCGACACGGGTTGCAGAGGCGGTCGGCCGTGGCTGTGAACGCGGTGAATGTTGCGATGTCGGTTCGCGCCGACCCCTCCCCTCCCCCACCGAAATGCGACTCTGGCGCTCGGCTCCAGCGACCTCTCGGTACGAGTCGGTTCGTCGGGCCGAGATCGTTCCACGTGGAACCGCGCAGTCCTGGTCGCGCAACTCATGTTCATTGCCACTGGCGAAGGAGAGATCGGCGACGTACACGATCTACGGGGTCGCTGCTCGTCGCGCCTGGTCCACCCGACGACGACGCGCGCCGCGTCGGCGGCTTCCCGTTCAGACGTGTCACGCGGCATCGCCCGTCCTCGATGGATCTGGCCTCGAGACTGCGCCGCTACATCGGAGGTCAGCCTGCGTCGGACGCCTCGGCTGCTGAAGCGGCCCGCGCATCAAGCGTCCATGCACCCACTGCGGTGATCGGTTTCGTGTGGATACGATCCGGGGGCCAGAGAGGTGTGAATGCGTTTGACGCCGCCGTCGGTGCTGACGACGGTCGCGAAAGCGCCCTCGATCGAGACCGCCCCGTGGCCGTCCGCCAACACGACTCGACACGGAACGTCCTCCAGCGTCGCCGCGAACTCGGTCATGGTCCCGCGACTGCTGGGGAGGAGGTGTCGCGGTGAGTCGCGTGATCGCGCACAGCGTCACGAGACAGTCGGGACGGTTCGCCATCGCGGACGCCGACCCGAGCGCCCGGTTCGACGCCGCGACGGGACTCGAGTGCGGCGGCCGGTCTCGCAGGCGTCGAAGAACCGGCGCTCTCGTACAGATCTCCGGCCAACCGATCGATACGGGTCGGTTGTGTTCTGTCGTGGTTGATTCACGTGAAACCATGCGGCCTCGTCACGGTGGCTCAACAGGTCTTCTCACTGCAGGCGAGACAGCGCGACCACGCTTCGGTCGCCGCGAGCACACGTCTCACGATCGCCCGTGATCGGCTCCTCAGCGTTTGATCGCCGGGCTGCTGTGTCGTCGTTGCCTCGGCTGGATCCCGGCATCCACCTTCCCGCACAGAGGCGTGGAGTGACTCCTGCGATGTGGCCGGTCGACGATCGATTCGCCAGTCGCGTCCGAGCGGGATGAGGAGATGAGCGCCACTCGCGCGTGAGCGGTCGGAAGCAGACACGCACCACGACGCCCTGCCTGGGTACACCGCGCCCAGGACGATCAGCAGCCGCGCCTGGAGCTGCGCCGCGTCGTCCTGCAGGAGTGGTGCCGGCAGGCTTCCGGCATTCGGGGTCGATAGACGTGCGCCGGCGGAGTTCTGCGCCCTGGCCGCGGCACCGTCCTGTGCGGAGAAGCTTCGGCGACTGGGAGACGCGCCACCATGCCTGGACGCGGTTGTGGGCTGACCCCCCGGCGGGACACTTCGAGAGCTGCCGTGACGCTGCGAACCACTCCCCTCCCCCACCGAGGTCCGCCACGACGAGGCGCTTCCGCGACTCGTGCGACGCGGAACTGTGCGGTGGACCCGGAGGGTGTGTGCGATTGGTACGCGACCGCGGCTGCGCGGGACGAGCTCAGCCGAGGTGATGCCGTACTGCATGCACGTCCCAACCGAAGACACGAAGCGCCGGCGGCGTGCTCGGTCGTTCCCAGTCGATCGACTCCCGACAGTGCTTCACGTGAAACAGTGCGTTGCGAACGGCGATCCCCGGCCGTGCTCGAGGTGGAGTCGGCAGGTGGGCGGCGTCGACCGATGTCCCTGCTTCGAGTCTCACAACGGTTCGAGGTCGGCCGGCCGACGGCGCGCACGTTCTCGACGGCGGATGAGGGTGAGCCCGAACCCCTCCCCTCCCCCACCGCGAGGATGCCCCCGACTTCCGGGTGCAACGTGCTGCGGGCAACCCGCCTGACGGAGCTACCCGTGGGCGGCGAAGATGGCTGCCTTCGGTCGGACCGATAGATCCCCTTGGCGCTGGGACCCGCGCCGGTTCGTCCCCACCTACGTCCCCGTTCGTTCACGTGTCGGATCGGGCGCCGCGGCGTGCCGGACCTCGTCCAGGACTGCACCACCCCGTCGGTCGTCCCGCGAACCGGACCGGCGCATTCTCGAGGATCGGCGCCTCGGGTCGGTACACGGTCGCGGTAGGCGTCCGGGCACTGCCCCAGGGTCGCCGGATGACGATTGGTGTGCCAGTCGAATCCGACTGGGACGAGTAGCAGGTTCCACGTGAAACCGACCCGACGCCGCGGACACGGTCGCGACCGGCGGGGTCCCGAGCGGTTGCCGACACTTGGGGTGTGACATGACGGTCTCGATGTGCGCGTGCCGACCGAACTTGCCGATTGACGTGATCCGGTGAGCATGGATTGCGTGACGGCAGTCGCCGACAGCCGACGCGGCGTGAGGCTGCCGATCGACACGGGCGCGGGTATCCCAACGAGGGTTGCCCACCAACCCGCGGCGCGGCTTCGCTCATGCGCGGTGGAGATCGTCGGCCGTCGATGTCGTATCGGGGTGTGGCACTGCTTCACGTGAAACATCGCGACGGCAGCAGCGCGTGTGGTCGGTCCATCACCCGCTGCCCAGGTGACCGATCCCGCCGGGCTCGTCGTGGACTCGCCAAATCTGTCGGTCCGGCGGGCGGCGAGCGAACCCGCGTGAGGGCTCCGGGCGACGCTCACTCCTGGGGTGCTCCCCGCGCCCTGCGGAAGCGGCCGAATCAGCGCCGCCCGATCCGATCCGATTCGCGCGCCCGAGCGCAGGTGCCCGCGCACCTCTTGCGCTACCACCCTGGTGCCGGCGATTCCGTGATGCTTCACGTGAAACAGGAACAGTCGGTGAATCGACGCATGGTTCGGGGTCTGGCCGTGTTGCCCGCCCAGTGGGCGACGAGGTGAGATCCGAGTCGCGCGGCGACCGAGGCACATCGAGAGCGCTGTCGTGACGCTGCGAACCACTCCCCTCCCCCACCGAGGCTCGCCACGACGAGGCGCCTCCGCGGCCCTATTGCCCGCCATTCGATGTCGGTTCGTGAAGTTCTCATGTCGGGCATCGGAATACGGCCTGTTGGTTTGTGGAATCTCGCGAGTGCGCGGGAAGATGTTTCACGTGGAACCCATCGAGTCCGAAACCCTTCCCGACGCCGCTCAACGTGTCTTCGGGGACCGGCTTCCCCTTGCCTTGAAGTACCACGACTCCCTCGCCACGGACGGTGTCGAGCGTGGACTGATCGGACCGCGGGAGGTCCCGCGACTCTGGGAGCGTCACCTCCTGAACTGCGCCGTGATCGGCGAACTCATCGGAGAGGGCGAGTCGGTCGTCGACGTGGGAAGCGGTGCCGGTCTCCCCGGCATCCCGCTCGCGATCGTGCGCCCGGACCTGCGGATCACGCTGGTCGAACCTCTGCTGCGCCGGTCCGTCTACCTGGCGGAGTTCATCGAATCCGCCGGTCTCGACGTCCGCGTCGTGCGGGGTCGCGCCGAGCAGGCCGGGGTCATCCAGGAGGCCGGGGGCGCGGACGTCGTCACGTCGCGTGCCGTCGCCCCGTTGGAGAAGCTCGCGCGGTGGTCACTGCCGCTGGTCCACACGCACGGCCGCATGTTGGCGATGAAGGGATCCAGCGCCGCCGAGGAGATCGAGCGCGATCGTGCTTCCCTAACCAGGCTGGGGGCTGGCAAGCTTGAGGTCGTCGAGTGCGGCGTCGGGATTCTCCCGACGCCGACGACTGTTGTTCGGGCGGAACGCATTCCGAAGAAATCCCACCGGCGATGACAATCGTGGTTCAGCGGTGATCGAGCCAGTCCAGTGAAGGAGCACTACATGACGGGTGGACCCGAAGCTACCGTTTCACGTGAAACGGACCACAATTCGTCGCGATCCGCCGACTACGTGTCTCCGAACCAGGACGAGCCCGCATCCGGTCCCTACGACGGCATCTCCCTCGAGGACACCCCCATCGGTGCGGCCGCCCAGCGTGCGAGCCAGGTGCTGCACCCGGGGAGTGTGACGCTGCCGAAGCCGGAGCGCCGCCGGATGTTGACGATCGCCAACCAGAAGGGCGGCGTCGGCAAGACCACGACGGCCGTCAACCTGGCGTCGGCACTGGCCGTTCAGGGTCTGACCGTTCTGGTGGTCGATCTCGACCCGCAGGGCAACGCCAGCACGGCACTCGGTGTCCCCCACCACTCCGGGATCCCGTCGAGCTACGAACTGCTGATCGGCGAGGTCACCCCGAAGGAAGCAGTGCAGCAGAGCCCGCACAGCGAGAAGCTGTACTGCATCCCGGCCACCATCGATCTCGCCGGCGCGGAGATCGAGCTCGTGTCCATGGTCGCCAGGGAGAACCGACTCAAGAACGCCCTGTCCGAGGCGTTTCTGACGGAGCTCGGTGTGGACTTCGTCCTCGTCGACTGCCCGCCGTCGCTGGGGTTGCTCACTGTGAACGCGCTGGTGGCGGCCAACGAGGTGCTGATCCCGATTCAGTGCGAGTACTACGCACTGGAGGGCGTCGGTCAGCTCCTGCGCAACATCGAGCTGGTCAAATCCCATCTCAACCCGGAACTGCACGTGTCGACGGTCCTGCTGACCATGTACGACGGGCGCACAAAGCTCGCCGACCAGGTGGCCGAGGAGGTCCGCGGCCACTTCGGAGAGGCCGTCCTGCGTGCGGTGATCCCGCGCAGCGTGAAGGTCTCCGAGGCTCCGGGTTACGGGATGACCGTTCTCGACTACGATCCCGGTTCACGTGGCGCGATGAGCTATCTGGACGCCGGCCGTGAACTCGCTGCTCGTACCGCATCGACCAAAGCGCAGGAGAACTAGTGGCACAGAGAAGCAAGGGCGGTCTCGGACGGGGCCTCGCGGCACTGATTCCGACGGGCCCCGACGCCGGACCCCGGCTCGGGACTGCCGCAGCCGACGTCATCATCGGCAACGTGGTCGCACCGGTGAAGCCGGCAACGGACACGCCGGACACCGCGACCGAACCGGTCCCCTCCCCCACCGATACGGGTGCCGCCGCGGACGCCGACACGAAGGTCGAGCCGGCCACCCCCGCCGACTCCGCACCCTCGACGGATGCCGAGCCTGCGGCCGCATCGAAGCCGAAAGATGCTAAGCCCACAGGTGGGAAGGCTGCGTCCGAGGAGCTGACGCCGGTCGGCGCGTCCTACCGGGAGATTCCGGCGGCCCAGATCCAGCCGAACCCGAAGCAGCCGAGGTCGGTGTTCGACGAGGAGGCGCTGGCGGAACTCGTGCACTCGATCCGTGAGTTCGGGCTGATGCAGCCGATCGTCGTCCGCGCCATCGGACCCGACAGCTACCAGCTGGTGATGGGCGAGCGCCGCTGGCGGGCTTCCCAAGAAGCCGGTCTCACGAGCATCCCGGCGATCGTGCGGGAGACCAACGACGGCGACATGCTGCGCGACGCGCTGCTGGAGAACATCCACCGGGTCCAGCTCAACCCGCTGGAGGAGGCCGCTGCCTACCAGCAGCTGCTGGAAGAGTTCAACGTCACGCACGAGGAGCTGGCGACGCGGATCGGCCGGTCCCGGCCGGTGGTCACGAACATGATCCGATTGCTGAAGCTGCCGATTCCGGTTCAGCGACGGGTGGCGGCCGGTGTCCTCTCCGCGGGGCACGCGCGTGCGCTGCTGTCGCTGGAGGCCGGCGCGGATGCGCAGGAGGTGCTCGCGGCGCGGATTGTGGCCGAGGGCATGTCGGTGCGGGCGACGGAGGAGGCCGTCACGCTCGCGAACAGGGACGGCGGGGACCTCCCCGCTCCCCCGGTCAAGCGCAAGCCGATCCAGATGCCCGGGCTTCAGGACGTCGCGGATCGCTTGTCGGGCGCGTTCGACACCCGAGTGACCGTCAGCCTCGGTAAGCGGAAGGGCAAGATCGTCGTCGAGTTCGGCTCGGTGGACGACCTCCAGCGGATCGTCGAGATGATGGAGTCCCCTGGCGCCTGACCGCCGAGGGAGCCGGTTGCGTCACCGTGACGTAACCGGCCGAAGGGCGAGGCTCCGGCCGTGCACGAACAGGTTCGGGCACACGAGTGATCGGGTTCTGCGCGGCCACCACGGCCGGGCAGAACCTGATCGCCTATCCTTTACCTGAAGATCGGTTGAATGCGTGGGACGCCTCTTCTCGGCGCCCGCGCGCGGTGTCGTGGAGGCGAGTGTCAGGGTGTCGATGCGCATCAGCCCACTCACCCTCGACGGCTTCGATCAACTACCTCGTCACGCCCGCCGCTGCGTCTTCTGGGAGATGGATCCCGACGCACTGCGCGATTCCCGTGTGTACGCGGACCCCGAGTTCGAAAAGGAAGCATGGCTGTCGATGGTCATGCTGGAGTGGGGTTCGTGCGGACAGATCGCCACCCTCGACGGGCGTCCCGCGGGATGCGCCCTGTACTCCCCGCCCGGGAACGTGCCCCGCGCCAAGCTCTTTCCGACGTCTCCCGTCAGCCCGGACGCGGTCCTGCTGACCAACATGCGCCTCGAACCGGTCGCCGAGTTGGACGGTGTGGGGCCGAGCCTGATCCAGGCCGTCGTGGGCGATCTGGTGCGTCGCGGCGTTCGCGCCATCGAGGCGTTCGGCATCGTCCGCGGCCCCGACGAGGACCGTACGGCGGGCAGTTCGCATGTGTGCGGCCCGTCCGAGTGCATGATCGATGCCTCGTTCCTCGAGGACATGGGCTTCGAGGTGGTCGCGGCGCATCAGCGGTTCCCCCGTCTGCGTCTCGAACTCGACCGTGACCTGGGCTGGAAGGCCGATGTCGAATCGGCGTTGGAGCGACTGCTGATGGCGGCCGCCGTCACGGTGCCCGAGAGCACCCACAAGTCGGCCGTGGGTGTGCTCTAGGACGTTTCTCTCCATCCCTTGTCGGCGCGCCCCTGGCGTTCGACGGGGGGATCAGGGGACCACGCCCCGGTCGAGACGCGTGCGCCGCGGTCGGCTCAGGCGCGGTCGGCCTTCGCGAGCTCCTCGGCGAGCAGTTCCTTGAAGGTGAACGTGCCCGTCGGCTGATCGTCCTGACCGAGCAGGTACAGCCGCTTCACCGCGACCAGGATCGCCTCCGCGATGGTGTCGCGGTTGCGCGGGTTGATGAGCGTCTTCACATCGGAATCGTTTGTGAGATAACCGATGTCGATCTGGACCGTGGGCATCGTGGTGAGCCGCAACAGATCCCACGAGCGACCGTGCGAACGGCAGTTCTGAAGTGGTGCGCGAGCGACGATTTCGCGCTGGATGAAGTTCGCGAGCACCTGTCCGATCCGGGACGTCGCGCCGTGGGAGTTGCCGAAGTGGAAGGTGGCGACACCGTTCGCCTGCGGGCTCGAGCTGCTCGCGCAGCGCAACGAGATCATCAGGTCGGCGTCGAACGAATTGGACGTCTCGGCCCGCTGGGCGGTGGACGGATTGCTGTTCGGCGGGTGCGACAGGAACGTCTCCATCCCGGTCGCCGCCATCCGGCCCTCGAGCCGGCTGGCGATGTCCCAGAGGATCTGCGCCTCGGTGATCGGGCCGTGCGGCGTCGGCACGACGGCACCGGTCGCGTCCCCACCGAGATCCGGATCGATGACGATGCGTTTGCCGCTCAGCTGCGGTCCGGAGCGGCGAACCGACTCCTCCTCCGTGATCGCGTGCGGGGACCCACCGGTGACGCGGGTGCCGAGCAGCTCGAGCGACCGCAGGGTCTGCGGACCGCAGATCCCGTCCGAGGCGATCCCGATCTCCCGCTGGAACGAGGACAGCCCCGCGTGGGTCTTGGGTCCGAAGTGACCGTCCACGCGGCTGGAGTAGAAGCCGAGATCCTGCAGCCTGGTCTGCAGCGCCGCGACGTCGTCGCCGAACTGCGGGGCCGAGACCTGGTACGCGAGGGTACGGGCGCCGAGGCGGTAGGACGCCTCCCGCAGCGCGCGATAGGTCGCCGCGCCGACGACACCGTCGACGAGGAGGCCTCGCTGCTGCTGGAAGGCCCGTACCGCGCTGTCGAGATGGTGGTCGAACACCGGGTCCGCGGCAGCCGCCTGCGCACCGCTGCCGGGCTCGCGGTGCGCGGCGGTGACGCCGTCGAGGAGGTAGCCCAGGGCGGAAAGGGTGCTCCGAATCTCGGCGACAGCGGGACCTCGGTCGCCGTGACGGAGTCGATGCATACGAAGGAGCCCTTTCTCGTGCCTGTGCCGCCAACACCCTGGGGGTGATTCTCGCAGAAGCCCCCGGGGAAACAGCAATCCCGAGGGCCGTGGCGACGGTTACAGAACGTCCGAGAGCTCCTTGAGCAGGGCCGCCTTGCCCTTCGCGCCGACGATCTGCTTGACCGGCTTTCCGCCCTGGAACAGGATCATCGTCGGAATCGACATGACCTGGAAGTCGCGCGCCGCCGACGGGTTGGCGTCGATGTCGAGCTTCGCGACGGTCAGCTTCTCGGCGTGGTCACCGGCGATCTCCTCGAGCACCGGCGCGACCATCTTGCACGGACCGCACCAGGTGGCCCAGAAGTCCACGAGCACGGGCTTCTCGGATTCCAGCACGTCCTGCTGGAAGGAGTCGTCGGTGATGTTGATGGTGTTGGCCATGAGTTCTCCTCGGGTGTCGGTTGCGCTCGGGTGTCTGGCGGACGAAGGCCGGTCAGGCCTCGACTGCGACCGGCTCACCGGCGGCGTCGAGCGTGTTGGCGGTGATGTCGCCGCGCTCGGCGAGCCAGCGCTCGGCGTCGATGGCCGCGGAGGCGCCGGTTCCGGCTGCGGTGATCGCCTGACGGTAGGTGTGGTCGACGAGGTCTCCTGCGGCGAACACGCCCTCCACGGACGTGTAGGTGCTCGGCGACTGCACGTGCACGTAGCCGGCCTCGTCGAGATCCACCTGGCCCTTGACCAGTTCGCTGCGCGGATCGTGGCCGATCGCGACGAACATGCCGGTAACGGGCAGGGTCCGCTGCTCACCGGTGACGGTGTCACGGACGACGAGACCGGTGACGCTGGTCTCACCGAGCACCTCGACGGGCTCCGCGTTGGTGACGAAGGTGATCTTCTCGTTCGCCTTCGCGCGCTCGAGCATGATCCGGGACGCGCGGAACTCCTCACGCCGGTGCACCAGGGTGACCGAACGTGCGAAGCGGGTCAGGAAGGTGGCCTCCTCCATCGCGGAGTCGCCGCCGCCGACCACGACGATGTCCTGGTCCTTGAAGAAGAAGCCGTCGCAGGTCGCACACGCGGACACGCCGCGGCCGAGGAGGGTCTCCTCGCCCGGAATGCCCAGGTAACGAGCGGCGGCGCCCATCGCGAGGATGACGGCGTGGGCGTAGTAGGTCTCGCCGTTCGCGACGACCTTCTTCACCGGGCCGGTGACGTCGATCTCGTCGACGTCCTCGGTGCGGATGTCGGCGCCGAAGCGCTTGGCCTGCTCGCGCATCTCGTCCATCAGGTCCGGACCCATGATGCCGGCGCGGAAACCGGGGAAGTTCTCGACCTCGGTGGTGGTCATCAGGGCACCACCGAACTGGGTGCCCTCGAACAGCAGCGGCTCCAGCTCGGCGCGCGAGGCATAGACGGCGGCCGTGTACCCGGCAGGTCCCGAGCCGACGATGATCAGGTCGCGAACGGAGGTCGGAGTAGTCATGGGGCCTTCCCGGTAGTGGACGTCGACTGGCTCAACACCAGACTAGGTTGTGCTGTTCCCGTACCCGGTCCGATGCGCGACCAAGGTCACGTACGGCTCGATCAGTGCGGTGGCACGGGAGCGTACCGCCGCGACGTCCGCGCCCGCTTCGATCTGCCGGGACGCGGCGTGCACGACGGCGTTCACCAGGTCGGCGGTCTCGGCGGCGTCGGGCACGCCGAGCTCGTCGAGCGCGTCCACCAGCGGCGCCTTGAGCTGGTTGTGCATCTCCGCGCTCGCCCTGTTCACCTTCTCGCTCGGCGCGACGGCCGCGATCGCCGACGCGATGGCGTGCTCGCCCTCCGCTACCAGGTCGAGGTTGGCGGTCACGTACGCGAGGATCCGCCGGTCGGGGGCGCCGGCCGCCGCCATCGCCTCGTCCACCCGCGCCGACCAGCGGGGAAACGCGTCCTCGATCAGCGCCTCGAGCAGATGCTGCCGCGACCGGAAGTACTGGTACATGCTGGATCGTGCGAGCCCCGCCCTCGCCGCGACCTCGGCGAACCCGGGGATCTCCGGCTCACCCTCGGCGAGCAGCTCGCGCGCGGCGTCGAGAAGGGCCCGTTGCTGCGCGGCGCGATGCTCGGCCACGGTCGGTGCGGTGATCCGCGGCACGCGTGGTCCCCTTCCCCGGTGCGGCCGGTCCGGGCGGGGCTCAGACGGCGGTGAGGCGACCGTCGGTCATCGTCACGACCCGGTCGCAGTGGTCGAGAACATCGTAATCGTGGGTGACCATGACCGTGGCGGTGCCCGATTGCCGGGTCTCCCGCGCCAGCAGTCGCACGATGTCCTGGCTGCGGGCGCGGTCGAGGGCCGCGGTCGGCTCGTCCACCAGGAGCACCGACGGCCGGGCCATCAGCGCCCGCGCGATCCCGACGCGCTGACGTTCGCCGCCGGACAGTTGGTCTGGGCGCCGGTCCTGCTTGTCTCCGAGCCCGACCGCGTCGAGCAGTTCGAGTGGATCCCGGAAGCGGGACCGGTCCGACCCGGGTGCCGTGCGAGCTACGAGTTCCAGCTGTTCGGCCGCGGTGAGAGCGGCGAGCAGGTTGCCCGACTGGAAGACGAAACCGATGTGGGTCTGCCGGAACCGGGCCAGCCTGCGCGCCGACAGCGCGGAGAGGTCGTGGCCGTCGACGAGAACGGTGCCGGAGTCGGCGTGGCCGAGCCCGCCCGCGACGGCGAGCAGGCTCGACTTGCCCGATCCGGACGGTCCGACGACGGCGACGAACTCGCCCGGGTCACCGTGAGGTGAATGTCGTCGAGCGCGACGACGGTGCCCACGCCGTCTCCGAGGCTCAGATTCACCCCGCGCAGCACCAGACCGGTGTCATCCCGGTCGCTGGACCCTGGTGCGGAAGCTGTTGTGGCGGAGACGTTTCGGTGGTCGGTCATCGGGCACCTCCGAGTGCGGTGAGCGGGTCGACGGACGCGATACGGGCGATGGCGGCGGCGGAGCCGAGCAGGCCCAGCACGATCAGCAGTGCCGACGCGGTCACGACGGACGTCGGGTCGAGGGCGAACGGCACTCCCCCGCCGATCAGCGAGCCGACGCCGGAGCCGACGGCCGCCCCGACCGCGGTCGCCGCCAACAGCAACAGCAGGGCCTGGGCGAGGCCGTCCCGCAGCAGGTAACGGGTGGGGGCGCCGAGCGCCCGCAGCACCGCGATCTCGTGCTTGCGCTGGATGGTCCACACCGTGAAGAACGCGCCGACGACCAGTGCCGAGATCGCGTACAGGAACACCTGGATCAGCGTCATCGTGCTGGTCTCGGCCGAGAACCCGGGCGACGAGGCGAACGACTCCTCGAGTGGCACCGACGACGTACCCGCGGCCGCGTCCCCCGCCGCGAGGTCGAGGTCCGTTCCCGGAAGTACTTGCAGCGCAACGGCAGTGGCTTCGTCGTAGGCCTGTGCGTGTGGGGTGTCGCCGGGCCGGGTTCCGGCGCGGATCTCCTGCCAGGTGCGCAGTGGCACGAACGCGACGTCGACGTGCCCGAAGGTGCGCTGGTCGGAGGTGGCGCCGACCACCCGCAGTGTGGTGCCGATCCGGTCGATGGTGACGGTGTCGCCGATGTTCAGTACATGACATCTCCCTGAGCCCTGTGGGCTTTTCACGACAGTGTGTCGGCAAAGATAGCAACAGTGTGTCGGGAAGATTGCCGAGGGTCCCGAAGTTGTGGTCTCGGACGCGTCCAGGGGCGACAATCGGGCTCGATGAACACCACTTCGGGACGACCCCGCGACCCCCGTATCGCCGCCGCCGTGCTCACCGCCACGCGAGAGCTGTTGCTCGAGGTCGGATTCGACCAGCTCAGCGTGCGGGCCGTCGCAACTCGCGCCGGGGTCAGCAGGGCGGCGATCGGCCGTCGGTGGGAGTCGAAGGCGCAGCTCGTCCTCGACGCGGTACTCGGAGTGGCGCCGGACCTCACGCCGTTCGACGGCGCGGATCGCGAGGGCTGGATTCGATGGGTGGTCACGGGCAGTTCCGAACTGTTCCGTCAGCCGGAGGTCCGGGCGGCGGTGCCGGGCCTGCTCGCGACGCTCCGGGACCACGACGACCTGCGTACCGCGCTGTGGCAGAACTTCGCCGGGCCCGCCGCCGAGCTGCTGCCCGCCGAGGGCGGCGGCCGGGACACCGACATCGACACCGCCCGCGCCCTGCTCGCGCTGGGGGCCGGCGCCGCGATGTTCCTCTCCCTGATCGCACCGTCCGAGGACACCGACGAGATGCGGGCGGCGATTCTCGCCATCCTGCTGCCCGGTGCGGGGGTGACGGACGGCTCCTAGCCGATGTCCGTCCGAGCGAGGGTGTCGGGATTCGTTGCACTGCAGGAGTTTCCGACGACGAGCGCGGTGATCGTGGGTGGGGTCGGGCCGGGGAGCAGCAGCAGCACGCCCGCGGCGCCGTGCAACGTCACCGTCGTCGAGCCGAGAACCGGCGACGCGGCGTCGATTCCGTTCGCGCGCAGGCACGCACCGCGACGGTCCGCATCCGCGTAGGCGCCCGGGTCGGAGTGGCCCACCACGCCGAGCACGGTGGCGGGCGGCAGGTCGTCGCCGAGATCGACCGCGGCCGTCGGCTGGGCGAGCACCGCGCCGTCCGGGCGGGCGTCCTCGACGGAACGCAGGGTCGCGAAACCGACCCCGCCGAGGACCGCGAGCATCGCGGCCGCCGCGGCGAACCCGATCGACAGCCGGCGACGCCGTGCGGAGAGATCCGTGACCGGTGCCGGCATGTCGTCCGCGTCGAGCGCCGCCCTGATCCGGCTCATCACCGGTTCCGGCGCGGCGGGTGCGGGGGCAGGATCGGTTCGCAGCGCCGCGAGGTCACTGCGGACGCGGTCGAACGCCGCCAGCACCGCGCATGCATCCGGATCGGTGGCGACGGCGCTCCGCAGCCGCGCGGCCTCGTCGTCGGGCAGGACGTCGCCGTGCAGATCGGCGAGCAGGTCGGTGGTGAACGGTGGGTGCGGGGCATCCCGTCCGTCGGCGACCATGACACCTCCTCTGCGCTGTTCGCGGACCGATCCGTGCGGTGCGTGGTTCACGTTCACACCCCGCGTCACAGATTTAGACGCCCTGCGCGGCGATTCCGTTCCGCTCGTGTTGTAGATATTTCAGGTGCTGCGCGAGTTTGTTACGCGCCCGCGAGCAGCGGCTCTTCACCGTGCCCTCCGGAACACCCAGCAACCCGGCCGCCTCGGCGACGGTGTACCCCTCGAGATCGACCGTCACGACGGCGGCACGCTGCTCCGGCGGCAGGATCGCGAGTGCCTCCTCCACCGTCAGTGCCGTCTCCCGTTCGGCCATCGCGTCGCGGGTGTCGGCGGGATCGGGACCGTCGTCGTCGAGGAGCGGCACCGTCGGTCGCGCCCGGTTCCGCCGGATCCGGTCGAGGCACGCATTGACCACGATCTTGTGGAGCCAGCTCCGCACCGCGGCGTCCTCACGGAAGTTCGCCGCCGTCCGATGCGCCGACAGCAGCGCCTCCTGCAGCGCGTCCTCGGCATCCTGCACGGTGTAACTCGTTCGCCGCGCCGTCTGCCACAGGTGGTCCTGGTGGCGCGACAGCAACTCGGCAAATGCACGCGGGTCCCCCGCCACGTGCGCCGCCAGGAGCTGAGCATCGGACATGTCAGCTGCGGCGACCCCCCTGTTGATTCGCACGCGCGATGTTAACCGACCACGGGGTTTCCAGTCATTACATGCATTCGCGGCCAGTCCCTGACCCGGCCGCAGCGAGCGCGCTCACGACTCTGGCCACCGCGTCGCCGACGTTCTCGTGCTCCCATACTCGAACCACGGTCCAACCCTCGTGGCGGAGGGCGGCATCGTTCGACCTGTCCCTGGCCACATTGCCCGCGAGTTTGGGGCTCCAGTAGTCGGTGTTCGTCGCGGGTCTCCTTCCGTGTCGAGGGCAGGAATGCCAGAAGCAACCGTCGACGAACACCGCGACCTTGGAACGTGTGAAGGCGATGTCGGGACGCGGGCACCCGGCGATCTCTGGTAGCCGCAGATCCTTGCGGAACCGCAGGCCCCGACGATGCAGGGCCGAGCGCAGCGCAATCTCCGGTAAAGTATCAGTCCGCCTGTTCGCCTGCATGGCCCGCCGCGTGTTCGCATCGGTCACCGACCCATCCTATTAGCCGTCTATGGCCTTTGCGATCTGCACTGCCAGCGCCGATGCCAGCACTGGGGGCACCGCCGACCCCACCATTTTCGCGACGTGAGGCTCGGACTTGGACAGGAAATCGAAGTCGTCCTCGAAGCTCTGCAGCCGGGCCGCCTCGCGCATGGTGATTCCGCGATCCTCGACCGGATGGCCGAAGCACCCGGAGCCGAGATAGTTGCAGCTCTTGGTGATCGTTTTCGCGGGCTGATCCCAGGAGAGCCGACCGTAGCTGTTGTAGTACGCGGACTTCGTCTGCAGGTGGGACGGAAGATCAGCCGAGATCATTCCGGGCCGCATGGCCCGCAAACGTGTCAACACCCGCTCCCCCGGAATCCGGCGAACATGGTTCATCGGCGTTGCCGTGTCGCTGCGCATGGACCATGCATACGCGGACTCGGTCGCCCGGTAGTGGTTCGTGCCGCGTCTCCCGAGCTCCCGCTCAGTTGCGTCGGGTAGGTCCGCGATCGCTTCGCGGACCGTGACAATCGGCATCAGCTGCTCGCCGTCTGCTGCCGGGCCGTGCGAGGCGCTCGGCCACTCGAACGGGTGGACGTCGTTTCGGGTCGCGACCACGAATGCGCGACGCCGCGCCTGTGGAACCCCGAAGTGGGACGCATTCAGGACCCTCCACGACGTGCGATATCCCGACCGCGCTAGCGTTCGTTCGATCTCGGCGACCGTCGCGCCGCCATGCGACGTGACCATCTGGGGTACGTTCTCGATCAGGATGGCCTTCGGGCGCATGACGAGGCCGAAGTCGAGGAAGTAGCGGAAGAGATCGTTACGCGGATCGGTACTGTCCAAGGGATTGCGAACGAACTGCTTGAGGCCGTCCTCGGTGACGATCTCGTGCCTGCGATTCTGGCTGAATCCCTCACACGGAGGCCCACCCGCGAGCAAGTCCAGTTCGCCCTCACGGTCGAGGCCCAGGGGTGCCAGCCTCGCCCCGAGATCCTCCGGCTCGAGTTCCCGTATGTCACCCGGGACGAGGATCGGGTTCGACCCGCTCTTCGCGTGGTTGTGGTGGAACGTCTCGAGCGCGGCGCCATCGATGTCGGTACCGAGTACGACATCGAACCTGCCGGTCCGTGCGAATCCGTGAGACAGTCCGCCGCACCCTGCGAACACATCAGCCATGCGGAACCTCATGCCGTCCCCTCCAAGCAAATCTCGTCTAGATAGTCACTGATCGTCTGCTCCATCAAGCCAGTCGCAGAGGGGAGCATCGGTATTCCACCAACACGTACCGACAACCAACTCCGGTAGAACTGATGCTGCAGGTAGCGCGAGGATTCCTTGCCCGGATACGCGATCAGCCCAGCATGGGACAGACGACGATGCGGGGGCAGCTTCGCCACGATCGCATCGCGGTACCTGTGTATCACGTTGATGTCATCCGCCAGCGGACCCTCGATCGCGTACCGACGCATGTACTCGGGGTCCCGGCCAAGCCGATACTTGGCGTCGATCAAGAGCAGCCGATCCCCGCCCCGAATCTCGATAACCGCATCGGGCCGTTGATTGGTGGTCGGCAATCCCGTGAACAGCCGATTGAACTGGCACGCGACCGTCATCCCGGATTCGTCGGTGAGGATAATCTCGGAGGCCTTCCCCGGCGTCAGCACGAGGTCGGCACCCGCACGCTGCACCGCCGGTTGCGCACGGCGGACGATGATCGGGAATCGAGCTTTGAGTATCTCGACTACTCGGAGGAAGACCCAGTACTCGTACAGGGTCGGGAGGTCCTTCAGCCCGACTGGCCGCGCTTGCTCGAGCGGCTGGAGCGCAAACCGAAGCGAATGAACGCAGCGGAAGGCGGCTTCGTACAGAGGGTCGCGCAGTCGCACCTGGAGATTGGGCAGATCCATCACGGTCGGGATGTGCCGGAGCCTTCGAAGCCATTGATCGACATCGAGGCACAGCGCGATGATCGGGTTGCGCAGATTCGGATCGAGCTTTGTGAACCATTTCGCTGCTGTGATGTTCAAGGCGGTCGCTCGCAAACGCTCGAGTTCCCACTTCAGGTGCCCGTTCACGGGACTCGACTCCGCATCGACAAGCGTCGACACCTGCACGGCCGCTGTCGGGCGCCCGGCTCCGTATGCGCGCTTGCTGACCGGTTTTGCCCTCCTCATTCGGTCCCGTGTGGTGACAGTCTGCTTCGGCTGAATCTGCCGACGGAGACCAGGTAACAGCCGATTCACAGTGGACCGGAGGTCGGTATGGGTCCGCTGGACCATCTGAAGCCATTCGACCTCGGAGGCTTGCGGACTGTCCTTTGTGGCGTCGAATCCTCCCGCGGCGGCACCTGCGGCCGACGCCGTCAACGATGGAGCAAGCGCTTCGAGCGCATTCCGAATCGCGGCGTAGTCATTGCGGTAGTCCAGTTTGGTTGGGAAGCACTCAAGAGTGACGGTCACCGAACCTACGGGGGTGTCCCACCGCCACATGACTTCGCCAACAGCGCCCCGATACCGAATCTGATAATGCTGAAAGCCACGTCTGCTGTATATCTCTCGGGCCGAGTCGGACCGGGGTTCGGTGGTTACCGTCGACGGAACAGGTCCGTCGAGGTACAGCGACACGACCGAGTTCTCACCCAGGATTGGGTGCGGCAGGTCGATGTGGGCGGCCGAGCGCTCGGAAGTGGCCTTCGAGGCACCCACGGAGAGCGAAGCCTCGGCTCCACCGACCGCAATCTCCATTCTGACGAAGGTCGCACCGTTGCTTCCGGGGGGCGGGGCGTCGCCGTGCCGAACCGCGGACAACGTGTAGTCACCCAATCCGATTTCGAGAAGCACGCCCATTCTCACCACGCGCTGAAATAGCCGAGCGAATTGAATTGATGGATCATTGCGAGTACTTTCTCGCAGCTTCGCGGGAACCTGGACAACCGGGCCTTTGCTTGCAGAGAGTCCGTGGACGCATCGTCCGGAACATCGATATCCAGCAGGACCGCCAGTGCGTGGCGAAGCGCTGCCCGGCTCGCCGGTGTCGAACCCTGCCACTTGGGGAGGACAATGCTCCGCAAGCCGATGTCGAGGATCGTGTCCGGGGATAGCACGTCTGTGAGGCCGTGCCGAGTGCCGAGTGCGAGCATCGTGACGAGTGCGTCGCGCTGCCTGTACCCGATTGGGCCGCCGAGGATTCCTCCCACTTCTCCGAGTGGTGACAGGAGCAGCGCTGCGGATTCGATCTCGTCGTTCGAGGCTCCGAGGGCCGTCAGGGAGTGCGGGCGATCGGCCAGTAGGCCGCGAATATGAGGGAGCGCTGGAGGCTCGGGGGCGTTGTTCGGCTCGAGCGGTGCCGGGCTCGCGAACAGATCGACGTGATGTAGGTCGAACACTGCACTCCGGTCGAGGACCTTCGGGCTCAACGCTCGGGTTGTCTCGTCGACGTTGACAGTGCCGATCATGAAAACGTTGTTGTGAATTCGGACCTGGGGCCGCGAAACTCCGAGTGGCGCTGGCGGCAATTGGATGACATCGGATTGGGGCCTTCCCAATTCGTCGAGCTGCCATGACTCGCCGCCGCTGAGAACTTCCGCCAGGTAGTACTCCGGCGACGCCAGGTTCATCTCATCGAGACGGACGAAATGGAGGCGGTCCGGATCGGACTGAGCGGATTGGAGCGCGTTGAGAATCACCCCGGGAACAAAGGTCTGGGAGACCTCGGAGAAGTAGCCGAGGCTGTCCTCGGACGATACCCAGTTCGGCTTGACCTGGATGTCGTGGAAGACGCCATCGAGTGCCTCGGCCACACGGCGCACCAGACTCGACTTTCCGGTGCCGGATGGCCCCGACAGGATCACCCAATTGCGGGACGCGGCAAGCAGTAGGAAGGTCGCGACCTCCTCGACACCGCACACGTAACCCGTCTTGTTCAGGTGGTCCTTGAGTGCGACGATCTCGCTGGCGAGCCCGGTCAGTGACCCCGCTGTGCCTAGGGCAGAGCCAGAAGTCGAGTCAGGATCTGAATTCGCGAGATGTGAACCGGGCCTGCGTAGGACGGGAACCAGGCTGCCCTTGCGCTCTGGAATGACGGACTTGACGCGGTCGACCTCCTCGACGATGCCGTCGCGCCTGGCCTTGCCGACCGCGGCTGGTATCGATCGGGGACCGATACCAGACGGAAGAAGGGGCCGAATGTCGTCACTGGTGAAAGATTCCCGCTCGGCTGCAAGCCTCCAGATGATGTCGACGACAACGTCGGTGCTCGTCTGCCTTGGTTCCGCCATGGTTGAAGATTACCGAGGATCTCAGCGGATCCTTTGAGCAGCACTCGTAGTCGTGTCGACTGTCACGTGCCTACTCAGCTGGTGGCGGTGAACTCGATCTCCTTCACGGCGGACTGATTTCCGCTGGTGTCGGTGCCGAGCTTGGTGATCCACACCAGGACCCGGCCGGTGCTGCCGTCCATCGTCACCGGGATCGTCGTGTCACCGCTCTTGAGCGTTCCGCGTCCGATGACCTGCGTCTGGTCGAGCGTGGGCCGGTCGCTCGGAGCGGACCGGATCTCCACCTCGGTCCCGACACTCGGGGAGGTGATGGTGACCTCGCTCAGCTGCGCCGGATCGTCGAGCGTGACGAGCAGGCCCACCCCGTTCTTGAAGCTGGGGAACTGGTCGAAGTACGCGTCAGTGGTCCATTCCGTCGCCGGGTCGCCGTCGACTGCCAGACCCGCCTGCGTCGGGTTGTCGGCCGAACCCTGCGGGGAGAAGACCGTCGCCTGCGACGCCGTCACCGCCACCGGTGCCGCGGACGCCGCGGAGGTCAGTGCCGCTGCCGCCCCCGTCGTCGGTGCGGCCACCTCGGACGTCAGACCGATGTTCTGCTCGTTGAGAGGCTCGTCGGAACTGTTGCCCGCGAACAGGTTCGCAAGCCACCAGCCGGCGAGCGCGAGGACGATGATCGTCAGCACGCCGAGCGTCACCAGCGCGATCATCATCCGGTTGCCGTTCGCCTTGCCCGGTTCCTCCTCTTCAGGGAGGGAGTGGCCGGTGGAGCCCGCCGGCCGCTGCCCGAGCCGGAGCGCGGGCATCATGTCGGTCTTCTGGTCCACCACCGAGGCCTGGTCGAGGACGTGCTGCACGGTCGCGGCGGTGCGGATGCCGCCGTCGCGCTCGAGCGCACGGACGGCGACCGCGGAGATCTCGAACGGTACCTCCGGCCGCAGCACCCGGGGCTCGACCGGGTTGCCGTCGCCGTCGCGGTCCGCCGGGCGCATCCCGCCGACCGTCGCGGGCTGGGAGTCCGGAGCAGCGACCACGCCGGAGCCGGGGGCCGGTGCGGGCTCGCCCAACGGCCAGCGGGCGGTGATGAGTGCGTAGAGCATCGCTCCCAGGCCGCGGACGTCCGACGGCGCGTCGGCGTCGGCGAGGGTGGCAGGGAAGGCGAGGACCGCGTGTCCGTCGACGGAGATGCGGACCCGGTCGGGATGGTCGATCGACAGAGCGCCGCCACCTCGATGCGCGGCTTCCGCGGCCGAGGCGAGGGCCCGGATCGCACGCGCCGCGCCGACCGGCGACGGGACGGTGTCGGCCATCTCGCGCAGCGAGCGACCCGGCGTCCACTCGGCGACGACGATGCCGCCGGAGCTACCGCGGACCACGTCGAGCACGCGGGCCAGGCCCGGAGAGTTGATGCGGCCCAGGCGCAGGGTGCGCGAGAGCACCGCCTGCGGCCCGGAGGCGTCGGAGTTGTCGAGTCCGGCGCGCTGTTCGGCGTCGACGAAGGTCAGGGCGACCTCGCGGTCGAGCTTGGTGTCGTGCGCCTGCCAGAACTTCAGGCCGCGGGCACCGCCGTGCGGTGCGAGCAGCCGGTAGCGGCCACCGGCCACCGAGGCACCGGCGATCAGCTGCGGTCCACGCGGACCGCTGCGCCGGGCGCCGCTGTCGCCGCCGACGCGCATGGGCGGAAGCTGCGGCGAACCGATCGGGATGACGCCGGTGTCGACGGTGAGATCGCGTTCGGGGCGGACGCGCTTCTCGGCGGGTCGGCCGGATGCCGTGGCACGGGCGGAATCCGCGCGTGCGGAACTGTCGGCTGCGGGGGTGCCCGACGACGCGGAGGATGTGGGTGTGGCCGCCTCCACCGTGGAACTGCCGGTCTGGCCGCCGGCAACGTCTTCGTCGCTCACCCTCGCTCCTTCGTGCAGCTCGCTGGAATTGTCCGTGTTCGGCGCCCCGGCGCGCCGGGCACCAGGGTACGGGAGTTGATCCGCACCGCCGCGTTGTCCCAGAGGACGTCCGATGACGGGAAGCAGTTCGGTGTCCGCCTCGTACATCGCAACGGTGGCGGCGGGCACCGCGGACGACTCGGCCGGAGCCCTGCCGAGCACCCGCCGAACCAGCCGCGTGACCGCGACCGTGCCCGCCACGACCTCGGGCACTCCGGCGAATCGCAGGAGCGCGAAGGTGACGCCGAGCATGATCACCGCGCAGATCCCCACCTGCACGAACGCGCCGGGTCCGCCGAAGCGCTCGCCGAGAGTGTCCACGGCGAGGAGCCGTTCCGCGGCGAGCATCGCGACCCCGCCCGCCAGCGACGCCACCAGCACCAGGGCGACCGTCTTTCCGACGTTCGCCATGCGTAGGGAACCGAGGCTGCGGCGCAGCAGCACCGCGCCGATCACGGCGCCCGCGGTGAAACCCAATCCGTTCGCGACGCCGAGCAGGCTCACGACCTGCTGGTCGTCGGACGCGACGACCGGTGCGAGAAGCGAGAGCGCGATCTTGACGGTCGTGATGCCGAGAATGATCCACGTAGGGGTCCACGCCTGTTCGCGGGCGTAGAAGACCCGCAGGTGGATCAGGACGAGCGCGTACGGGATCAGGGTGAACGCGGACCAGCTGACGGCGTGCCCGAGGCGCTCGGCGTCGGCGCTGCCGAAGTTGCCGTAGCCGAACAGCGCCTGCCCCACCTGCGGGCCGGCGAACGTGAGGAAGGCGACGACCGGGATCAGCGAGACCATCGTCAGACGGGTCGCGACGGACAGGTCGTCCACGACGGCCGGGGTGTCCTCGTCGGCGGCGTTGCGGCTCAGCCGCGGCATGATCGCCGTGAGCACCGTGACGCCGAGAATGCCGTACGGCAGCTGCAGCAGCAGCCACGCCTGCTGGTAGATGACCGGTCCCGCGGCGTCCGCATCCGCTGCGACGCGGGTGCCGATCGCGAATCCGATCTGGCTGATCGCCACGTAGAGGACGATCGCGAGACCCATCCCGGCGAACATCTTCAGCCGGTTGTCGAGGCCCCACAGCGGTCGCAGGTTGATGCCCTGGCGACGGATCGCGGGCAGCAGGGTCACGACCTGCACGACGACGCCGAGGGTGAAACCGCAGCCGAGGACGAGGAGACGGGTGGTGGTGACCTCGTCGCCACCGGGCAGCAGCCAGTAGATGCCGAGCACGACGAGCACGGTGACGTTGTTCAGGACCGGTGCCCACGCACCGGGTTTGAACACCTGCCGGGTGTTCAGCACCGCGGTGAGCAGCGCGGACAGGCCGTAGAACAGGATCGCCGGCAGCAGCAGGTACGCGAAGTTGGTGGCCAACCGGTCGTCGACGAGGCCGTCCTCGGGCAGGAACAGTCGCGTCAGCAGCGGCGCCGCGAGCACCGCGGCGACGGACACCGTGCCGAGGGTGGCGACGGACAGCGTGAACAGGCGCCGGACGAACGCCTCGCCGTGATCGTCGTCCTCCTTTTCGGCCCGGACGAGGACCGGCACGACGATCGCGGTCAGAACCGCGCCGAGCACCAGCTCGGAGATCATGTTCGGCATCGTGCTGGCGACGCTGAACGAGCTCGCCGCGGCCGCACCGAGGGCGGTGAGCAGCAGCACCTGCTTGAGGAAGCCGGTGATCCGGCTGGCCAGGGTCGCGATGGCGATGGACCCGGTCGAGGCGATGAGCCTCGAGTTGGAGTTGGCGTCGTCGTCGGAGTCGTCGTCGACGGTCGCCTGGGGAGCGGTGGACGGATTCGCGGGCTTCGGGACCGGTGGTGCGTGCCGTTGTGGTGCCGTGAGCGGCCGCTCGGCACCCGGCTGTCGGGGCGCGTGCGGCTGGGACGCGGTCGGCGGGGGTACCGGGCCCTGCCCGACCTGTCGCGCCGGGTGCTGTGCACCGGGTTGTGGAGGCCGGGGCTCGGTCGGTTGGGGTGCGGGCCGCGGTGGGTACGGACGCGGCGGCATTCCGCTCTGCGGTCCGGCGGGCCGCGGGGGGTACGGGCGTTGGGGGCGTTGCGGCGGATAGGCAGGCTGCTGCGGCGGTCCCGGTCGCGACGCAGGTCGCGCGGGCGGTTCCTGGCTCTGCCGTGCGGGCGGCTCCTGGCGCTGCCGGGGGTCGTTCGGGTTGCGTTCCCACGGCGCGACGCCCGTCCGGTCGGGCGGCGGCGGGCTGCCGCCCGGTCCTCGCGTGCTGCCCGTCATCGGTCCTCGTATCCTTCGTCCGCTGGGTCCGGCTGACCCCGGAACCGGTGCCAGAGTCGCCGACCCGCCAGCAGCAACAGTAGTGCGCCCGCGCCGCCGGTGATGATCGCCAGCAGCTTGCCGTACGAGTTCGAGCGCACCGACACCGAGGTGGGATCGCCCAGTTCACGACCGTTCGCGGTGGTCAGTGCGACATCGACGACCATCTTGCCGGTTTCGGTGACTTTCGCGGGGACCTGGAGGGCGCGGCTGCCGCGCGGCGGCAGCTGCTGATCCCCGATGTCGGTGATCGTCATGCCGGGCGGTGCCGACAGCCGCAGCTGCACGGTGATCCCGATCGGGAGGTCGTTGCGTGCCACGAACAGCAGTGGGCTCTGCTCGGAGGCGAGGGTGTAGGCGCCGCCCGGAGCGAGGACGGTCACCGAGGCGTACACGCGGTCCAGTGCGTCCCGGACCTCGGCGACACGCTGTTCGGCGGCGAAGGTGGAGTCCGCCAGGTCGGCGAGCCGACGGTCGGAGGTCGTCATCGCCCGCAGCAGGTCCTCCTCGAGCGGGGCGGTGTAGCCGTCCGGGGTGAGCAGCGACTGCGGGTCGTACACCAGTGTCTCGGTCAGGGCGTCGACCTCCGGTGCGATCGCGACCACCCCGTCCACGACTGCGGCGGGCGCGCCGTCCACGACGCCCTGGTCGGGGTAGCGCAGCTCCAGCGGTGTCGGGGACGCCGGCCGGTCCACGAGTTCCGCGAGGGGCTCGGGCGTCGCCAGGCCCGACCCGAGCATCGTCGACGCAGTCGACAGGATCGCGGCGGCCTCGTCGCCGTCGGCGGACCAGTCCTGCGGGGGAACCAGCAGCACCGATCGAGGGTCGGCGTCGGCCATGCGTGCGGCGGTGCTGCGCGTCGTCAGCGCCGTCCACGTCATCGCGCCGAGCGCGTCCTGCAGACGTGCCGCGCGGGAGTCCCCGGTCAGGTCGTAGCGCGCGCCGTCGGGAGTGAACGTCGGCGTCTGCGGGCTCGGCCCGACCGCGGCGAAGGCGGTCGCGGCGGAGCTGTCGAACAGCGTCGCATAGAGCGGCCCGCCGTTGTTGCCGCCGGCGATCGGAACCCGTACGGCGGTGCCGGCGTCCGCGACGGCGTTCTCCGCCAGCAGTGTCGTCGGACCGAGCCCGGTGAGCGTCGCCGCCGCACCGGGTTCGAGGACACCGGAGTCCGGCCAGGTCAGACCTCGCAGCGAGGTGACGCCGAGGACGGTGTCGACGATGTCGGCGGGCGCGGTGAGGGCGCGCGCCGTCAGGGTGGCGTCCCCGACCCGGTTCAGGGCCGTCAGATCTGTCTGCGCGAACGGCACGGCGGTGACGCACATGTCGGCTGCCAGTTGCCGCACCCGGTCGAGCCACTCGGTGGCGGCGGCCTGGCCGGTGCCGTCGCGGGACGGTCCGGTCGGATCGCCCGGATCGTCGACGACGAGATAGCCGCGTGTCATGTTCGCGACGGTCACGAGGAGGTCGGGGTCGACGGCCAGGCACATCGATTCGGCGAGGGTTCTGCCGCGGTCCAGGTCGTCGTCGGTGGCGAACTCGGCGGCGGCGACGAGCTGTTCGAGCCGACCTCCCGCGGCCAACGACGTGGCGAGTTCGTCGTCGACGAGCCGGACCTTGTCGTCGACGGACCCGGGGATCCCGGAGGCGAGTCGTGGGCGGTCCGCGAGCGGCCACATGAGCGTGATCGAGACCGGGTCGGACGTGGACGGCGGAACCGCGGGCGCGTTCGGGTCGGTCGGGTCGGCGGGCACCCCGAGGACCGGCAGCAGGAAGCGGGCGTCGTCCAGCCGTGCGGCGCCGCCGTACTCGGGTGTGCCGTTGACGTTCACGAGCAGCGGGTACACACCGGGCTCGTCGATGTCGAGGGACGCGCCGTCGGTGGACCGCAGGGGCAGCGCCACCGTGAAGCGTGCCGACTGTCCCATCGTGAGTTCGTCGTGGACCTGGGCGAACGGACCGACGACGTCGAACTGGTCCTGGCTGGCGTCGAGGACGGTGCGCAGCTCCTCCGACGAGTCGACGGCGGGGGCGCGTTGCAGCCGGATCTGGACGTCGGTGACGGTGCGGTCGCCGACGTTCGTGACGGTCCCGGTCACGGTGACGGTCGGCGAGCTGGACGTCGTGACGGTCGTCGGGGTGACGGTGTCGACGGACAGTTCCAGGAACTGCCGGGACTGCCCGTCGCGTTGTGCGGACAGGGTGTCACCGGCAGCCTCGCGCGGTGCGGCGACGGCGAGCGTCGGCAGAGCGAGGGGTGCGGCCAGGGTGAACACGGTGAGGGTGGTCGCGGCCAGGCGACGGAGGTTGATCATCCGTTCTCGCGGGCCCCGCTGTGCGTGTCCGGGTCGGCGCCCGCGGTCCCGATCTCCTGGCCGGACGCGATGCGGTCGAGCAGCTCACCCGCGACCTCGGCGAGGCGCCGCTCGTCGGCGTAGGCGAGACGTGAGCCGAGTTCGGTGAGCGGAACCCACGCGACCTCGGTCACCTCGACGTCCTCGTCGGAGAGTTCGCCGCCCTGGAACCGCAACAGGTAGTGGTGGACGGTCTTGTGGATACGCCGGCCCTCGGTGACGAACCAGTAGTCGATGCTGCCGAGGGAGGCGAGTACGGACCCACGGATGCCGGTCTCCTCTGCGACCTCACGGATCGCGGTCTGTTCGGCGGTTTCGCCTTGCTCGATGTGGCCCTTGGGCAGCGACCACAGGAGCCGCCCGCGCCGGTCGGTGCGCCCGATCAGCGCCGCGCACTGCAGTTCACGCGGACCGTCGAGCCCGTCGACGACGAGACCACCTGCCGACGTCTCCCGCACGGTGCGCATGCGCTGGTTCGCGCGTTCGCCGTGCCCACCACGGCGCCGCGGGTTGCGGCGGCTGCGGTTGGCGCGTTCGGCTGGAGACACCCAATCGATACTAGTTGTCTCCTTGCGGCGCCCGTCGAATCCCACTCCGGTGGCCGGTCGGCGCGCGGGAGTGCCCGCATCCAAGTCGGTAAGCTGCACAGTCGTGGTTTCCCCTACTCCCGACGAGGACCGTCGCGCGCGGCTGCTCGCGTCCGCCTCCGTGACACTGCGTGGACTCTCGGACGTCCTGACTCCGCTGGGTGAGCGGTTCGCCGCTGCCGGGCACGAGTTGTACCTGGTCGGTGGCAGTGTGCGGGACGCGGTGCTGGGTCGGCTGGGCACCGACCTCGACTTCACCACCGATGCCCGCCCGGAGCAGGTGCAGGCGCTCCTCAAGGGCTGGGCGGACAACCAGTGGGACACCGGGATCGCGTTCGGGACGATCAGCGCCGCCAAGGACGAGCAGCAGATCGAGATCACCACGTTCCGCACCGACGCCTACGACGGTGTCACCCGCAATCCCGAGGTGCAGTACGGCACGAGCCTCGACGAGGACCTGGTGCGGCGGGACTTCACCGTCAACGCGATGGCGGTGCGCATCGGCCCGGGCGGTGAGCAGGAGTTCGTCGATCCGCTCGGCGGGATGGACGCATTGCTCGCCGGTGTCCTCGACACGCCGGCTGCGCCCGAGATCTCGTTCAACGACGACCCGCTGCGGATGCTCCGCGCAGCCCGGTTCGTGTCGCAGCTCGGGTTCACGTTGGCGCCGCGGGTGCGCGAGGCGATCGTCGCGATGGCGGACCAGATCGACCGGATCACCGCGGAGCGGGTGCACACGGAGCTGGACAAGCTGATTCTCGGCGAGTACCCGAGCGAGGGCATCGACGTCATGTGCGAGACGGGTCTCGCGGACCGGGTGCTGCCGGAGATCCCGGCGATGCGGCTCGAGATCGACGAGCACCACCAGCACAAGGACGTCTACGAGCATTCGCTGACGGTGCTGAGGCAGGCGATCGACCTCGAGGAGGGCGATCCGGATCTGGTGCTGCGCTGGGCAGCGATCCTGCACGACATCGGCAAGCCGGACACCAAGCGCAACGAGCCCGGTGGCGGGGTCAGCTTCCACCATCACGAGGTGGTCGGCGCGAAGATGGTCCGCAAGCGGATGCGGGCGCTGAAGTACTCGAAGCAGATGATCGAGGACGTCTCTCGGCTCGTGTTCCTGCACCTGCGCTTCCACGGGTACGGCGACGGCGCGTGGACCGACTCGGCGGTGCGCCGCTACGTCACCGACGCCGACGAACTGCTGCCCCGGCTGCACAAGCTGGTCCGTGCCGACTGCACGACCCGCAACAAGCGGCGGGCCGCGCGGCTGCGCGCCACCTACGACGACCTGGAGTCGCGGATCGCCCGCATCGCCGAGCAGGAGGACCTGGCGCGGGTGCGTCCGGATCTCGACGGCAACGCGATCATGCAGCTCCTCGGGATCCCCGCCGGTCCGGACGTCGGACGGGCGTGGACCTTCCTGAAGGAACTGCGCCTCGACCGCGGTCCGCTGCCGCGCGAGGAGGCGGAGGCGGCGTTGCTCGAGTGGTGGAACTCGGGCGCCGGCACCGGAAACTGAGCGGCGTCAGCGCAGCGTCGTGTGCATGAGATAGACGTTGTAGCTGTCCCATTCGGACATCGTGAAGTACAGGTCGTTCTCGGTGGACCAGGGGTGGATGAAGCCGCCGTACATGGCCGGGTAGTCGCTGGACCGCACCAGCGGCGCGCCCTTCGTCCACTCGCCCTGCGGGCTCGACGCGTACCGCAGCACGATCGCACCCGCGACGATGTCGAGGTAGCTCATCTGCCACAGCCCGCTGGTCGCGTCGTAGCGGACGGACAGTTCGGCTGCGGTGTCGTACAGGATCGGGGTCGGCCACTTCTCCCCCACCGGAGTCCATTCGCCGTCCACCCAGTACTGGTACGCGGTCTTGTTGAGCACCTGGTCCTTCGGGACGCGGGCAACGGCGACGGTGCCGAGCCGTCCGTTGGGGGTGCCGAACATGTAGACGTGGTCCCCGGCGGGAACCATGCTCGCGACCTGGAAGTTGTTGAGGCCGAACAGGTTTTCCCACAACGCGTGTGGGTCCTTGGTCCAGGTCTGGCCGTCGTCGTCGGAGTATGCGATGCCGCCGTGGTTCGTGTACCAGAGGCCGGGGACGACGCTCCAGCGCCGCACGGACATGTAGCTCATGTACTGCCGGTCACCGAGTGCGAACCCGGACGTCGGGATCGTGGTCGTCTCCCAGTTCTTGATCTTGCGGCTGCTGAGGAGTTCGGCGGCGTGGCAGCGACTGTCCTGGACCATCGAGTCGATGGTGAGTCCGTCGGACAGGTCGCGATCGGCGCTGTACCCCAAGACATTCGACCGCCAGTCCTCCCCGTTGGCGCCCGGCGGCGTCCAGTCGGAGCCGAAGGTGTCGCCGAACGCGATCGCCACCTGTCCGGGTTTCGTCTCCCACGTGATGCCGAGGTCGGTGCCGTTCACCTGCCAGCGCTTGTCGGTGCGGTTGATCGACCCCGGACCGGTCAGCTGGGCCACGAGGCGTGTGGTGCCCACGTCCGGAGTGCTCGGCGCAGCCGCCTGCGGCGCGGACTCGACGGGTGGTGACACCGGCGCGGGCGCCGGGGGAACCTCTTGTGGCGGACCGGGAATCGGGATCGGGATCGGTTCGATGTCAGGGGTGATGGAGAACCGTGGCACCGAGGAGCCGTTCGAGCCGAGCGACGAGCCGAAGGACGAACCGGACGACGAGGGCCCGGACGACTCCGAGCCGGACGAGCCGTCTCCGTCCGGAGGTTCGGGAGCCGGGTCGGTGAGGTCCGGGCAGGGGTCGGCGCAGGGGTCGGAGGGCAGTGGTTCCTGCGGCACGCGGGTCTGGTCGGGTGCGGGATCGGGTAGCGGCACCGTGACGATCTGTGGCCACGGATAGCGGATGTCGATGTTCCCCGGTAGGGCGGGCCCGGCGCCGGCGGCAGAGGACGGGTCGAAGCCCGTTTCGCCACACGCGTTCACGGGGTCGCTCGGTGCGGCGGTGGCGGACGGGGCGATGGCGAACGACGTGACGGCCAGCAGGAGCGTGCACAGCGGTGCGCCGATCCTGCGGTGCATGCTGTCCCCCATCTCCGTGCGGCCGACGCCGATGCCGGTCCCCGAAATCTAGCAGTGCTGCGCCGACCTTTCTCGGAACGTCGACCGGTCGAACGACCCTCGACCGGTGGGAACCGGAACGGCCCGGCGTGCGTCCAAGCCCGTATGGACCTGGTGGAGTATGTGTTCGGAACCGGGGACGGCGACCCGTCGGTGTGGTTCACGCCTGCCGACTTCGACCTGGGCGCGCCGGGTGGCCTGGATGCGGTGGCGCTGGACTTCGATGGCGACGGCTGGCGCGACGACGCCCTGTGGGACGGTGACGGCGACGGTCGCGCCGAGATGTCGGTGCTCGACGTCGATTCCGCGGACGCCCGCTGGTTCACCGACCCGGAGGGTCGGGGCACGTGGGCGGTCGAGGTACCTGGGCCGTTCGCGGAAGCGGCGACGGCCCCCGAGGTGATCCCACCCGAACCGCGGGCCGCTCCGGCACCATCCGAGACCGTCGACTTCTCCGGTGACGGCACCGCCGACGACACCGCCGTGGATCTCGACGGTGACGGTGCACCGGACGTGGTGGTGGTCCGGCGGGGCGCCGTCGCCGAACTCCTCGTCGACAGCGACGAGAACGGAACGATGGACGTGCGACTCGTCGACACGGACGGCGACGGGCGGGTCGATTCGGTGGCGGACTCGGTTGTGGACCGGCCGTGGTGACGTGCTCGTCACCCCATGGTGTTCACCGTCGGGTGTTCGCCGCGACCGCGATCAGGCCGACGGCGTAGGCGCCGGCACCGGCGAACACGAGGCCGGGACTGTGGCCGTCGGGTGCGACCACGGTCGCGGCGGCGGCGATCGCGGCCAGGAACGCGATGTTGAAGACGGCGTCCTGGAGCGCGAACACCTGTCCGCGTCGCGCGTCGTCGATGTCGATCTGCATGGCTGCGTCGCCGGTGAGCTTGACGGTCTGGCCGGCGAGCCCGAGCAGGAAGGCACCGACGAGCAGGGAGCCCTGGGTGAGCGCCGCGATGAACGTGGCCTGGACGAGCAACGCCACACCGAGGCCGAGGAGGACGGTGCGGGTGCGGCCCAGGCGCGGGATGAGCAGTGGTGTGGCGACGGCGGCGAGCAGCATTCCCGCGGCGGTCGCGCCGACGGCGACACCGAATCCGGCGAGCCCTCCGGGCAGTCCGTCACCGGTGTGCGGGTCCCGTAGCAGCAGCACCATCACGAGGGTGTCGATGCCGAAGACGATGCGGTGCACACCGATTCCGATCATCGCCGTGGTGACGCCCGGGGCCTGCCACACCGCGACTGCGCCGGTGCGGAGGCCGGCCGCGACTGCTCGAACGGCGGCGGACCCGGTGGGTCCGCCGGTGGTGTCGCCCGGGCCGAGTCGGTGCGGGGCGAAGCCTGCGGCGGCCGCCGCCCCGACGACGGACGCAACGGACGCGACCGCGACGGTGATTCCCGAGCTGCGGTCGCCGGCGCCGAGGACGGCGATGAGGGTGACGGCAGCGCCCGCCCCTGCCGCGGAGATTCCCGACCCGACCGTGGCGAGCACGGAATTCGTTGACACCAACCATGATTCGCGTACCACGTGCGGAAGCGAGGCGGACACCCCGGCGAGGACGAACCGGCTGACGCCGACGGCGGTCAGGGCGAGGATCAGGACGGGGGCGTTGGGGGCGCCGCCGATCAGGCAGGCGGCTGCCGCGAGCAGCAGGCTGCCGCGCAACAGGTTCGCCCACATCAGGACGGCGCGGCGGTCCCAGCGGTCGAGCAGGGCGCCGGCGAAGGGGCCGATCACCGAATAGGGCAGCAGCAGGACCGCGAAGCCCGCGGCTATGGCGAGTGGGTCGGTGTGCCGTTCGGGGTTGAAGAGGATCGCACCCCCGAGCGCGGCCTGGAACATGCCGTCGCCGAACTGGCTGGCGAACCGGACGGTGACGAGCCGTCCGAGGCCGGGTGTCGCGCGGATCGCGGCGCGCAGTCGGTCGAGGACACCGCCCGGGTCGTCCGGTCCGGTGTCGCCCGGCGCGTCATCGCTGCCCACCGCCGGACCCTACCGCGGTGCGGGTGGCGTTCCGGTCGCGCCACCAGGCGACGGAAGCGGCCGCGGCCTCGGGCAGGGGTGTCGGCGTGAGGTCCAGCAGGTGCTCGCTGCGAGTGGAGTCGAGGACGAAGGGGCGCTCGAACTGGTACAGCATCTCGGCCAGCTCCCTGGTCGGGCCGTGCACGGTCGCGAGCGCGCGCAGTGACCAAACCGGTAGCGTCCCCACCTTCGGATCGGTGATGCCCGCGGCGTCGGCGTGCGCCTGCACGAGCTGCCTCTGGGTAGGTGCCGGCCCGGTCGGCGCGTGCAGCACCGAGTTCCACACCGCCGGCCGGTCGGCGGCGGCGATCATCGCCGCGGCCAGATCGGGGACGTAGGTGAACGAGTGCGGCTGGTCGAGCGAGCCCATCACCCGGATCCGGCGGCCGGCGAGCAGGGTCGCGACCAGTCGTTCCCCGCCGTGTGCGGTGATCACCTGCGGTCCGAAGAAGTCCGATGCGGCGACGCTGACGGTGGGCGTGGCGGAGCGTTCGCGGGCCCGCAGGAGGTCTGCGCGGACCCCGAGCTTGCCCGTGGTCGCGGTCCGCGGGGTCGCCTCGGTGATGGGGCCGTCCACGGGGCCGTACGAGTACAGGCTCTCGGGGAAGACGACGACCGCTCCCGCTCGGCCGGCGGCGTCCAGGACCGCGGCCTCGGTGGCGGGCAGCTCGCGTCGCCACGCGGCCGCGGAGTAGGCGGAGCCGTGGGTGCAGTGGAACACCGCCGCGGCCCCGTCGAGGTGCGGGTCGAGTGCACACGGCGTGGAGACGTCGACGCGGCGGCGTTCGATCGCGGGGTGCTCGGGTCCGGAACCGGAGCGGGTGAGCAGGCGGACGCGGTCGCCGCGGTCGGCGAGCTGGGTCGCGACGGTCCATCCGACGGGACCGGCGCCCGTGACGACGTAGTGGTTCGACATGGGGTTCTCCTTCTCCAAATAAGTTCGAGAGCAGTGCTCTCATTTCGAGAATGGACCCCGCGTCCGCGTCTGTCAAGAGCAGTGCTCTCTAAAGTTGACAGTGCTCGCGGGACGGGCGAGGCTGGGCGGGTGACCGGAACCCCGCGCCAGCGAGCGCGCGAGCAGACCATCGCCGACATCACCCGAATCGGCCGCGAGCACCTCGGGCGCGACGGCGCCGCGGCGTTGTCGCTGCGCGCGGTTGCGCGCGACCTCGGAGTCGTGTCCTCCGCGGTGTACCGGTACGTCGCCAGCCGTGACGACCTGCTCACGCTGCTGGTCGTCGAGTGCTACACCGAGCTCGGCGACGCGGTCGACGAGGCGATCGCGGCCGTCGACGGCGTGGGCACCGCGGGCGGCGCGGACCCGGTCGCCAGGTTCCGCGCCCTGGGGCATGCGGTACGTGACTGGGCGCTGCGGGAACCGGCCGGCTACACCCTGTTGTTCGGCAGCCCGGTGCCCGGCTATCACGCGCCTGCGGAGCGGACCACCGGACCCGGCACCCGCGTCGTCGTCGCGCTCGTCGGCATCGTCGAGGCGGCCCACCGAGCCGGGCGACTACGGGTGACGACGGCGTCGCTCACGGCGGGTGATCCGGAGACACCGCTCCACGCGGACGTGGCACGTATCCGGGAGGAACTGGACCTCACGCTCCCCGACGAGGCGGTGATGCGCGGAGTTCTGGTGTGGGCGTCGCTGTTCGGGGCTGTCGGATTCGAGGTCTTCGATCAGTACGGTGCCGGCACCTTCGCCGACCCGCGGGCCCTGTTCGACCACCACCTCACCGTGCTGGCGGAGACACTCGGGCTGTGACCATGCGTCCCGCCGCGCCCGTGTCGGTCCCGCGGAAAGCACGCACCGGCAACCACGGTGCAATGATTGTCCGGTGGAACCCGCTGACGAACCCGACGACCGGACGGCCTCGACGGAACGGGCAGTGCGGCCGGGCAGTCTGCTGGTCTCGGCCACCGCGATGACGGACCCGTCGTTCCGGCGCACGGTCGTCTACGTCATCGAGCACAACGACGGTGGGAGTCTCGGGGTCGTCCTGAACCGGGCCAGCGAGACCGCGGTTCACACGGTGCTACCGCAGTGGGCACCGCTGTGTGCCCGCCCGCAGGCACTGTTCATCGGCGGCCCGGTGAAGCTCGACTCGGCCCTGTGCCTCGCGACGGTCCGGACCGGTGCCCGCATCGACGGTGTCCCCGGGCTGCGTCGCGTCGACGGTCGCGTGGTGATGGTCGACCTCGACTGCGACCCTGAGCAGGTGGGTCCGCACCTCGAGGGGGTCCGGGTGTTCGCCGGGTACTCGGGGTGGACGATGGGCCAGCTCGACGGCGAGTTGCAGCGCGACGACTGGATCGTGCTCTCGGCGCTGCCGTCGGACGTGATCGGTCCGCCGCGCGCCGACCTGTGGGCGCAGGTCCTTCGCCGCCAGCCGCTGCCGCTGGCTCTGCTCGCGTCGCATCCGCTGGACGTCGAGCGCAACTGACCTGCGTTTACGGCAGATGCGTGCCGATCCGACACCGTCCCGATAACGTGGGCTGCGGGGAGGTCTCGAATGCCACAGGATCGAGCGGAACGCATGCGCGTTCTGTACGAGCAGCACGCCGCCGAGCTGTGGCGATACGCGATGCAGTTGACCGGGGACCGGGTACGGGCCGAATCGGTGGTCGAGGGGACGCTGACGAGGGCCGTCGAGCGGCCCAGGTTGCTGGAACAGAGCGAAGGCGCGGTGCGGGCGAAGCTGTTCGGTACCGCGCGGGATCTCGCCGGACGCGGAGCCGAGCACGACGCCGAGAACGGCACTGACGGCGAGATTCCGCTGTCGGTCCCATTGCGTGACGACGCCGCGGGCGATCCACCGCCGACCCTGCTGCCCCGTCTCCTCGACCGCACCGACACCCGACGTCGCCGGATCCGCACCGCGCTCGCCGTGGTCGTCGTCGCGGCTGCTGCGGCACTCGTTGCGTTCGCGATCACTCTCATTCCGGTGACGCCCGCGGGGCCGTCGCCGGACATGCCGCAGGGGCCGTCGGCACCGGTGACGGACCAGCCGATGCAGCCGGTCGTGCAGTACCCGATCACCGGTGAGGTGTCGGTGGTCGACGAGGGTGGCAGCGCCCGGATCGACGTCGTCGCCCACTACCAGCCGCCGCCTGGTGGCGGTTACGGGACCGAGCAGGCGACCTATGCGCTGGTCGTCACGGATCACACGGGCACCCCCAGCACCGTTGCCAGCTGGACGGCCGCGGCCGGTGAGACGGTCACACCGTCCGGGTCGACGGACCTCCCGATGCTCTGGGTGGAGCGGGTCGACATCCGCTCGGTGACCACCGACCAGGTGCTGCTGACCGCCACGTTCTGAGTCGCCGACTCCCAGCAGTGGGCGCACTGTCACATCGTGCGCAGTGGACGCGCACGATGTGACATTCGGACCGTCCGGCTCAGGCGCGGTGAAGCGGGCGGGACGCGTCGGCGAGGGCGTTGAGCGCACCGGCCATCTCGGTGGCGCGGTCGGTCGTGATCGTGAGGCGCTGCCCGTTCGCGGCCTCGAACACCAGCGCCGGACCGGTCTCGGTGACGACACCGTAGTTGCCGCGACCGTTGACCCGCAGACCCCAGCCGCCCCAGTCCTTGAAGGGCGCCACCTCGGTTACCGATGCGCCGGCGAGTTCGTCGACGCCGTAGCCGATCGCACACATCCCCATGTTGTAGACCCGCAGCCCGGACTCGTCGAGGACCACGCGGAACCGCAGCAGTCCGACGACGAGCACGCAGACCGGGAGGAACACCGCGAGCAGCCACCAGGACCCGGCGAGGCGGCACACCCCGACGGTGACCACCGCCGCGATCCCGAGCAGGACCGCGGTGGTGCCGGTGCCGAGACCGGCGTTCGTGACGATCGGCAGGTCGATCGGCCCCCTGGGCAGTTTCGCGGCGGGACGTTCGTCGGCGGCACGGCGTTCGCGGTGGTCGCGCAGCAGGGACGCGCCGAGCACTCCCACCGCACCGCCGACGAGGACACCCACCGCGATCGGCGTCGTCGACATGTCGGCGTCTGCGGGGGCTGCGAGGTCGAGGTGCGCGGACATCAGTCCGAACCACAGGGCCAGCATGAGCCCGGTGACGGACGAGCCGACGATCAGCATGGTGCGCCGCATCACCAGCAGGGCCTGCGCCAGCGCGGCGACGGCGCTGCATCCTCCGCCGACGAGGACGATGACCAGCACGAACGTCCATGCGGTCGACGAGGTGGAGGCGAAACCGTCGGCGATTCCACCACTGAAGTGCGTGGCGAGGGTGTCGGGCAGGCGCGACGACCAGAGCTGCCCGGTGACGAGCACGGCGACGGCAGCCAGAACCGGTACGAGCAGGCCGAACACGACGCCGGCGGGGTCGAACGTCCGCGATTCGCTCATGGCAGCCGATTCAACCAGCCGACGACGCGGGGTCGGGCGACGAGGGCACGGCGACGGACTCGGGGCGGCGGGCGTACCGCTGGGCGAGCGCCGCGCAGACCATCAGCTGGATCTGATGGAAGACCATCAGCGGCAGCACGATCAGACCGATCGGCTGGCCCGCGAACAGCACCGCCGCCATCGGAAGGCCGGTGGCGAGGCTCTTCTTCGAGCCGCAGAACACGATCACGATCCGGTCGGGAAGGGAGAAGCCGAGTGCGCGACCCGCGAAGACGGTCGTACCCATCACGAGCGCGAGGACGAGGCAGCACACCAGGACGAGCGCTGCGATGTCCCTCGCCGCCAGTCCGTCCCACGCGTGCTCCACCATGCCTGCACTGAACGCGGCGTACACGACGAGCAGGATCGAGCCCCGATCGACGAACTTCGTCGGCTCCGCGTACTTCTGCATGATCCCGGCGACCCGCGGCCGGATCAGCTGGCCGACGGCGAACGGGATCAGCAACTGGACGACGATGTCCACGATCGACGCGGCGTCGACGTGGACGTCGCCGGTGGTGTTCATCAGCAGGATCACCAGTACCGGGGTCACGAACACGCCGAGCAGGTTGGAAGCCGACGCGCTGACGATCGCGCCCGCGACATTGCCGCGGGCGATCGACGTGAACGCGATCGAGGACTGCACGGTCGACGGGACGAGGCACATGTACAGCACACCGGTGTAGAGCTCTTCGGTGAGCACGGACGGCACCAGGATGCGCAACGCCAGTCCGATCAGTGGAAACAGCACGAATGTCGCTGCGAACACCACGGAATGCAGCCGCCAGTGCTTCAGCCCCTCGAGTGCCTCTCGGGGGTGGAGGCGGGCGCCGTACAGCACGAACAGGAGGGCGATGGCGATTTTCGTGGCCCGGTCGAGCACGGTCGCGCCGGTGCCGGACGCGGGGAAGAGACTGGCTGCGACGGCCACGACGATGATCGACAGGACGAATCCGTCGATGTGGAACCTGGTCGAGAACTTCACCCGATCACGGTAGGACGACCACTAGCCATCGGCGAAGCCGATGAGATCGTTTATTTGCATCGTGAATCGTGATAAATCTTGGGGATGCTCGATCCGGTACTCCTACGCTCCTTCGTCGCCGTCGATCGTGAGGGCGGCTTCACCGCGGCGGCGGCTCGGCTCGGCCTGCGTCAGTCCACGGTCAGCGGGCACGTCGCCCGGCTGGAGAAGGCCGTCGGCCGGGAACTGCTGCGTCGGGACACCCGGAACGTCGAGGTGACCGCAGACGGCGCCGCGATGCTCGGTTTCGCGCGGACGATCCTCGACACGACGCAGCAGGCCGAGCAGTACTTCGCGGAGTCCGACCTGTCCGGACTGCTGCGGTTCGGCGTGTCCGACGACCTCGTCGCGGCTGGATTCCCGGAAATCCTGCTCGAGTTCCGGCGGAGCCATCCACGTATCGATCTGGAACTGACCGTCGGGCTCAGCGAGATCCTGGGCGCGAAGGTCGCGGCCGGCGAACTCGACCTCGCATTCGGGATGCGTCGCCCGGGTGAACGTCACGGCGAGCTCGTGTGGCGTGATCGGCTGGTGTGGGCAGGCCCCCGGGAGGGGGCGATCGCGCCGTCCGGGGCCGGACCGATCCCCTTGGTGACCTATCCCCCGCCATCCATCACGCGGCGCGCCGCGATGGAGGCGTTGGAGAGTGCGGGACTGGTGTGGCGGACCACCTGCGTCACCGACAGTCTGCTGGGTCTGCGAGCTGCGGTGCTCGGCGGTCTCGGCTACATCGTGCACGCCGAGTCGCTGCTACCGGACGGGCTCGTCCCCTTGGCCCCTCACATGCTTCCCGATCCGGGCGACGCCGATTTCGTCGTGATGCGCCGACCGCGGCCGGCGACCGGACCGGAGGCTGCGCTGACCGTGCTCCTCGTCGCGAACGAGAGCCGCCTGCGTCACGGTTGACGAGACGCTCAGTGCGGCAGGCAGGCGCCCTTGAGGGAGCAGGCCCCGCAGGACGACGTCCCGCAGTCGGCAGCGGCGGCCGCGTCCGCAGGCGACTCGGTGGCGCATGCCGAGGTGGTGGCGGCTTCGGGCTCGGCGACGTCGGGCGCGCTGCCGCAGCCGCAGGCATCCCCGCATCCGGCGGGCGCAGCTGCGGCCGCCGCGCGGGCGCCCGCGGTACCGCCGTAGCCGGCCGCCACGAGGGCGACGACCACGGCCAGTGCGGCGACCGCGAGGCCGCCGCCCGTACCGAGGGTGAGCGCACCGACACCGCCGATGACCAGCAGCAACGCGGACACGGCCACGGTCGGCCCGGCGATCCGGTTGGCGAGGCGGAAGGACTCCTCGGAGGCCAGCGTCTGCGGGGTGCGAACACCCGCCCAGCGGTTACGCGGAAGGCGTCCGGTCATTGCGGCGGCCGCGACACCTCCGACGACGACGGCGACGGCGAACAGCACACTTGCAACGATGAACACGAACACCAGGGTACGGAAGGGGCCGTCCGGGGGTGCTCCGAGGGTGAACCTCTAGGCTGGTGTCGGGTGACCCTGCCCGAAATCCGGGTACGGCGACCGTGTATCCGAAGCCCCCAGCGCAGAGAAGACAGCGAACCAGTGACCGAGTCAGTGCAGCAGCAAGGCGGCGACGCGACCCCCCAGCACCGTTACACCGCGGACCTCGCGGGCCGAATCGAGGCTCGCTGGCAGGACCTGTGGCGGGAGCGGGGCACGTTCAACGCGCCGAACCCGGTCGGCGACCTCGCCGGTGAGCTGCCCGCGGACAAGCTGTTCGTCCAGGACATGTTCCCGTACCCGTCGGGTGCGGGTCTGCACGTCGGCCACCCGCTCGGCTACATCGCGACGGACGTCTTCGCCCGGTTCCACCGGATGAACGGCCACAACGTGCTGCACACCCTCGGTTACGACGCGTTCGGTCTGCCGGCCGAGCAGTACGCGGTGCAGACGGGAACGCACCCGCGCACCACCACCGAGGCGAACATCGCGAACATGAAGCGGCAGCTCCGCCGGCTCGGCCTGGGGCATGACGAGCGCCGCAGCGTCGCCACCACGGACGTCGACTTCTACCACTGGACGCAGTGGATCTTCCTGCAGATCTACAACGCCTGGTACGACACCGATCTGAACCGCGCGCGGCCCGTCTCCGAGCTCGAGGCCGAGTTCGCCTCCGGTGCCCGCACCCCCGCCGACGGTCGCGCCTGGTCGGAGCTCTCGGTCGCCGACAAGCACGCCGAGATCGATTCGTACCGCCTTGTCTACCAGTCGGATTCGATGGTCAACTGGTGCCCGGGGCTGGGTACCGTGCTCGCCAACGAGGAGGTCACCGCCGACGGCCGGTCCGAGCGCGGCAACTTCCCCGTCTTCCGGAAGCACCTGCGTCAGTGGATGATGCGGATCACCGCGTACTCCGACCGTCTCACCGACGACCTCGAGTACCTGGACTGGCCGGAGAAGGTCAAGTCCATGCAGCGCAACTGGATCGGGCGCAGCCACGGCGCGCGCGTCAAGTTCGCCGCGCACCGCGAAGGCTCGACGAACGAGGGCGGCACCGCCGCCGCGGCGGAGCACGACATCGAGGTGTTCACGACCCGCGCGGACACCCTGTTCGGCGCCACCTACGTGGCCCTCGCCCCCGAGCACGAGCTGGTCGACCAGCTGGTCGCCGACGCCTACCCGGAGGGCGTGGACCCGCGTTGGACCGGTGGCGCCGCGTCGCCGCGCGAGGCCGTCACCGCGTACCGCGCCGCGATCGCCGCGAAGTCGGACCTGGAGCGGCAGGAGAGCAAGGAGAAGACCGGCGTCTTCCTCGGCTCCTACGCCGTGAATCCGGTCAACGGCAACAAGGTTCCGGTGTTCATCGCCGACTACGTGCTCACCGGCTACGGCACCGGCGCCGTGATGGCGGTGCCCGGCCACGACCACCGCGACTGGGAGTTCGCCACCGAGCTGGGCCTGCCGATCCTGGAGGTCATCTCGGGCGGCGACATCACCGAGGGCGCCTACGCCGGTGACGGTCCGCTGGTGAACTCCGGTTTCCTGGACGGGCTGCCCGTGGACGAGGCCAAGAAGGCCGTCATCGCGCACCTCGAGGCGGACGGACGTGGCGTCGGCACCATCCAGTACAAGCTGCGGGACTGGCTGTTCGCCCGTCAGCGCTACTGGGGTGAGCCGTTCCCCGTCGTCTACGACGAGCAGGGTCTCGCGCACGCACTCCCGGAATCGGCTCTGCCCGTGGAGCTTCCGGAGGTCGAGGACTACGCACCCGTGTCCTTCGACCCGGACGACGCGAACTCCGAGCCGTCCCCGCCGCTGGCGAAGGCGTCCGACTGGGTGAACGTCGAGCTGGACCTCGGTGACGGGCTGAAGAACTACCACCGCGACACCAACGTGATGCCGCAGTGGGCGGGCAGCTCCTGGTACCAGCTGCGCTACATCGACCCGACCAACCAGGATGCGTTCTGCGCGAAGGAGAACGAGCAGTACTGGATGGGTCCGCGTCCGGACGTCCACGGCCCGAACGATCCGGGTGGTCTGGATCTGTACGTCGGCGGCGTCGAGCACGCGGTGCTGCACCTGCTGTACTCGCGGTTCTGGCACAAGGTGCTCTTCGACCTCGGGCACGTCAGCTCGTCGGAGCCGTACCGCCGCCTGTACAACCAGGGCTACATCCAGGCGTTCGCCTACACCGACAGCCGCGGCGTGTACGTGCCCGCGGCGGACGTCGTCGAGGAGGACGGCAAGTTCTTCTACGAGGGCGCCGAGGTCAAGCGTGAGTACGGCAAGATGGGCAAGTCCCTGAAGAACGCCGTTGCGCCGGACGAGATCTGCGACGACTACGGCGCCGACACCCTGCGCGTGTACGAGATGTCGATGGGCCCGCTGGACACCTCGCGGCCGTGGGCCACGAAGGACGTCGTCGGTGCGCAGCGCTTCCTCCAGCGTGCGTGGCGCGTCGCCGTCGACGAGGAGACCGGAGCCGTCCGAGTCACCGACGCCGAGCCGACCGAGGAGACGTTGCGGGCGCTGAACAAGGCGATCGACGGCGTTACCGCGGACTACACGGCGCTGCGCGACAACACCGCGATCGCGAAGCTGATCGAGTTCACCAACCACCTCACGAAGGCGTACCCGGAGGGCGCGCCGCGCGCGGCGGTCGAGCCGCTGGTGCTGATGCTGGCACCGGTCGCGCCGCACGTCGCGGAGGAGCTGTGGTCGCGGCTCGGGCACGAGGCGTCGCTGGCACACGGCCCGTTCCCGACGGCGGACGAGAAGTGGCTGGTGGAGGATTCGGTCGAGTACCCGATCCAGGTCAACGGCAAGGTCCGCAGCCGCGTCACCGTCGCGGCGGATGCGAAGCCCGACGTCATCGAGGCCGCGGCCCTCGCGGACGAGAAGATCGTCGCCTTCCTGGAGGGAAATGCCCCCCGCAAGGTCATCGTCGTCCCTGGCAAGATGGTCAACATCGTCAAGTAGGCGCTTCGCACCTGTGCGTGCTTTCGGTAGTCAGAGCTACCAAAAGCACGCACAGGTGGCGCAGTCGCCTTGTACTCTCCGGACTGAAACGTGTTCTAGATCCGGGAGGACTGTCATGGCACCGTCACGCGAGAGCGTCCAGGCCACCATCGAGTCGTACGTGAAGTTCGTCGCGTCGGGCACAGTGGACGACGTGCTGTCCCTGTACGCAGCGGGCGCCACCGTGGAGGATCCGGTGGGCACCGACCCGCGGATCACCGAGGCCGCGATCCGCGAGTTCTACGGCATCATCGAGCCGCTGGAGCAGACCGCCGAGCTCGGCGTCGTCAAGATCGCCGCCGACCACGCCGCGTTCAACTTCACCCTCACCACCCACATGGGTGAGCAGAAGATCGACATCTCCGTCATCGACGTCATGACATTCGACGACGACGCCAAGATCACCAGCATGAAGGCGATCTGGGGTCCGGAGGACATGGTCACCCGCTGACCCCGTTCGGACGGCCGCGGTCCTGCCCATCAGGGCAGGGGTGCGGCCGTTCCTTTGCCCGGCGCGCCGTGACGCCGCCGGACCTAGCGTCGAATCATGCTGGATCCGCTCGCGACCTGCCCGCCCGGACGTTGGACACACGGTGACGTCGAGGTGATGAGAACTCTTGTACCGCAAGGGGAGATGCTCACCTCCCTGCGATCACGGAGGGGGTTGACCGTCACCCACCGTCTCCGCCCGTCCGAACTCTCGGACCGGCTGGCGACGCGAGTCGTCGACGAAGTGGATCTGCGGACCCGCGAGGACTTCGAAGCCGTGATCGTCGGTCTCGTCCGATCGACGGTGGCCGACCCGATGACGGCGTGGACGCTGTACTACCGGAACTCCTTGCGTGACCTTCTCGCCGGTGACGCCCCGTTCGCGTCGGTGCACGAGTACGGAGCGGAGCTCGTCGTGGGCGAGAACGTCCTGGACCTGGGGTCGTGCTTCGGGTTCTTCGCGCTGCGGCTCGCGCTAGCCGGTCACCGGGTGACCGCGAGTGACATCTGCGACGGGACGATGGCATTGCTGTCGTCCGTGGCCGGGGAACTCGAGGTGCCGCTCCGGACGCTCGCCTGCGACGCGGCCGACGTGCCGCTGCCCGACGATTCAGTGGACACCGTGACCGCGATCCACCTACTCGAGCACGTCGACGCCGACCTCGGGGCCCGCATCGTCGCCGAGGCCGTCCGGATCGCCCGGCGCAGGGTGGTGATCGCCGTGCCCTTCGAGGACGAACCGACCGCCTGTCACGGCCACGTCCGCACATTCGACGCCGACGACTTGCGCCGTCTCGGCGCAGCGACCGGTCACCCGTTCACGGTCTCCGACCATCACGGCGGTTGGCTCGTCGTCGACACCTCGGGTGACGCGGAGCGTGCGCGGTGAGGATTCCGGTGTGGGTCGGCGGCTCGCTCGTAGTGGTGCTGTCCGTGGCGGACGCGGTCGTCGAACTTCAGGCTCGTGCGGTGGCTGCAGCGACGCGCGCCGTGATCCGGGGGATGGACCGGTAGTTCGTCGGTGATCGGACGCGGCCGGCCCGACCTCAGAGGAGTCCCCGTTTGCTGGCCTCGTAGACGGCCTCGGCGCGGCGGGTGACGCCGAGTTTGCGCATCAGGTTGCTGACGTGGAACTTGACGGTGGTGGCGGAGATGAACAGCCTCTCGCCGATCCCGTTGTTGGACAATCCTTTCGCGAGCAGGCCGAGGACCTCGATCTCGCGGTCGGTGAGCTTCTCGGACTGTACGCCGGTCCGTCCGAGACTCTGAACGACGGTGGCGGCGGTGCGGGAGTCGAAGGCGCTCTCCCCCTGCGCGACGGCGCGGATGGCGCGCACCAGCTCGGTGGTGTCGACGTCCTTGACGACGTACCCGCGCGCGCCGTGCTGCACGGCCTCGAGAACCAGTCGTTCGTCGAGGAAGGTGGTCAGGACCAGCAGGCCCATCCCGGGGTGGGCCGCGGACAGGCTGCGGCAGAGCGCCAGCCCCTCGTAGTCCGATCCGGCTCCGAGCTTGAGGTCGATCACCACGACGTCGGGTTCGAGGCGGGCAGCGGCCGCCTCGGCGTCGGTGCGGGTGTCGGCCTCGCCCACGACCTGGAGGTCGGCCTCGCGGTCGAGCACGGAGCGCAGACCCTGCCGCAGGATTGCGTGATCGTCGACCAGCACGATCCGGACCTGCCGGGTGCTGTCGGCAGGGCGGGGTCGATGGGTGGCGGGAGCGGGCATCAGGGGGCCTCCGTTGGTGGGACCGACACATTCGGTGCCGTTGGTGGAGCCGACACGCGCGGTGCCGTCGGTAGCGTGACGGCGATGCGGACGCCGCCGATCCGGGCGCGGCGGACGGCGAAGTCGCCGCCGAGTTCTCGGGCGCGGCTGGCCATGTTCGCCAGCCCGCGGTGGTGTCCGTCCGAGTCGTTCGCGACCGCGTCACGGAGCGCGGCGCGGATGCGGACCGGGTCCCCGGTCCCGTCGTCGTCGACGGCCAGTCCCACCTCGTTCTCCCGATAGGTGAGTCGCAGGACGGCCCGTGACGCACGCGCGTGCACGGTCGTGTTGAAGAGTGCCTCGCCGGCGATGCGCAGCAGCGCGTGCCCGACGTCGCCGCTCAACTCCACGGGCGTTCCCTCGACCCGTACCTGCACGGCCAGATCCGTGGGCATCGCGACGATTCCGAGCTGCCGCAGCATCTCGGGCAGCGGCGCGGTCTCGGACCACGGAGTGTTGTTGAGGGTGAAGATCGCGGTCCGCAGTTGCTCGACGGCGCGCCGGGTCATCTCCTTCGCGAGGCCGAGCCGTTCGGCCCGTTCGTCGCCGGGGATGTCGCCCAGTGACACCTCGATCTGCATGCCCGCGGACAGGACCGCCTGGGTGACGCTGTCGTGTAGTTCGCGGGCGATGCGCCTGCGGTCGTCGTCGAGGATCTGCTGCCGGTGTGCGGCGTCCAGCTGACGTTGTGTCGCAAGGAGTTCCGCGTTGCGCACCGCCAGGTCGGAGGCGGTTCGGTGGGCCTGTGCCGACGCGTGTTCGGCCCGTTGCAGTGCGACGGTGCCGCGTTGGTAGAGCGCCGAGTTCTGCAGCGCTACGGCAGTCTGGCTGGCGAGGATGTTGAGCACGGAGGCGTCGGTGGCGTCGAGGGTGCGGTCGGGGTCGGTCCACGCGGCGATCGCGCCGACCACGCCCCCGTCGAGGATCAGTGGGACGTGCACGTGATGGTTCTCGAACTCGATCACGCTGCCGTGGTCACCGGATCCGGTGCGAATGGTCTCGAGGCACTCGAGTACGTCGTCGGGCAGTGGGGGTCCGGTGACGTCGTCGACCAGGAACGGGATGGCGTCCGGTCCGAGCACCAGACGGCGTGGCCCGGAGTCGTGGAGGGCGCCGTCGGTGAGGGCGAACACCACCCATCGTGCGTCGAGATGGGCACGGGCCGCCTCCGCGACCGCACACACCAGGGTCTCCGGACCCTCGACGGTGCGGACCAGGGCGCGGGAGATCAGGTCGAGGGCGTGCACCACCCGTTCGAGGCGTTCGGCGGCGCCCCGGTACTGCGTCCAGTAGCTGCCCTTCCCCGAGCGGAGTCCGGTCAGTACCGCGAGATCCGGCGAGACGTCCCGGCCCGCGGTCACCACGACTCCGAACGATGAATCACAGTGCCGCCCGGTACAGCTCGACCATCTGTCGGTGGCTCGCGGTGCGCGGGTTGGTGGACATGCACGCATCCCGCAACGCGAATCGGGCCAGCCGGTCCAGGTCCTGCTCGCGGACGCCGAGCGCGCCGAGACCTGGAGGTACCCCCACCTCGCGGGCGAGTTGCTCGACCCGATCCGCGACCGCGAGTGCCGCCTCTTCCGGGGTGCCGCGGTGCTCGTCGAGTCCGAGGCTTCGGGCGATGTCCACGAAGGGTCCTGCGTCGGTGGACGCGTTGAACCGGATGACGTGCGGGAGCAGGATGCCGTTGATCACCCCGTGCGGGAGGTCGAGCAGGCCGCCGACCTGGTGGCTCATCGCGTGGGCGGCGCCGAGGATCGCGTTCGTGAATGCCAGGCCCGCTTCGAGGCTGGCCTGCGCCATCGCCGTGCGCGCGTCCATCCCGTACGGGTCCTCGATCGTCCGTGCCAGGTTGTCGGTGACCATCCCGACCGCTCGCAACGCGTGGTGGTCGGTCAGCGGGTTGTGTGCGAGGGAGACGAAGGCCTCGATGCCGTGGGTGAGCGCATCGAGACCCGTTGCCGCATTGAGCCACTCGGGCATCGTGGTGAGCAGGCGCGGATCGATGACGGTGACGTCGGGGACGAGACTGCGGCCGATGATGGTGATCTTGGTGCCGCGCCGGGTGTCGGTGACGATGCAGAACTGGGAGACGTCGGCGCCGGTTCCGGAGGTGGTCGGGATCATCACCAGCGGCGGAATCGGTGCCGTCGCACGGTCCACTCCCTCGTAGTCGAGGATGTCACCGCCGTTCGAGGCGAGCACGGCGACGCCCTTGGTGGCGTCGATGACGGATCCACCGCCGAGCGCGATCAGCACGTCGCAGTCGTTCTCCCGGTAACGCTGGTAGCCGTTCGCGATCTCGTGGTCCTTCGGGTTCGGGGTCAGGTCGTGCCAGACGGTTGCGGTCAGGCCACAATCACGCAGGCAGCCGAGGAACTCGTCCACCCAACCGGCCTCGATCAGGCCGCCGTCGGTGACGAGCATCGGACGGGCTGCACCGAGCCGGGCGGCCGCGTGGGCAGCTTCCTGCAGCGAACCGAGACCGAAGACGATCTCGGGTGCATGGAACTTCACCGTCCGGGGGACCTCGCGCCGGGCGTCGGGCCGCCCGGTCACGCGCTGGTGGGTATGTGCGACAGACACCGGCGACGCTCTTTCATCCGACACTGTGACTCAGCTAACAGTTTCACAGTACCGGCCGGCGCGGCGTGCCCCCACGCACCTCCGGGCAGGTCGGTACCTACCCGATCGGGTAGGTACCCGGCTCGGATCAGGAGAGGGCGTCCGCCAGCTCCCCCGCCCTGGCGACCAGCTGCTCGGTGTCCCGCGCGGTGATCACGTCGTCGCAGACGTCCGCGTACTCGCCCATCGCGCAGGAGGCCTGGTCCCAGTACCGGCGGGCCTCCGGCGTCACCCACGCCAGCCGGTGCACCCGCCGCCGCAGGACGGCCAGCCGGTCGGCGCGCGGCGGCAGGCCGTTGCAGCGGGCGTCACCGACGACCAACACCGAGGTTCGCGAGTCCAGCAGGTGTCCATGACCTGCCAGCATCCCGTCGATCACCCGGCCGTAGTCGCTGGACGCCTCCAGGTCGATCCGTGGATCGGCGAGGACCGCGGCGAGGGCGTCGTCGCCGCCGGCGCGGAGCAGGACGTCGGTGACGTCGACGGGTTCGTCGACGAACGCGACCACCCGGCAGCGCGTCGCCTGCCGGTGCATCGCCTGTGCCAGTCGCAAGGAGAACGCCGTGACCGGGCGCACCGACAGCGACACGTCCGCGAGGATCAGCAGCCGGGTGCGGTCGGGCCGGGGCGCACGGACGACGAGGTGGAACGGCACCCCGTCGGTGCGCAGGCTCGAGCGGACCGTGCGCCGCATGTCGAGGCGGCCTGCGGCGTGCTCGCGGGGGCGGGGCCTGGCCGGGCCCCGCATACGGCGCAGGATCTCGTGGCAGGCCCGGGTGACGTCCGCGTGCGGATCGCCCCCGCGCTGATCGAGGTCGGGGGTCTCCCCGGCCACCGGGCTGTCCGCAAGGGCCGCGACGAACGCCTCCACCGCCTCGGCGAGCCGGTTCAGCTGTGCGGCGGTGAGAGATTCCACCTCCTCGCCGCCGTAGGCACGGCTCGGGTCGTACGCGTCCAGCCAGGCGAGGATCGACGCCGGGTCGTCCCACGACAGCGACCCAACGGTCACCGCGCTCGTCGAGGTCGCCAGGTCGCCCACGACGTGGGTGCCGGCCCGATCGACGTCGACGGTGTAGGTGACACCGCGCCGCCCGGAGTCCGCGCCGGTGTCGACGGACAATTCGGCGTCGGACGAGGTCATGCTCACGTCGTCGTCGTCCTTGTGCGGGTTGAAGCCCTTCTCTGCTTCGGGGGTGTCGAAGTGGTCGCCCACCTCGGCTGCGCGTTCGTTGTACTCGGCGTAGCGGGCGGTCTCGCTGTTGTCGCCCACCTCCAGCGCAGTCGGCAGGCCCTCGGCGAATTCGGTTCGCGCCGGACCGAGCTCGCGACCCGCAGCGGTCGTCGCCGCGCCGAAGAACAGGTCGAAGGCGCGGTCGAATCCGGCCTGTTCGTGGCCGTACTTGGCGCAGACCGCTCGCAGTGCGGCCCTGGTGACGCCCGCGTCGCGGGCCCCGACGAGACCCAGCACCCGCCGGACCTCGATCACCTCGGCAGGTGACGCCGCGACTCCGTTGCGCCGCAGCGCTTTCCCAAATACCGCGGACAGGACGTCGAGTACCTGCGACTCGGGGAGGCGGGCGGTGCGCGCTACCACGGTCATCCCCGTGCCGACCGGGCAGAACCCACGCCGCCGTCACGGGCAGCGCCCCCGGCTCGCCCCCCGTGGCCACGGAACACGGCGGTGGTCGTGTTCGCGGGGCGGGACGCGACGGTGACCCGCTCGGCCGGTGCCGGGGGTGCGGAGGTGGGGGTGAGTGCGTTCCCGGACAGCTGCACGCGGGCGAGATCGACGTCGCTGGTGTACTTCAGCAGCGCGGCGAGCAGGATGTCGCGGATCCCCTCGAGGCCGGAGGCGGCACCGGTGCCGCGGAGGACGACGGCGGCGCGGGCGGCGTCGATCACCTCGGCGATCGAGGGACTCTTGCGCAGCGGCAGGTCTCGCAGCGTCCGGGCCAGCTCCACCACGTCGGCGGCCACCGCGGGCTCGACCTCAGGCGCGCGGGCGGTCACGATGTCGCGTTCCCGTTCCGGGGTCGGGTAGTCGAGGTGGTAGTGCAGGCAGCGGCGCTTGAGAGCGGGCGACAGTTCCCGAGTGTCGTTGGACGTCAGGATCACCCACGGCGCGGACCGGGCGGTGAAGGTGCCGACCTCGGGGATCGTGACCTGCTTCTCGGCCAGGACCTCGAGCAGCAGCGCCTCCATCGCCTCCTCGGTCCGGTCCACCTCGTCGACGAGCAGGACGACCGGTTCCGGAGAGAGGATCGCCTCGAGCAGGGGGCGGACGGCGAGGAAGGTCTCCGAGTACAACCCGAAGTCCTGTGCCGCGAGGAACGTCGACGCCTCGGCAAGGTCGTCGAACCCGGCCATCTGCTCGCCGATCCGGTCCCGAAGCATCTGCACGTGCAGGAGCTGTTTGGCGTAGTCCCACTCGTAGAGCGCGCGGTTGTCGTCGAGACCCTCGTAGCACTGCAGCCGCACCAGTTTTCGACCTGACACCTCGGCGAGCGATTTCGCGAGCTCGGTCTTGCCGACGCCGGCCGGTCCCTCGAGGAGCAGTGGCCGGTCGAGCGCGGTCGCGAGATGGACGACGACGGAGAAGGTGTCGTCGGCGATGTAGCCCACCGCGCGGAGGGCCTCCGACAGCTCGGAGCCGTCGTCGAACCGGACCTCGGTCGGGGCGGTGGTGAGGGGTGCGGTCATGGTGCGGATTCCGTCCTCTCCGGCTGGATGAATGCTGGTGGACACGCCCGGGGCGGAGCGGGCAGGGGGTGCTTCCGCCCCGGGCGCGGGCTCGTGGGGTCAGTACGCGTTGTTGATGGCGTGGTCGACGACGGGGATCATCGACTCCACCGTCACCTCGCGCGGGTTGCCTGGGGTGCACCAGTCACCCTGGATGTGCTCCGAGATCGCGCGGACGGACTTCTCGTCGCCGCGGATCACGTCGCCGCGACCCTCGTACTTCTTGGTGTTCATCTGGTTCTTCTCGTACGAGTCGGTGCGCACCTGACCGAAGTTGTCGGGGATGCCGACGTCCTTGGCGAGTCGGATCGCCGCCTCCACCGCGGCGTCCGCGGCCTGCACCGTGGTGAGGTTGCGGGTGTCGACGCCGAGTGCGCCGGCGAGCTGCGCGTACCGCTCGTACCGGGACGGCAGGTTGTACTCCCACACGCGGGGCAGGGCGATCGCGTTGTTGAGACCGTGATGGCTGTCGAAGAACGCGCTCACCGCGTGCGAGATGGAGTGCACGATGCCGAGACCGCCGGAGTTGAACGCCTGCCCGGCGATGTACTGCGCGTTCATCATTCCCTCGCGCGCCTTCAGGTTTCGCGGTTCGAACACCGCCTCCCGCAGGTTCTTCGCGACGAGCTCCACCGAGTACAGCGCATTGCCGAGGGACGGTGCGAAGTCCAGTCGGGACACGAACGGCTCACTGCCGTGCGCGAGCACGTCGAAACCGCAGTACGCCGTGAAGTGCTGGGGGCAGGTGTAGTACAGCAGCGGGTCGTCGATCGCGAGGGTCACGATGGTCGCCTCGTCGAAACCCACCCACTTGTGCGGGTTGTTCATGTCCGAGGTGTCGGTGATGACGTACGCCCAGGAGGTCTCGGAACCCGTTCCCGCCGTGGTGGACACGGCGATGTGCGGCGGATTCTCCTTGTTGGTGGACTTGGCGAATCCCTCGAATTCGTTGATGTTGCGGCCGTCGTGGGCGATGACCACTCGGGCGCCCTTCGCGGCGTCGTGGCTTGAGCCACCGCCGATGGAGATGATGCTGTCGCACTTCTCCTTCTGGTACAGCGCCGCGGCCTCCATGACGTTGTAGTCCTTCGGGTTGGACTCCACCTTGTCGTAGAGCACCACCTCGACGCCCTGGTACTCGATCTTGCCGACGAGCTCCTCGATGATCCCCGAGCCGCGCAGACCGGTGGTCATCAGCAGGGTTCGCTTGAACCCCAGGTTCTTCGCCTCGACCCCGATGATGTCGTGGGCGCCGACACCCATCAGTGCCCGCGGGAACGGATGGAACTCCTTGATGGGGAAGTCCCAGATCTGGTTGAGCTCGATAGCCATCGCAGTCTCCTCGTGTCCGGTGCGCGTGATGTGACGCGCGTCTCACAACGAGGACTCTCGTGCCGGTGATCGTGGCCACGGAAGAGCTGCCGACGGGAACTACCCGTCCGATCACGGCGAACCGTCCGATCGGGCAGGGCGGAGGCCGAGCCGGCCGGAGGGCTCGGGCGCGTGGCTGCAGGGGGCATCGCATCCGGACCGTGTGGCCGGACGGAGGAACCGCCGGCGCCTCGGGTCAGGCGGCGCGGGCGAAGGTGGCCCAGGCGCGGGCCACGATCGATCCGCCGGGTTCGGCGGCGGTGACGACGACGTCGACCCGCGGCTCGCCGTCGGCGGTGTACTCCTGCACCACCTCGCCGGTGCAGGCGAGGTTTGCGGCAGGGACCGGCGACAGGAGGCGGGTGCGGAATCGGCGGACCGACTCGGCGCCGAGCCAGCCGGTGGCGTAGTCGGCAAGCACGCCGACGGCCTCGGTGTCGTCACCGGACCCCTGGATCCAGGCGTCCGCGATCAGCAGTCCGTCGGCGTCCCGGTACTCGGTGAGCCGGTCGTTCTCGCCGTCGCGCACGGTGACGGCCAGCAGGTCGCCCGCGCGTGGGGGCGTGCGGAAGAAGCGGCAGTCCCGTTCGGGTGTGACGCCGCCCTGGCCGGCGAGATCGTCGGTGCCGCAGAGGTAGGTCGGCGGGACTACGGGCCGCTGCTCGCGGTACGCCCGGTGCGAGCACCCGGTGGCGTCCGCGAAGGCGCGGATGCGGTCACCGTCCACGACGAATCGTTGCGCCTGCAGTGTGTCCATGACGTTCCTCCCGGTAGGTGTCCGACGGTATGCCCGGTCGTGTGGGCGGCACCCGGCGATTCCCACCCATCGGGAAACCGCAGGCTCCCGATGGGTGGGAATTCGGTGTCCGGTCGCGCGGACCGTCCGGTAGATCGGAATCGAACAGTCCCGGAGAACCGACGGGGCGTATCCTGGACGACCGAAAGGTACTGCGATGGCGAGGAATTCGGACGACGTGCGGCCCCGGAGCGAGGCTGGGATCGACCACTGGGATCACGAGGCCGACGTGGTCGTCGCGGGATTCGGTGTGGCCGGTGCCGCGGCGGCGGTGGCGGCCGCGCAAGCGGGTGCCGAGGTGCTCGTCCTCGAGCGGACCGGTGGTTGGGGCGGTGCCGCGGCGATGTCCGGTGGCTTCATCTACATGGGCGGCGGCACCCCGCTGCAGAAGGCATGCGGCTTCGACGACACCGTCGACGCGATGAAGGCGTTCATGAAGGCCGCGCTCGGTCCGGGCGTCGACGAGGCGAAGATCGACGCCTACTGCGAGGGCAGCGTCGATCACTACCACTGGCTCGTCGACGAGATCGGCGTGCCGTTCAAGGAGTCGTTCTGGGGCGAGCCGGGCTGGGAGCCGCCGGGCGACGACGGACTGCAGTACACGGGTGGCGAGAACGCGGCCCCGTTCAACGCGACCATCCCGCCCGCGCCGCGCGGGCACGTTCCGCAGATGTCGGACAAGCGAACCGGGGAGCAGGGCGGCGGCTACATGCTCATGAAGCCGCTCACCGACACGGCTGCCGCGCTCGGCGTGCGCGCCGAGTACGACATGCGGGTGCAGACGCTGGTCACCGACGAGGCTGGTCGTGTCGTCGGCCTCATCGCGAAGCACTTCGGCAAGGACGTCACGATCCGCGCTCGCCGCGGCGTCGTCCTCGCCACCGGAAGCTTCGCCTACAACGAGACGATGGTCGAGTCGTACGCGCCGCGACTGAAGGGCCGTCCGGCGGCGTCCATCGAGGAGCACGACGGCCGCGCGATCCGGATGGCGCAGGCGCTCGGTGCCGACCTCGCCCACATGGACGCCACCGAGGTCGCGTTCTTCTGCGACCCGCAACTCTTCGTCCGCGGCATCCTGGTCAACGGTCGCGGGCAGAGGTACGTCAACGAGGACACCTACCCGGGCCGGGTCGGCCAGGCGACGCTGATCGAGAACCAGAACCAGGCGTTCCTCGTCATCGACGAGGCCGCGTACGAGGAGGGATTGTCCCGCCCGACGTCGAGTCCGCAGCTGCGGCACCAGCCGAAGTGGGTCGCGGAGACGGTGGAGGAACTGGAAGCCGAGATGGGCCTGCCGGCCGGTGCCCTGCAGGCCACCGTCGACGTCTACAACCGGCACGCGGTCCACGGCGAGGACCCGATGTTCGGGAAGAAGCCCGAATGGGTCAAGCCGATCGGCTCCCCCGTCGCGGCGATGGACCTGCGCGGCATGACCGGCGGTTTCACCCTCGGCGGCCTGCGCACCAGCGTCGACTCCGAGGTGCTGCACGTCTCCGGTGAAGCGATCCCCGGCCTGTACGCGGCAGGCCGGTGCACCGCGGGCGTGTGCGCGGGTGGGTACGCGAGCGGCGCGTCGCTCGGCGACGGCAGCTTCTTCGGCCGCCGGGCGGGACGGAGTGCCGCCGCCGACTGAGGGACCTTCCCGGCCGGGGTATGACGAGGCCCCGGCCGGGGTACGGGTTCTGTCGACCACCGATCACCGGATTGAACGCTCCGGCAGGGAGGACGACTGATGGCGCACGTACCCGGAACCGAGACCCACCCCTTCGAGACCCTGGGGACGCTTCGTCCGAACTTCGTCGGCTCGCTGGCATCGGTGTGTGCGGCCGTTGTCGGCGTCCTTGCCGCCGTGACGGTCGGCTCACTTCCGATCGCGCTGCTCGTGGCGGCGGGGACGGCAGCCTGCATCGTGCTCGCGGGGCTCGCCATCTGAAGACTGCCCGTGCACGCCCGGTATATTGATTCGTTACACTAGGAGATTCGCGGAGCGGCCGTGAGCTGAGCATTGAAGTCGATGGGAGTCCGGTATGTCCCAGCGCAGTGCGGCGCAGCTCGCGTGAACAACTCCGGGCCGGGAGCGTACGACCAGGTCACCGTGCTCCTCATCGAGGATGATCCCGGGGATGCCCTCCTTGTCGAGGAAATGGCCCACGACGCGATGACGGGCATCGAACTGGTGTGGACGAAGTCGCTCGAACAGGCGCGCGGGTACCTGGGCGGCTCGACGCCCGACTGCATCCTCCTCGATCTGCACCTTCCCGATGCTCGCGGTCTCGATGCGCTCGCCGCTCTGCGTCGTTCGGCGGGTGATGCACCCATCGTCGTGATGACCGGACTCGCGGAGGATCGCACCGGCCTCGCCGCGGTCGCCGCAGGCGCACAGGACTACCTGGTCAAGGGCAGGGTCGACGCCGACCTGTTCAACCGCTCGGTGCGGTACGCGATCGAACGGACACGCGCGGAGGCCCATGCGGCGGCGTTGCGCGCGAGCGAGCGGCGATCCCAGGAGAACGCGCGCCTCGAGCGGGGCCTGCTGCCGGTACCGCTGCTGCGGAGCACGAGCGTCGACGTCGTCGCCCGTTACCGTCCCAGTCGCACGCACGGACTCCTCGGCGGTGACTTCTACGACGTCGTCGAGACCGAGGACGGTGCGGTCCACATCGTGATCGGCGATATCTGCGGCCACGGCCCGGACGAAGCCGCGCTCGGTGTCAGTCTCCGAATCGCGTGGCGTACCACGGTTCTCGGTGGCCTCGTCGGTGAGGAGGCGATGCGGACGCTCGAAGAGGTCTTGGTGGCGGAGCGACCGCAGTCGCACATTTTCGCCACGGTGACCACAGTGGTCCTCCTTCCCGACCGGGCCTCGATGCGAGTGTTGCGCGCCGGGCACCCCGGGATGCTCCTGCGCAGCCCCGACGGTGTCCGCTGGCTCGAGGTACCCGGTGGGCCGGCTCTCGGATTGCGACGAACGCGAGGAAACTGGACCGTCCACGAGCAGGCCATCGATGACCGGACCGCGATCGTGCTGTTCACCGACGGGCTGTTCGAAGCTCCGATCGGGGCGGGTGAACGACTCGGCGAGGAGCGGCTCCTGGCCTTCGCTCAGGCCTGCACATCGGCGGAAGCCGACGATTTCGTCGACGCCGCAATCGGGCACGTCGAGGACCTTGCCACCGACCACGGCGGGTTGACGGACGACATAGCGGTCGTGCACGTGCAGTGGGCGAAGAACGGAGAGCAGCGGTGACGGTGGAAGCCCAGGACAGCCGCAGGATGTCCGTTCAAGGGTGGTTCACCGCGATTCTCGCGGTACTCCTCGTACTGATCGCCATCGGCGGCGTGACCGCGGCGATCCTGCTCGTCCGAACCGAGCGGATCACCGACGAACTGGTCGAGGAGCTCCTGCCGGCGCGGGCGACGGCGTACCGGCTGCAGTCGTCGTTCCTCAATCAGGAGACCGGCCTGCGCGGGTACGCGGCGACCGGTGACGACGCGTTCCTCGCTCCGTACAACGGCGGGGTGGAACTGCAGCGAAATTCGTCCGATCAACTCCGTGCCCTGATCGGTGACCGGCCCGCACTGCTCGCCGACGTCGACGCGATCGACGAGGCTGCGGAGGAGTGGCGGACGGTCTTCGGCGGTCCGGTCCTGGGAACGTCCGGCGATGCCACCCGGCCGCTCGACCCCGCCGTGTACGACCTCGGTCGGGTGGCGTTCGACGACCTCCGAAGCATGTTCGCAACCCAGGATCGACATCTCGAGGAGGCCCGGGCGGCGGCCCAGCAGGATCTGGTCCAGGCGCGGCAGTTGCGGGTGCTGGTGCTCGGCGCGGTGTTCGCAGTGTTGTTGGTTGCGTGCGTGGGGTTCGCGGTACTGATCCGGATGGCGGTGATCAACCCCGTTCAGCGCCTTGCCCGTTCGTCACGCGAAGTGGTCGAGGGCAATTTCGACAGGACGGTCGATGCCGGCTCCGGTCCGGCCGACATCCAGGCGCTCGCCAGCGACATCGAGGCGATGCGGCGCCGGATCGTCACCGAACTGGAGGTCGTCCGGGAACGGCAGACCCAGCTCGAGGACCAGACGCGGCTGCTCGACGCGCAGACGGTCGAACTGCGGCGCTCCAACGCAGAACTCGAACAGTTCGCCTACGTGACCTCGCACGACCTCCAGGAGCCACTGCGGAAGGTGGCATCTTTCTGCCAGTTGCTGGAGAAGCGCTACGGTGACGTCCTCGACGACCGCGGGCGCCAGTACATCGACTTCGCGGTGGACGGCGCGAAGCGGATGCAGGTGCTGATCAACGACCTGCTCGCGTTCTCTCGGGTGGGCCGTGTCAACGACGGCTTCCAGCAGCTCTCCCTTGACCAGGGACTGGACCGCGCCCTGACGAATCTCGCGACGGCCGTGGAGGAAGCGGGCGCCCGGATCGTCCGGCCGGACGCCCTTCCCGAGATCGTCGGCGACCCGACACTCATCGCGATGTTGTGGCAGAACCTGATCGGCAATGCGATCAAGTTCACCCGGCCCGGGGAGACTCCCATCGTCTCCATCACGGCGCACGCCGAGGGTGAGGAGTGGTCGATCTGCGTGCAGGACAACGGGATCGGCATCAGTCAGGAGTTCGCGGAGAAGGTTTTCGTGATCTTCCAGCGACTGCACGCGCGGGACGAGTATTCCGGCACCGGGATCGGATTGTCGCTGTGCAAGAAGATCGTCGAGTACCACGGCGGACGGATCTGGCTCGACACCACCTACGTGGACGGCGCGCGATTCTGCTTCACCTTCCCGATGACGCCCCGCACCGACGACGTGTCCGCGAACACCACGAACCAGAGCGAAGGAATCGAAGTATGAATCCCATCGGCAACCCGATCGACATCCTGCTCGTCGAGGATGATCCCGGCGACGAACTGATGACCAGAGAGGCGTTCGAGTTCAACAAGGTCGGCAACACCCTCCACGTCGCGCGTGACGGCGAGGAGGCACTCGACTTCCTCTACCGGCGAGGCCCGCACGAAGGTGCCGTCCGACCCGATCTCATCCTCCTCGACCTGAATCTGCCCAAGTACGACGGGCGTCAGGTTCTCGAAACCATCAAGCAGGACGCCGATCTCGCGGACATCCCGGTGGTGATCCTCACGACCTCCGGTGCTGAGGAGGACATCGTGCGCAGCTACAAGCTGCACGCCAACGCGTACGTCACCAAGCCCGTCGACCTCGATCAGTTCATCGCGGCCGTCCGCCAGATCGACGACTTCTTCGTGCAATTCGTCCGCCTGCCGAGCCGGCCGGGCGGATTCAGCGCCTGATCGGACGGCTCGGTCAGCCGCCGAGCTCGGAACGGATGTGGGCGAAGGTCTTCGACAGCAACCGCGAGACGTGGACCTGCGATATCCCGATCGCGCGGGCGATCTCGGACTGCGACTTCTCCTCGAAGAACCGCATCACCACGATGCGCTTCTCACGCTCGGGCAGCTGGGAGAGGATCGGCTGCAGCGCCAGCCATGTCTCGCGCTTCTCGAGGTCGTCGTTGTCAGAGGCCAGCGTGTCGGCCAGAGTCGCGCCCGCGTCGCCGTCACGGGAGACGGGCGTGTCCAGTGACTGTGTGTTGTAGGTACCAGACGCAGCGACGGCCTCGATGATCTCGTCGGTGCCGACCCCGAGTTCGGCGGCGAGTTCGGGTGCGGTCGGAGACCGGCCGAGGCGCTGTGTGAGGGTCTCCGTCGCCGCGGTGATGGAGAGTGTGAGGTCCTTGAGCCTGCGAGGAACGCGCATCGCCCACGCATGGTCCCGGAAGTGACGACGCAGTTCGCCGGTGATCGTCGGGACGGCGAACGCGAGGAAGTTGCTGCCGTGGCTCGGGTCGAACCGGGTGACCGCCTGGAGCAGTCCGACGCTCGCAACCTGCTCTAGGTCGTCCGTCTCGATGCCACGTCCGGCGAAGCGGCGAGCCAGATTCCGTGCCAGCGGAAGCATCTCGGAGACGATCCGGTCGCGGAGCTCGGCTGCGCGCTCGCTCGTGGAATCGCACGACGCAAGCTCGTCGAACAGGATGTCAGTCTCGGTGACGACCCGGGGTTCGGGGGAGGTGGTACCGGCATCCACGGCTCACGCCGGCTTTCGCGTGCACACGGTGACCGTCGACTCGTTCGCTCGGCCGGATTCCGTCGGGTGCTGGGAGATGGAGACCGAATCGGCCAGTGCGCTGAGCATGCGCCATTCGATGCTGCCTCGCTCGGGTTCCCAACTGGAGACGGTCAGTGCGCTCAGGCTGGTCTCCAGGGTGTCGTTCACCTGCTCGTAGCGGCAGGTGAGCGCGCTGTTCTCGGCGGCCGCCGACATCAGCAGCGTGCCGATCTGGTCGACGGCCAGCTTGAGGTCCGCCGCCTGGTCGAGGGTGCAGTTGTTGCGCATCGCCACCGCTTCGGTGAGCAGACGCAGGATCGGCAGCTGCTCGTGGCGGGCGGGCAGGGACAACGTGACGGCCGACTCGCCGGCGGTCTCGCCGAGGGGCTGGGACGAACTGGGTGTGGGCTGCATCGGGTTCCTCGTGCTGCTGTATCGGTGGAGAGAGCGGAAGTGGTGCCGAAGGTCAGGTCGTGGATGGGATGGTCCACTCGAGGACGGCGGTCGTGCCGTCGGGGCCGGGGTCGAGTTCGAAATGATCGCTGCATGCACGCATCAGCGTGATCCCCCGACCGCGCCGAAGGGCGGGATCCGGATCGCCGCACTTCCACGCGCCGCGGTCCGTGACCGTGACCGTGAAAAGGCCATCTGCCGCAACGGCCCGCACATCGAAGGTTCCGGCGGTCCGGTCGGGATACGCGTGCTCGACGGCATTGGCCATGGCCTCGTAGGCGGCGAGAGCGACGTCGTGAACTCGATCACTCGGGAGGGTTGTGGATGCCGCGAACTCCGCGAGGCCGCGGCGGGCAGCGGCGAGCTCCGACAGTGCCGCGGGAACGGAGGTGAGCGACCATCGGCCACCGGCAGTGACCGGGGGTGTCTCTGTCCGTCCCGCGAACTGCTCGGTCACGTCGTCCCCGCCGTTCACACCGTGGCCAGTGCCGCTTCGACGGAGGGGAACACCTCGAGCGACTCCATCAGGCCGGTCAGCTCGAGCGGCCGCAGCGTTGCAGGGCCCTGGGCGACGACGAGCAAGCGGCCACTGCGGTCGGTGTCATCACTGCATCGGGCCAGGACCGCGAGTCCTGCCGACGCCAAGAACGTCACCCCTGCCATATCCACCACCAGGGCCGTGGATCGATCGCGCGCCGACGCCGACTCGATCGCCGACTGGAACGCGGGCGCAGTGAGTACGTCGATCTCGCCGCGGAAGCGGACGACGGCAATCCCGTCGGTGATCTCCACCTCGTAGGGCAGGTCGGGTGTCGTGGATGGTTCCTGATTCTCCATGGGCGGAAATATACGGTCGTCGCTCATGCCGCCAGACCCGCTGCCCTGGTGTTGCCGGGACGGACCGCCGTTGCCGTGCCGGACGTACCGATTCCGTCCGCGACCGTGCCGAAGTAGTTCACCCCGCACCACGCGTACATGCTCTTCACACATGCGAGTCGAATCACGTTTCTCGACAACATTGGCATTGCGAGGCTCTCCAATTCCCAGCTCGACGACAGCGTCATGCCTGTTGATACCCGGATCGAGCCGATCCATACCTGCCGATCGAAAATCGGGATCTGCCTGCGAAGACGAGCGCGCAGGTATGAAGCCGGGATCGGCTGGGTACGAGCTCCCCGAACGGTGCGCACACCGAGCCGCCCGACAGGACCGAGGACGACGACAATGAGTGAAACCGCCATCGGCAACAACCCGGCAGTGGACGCCGGCAGCCCGGTCACGGTGAACCCCACCGCACCGACCGCCTCCGAGACCGCCGCCGCGGACCGGGCATACGTGCACGCAGCCCGCGCCGCCCTCCTGAGCGACTGACGGAAGTCCCGCGAGCCGACCACGGGATCGGCACCGACCAGTATCGTCGTGACCACTGGCCGGGATCCGCCCTGGCGCGGAACAGGTGGGTGCATAACCTGTTGGGGTCAGCTTCTTCAGGAGGAATCACATGAGTGCGGAACCCACTCTCGCCGAACATGCCGAGTTGTCCGGCCCCGACGCCGCGACCCTGCGCCAGGTGATGGGGCACTTCTGCACCGGCGTCGCCGTCATCACGGCGCACGACGGAGAACGCCCGCACGGGTTCACGTGCCAGTCCGTGGTCTCGCTCTCCCTGGAGCCGCCGTTCGTCTCCTTCTGCCCGACCAAGAAGTCGACGAGCTGGCCGCTGCTGCGCGAGGCCCGCCACCTGTGCATCAACGTCCTCGCGCACGACCAGAAGGCGATCGCGTCCGGATTCGCCGTCAGCGGCGCCGACAAGTTCGCCGGTGTCTCCTGGTCCCCCGCCGCCAACGGCGCCCCCGCCATCGACGGCACCCTGGCCCGCATCGACGCGACCGTCGAGGTCGAGCACGACGCCGGTGACCACACCATCGTCATCGCCCGCATCACCGACCTCACCGCCGACGTCGACCGCGAACCGCTGCTCTTCTTCAAGGGCGGCTTCGGCGACTTCAACGCTCACTGACGTTCGCGAGCGACTTCAACGCTCACTGACGGTTCCCCTTCCGGACTCAGCGGGACGTCGACACGACCGACGTCCCGCTGGGCGGGAGGCGCGGAGCCCGCGGGTCTGGATGGAACTACCGTCACGCGGCATGTCATCCCAGAGCACCGACCTCCGCACCGACGCGATCCGCGACACCGTGACGCGCTACCTCGACGCGATCGCGAACGGGACGTCCGCCGACATCGTCGCCCTGTACGCCGACGACGCGACACTCGAGGATCCCGTCGGCACCGAGCCCAAGGTCGGCCGGGACCAGATCGCCGCGTTCTACGCCGCGCTGGACAACGTCCGCAACACCACGGAACTGCTGACGGTGCGTGTCGCGGGTAACGTCGCGGCGTTCCACTTCCGGGTCGTCACCGAGACCGGAGACAGGACGGTCACGATCGAGCCGATCGACGTCATGACATTCGACGACCAGGCACGCATCACCAGCATGCGCGCGATCTGGTCGCCGGCGGATGTGGCTGTGGGCCAGTAGATCCGGGCTCAACGAGGGAGGAGATCGGCGGCGATCGCGGTGAGTTCCGTCGCCGGTCCGTCCTTGGGATAGAGACCGCCGAGCACGAGCTATCGGGCCGACGAGTGCCCGCAGTCGGCGGCGGAGCTCCTCCTTGTGATCGACACAGCGCGCCCGAATCCCGTTGGTGTAGAAGAGTTCGGCCGCGACATCGACCAACTTCTCGGCCAGCGCCGGACCGCGCAACTGTCCCGATGCCTCGACCATCGCGCCCCTTCCTAGGATGCAGTGACGACAGCCGCCTTGCCGAAGCCGCGACGATCGGTCACCCACGCCTGCGCTTCCGCGGCCCGCGCGAGGGCGAACTCGGCCCCGACCACCACTCGCAGGCGTCCGGCATCGACGTGCTCGGCCACCGCGAGCAGAGCCTGCGGGTCGGGTTCGACGAGGCAGGAGATCGCGTGGACACCCCGCTCCGATGCGTGTGCCTCGTACTTCGGAATCGACCACGCGGTCGCGAGGGCGATCGAGCCGCCCGGTGTGATCAGGTCGAACAGGGTTCGTCCGAAACGGCCACCGACCAGGTCGATCGCCGCGTCCACCGGCCGGATCGCGGCGACCGCCTCCGCGTCGGCGTAGTCGACGCATGCGTCCGCACCGAGCTCGTACAGCAGTGCGTGGTCGTGTGGGCGGGCCAGTGCGACGACCGCGGCACCGCGGGCGACCGCCAACTGGACGACCAGGTGCCCGACACCGCCGGAGGATCCGCTCACCAGGACTCGATGTCCGCGCTCGACGCGCGCGGCGTCGAGCATCTGGACCGCCGTCAGCGCCGCCATGGGCAGGCAGGCCGCCTCGGTGAACGAGACGGACGACGGCATGCGCGCGACGTGATGGGTGGGAACGGTCATGAACTCCGCATATGTTCCTGCCGGGTACGGGAACCAGGCGAGGCCGAAGAGAGGCTCGCCGACGGCGTACCGGGTGACGCCGTAGCCGACCGCGTCGACCACACCGGCGACATCCCATCCCGGGATGTAGGGAAGCTGCATCGACTGTTCGTATCCGGCGTTCTGTCCGGTGTGCATGTCGATGGGATTGACGCTGGTCGCCTTGACCGCTATCCGAACCTCGCCGGCCGCCGGTTCGGGGCGAGGGACCGTCGTGATCCGTAGCGGTGATCCCCAGTCCTCGTGTCGCGCAGCGGTCATCGTGGCCGTGCTGTCACGGCGAGCTCCGACGATCATCGGACCGGAACCAGGGTGGACGCCTCGACACCGCACTGGCGCGCGACTCCGGCGACGTCGAAGCTCTCGTCGCTGACGCGTCCGTCCTCGAACCGGAACAACATGAACACAGGGACCGTCGTGTCGCTGTTCATCCGTTCCGCCCCCGATTCCGTATCAAAAGACAGATCTGTCTCTTTCTAGATCGCGTCAATCGCCTCGCCCCGCCTCGGTCTCCGCTGCGCGTGTCGCCCGGTCAGGCCTCGGACGGCCGTGGTGCGGCCGGGAACAGGGCGAAACTCCGTGCACGCGCGCGGTTCCGTGTGCGGGCCAGGAGATGCTCGCTGCCGTTCGAGGCGACCAGATCCAGGCCGTCGGGCAGGCGCCGGGCGAGCCGGTTCACCTGTCGGCTGGGTCGCTCGTCGCGCATGCCGACCAGGATCGCCGCGGCGCGGTAGCGGTCCGCCGCACGCAGCAACGACCGGACCGGATCGCCCGGTTCCTCCACCGCTGCGACCAGGTTCAGGCCGGCCTCGCGGGCCGCGGCACGGCCGAGCTCGAGTGCCAGCTGCGAGTCGGTGGCATCGTCGAGCAGGTGCGCCTCGCCCTTGAGGACGTCCACCGCGTCCGGGTGTCGCTCCCACGGCGCTCTGCCCCACGGGCTGACGGCGCAGACCAGCACCACTCCTCCGGTGATCGAACAGATCCGCGGCGCGGCCTCGATCAGTCGGAGTGACGCGTCCGAGCCGTTGCAGCCCAGCACGACGGTTCCGGCGTACGACGATGCACCGTCGGGTTTCGAAAGCCACAGGTCTCGGGTGAAAGCGCTGTCGCCGATCATCGACCGTCCTCCTGGTTGGAGATCTCGGGACTCACACCTGAGACTTACATATGTTTTTGAAGTACGCAAGAATGTTTTAGAAGTGACTGCTTCGTGAAGTGATCCGACGGGTAGGCTGACGACATGTCGAGACGTAGCTACGAGCAGTTCTGCGGTCTCTCGCGTGCGCTCGACGTGGTCGGCGAACGGTGGACGCTCCTCGTCGTCCGGGAACTCATGTCGGGCCCGAAGCGGTACTCGGACCTCGCGGAGTCACTCCGGGGAATCGGAACCAGCCTGTTGGCGACCCGCCTGAAGCAGCTCGAGGCCGACGGCGTCGTGGAACGCCGCTACCTCCGCCCGCCCGCCGCGTCCACCGTCTACGAACTGACCGAGACCGGTCAGGAGCTCGCGGATGCACTGGTGCCCCTGGCGCTGTGGGGCGCGCGGCACCACACCGCGCAGGACCGCGAGCCCACGCAGCGGTTCCAGGCGGAATGGACCCTGCAGTTCCTCGTGCGCATGCTCGACGTGGAAGCGCTGGGCGCCGGCCGCAGCACCTACGAGTTCAGGGTCGACGACAGCGTGGCGAGTCTGTCGATCGCCGACGGGGCCTCCGAGGTCCGGGCGGGACGGGCCACCGGAGACCCCGACGCCGTCGTCGTCACGGACGCTTCGACGATGGCCGCGATCGCCGGCGGTCGCATCGGCGTCGTCGAGGCACTGGAGCGCGGTCTCGTCGAGATCGAGGGAGACACAACACATCTGGGAGAGCTGTTCGTCCTGGTTCAGGCACGACTTGACAGCGCGCACCGACGGCCCGGGCCGGTCGTGGCGGCAGATCGGGCGCACTGACGCGAACCGGCCGTGGTTCGGCTCAGAGCAGCCCGGTCAGCTGGCGCGAGCCGTCGTGCAGGAACCCCAACTGCTCCGGGTCGGTGTCTGACACGCGCAGCGGCGAGCCCTGCAGGCACAGCCCGCCCACGACCTCGGCCGCGTGGTTGCGGACCGGGACCGCCAGGGCCGAGCGCCCGAGCCGGCACTCCTGGTTCTCGAACGCGTGCCCGTCCCGCTGGGTCCGAACGAGTTCGGCCCGAAGGACTTCGGGGTCGCAGACCGTGTGATCGGTGAGCCGACGCAGCTCGAGCCCGACGCCGAGGGCGGGATTGTGCGCGAGCATCAGCTTCCCGAGCGCATTGGCGTGAAGGTTCTTCGCCAGCAACCCGATCCCGACGATCTCGTGATCCGGGTCCTGGTCGACGAACCGGAGCCGGCCACCGGTGAACGACGCGACGTGCAGCCCGAATCGGGTGTGACTGCGCAGAGTCTCGACGGTCTCGTGCAACGACGCGGCCGTGTCGGTGGCGGCTGCGGCGCGGGACAGTTCCGCGGTGCGCCTGCCCAGCGCGAATCCGGACAGGTCGGGGACCCGCACCAGGAATCCCTCGGCGACGAGCAGATTGAGCATCCGGTAGGCCGTCGTGGGTGGGACACCGGCGAACCGGGCGATCTCCTTCGCCGTGGTCCCCGGCCCGAGTTGCGCGACCGCTTCGAGCATCCCGAGCGCCTTGCGGACGGCGCGGGGCTGCTGCCCGGTGAATCCCGCGGGTGAATCGACCTCCACGCGTGAGGTCATGCCCCGTACCCCGGGCCGGAGTCGGCGGTCACCAACCGGGGTCGGCCGGCGTCGTCGAGGACCAGCGCCGCGGAACCGGGAAGCAGGTCCGCGGTCTCGACGCTGTCGAACGCTCCCATGGTGGTCAGGGAATGGGGGCGGGTGCGTTTCAGTGCCGCTGCCCAGACCGTGCCGGAGGCGCCGATGAACAGTACGGCCGCGGGCAGCACCCACTGGCCCTCGGCGATGCCGTCGACGACGAGGTACCCGAGCAGTCCGGTGCCCGCGGCGGCCATCCCCGCGGCGACCGCGGTGGTGGATGGCGAGTCCTCCCCGATCCGGCGCAGGAACCGCAGGCACGATACGGCGAGCAGCGTGTACGCGATGACGAGGGCGACCTCGACGAACCCGTCGTACGCGGTCGAGTCCCCGACGAAGTACCGGATGTGGAACCACGCACCCGCCAGTGCGGCGAGCAGGAAGGTCGCGACGGCGACGTACGGGGTGCGCAGCCGGGGATGCACCCGGGACAACGGCCGCGGCGCGGTCCCCTCGACACCCATCGCCAACAGGAGGCGTGACCCGGCCTGAGCGCACCCGAGGGTGCACGCGAGCCACGAGCAGGTGACGCCGATCTTCACGGCCAGCACCATCGGCAGGCTGACGCCGGAGGCGGTGCCGTCGAAGTAGGCGGCCACGACTGCGTCCGCGCGCCCGGTCAGCGCGGCCCAGGCGGCGAACACGAACACCGCCCCGCACACGACGGGCGTGACCAGGACGGCGCGGGAGACGGTGGTGAGTGGACGGCGGGCCTCGGCACCGAAGAACGCGGCGCTCTCGAAGCCGGCCATGCTGAGGACGACGATCAGCGCGAGAACCGGCAGGGTGCTCGGCGATGCAGGCGTGGTGGGAGTCCCCGTCGTCTGTGGACCGGCGACCATCAGGATGCAGATCAGGGCGAGCGAGCAGACCTCGACGACGAGGATCGCCCGTGTCGCGAAGCGGACGCCGCGGACCGCGATCACGGCGACGACGCAGGCGACGACCGCCGCCGTCGCGGTCATGAGCCCGGCCCCCGATGCCGGAACGTCCAGTGCGGCAGCGATTCCGAGCAGGCTCACGGCGGAGTTCGCGAGTACCGAGATCGAGATCCCGAGATAGCCGAGGAGCAGGGCCGCGCCCACCGTGAGGGTGGCCCGCCGGGGAAGACCGTGGAATGCGAAGCTGTAGAGCGATCCCGCGGCGGCGAGTCGCCGCGTGAACTGGGTGACGCAGAAGGCGACGGCGACGACCACCGCGGTGGTGCCGATGATCGCGGCGAGACCGACGAGCCCGGGACGGGCCGAGATCATCCAGGCCGCGATGTAGATCATCCCGGTCGCCGGAGCGATCGTCGAGAGCGACTGCCCGATCAGGTCCACCTGGGACAGCTGGCGCCGCCCCAGTGCCCGCAGCGGGGAGAAGACCGGCTGCGCCGGGGGTGGTGCGGTGCGTGCTCGTGCGATCGCGGCGCCGAGCGCACCACCGCTCCGCGGCCGTCTGCCGCCCGATCCGTTGCCGACCACGTCGGTACCTCTTCTCGATCACGGGCCGACCATCGTGCGGCCGGTCACCCTCGCCGAACGCTAGACGCCCCGTGTTTCCATCGGGTTTCCCGCCGTGACGAGATCCCGGCGCGAGACGCATCGCTCACTGGCGCAGTCGGTTTCGGTCCTGTTACCGCCGTGTCGACTATGTAACCCCCAAGTGGAAATCGACGTCCGCCGGCCGCGACGGGGGACCGCATCGCGGCGGACCCGGATACCGGCGACCGGCGTAGGGCACCGGCTCTGACCAGCGGAGGAGCGAGGGGAACGGGGGGTCGTCCGTTTCCACTCGCGACGTACGCGGATGTTGCTCGGGCGCAGCGAAACCGCCGCATACGCCGACCACCATTTGTCTCGACGAGAGAGAGGACGTGATCGATGTTCTGGGTGGTGGTGGCGTCGATTCTCGGCGGAACGCTTCTGCTCGCGGGTGTCCCGAAGCTCGGCGACCGCGACGGACTGCTGACGGTGGTCAAGGGGTACCGGTTGCTGCCGGCGCCCGCGGAACGGACGGTGGCGGCGACGCTGCCGTTCGTCGAGGTCGTGATCGGGGTGCTGCTGATCGCCGGTCTCGGCGGACGGTGGACCGCGGCGGCGGCCACGGTGCTGTTCACCGGGTTCCTGACCGGGCTGACGGTCAATCTGGCCCGGGGACGGCGCGACCTCGACTGCGGGTGCTTCGCCTTCGGCACCGGGCACGAAGTGCCGCAGATCGGCTGGTTCCACGCGGGCCGGGCGGGACTGTTCGCGGTCGCCTCCGCCGCGCTGACCGCCGTACCTGCGCCGGACGTGACGCCGGTGGGACGGCTGGTCGGCGTCGCGGGCGGGCTGTTGCTCCTGCTGGCCGTGGTCGTGGTCGCGCAGATCCGGGCCGTGGTCCACCTGGGTCGCCGGCCGGTCGACGACTACCTGACGTCCGCGTCGATCAGGCTCCGGGCCGCCGACGCGGTGTCGAAGTACGACACCCCGGTGATCGATCTCCACAACCTTCCACGACAGACGGGACAAGTTCGATGACAACATTCTTGGTGGCAGCAGTCGTCGTGTTGACGGTGGCGGTGGCGCTGCTGTTCCTGATGACCCTGGCACTCGCACGGGAGATCGGTCGAGTCCAGGTGCGGCTGGGTCCGCTGGGTGCGCGGATGATGGACACCGGCCCGAAGGTCGCGCAGGCCGGCCCGTCGTTCGCAGGGCTCGAGGACCACCTCGGTCGTTCCGTGCGGGTCGGTGGTCACCGTGACAAGCCGCAGCTGCTGATGTTCACCGCGCCGAGCTGCAGCACCTGCAAGAGCCTGCTTCCCGGACTGCGCGCCATGGCCCGCGCCGAGTCCGATCTCGACGTCGTCATCATCTCGGACGGAACTCCGCAGGAGCATCGGGAGTTCCTGGCGGGCAGCAACATCGGAGCCGAACTCAGCTACGTCGACGCCCGCGACGTCGGCATCGCCTATCAGGTCGGCACCACACCGTACGGGGTGATCCTCGACGAGCACGGCAAGATCGCCGGCAAGGGCCTGTGCAACCACATGGCCCAGGTCGAGAGCCTGCTCAACGCCCTCGAGTCCGGCACCCCGTCCCTCCAGCACCTGCACGCGCAGGCGAAGTCGGCGTGAGCCGGAGAGAAGGAGACACGTCCATGGAAGACCATGACATGACCGAGAACAGGTATCCGGTCGACGAGGACACGGTCAAGGAACAGGCCGCGTGGATGGCGGGCAAGGGCGGCACGTTCATGAGCCGCACGGGGCGCACCCTGTCCGAACGGGTGTCGCGCCGCTCGATGCTCAGCCGCGTCGGACGCTGGACGATGGGCGTTTCCGGTGTGGCCCTGATCAGTTCGCTTCCCGTGACGCGCAGCGCGATGGCGCAGGAAGCTCCCGCGCCCGCTCCCGAAGCGCCGGAGCCGCTGGTGCCGGTGTACGACGGGAAGGATCCCGCCGAGTGCGAGTACTGGCGCTGGTGCAACATGGACGGCACCTCGTGCGCCGCCTGCAACGGTGGCGGTGTCACGACGTGCGCGCCCGGTTCCAAGCCCGGTGCCGAGTTCTGGGTGGGCTGCTGCACCAACCCGGACACCGGAAAGACCTATCTCATCGCGTATTACGACTGCTGTGGTGCACCCTCGTGCTCGAACGCGTTCTGTGGTGAACCGGACATGCAGGCGGTCATGTACAACCCGGTGTCGGGCAGCTACGACCAGGAGATCATCTGGTGCGTCTCCGACGAGTCCCAGGCCTACACGTGCACGATGGCCCCGATCATCGGTGAGGACTGCCAGACCCGTCCGGCCGAGCGCCCGAAGGTCGGTGCCGGAGCATGAACCACTCACGTACCAGTCGTCTCTCCCGTTCCGCAGCGGTCGCGGTCCCCCTCGTCGCGACCCTCGCCGTGGCCGGGTGCAGTTCCTCCGACGACAGCGCCGCCGGCGAGGTCACGTACCCGACGGTCCCGTTCACCGCACCCGGTGAGGGGATCTCCCTCGGGCACGACGACCAGGAGATCGGCGACACCATCCCGGAGCCGGTGCACGTCGGGGAGATAGACCCGATCAAGTCCACCGATCTCCTCGTCGTCGCAGGTGGTTTCGGCAAGCTCGAGCTGGGTGTCAACGCCCTCGACCCGGCGACCGGTGTCGCGGGTAGCAGATTCGTGGTGGGCCCGGGAATCTGGGATCCGGTCATCCACGGGTTCGTCGGCGAATCCTCCAGCGACCCGGCGGTTCTCGCCGCCGAGGTGTGGCGCCCCCGCGGATCCCGTGGGGCCGCCACCTTCGCCGTCAGCACCTACTCGGGCAACCTCCTCGAACCGTCGGAGGCGTTGCTTCCCGACTACGCCCGTGTGCACTCGCGGCCCGGCTCGAATGCCGTCACCTCCGACGGCAAGTACTTCGTGACCTGGGACGACGGGCTCTACGGCGTCCGGGTGGTCGATCTGGAGGCGAAGAAGGAGAGCGGCGCCGTCCAGATCATCGGGTGCGGTCCCTTCACCTGGCTCGACGGGCACGAGCTCTACAGCGTCTGCGAGGAGACCCGGGAGCTGATCCAGATCTCCATCGACGACTCAGGCGTCCCGTCGGAGACGAAACGGACGAAGGTGCTTCCCGAGGACTTCGTCAGTGCCCGCAAGGTCACGTGGGCGGCGGACGCGAAGAAGGCGCTGCTCGTCAGCGAGAACGGCGACGTCTTCGTCTTCGATTTCTCCAACGGCCTGCCCACCGAGACCGTCGCCCCGATCGGCAACGCAGGGCAGGACGGCGGACGCTTCTCGGAGAACGTCATCGACAACACGGGCACCCGCCTCGCGATCGAGTACACGGACAGCGCGATCCACCCGGACTCGGCCCGCGGCGGAAGCGTCGTGAAACTCGAACTGCACGACGCGGTCACGTTCGCGCCCGTCAGGACGCTCGATCTCGCCTACCTCGGGCTGACGGGGATCGACAGCACGGCGTTCTCGGTCGACGGGAAGACCCTGTACGTGCTCGGTGACGGGCCCGAGGTGGACGGGGAGACCGCGAAGACGATCGTCGGTGTCAACGCGGCGACCGGTGACAAGGTCAGTTCCGTCGAGGTCACCGGCACTGTCGACGACGCGGGAACGCTGCTCACCCCGCAGGTGCTGGAATGACGCGCCGTGGGCCCGTCCTCGACCGCCGCGGCTTCTTGCGGCTGGGCTCCCTCGGAGCGCTCGGAATCGGGGCCCTCGGGATGGGTACCACGGCATGTGGATTCGTCGAGGCGGCGGATTCCACGCCGCCGCACTACATCACCCCCACCGATCCCGAGATCGCCGCGGCGGAGGAGGCCCGCGGCTGGAACGGTCGCCTCGCGGCGTTCGCGCTGACGGCGGCGCCCGCCACCGTCGACCTCGGTGGCCGGTTCGTCGACACCTGGTCCTACGGCGGGAAGGCGGTGGCCCCCGAACTGCGGGTCACCGCCGGGGACCGGATGCAGGTCGCGGTCCGCAACGAACTGCCCGCCGACACGACGGTGCACTGGCACGGCATCCGCATCCGCAACGACATGGACGGTGCCGCACCCGCCACGCAGGCGCCGATCGGTCCCGGCACCGACTTCGGCTACGAGTTCGTCGTCCCGGACCCCGGCACCCACTGGTACCACTCGCACAGTGGACTGCAGGCCGACCGTGGCCTGTTCGGTGCCCTCGTCGTCGAGGACCCGAACGACGCGTCCGGAGCGGACGTCGACGCCGTCCTGGTCCTCGACGACTGGGTCGACGGACTCGGCACCACACCCGACGCCGTTCTCATGGCGCTGAATCCGGAGATCAGCGGTGGCCACGCCGGGCACGGCGGCGGCGCGGCGCCGATGGTGCACACCGCCGACTCCCTCGGTGTCGCACAGTCGTTCGTCGCCGGCGGGCACGGGTCGTCAGAGCCGCTGGGCGGGATGACCCAGCACATCGGGTACCCGTTGCACCTGATCAACGGGCGCCCGCCGAACGACCCGGAGGTGGTGACCGCGGCGCCGGGTGCCCGGGTCCGGTTGCGAATCGTCAACGCGGCGGCCGAGACTCCGTACCGTGTCGCGGTCGCGGGCCACGAGCTGACCGTGATCGCGGCCGACGGATTCGACGTCGTGCCGACCACCACCGACACCCTGATCGTCGGGATGGCGCAGCGCTACGACGTGCTCGTCACCCTGAGATCGGGTGCGTGGCCGGTGGTCGCGAAGGTCGAGGGTCGAGACGGGTACGCGTCGACGGTCCTGCGGTCGACCGACGCCGCCCCGCTCCCGAACCCGGACGTCGGGGGCGCCGTTCCGGAACTCTCCGGGCGGCTGCTGCCCGAGAGCGCGCTGCGGCCCGCCGAGGCCGTACGGCTCGACACCCGGTCGCCCGACCGGGACTACCGCGTCGAGCTGATCCAGGCCGGCGACCGGTACGTCTGGGGCATGGCCGGGCGGGACGCCGGAAAGCTGGTCATGCGTCAGGGTGAGCGGATCCGCATCACGATGGCGAACACCACCACGATGTGGCATCCGATGCACACCCACGGCCACACCTTCGCCGTCCCCGACTACGGCGGGCTCCGGCGCGACACCGTCAACGTCCTGCCCGGCACCGAACTCGCCGTCGAGTTCGACGCCGACAACCCGGGTGAGTGGATGTTCCACTGCCACAACGCCTATCACTTCGAAGCCGGGATGACCGCGAACCTGCGGTACATCCGTTGAGAGGACCCCCGATGAAGAAACTGCTCCCCCTGGTCGCGGCACTGGCCGCGGCCGCAAGCCTGACCGCGTGCGGGTCGGCCGACGCGGGCACCGAGCCCGCGGTGGTGATCGACGTGAAGAACATGTCGTACTCCCCCGCGTCCGTGACGATCGAGGCCGGGCAGACCGTGCAGTGGCGGTTCGACGACAACGGCCTCCCGCACGACGTCTCGGGTGACGGCGAACTCGACGGAGTCCTGCAGAGCGAACTGCTCACCGAGGGCACCTACGAATACACCTTCGAGGATCCCGGGACCTACACGTACCACTGCACGCCCCACCCGATGATGGTCGGCACGGTGATCGTGCAGTAGTGCGCCACAACGTGATCGGAAGGAGGTTCGCGCTTTCCGTCGTCGCAGCCGGCCTGCTCGCCGGGTGTTCGGCCGACGTCCGGCCGGACGCGGTGATCGAGATCAGCAACGTGCAGTTCGGGCCGGCGGACGTCACCGTCCCTGTCGGCGGGACCGTCGAGTGGAGATTCGACGACGGTGGCGTCCTGCACCACGTCGCATCGGAGCCCCGCCTGGGAGTGGACGGCGAATTCGACAGCGGCATAACCGGTGTCGGAACGTTCCGGCACACCTTCGACCGCGCGGGAACCTACGTCTACACGTGCTCGGTGCACAGGTACATGACGGGCACCGTCACGGTCGAGTGAGAACTCGACTTCAGCAACGACCTTGGAGGTAATCGATGACAACCGTCCTCAATCACGGGCCGATCGAGACCGATCTGCCCGACATCCGGCCCGCACTCGGCGACGCGGTCGCGGCGCCCGCCCGCCTCGGCCTGATCGCCACCGCCGGTGCCGTCGGCGCCGGTGTCGCCACCCTGGCGAACCCGGCGACCTCGACCGCACTGACCGCTGCCGTCGTCGGCGCCGGGCTGGTGACGTCGCTCGCCGCGAACTGGTCCACGTGCGGGATGTCCGTCGCGGGTGTCGTCGCCGCACCGAAGCAGCCCGGGCGCAAGGGCACCTCGACGCCGGTCCGCCGGCTGGCCTGGCACGCACTCGGTTCGGTGACGACGGGCGCCGTCACCGGCGCCGCGCTCGGCGCACTCGGATCGCTGGTGTCCGGTCACCTGTCGGTGACCTGGATGCTGTTCGGGTGGGCGCTGTTTGCGCTGGCGTACGGACTGCACGAGCTCGGTGTCCTGACGATGCCCGCGCCGATGCGGCGGCAGCAGTTGCCGCGGCACCTGCGCAGGACGATGGAACCGTGGAAGGTGTCGCTGCTGTTCGGCGCCATCATCGGTCCGGGCTTCCTCATCTTCATCCGGTCCAGCGCCTACTATCTGCTGGTTCTGGGTGTGCTGGCCGTCGGCTCCCCCGCCCTCGGTGCTGCGATGTTCACGGTGGTCTCGCTCGGCCGGTGCATGCCGAGCCTCGCCGCGATCGTCCACACCCGCCGCGGGGGCTCGATGCCGGGCTTCCTGTCGGTGATGTGTGTCGTCGACCGTCGGGTGCAGTCCGTGACCGGCGCCGCGCTCGTGGCGCTCGCCGCCTTCGCCGCCGTCGCCCTGGTCTGACCGGGGCACTCGCTGGGTGGGCGCAATGTCACATCGTGCGCATCGAACGCACACACTGTGACATTGCGCCCACAGCGCGTCAGGTCCGCGGCGGGCGCACGAGGCGAAATTTCTCCCACTCAGTGGCAATTACGGTTCCACTGGTAACGGAATTGTCCTAGGCTCGGTCCACCCCGAGACCGAAGGATCTTCACGTGACCCACCCCGACGTGCTGGCGCCCGCGAAGCTGGGCCCGATCACCCTGCGCAATCGCATCATCAAGTCGGCGACGTTCGAGGGCCGGACACCGAACGCCCTGGTCACCGACGATCTGATCGACTTCCATCGGCAGGTGGCCGTCGGCGGCGTCGGCATGACGACGGTCGCCTACTGCGCCGTCGCGCCGGAGGGTCGCACCGAGTACGGACAACTGTGGATGCGGCCCGACGTGGTGCCGGGTCTGCGTCGCCTCACGGACGCCATCCACGCCGAGGGCGCCGCGGTGTCGGCGCAGATCGGGCACGCCGGCCCCGTCGCGAACGCCAAGTCCAACGGGCACACCGCGCTGGCGCCCTCGACGTCGTTCAACCCGATGAGCATGAAGGTGACGAAGGCCGCGACCCTCGGCGACATCGAGCGGATCACCGCCGCGCACGCCGACGCCGCACGGTTCGCGATCGAGGGCGGATTCGACGCCGTCGAGATCCACTTCGGCCACAACTACTTCGCCAGCTCGTTCCTGAGCCGGAAGACCAACCACCGCAACGACTCCTATGGCGGGTCGCTGGAGAACCGGGCGCGCATCGTCCTCGAGACCGCACGTGCCGTGCGGGAAGCGGTCGGGGACCGGATCGCGGTCCTCGCCAAGCTGAACATCGACGACGGCGTCCCCGGCGGATTCTGGGTGGACGAGGCGATCCAGGTCGCGCAGTGGCTGGAGGCCGACGGCAGCCTCGACGCGCTGGAGCTGACGATGGGCAGTTCCCTGCTGAACCCGATGTACCTCTTCCGCGGTGACGCACCGGTGCACGAGTTCGCGAAGGCGATGGAGCAGCCGCTCGTCCGGATGGGCGTCAAGATGGTCGGCAAGCAGTTCATCCGGAAGTACCCGTACGAGCCGCTGTTCATGCTCGAGTCCGCTCGTCAGATCCGGGCCGCCGTCGCGATGCCGCTGGTGTTGCTCGGCGGCGTCACGGACAAGGAGGGCATGGACACGGCGATGGCGGAGGGTTTCGAGTTCGTCGCGATGGCCCGTGCGCTGCTGCGGGAGCCCGATCTGATCAACCGGATCGTGGCCGACGAGAAGACCCGGTCGCTGTGCATCCACTGCAACAAGTGCATGCCCACGATCTTCACGCGTGCACGCTGCGTCCTGGTGGAGCGTCAGTAGCCGGATCCTTGTGCCTCTGATCCGAGGCACAGTGGACCGTGAATGAAGCGAAGAAGAGCTCCGCAAAGCTATGCTTGAAAAACAAGGCATAGGAGCGGCGATGGCCCGTGCACGTAGGAGCAGCCCCACACGAACCTCACCTATGCCTGAAATTGCACGCATAGGTGAGGCATTCGCTCGCCGTCGAGTCGAGCTCCGTTTGACGCAGCAGGCGGTCGCGGACCTGGCCGGGGTTTCGCGCTCGAGCGTGCAGTCGCTCGAGTACGGGACCGGCTCGACCAAGCTGGCCTCGGTTGTCGAAATCGCCGAGGTCCTCGGACTCGCCCTCGAGCCCATGTCGGCGGCCGATGCCGAGGCCCGACGATGACCGTCGACCTCCGCGGTGTCGAGGCCGCCGACGTCTATCTCGACGGCACCGTGGTCGCGGCGCTCACCCGCACTGAAACCGACGACATCGTGTTCGAGTACCTGCCCGACCGCCCCGTTGCCGGACCACGGATCCGTGACGACTCGGTCTCGTGGTCGCTCCTCGCGGACGGGAGCTATCCGCTGCTGACGTCGGGCGGGGCGGTACCGCCGTACTTCGCCGGATTGCTGCCGGAGGGGGTGCGCCTGGGAGCGGTGCTGACGTCGACGAAGACCTCGGTCGACGACCACCTCACGCTCCTGCTTGCGGTTGGTGCGGATGCGGTGGGCAATGTGCGGGTTGTGCCTGCGGGCACCGCGCCCCCGGACCCGGTCCCCATGTTCTCCCCCGGCGACGGCACCGACCTTCGTCAGGTGTTCGAGCGACTGGCCGGCTCGGTCGATGCCGATCCGGTCGCGCTCGCCGGGGTCCAGCCGAAGGTCAGTGCCGCGATGTGGTCGGTTCCCACGCGAACGCCCGCCGGCCCGGCGATTCTCAAACTGACCCCTCCGACCGGATTTCCTCGCCTGTCGGAGAACGAGCATTTCTTCATGCGGATGGCTGCTGCGTGCGGCCTCCGGGTCCCCGAGACCCGGCTCATCCGTGACGCCGAAGGCAGGAGCGGGCTGCTAGTCGCTCGATTCGATCGCCGCGGCAGTACCCGGATCGCACAAGAGGACGCCTGCCAGGTCGCCGGTCTCTACCCCGCCTCGAAGTACCGGCTCAAGACCGAATCGGTCATCGTGTCCCTCTCCGACGCCTGCGCTCGAGGCGGCGGATCACGGGTGGCCGCGATGCTGGAGTTGCTGCGGACCGTGGTCTTCTCCTGGTTGATCGGCAACGGTGACCTGCACGGGAAGAACCTCTCGATCCATGCACCCGACGGGATGTGGGAGCCGACTCCCGCCTACGACCTGCTGTCCACGCAGCCGTACACCGCTTGGCGGGATCCGATGGCGCTGACCCTCTACGGGCGCGGAAACCGTTTGCGTCGAGAGCACTTCGTCGACGCCGGGATTCGGCTCGGGGTTCGGGAGCGGGCGTTGACCCGGATGATCGATGCTGTTGCCGACGCGGCCGAGTCCTGGGCAGATCGATGTGGGGAGATCGGGTTCCCGGACCGCGAGACAGATCGTCTCGCCGCCCTCCTGCGGGAGCGCACCGCCTCCCTGAGGTGAGCGGTCAGCGGGGGTTCGGGCGCAGCACGATCTCGGTGGGGTGCGCGTCCCGGGGGGTCTCGACGGCGTTGCGCACCGCCCACGCGACGGTTCCGGGGGTGAGGAATCCGTCCGGGTCGTAGTCGTCGCCCTCGGCTTCGACGATGGCGCGCTGCATGTCGGTGTCGATGCGCCCCGGGTGGATCGAGGTGACCCGCAGCGAGGGCTCCTCGGCGCGGAGGGCGTCGGCGAACGCCCGCAGCGCGAACTTGCTCGCCGCGTAGGCGCTCCAGCCGGGGTTCGATCGTAGCCCCGCACCCGAATTGATCAGCACCACATGGGCGTTGGTATCCCGGAGCCGCGGCAGCAGCAGACGGGTCAGTTCCACCACGGCGAGGACGTTGGCCTCGTACATGTGCCGCCACGCGGCGATCGGGGTGTCGGCGATCGTTCCGACCTCGGCGACGCCCGCGTTGTGCACCAGGACGTCGAGTCGGTCGATGTGGGCGACCGCCTCCGCCAGGGCGTCGTGGTCGGTGAGGTCGACGGGCCAGGCCCGGGCGGATCCCAGTTCCTTCGTGATCGTGCGGACGGACTCCGGTGTCCGGCCGCCGAGCAACAGGTCGTGGGTCGGGGCCAGTTCACGGGCGATGGCGGCGCCGAGACCGCGTCCGGCCCCGGTGATCAGTGCTGTGGGACGCATGGGTCGACCCTATGCCCCCGGCCTAGGCGGTGAGGCTGGCGGTGAAGGTCAACCGATCCCCGCGGTACAGGGACCGCCGCTGCTCGATGGGAACGTCGTTCTGGTCGTAGGACACGCGGTTGAGCAGGAACATCGGGGTGCGGGCGTCCACCGTGAGCAGGGCCGCCTCGCGAGCGTCGGGCAGGGTGGTCTCGATGACCTCCGTGGTGCGTGCGAATTCGATGCCGCGGGCGCGGATCTCGGCGTACAGCGACGACCGGTGATCGAAGTTCGTGGCGAGTCCGGGATACCGGTCCGCGGGCAGGCGGGTGGTCTCGAGCCCGACCCGGGTGTCGTCGGTGGTGAGGACGCGCTCGAGTTCCAGGACCGGCGACCCGACGGGGATCGCGAGCTGCTGCGCGAGTTCGTCGTCGGCGACCAGGTCGGTCCATCCGACGAGGATGCGGCCGGCGGTACGACCGCGGGCGAGTGCGTCCTCGGTGTACGAGCCGATCATGAGCGGCTGCACGACCTTGGGTCGACCGACGACGGTGGTGCGGCCACGTCGTTCGACCCGGCCGGCCACGAGAAGTTCGCGGAGTGCCTGTCGGACGGTCTCCCGGGCCACCAGGTGTCGCTCGGCGAGCTCCCGCTCGGACGGGACGGGGTCGCCGGGGGCGAGTCCGTCCAGGTTCTTCTCGATCTGTGCGCGCACGACCTGATGCTTGAGCACCCGGGGTTCGGCGGCCGCTGTCATGTGCCCGAGCCTAGCAGCCGACGGTCTATACCAAGATGCCCGCTGCTGTTCAGCTGCTGTTCAACCCGTGTCCGAATCGTGGTCTATACCAAGCCGCAAGGTGATCCGCGACGCCGGGAAGCCCGGCCTCCTGCGACAGTTTCCCGATCCGAAGGATGGCAGCAGTGACAGGCACAGCCCTGGCAGTACTCGACATGGCAGGAACCACGGTCACCGACGACGGCCTCGTCGTCCGGGCCTTCGACGAGGCCGCGACCGCCGTCGGTCTCCCCGTCGAAGGACCCGAACGGGACGAGGCCCGCACCTACGTCCTCGACACGATGGGGCAATCGAAGATCGAGGTGTTCACCGCGCTGTTCGGCACCCCCGAGCGTGCCGAACAGGCCAACATCGCCTTCGAGAAGGCCTACGAGGAGTTCGTCGACGGGGGCATCTCCCCGGTGCCCGGCGCCACCGACGCGATCGCCGAACTGCGTTCGGCGGGCGTGAAGGTCGCGCTGACCACCGGATTCAGCCGCTCGACCCAGCAGCGGATCCTCGCCACCCTCGGCTGGGAGGACATCGCCGATCTCGTCCTCTGTCCCGCCGATGCGGGCCGCGGACGCCCCTTCCCCGACATGATCCTCACCGCGCTGATGCGCACCGGCGGTGTCGACGTCGCGAACGTCGCGGTCCTCGGCGACACCTCCAGCGACATCGTCTCCGGTCTGCGAGCCGGTGCCTCCGTCGTCGCCGGCGTCCTCACCGGAGCCCACGACGAGCCCACACTCCGCGCCGCGGGCGCCACCCACGTACTCGGTTCCGTCGCCGAGTTCCCGCAGTTGATCCTCCCCGCCTGACTCGACACATCCGAAGGACCTCTCCCCCATGAAGATTCGCCACCGCCGTACCGGCACCGCGCTCGTCGCTGGGTTCGCCGGGCTCGCTCTGACGCTCTCGGCCTGCTCCGGATCCGACTCCGCCGAGGCCGCCACCACCGAGCAGGGCTTCCCCGAGACCATCACCCTCGCCGCGATTCCGGCCGAGAACTCCACCGATCTCAAGGCCAGCTACGACCCGGTCATCAAGCTGATCGAGCAGGAGACCGGATCGACCGTCGACTTCGTGCAGGCGTCCGACTACGCCGGCGTCGTCGAGGGCATGATCGCGGGCAACGTGGACCTCGCCTTCTTCGGTCCGTTCGCCTACGTCGTCGCCGGCATCAACGGTGCCGACCTCACCCCGCTCGGCGCGGTGATCAAGGCCGAGGGTGCCCAGCCCGGCTACCAGTCCTACGGACTTGCCAAGTCGGACAACGCTTCCGTGAACGGACTCGCCGACTTTGCAGGCAAGAAGGTCTGTTTCGTCGATCCCAGTTCCACCTCCGGGTTCCTCTACCCGAGCGCAGGCCTGATCGAGACCGGGGTCGTGAAGTCCGGTTCCGAGGCCGACATCTCCGCGGCGATGACGCCGATCTACGCCGGCGGCCACGACGCGTCCGCACTTGCCATCGCCGCCGGCGACTGCGACGCCGGTTTCGCGTTCGACACCATGGTCGACAAGACCATGATCGAGAAGGGCGACCTGGAGCCCGGACAGCTCAAGACCGTGTGGAAGTCCGAGATGATCGCCGGCTCCGTCTTCGCCGCGAACAACACCCTCGGTGCCGACAACGTTGCGAAGCTCAAGTCCGTCTTCGAGGAGAAGCTCAACGCCGACAGCCTCGAGGCGGCCGGGTTCTGCACCGGTGACGACTGCCGCATCACCGACGAGCGTGCCTGGGGTGTCGTCGCCGCGTCCGACTCCGACTACGACGGTGTCCGCCACGTGTGCGAGGTCACCGGCTCCGAGAAGTGCAAGGGCTGATCCCGTGAACGCGCCCGGACCCCATCCTCCCGTCGCCGGCGACGACATCGTCGCCTCCCTGCGCGGCGTCACCAAGACCTTCGGCGACGCCGTCGCGCTCGACGACGTGAGCCTCGACATCCACCGCAGTGAACTGGTCGTGCTGCTCGGCCTGTCGGGATCTGGAAAGTCGACGCTGCTGCGCTGCGTCAACGGACTGAACCCGGTGACGTCCGGCGGAATCGTCGTGAACGGGGTCCGGGTCGACGGCGCGTCCGCTCGCCAACTGCGCACCCTGCGCAGGGACGTCGGATTCGTCTTCCAGCACTTCAACCTGGTGGGCCGGCTCAGCTGCCTCGAGAACGTCCTCGTCGGCGGTCTCGGACGGTTGACGATCCCCCGCTACGGCGCACTGACCTACCCGAAGGCGATGCGCAGACAGGCGCTCGACCACCTCGACCGGGTCGGACTGGCCGACTTCGCCGAGCGGCGTGCGGACACACTGTCCGGCGGGCAACAGCAGCGGGTCGCGATCGCACGCACGCTGATGCAGCAGCCGAGCATCGTCCTCGCGGACGAGCCCGTGGCCTCGCTCGACCCCGAGAACGCCGGGATCGTCATGGACCTGCTGTTCCGGGTGTGCATCGAGGAGAAGCTCACCGTCGTGTGCACCCTGCACCAGGTCGACCTCGCGCTCGGCTGGGCGCACCGGCTGGTCGGGCTGCGCAACGGCGTCAAGGTGATGGACCGACCCGCCGTCGGGATCTCCCGCGACGAGGTCATGGACATCTACCAGCGGGTGGACCCGGAGACGTCCGACGCGTCCGCGAGGTCGTTGTGAGCCTGCTCCTCACCAGCCGTCCCGGCGGTTCCGCCGCCGGGACGGGCCGGCCCCGCGCGCCGCGGCGGGGTCTGCTGCCCGCGCTGTCCCTGGCGGCGGTGGTCGCCACGCTCGTGTCGGCGTGGTCGATCGAGTTCGCACCCGGCACCCTGCTCGAGGGACTCGACGACGTCGCCAACCTGATCGAACGGATGCTTCCGCCCGAGGTGTCCGATCCCGGCCGGATCGGCGTGCTCGCGCTCGAGACACTGCTGATGGCGGTCCTCGGGACCGTGCTCGCCGCGGCGGCCTCGATTCCGCTGGCGTTCCTCGCAGCTCGCAACACCACGCCGCATCCGGCCGTGTACGCCGTGGCGCGCGCGATCATCACCTTCTGTCGCGCGATGCCGGATCTGCTGTTCGCGGTGCTGTTCGTGCGGGCGCTCGGAATCGGCGTCCTGCCGGGCATTCTCGCCATCGCGCTGCACTCGATCGGCATGCTCGGCAAGCTGTTCGCCGACGCGATCGAGGAGTCGGACGCCGGGCCGCGCGAGGCCGTTCGGGCGGCCGGGGCCGGGTGGTTCCGGGAGATGACCAATGCGGTCGTCCCGCAGGTCGTCCCGTCCTGGATCGGCACCTTCGTGTACCGCATCGACATCAACCTGCGGATGTCCGTCGTGCTCGGATTCGTCGGTGCGGGCGGCATCGGATTCGCCCTGCAAGACGCCCTGCGCGGACTCGTCTACCCGCGCGCCCTCGGCATCGTGTGCATCATCCTCGTGATGATCGCGGTGATGGAGGTCCTCGCGATCGTGGTGCGGCGCATGCTGCTCACCCCGGGGAATTCGAACCCCCGTCGGGAACGACTGGGACGCATCGCGTTCTCGGTGCTGATCGGTGCCACGACGGTCGCCGCGTTGTGGGTGCTCGAGATCGACCCGTTGTCGCTGCTGACCTGGGTGGGCCCGTCCCTCGAGATCTTCACGCGGATGATCCCGCCCGACTTCGACGCCCTCGGCAGCGACCTGTTCACTGCCGCCGGGGAGACCGTCGCGATCGGTGTCGTGTCCACCGCGATCGGCGCCGTCCTGTCGATTCCGGTCGCGATCCTCGCCGCCCGCAACGTCACCCCCCATCCGGTCGTGTTCTGGCTCGCCCGCGGATGGATTCTCGTGGTCCGCGCCGTCCCCGAACTGATCCTCGCGGTGGTGTTCGTGGCCGCTCTCGGTCTCGGACCCGTCGCGGGCACCTGCGCCCTCGCGATCGGCTCGATCGGATTCCTCGCGAAACTTGTCGCCGACGCGATCGAGGAGATCGACCCGGGTCCGCTCGAGGCGGTGCGTGCGGTCGGCGGCGGCTGGTGGAAGACCCTGTTCGCTGCCGTCCTGCCACAGGCCATGCCCTCCGTCGTGGGGTCCACGCTCTACCTGCTCGACGTCAACATCCGTACTTCGACGGTGCTCGGCGTCGTCGGCGCGGGAGGTGTCGGCTTCCTGCTCTTCGAATCGATCCGCACCCTGAACTTCGACGTCGCGGGCGCGATCGTGATCGTCATCTTCGTCATCGTCTACGCCATTGAGAGGTTGTCCGGGTGGATTCGCTCGCAACTCGTCTGAGCCGCACCGCCGTCTGGACCGGCGACGGCGTCGAACTCCGCGACGTCGAGGTCCCCGCGCTCGCGGACGGTGATCTCCTCGTCAGGGTCCGGCTCGCCACGATCTGTGGCAGCGACCTGCACACCGTCACCGGCCGACGATCCGCCGCCTGCCCGTCCGTCCTCGGTCACGAGGCGGTCGGCGTGGTCGAGGCGGTCGGCGGCGACAGCGCCGACGTGTCGGTCGGTGACCGGATCGTCTGGTCCGTCACCGTCGCCTGCGGCCGGTGCGAGCGGTGCCGAGCCGGCCGCACTGCCAAGTGTGAGCTGGTCCGCAAGGTCGGGCACGAGCCGTTCGAGGGTGACTGGGCGCTGTCCGGTTCCTACGCCGAGCACATCGTGCTGCCCGCGGGGACGGCGGTCGTACGGGTCCCGGACACGGTCGCGGACGCGGTCGCGGCGCCTGCCGCCTGTGCGACCGCAACCGTGATGGCGACCCTCGAGGCCGCGGGACCGCTGCTGCGCAGGCGTGTGCTGATCTGCGGTGCCGGGATGCTCGGTGTGACCGCCGCCGCAGCGTGTGCGGAAGCGGGCGCCCGAGTGCGGATCGCGGATCTGTACCCCTCACGGGTGGATGTCGCGCATCGGTTCGGCGGGGTCGGTGACGCAGGCGGAACCGTCGACGTCGTCCTCGACTTCTCGGGTTCGGCGGAGGCGATCGCGCAGGGCCTGGCGCGGCTCGACATCGGTGGGGTGCTGGTGCTGGCGGGCTCCGTGGCACCGGGGCCCGCGCTGGCCGTCGACCCCGAGGCGGTCGTGCGCCGGCACCTGACGATCACCGGGGTCCACAACTACGAGCCGCGGCACCTCCAGCAGGCCGTCGACTTCCTGGCACGAACCGGCGCGGTGTTCCCCTGGGCGGACGTCGTTTCCCCGCCGGTCGAGCTCGACGAACTGCACCATGTCCTCGCCGTCCCTCCGACCGGGATGCTCCGCTCCTCCGTGGCGCCCTGATCCGGTCGCCGACTCGCCCTCGCCAATCCCGACCGACCGTTCCCGTCGGAGTACCCTGAACTGCGCAATCGTCCATTCGATCGGTTTCCGACATGCGGGCTCGGTACAACGTCAGCTACATTCTGGTTACGACACTTGATGCCGTGCGGGGCGCGGCACGCTCCGATCCGGAGTGATGCACCGGGCCCCGGGCGACAAGGAAGGAAGTCGCGACACATGGGATCTGGCAAGGACTCGGCGGAATCCGACAAGGCGTCGGCCGCAGGCAAGGGGCCCGGCAAGCAGAGCGGTGGATCCGGCAAGGCGGAAGCCACGCCGCTCGCCGTCGGCGACACGGTGGTCACCAAGGTCGACCCGGCCACCGGTGAGGGCGAGCAGACGGACGGGTCGGGCGTGATCGTCGACGACTTCGGCGACAACCTCGCCGCGGACGACGCCGACTACGGTCGCAGCTGGGCGCTCGCCAAGCGGTGGGCTATCAAGCTGGACGACGGGCGGCTCGTGTTCCGCAGTTCCGACGAGGTGTCCCGCTCCGGCTGAGCCGACGGGCTCACACGATCCCGGCGGGCGGAAGGTCCGGCCGGGTCGCACAATTGTGGGCATGTCCGACCCCGGCTTCACCCCCACCCAGCTCGCGGCACGGGCCGCCTACCTCCTTCGCGGCAACGACCTGGGAACGATGACGAGTGCGGCGCCCCGGCTGTATCCGCACATGTGGAGTTGGGATGCGGCCTTCGTCGCCGTGGGACTGGCCCCTCTGAGCGTCGAGCGCGCCGTCGTGGAACTCGACACGCTGCTGTCCGCGCAGTGGAAGAACGGGATGATCCCGCACATCGTGTTCGCGAACGGGGTCGACGGCTACTTCCCCGGTCCCGACCGATGGGCGTGCACGACGCTCGCCGCCCACTCCCCCGGAGTCCACACCTCCGGGATCACCCAGCCTCCCGTGCACGCCATCGCCGTGCAACGCATCCTCGACCACTCCCGCAGGCACGGCCGCAGCACTCGCGCCGTCGCCGAGGAGTTCCTCGACCGCCGCTGGCCCGACCTGATGCGCTGGCATCGCTGGCTCGCGCACGCCCGCGACCCGAAGGAGGTCGGCCGGGTGACGCTCTATCACGGCTGGGAGTCCGGGATGGACAACTCGCCGCGCTGGGATTCGCCGTACGCCAACGTGATTCCCGGGTCGGTGCCCGTCTATCTGCGCGCCGACACCGTCGTCGTCTCGGACCCGACGCAACGTCCCAGCGACGCGGAGTACGACCGTTACCTGTGGCTCCTGGAGGAGATGAAACGGGTCCGCTACGACGACGCGGACCTGGTGGACGCCATGAGTTTCGCGGTCGAGGACGTCTTCGTGAGCGCCATCTTCGCCCTCTCGTGCGACGTGCTCGCGACCATCGGCGAGGAGCACTCCGCCCCGAAGGCCGACGTGCGGGACCTGCACCTGTGGGCGCAGCGGTTCCGGGACGGTGTCGTGGCGACAACGCATCCGCGTTCGGGTGCCGCCCGCGACTTCGATCTGCGCACGGGGCGCTGGATCGGTACGGACACGCTCGCGATGTTCGCGCCCCTGCTGTGCGGCGGACTGCCTCGTGACGTCGAGCGGGCGCTGTTGCGGACCTTCGAGGGTCCGCGTTTCTGCGGCCACCCGGACCTGCGGTACGGGGTGCCGCCGTCGACGTCGCCGGTGTCCGGCGACTTCCGCCCCCGCGAGTACTGGCGGGGACCGGTGTGGCCCGTGATGACGTGGCTGTTCTCGTGGGTGTTCGCCCGGCGCGGGTGGGCCGAGCGGGCCCGGCACCTGCGTGCCGAGGGGTTGCGGCAGGCCGGCGACGGCAGCTTCGCCGAGTACTACGAGCCGTTCACCGGCGAGCCTCTCGGCAGCATGCAGCAGTCGTGGACTGCGGCGGCGGTGCTGGACTGGCTCGGATAGCCGAACGGTCGCCGCGCGGGGTGACGCCGGGTCGAACGATTGATAACGATCGGCGCGAACCGGTTCACGGCGGAGGGATGTCGTTTTAGTCTCGGCCGATGACGTCAGGACGCCGCGGTCGTATCCGAACTGTCATCCGCCTCGCGCCGGTGCTGCTCGCGGCGGCGCTCGCCGTTGCCGTTCCCGGCGCGGCGAACGCGCAGATCAACGGTCCGGACGTGGCGTCCTGGCAGCACCCGGGCGGTGCGCCCATCGACTGGTTTGCCGTCCGCGCGTCGGGTCACGAGTTCGCCATGGTGAAGGCCACCGAAGGTCTGAACTACGTCAACCCTTATTTCGTGCAGGACGCGATCGGGATGCGCGCGGCGGGCATCGCCCGCGGCGCCTACCACTATGCGGACCCGCGGCAGTCGCCGGAGGCGCAGGCCGCGTTCTTCGCGTCCACGGCGTTTCCGCTGGTCGCCGGTGGTCTGCCGCCGGTCCTCGACATGGAGCATTCGGCTGGGCTGCCGCCCGCGGCGCTCATCGACTGGACGCGCCGCTACCTGAATTCGGTACAGGCGCTGACCGGTCGGCAGCCGATCATCTACACCTATCCGAACTTCTGGCGCACGGCGATGGCGAACACCACCGAGTTCTCCCACTACCCGCTGTGGATCGCCGACTACAACGGCCGGAACGCCCCGGGCCCGCTGCCCGGCGGCTGGACGCGCTGGACGTTCTGGCAGTACACCGACTCCGGTCGCATCCCCGGTGTGAATGCCGCCATCGACCTGAACCACTACGGCGGCGGACTCGGCGATCTGCACATGTTCGGGAACCCCTTCGGGTCCTAGGCGGCTCCGCCACCTGTGCGCGGTTTTGGTAGTTGGAGCTACCAAAACCGCGCACAGGTGCGTGGCGTCTACGGGGTGACGATCGGGAAGGACGGATCGAACTCGTCGAGCACGGAGGCGAGCGTCGCCAGTGCCTGCGCGTCGCCTGCGAGGGTGACAGCACCGGACTCGGCCAGCTTCGTCGCGTCGCCGGGCTGCAACAGGACCCCGGTCAGCGCGGCCTTCGGCCCCGACACCGTCAGTTGCGTGTCTCGGGACGCGCCGCGGCGGGCACCCAGGGTGCCGCGCCGGATCCACGTGGTCCAGGTCTCGGCCCGGTCGACGAACTCGAAGTCGATGCGCAGGTCGACGTCGGCGGCTTTCGGGCCGTCGATGTGCACGGCCACGAAGTCGAAGAGGATGTCGATCGGCATGCCGAGAATGGTGTCCTGGCTGGCGGTGGTGAACGGCATCGGCTTGATTCCCTCGCGCAATTCCAGTGCGGCACTGAGGAAGATTCCGCGCCACTGCGGGCCCTCCGCCTGGTAGCCCATCTGTTCGTAGGCATCCGCCTGCAGCTCTCGCGCCGCCGTGTTGTCCGGCTGCGCGAAGACCAGCTTGTGCAGGATCTCCACGGCCCACCGGTAGTCGGCGTCCTCGATTGCGCGTCTGCCCTCGGCGAGAATGCTGTCGGCTCCGGCGAACTCGACGAACCGCTTCGCGGACTCGGCCGGCGGATGCGGGTGCAGCGACACCGGATCGCCGTCCCACATCCCGAGTTCCTTGGTGTAGACCGCGCGCACGTCGTGGTGCAGTGTGCCGTGGTACCCGCGATTGGCCCAGTTGCGGGCGAGTTCCTCGGGCAGTTCGACGACCTCGGCGGCCTCCAGCGGGGTGTACCCCTTGTTCGCCAGGCGCAGTGCCTGGTCGTGGATGTACTTGTAGGTGTCGCGCTGCGATTCGATGAACGCGGTGATGTTCTCGTTGCCCCACACCGGCCAGGTGTGCGGGCCGTAGTGCACCTCGGCGGCGTCGCCCCACCGCTCCAGGGTCTCGTCCAGGTAGCGGGCGAAGTTGCGGGCGTCGCGGGTGCGGGCGCCGCGCAGGGTCTGGATGTTGTGCAGCGAGTGGTTGGCGTTCTCCGCGCACGTCAACGCGGCCAGCTGTGGAATCCAGATATGCATCTCCTCCGGCGCCTCGGTGTCCGGCGCGTAGAGGAACTCGAACTCCACGCCCGCGACCTCGCGCCGGGTTCCGGTCTCGGTGATCAGGTCGGTCGGCGAGATGTAGGAGACCTCAGGACCCGAGGTGCTCGCGATGCCGATACCGCAGGTGACGAAGCCCCGCGGCCCGGACTCGAGGAGACCACCGAATGCGTAGGCGGCGCGACGGGCCATGGCGTTGCCCGCCACAACGTTCTCCCCTATCGCGTACTTGTCGAACTGGTGGCCTGGCGCGATGATCGGCACCTTGCCCGAGGCGACGTCCTCGGCGTCGACCACCCCCTTGACCCCGCCGTAGTGGTCGATGTGGGTGTGCGTGTAGATCACCGCCGCCACCGGCTTGTCGCTCACGTGCTCGCGGATCAGCGCCATGCCCTGGCGGGCGGACTCGACGCCCGCCATGCAGTCGACGACGATCAGCCCGTCGTCGCCTTCGACGACCGTCAGGTTCGCGATGTCGTTGTTGCGTACCTGGTACAGACCCTTGGTGACCTCGAACAGGCCGCCGTGCCGGATCAGCTGGGACTGCCGCCACAGGCTCGGCTCCACGGAATCGGGGGCGGGTGTGTCGTCGCCGATGTAGTCGAAGTCGTGCGGATCGAAGATCGCGTGGCCGTCCGCACCGGTGACGTTGCCGGGCAGTTCGGCGATCAGCCCCCGTCGAGAATCGGCGAAGTCCCGCCGGTCCGCCATGTCGTACCTGTCCACTGCCGCCCGGTTCGCGGCGGCAGTCGCAGCACTCGGATTCTTGGGGGAATTGCACATCGGGCGCTCCTCGCAAGGGTGTCGGGTGTGACCCCATCGTCATTCCCAGCCGCCGGCTTCGCTTCACCTCGATCGGATGAAGAGGAAACAATCACGTCGACGACGACCCGACGGCGGCGGCGCAGCGCCACGTCGGCGAGGAGCCGCGAACAGGCCGGTGCTTGAGCGTCACGGGCATGCCCTGGTAGAAGGAGTCGACTGGAGGAGCGAACCGACGAGAGTCCGATCGGCAGAACGCCGTGGAGCTCTCGCCCACGTCGACGAGGGAGGCCGTCATGCCCGACACCGTTCGATCCGAAACCGTGGACGGAATCACCACGATCACCCTGGACCGGCCCGACAGGCGCAACGCCGTGGACGGCCCGACGGCATCCGAACTGCGTTGTGCATTCGAAGATTTCGAGTCCGACGCCGACGCACGGGTCGCGGTGCTGTGGGGCGCGGGCGGCAACTTCTGTGCCGGTGCGGATCTCTCGGCGGTGGGCGACCCGGCCCGTCGCAACGAACTCGATCCCGACGGCGGTGGCTCGGGACCGATGGGACCGACCCGGATGGCGCTGAGCAAGCCACTCGTGGCGGCGGTCAGCGGCTACGCGGTGGCCGGGGGTCTGGAGCTGGCACTGCTCGCCGACCTGCGGGTGGTCGAGGAGTCCGCGACGTTCGGCGTCTTCTGCCGCCGCTGGGGTGTGCCGCTGATCGACGGCGGGACGGTCCGGCTGCCGCGGATCGTCGGACAGGGCCGCGCGTTGGACATGATCCTGACGGGACGCGCCGTCGACGCCGCCGAGGCACTGGCGATGGGCCTGGCCAACCGGGTCGTTCCCGACGGCGAGGCCCTGCCGCAGGCGCAGCGACTCGCCCGCGAGATCGCGGCGTTCCCTCAGGTGTGCATGCTCACCGATCGCGCGTCGGCGTACCGGTCGTTCGATCTGCCGCTCGCCGACGCGATCCGGGCCGAGGGCCGGGAAGGGGTGCCCGCCGTGCTCGCGGAGGGCATCGCCGGTGCCGCGCGGTTCGACGGCGGTGCGGGCAGGCACGGCCTGCCGGCCGACGGGTGACGCCGTCTGATCCGCCGAGGCGTCAGCGGCCTGGTCTCACAGCACCTCCGACAGGAACGCCTGCAGTCGCTCGGTCTGCGGGTTCTCGAACAGCGCCTCGGGTTCGCCGGTCTCGACGACCACGCCCCCGTCCATGAACACCACGGTGTCGGCGACGCTGCGGGAGAAGCCCATCTCGTGGGTCACGACGATCATCGACATGCCGGCGGAGGCGAGATCCGCCATCAGCGCGAGCACACCCTTGACGAGTTCCGGGTCGAGAGCGGAGGTGGCCTCGTCGAAGAACATGATCTCCGGCTTCATCGCCAGTGCCCGCGCGATCGCGACCCGCTGCTGCTGCCCGCCGGACAGGTTCCCGGGCCGCGAGTCCGCCTTGGCGCGCAGACCCACCTGATCGAGGTGGTCGAGGGCGAGCTCGCGGGCCTCCTCTTTGGACAGGCCCTTGAGTTTGCGGGGGCCGAGCGCGACGTTGTCGACGACGGTCCGGTGCGGGAACAGGTTGAACTGCTGGAACACCATGCCGATTCGCTGGCGCAGCTCGTCCGGGTCGTCGGAGAGCACGGAGCGGCCGTCGAGCAGGATGTCGCCGGCGTCCGGTTCGTGCAGGCGGTTCAGCACCCGCAGCAGTGTCGACTTGCCGGACCCGGACGGGCCGATGACCGAGGTGGTGGTGCCTGCGGCGACGTGGATGTCGACGCCGCGCAGGATCTTGTTGCGGCCGAACGCCTTGTGCAGTCCGGTCCCGGTGAGGGTGCCCGACTCGGTTGCGGTGGTGTCGGTCATGGCCTAGCCCCTCTCCACGACGATGGCCTGCTCGAGGTCGTCGAGCGTGCCGGAGGTGTCGGCCTTCCCGGTACGCAGCCGCCGGTCGATGTAGTTGACGAGATGCGTGAGCGGGATCGTCAGCGCCAGGTAGAACAGGCCCGCCGCGACGAGCGGGGACAGGTTGCCGGTCTGCGCGTTCAGGTCGCGGCCGACGGCGAAGAGTTCGCGCTGACTGGCGAGCAGGCCGAGGAAGTAGATCAGCGACGAGTCCTTGATGAGCGAGATGAACTGGTTCATCAACGCGGGCAGCACCCGCCGCACGCCCTGCGGGATCACCACCAGCGTCATCGCCCGGCGGTAGCCGAAGCCGATGGCGCGGGCCGCCTCCATCTGCCCCGGTTCCACGCTCTGGATGCCGGAGCGGAAGATCTCGCCGATGTACGCGGCCGCCAGCAGCGCCAGCGCCGCGGCACCGAGCCAGTACGGGTTGTTGCCGGTGACGCCGCTGACGACGGGCCCGACCCCGAGTCCGACGAGCAGGATGATCACCACGGCGGGCAGCCCGCGGAAGATGTCCGTGTAGACGCGGGCCGGCCACCGCAGCCAACGGGTGCGGGAGATGCCTGCGACGGCCAGCAGCATGCCGAGGACGGTTCCGACGATGCCCGACGTGACGGCCAGGATGATCGTGTTCGGCAGGCCGGTGGTGAACAGGTCGGGGATCGCCTGCCGGTACAGCTCCCAGTTGAAGAACGTGTCCCGCAACTGTTGGAGGGTCGACTTCGGGGCCACCTGTTCCGTCGACGTCCCCGCGCCCTGTTCGGCGGCCAGCGCGGCGAAGTCGGGCAGCTCCGGCTCCGGTGCCGCCTTCGAGCCGGGCTTCCAGCCGGGCGGCAGCTCCCGCGGCACCCATTCGGTGTACAGCTCCGACCAGGTGCCGTCCGCGATCACGGCGTCGAGGCCGGAGTTCAGCGCGTCGGTCAGCCGCTGGTTGCCGAGTGGCACGGCCCAGCCGACGAAGTTGTTGAGGCTGAAGGTGTTCTGCACGATCGACGTGTTGTCGCCCGGCTGGATCGCGCCCTCGGCCTGCTGCGACGGCGCCACCCACGCGTCGATCTGCCCGGTCTTCAGGTTCGCGTACGCGGTGTTGTAGTCCGGGAACTTCACCGGGTCGAGCTTCAGTGTGTTGACGACGTAGTCGTCCTGCACGGTTCCCTGCACCACGCCGATCCGGGTGCCGGAGTTCAGGTCCGAGAACGACTGCACCGGGCCGCCGTTCGGTGCGACGAGAGAGAAGTAGCCGAAGTCGTAGCCGTTGGTGAAGCCGACGGTCTTGCGGCGCTCGTCGGTGGTGGTGATCGACGAGGACCCGACGTCGAAGCGCCCGTTCGCGACCTGGGAGAGCAGTCCGGCGAATTCGGTTCCGGAGAACTGGATCTGCAGTCCGAGTTTCTCGGCGATCGCCTTCAGCAGTTCGTTGTCGAAGCCGGTGAAGGTTCCGGCAGAGTTCACGCAGATGCTCGGCGGCGCGTCGGACAGCGTGCCGACGCTCAGGACGCCGGGCGTGATCAGTCCGAGCGAACCGACGTCGATCTGGTCGAGGGGGACGGTCGTCGGGGTGGTGTAGCGGTCCTCACCGGCTTGCGCCGCGGCGGCGTCGAGGTTCGTGGGCGCCGCCGCGGCGGCACCGACACCCGGCGGGGAGCACAGGTCGGTGGTCGTGCTCTCGCCGTCGCTGCCGCAGGCGGTGGCGGTGACGGCCAGCAGAAGTGCCAGCACCGCGAGGATCCACACCCTGACCGATCGTGATCGGGTCATTCCGGAAGCCTAACGGCGTGGCGCGCAGAAGGGCGGATCGACGCCCGATTCGCAGGCCGAGACGATGTCGGCCGGGCTCTCGATCAGATGGTCGAGGCGCGGGCGCGGCAACTCGCGCGCTGCAGGCCGGCGCGTTCCATGAGCAGGCTGGCCGGACACCATCCGACCGCCGAGTAGAAGATCAGGTTCGCGCCGACGAAACCGGTGAGGATCAGCCACCACGGCGAGACGGCGGCGGCGAGCCCGACACTGATCAGGATCATGACGCCGGCCACGAGGGGCACGACGCGTTCGACGGTCCAGCCCTGGCGGCAGGGGGCGGTCACATGCAGGTTCTCGTCTCGGGCGGGGCGGGTGGTCATCGGCCGAGAATCCGGTCGAGCAGTCCCCGCTTGGCGGTGTCGCGAGCGCAGGTGCAGCGCTGCGATGCGGGGACGGCGCTCATCACACTGTCGACGTGCGCGCCGCAGCCGGCCCACGTGGTCTTCTTGCAGGTCGAACAGGGGACGGGGCGGCACATGGGGTTCTCCTCGGGTCGGTGCAACTGCCGCCGAATATACCCAAGGGGGTATACACTCGGGAGGTGTGAACCGTCACACGAGCACGGAGTGAGTTGCTCAGGCGAGGCCGGCGAGCGGCTGCGCGTAGTGCTCGTCCCGCCAGCGCACCGCCTCGGTGAGCGTGGACAGGTCGTAGTCCGGTCCACCGGCGCCGACGGTGAACAGTGTCACCCCTGCGTCGACGAAGGCCTGTGCCTCCGTCTCCCCCGGCCACGCCACCGACCTTTCGATGTGGTGCGGGTCGCGGCCCACGTTCTCGCAGTGGCCGGCCAGCACCGTCGACTTGTGTGCCAGGGCGTCGAGGTCGGCGAAGCTGTGCCAGACGTCCGCGTACTCGGCGACGAGCCGTAGCGTCTTCCGCTCGCCGCCGCCGCCAATGAGGATCGGGATGTGCCGGGTCGGCGCCGGATTGAGCTTGTCGAGGCGGGCGCGGATGCGGGCAAGGTTGCCGCCCAGCAGCTTCAGCCTGCTGCCCGCGGTACCGAACTCGTATCCGTACTCGTCGTAGTCCTTCTCGAACCAGCCGCCGCCGATGCCGAGGATCAGCCGGCCGCCGCTGATGTGGTCGACCGTGCGTGCCATGTCCGCCAACAGGTCCGGGTTGCGGTAGCCGCCACCGGTGACGAGGGCACCGATCTCCACCCGTTCGGTCTGCTCGGCCCACGCGCCGAGCATCGTCCAGCACTCGAAGTGGGCGCCGTCGGAATCGCCCGTCAGTGGATAGAAATGGTCCCAGTTGAACACGATGTCGACGCCGAGGTCCTCGGCGCGCAGCACCGCGTCCCGGATCAGGCCGTAGTCGGGGGCGTGCTGCGGCTGGAGTTGGACGCCCACGCGGACGGAACGGGTCATGGATGACTCCTCGGATCGGCGGGAGTGGTCTCCCTCACTGTGCCGCAGGGTCGGGACCCGGACAACCTGTCCCGATGTTCAGTCGCGTTTCCCTCCGGGTTACCCGGAGGGCGATTGTCCGTACAACTTCCGAATCGACAGTTGTCGGCATGACGCTGCAGCGATATCGCCTCATTGCAGACGAGTTGGAGGCGGAGATCGACCGGATGGCCCCGGGTGCGCGTCTCGACAGTGAGCACACGCTCATGCGCAGGTTCGAGGTCAGCCGGTCGGCCGCGCGGGCCGCCGTGCAGGAGTTGGAGCGGCGGCTGCGGGTCCGGCGGGTGCGGGGCGCGGGCACGTTCGTGGCCAACCGCATCGACTACGTGATCTCCCGCGACCGGCCGCCGTCCTGGCATCGGACGGTGCGGGACGCCGGTGCCCGGCCCAGGGCGGTCGTGCTCGACATCACCAAGGATCGGCTGCCCGCCGAGCCCGCGCTGCGGTTGGGCCTGCCGGTGGGTACGCCTGCGCATCGGATGTTGCGCATGTCGTACATCGACGACCTGGTTTCGGGCACCAACATCGAGTGGATCGATGCGGATGTGGTGCCGGAGTTCACGGATGCGATGCGCGTCGAGGAGTCGCTCGGCGAGGTGCTGCGTCAGGTCGGCCACGTGTGTGCGGTGCGGTCGTGGTGCCGGGTGGCGTCGGACGTCCCGCCGCCGGACATTCGTGAGCGGCTGGAGCTGGCGACAGGTGTGCCCGCCTGGATCGTCGAGAGCGTCAGTCGCGACAGCGTCAGCGGTCGTCCCCTTTTCCACAGCGTCGGCTGGATGCGCGGCGACGCCGTCCGGGTGGTCATGGAAATCGGGTCGACGCAATCGGATACGGCCTATTCGGCCTCACCCACACTCGGTTCGAAAACGAAAGAGGTTGCCTCGTCATGACTTCACCCCCCCTCACGCGGGATCGCGCCGCCGAGTTGCTGGCGCGTGCCGCGGCGGACGATCTGGTCGCGCTCGCAGACGAGTGCCTGACCGACGGAGCCGAGTTGACGGTCCTGTCCGGACCGGAGGTCGGCACCATCGCGGCGCAGGTGCGTGAGCCGATCGCCCACGACAGGTTTCTGCTCGGTGACGTGCTCGCGTGCCGTGCCGAGGTCAGCTTGAACGGGCAGCGCGGCTGGGCCGTGCGACTCGGAGACAACAGGATCGCGACGCTGGCCGCGGCGGTGTGCGATGCCGAACTGGCCGCCGACCGGCCCGGCTCCCAGCGAGTACTGGACCTGTGTGCCCGGGTGGCGGGCGAGCACGCGACCGCCGACCGGGACGAGTGGGCCGCGTTGGCGCCCACCGTCGTTCGATTCGAGGAGCTCACCTGATGATCACCGATACCGCTGCGGTGCGCGGCGCCGCATTGGATGCCGTTGCCGCGCAACGCGTGTACCGGTCTGCGCTGGAGGCGCTGTCGCGTCCCGGCACGGTGCACCCACTGCCGCCGTCCGGGTATCCGGCCGCGCTGCTTCCCGTGCTCGCACTCGCCGATCTCGACACCGGAACACACCTGGTGGACCTGCCCGGCGACGCCTGGGAACCGATCGTCGAGGTCGCCACCGGTGCGCCTGTCGTCGAGGTGCACGCCGCGCGGTACGTGACGGTGCTCGATCCGGCCGCCGCGGCCGACGCGGTCGCGCACGCTCACCCGGGTTCGGCGGCGAGCCCGGAGTCGGGCGCGACCGTGGTGATCGCGGTGGAGTCCGTGGTCGGCGGAGACCCGGTCCTGCTCACCGGCCCCGGGGTCGCGGGCGAACTCCTGTTCGCCCCGCGCGGTGTCGATCCGGCGATCTGGACGATCCGCGAAGGCCGGGTCGCCGACTTCCCGGCAGGCATCGACCTGCTGTTCGTCGACCCCGACGGCGGCATCGTCGGCGTCCCCCGAACCACCACTGCCACAACGACGACGAGGTAACTGAGATGGGATATTCCGGAGCGCGCGGCGGACTCGACGCGATCCTCGCCGCGGAGGACCTGGTGCGCGGTGCCCGCGACCACGTGTCCGCACCGTGGCTGACGACGAAGCAGGTCACCGGCCGGATGCGGCTGGCCGTGGACCGGGTGATGGGTGAGGGCAGCCTGTACCACGAGGACACCGCCGCGGACGCGCTGCGCCAGGCCGAAGGTGACGTCATCGAGGCGACGCACCTGGTGCGGGCGCACCAGTCGACGATGCCGCGGCTGGCGATGAGCGAACCGATCGACCCCGACGAGATGGTGGTGTTGCGCCGGATCGTGCCCGCACACCGCACGCCGGACGGGCCGCAGTTGCTCGGCCGCACCAGCGATTACACGGGCCGGATGCTCGACCGCGCTCAGCAGCCTGCCGCTCGGGTCGTCGACGACTCGGTGGCGCACACACCGGAGCGGGCCGACACCGACCGGCGGCCGCGCCGCTTCTCGGAGTGGCTGCGCGACCGCGACCTGCTGGTCGACAACCGCCCCGCCGCGGGCGCGGAGCCCGCGGCGCCGTTCGACCTGTCGCGGCACCCCGCGCGGCCCCCGGCGCCGCGATCCGCGGTCCTGGCGAGCATGGCCCGCGCGGAGACGGGTGCGCTGATCGGCACCTGGTACCGCTCCATCCGCGGCACCGAGGGCAACATCCACGAGGTCACCCTCGGCGAGGTGCGGCACGGCCGGCTCCCGCTCCGCGTCGTTCACCCGCACACCGGGAACCCCGTCGTGGTCGGCGAGATCCGGGCCTCCGAGTGCGAGGCGATCGAGGACCTCGACGGACCGGACGAGGACCGCAGCCGCTTCGACGTCGGGTACGGCCTGTGCTTCGGGCACAACGAGCGCAAGGCCATCGCGATGGCGAACCTGGACATCGCGTGCCGCCGATTCGGTGACCGGGACGGTCTCGAGCAGGTGCTGCTGCTCACCACCGACGGTCTCGACTCCTGCGGTTTCCTCGAGCACCTCAAGCTCCCGCACTACGTCACCTTCCGCTCGATGATGGACCGCAAGCGGGCGGTCCGGGGAGTGGACGGTCAGCTCGACGAGATCGCCGAGCGCACAGCCGAACCCATTGGAAGGACCTGCTGATGAGCATCGCGACCACCGCGATCCCCGATCCGACCGTCGCGGACGTGCTCCGCGCCATCGAGGCCGGCGAGGACCGCCGCGGCATCCTCGACGAGGGGTCCAAGCGTGAGATCCGGCGCGCCACCCTGTCCGCCGTGTGCGTCCCCGGCTACCAGGTGCCGTTCGGCTCCCGGGAGATGCCCGTCGCTCGCGGCTGGGGGTCGGGCGGCCTCCAGATCACCCTCGGCCTGCTCGGCGGCGAGGACGTCGTCAAGGTGATCGACCAGGGCGACGACGACGGCGTCAACGCCACCAACCTGCGGCGCCTGATCGTCGACAGCGAGCGCTGCGAGCAGACCCAGGACACCCGCGAGTCGTCGGTCGTGCAGAGCCGGCACCGGATCCCCGAGGAGCCGATGCTCGACGGCCAGACCCTCGTTCTGCAGGTTCCGGTGGCGGAACCGCTGCGCGGAGTGCAGAAGTCCGTGAGTGAATGCGCTCGCATGCACGCCGAGGCCGACTACTCGATGATGTGGGTCAGCCTGTACGAGGACCTGGTCCGCAACGGCGTCATCACCAAGACCACCGGGTACCCCGTCCTCGTCGGCGGTCGCTACGTCATGGCGACCACCCCGATTCCGCGCTGGGACGTTCCGCGGCTGGACGATTCACCGCACCTGACGTTGTTCGGCGCGGGTCGCGAGAAGCGGATCTACGCCGTCCCGCCGTACACCACGGTCACCCCACTGACCTTCGACGACGTGCCGTTCGAGGTGGAGAGTGACGCTGAAGCAGCGTGTGCCCGTTGTGGATCCACCGACACCTTTCTCGTGGAGGCGCCGGGCGGCCGCAAGGCGTGCAGCGACATCGAGTGGTGCACCCGCACCCTCGACGGCGACGTCGACGCCGAGACGCACCGCGCGGCGGCGCCGATGCAGTTCCTGCCCGATCCCACGCGGCGTGTCCGCCGCGTCACGACCCGCAGCCGGGCCGCTGCGGCCGAGCCCAGGCCGGTGCCCGCGACGCCGGACGGCTGGACCCTCGCCGCGCGCGGCATCGGCAAGGTGCACGGTCCGGGCGGCGCGGACGCCGTTCCCGGTACCGGACCGACGGCGGGCACCGCGATCAGCCCGCTGACCGGTGCCGTCGTGGCGGCCTGGGACGTCGGGTTCGACGTCGCACCGGGCGAGGCCCTCGGTCTGATCGGTGAGTCCGGCTCCGGGAAGTCGACGGTGCTGCGCTGCCTGGTCGGCGAGGAACGGGCGACCACGGGCGAGATGTTCCTCACCACCGTCGAGGACGGCAGGCGCAACATCTTCGAGCTCGACGACGCGCAGCGCCGGGCGCTGCGGGTGGACACCATCGGTCTGGTGCACCAGAACCCGACCGACGGGCTCACGATGAAGGTGTCGGCGGGCGGCAACATCGCCGAGCGGCTCACCGCCGCGGGATGGCGCAACTACCACGAGATCCGGGACCGGGCCGCATACCTCCTCGAGCAGGTCGAGGTGCCGCTGGACCGCATGGACGATCCCGTCCAGACCTTCTCCGGCGGCATGCGTCAGCGCGTCCAGATCGCGAAGGCCCTCGCCACCGATCCACGCGTCCTGCTCCTCGACGAGCCGACCACCGGGCTCGACGCGTCCGTCGCCGCGGGCGTCCTCGACCTGCTGCGCAAGCTGCTCGCCGAGCGTGACACCGCCGCCGTGGTCGTGAGTCACGACTTCGCGGTCATCGAAGCGCTCACCGACCGCAGCCTGGTGATGAACGTCGGCCGGGTGGTCGAGTCCGGACTCACCGACCAGCTGTTCCAAGATCCCCACCACCCCTACACCCAGCGGCTCGTCGCCGCGGCCCGAAGGTGAGTGCACGATGACGAAGAACGTTCTCTCGGTACGAAATCTACGAAAGACCTTCACCCTGCACACGATCGACGGGCGCACCGTCACCTCGCTGCACGGCGTCGACCTCGACGTCGCGGAAGGTGAGCACGTCGCGCTCGCCGGACCCAGCGGCGCGGGCAAGTCCAGCCTGCTCCGCTGCGTGCACCGCAGCTACCTCCCCGACTCGGGGATGGTGACCCTCGGCACGGAGAACGGCCCCGTCGATCTGACGGCACTGCCGGACCGCGACATGGCTCGGCTGCGGGGACGCGAACTCGGCTACGTCTCACAGTTCCTGTCGGCGCCGCCGCGCACCGGCCCGATGGAGGTGGTGGCCGCCGCCGGCCGTCGCCGCGGCATGAGCCGGGCCGATGCCCGGGACGCGGCCGCCGACGCCCTCCAGCGCCTCGCGCTCGACGAGGCGCTGTGGGACGTCGACTGCAGCGTCCTCTCCGGTGGTGAACGCCAGCGCGTGAACATCGCTGCGGGAACGGTCAATCCGCCGCGTTTGCTGCTGCTCGACGAGCCGGTCTCGGCACTCGATCCTGCGAACCGCGAGCGGGCACTCGATCTCATCGCGTCGCTGTCCGCGCAGGGCGTGGCGGTGCTCGCGGTGTTCCACGACCTCGAAGCGATGCACCGCCTCGCATCCCGGGTGGTCCGGTTCGAGGAGGGCCGGATCGCCGCCGAGGGTACGGCCGCCGAGGTGCTGGGAGCGGTGGCATGAGCGCGCCGACACCGGTCCGGCAGCCGACCTGGTCGCTCGGTCGCGCACCCGCCGACTACGTCCTCGGGCACGTCCGCGCAGTCCTCCCCGGCGGCGTCGTCGACGACGCCAGGGTCGTCGTCCGGGACGGCCGCATCGCCGAGGTCGGGCCCGCCCGTCCGGGTGTCGCGGTCGACGTCGACGGCGACGGACTGTTCTGCCTCCCCGGCCTGGTGGACGTCCACTCGGACGGGCTCGAGAAGGAGCGTTTGCCCCGGCCGGGTGCCGAACTGCCGTGGCTGTTCTCGATGATGTCGTTCGAGGGCAAGCTCCGCGCGGCGGGCATCACCACCGTCTTCCACGGCGCGTCCTTCTCGGACCGCGAAACCGCCGCCAGTCAGCGCAGTGTGCATGTGGCGCAGCAGATGTGCGACGCCATCGAGGAGTGGAACGCCCGGCCCGACGCGGGACAGTTGGTCGATCACCGCGTCCTGCACCGGCTCGACGTGCGTTCCGCCAAAGGTCTCGCGGCGATGCGCGGGCACCTCGATGCGAAGGTCGCGGTCGGTGCGTACGACACCGAGGTGCCCGCGGTGATCTCGCACGAGGACCACACGCCCGGCATCGGCCAGTACGCCGACCGCACCTTCTTCGAACGCTATGTAGCCGAGACCAGGGGCATCTCGATGGAGGACGCCCGGCTGCACGTCGACGGCGTGATCCGCACCAGGGAGGACAGCCTGCCCGTGCGGGAGGAGGCGATGGATTGGCTCGCCGCGCGGGCCGGTCAGGGCGTCGCCCGGATTTTCGGGCACGACCCGGAGTCCGCGGTCGAGATCGCCGACCTGGCGCGCCGCGGGGGCGCGGTGGCGGAGTTCCCGACCACCGAGGAGGCGGCCCGCGAGGCCCGGTCGCGCGGCATGTCGATCGTCATGGGCGGACCGAACATCCTGCGCGGCGGGTCGCACTCGGGCAACGTGTCGGCGGAGCAGCTGGCAGGTCTGGGCCTGGTCACCGCACTGGCCTCCGACTATCTGCCGTCATCGCTGCTGGGTGCGGCGTTTGCGCTGGCCGAGCGCGACATCATGCCGCTGCACGACGCGGTCGCGCTGGTCACCAGCGGACCCGCGACCGCGGTCGGCCTGGTCGACCGGGGGACCCTCGAACCGGGCCAGCGCGCCGATCTGGCACTGGTGGCGCTGGAACACGGCTGCCCGGTGGTCAGGTCCGTGGTCCGCGCGGGCTGAGCCGTCCCGACTCCGGCGAACAACTCGGCTGATCCGCCGGTGTCCGTTTTGCCGCGGTTCATTCGGGGTTGCCGTCCCATTCGCCGGGGGCGGCAACCCTGTTTCCGGTCGCGCGAACACCGCCGTCTCGCGGACCACAGCGACTTCCCGCGAACCGATCGACCCGTCCCGGGCGCGTTCGCGGACACAACCAAGGAGACAACAGACATGGGATTCACGATCCAGCGCTCGTTCGGAGTGGCCGCGCTCGCCGCGACCACCCTGGTTCTCGCCGCGTGCGGTTCGAGTGCAGCCGAGGACACCGCGACCGCGGACTCGGGTTCCGGTGATACCCAGACCCTGGTGTTCGCCTCGATTCCGTCCGAGGAGTCGCAGAGCCTCCAGCAGGAGTACCAGCTCATCGCCGAGGTGATCGAGAAGGAGACCGGCAACAAGGTCGAGTTCCAGAACGCCACCGACTACGCCGCCGTCATCGAGGCGCAGCGCGCGGGCAAGGTCCAGATCGCGGCCTACGGCCCGTTCTCGTATGTCACCGCGAAGGACACCGGCGTGGAGACCACCCCCATCGCGTCCCTGGTCGACGCGCCCGACGAGACGCCGGGCTACCAGTCCTACGCCATCGTCAAGTCCGGATCGCCGATCCGCTCGCTCGCCGACTACCGCGGCAAGACGATCTGCTTCGTCGACCCCGGCTCCACCTCCGGGTACCTCTACCCGAGCGCCGGCCTCGAAGAGGCGGGTATCGATCCCGCCACCGACGTCACCCCGGTGTTCGCCGGCGGCCACGACGCGTCGGTCCTCGCGGTGATGAGCGGCCAGTGCGACGCCGGCTTCGCGTACGACTCCATGGTCGACCAGACGATGGTCTCGAAGGGCCAGATCAAGCCCGGCGACCTCGACGTGCTGTGGAAGTCGGAGACGATCGCCGGTTCGCCGGTTGCGATCAGCGACTCGCTGTCGCCCGAGCTGCGGGAGCAGATCACCTCGATCTTCCAGACGATCCTGAACCGACCCGCCCTCGTCGAGAAGGGCTACTGCACGGACGAGGCGTCCTGCAAGCTGCCCGAGAACACCGACTTCGGCTACGTCGCCGTCGACGACGCCAGCTTCGACGGTGTGCGGAAGGTCTGCGAGATCACGCAGGCCGAGGCCTGCAAGTCCTAGTCCGGCCACACCACCTCTCAGGGAGACAGTCATGACCGACACCGACAACGGGTCGCTCGCCCATTCGATCGACCGCATCGTCACCCCGTCCATTCGACTCACCGAGGTGGTGAAGGACTTCGGTCCGCAGGTTCGCGCGCTCGACGGTGTCTCGCTGTCGGTGTACCCGAGTGAGGTGGTGACGCTGCTCGGATTGTCGGGCAGCGGCAAGTCCACCCTCCTGCGCCTGCTCGACGGCCTGCACCTCCCCAGCAGCGGGTCGGTGTCGGTCCTGGGCACCGACGTGGGCGCGGCGCGTGGACGCGAACTGCGTGCCCTGCGTCGGCAGGTGGGTTTCGTGTTCCAGCAGTTCCATCTCGTCGGTTCCATGTCCGCGCTGGAGAACGTCTGCACCGGGGCCCTCGGATCTCTCCGAGGGCCCCGGTTCGGTCTGCCCACCTATCCCCGCACGGTCAGGCTGGCCGCGATGGAGCAACTCGACCGGGTCGGGTTGGCGGACAAAGCCTTCCAGCGTGCCGACACGCTGTCCGGTGGGCAGCAACAGCGCGTCGCGGTGGCACGTGCACTCGTCCAGAAGCCGCGGATCCTGCTTGCCGACGAGCCGGTGGCGTCCCTCGACCCGGAATCGTCGGCGCAGGTCATGGAACTGATCTCCCGGGTCGCCGCAGAGGACAGTCTCACGGTGCTGTGCAGCCTGCACCAGGTGGAGCTCGCGCTCACCTGGGGTCACCGGCTCGTGGGTCTGCGCGGCGGCAAGGTCGTTCTCGACAAAGCCGTTTCCGCTATCGACCGGAGCCAGACCATGTCGATCTACAGCTCCGTCGCGGCCGCACCCGCACCGCAGTTGGTGTGAGCCGGTGTCCGTTCTGACCACTCCCCGACCGACCGGCGCGCCGCAGCGGACACTGCAGCGACCGTCGCCGTCCGGCATCGCGGTCGCCGTCGTCCTCCTCGGGTGGCTGGTGCTGTCGATCTGGTCCGTTGCCGCGCTGAAGATCAACCTCGCGACCTTCGCGGACAGCATCGGCAACGCGACCGACTTCCTGGCCCGCATCTTCCCCCTCGACTTCCCGCCGCTCGGCGAGATCCTCGAGATGACCGGCCAGACCCTCGCGATCGTGACGTGCGCGACGGTGCTGTCCGTGGTGCTCAGCTTCGGGGTCGCATTGCTCGCCGCCCGCAACACCACCCCGGGGACCCCGCTGCGCTGGTGGGCGCGCGCCGTCATCGTCGTCACCCGGGCGATTCCCGAGCTGGTGCTCGCGATCCTGTTCCTACGGATGTTCGGGCTGGGCGGTCTCGCAGGCATTCTCGCGATGGGAATCCACTCGATCGGCATGGTCGGCAAGATGTACGCCGACGCGATCGAGGACACCGACGGCGGCCCCCGGGACGCGTTGCGGTCCGCGGGCGCCACCTGGTGGCAGCAGATCAGCGGCGCCGTCGTCCCGCAGGCGATGCCCGCGTTCGTCGCGACCGCGTTGCACCGGTTCGACATCAACCTCCGCGCCTCGGTGATCCTCGGCTACGTCGGTGTCGCCGGCATCGGCATGGAGCTGTCGTTGGCGATGCGCACCCTCGACTACCAGCGGGGCATGGCGCTCGCGCTGTTCGTGGTGGTGCTGTGCATCGCGGTCGAACTGCTCTCCGGCGCACTGCGTTCCGCGCTCCTCGGGCGGGGCTCCGACCGCAAGCCGTGGTGGCGCCGCATCGGCCGCTCCACCTGGGTGACCGACGGCCCTGCCCTGCCCGCCCCCGACGTCCGCAGGCCCGACGGGTCGTACCGTATCTCCCCGCCGTGGACGCCGAAGCGGATCCGCACCACCGTCTACACCACGCTCGCCGTGGTCGCGCTGTGCGTGTCGGTGCTCGCATCCGGGATCGACTTCTCCCGGATGACCGACGGCCTCGGCACCACCGGCACCACCCTCGCGCTGTTCTTCCCGCCCGGCACCGGCGGCATCTGGGACGAGCTCGTGAAAGAACTCGTGGTGACCGTGCAGATCGCGTTGGCGGCAACGTTCATCGGCCTGCTGATCGCGGTCCCCGTCGGCATCCTCGCCGCGCGTAACGTCGCACCCAATCCCGGTGTCGCGCGCTTCTTCCGGATCACCATCGTCGTGATCCGTGGCATCCCTGACCTCATCATCGCGATCGTCTTCATCGTCATCACCGGGCTCGGCGCGACCGCCGGTGCGCTCGCGTTGTCCCTCGGAGCGGTCGGACTGCTCAGCAAGCTCATCGCCGACTCCCTCGAGGAGACCGACATCCGGGTGCAGCAGGCCGTCACGGCGAGCGGTGCGACGCGCGGCCAGACGTTCGTCGCCTCGACACTGCGGCAGTCGGCCCCCGCGCTCGTCGCGCACCTCTTCTACCAACTGGACGTCAACATCCGCGCCGCAACACTTCTCGGTGTCGTCGGTGCGGGCGGTATCGGCTTCTACCTGATGAACGCGGCGCGCGTCATGCAGTTCGACGTCGTCACCACGATCGTGCTCATGGTGTTCGTCGTCGTCATGGCGGTCGAAGGCGTCGCCATGTGGATGCGCCGCGCGATGTCCTGACCCACCCCCCAATCGAGAGTGAACATCACCGTGACCCTGTCCGAAACCACAACGACGCAGGCGCATCCGGCACTGACAGCCGCCGCGGACGCCGCGATCGCCGCCTACCGCAACGCTGTCGCCACGTACTCGCGTGACCAGCTTCGCGCCATCGAGATGGACGGCGCGGACGGCACCCCCACCATGTTCGTCGACGTCGTCGTCGAGGACGCCATCATCACAGCGGCCACCGCGGCCGGCGTCAACGTCCTGTCCGAGGAGCGTGGCTGGATCGACGTCGGGTCGTCGGTGACCCTCGTGGTCGATCCGGTGGACGGGTCTGCGAACGCTGCGGCGGGTGTCCCGCTGTCCTGCTTCAGCGCCGCCGTCGTCGTGGACGGCGAGTTCACCGAGGCGCTCACCTGCTGGCTGCACACCGACCAGCGGTGGTGGGCATCCCGCGACCATTCTCCGTACCGCACCAGCGGGTGCCGCCGGGTCGGCGACGCCGCCGTGTCGATCCTGCGCCCGCACACCCGCAACTGGGATGCCTGGGAGCGCGTCGCGCGGAAGGCCACCCGGGTCCGCATCCTCAGCTGCAGCACCCTCGACGCGGCGTTCGTCGCCGATGGGTCGGTGGACGCCTTCCTCGACGCCGGGAGCGACACCCACCGGCTCATGGACATCGCCGCCGCCGTCGTCCAGGTGACGGCGTCCGGCGGCGTCGTCCTCGATGCCTACGGCCGTCCGATCGAGTTCGACACAGACCTCACCCGACGCTGGAGCGGCATCGTCGCCGCCACCCCCGAGCTCGGCGAGGAGTTGCGCGCACTCGTGACCGGGTGAGTCGTGTCGGTCGAGTACAGCGATCCCCGGGTTTGCGTCGCGGCGATCGCAACCGTCGACGGCGGTTCACCGCTCGCGGGACAGTTGCCGGGCCTGCCGACACCGAACCCCGAGGAGCCGCGATGACCGCCGTCCACGACCCGACCGCCGCACGCGACACCGATGCGGCCCTGCTGGCGGGCCGGTACGGCTCGGTACCGGGTACGACACCCGAGGTCACCGACGTGATCCGGCAGCAACTCGCGCACCGGTCGGTGCGTTCGTTCCGCACCGACCCGGTGTCCGACGCGGCGGTCGAGGCCGTGGTCGCCGCTGCCCAGTCGGCCCCGACGTCGTCGAACCTGCAGACGTGGAGCGTCGTCGTGGTCCGCGACCCCGACCTCAAGGACCGTCTCGCCGCACTGTCCGGTGACCAGGAGTTCATCCGGCAGGCGCCGGTGTTCCTGGTGTGGCTGGTGGACTTCGCCCGCATCGCACAGCTTGCGGACCGCCGCGGTCACGGACTCGAGGGCGCCGACTACGTGGAGTCGGCGCTCGTCGGGTTCGTCGACGTGTCCCTGGCCGCGCAGAACGCGTCGCTGGCCGCCGAATCACTCGGGCTGGGAACGGTGTTCGTCGGAGCGGCCCGCAACAACCCCGAAGAGCTCGCCGCCGAGCTCCGGTTGCCCGGTCGGGTGGTCGCGGCCTTCGGACTGGCCGTCGGGTATCCGGCCGAATCGGACACCTCGCGTGTCAAGCCGCGACTGCCGCAGGTGGCGGTCGTCCACCACGACCGCTACCAGGAGCACACGCAGCTGCCCGCGGTGGACGAGTACGAGCGGACGATCGGGGCGTTCTACGAGGGAGAAGGGCTCGCGCACAGTTGGATCGAACGCGTGCTCGCCCGCTTCGGGACGGTCGCCGGACTGAACGGTCGCGACCGTATCGGCGAGGCACTGCGGAACCGGGGATTCGACCTCCGCTGATCAGACGCCGGTCGAAAGCTGCTGGGAAGGAATGTGTTCCGCGTCGGTCCCCTTCCACAGATCGGCGAAGTGATGGCGGTTGTGCGGGCCGAGCACGTGCAGGATGACGAAGCGGGGAACGGCGGGCACCAGGTGGACGACGTAGTCGGACGACTCCTCGTCGAGGCCGTCGAGCATCCAGACGCCTTCCCTGGCCAGTTCGGGCAGCGACAGCGGCTTGATGTTGTAATTCTCGTCCCACGCGGTCCATTCGGCTTCGGTGATGCTCGCGGAGACGAGCGGCATCATCTCGCGTTCCTCCCGCTCCAAGTGGGGCAGCAGCACCTCCGAGATGCCGTCCAGCGCCGAGACCAGCTGCTCCTGGGAGTCGGGCGTCCCCTCGCGGAAGGCGTGGGCGGCGTCCTGGAAGGCGGTGATGGCGGGTTCGATGCGGTGGTGGTCCTCGTTCATCCGCGCGACCATCGGCGCGGAGTCGGGGTTGTGGTCCACCACCTGCGGGTACAGCGCGGAGTCCTCCGACTCGTGGTGGTGGTGCAGGAGCTCCATCAGCCAGAGCACGTGGTCGGCGAGTTCGACGCGGTGGTCGTCCGGTACCGGCCCCGCCGCGAGAACGACGTGGAGCCGCAGCAGGTCGCGCCGGAGTGCGGAATGGATGATGCCCATCACGCGCGTGTCGGCGGGGTTGTCGTCGTCGGGTTTCATGACTGTGCCTCCAGTTCGTCGGCTGGGCTGTCACGGTCCGATCGGGCCACATCCATTCTCTGCCGCCGCCGCCGCGAACAGAAGCCCGGCGTGCAGACGCCCGTACCCCGGCGGCCGGGCCTGCAATACTGTCGCGCGGACACATCGCGCGCAGGAGCGGAGCCTGCGGAGTGACCGGAGCGTCCGGCGCAGCCGGTGAAGGGATCGACGAACACCCATGGCGACAGTCACCTACGACTCGACCACCTGCCTGTTCCCGGGCTCGGACACACCGGCCGTCGACCGCCTGCAGCTCGACATCGCCGACGGCGAGTTCCTCGTGCTGGTCGGCCCGTCGGGATGCGGAAAGTCCACGTCACTGCGCATGCTTGCCGGTCTCGAGGACGTGCACTCGGGTCGGGTCCTGATCGGCGACCGCGACGTCACCTCGGCGGAGCCGAAGGACCGCGACATCGCGATGGTGTTCCAGAACTACGCCCTGTACCCGCACATGTCCGTCGCCGAGAACATGGGCTTCGCACTCAAGCTGGCGAAGACGCCGAAGGACGAGATCCGGCGCCGCGTCGAGGAGGCGGCGGCGATGCTGGACCTCACGCAGTACCTGGACCGCAAGCCGAAGGCGCTGTCGGGTGGTCAGCGGCAGCGCGTCGCGATGGGGCGGGCCATCGTCCGGCAGCCGCAGGTGTTCCTGATGGACGAGCCGCTGTCGAACCTCGACGCGAAGCTCCGCGTGCAGACCCGCACCCAGATCGCGCAGCTGCAGCGCCGGCTCGGCACCACCACCGTCTACGTCACGCACGACCAGGTGGAGGCGATGACGATGGGTGACCGAGTGGCGGTTCTCAAGGACGGCGTGCTGCAGCAGTGCGCGTCCCCGCGGGAGCTGTACAACCGGCCGGCGAACGTCTTCGTGGCCGGTTTCATGGGCTCGCCGTCGATGAACCTGTTCACGCTCCCCGTCGTGGACGGCGGCGTGCGGTTCGGCACAGCGGTCGTCCCGGTCCCCCGCAGCACCCTGGGCATGGTCCACGACTCGCAGGTCGTCGTCGGTGTCCGGCCCGAACACCTGGAGCTGGCGGCGCCGAACGCGGCCGGCGACGGAGTCGACATGGAGGTGGACGTCGTCGAGGAACTCGGCTCCGACGCCTACATCTACGGTCACGCGCTGGTCGCGGACCGGCCGCAGTCGATCGTCGCCCGCGCCGACTGGCGTCGTCCCCCGCGCAAGGGCGACCGCGTCCGGTTGCACGTCGACCCGAAGGAAGTGCACCTGTTCTCCGCGTCGACCGGCCGACGGCTGGGCTGAGGGTCTGCGGCGCCTGACCGATCCAGTGCGGGGGTAATGGCGGAAATCACTCGGTCGGCGTGCCACAGTAGGCGACGACAAATGCCTCGGCCCGGGGAGTCCGTGTCCGCGGCCGGAAGATTCGACCTTCGAAAGGTGGACCATGCGTTCTTTCAACACGCGCTCGCGGATCGCCGTCGCGGCATCCGCCGCGGTGCTGCTCGCGCTCGCCGGGTGTTCCAGTGACGACAGCAGCGGCGGTGGCAGTGTCGACGAGGCCGTCGGCCAGAACCTCGACGGCCGCGGCGCGATCACGTTCGCGATGGGCAAGAACGACGTCGACAAGCTCCAGCCGGTGATCGAGTCGTGGAACGCCTCGCACCCCGACGAGCAGGTCTCCCTCAAGGAACTGCCCGGTGAGGCCGACGACCAGCGCACCCAGCTGGTGCAGTCGCTGCAGGCGGGCAACGCCGATTACGACGTGATGGCCCTCGACGTCACGTGGACCGCGGAGTTCGCGGCGAACGGCTGGCTGCAGCCCCTCGACGGCGCCCTCGCCATCGACACCGCCAACCTGCTGCCCGCGACGGTGGACAGCGCCACCTACCGCGGCACCCTGTACGCGGCTCCGCAGAACACGAACGCGCAGCTCCTGTACTACCGCACCGACCTGGTTCCCGCGGCTCCCGCGGACTGGAAGGCGCTGACCGACAGCTGTGCCGCGGCCGTCGCGAAGACCACCGACTGCCTCGTCACCCAGCTCAAGCAGTACGAGGGCCTGACCGTCAACACCACGCAGTTCATCAACTCGTGGGGCGGCGCGGTCGTCGGCGAGGACGGCAAGACCCCCGAGGTGACCTCGCCGCAGTCCGTCGCCGGCCTGCAGGCTCTGGTCGACGCGTACAACGGCGGCACCATCGCCAAGCGCTCCACCTCGTTCACCGAGGAGGAGACCAACCTCGCGTTCGTCGGCGGTGAGTCCGCGTACGCCTACAACTGGCCGTACATGTACACCAACGCCGAGGAGGACGGCTCCGCCGTCAAGGGCAAGGTCGCGGTCGCCCCGATCGTCGGCCCGGCCGGTGCCGGTGCGTCCACCCTGGGTGGCTACAACAACGGCGTGAACGTCTTCTCGAAGAGCAAGGCCACGGCCCGTGACTTCGTCGAGTTCATCCAGAACGAGGAGAACCAGATGGCGTTCGCGGACGCCTCGTTCCCGCCGGTTCTGGCCTCGGTCTACGACGACGCCGCGCTGGTCGCGAAGTACCCGTACCTGCCCGCTCTGAAGGCGGCGCTCGAGAACGCGGTCCCGCGCCCGGTGACCCCGTACTACAGCGCGATCTCCAAGGCGATCCAGGACAACGCGACCGCCGCGCTGAACGGCTCGGTGACGGTCGACCAGGCAGCCGAGGACATGTCGGCCGCCATCACCAACGCAGCCAAGTAGGAACGTTCGGCCCGGCAGGTCGATCGTGAAGAGGAAATCAGGTAGTTCGAGATGACCGACTCTGCCGAGCCGGGCGGGTACGACAACGACGCCGTGACCGAGGTGATCCACCTCGGTCGCGGCGTCGTCGCGCCGGACGCCCCCGACGCCCCCCCGCCGCCACCGCGGCGTCGCTTCGACTGGCGTCCCGTGTACCTGATCGCGCCGACCATCCTGGTCCTCGCGGTCATCATCGTGTATCCGGTCGTCAAGGCCGTGATGATGTCGTTCCAGCGCAATCCCGGTTTCAACGAGGACACCGGCCGGTTCGTGACGGGCGGGTTCGCCGGTTTCGACAACTACCTGCTCTGGCTGACCGGGAACTGTGGTGACGGTCGCGGCACCTGCCCGCCCGGCACCCTCGGCGCCGACTTCTGGCCCGCCGTCGGCGTCACGCTGCTGTTCACCGTCGCGATCGTCGGGTTCTCCACCCTGCTCGGCCTGTGGATGGCGACGATCATGGGTCGCAGCTTCGTGGGACGGTCGTTCCTGCGGGCCAGCGTCCTGATCCCGTGGGCCATCCCGACCGCGGTCACCGCGAAACTCTGGTACTTCATCTTCGCCGAGAACGGCATCGCGAACAGCCTGCTCGGCACCGACATCGCCTGGATGACGGACCCGTGGGCGTCGCGACTGGCGGTCATCATCGCGGACGTGTGGAAGACGACGCCGTTCATGGCGCTGCTCATCCTCGCCGGCCTGCAGATGATCCCGCAGGACGTGTACGAGGCCGCCCGCGTGGACGGCGCGTCCGCGTGGCAGCGGTTCAAGTCCATCACGCTGCCGCTGGTCAAGCCGGCGCTGATGGTGGCGGTCCTGTTCCGGACCCTCGACGTGCTCCGGATCTACGACCTCCCCGCGATCCTCGGCGGCACCTCGGGGTCCACTCCGATCTCGACGGTCGCCATCCTGACGGTCGCGGACATCCGGCAGGGACACCTGCAGAGCGCGTCCGCGTTGTCGACGCTGATCTTCCTGGGGATCTTCGCGGTCGCCTTCGTGATGGTGAAGTTCCTCGGCGCGAACGCCGTACGCACGCAGGACGAGCAGCGCAAGGGTGGTGATCGGTGATGGGACGGCACAGCGTGCCCGACGGCAGCCCCACACCCGGGCAGGGTGCTTCCGCGCCGTACGAGCGGTTCACCGGTGAGACGCCGAACGACTCGATCGAGACGATGATCATCCCGGCGGTCACGACGTTCGAGGAACCCGAACTGCCCGCGGAGGAGCCCGCGCCGCTGCCGCGTCGCAGGCAGCCGGTCGGACCGGCGATCCGCAACTACGTCGGTGTGATCGCGATCCTGATCTGGGGACTGGCCCCGTTCTACTGGATGGTGATCACCGCCTTCCGGGACAGCGCCTACACCTTCGACACGACGCCGTGGCCGACGCACGTGACGCTGGACAACTTCCGCGACGCGCTGTCCACGGACACCGGCAACAACTTCCTCGCCGCGATCCGCAACAGCATGATCATCGGCGCCGCCACCACCGCGGTCGCGCTGCTGCTCGGAATCTTCACCGCGTACGCCCTGGCGCGCATCGACTTCCGGGGCAAGTTCATCGTCGTCGGCGTCATCCTGGGTGCGTCGATGTTCCCGACCGTCGCGCTGGTGACGCCGCTGTTCCAGCTGTTCAGTGATCTCGGCTGGATCGGTCAGTACCAGGCGTTGATCATCCCGAACATCTCGTTCGTCCTGCCGCTGACGGTGTACACGCTCACCTCGTTCCTGACGGACCTGCCGTGGGAGCTGGAGGAGGCGGCCCGCATCGACGGCGCGTCGAAGGGGCAGGCGTTCCGGATGGTGCTGCTGCCGCTGGCGGCGCCCGCACTGTTCACCACGGCGATCCTGGCGTTCATCGCGTCCTGGAACGAGTACCTGCTCGCGAGCCTGCTCTCGACCGACCGCACGGAACCGGTGACCGTCGCGATCGCACTGTTCGAGGGTCCGAACGCGTTCACCCAGCCCTATGCGGCGATCATGGCGGCGGGCACTCTCGTCACCGTTCCGCTGGTCATCATGGTGCTGATCTTCCAGCGCCGGATCGTGTCCGGACTGACCGCCGGCGGCGTCAAGTCGTGAGCGGCGTGCCCGCGTGAACGAGGGCAGGCGGCGGGCGCGCAGGCGTCAACAGCTGGAGATCCTGATCGGGATCCTCGGCTTCTTCACGCTGATGGCGCTGATCGCGGCGGTCGTCGGCATCGTCGGCGGCAACCCGGGGGTGACGCCGTCGCTGGTGCTGCTCGTGCTGGTGGTCGCCCTCGGTGTGACGGTCCGCGCCTGGCGGCGCTGACGGATTCCGCGCTCCGGCGAACCGGCGGCAACACGCGTCCTGTACTGCGGGTGGTGGATACCGGTACCGGGTGGTGTCAGGATGCGACGGGACGGGTCCCGGACCCGCCCCGTACGTCTTTGCCCGGAACTTGTCACGTTCTTCTGACGCCTCAGGAGAGTGCATGTGAGTCAGGACCCGACCCGCGAGCCGTCGTCGCCGGAGCCGGTACCCCCGGAGTCCGAACCGCCGGAGCCGCGCGCCGAGACCGCTGCCGCGTCCGAACCGCCGGAGCCGCCGCCCGACGGCGCGGACCCGGCGGACGGTGGGCCCCCCGGACGCCCGCCGCGCCGAAGACGCAGGCGGCTCGTGTGGTCGGCGGTGGCGGTGGTTCTCGTGTTGGCCCTCGTCCCGCTCGTCACGTTCGCCGTCGCGTACCAGCGCGCGATCGTCCCCAGACCGTCCGACATGCGCACCAACCAGGTGGCGACCATCGTCGCCGCCGACGGCTCCCCCATCACGAAGATCGTCCCGCCCGAAGGCAACCGCACCGACGTCGCGCTGGACGAGATCCCCGAGCACGTGCGGGTGGCCGTGCTCTCCGCCGAGGACCGTGACTTCTACGCCAATCCCGGCTTCTCCGTCAGCGGCTTCGCCCGCGCCGCCCGCGACAACGTCCTCGGCCGTGACAGTGCCGGTGGTGGATCGACCATCACCCAGCAGTACGTGAAGAACACCCTCGTCGGATCCGAACGCAACATCTCCCGCAAGATGCGTGAGCTGGTCATCTCGTCGAAGATGGCCCGCCAGTGGTCGAAGGACGACATCCTCGCCGCCTACCTCAACACCATCTACTTCGGTCGCGGCGCCTACGGTATCGCCGCCGCGTCGTCCGCCTTCTTCGGCAAACCCCTCGCGGAGCTGACGGTCGCCGAGGGCGCCGTGCTCGCCGCGGTGATCCAGCGCCCGTCGACTCTCGATCCCGAGACGAATCCGGAAGCGGCACAGGCCCGTTGGAACTACGTCCTCGACGGCATGGTCACGATGGGTGCGCTGACCGCCGACGAGCGTGCGGCCCAGATCTTTCCGCCTGCCCGGCCCCTCGCGACACTCGACGACATCGGCGCGGCGCGCGGACCGGAGGGCCTGATCCGGGCCCGGGTGCTCGCCGAGCTGTCGGCGTCGGGAATCAGCGAGCGGGAACTGAACACCGAGGGCCTGACCATCACCACCACCATCGACCCGGTCGCGCAGGCGGCCGCGGTGGAGGCGGCACTGGAGAACCTGGAGGACGAGCCGGCGGAGCTGCGGACCGCGGTGGTGTCCGTGGACCCCCGCACCGGTGCGGTCCGCGCCTACTACGGCGGCATGGACGGCGCCGGATTCGACTTCGCGCAGGCACCGCTGCAGACCGGGTCGGCGTTCAAGGTGTTCGGCCTCGCCGCGCTCCTCGACTCCGGCAAGGGCCTGCAGACGCCGTTCAACTCGGCGCCGCTGACGGTCGGGAGCGTCACGATCACCAACGTCAGCGGGGAGTCGTGCGGCACCTGCACGATCGCCGAAGCCCTCAAGCGGTCCCTCAACACGAGCTTCTACCGAATGACGCTGACGCTGCCGGACGGTCCGCAGTCGATCGCGGACATCGCGCACGCCGCGGGCATTCCCCGCGAGATCCCCGGCGTCGGCCCGACGCTCAGCCAGGACGGTGAACCGCCGGAGAACGGAATCGTGCTGGGGCAGTATCAGACCCGCGTCATCGACATGGCCTCGGCGTACGCGACGATGGCCGCGTCGGGTGTCTACCGGGCCCCGTACTTCGTGCAGCGGGTCGTCACCGCGGACGGTCGGGTGCTGCTCGATCGTCCCGTGGATCCGGGCGAGCAGCGGATCGCCGCACCCGTCGCGGACAACCTCACCCAGGCGATGCTGCCGATCGCGTCGTACTCCAACGGGCACGCGCTCGCCGGTGGACGCCCGTCGGCATCGAAGACCGGGACGGCGCAGCTCGGCGACACCGGCCTGAACAAGGACGCGTGGATGGTCGGCTACACGCCGTCGCTGTCCACGGCGGTGTGGGTGGGAACCGAACAGGCGCAGGCGATCCGGACCCAGTGGGGTGGATCGGTCTACGGTTCGGGACTGCCCGCCGACATCTGGAAGGACACCATGGACGGTGCGCTGGCGGACACCGACTGGGAGTCGTTCCCCTGGCCGAAACCGATCGGCGGCCAGGCCGGTGTGCCCGCGTACTCGGGGGTGAGCGGTGGTACCTCGACGGGTACCGCGCGCGCCCCGGAATCGCCTGCGCCCGCCCCGGTCGTCGACCCCGTCGCCCCGCAGGCCGGTGCCCCGGTTCCCGTCGTGGTCCCGGAACCTGCCTCCCCGCCGCGTCAGGTCGAGATCCTGCCCGGCCTCGTCATCCCCCTCCCCGGCTGACCCTTTCCACCCACCCACCCCGCCCGAGGGCATGAACGGCTCCGTTCACTCGATCAGATCGACTGAACGGAACCGTTCATGCGCGGAAAGGGTGTGTGCGGTCGGAGCGGGGCGCGACGTCAGGGGGTCAGGCGGACGCCGGCTCGAGGGCGGGCAGGGACCAGCTGCCGTTGCGGACCGCCGTGCGCGGGCGGTAGAGGCGCACCAGGAAGTTCCAGCCGTCGGTCGTGGGGATCGCGTTCGGTGTCCCGTCGGGGAAGTCGCCGAAGCGCACGGTCACCGAGCCGTCGGCGTTCGGCGCGCCGGTGATGTTGTTGACGCTGTACGCACCCTGGGCGTTCTCCTCGAAGTAGCCCTCCTTGTTGTACACCGAGATGGACCAGAACCCGTCGACCGGGACGTCCCGCAGGGTGATCTCCTGGTTCCCCTTCGATGTCTCGGGTACGACGCCGATGTACGCGGCCTCGTCGCTGGGTAGACCACCCCAGCCGGCGGCGGTGCCGATCAGGTGCCGGACCGGGTCCACCTGGTCGGGTCGGCCGAACGTCTGGTCGAAGCCGGTCAGCCCTGCTGCCAGAGTCAACAGCGCGTCCCGGGTGGAGTCCAGGCTCGCGGCGTCGTACTCGGGTGAGGCGAACGGCTCCGCGGAATCCGCCTCGATGGCGAGTCCGTTCTGAATGGCCGTGACGGCGTCCAGGTCGCCGTCGCGGGCCGGGTCGACGAGGGTACGCACCGCGACCACGACGTACCGCGTTCCGAAGTCGGCGGCACGCAGTTCGTGCCGGCCCGGGTCGTGCAGGATCGTGCCGACGTAATGGTCCTGACTGACCACCATTGCCGACAGGTAGCGGTCGCCGTGCTCCGGGATGGTCAGCGTCGCGCCCCCGGCGAGATCCACGACGGCGAAGCTGTACAGGGTGTCGCGGTTGAGCCGGATCACCGTCTGGTGGTCGATCGACGCGGGTTCGCGATTGTGCGAGAAGGTGTTCACCCCACCGGCGTCGCGTTGCAGGTCCGTGAACATACGGTCCGTTTCGGCCCGAACGAAGTTGTCGACGTTGACATGGACAGCCATTTACCGCGCTCCTCCACAGTTGGTGACCGGTGTGTTGCCGTTGCCTCATTGTGGTGGGCGTTGTGCCGGGTGTCCGGTTCCTGCCCGCCGTGTCGCCGGATCGGGTTCAGGTCCGGGGCAGCGGGAGAGCCTCGAGTGCGTGGTCGACGACGTCGTCGACGGTGAAGGCGGGATCGTCGGTGCGGTCGACCGCCAGGCTCTCGACCATCGACCACCAACCGCGCAACAGCAGCCGTGCCGCCGGCGTCGGGGTGGTCCCCGTGGCGTTCATGGCGCGCTCCACCATCGTGTTCTTCACGGTCTCGCGGATCTCGCGGATCTGTGAGTCGGCTCCGAAGCCGCCCTGGAAGAACGACTGGTAGTTGTCGCCGTGCCGATCGATGAAGGAGACGAACGCGCGCACGATTGCCCGGAGCTGGTCGTCGGTGGGGTCGTCGACGTCCGGGACGGCGGCACGCAGCAGTCGGCGGGCGGCCGCGCCGATGACGGCGACGTAGTAGTCGTGCTTCGTCGGGAAGTAGCGGAACAGCAGGCCGCGGGAGATGCCGGCCTTCTCGGCCACGTGGTCGATGGACAGTGCGTGGATGGGGCGGGTCGCCAGTTCCTGCAGGCCGATCGCGACGAGCTGACGCTTGCGCTCCTCGGGAGGCAGTCGTCGTCGCGGCGGGGTGTCGGGTCGAGCGGACACGGTGTGCACCATCCAGGTTCTTGATTGCGCGGCAAGTCTACGTCTAGGTTAACTGAGCAATGCTCAGTTAGTGCCCGGCTCACGGAGGATGCATGGACTTCACCCAGAGCGCGCGGTCGAGGGAACTCCTCGACCGGCTGCGCGACTTCATCGCGACCGAGGTCGCGCCCGTCACGGCCCGACTGCACGCCGAGCGCGTGGCGCCGTTCGCGCAGCGCGCCGACGTCTCCGGCGCCGAGCTGTGGCGTGTGTCCGACGACTTCCGGGCCCTGCAGGAGAAGGCGCGCGACCACGGCCTGTGGAACCTCTTCCTCCCCGATCCCGTGCTCGGGGCCGGGTTGAGCAACGTCGACTACGCGCCGCTCGCCGAGGAGATGGGCCGCAACCCGTTCTCCGCCGCGGTCTTCAACTGCGATGCCCCCGACACCGGCAACATGGAGGTGCTCCACCAGTACGGCAGCCCCGAGCAGAAGGAACGGTGGCTGAAGCCGTTGCTGGAGGGCGAGATTCGCTCCGCATTCTGCATGACCGAACCCGACGTCGCGTCCTCGGATGCCACCAACATGGCAGCGACCGCCGTCGTCGAGGGTGACGAGGTGGTGCTCAACGGTCGCAAGTGGTGGAGCACCGGCATCGGCAGCCCGGACTGCACGCTGCTGATCTTCATGGGCCTCACCGATCCGGAAGCACATCGTTACCAACGACATTCGATGGTCCTCGTCCCGATCGACGCCCCCGGCGTCAAGGTCGAGCGGATGCTGTCGGCGATGGGCTTCTACGACGAGCCAGGCGGCCACGGCGAGGTGTCCTTCACGAACGTCCGGCTGCCCCTGGACTCGATCATCGCCGGGCCGGGCCGTGGTTTCGAGATCGCGCAGGGCCGGCTCGGTCCGGGGCGCGTGCACCACTGCATGCGGCTCGTCGGGCTCGCCGAGGCCGCGCTGGAGCTGGCGATCCGGCGCGGCCGGGAGCGCGTCGCGTTCGGGAAACCCCTGATCAACCTGGGCGGAAACCGGGAACGGGTCGCGGATGCCCGGATCGCGATCAACCAACTGCGACTGCTGGTCCTGCACACCGCGTGGCTGCTCGACACCCAGGGCATCGCCGGTGCCCGGTCCGCGGTCTCCGAGATCAAGGTCGCTGCGCCCCGGGTGGCGCAGCAGGTGATCGACTTCGCCATCCAGATCCACGGCGGCGGTGGCCTGTCCAACGACTTCCCGCTCGCCGGGGCCTGGACCGCGGCGCGGGCGCTGCGGCTGGCCGACGGGCCGGACGAGGTGCACCAGGGTCTGGTCGCCCGCTTCGAGCTGGGCAGGTACCAGTGAGCTCGGATCTGCCCGACAACGCCAGGACGGTTCGCGACGAGGACGCCTTCGACGTCGACGCGGTCGCAGCATGGTTGCGGGACACCGCGTCCCGGACCGGCGTCCCCGAGGTCCGTCAGTTCTCCGGCGGCGCATCGAATCTGACCTATCTCCTGCGCTACCCCGACCGGGACCTGGTGCTCCGACGGCCCCCGGCAGGCGCCAAACCGGCCTCGGGCCACGACATGGCCCGCGAGTACCGCATCCAGTCGCTGCTCGCGCCGGTCTATCCGCACGTCCCGGCGATGGTCGGCCTCTGCACCGATCCGGCGGTGCTCGGCAGCGACTTCTACGTGATGGAAAGGGTCGAGGGCACCATCCTCCGGTCCGCTTCCCCGGCCGAACTCGGTCTCACAACGGAGAACACGCGGGAGTTGTGCCTGCGGGTTGTCGACCTGCTGATCGAACTGCACGGTGTCGACCCGCAGGCCTCGGGACTCGACGAATTCGGTCGCGGCGCAGGCTACGTCGCACGGCAGGTTGCGGGATGGACGAAGCGCTACGCGGCGGCCCGTACCGACAACGTGCCCGACTTCGCGCGGGTGACGCAGTGGCTGAACGACAATCAGCCCGCCGACGTCGCCTCCAAGGTGATTCACGGTGACTTCCGGCTCGACAACGTCGTTCTCGGCGACGGCCTGAGGCCCCGGGCGGTTCTCGACTGGGAACTCGCGACGATCGGTGACCCGCTGATGGACCTCGGATCGAGCCTCGCCTACTGGGTGCAGGCCGACGACCATCCCATGATGCAGGCCACCAAGCGGCAACCGTCGGATCTGCCGGGCATGCTGACTCGCCGGGAGATCGTCGAGTACTACGGTGAGCGAACGGGTCTGCCGGTCGACAACTGGCGCTTCTACGAGGTGTTCGGACTGTTCCGGCTCGCGGTGATCGCGCAGCAGATCTACTACCGCTTCCACCACGGCCAGACCACGAACCCGGCGTTCGAGCACTTCTGGATGGCCGTCGCCTACCTCGACACCCGCTGCACCGAGCTGATCGACACCACGGAGGGACACCTGTGAGCACCACCACCCGGAAGAACATCCTCGTCACCGGCGCCAGCTCGGGCCTCGGCCGCGGCATGGCCCGCGAATTCGCCGCCCGCGGGCGCAATCTCGCACTCGCGGCGCGCCGGACCGATCGCCTCGAGGAGTTGCGGGACGAACTGCTCGCCGCGCACCCGGGCATCACCGTGACGATCCGCGAGCTCGACGTCAACGATCACGACGCCGTGTTCCGGGTGTTCCGCGAGTTCGACGAGGAACTCGGCGGCCTCGACCGGGTGATCGTCAACGCCGGCCTCGGCAAGGGACAACCCCTGGGCACCGGCTACTTCCACGCCAACGCGCAGAGCGCGAACACGAACTTCCTCGGGGCGCTGGCGCAGAGCGAGGCGGCGCTGGAACTGTTCCGACCCCGGGACGCCGGGCACCTCGTGCTGATCTCGTCGGTGAGTGCGGTGCGCGGCATGCCGCGGAACCTGACGACCTACGCGGCATCGAAGGCAGCGGTCGCGGCGCTGGGTGAGGGTGTGCGCGCCGACCTCGCGAAGACCGGGATCGAGGTCAGCACCATCCTGCCCGGCTTCATCCGCTCCGAGATCAACGAGAAGGTGAAGAACGTGCCGTTCATCGTCGACACCGAAACCGGGTGCCGCGCACTGGTGAAGTCGATCGAGAAGGAACCGGCGAAGGCGTACGTCCCGACCTGGCCGTGGACCCCCGTCGCCCTCGCGATGAAGGTGCTGCCGCTGTCGGTGGTGTCGAAGATGGCCTGACGGCCCTGTGCGCGCTTGTGGTAGTGGGAACTACCACAAGCGCGCACAGGCCGGGGCGCCTACTGCTCGCGGGGCACGGACGCGCCCAGGGTCAGCAGATCACCGCGGAACCGGCTTCTCAGCCGCCGGTCGTGGGTCACCAGGACGACGGCGCCGGTGAAGGAGTCCAGCGCTTCCTCGAGCTCCTCGACCAGCGCCGGCGCCAGATGGTTGGTGGGTTCGTCCAACAGCAACAGATCCGCGCCCGACGTGGCCAGCAGCGCCACGTCGAGGCGTCTGCGCTGTCCGAAGGACAGGTCTCCGATCGGGCGGTCCAGGTCGCCGGGGCGGAACAGTCCCAGTGCGAGCAGCGCGGCCTCCGCGGAGTCCTGATCGGTGCGGCTCTCGGTCGCGTACGCCTGCCGCAGCGTCGTCTCCGGCGCCCGTCGGAGCGGCGTCTGCGTGAGGTATCCGATGCGGTCGGGCGCCTGTACGGCACCGCTGTCGGGAATGATCACGCCCGCAATCACATTCAGCAGGGTCGTCTTCCCGGAACCGTTCGGTCCGGTCACCAGCATCCGGTCCCCGGACTGCATCTCCAGCCGAGGGATCGTCAGACGGGTGTCGACCCGAACGTCGTCCAGACGGACCGACGCTCCGCCCTGTGGCGTCGCCCGTGCGTCGAGAGCCGGCGTGAACCGCAGTGGTTCCGGCGGAGGCGCAACGGCATTCGTCGTCAGCCTGTCGACCCTCTCCTTCGCGTTGCGGATGCGGCCCCTCGCACCGTGGTCGCGGCCGCGGGCCCGGAACGCGCCGTGGCCGAACCCGGCCTTGTCCTGCTTCCGGGGGATCGCCGCGAGTCGGAAGGCATTGACCTCGACGAGGTGAGTGCTGCGGTCGAGTTCGAGCTTCCACTCCTCGTACTCGCGAAGACGGCCCAGGCGCTCGGCGTCCTTCGCTGCGAGATATCCGTCGTAGCCGTCGCCGTAGCGGCGCACCCGATGTTCGTCGACCTCGAGGATCACCGGCGTCAATCGGTCGAGGAACACTCGATCGTGGGTCACCACGACCACCGTGCCGCGATGGCCGATCAGGCGGTCTTCGAGCCAGGCGATGGCGTCGTCGTCGAGATCGTTCGTCGGCTCGTCCAGCAGCAGTAGTTCGGCGTTCGACGCCAGCGCGGCGGCGAGCGCGAGCCTGGCCCGCTGCCCACCTGACAGCGTGCCGATCCGTCGCGCGCGGTCGAGGCTCGGCAGTCCGAGAGCGTGCAGGGCGACGGTGACCCGCTCGTCGACCGTGTAGCCGTCCAGGCTCTCGAACAGTGCCGTGGCGTCCGTGTACTCCGACAGCAGACCCTCGAGGTCGTCGGCGGAGGAACCGGACAGACACCGCTCCAGATGGCGGATTCGGGACTCGAGCGCGCGGACGTCGCGGAGGACGTGGTCGATCGCGGTCGCCACCGTGGCGTCGCCGGGAAGGTCCAGAGACTGTGCGGCGTAGGCAATTCCGCCCGGCGCGACGACTCGGATCTCGCCGTTGTCCGGGTGGATGCGGCCCGCGAGCAGGGCGAGCAGCGTCGACTTGCCGGAGCCGTTGTCGCCGACGACGCCGACCTTCGAGCCGGGCGCGACGGTCAGGTCCACGGCGTCGAGAACGACACGGTCGGCGAAGCGCTTCGACGCCGAGTGCAGGGAGAACTGTGATGGATGCATGGGCGTGCTCCTGTGCCCCGGAGGTCCGGGGAGATCGGGGAAAGGTTCCCTCGCGCAATCCGATCGGCCGAACCGACGGCACGTGTTTGCGCGCTCAGGACCCGCCGCGGAGCAGGCTCGACGCGACGTCCCGATCTAGTGATTCAGAGTGCCCACGGACGCCACCGTAGCACCGGAGAGTTCGCCGGCCCAGCGATTATCCGAACCTCCCCGAAACGCAGCTGTGGCGGTGG
>NZ_JBHUFB010000009.1:592527-744528 GCF_042681175.1 Rhodococcus gannanensis
ATCAGGTACGCGGAGGCCGGGTAGACCGGTCCGCCGATGCCGCGGTCCTTGGCGATCTTCGCCGCACGGACGGCGTCGATGATGATGCCTGCCGAGTTCGGGGAGTCCCAGACCTCGAGCTTGTACTCCAGGTTCAGCGGGGCGTCACCGAAGGCACGGCCCTCGAGGCGGACGTACGCCCACTTGCGGTCGTCGAGCCACTCGACGTAGTCCGACGGGCCGATGTGCACGTTGCGGTCGTGCACCTTGCCTGCGAGGGGGCCCTCGAGGTTGGAGGTGACGGCCTGAGTCTTCGAGACCTTCTTGGACTCCAGGCGCTCACGCTCGAGCATGTTCTTGAAGTCCATGTTGCCGCCGACGTTCAGCTGGTACGTGCGGTCCAGCACGACACCGCGGTCCTCGAACAGCTTCGCCATCACGCGGTGGGTGATGGTGGCACCGACCTGCGACTTGATGTCGTCGCCGACGATCGGGACGCCGGCGTCCTTGAACTTCGCGGCCCACTCGGGGTCGGAGGCGATGAAGACGGGCAGCGCGTTGACGAACGCGACGTTCGCGTCGATTGCGCACTGCGCGTAGAACTTGTCGGCCTCCTCGGAACCCACCGGGAGGTAGGAGACGAGCACGTCGACCTGAGCGTCCTTGAGGGCCTTGACCACGTCGACGGGCTCGGCGTCGGAGAGCTCGATGGTCTGCGCGTAGTACTTGCCGATGCCGTCGAGGGTCGGGCCACGCTGGACGGGGACGTCGAGCGGCGGCACGTCGGCGATCTTGATGGTGTTGTTCTCGCTGGCGTTGATGGCCTCGGAGAGGTCGAACCCGACCTTCTTGGCGTCCACGTCGAACGCGGCGACGAACTTCACGTCGCGGACGTGGTACTGCCCGAACTTGACGTGCATCAGGCCGGGAACGGACGAGTTCTCGTCTGCATCCTGGTAGTACTGGACGCCCTGGACCAGGGACGAGGCACAGTTCCCCACGCCCACAATGGCCACGCGCACCGCGGTGCTGTTCTCACCCATGGTCGGGTTCTCCTTCTTTCTTGGGTAACGCTGTTGGTGTTTGCTCGGCAGCGATCAGTTCGTTGAGCCACCGCACCTCACGCTCGCTCGACTCGAGTCCGAGTTGGTGGAGCTGGCGGGTGTAGCGGTCCAGCGAGCCACTGGCCCGCCCGATCGCGTCGCGGAGCCCCTCCCGGCGCTCCTCGACCTGACGGCGTCGACCTTCGAGGATCCGCATCCGCGCTTCTGCGGGGGTGCGGCTGAAGAAGGCGAGATGCACCCCGAAGCCGTCGTCGGTGTAGTTCTGCGGTCCGGTGTCGGCAACCAGTTCGGTGAACCGCTGCCGGCCCTTGTCGGTCAGCTTGTAGACGCGGCGGGCGCGGCGCTTGACCGTCCCGTCCGGACCGGCGTCCTCGGCGATCAACCCGTCGGCCTGCATGCGGCGCAGCGTCGGGTAGAGCGACCCGTAGGAGAAGGCGCGGAACGCGCCGAGCAGCCCGGTCAGCCGCTTCCGCAGCTCGTATCCGTGCATGGGCGATTCGAGGAGCAGCCCGAGAACCGCGAGCTCGAGCATCCTGTCCACCTCCTCGATCGTCCGGACCTAACCGCATGATGCGATGCCCAACTATATCGCGCCGATATATACGAACGCACGGGTAGTACGTGTGATGTGGTGGAACAGTCAGTTCGACCGCGGGATCGGACAGCGAGGTTTGCGCCGCAGGCAGCGTTGTGACCTGCACATTCGCAGCGAAGCCTCGGACGTGACGCGGAGACGAGCATGACGGCACCGCGCGACGACCTCAGTCCGACGGGACCATCACCTCGAGAATCTCACCGTCGAAGGTGACGGTCATGAACGTGGATTCGTCGTACTCGTCCTGCACGTAGATCTGCACCACCGGTTCGGCGATGCGGTCGTTCGTCCCGTACTCGAACCGGACCTGCGACATCGTGCCGTCGGGTATCCGCACCGACTGCGGGGCGCCCGACACGAGTTGCGCGATCGCAGCCACGTTCACCGCGCCGAGGTCGAGGGTGCGGGTGTCCCGGGGGCGGGCCGAATCGCTCCCCCACGAATCGAACTCGCCGTCGTAGAGGTAGCCCGAGTACCGTGCCGGGTCGGTCTCCGACTGGCGTTCGGTCACTGCGTGCTCGGGGTAGAGCAGGACCTCGTCGGCAACCGTGTCACCGAACGTTGCCCGATAGTTGTCGATGAAGTGCGCGATCCCTTCACCGGTGGTGAGGGTGGGGATCGACGGGGACGACAACCCGGCGACGCCGCCGTCCGAACACGAACCGGCGAGGGCGCCGATCCCGGCCGCGACCACGACGAGTCCCGCAGCGCCGGCCCACCGCCGGCTGTCGACGGACTCCGTGTCCCGCGGTCGGCGGTCCGGGCGAACCACCGCAGACTTGGCGTACCGCGACGGGATCTGCAGATCGTCGACGAGCTTGCCCAACTGCTCGAAGGTGACCGCCTTCATCGCCCGATCGGTGCGAGTCGCGTGCTCGGCGTCGGTGAGCTGGCCTTCCGCGTGTGCGGTGTCGAGCAGACCGCACGTCTCGACGCGATCGGTGTCTCGCGCACGCAGCTGCGCGCCGGTCGTGGACATCGGGGACTCCTTATTGTCCGTACGGCGAGACGTCGAGTATCTCGCCGGCGAGGGACGCCTCGAGGTTGCCGCTCTCGCTGAAGTCGTTCCCGACGAAGATCCGGACGGACGCCGGACCGTACCGGCCCGGGGGATCCACGGAGATGTGCGTGATCTCCCCGCCGGGAACGTTGAGCATCGGAACGGCTTCGGCGAGCAGGCGCGCCAGCGCGGTCTGGTCGACGGCGGCGAGGTCCACGGTCGGCGTGTCCAGGCTCCGTGTCGTCGGGTCGTACCGCGGTGCGAACCCGTACCGGTAGGAGTACTCGACCTCCCGGTTCGGTTGCTGCGGCATCGCGCGGGTGAACATCGCGTACTCGTCCCAGATCGTGAGGTCGTCGACGACGGTGTCACCGAACTTGGCTCGATAGTCCTCGACGAACTGCGCGAACCCCTCGGCCGTCCGTAGATCGGGCGTCGCGACGACGCGAGCCGGCAGTGCAGCCACATCCGGAGCCGTCGTTGCTTCGGCAGGAGCGGCCACCGCCGGCGGTTCCTCCCTACCGACGAACCAGAACGCGGCGATCGCGGCAGCGGCGGCGGCAACCAGTGTTCCGACGAGAAAGCGGCGGGCACGGGTCGCGGGGCCCGCGGGCCCCGAGCTCGCGCGGACCGATGTGGTGGGCCGAGGCGGCGTCGCGTCCTGCAGATCTTCCACCAGGGCGGCCAGGTCACCGAGGGTTCTGGCGTCCGCGAGCAGGTCCGCCCGCAGGTCGTGCTCGGCCGCATCGAATTGTCCGTCGGTGAAGGCCGCATCGAGGAGCGCGAGCACAGCGGAGCGGTCGGTGTCGGTCGCACGGGTCGACGGCGGGTACGGGCGGGCCACGGGCGGAATCCTAATTCGCCCGAATTGTCTGGGCACCGCTGCCGTCGAGGCCGGCGACGACATAGCCGAGCCCCCGACCGCCGTCCTGCACGTAGACGGTGACGGTGGGCCTACCCGAATCGGTCACGTAGACGTGCTCGACGCGGCCCGCCGGTTCACCGATCCGCGCAGGGGCCTCGGCGATCAGTCGTGCGAGTGCCGCCGAGTCGATCTGGTCCAACTCCACCGGAGTGGCTTTCGGTGGCGACGCCTCGGTACCCGTGTGCACGAACGAGCCGGTCAGCTCGTAGACGTCGGAGCGGCCCGGTGCACCCGGCACGGCGCGGGTCACCCGTACCGCGTCGGGATACAGCGCGAGTGAGGTGGCGGCGGTGTCGCCGAACTGGAATCGGTAGCGGTCCACGACGATGTCGATGCCCGCCGCGGTGAACGCGTCGACCGGCTTCGTGAGGTCCGGCGGTGAGGCGTCGGAGCCCGAGCCGGGGTCGGGGTCGGCAACGACGACGACAGGCGTGTCGGGGGTTGCGGAGTCCGATTCGCCGCGGCCGACGGCCACCGCGACCGCACTCGCGACGAGACCGACACCCACGATCGCCGCGACGGCGGCGGCGCGACCGCGCGTCGACCGGCGGCCGACCGGATGGGTGTCGACGACCGAGGCGGGCAACTGCAGGTCAGAAGTGAGATCCCGGAGGTCCCGCAGTGTCGCGGCGGACGCGGCTTGAGCGATCCGGTCGTGATACTCACCGGCTCCGAGCTGCCCCTCCGCGTATGCGGCATCGAGAAGCCAGCGGGCGTTCGTGCGGTCGAGGTCCCGGGCCCGGGTTGAATCGCGCAGCGGTGACACCCGGGGAATCATAGGGGTGGGGTGACGATCGCACTGTGTGGACCGTCACCGCGCCGGACCAGGAGATTCGTCCTGTTCATCCAGGAACGGCGGCCCGAATCTGCAGCATGACCCGAGACCGCGGAGGGCCTCCCACGTACTCTGGTCCACGTGCGATTGCAGCGGCAGGTGGTGGACTACGCCCTCCAGCGGCGATCCCTGCTGGCCGAGGTGTACTCCGGCCGGACCGGGGTGACCGAGGTGTGCGATGCCAGCCCCTACCTGCTGCGCGCTGCGAAGTTCCACGGCAAGCCCTCGGACGTGACGTGCCCGATCTGCCGGAAAGAGCAGCTCACCCTCGTGTCGTGGGTGTTCGGCGACAGGCTCGGTCCGGTGTCCGGATCGGCCCGGACCGCCGAGGAGCTGGTCCGCCTCGCCGCGACGCAGGAGGAGTTCTCCGTCCACGTCGTCGAGGTGTGCCGGACCTGCAACTGGAACCACCTCGTGCAGTCGTACGTACTCGGATCGGTGCCGACACCGAAGCCGACACGGACCAGAACCACCCGCGCCCACAGCCGGCGCACGGCGAGTGAGTGAGTCGCGCCGACGACCTTGACCGAGGCCGAACCGGCCGACACCGAGTGACACAGTCGTGTCCAAGCAAGTACTGGAGATACCCCACGTGAGTTCCCCCTACAACGATCCGCAGGGTGGTCGACCCACCGGAGAGCCCCGTCCCGGCCCGCAGCAGGGTGGACGCCCTCCGGGGTACTCGCAGCAGCCGCCACCCGGTTACGGCCGGCCGGGCCCGATGCCGCCGCGTACCGGTCCGAGCCAGCCGCCGCGCCGCGCCGCGGGTGGCCGGCCCCCGCAGCCGTACCCGGGAGCGCCGCGGCCGGCGCAGGGTGCGCCGCGTCAGCCTCAGCCGTACTCGCCGCAGCCCGCCCAGTCGGCGCAGCGCCCCGGCCAGCCGCTCCCGTCCCGTCCCGCTCCGGCCACCCAGGCCGTGACCGCCCAGGCCGCTCGGCCGGGCAGCCCGCAGGACCGGTCCCGGACCGCGGCGCAGCCCCAGTCACGTAGCAACACCGGTGCCAACGCGACTTCACGCCCGACGCAGTCGGGTGGCGGTGGCGGCCGGCCCCCGGCCGGTCCCCCGCCCACCGGTCGCTCCGGACGGTCCGGTGGCACCGGCGGCGGGCCTCCGAAGCCTCCGAAGAAGACGAAGTCCAAGCGTTGGAAGATCGTGCGCCGCACCCTGTACAGCCTCGTCGCGCTCGGCCTGGTCGTCCCGATTCTGGTGTTCATGGTGGCGTACGTCGGGCAGGACGTCCCGCGGCCCGGTGACATCAAGACCAACCAGGTCGCGACGATCTACGCCAGCGACGGCAGCAGCGTCATCAGCACGATCGTCCCGCCGGAGGGCAACCGCACCGACGTGTCGGTCGACCAGATCCCCGAGCACGTCCGCAACGCCGTGCTCGCCGCGGAGGACCGCGACTTCTACTCGAACCCGGGCTTCTCGGTGTCCGGCTTCGCGCGCGCGGCTCGCGACCAGCTGCTCAACAAGGCGAGCGCCGGTGGTGGTTCGACGATCACCCAGCAGTACGTGAAGAACGCCCTCGTCGGTTCCGAGCACTCCTACACGCGAAAGCTGAAGGAGCTGGTCATCTCCGCGAAGATGGCACGCCAGTGGTCGAAGGACGACATCCTCGCCGCCTACCTGAACACGATTCCGTTCGGTCGTGGCGTGTTCGGAATCGCCGCCGCGTCGGAGGCGTACTTCGACAAGCCGGTCGGCGAACTGACTGTGGAAGAAGGCGCGGTTCTCGCCGCGACGATCCAGCAGCCGTACGGTCTCGACCCGTCGACGAACCCGACGGGTGCCGAGTCCCGATGGAACTACGTCCTCGACGGCATGGTGTCCGCCAAGACGCTCGACGCCACCCAGCGCGCCGGAATGGTCTACCCGTACGTCGTGCCGCAGTCGGAGGCCGACACCGGCGCCGTCGGCAGCGGACCCGCCGGACTGATCCGCAACCAGGTGATCAAGGAACTCGAGGCCAACGGCATCAACGAGCAGGTCCTCAACACCGAGGGTCTGCAGATCACCACGACCATCGACACGCAGGCACAGCAGGCCGCGCTCGACGCCGTCGCCAGCAACATGGAGGGCGAGAACGAGGAGACCCGCACCGCGGTCGTCTCCATCGACCCGCGGACCGGTGGCGTCAAGGCCTACTACGGCGGCGAGGAGGGTGCCGGCTACGACTTCGCGCAGGCCGGCCTCCAGACGGGCTCGTCCTTCAAGGTGTTCGGCCTCGCGTCGGCGCTGAACGAGGGCATCCCGCTGTCGAAGATGTACGACAGTGGCCCGCTCACCCTGGGCGGCGTCACCATCACCAACGTCGAGGGCGAGTCGTGCGGCAACTGCACCATCGCCGAGGCGCTCAAGCGGTCGCTGAACACCAGCTTCTACCGGCAGATGCTGTCCATCGAGGACGGTCCCGAGAAGATCGCGGAGATCGCGCACAAGGCCGGCATCCCCGAGCAGATCCCGGGCGTCGAGGGCACCAGCCTGCAGGAGGCCAACGGCAAGTCGGAGAACGGAATCGTGCTGGGCCAGTACCAGTCCCGAGTTCTCGACATGGCGTCGTCGTACGCGACGCTCGCCGCGTCCGGCGTCTACCGCGCGCCGCACTTCGTCCAGAAGGTGGTCACCGCGGACGGCACCGTCCTGCTCGACCGCGGCGAGGCGTCGACCGGTGAGGTCCGGCTCAAGGCGGCGGTCGCGGACAACGTGACCGCGGCGATGCAGCCGATCGCGCAGTACTCCAAGGGTCACGGCCTCGCAGGCGGGCGTCCGTCGGCGGCGAAGACGGGTACCGCGCAGCTCGGTGACACCGGCCAGAACAAGGACGCGTGGATGGTCGGGTACACGCCGTCGCTGTCGACGGCGGTCTGGGTCGGCACCGAACAGGGCCTGCCGCTGACCAACGCGTGGGGCGGTCTGATGTACGGCTCGGGTCTGCCGTCGGACATCTGGAAGGACACGATGGACGGCGCCCTCGAGGGCTCCAAGGTCGATCAGTTCCCGAAGCCCGAGGCGATCGGCGGCCAGGCCGGTGTGCCGGCGTACACGGCGCCGTACACCCCGCCGCCGACGACCACGACGACCGCGCCGCAGCTGACGCTGCCGCCGGTGGTGGTGACGCAGACGCCGGTCGAGATCCTGCCCGGTGTCACGATCCCGATTCCCGGCCTGGCGCCGGCGACCTCCCGACAGGGGAACGGCACCGGCACCGGCAACGGCACCACGCAGACCGGGCCCGCCGCCGGTCAGCCGACCGTGGACGACTACGGGGACGGCGACGACGCCGACACTGCGGGATCGCCCAACAACAGACAGCTCGTACCCCAGGGTCAGTAGGCGGTCGGTAACGTCGCCGTCGTGGCGGACGACTCAGGCGGCAGCGCAGCGGCGACCGGGCAGGACTCGATCCACGCCGACCCGGCGGGGTCGGTGGTGACCCCCGGCGCCGACGCGGCTGCCACGGCGGTGACGATCGTGTCCCCCGGTCCGTTGGCGGCCGACCTGCGCAGTGTCGACCGGGACCTGCCCAGCCGGAACGACAGCCTCACCGCGCAGGTGTCGACCGTCCTCGGTGGGCCAGTCGGCAGACGGGCTGCGATCGGCAGGCAGCGGTTCTGGACGCCGCTGCGGGTGATCCTGCTGCTGGCGGTGGTCTTCCTGGCGTTGGGGTGGACGGCCAAAGCGCCGTGCATCCAGCAGGCGCCGAACGGTCCCGAAGGCGCACTCGGCCTGGACTGGAGCGGCAGCAGGCAGTACACCGCGCTCTGCTATTCGGACACCGTGCCGCTGTACGGCGCGGAGCGGCTCGACGAGGGCGCGTTCCCGTACAAGAAGTCCTGGGAGGAACCCGCACCCGACGGTTCGGTGCAGACCCGGTACATGGAGTACCCGGTGGTCGCGGGGCTCTACCAGTACGCGTCGATGACGGTGGCGAAGGCGTGGCACGCGGCGCCGTGGCTGCCGGGGGCGCTGGAGGTGGTGCTGTACTTCACCGTCGTCGCGTTCGGGTTGGCCATCGCCTGGCTGGTGACGGTGTGGTCGACGGTGCTGCTCGCGGGCCGTCGCGTGTGGGACGCGACCCTCGTCGCGGTGTCCCCGCTCGTCGTGGTGCACGCCTTCACCAACTTCGACCCGCTGGCAACGGCTTTCGCGGGTACCGGCCTGCTGGCCTGGGCGCGGCGCAAGCCGGTGCTCGCCGGCGTGCTGCTCGGGATCGGCGGCGCCGTCAAGATGTATCCGCTGATGCTGCTGGGTCCGCTGCTGGTGCTGTGCCTGCGGGCGGGCCGGGTCCGGGACTGGTGGCGCGCCACGGCCGCCGCCGGTGCGGCGTGGCTGGTGGTGAATCTGCCGATCGCCCTGCTGTTCCCGTCGGGATGGTGGGAGTTCTTCCGGCTCAACTCCGAGCGCGGCGCCGATCCGGATTCGCTGTACAACGTCGTCTCCTCGTTCACGGGGTGGGCCGGCTTCGACGGTCCGCTCGCCCGCGGCGAGAGCCCGACGATCCTGAACGCGGTGTCGCTGCTGCTGTTCGTCGCCGTGTGTGTGGGGATCGCGTGGATCGCGCTGACGGCGCCGCGGCGCCCGCGGGTGGCGCAGTTGTGCTTCCTGCTGATCGCCGGATTCCTCCTGACGAACAAGGTGTGGAGCCCGCAGTACTCCCTGTGGCTGGTGCCGCTGGCCGTGCTTGCGCTGCCGCATCGCCGGATCCTGTTGGCGTGGATGACGATCGACGCACTGGTCTGGGTGCCGCGGATGTTCTACTACCTAGGGGTGTCGAACCGGGGCCTGCCCGAGCAGTGGTTCACCGCGACCGTTGTGGTCCGCGACCTGGCTGTGATCGCGTTGTGCGTCATGGTGATCCGGCAGATATACCGTCCGTCCGAGGACCTGGTTCGCGGTGCGGGCGTGGACGATCCCGTCGGTGGTGTCCTGGACGGCGCGACCGACGACCCGCCGTCGTGGCTGCCTCGATGGCTGCGGCCGGCGCCGTCCCCGCACGCGTGGTCGACGGCCGGTCCGGTCCGCACCGGCTGACGCGCCGGCGTGGGCGGGCCTCAGGCGGTGCTCTTCGCGGCCTCGGCGATGACGGGTTCGGGCACGGCTTCGTGCCTGCCGCGGCGGTATCCGCGCAGATCCGCGCGGAGGAACAGGACGAAGAACACCAGCAGCAGCACAGCGCGTCCCCACACGCCGAACTGCACCGCGAACTCCTCGGTCGACGCGTCCTCACCCGCACCGAGGGCGGCGAAGAACCGGAACACGCCGATGCCCAGCGAGAGGTCCGCGATCAGGTACGCGCCGACCAGCGTCCACGGCACTCGCAGCAGCACGAGGAACGGGATCAGCCAGAGGGTGTACTGCGGTGAGTGCACCTTGTGCAGCAACAGGAATCCGCACAGCATCGCTCCGCTGACCGCGACCCACGGATAGGTGCCCTCACGCAGGTAGCGGCGCCACCCCAGCCACACCGCCAGCGCGAAGGACGCGATGACGAGCAGCGGCGACGCGAACGACACGAAGTCGGCGTACGCGCTCCCGGGGCCGTCGACCGATCCGAACAGCGGCCGGATTCCCCAGTACCACACGGAGTTCGTGGTGACGTCGGCCTGCCGGTCGGACTGGAACGCGAACGACGCCAGCCAGCCCTCGCGGCCGAGGATTGCGAACGGCAGGTTGATCGCGACCGTCGTCGCGACCGCGGCGCCCGCGACGGCGAGGGCGCCCTTGACGTCGTAGCGGCCGGACACGGACGGCGGCAGTTCCCGGCCGCCCACTCCCCCGGTCAGCACGTACGCCATCAGGGGCAGGACGAAGGCGCCAGGATAGATCTTCAGGCACACCCCGATCGCGAAGAGGACCGCAGCGAGCACGGCGCGGGTGCGCAGCGGGACGGCGTCGTAGGCGAGGACGACGAAGATCCCCGCGGTGGCCGCCGCGACCACGGGGAGTTCCCAGTTGTGGAAGGCGTACAGCACGAGCGGCGGGCCGGCCGACCACAGCAGGGCGGGCCAGCCGGACAGCCGGCCGAGCATCCACGCGGTGGCGAGCGCGAACGGCGTCAGGATCAGCGCGGAATGGAGAAGGAAGGCGGCGTCGGTGTGCGAGCCGATCGCTCCGATCCACATCAGCAGTCCGCTCAGCACCGGGTACTCGACGGTGCCGCCGACGAGTCCGCCGGTGCCGTTGATGCCGCCGCTGATGTACGGGAAGACGTGGTCGTTGATGCTGCGGCCGAGCCAGAGGAACTGGATGTCGGAGTAGCAGACAGACGAGTCCTTGAGCCTGTCGAAGACGAGGCTGCGGCCCTGCTCGTCGTACGGCACTCCCGCGCAGCGCGCCTTGTTCAGGTATCCGAGCGCCAGGGTGAGCCCACACACCAACGTCACGACGAGGGGGGTCCAGAGGCTCGCCCGCATCGGTGTCCGCATGCGATCACCCTATGGGCTTCGGCACCCGTCGTCGGGTGCCCTGGAGGATGCGGGGGCGATTTCGCAGGTCAGCGGCACCTCGTGTACCCTGCAAAGGTTGCTGACGCAACGACCCTCCTGTCACGGATCGTCCGTGACCGTTTCACAGTCCATAGGAGGTGATGAGGTCTTATGCGTCATTACGAACTGATGGTCATTCTCGACCCCAGCCTGGACGAGCGCACTGTCGCCCCGTCGCTGGATACGTTCCTCAATGTTGTCCGCCAGGACGGCGGCTCCGTCGACAACGTCGACATCTGGGGCAAGCGTCGTCTCGCCTACGAGATCGCCAAGCACAGCGAAGGCATCTACGCGGTCATCGATCTGAAGGCCACCCCTGACACGGTGAACGAGCTGGATCGCCAGCTCGGCCTGAACGAGTCGGTGCTCCGCACCAAGGTCCTGCGCCACGCCAAGTGATCGCAGTGAGCACCGAGCCCGTGTCCGAGTGACGCCCTAGGCTCGGGGCAATCTGGATTCCACACACTGCAGGAGGAACCACATGGCAGGCGACACCGTGATCACCGTCGTAGGAAATCTGACGGCTGATCCCGAGCTCCGCTTCACCCCCGCGGGCGCCGCGGTCGCGAACTTCACTGTCGCGTCCACGCCCCGCACCTTCGACCGTCAGACCAACGAGTGGAAGGACGGCGAAGCGCTGTTCCTCCGCTGCAACATCTGGCGTGAGGCAGCGGAGAACGTCGCAGAGTCGCTGACTCGTGGTTCGCGGGTGATCGTGCAGGGACGGCTCAAGCAGCGGTCCTACGAAACCCGCGAAGGCGAGAAGCGCACTGTCGTCGAACTCGAGGTCGACGAGATCGGCCCCTCGCTCCGTTACGCCACGGCCAAGGTCAACAAGGCCAACCGTGGTGGCGGCGGTGGCGGCGGCGGGTTCGGTTCCTCGGGTGGCTCGGGCGGTGGACGCCCGGCCGCTTCCGGGCCGGTTGACGATCCGTGGGGCAGCGCCCCGCAGGCGTCCGGTTCCTTCGGTGGCGGTGGAAACGACGAACCGCCGTTCTGATCCCGGGTGGGGACCGTGTTCCCCGTCGCGGATCGAGCGCGAGAAACATTGAGAAGTACGGAGAAGGACAATGCCGAAGCCGCCGTTGCGCGACAAGGTGATGAAGAAGAAGGTCTGCACCTTCTGCAAGGAAAAGAACGTGCAGATCGACTACAAGGACACGACGCTGCTGCGTAAGTACGTCAGCGACCGCGGCAAGATCCGCGCGCGCCGTGTCACCGGCAACTGCGTCCAGCATCAGCGGGACGTGGCGGTTGCCGTGAAGAACTCGCGTGAGGTCGCCCTGCTTCCTTACGTCTCTACGGCTCGCTAAGGAAAGGGAGGGAAGTCATGAAGCTCATCCTCACCGCTGACGTGGACAACCTCGGTGCGCCCGGCGACACCGTGGAGGTCAAGGACGGCTACGGCCGCAACTACCTGCTGCCTCGCGGCCTGGCCATCGCTGCCACCCGTGGCGCGCAGAAGCAGGTCGACGGCATCCGTCGTGCCCAGGAAGCCCGCGCGGTGCGCGGCCTGGACCACGCCAAGGAGCTCAAGGCCGCCATCGAGGGCGTCGAGAGCATCTCGCTCTCGGTGAAGACCTCGGACTCGGGCAAGCTGTTCGGCTCGGTCACCGCTGCCGACGTCGCCGGTGCGATCAAGGCTGCGGGTGGCCCCGTGGTCGACAAGCGCGCCGTCGAGCTGCCGAAGGCTCACATCAAGGCCACCGGCAAGCACCTGGTTCAGGTCAACCTCCACCCGGATGTGACCGCCAAGTTCCACCTGAACGTCGTCGCCGGCTAGTCCGACGCCCGTTCATCGGCGGGGCCCCGCAGACCATGTCTGTGGGGCCCCGCTCTTTGGGTTTCACGCGAAACCGAGCACGTCAGCACGTTGTGACTGATGACCGACAATTGCCGAGGCAGTTGAGATCGGTCACTGTGTGGCGAATCACGTTGTCAAATCGAGTGGCATGCGCAACACGCCCGGCTTGTCAAGCGCTGGGACACGCCGAACCACTTTCAATCCACATGTGTGTGAACACATAAACAGGCCCTGACCAGGCTGTTCTGGATGTGTGATGTTCGTTGTCCCCAGTTTGTCCACAACTGGTGAACAGTGGTGTGCAGGCGATTCCACAATTCATCCACAGGTGTGTGCACACACCCTCCTTGCCCCGATCCACCGCGGTGCCTAACGTCGTCGCGGGCGTGTTCACGAGGCGCTCCGCGAGCAGGTCGCTTCGGACCGCAGCGGGCGCGAATGTCGGTGGGCAGGCGTAGAAATCTCGTACGGTGTCAGGCCGCGTTTCGCGCGACCAGTACGTACTTCGGAAGGGACGGTTATCGCGTGGCGGTTGTCGACGATCGCGGGCACTCGGACTACCCGGAACCGGACGAGCCGCCCCGGGAGGACTTCGGGCGTCAGCCCCCTCAGGACATGACGGCGGAGATGTCCGTGCTCGGCGGCATGCTGCTCAGCAAGGACGCCATCGCGGACGTGTTGGAGAAGCTGCGCCCGGGAGACTTCTACCGCCCCGCCCACCAGAGCATCTACGACTCGATCCTCGACCTGTACTCGCGCGGTGAGCCCGCCGACCCGGTGACCGTCGCGGCCGAGCTGGACCGCAAGGGCGAGCTGCGCCGCGTCGGTGGCGCCCCGTACCTGGTGACCCTCACCCAGACCGTGCCGACGGCGGCGAACGCCGGCTACTACGCCGAGATCGTCGCGGAGAAGTCGATCCTGCGCCGGCTCGTCGAGGCCGGCACTCGTATCGTCCAGTTCGGCTACGCAGGCGCCGACGGCCAGGACGTCGCCGAGGTCGTGGACCGGGCGCAGGCCGAGGTGTACGAGGTCACCGAGCGGCGCGCGGTCGAGGACTTCGTGATCCTCGAGGAACTGCTGCAGCCCACGATGGACGAGATCGACTCCATCGCCAGCCGCGGCGGCATCTCCCTCGGTGTCCCCACCGGCTTCAGCGAGCTCGACGAAGTGACCAACGGCCTGCATCCGGGCCAGATGATCATCGTCGCGGCCCGTCCCGGTGTCGGCAAGGCACTCGCCCTCGACACTCCCCTGCCCACGCCGACCGGCTGGACCACGATGGGTGAGGTCGCGGTCGGCGACCGCCTCCTCGACGCGCACGGGCGGCCGACCGTCGTCGTCGCGGCGACCGAGGTCATGACCGACCGCCCCTGCTACGAGGTCGCGTTCTCCGACGGCACCGTTCTCGTCGCGGACGAGCAGCACCAGTGGGCCACCGAGGCCGGTGGCGTCGCCGCCGTCCGGATCACCGGCGACATCGCGGCCACCCTCGACGCCGGGCACGTCGTGGTGAACACGCGGCCCCTGGATCTGCCGGCGGAGACGCTGCCGGTGCCCCCGTACACGCTCGGCGCATGGCTCGGCGACGGCACCGTCGCCACCACGGCCGCCGACCCCGAGGTCGTCATGCGGATCGAGGCCGAGGGTGACGCCGACCTCTCCGCCTTCTGCGACGCCGGCTCGCGCCGGATTCCCGCTCGGTACCTCCGCGCATCCGTGTCCCAGCGCCGGATGCTCCTCGCCGGCATCCTCGACACCATCGCGACCGTGCAGGCCGACGGATCGATCGACATCGACTCCCCCGGGACGGAATTCGCGACCGGACTCCGTGATCTTCTGGCCGGACTCGGCTACGAGTTCCGGGCCGACGACACCACGGTGACGTTCGCGACCGAGGACGATGTCTTCGGCGGTCACCGGAAGGCGATGCTGCACAAGGAACTTCGCTATGGGCGCGAGGGTCGTGTCGGGGTCAGGCGCATCGTCGCCGTCCGGCGCATCGGCAGCGTCCCCGTACGCTGCGTCGAGGTGGACAACGCCGACCACCTGTACCTCGCCGGACACGCGATGGTCCCGACGCACAACTCCACCATCGGCATGGACTTCATGCGGTCCTGCTCCATCAAGCACGGCATGGGCAGCGTCCTGTTCTCCCTCGAGATGAGCAAGACGGAGATCGTCATGCGACTGCTCTCGGCGGAGGCGAAGATCAAACTGTCGGACATGCGCTCCGGCAAGATGACCGACGACGACTGGACGCGTCTGGCGCGGCGGATGAGCGAGATCAGCGAGGCGCCGCTGTACATCGACGACTCCCCCAACCTCACGATGATGGAGATCCGCGCAAAAGCGCGGCGGCTCAAGCAGAAACACGACATCAAGCTCGTCGTCCTCGACTACCTCCAGCTGATGACGTCCGGCAAGAAGGTCGAATCCCGACAGCAGGAGGTCTCCGAATTCTCGCGTAGCCTCAAGCTGCTCGCGAAGGAACTCGAAGTCCCCGTCGTCGCGATCTGCCAGCTGAACCGTGGCCCCGAGCAGCGAACCGACAAGCGCCCGCAGGTCTCCGACCTCCGTGAGTCCGGCTCCCTCGAGCAGGACGCCGACATGGTCATGCTGCTGCACCGCCCCGACGCCTTCGAGCGCGACGACCCGCGCGGGGGAGAGGCCGACATCATTCTCGGCAAGCACCGTGGTGGACCAACGGCGACGATTACCGTTGCGCACCAATTGCATTACTCGCGATTTGTCGATATGGCTCGGGGGTAGCTGCGTCGTCGTCATCATCGCTGCGTGCGACAGCCATCGCCGAAATGTGAGACAGACTCGGAGAGGATGATTCTGGGACGAGCGTCGGGGGTGTCGCATCCGATGAGGCGGACAATGCGGCGAGGGGTGTCACCTCGATGCAGCCCCCACTACCAACCAGGGGAGGCGTCGTCGGGCACATGGTTGGTCAGTATCATTTCCCGCCGTCCGGTGAACGGTGCGCCGAACATTGGAACCGCGTCGCAGCGGCGAATGTCGCTCGGCGCAACTATTCTTTTGCTGTGACCGGCACCCCGCCTCCCTATCCGTCTGATGGGGAGATCGAGAAATCCGAACAGTCGAGCAGCGCGGCCACTCCCATGCCAGAGCATCCGGCACCACCCAGAATGACCGGCGCCAGTGGTGGCGTCGCGGACAAGCTAGGCAACAGATACGAATTGGCCTGGGCCATCCGTCACGCTCTGTTCTGCATCCAGGACGAGCGCCGCAGTCTCACGCTCGAAGAGATCGACCCCGAACTGGCTGACGGCTCGGAGTTCACCTATGTCAACGAGCACGGCGACATAGCGGTGACCCAGGTGAAGCGCCAGAACAACATCACCGATCACTGGACGATCGCAGCCCTCCGAGGACGCGGCGTCTTGGAGGCAGCTGCTCGCCACGTTGCCGCTGGGCGTGAGTTCCACTTCAGTTCGATGACTCCGAGCGGGGCACTTCGGGTCATGGCCGACCGATCACGGCAATCGGCGGACGCACAGCAGTTCGTTGCGCATCAGCTCACGCGCGAGCTGAGGTCGACCTTCGATGAGCTGACCGCGACGAATGTCTTCAAAAGCTCTGAGGTGGCCTGGCAGACCCTACGCGGAATGTGGATCGAGGTTGAAGTCGAAGAGCAGCTGGTCATGACCAACGCCATGCTCGCCGACGTCAGCTTGGAGGGCGCGACCGGCGACCTGATGGCGGTTGCCGTCGGTGCAGCACTGCTCGACAACCTGCGCACGCGCATGACGCGACGCGAGCTGCTCGATGCTCTAGCCCGCAAGGGCATTACGGCATGCGACGCGGTGGCACAACGCACCTCCCATGAGCAGGTCGTAGCGACGACCCAGAGTTGGCGAGGCACGATCGAACGCGAGCTACTCACGCCACCGATCAATAGGACGGAGTCCGCAGACCTCGTCGAACTGATGGGAAGTACCCGTCTCGCACTCGTCGTCGGAGCTGGCGGTGGGGGCAAGAGTTCTGTGCTTTACCAGGCTGCGCGCGAGTTCGAGGCGCAGGACGCCGAGGTATTGGCGTTCCGGCTTGACCGCCGTGGCGCCGTCGGTTCGACCGTCGAACTGGGTATTCAGCTGGGCCTGTCGACCTCGCCGGTTGCGGCGCTGCGACAGGCGGCAGACGGCCGGGACGCTTTCCTGATCATTGATCAACTCGATGCAGTGTCGCTAGCGTCCGGCCGCCTCTCGGAGTGCTACGACGTCATCGCCGATCTCATTCAGGAAGCAACGGCGGTTGACGGGGTGCGTGTCATCTTGGCCTGCCGACTATTTGACGTCGAGAACGACTACCGCATCCGCAAACTCGATGCGCGGAACGATGTCGAGCGCCTCACGGTTGGGTCGCTACCTGACGAAGCGGTGGCGGACGCTGTCTCAGCCATGGGTCTCGATCCCGACTTGCTCACTGCTACGCAAAGTGCACTCCTCAGGTCACCGCTCAACCTCGTTCTGCTCGAGACGATCGCCGACCAGCCAGGTGCCCTCAACTTCACCTCCCGAGGATCGCTCTTCGAAGCATTCTGGCAGCGCAAAGAACAGACCTCCGAGGAACGACGGCCTGGAACGTTGTTCAACGATGTGCTGGCCCGGATCGCCAACACTGCGAGCGACAACCAGACGCTATCCGTCCCCGTTGAAATCCTCGATCCCGGCGACTTCATCAAACACGCGCGGGTTCTCGCATCCGAACAGGTCATCGCGATCGAAGGTGACCGGGTCTCCTTCTTTCACGAGACGTTCTTCGACTTCACGTTCGCCCGCCAGTGGCTGTCGCGACAGCAGTCGATGGTCGAATTCCTCTGCGCCCAAGAGCAAGAACTGTTCCGACGCGCGCAGGTGCGGCAGATCCTCGAGCTTCTACGTGAGCGAGATCCCGATCGGTTCAGGGCGGAGGTCGAGGCGGTCCTCAGCAGCGCAGATGTTCGCTTCCACATTAAGGAGACGGTGGTCGCCGTATTCGTGAACGTCAGCGCCCCGACGCTCGACGATGTCGAACTTGTGCTGCGCCTCACCGAGAGCGAATCCACGCTCACGAAGCGGCTGTGGCTGCAGCTCGCACGCCCTACCTGGTTCGACACGTTCTACGCCCAGGGTCACATCGAACGGTGGCTGGACAGCGACGACGCCGCACTACGCGGAAGGAGCATCAACTGGATGGGCAACGCCGGCGCCGAGCACTGCGCCGAGGTGGCTGATCTCTTGACGGCGCGGAACCGGTCACCCGACTACGTGGCGTGGCTCCGTTCGGTGACCTGGCGCGCCGACCTGCACCATCACCGGCAGCTGTTCGAGTTGTTGCTAGACGCAGTCCGCGCCGGCGAGATCAATCCGGCCGATCAGAATTTCTGGCTCTCGGCACACGAGCTTGCTGAATACCAGCCGCTCTGGGCAATCGAGATGCTCAAGGCCTGTTTTGTCGAGAGTCCGTCTGCTCTGGTGCTCGGTGGCGACGGCAAGGTGGTCCTCCTTGGCATTCACGAGTACGGCGCTACTGAGATGATCGAGGCAGCATGCAAAGCAGAGCCGCAAGCGTTCGCCGAAGCGTTCGTGCCGCATCTGCTCGCAGTCATGAACGCCACGCACTACGACCGCCACGAGCAGTATCTTCTTCGCGACCGGCACTTCTTCCTGAGACTTCCTACGGAGTCGGGGCACGGCGACGTCGATGACGCGTTGTACAACGGCGTGGCGGACGCGCTCGGAGAGTGGGCGCAGACGTCGCCGGAAACCATCGAGTCGGTGCTGCAGCTCTTGGTCGCCAACGAGCACGACGCGGCGCAGTCGTTGTTGTATCGCGTCCTGATTGCTGGGGGCCCGACCTTTGCCCCGTGGGCAGCTGAGCTGATTCTCCAAGGCGGCAACCGCCTGGAAGCAGGCTACCTGTCGGATTCGCACTGGCTTTCACGTGAGGTCGTTGAGGCCATAGCGCCGATTGTCAGCGATGAGGTTCACCTGCAGCTCGAAGAGCAGTTCCGAGACCTTTCCGCGACATACCAATCCTCCGACCTCCATTACAGGCTTCGGTCGTTCGGCTACACCGCCTTCACGTTCCTTTCAGCGCTCGACCGCAGGCGGTTATCACCGGTGGGACTCCGCCGGCTACAGGAGTACCAGCGCAAGTTCGACCGCGATTTGCCCGAGCCACCGACCGGAATCATCACCTACACGGTCGGGTCCCCGATTGTTGGCCCAGCCACAGGCAAGATGAGCAACGCGCAGTGGCTCCAAGCCATGACAAAGCACGACAACGACGCCCGCGACTTCGGCAGCGAGGTAGGCGGCGCTCGCGAGTTGGCGGAGCAGCTGGAGGCGCGCACGGCTGAGGATCCTCGTCGATTCGCTGGATTGGCGATGCAGTTGACGACCGAGACCAATGCGGCCTATCCCGCTGCGATCCTACGGGGCTTCGGAGGAGCATCTGTTCCCCCGGAAGCACAGCAAGCCGTCTTCGACGCGATCCGCCATATCATGAGTCTCGGCCTCGACAGCTGCGATCGCTGGCTTGGCTGGGCAGTCCGTCACGCCTATGACGAGGTGCCTTTGGACATCGTTGAGATGGTTCTCGACCGGGCACTGCATGCTCCTCACCCTGTCGACAACTCGCCTGTCTTCGTGCGCCGAGACAACCACCAACCCGGACGTGACTTGTTCCAAAACGGATTCAACACCGCGCGAGGCGCGTTGGCCGAGGCGCTCGGCGACCTCTTGGTCCACGACTCTGATGGCACGCGCACCGAACTCGTAGCCCCGCACCTTGCCGAGCTGGCGTGCGATCCAGTACTGAGTGTCCGCGCTTGTGTCGCGCATACCATCGCGGCCTGCCTACGGTATGCACGGCCAACGGCCTATGCAGCCTTCGAACGTCTTATCGACGCCGACGATCTCCTACTCGCCTCGGACAAGTTGGACGACCTGATGATCTACATCGGCAACGCCAATCCAGAAATGGTCGATCCGGTCATCGATCGCATGCTCAGCTCAACGGATGCCGAGGTTCGGAGGGCAGGGGGTTGCGTGGCGGCATTCGCTGCGCTGCAATGGGGGCGTCCAGCGCTAATCGAGCGAGCCCTGGCCAGCGATGTGGAAGTTCGAGGCGGCCTGGCGGAGGTCTGCGTTGCGAAGGTTGATCGATCCGCCGATTCAGAACTCGTGCTGTCCACTCTGCGCCGCCTGATGGATGACGAGGATGATGAGGTTCGGAAAAAGGTTGGCACCCTGGCTGGTCACCTACGTGGGAACGGCCTGCGTCCTTACGCCGATTTACTCGCTGACTTGATCGCGTCACCAAGCTACGTGCACGCGATCCCGCAACTGCTAATCACGCTGCAGGAAGCGCCGGACAAGGTCGACGATCTCGTCGACCTTGCCGCGCACAGCTTTCTCGACATCCATGGTGAAGACGTGGCCGACATCAGGACGGGTGCTGCCGGGGAAGCTCATTACATCTCGGATCTGGTCGTCCGCGGGTTGGCACAGTCTCGCGACCGACGGCGCATCACGGCGCTACTCGACATCCTTGACCGCCTTCTCGAACTCGGCGTCTACGGAGTTGATCGAGCAATTGATGGAGCCGTGCGCAACTAGTGGCTCGTCGCGGATCGTTGGCGGGACTGCCCCGTGTCAAATGAACCGGGGGCAGTCCCGGCCGGGTAATCCCGGGTTGTGGGTGAGGTGAGGTGAACTGCAGACTGTCTCCCAGGTCGGGAAGGGAGGTGGTCGTGGCACGTCAACCGAGTGTGTTCGTCCGAACATTGAGTTTGGAAGAAGGGCGGCGGTTGACGAACTCGGCATCTCGCCGGAGGTAGGGCAACGTCGCGAGGCGTCTTTACTGAACTGCGCTGCATCTCGATAGCCAGCAATTCCACGCCGTCCTCTCCCGGTGCCTCACACCGATAGCACCACCCGGGGTGGGCCAGCTTTACCGGTGCTTGCGGCCGTCGACCAGTCCTGGACGTCCCACAGGACTATGTTGTGTGGCAGCACCTTTCCCAATGTCGCGAGGGTGGTCAGGGCGTTCGCGGCGCCGGCGATCAGGTGGGTGCCGGGCGGGAAGTCGACGAGACCGTCGGCGGCCAGTACATCCGCGGGCTCATAGCGGGGGACGTCGTCGTCGGGTGGTTGCTTGTCGCCGCCGACGGCCCGGTAGGCGTACCGGTGCCCGCGCAGGGCCTGCCCGAGGTCGACGTCCGGGCCGTCGGCCGACTGTAGCGTCAGCAGCGTCTTACCAGTGCTGTAGTTCGATTCGGCAAGTGCGTATTCCGGATCATGGCGGCGACCGGCCCGTGTCGGGGTCGTCGTGGGCACCGACAGGTAGTCGTCGACTGTGGGCACGAACGCGGTGGGTCGGCCGCCCGTTCCGGACCAGTCGAGCAGGCTGCCCGGTGAGGTCAGCAACGAGGATCCCGACACCACTGACGGCAGTACCACTCCGGACTCGACGCGGAAACCATAGGCGCGCTCCGGAATCTGCAGATCTGATACGGCGACGGCGGCGAGCCGCACCACGGCGTCGTGGCGGGGTGACCGGGTGAGCAGATCCGCGAGAAAACTGCGGCGCGCGTCCTCGACTCGACGTAGCCCGCGTTCGTCCACCAGCAGACGCACCTCCTCCCAGTTGCGGAACGGCAGCAGCGCGTCGCGGAGCACCACCAGCTGATGCAGCCACTCGTTGTACTGCTGCATCACGACGAGCGCGTTCGGTGAACCCGTCAGCAGCGCCGCGACTTCCGGCGTCCACACGTGGCCCTCGCAGTTGCTACGCACCCTGACAGCCGCGCCACGGTCGGCGGTCGCGGACGCGAGTTCCGCAATGCCCGTTCCGATCACCCGGGCCTGGACGGCGATCTCGCGTCGACGGTCATCCCCCGTGGACTCGAAGTGTTCGACCGCGACGACCGCCTCGCGCCCGGACGTGGCCAGCGACGCGGCGAGTCCGGTGAGGAGTTCGCCGCGCGTCCGCTCACCCGGCACGTCGGCCAGTATCGCGTCGAGCAGTGAGTTCGCAGCCGTCACGAACTCGGCCGCGGTGGCGGTCGAGCCGGCGCGCCAGTTGTTCCAGCCGGTCACGATTCGAACCTCGCTCCGTAGAAGAGGGGGCGGCTCGACGCGTCGAACGTGACGCCGTTCACCGCTGCGGCTGCGCCGACGACGGCGGACTGCTCGAACAGCGGTATCGCGTGGCCCTGACCGATCGCCTCGCGGGCCACCTGGTCGGCGAGCTGTTGCCGCGCAGCAGGTTCTGTGGTGCGGCCCAGTTCGGTCAGCAGGACGTCAATGTTTCCGGGTTCGGTCCGCCGATTGGGATTGCTCGCACTCGTCACGGAGAACAGCGTGTCGAGAACCACCGGGTCCGGTCGCGTCACCGCCCAGCACACGAAGTCGTAGTCGCCGTTCTTCTGTGCCTCGGAGTTCGCGCCCGCGTCGAGCGGTATCAGCTGCAAATCGACACCGAGGCGCGCCCACTGCTGCTGGACCACCTCGTACACCGGTGATCGCGTGTCGGTGGCCGCGAACACCAGGCGCAGGGTCAGCGGCCTACCGTCCTTGACCCGCACCCTGCCCGGCCCCGGCAACCATCCTGCGGCGTCGAGTTCCGCGGCCGCGCGATCCGGATCATGGGTCAGCTCACTCGAGAGGTCGGTGTACCCCGGTGTCACGGCGGACAGCACGCTGGTCGCGTAGGTCTCGTGCGGCGACAGCACCGCGGCCAGTTCCGGTCGGTCGACCGCGTGCACCAGGGCACGTCGCACGGCCGGGTCGGACAGCGCCGGACTCTGCTCGTTGGCGAGCAGGGTGTAGCCCACGCCGGGTCGTGCGCGCGCCGTCACCGGGACACCCGCACCGGACAGCGCCGCCTCGTCCTGGGCCTGCACGTCCGTGTCGACGTCGATCTGCCCGGTCTGCAGAGCGCCCGATCGGATGCCTGATTCGGTCATCACCACGAATTCGAGACCGTCGACCGCCGCGGCACCACTGTGCGTCGCGGTCGCGCCGGGCCACGCGTAGTCGGTGCGGGCGGACAGTGTCGTGGAGGCATTCGGGCTGTGCGTGTCCAGGACGAAGGGGCCCGACCCGATCAGCCCTCCGGTGCACCGCTCCTCCGGGGTTGCGGCGAGGGTCGCCGGTGCCAGTAGACCAGTGGTGACCATCGAGGTGGCCTGCAGGAACTGGGCACTCGGCGCGTCGAACGTGAACTCGACCGTGCGCGAATCCGGGGTCGCGATGTCGCGCAGCCCTTTGGTGTACGAGCGCCCGAACGGTGACTTCGCCCCGAGTGCCCGTAGGTCCTCGAAATTCGACGCGACCGCGGCCGCGTCGACGGGGGTGCCGTCGTCGAAAGTGACGTCCTCCCGCAGCGTGAACCGGTATCGGGTGGCGTCCTCGGACACCGTCCAGTCGGTGGCGATCCACGGCAGGATCTCGCCGGTCGTCGGGTCCTGGTCGGTGAGATTGGCGACCAACTGTCGTCCCACGTGCAGGGATTCCGTGTGTGGTGCCTGGTGGGGATCGAGGCACTGCGGATCCGCGGACAACGCGATCCGGAGTACCTCGGCACGTGGTGGCTGGTCGGAGCAGGCGACGACGCCGGTCGCGGCAACACCCACCGCGAGGGCTGCACCGGTAGCGCGCACGTTTCGTGGAACAGACATGATTCGGGCTCTCTGATGGTGGACGGAAATCGGGTGCGCCGAACTCTTCGCGACCGCAGCATGCGGGGCTACTTTCGGATTTCAGTGGTTGAAATCGAGTTGTCCACGTCACGGAGGTACACGCATGACCGCTCCGACCAGAACGGGTGTGGCCCGCCGTCTGTTCAGCGTCCTCGAGGCCTTCGAGGGCACGACCGAGCCGCTGCGCCTCCACGAGATCGCGGCGCGGTGCACCCTGTCGCCGGCGACGACGCTGCGCATGGTCCGCGAGCTCGTCGACTGGGGCGCCCTCGACCGTCTCGTGGACGGCCGGTACCGCGTCGGGATGCGAATGTGGTCGCTCGGTTCTCACGCGCCGTGCGTCCAGCGGATCCAGCGGGAAACCACGTGGCACGTCAGGAGTCTGGCTGCGGCCAGCGGACGAACGGTAGTCCTCGGTGCGGTGATCGGCGGCGTCGTCGTGATCGTCGACCGGGCCCACGGACCGCGGCAGGGCGGTGCTCCCGTCGAGATCGGCGACCGGTTCCCGCTGCACGCCACCGCGGTCGGCAAGGTGTTTCTTGCCGCGGGCGACCCGCCGGACTCGATCACCGAGCGCTTCACCCGCTACACGCTCGACGCCGCCGCCCTGCCCGCCGACCTCGCTCGGGTTCGACGCACCGGCATCGCGAGGGAACGTGAGGAGTACCGGTACGGTCGCTACGGCGCCGCCGCCGGGATCCGGGGACCGTCGGGTCGGATGTCCGCTGCGCTCGGCATTGTCGGCACCGGCTCGGCCGACGAGCAACGGTGGGTTTCGCTGCTCGAGGAGACGGTCGGTGCGGTAGCGGACAGCATAATGCGGCCGGATGTGTGAGGGTCGCCATCGGGGAACGGGATGACGGTAGCGGGCATCCCCCGTCGCATTCCCTACGTGCGGTGAACTGTTGACGCCAGCGACGAGACTTCACGCGGACGGTGTGTCCCGTGGGCCGGCCACACAGTAACGGTGGGGAGCGTGACTACACGAGGCCGGATGTGATCGTGTCGGTGGCCCCCGCTACAACTGTTGGTGCGATTCACACTCACCGACCGGAAGGGCACACGATGGGGTTTTTCACGAAGGACGCGGTACCAGGTCTCGGGAGCGTCCTCGCCCCATTGTCCCAGGACCGGATCAAGGCAGCGCTGGAGCTGTCCGACTGGACGTACGGTGTCGACTCCGACGGTGACATCTTCGGCACCTGGGAGTACGGGTCGTTCTTCTTCTTCGTCAACGGCGGCAGCGGCGAACTGCTGTGTGTGCGCGGCTTCTGGCGGGGCAAGCTCGACGAATCCGAGTACGTCCGTGCGCTCGAGTTCTGCAACGCGTGGAACTCCGAGAACCTGTGGCCGAAGACCTATCTCGAGCGTGACGGTGACGGCAAGGTCCGTGTCAACGCCGAACTCAACGTCGACTACGAGCATGGATTGACCGACGACCAGCTCCGACAGCATCTCGTGTGCGCTATCAACACGAGCATGACGTTCTTCGAGCATGTGAACGAGACGTTCCCGGAGGTGTGGGAGCAGTACAAGCCCGAGGAGTAGCGGCGCCCGCCCCGCTCGTAGCGTCCGTCTCGACAACCCAGGAGCCTCGTGTCCGATCGTTTCCAAGTCGACCTCACCGGCATGGTCGACCTGCTCTCCCGGCATCTCTACTCCGGTCCGCAGGTGTTCCTGCGTGAGCTCGTCCAGAACGCGGCGGACGCCGTTACCGCGCGGCGCGAGCTCGACCCCACGGCGGAGGCACGGATCCGGCTGAGCACGGACACCGACGCGAGCGGGCGCCCGACGCTCGAGGTCACGGACACGGGCATCGGCCTCACCGCCGACGAAGCCGCGGAACTGCTCGCAACCATCGGACGGTCCTCGAAGCGAGATCCGATGCTCGGACTCGGGCGAACCGAGTTCATCGGACAGTTCGGAATCGGCCTGCTCGCGGCGTTCATGGTTGCCGACCGCATCGAGGTGCGGTCGCGGAGCGCGCGGCACGATGCACCGGCGATCCACTGGATCGGATGCGCGGACGGCACCTTCGAGGTGAGCGAGGACGCCGATTCCGACGCGCCGGTGGGCACGTCGGTGTCGTTGACGGCTCGCCGTGACACCGAGCACTGGCTCGCGACCGACACCGTGCTCTCGCTCGCCCAGGAGTACGGATCGCTGCTCCCCTTCGACGTCGCCGTACGAGTACCGGTCGCCGGCTCGTCGCCGATGTGGCGGCGCATCACCCAACCCGAACTGCTTTGGCGGACAGCGCATCCGACACGCACTGCACGTGACAGGGCACTCGCCGAATACTGCGAGCGGACGTTCGGGTTCACTCCGCTCACCCACATCGATCTCGACCTTCCCGTGGCCGGGGTGTCCGGGGTCGCGTTCGTTCTGCCGCAGGCTGTCTCGCCCGGTTCGGGTCAGCACCGCGTCTACACCAAGCGGATGCTGCTCGGGCCGCGTGTCGACAATGTGCTGCCGGAGTGGGCGTTCTTCACCCGAGCGGTGCTCGACACGAGCACCCTCTCGCCGACGGCGTCACGCGAACAGATCCATGACGACGACGCACTGCTCGGGGTGCGCGACGCGCTCGGCGAGCAGATCAAGCGGTGGGCGGTCGACACGCTGAGCGAACCGAGTGCACTCGGCCGGTCCGTGCTCGACATCCATCACCTCGCGCTGCGCGCACTCGCGCTCACCGACAACGACGTGCTCGACCTGGTGGCGAGGGTGCTGCCGTTCGAGACGACGGACCAGCCCATGACCCTGGCCGAGGCAGCCCGAAACGGCGAGATCGTCTACACGACAACCACCGAGGCGTACCGACGGATCGCGGCCGTCGCACGAGCACAGGGCCTGGTGGTCGTGAACGCAGGCTACGTCTACGACGCCGACATCATGGACCGCCTCGCCCAGCGTCGTGGCTGGCGAACCCGGGAGTTGCAGAGTTCCGACCTCGTGCAGGTGCTCGGGGTGCCGGGTGTCGCGCGGGAGATGGAACTCGCGTCGGCGGTCGCGCACGCACGCGATCTGCTCGCGGAGGACGACTGTGACGTGGTCGTGCGTACCTTCTCGCCGAACACTGTGCCCGCGGTCCTGCTGCGTGACTCGGAGTCCGAGCACCGGCGCGACCGTGACCGGGAGCGCGCGGCCTCACCCGACCTCTGGGGTGGGCTGCTCGACTCTTTCGCGGAAGACGCTCCGGCGCGCACTCGTACGCTCGTCCTCAACGACGACGCCGCTGTCGCCCGCCGGCTCCTCGGCGCCCCGCACGGGGACGTCTTCGCGGCTGGCCTGCGGTCGCTGTACCTCTCCGCCGTCATGCTCGCAGGCGACGGGCTCCGGTCCGCCGAGTCTGCCGCGCTCTCCGAATCGCTCGGCGTCCTGCTCGACGCCTCACTTCGGGCACCTGCACTCGAATCCGACCACTCTCGACAGGAAGACACCCCGTGACCACCACTGCCGCTCTCGAACTCGGTGACATCCGACGGATGCCCTACGGGGTCGCTCGTATCGCCGCTGCCGAGGCCGTGACACGCAGAGTCGAGGCGGAGGGACCTCGCGACCTGCTCGCGGAAGCGCTGCTCGACCTGGTCGAGGCGTACACCTACGCCGGCGAGGGCGCGAAGTCGTTCGTCGTGTTCGCGCGCGCGCTGCGCCTCTGGGACGAAAGCCCCGAACTGTTCGACGACCAGGACGAGCACAACCTGTTCTGGGAGTTCAAATGGGTTGCCTCCGACCTTCCGCACTACCCCCAGATCACGGCGGAACAGGGTGCGGCGTTCCTGGAGGACATGGAGCGCCGGTACCGGCTCGTCGGGCACGGCCTGTCCGCGGTGCGGATGAGCCGATTCCGCTGGGACTGGCACACCGGCCGCCCGGATGCCGAGGACACGCGACTCGCGTGGATCGCACAAGCGCGCGACGAGTTCGACGACTGCCGCGCGTGCACCATCGGCCAGCAGGTCCTCTACTTCGCCGAGACCGGACGTCACGCCGAGGCCGTCGCGCTCGGCCTGACGCAGGACGACAGCTGCAACCTCGAGCCGACCATCACCCACCACGCCGTCGCCCTCTCGGCGTTGCTCGCCGGCGATCCGGAGCTCGCGCTGGACCAGCACCGCCGGGCACTCGCCTCACTCGACACCAGCAACCGGGAACTCGCGCCGTCGCGTGGCCAGGCTTTCGAGATGCTCGCCCGCGGTGGACATCTCGAACGAGCGTTGCGCGTCTTGCGCAACGACGACGTCGTGCTGCTCGACCACGCTCCGACGCCGCTGAAGCGTCTCTACTTCCTGGTCGGGGTGCTGGCGGGGCTCTCGGCCAATCTCGACCACGCCGACACCGTCACCGGCTTGCGTGAACCGGAGCGCCGCACCGTGGCCGCACTCCACGCGTGGGTGCGCGCGCAGGCCGACGAGCTCGCCGCGCGGTTCGACACTCGCAACGGAAACCGCTACTTCACCCATCTGATCGCTCGGGCTCTCACCGCGACGCGCACGGATCGTCCGCTCGACTTCGAGAGCACGGGAACGACCGCCGCCTCCGCGGCGCCATCGGGTGTCGTTTCTGCCGCTGCCGACGCGGGTGCGGACGACTCGGGTGACGACCGATTCGCGCGCGCCGAGACGCTCGCCTCGCGACGGGACCACCAGGCTGCGCGTGCCGAATATAATGCGGCCGCAGTACGATTCGAGGCCGACGGACTCCTCGACCGCGCCGGCCTCGCCTACGCCGAAGCCGCCCAGTGTGCGGCGGAAACAGGCGACGAGGACGCCGCACACGAGATGTTCGGCGCGGCGGTTCCTCGACTCGTCGCCGGCGGAGCACCCGACGACATCGTCGCTGCCGTCCTCACCGCCTGGGCGCCGCTCGCCGTACGGATGGATGCCATCGGTGAACTGCTCCCGACGCTGGCCGCGTCGCTGGCACGCATCGAACGGCCGCTCGACACCACCGATCTCACCGAGGACCTCGCCGAGCGTCGCCGCGCAGAACACGGGCGGACGGTCGCCACGGTGCGTGACACGCTCGCCCGCACACTCGCGGGCGCTCCGACGTCGCAGATTCCTGCCGACCTCGAAGCAGTGAATCCCGCTGACGAAGCCCTGCGGGCGGGCGAGGAGTTCGCCCGGCTCGGCCTCGTCGTCGATGCCGCGCACGCCTTCTGGCTCGCGGGGAGGGTGCAACGTGCAGTGGGCGTGACCGATGCCGCGCTCTGGGCGCTGGAGTCGGCGTTCGAGGGATTCACCGCATCGGGCCACGCCGCCGGACGCGCCGAGGTCGCGGGAGAACTCATCGAGCTCCTACGTGCGAGCGGTCAGACCGACCGGGCCGACCAGATCACCGCTCAGCTCACACGGTGACGCAACATCGGCAGGTCGACACTCGTACGGTCGCTCGCGTCGGTCGCAAAGCCCGACGCGGAATCGTGTTCATGACAAGGGGTTCGAGATCGTCCTGCTCGTCGGCGCACTTCTCGGATTGATCTTTCCGATCAGTGGACCGGTGTCGACCGTGATGATGGTGGCCATCGCAATGATGGGGACCGGCATCATCTGGCAGGGCACCAGGAATCTGCACCGGGACAGCTGAGCCGGGATCCTTCGCGCGGGAGACGCGTTACGCGGTCTCCAGCTTGTCGAGGATCGGGCGCAAGCGCGCAAGAGAGCGTTCGTCCTCGACCGCGACGTCGCCGCTGCAGTCGAAGCGTTCGTCGCGGTCGACGAGTGACCGGAGCGCCGCTGCGACCGCGTTGCGAACCGGTTCCGTTGCCGCCGTCAGCCGTTCGGCTAGCGCGAGGCCCTGGGCGCGAGCGTGCCGGTCGGTCACGGCACGGGTGACGACCTTCACGATTCGTGCTGGAGTACCGGGCAGGGCCAGCCCGATGTCGAGGAGGGCGATCGCGGCGACGGCGCTCGTCTTGGCCATCGGGCCGTTGTAGTCCCTGCGGTCGGTGAGGACGAGATCGGTGAGCAGCGACTCGAGGTCGGTGCACACGTGGGGTGGCAGCAACTGCTGTGCGCGCCACTCGAGCGCGAGCCCGATGGCCTCCGCGACGGGGCCGCGACCGGCGTCGATGGCGGCGCGCAATACGGTCCAGCCGGACTCCGCCTGACGCGAATCGGCGGCGGCGAGGATGCGTAGTGCGGTGACCTGATCTTCCCTCTGATAGTCGGCCGTCGCGGGTTCCGTGCCCACGAGACTGAGGCACCAGTCGAGGAAGCGCGGATCGGTGCGGTCGGCCCAGTGCGCCAACACGTCCGACTCCCGGTACTGGAGGTCGGCGCCGAGGACACGGTGGAAGTCGTCCGGGTCATTCGTCAAGCGTGCGAGAGCGAGCAGCACACTCACATCGCAGGCGCTCACCTCGCGGATTCGGTCGATGCTGGTGGTGTCGTGCCACGCGGCTAGTGCAGCAGCGGCCTGCTTCGGCTCGGCGGCGAGCAGATCCCGGATCTCGGGCAACGCGGAAGCAGTTGCGTCGGCCGGCCAGGAGGCGAGCAACTCCACGAGGTGTCCGGCGCCGTCGCGGGACGGATCGGCCGGTGGATCCTGTCGGAGCGCCTGCCGGATACCCGCGACGAGCATGGTCGCGGACGGGGCGTGCTCACGCAGGAGCGCATAGCCGAGCGCGGAACGTCCCGATGCCGATGTGGACACCATGAGGCCGCGTGCGGCGGGGTTCGAGAGGAGCGCCTGGGCCATCGGACGGGTCCACCGGCCGTCTCCCGCCTGCAGCAGGGCGAATCCGGCATCGGCCCGGGCGTCGGTGTCGAACGTGCTCGACCCGACCGCGGATGTGGCACCGGCAGTGACCTTCTCGGCGAGAGCGACCAGCGCATCGCGCAACTCGGGGGTGGCCGGGCACTGCCGGAGAGCTGCGATCATCACCTCCGGCTCGGCCTCGGGCAGCGCGGCGAGTGCGAGCAACCGGCGGATCGCGGCAGGAGCGCTGCCCCGCGAAGAGAGAACGACGTCGACGAGGCCCGCGATTGTCGCCTCATCCGGTGCGGGCAGCGCCGCCAGCACGTGAGCGGCCGCCTCCGGGTTGGCGTCGCTCAACCACTCCGGCAGGTTGGCGACACCGAACGCGATGAGTGGCGCCACCTCGACAGCAAGCTCCCAGCCCGCCGTCAGTGCGTCGAGGTCGGCGGTGTCGGTGCCTCCGGCCGCGATCCGCGCGAGCGTCGCCGCCATCGCGAGGCCCGGATCACCGTCGGCGAGAGCGGCCGGGACGTCGACACCGAGCGTCGTGAGCGCGGCGACACAGGCCTGTTCGACCTGTCCCGCCGGGCGGGCGCCCGCCCGTGCCGTGAGGGTCCCGACGGCTGCGGAGTCGGCCGGGCGCGCCGTGGCCTGCAGCAGCGCCGCCGCCGCGGCCTCCGGCCCGTCGCCGGAGATCAGTGATCGCACGTGCGCCGCGATCCGGGGCAACGACTCTCGGGCCGATCGGACGACGGCGGCCGTGTCGTCGTCGACCAGCTCGACCTGTTCGTACTCGTTCACGACATCGGCGAACATCAACAGCAGCCATGCTGTGTTCTCCGCATCCGCGGACTCCCCTGCGCCGAGCAGCGATGCGATCGACGTCATCGCGGGCGGTGTCGAGTCGTAGAGAGTCCCCTGATGCAACACCGCCGCCCACAGTTGGTGCAGGGACTCCTCGACGGTCTCCGCGTCGGTCAGCCGCTCGATCCAGCCGGGCACGTCACCGGCATCGCCGTACGCGTGCTCCAGCGTCGACCAGTCGACCTCGACGAGATGGTTCGGAACGTCCCTGCTGTTCATCTCCGATGTCGCTCAGGCCACCGAGGTACGTGCCTGCGTGATGAGGTGCTCGACGAGCGTGATCAGGACGGCCTTGCACGACTCGCGATCCCGCGCGTCGCACAGCACGATCGGGGTTCGCGCGTCGAGGTCGAGGGCGTCGCGCACTTCGTCGATGGTGTAGTTCTGGGCGTCCTCGAAGCAGTTCACCGCGACCGTGAACGCGACCCCACGTCGTTCGAAGAAGTCGATGGCGGCGAACGAGTTGTCCAGCCGGCGGGTGTCGGCGAGGACGACCGCGCCGAGGGCGCCGCGCACGAGTTCGTCCCACAGGAACCAGAATCGGTCCTGCCCCGGCGTGCCGAACAGGTACAGGACGAGGCTCGGGTCGAGGGTGATGCGGCCGAAGTCCAGGGCCACCGTGGTCGTGGTCTTGCCCTCGACACCCGACAGATCGTCGATGCCGGTGGACAATTCGGTGATCATTTCCTCGGTCCGCAGCGGCGTGATCTCGCTGACCGAGGACACCATCGTGGTCTTGCCGACCCCGAAGCCGCCGGCTACGAGGATCTTGACCGACGCAGCCAGGTCGGTGGAGGACGCATCGTCATGCATAGTGATCTACAGCTTTCGGATTCCGGCGAGTACTGCTTGCAGGATGTTCAGATCGTCGGACACGGCGATGCCGTTGTCGAAGTCACTGGTGGCGGGCGACCGGAAGTTCAGCAGCCCCTCGGTGATGAGGTCACCGACCAGGATCTTGGTCACCGCCAGTGGCAGATTCAGGTGCGCCGACACCTCGGCCACCGACTGCGCGTCGCGGCACAGACGGACGATCTCGGAGTACTCCGGTTCGAGGTACCGCAGCCGAGGGCCGGGTGTCACGGTCACCACGAGGGTGAGCATGTCGAGCTCGTGCCCAGCGCCCATGGTGCGGCCCCGCGTCACGGCGTACGGGCGGACCAGGGGACCGGCTGCATCGTCGAACAGCGGTTGGCCCATGTCTGTCACGGAACCTACGCTCCGTGCTCGGCGACGCTGGCGCGAGGATCGGTGGACAGATGGCTGCCGATGCGCTGCACGGTCAGGTTCATCTCGTACGCGACCATCCCCAGATTCGCTGTGGCGCTCGCCTGCAACGCGATACACGCGTTGTTTCCGGCCGCCGTCACGAACAGCACCGCGTTCTCGAGTTCGATGACGGCCTGGCGAACGCCGCCGCCCTCGAATCGGGCGCCCGCGCTGCGTGCCAGGCCGTACAGGGTCGCGGACATGGCGCCGAAGTGCTCGGCGTCCTCGCGGCTCATCGTCGTCGATCGGCCCAGCAGCAGTCCGTCGGTCGACAGCACGACCGCGTAACGCACCCCGGCGAGACGATTGACCAGATCGTCGAGAAGCCAGTTGAGCTCGCCTGAGTTGGGAGTCGTCACCTTCACCCTTCTTCACCTTCCGTCTCGTCCCTGGATGTGAACCCGTCCGGGTTCTCGGACTTTCGACCCTGCTGTGTGCCGTATGCGATGGCGGACATGAGATCCCGTGCCTGCTCGGCAGTCCGAGGTGCCTGCTGCGGTTCCGTTTCGACAGGCCGGTCCTCGGCCAGTTCCGGCGCCAGGTTGGCTTGCCTGCGACGACGCGGCAGGCTCGGGCGCGTGGCGCCGTCGGCGCCAGTCGCCGGACGTGGAGCAGGAGACTCGGGCTCGACCGCGGGCGCTACCGGCTCGTACGACGTGACTGTCGGGGCCGGGTCGGTGCGGGGGGTGCTCTCGAACCACTTGCCCGTCGACTGCTGCGGTGCCGCGACCCGCCTCACGGTGGGAGGTTCGGGATCCGCCGGTGTCAGGATCGCGGTACCACCGGACGGCGAGGCGGGCTCGGGAGAGGTGAGCGCCGGCCGTGCGCCGGCCGTCGGGCTCGCGGGCAGGCGTCCGGCGGGTCGATTCGGCATGTGTCCTGCCGTGGGGGCCGCATCGCCTGCGACGACCGAGTGCGGCAGCAGCACGATGGCGCGGATACCGCCGTACTCGGATTCGGAGAGCTGAATGCGGATCTCGTGCCGCGCGGCCAGCTGCGACACGATGAACAGACCCAGGCGTGACGTGGCCGAGAGTGTTTCGACGGCGAAGTCCGGGGGAGTGCGCAGCATCTCGTTGACGCGGTCGAGTTCCTCGGCGGACATTCCGATGCCCTGGTCGGTGATCTCGATCGCGACGCCCTTGCCGACCACGTTGCCCGTCACCTCCACGCGAGAATCGGGCGGGGAGAAGGCGGTCGCGTTGTCGACCAGTTCGGCGAGGAGGTGGATGAGGTCGGCGACCACGTTGCCGACGATGAACACCTGGGGCATGCGGCGGGTGTACACGCGGGTGTACTCGAGGCTCTCACCGATCGCGCTGCGCACCAGGTCGACCATCGGGACCGGGGTCCGCCACTGGCGCCCGGGCTCGCCGCCACCGAGGATGATGAGGTTCTCGGCGTTGCGGCGTTCGCGGGTGGCGAGGTGGTCCAGTCGGAAGAACGTCTCCAACATGGCGGGATCCTCCTGACGCTGTTCGGCCTCGTCGAGGACCTCGAGTTGCCGGTGCACGACCATCTGGCTTCGGTGGGCGATGTTGAGGAACACCGCGCGAACTCCCTCACGCGTGCGGGCCTCGGTGACCGCGGCGGTGACCGCTGCCTCGTGTGCGCTGTTGAAGGCCTTTGCCACGGAGCCGATCTCGTCGGTGCCGAAGTCCAGGTGCGCGGCCTTGGGGTCGAACTCCTCACCGGCGGCGAGCTTGCGCATGGTTTCGGGCAGTTCGACCTCGGCGAGGTCGAGGGTTTCCTTGCGCAGGCGCTTGAGTCGGCCGATCAGTCGATTGGCCAGCCACAGTGACAGCAGGAAGGCGAAGAGGGCCAGTACGAACACGACGCCTGCCACCCACGCCGAGTTCCACGCGGTGCGCTGACCTCCCTCCGCGGCGATCTCGTTGGCGCGGTCGTTCAGGTCCCTCCAGGCGTCGATCACGCCCGTGTAGAGCTGGTCCTGTGCCGCAGTCCACTCGGCGAAGGTCATCGGTGCGGGCGGGACGTCGCCGTCGCGGTCGGCCTCGGGCGGGTTGATGAGGTAGTCCTCCATCGCCGCCACCTGCTGCCATGCGGGCGACGCCAGTACTGCCTTGATCTTCTCGGCGGCCGGGTCGGTGCCCAGGTCGGCGGCGAGCTGGGGCAGTGCGGTTCGGTAGGAGCCGACCAGGTTTCGATACTCGTCACGGAGCGGACCGCCTGCGAGCTTCCCTTCGGTCTCGGCGGCGGTGAGCGCCGACGACCGCGAGATTCCCTCCATCGCGTGGAGGACACGGACGCCGTTGATCAGTGCGACGGAGGTCTCCGCGTCGGGCGCGTTGGACGTGACCAGGTTCGTGCCGAGCGCGACTGCGTCGAGAATGGCGTTGAACAGGCCGTACGTGTCCTGGAGCGGCATTCGTCCCGCATCGATCTGACCGCGGATCTGGGGCAGGCTGCCGAGCAGGGTCTCGAAGCCACCCGTGTCGGCGCCCATGGCGCCCTGTGACACGTCCTGCATCCTCGCGGAGTAGGGGGCCAGTTCCGCGAACGCGGTGTCGAGGTTGTTGCGCGCGGCGGCGAGCGCGGCGGGATCGACCCGCTCACCGGCGAGCTGCCACAGCGACAGCATCCGCTCCTGTTCGACACCGGCGACCACGGCACCGGCGTGGCCGACGGCTTCCAGGTTCGCGTCGGCCCACTGTTCGGCCTGACGGCCCTCACGAATCAGATACCCCGCGGTGCCGACACCGATACCGAGCAACGCCAGGCTCGGAATCAATGCGATTGCCAGAACCCGGGCTCGGATACCGAGGCGCTTTTTCAGCATCGGGGGAATATAGCCTGTTCGAATTCGACCGTGTCACTCGGTCCCACGTGCCGGCCCGCTCGATTGAGCAGGGCCGCTTGGTGTTTAACCGCGTGCTGTGACAACGGCATTGTGCATTGGACGGCTAACGAAATTCTCGCTTCGGGAAATGCCGGAGTCGATCGAGGCGCGGCCATGAATTGATTGTGAATTCAATCTGTCGGATCGGCGGCCGCGACGCCAACCAACGGTGGGAATGCGAGCGGGACCCGCCTTCCAGCGGTTGCAACAGGTCACGCCGCCGCATACAGTCCCGATCGCGCTCCTACCCGGGAGTTACCCGAGGCCTGTCGACGTCGGCTTCGGATGTGGCAGTCAACGCACGGAACACGTCTGTCCACCGACGTGTCCGCACCGCCCCCCGGGAGGAGGGATCCCTTGGCATTGCGGGTATTTCGCCAGGTCAGGGTTGCGCGCAATTCCGAGCGCGGCAGCGCCCACCATCCGTGACCGGTGTCGGTCCTCCGGCATCGGCACACGAAGTCGGCATCGCGATGAGCGGCGCGGTGCAGCCCTGCCGCCGCATGCCCCGCAGGGGTGGGCATGCGGCGGCGCCGGGCTCGTTCGAGAGCCCGGATCCACGTGCTGGGACGTCGCGGCACTCGGGGGTTGCGGGGCGGGGTGGTCGTGCAGACTCGGACGATGTCCGCCGAGAAGTGCCCGCACGCCGCCGTGAGTTCGCCCGACACCGGTGCGACCACCGGCGTCGCCATCCTGTCGGGGCGCGGTGAGCCGGTCCCGACTCCTCGGTTTCGGCTGCCGCTGCTGGGGGATCTGCTGAGCGTGGATCCGGCGAAACCGGTGCAGAAGGAAATGAGGATGGCCGCCGACCTCGGCCCGATCTTCGAGCGGAAGATCGTGTCGACGCGGCTGGTGGTGGTGTCGGGTGTCGACCTGGTGGCCGAGGTGAACGACGAAGCGGCGTGGGCGAAGTCGCTGGGCGCACCGATCCGTAAGCTGCGCTCGGTCGCGGCGGACGGCCTGTTCACGGCGTACAACAGCGAACCGAACTGGGCGAAGGCGCAGCGAATCCTGAACCCGGGTTTCAGCCAGGCCGCGCTGCGGAACTACCACGGGTCGATGCTGCGGATGCTCGAGCAGATGACCGGGTCGTGGGATGCGGCGGCCGAGGAGGGCGCCCGGGTCGACGTCGCGGCGGACACGACGCGACTCGCGCTCGACGTGATCGGGTCGGCCGGGTTCGGTCACGACTTCGGATCCTTCGCTCGAGCGGCGGGCGACGACCCGTTCGTCGATGCGATGTCACGGGTGTTGGCGCACGTGAACAGGACGTCGAACGACATGCCGCTCCTGCGGACGGTGCTGGGACGCAAGGCGGACGCGCAGCACCGGGCGGACATCGCGTTGATGCACCGGGTGGTCGACGACGTGATCGCGCAGAGACGGCAGGATCCCGACGTGGAGCATCGCGACCTCCTGGACCTGATGTTGCACTCGACCGACCCCGAGACGGGTGAGCTGCTCGATCCCGTGAACGTCCGCAACCAGGTGGTGACCTTCCTCATCGCGGGCAACGAGACGACGGCGGGCACCCTCGCGTTCGCGCTGTACTTCCTGGCGCGGCACCCCGAGGTGGCCGCGGCGGCGCGCGCAGAGATCGACGGCGTGGTGCCGGGGGACGGACCGATCGCATTCGAGCAGGTCGGCAAGCTGCGGTATCTGCGGCGGGTGGTCGACGAGACGCTGCGGTTGTGGCCGGCCGCCCCGGGCTACTTCAGGAAGGTCCGCCACGACACGACGCTCGGCGGCCGATACCGGATGCCGAAGGGCTCGTGGGTGTTCGTGCTGTTGCCGCAGCTGCATCGCGATCCGGTGTGGGGACCGGATCCGGACCGCTTCGATCCGGACAGGTTCCTGCCGGAGGCGGTGCGGGCGCGGCCGGCGCACGCGTACCGGCCGTTCGGGACGGGGCCACGGTCCTGCATCGGCAGGCAGTTCGCGTTGCACGAGGCGGTGCTCGCGCTGGCGGTCCTGCTGCGTCGATACGAGTTGGAGCCCGATCCCGGATACGAGCTGGACGTGCGGGAAGCCATCACGCTGAAGCCGCAGGGATTCGAGTTGCGTCTCCGCCGCAGGGGCTAGGATTCCGCGGCTGCGCGAGGTCTGCGTGGATGGATCGGCTGTGACGGGCTGCGGTGTGGGTGTTCCTCGCGGGAGCGCCGGGTTTGGGGTGAAACGTGAACGAGTGGCATCTGATCGAGACGTTGGCGGGGGACACGCCGACGGTGGTGAGCACTGGTGGAGTGGTCAAGGCGTGGTCGTCGCTGTCCCGGCTCGCCCCGGCCCTCACCGCCGACGTCGTCGCGCTGATCGCGGAGGTGCAGCGCTCCCGTCGCCGTGCCGTACGGCTCGCGTCCAGCAGGAAAGGGAGGTTCCGGCTGGAGGCCTTCCCGGTCCTCGGCCCGTCGGGGGACGTGCACGGGATTCAGTTGTGGATCGGTGAGCAGGGCACGCCGGTCGCGGCGCCCCGGATCGCGTCGGGCATCTCGTGGCTGTTGCACCGCCTGGTGATCGCGCAGACCCTCGAGGCGTCGATGATGTCGGGTGTACTGCCCGCCGATCACGTGCCCGAGCGGACGGTCGCGGAGTACTACGCGAAGGCGGTGAAGTTCGACGAGTCCGAGTCCCTCTTCGCGCTGGCCCTGGCACCCGAGCACGGCAGGCAGTGGGACGCGGACATGAGTGTGCTGCACGCGGACGGTCGAATCATGCGATGGCACTGCTGGGGTCGTGGCCGTACCGACGGTGACGACACCGGGATCCGCCTGCTGTGGCACGACGTCACCGACACGGAGGCACCGCGGAAGCCGACGCCGGCGGAACTCGGGATGCAGGAGTCGATGCGGACCGTGGGCGTCTACACGGCGATCGTGATGACGGGTCCGGCGGTCCCGGCGATGTGGTTGCCGGATGCGCCGCCGTGGGTGCGGTGGCGGAACGCGACCGGCGGGAACAAGGTCATCCACCCGGACGACCACTGCCTGTTGCACCGGGCGCAGGAGAAGTTCGATGCCGGTGATCCGACCCCGGTCGACGTGGTGGCCAGGCTGTCGGCGGGGGAGGACCGGTGGACGGCGTCGAAGGTACGCATCCTGCCGTATCCGGGGGCGCTGTCGGATCGGCTGGCGATCGTGCAGGTGTCGGAGCTCTGAGAACGGAGGACTTCGGGACCGCTGGCCGCAGCCGAAGGGCAGCAACGGTTTTCGATCAGTCCGAGGAGACCTCGTGGCCCTGTCCGAACGTCATGCAGAGGCGGGTGCACTGCTCGGCGAGCTCCAGCGGGGTCTCGTCCTGGTCCGCGAGCCAGTTGTCGATGAGGTGGTTGACGCCTCCGGCGACGAAGCGGGCGACCTGCCGTCGGTCGATGCCGGGCCGGGGGTCGAACCCGGGAACGTCCGAGCCGTACCGGACGATCAGTTCCGCGACCATGTTGAGGCTGTCGACGCGTCGGGTCTCGAGCCCGGGTACGCCTGCGAGGTCCGTCCGCATGATGTGGTGGATGTCCGGATCGTCGGCGATCACGCAGAGGAAGGCTGTGAGGGCAGCGCGCAGTTTGTCCTCGAGGCCGCCGTCCGCGCTGCGACTGGAGTCGACGAGCGTCGTGAACAGTTTGTCGCGGACCTCGTCGGCGACGGCGACGATCAGCGCGTCGCGGTTGGCGAACTGCTCGTAGAAGTAGCGGGGTTGCAGGCCCGCGGCTGCGCACACGCCCCGGACGGTCACCTCGCCGAGTCCCGCGCGGCCCCAGGCGTGGCGGCCGGCGTCGAGGAGCTTGCGGCGGCGCTCGGCGCGGCGATCGTCCGCGCTCACTCCGCCGTAGTCCCGCACCGCCTGTCCACGCACCATTGACAGCACTCTACCGCCGCCCTATGTTTTGGAACACAAGCGTTGCCCAAATGGGTGTCGATCGAGGGGGTGTTCCGTTGGCGTCTGCGATTCCCGCACGTCATCCGTCCGAGCCGTGCGACGTCCCGCCCGGGATCAGGCTCTTCAGTCTCATGATGGGCATCCGGAAACCCGACGCCACCCAGTTCCGACGCCTCGGTGAATGCCTCACCGAAGGCGACCCCCTCGCGGATCGGCTCGTCGAGTGGATGTACACGGTCGGATCCGCCTCGGCGCGCCCGTTGTTCGAGCGCGCCCTCGCGGACGGCATCGACACGGTCGACGACGCGCCGGAACCGTTGCGCGCCTTCTTCGACGAGGTGGAAGCGACCCCGGCATGGGTCGACCGGGACAAGATCGCGCTCGGTGCGGAGGTCATGCGCGGCGGCGGAGCGGACGGCCTGTACGTTGCCCGCGACGTCGCCCTGCTCGGCGGCTACATGTTCGCCGGGTTCAACCAGACCCTGCTGCGCACGGGCGCACTGGAGAAGGGGTCGAACGCGCGCTTCGCGGAGACGGCGCAGTGGGCCCTCGACGTCATCACCGAGCGGGGGCTCGAATCACGCGGCGTCGGCTACCGCTCGACGGTGCACGTCCGGTTCATCCACGCGATGGTGCGGCGTCACGTCGGGAACCTCCCCGACTGGGACGTCGACGCCTGGGGTGTGCCGATCAACCAAACCGACATGGCGGCAACACTTGTCGGGGCGCTCGTCGCCCCGATCATGGGCGGTGTCGGGCTCGGCAAGTTCCATACGCCGCAGGAGTACGAGGCCGTCGCCCACCTGACGCGCTACGTCGGATGGCTGATGGGTGTGCAGGACGAGTTCCTGCCCAAGAACTTTCGCGACTCGATCCGGGTCCTGTTCCACACGTCATGTGCGCTCTCCACGCCCGACGAGACCACCAGGCAGCTCTCACTTCCGATGATCGACGACCCGCTCGGCTGGCACTACGAGACGCTGCCGGGTCTGCGGCGCCGCATCGCACGGTCCCAGCACCTGTCGATCACCGGGACGTTCCTCGGCCCGGCCGCGATGCGGACGCTGGGGCTGCCCGCGCTGGTGGTGCCCTGGTACCCGCTGCTGAAGTTCCCGGTCAACGCGGTCCGTTCGGTGGCCGCGCTCCGCCCGGGTGGGCGTGCCCGGGCCGCTGTTCGTGGCATGGCGGAGCACGAGAAGTTCATGCGCACGATGCTCGACAGCGACGCGACGATCGGTCACTCCGCCGCGGGGATCACCCACCGGGCGGCGTGACCCGGCCGGTGCTCAGGCGCCCGGAGGCTCGGTGTCCGGTGGCGTGGCGTCCGGATCCGGTGCACCTCCACTGCGGATCTCGATCGCCACGACGGATTCGTGCAGCTTCTTCCCCAGGATGCGACTGCCGAACACGGTGAGCACCCCGGCGAGGGCCTTCCCCTTGAGGTTCTTGCCGTCGCGGACCACGTCGACGTCGATGTCGGTCGTACCCCCGGGCTGCTGCGTGAGGGTGTAGGTGTGGCCGGAGGCCCCGCCCCACAGGTTGGACTCGGTGGTCGTCATCACCACGCGATGCGGGTCGGTCCAGTCGTAGTGCAGGCGCTCCCAGATGCCGTTCGAGCCTTCCGTGACATCGGCGTCGTGATCGCCCACCTGGTGTACCTGCAGGTATTCGTCCGTGCTGTTGCCGAACAGGTCGCCGCGTCCCGGCCCGAAGTCGGTCAGTCCGGCGAGGAACTGCTCGGGGGTGGCGGTGGTGGTGTCGTGAAGGTGGATCGTGGTCATGGCGTCTCCAAGTCGGTGAGCCGGTTTCCGTCCGATCGAGGGCGGTGATCCATCCAGGACACCACGCGGAGGCACGGCAGGGAAGGGCTGCGGGGTGACCGATCGCCCCGACGCGGTCGGTCGGGAGACGGTACGTCACGGCCGGTGACGAGGCCGCGGCTCGGTCACCGGAGCAGCGCCACCCCGTCGCCGGTGAGCTCACCGGCAACGCTGTCGGCGCGACCGGTCATGGTGAGCAGTAGCGCCTCGCCGGTGCCGAACACCGCGCGTCCGTGCCCGGCGGACCACTCGGTGTCGGTTGCGACGAGCCGCACACCGCGGGTGCGGCGGGCGCCGCCGATGACGGGACTGTGTCGGGCGAAGTTCAGTGAGGCGCGCAGTCGGTCCTCGGGGATCGTGCGCGTCAGTGCGAGTGGGCGGCGGACGTCCTGTTGATGGACGAGACATTCGATCAGCGCGACTCGGCACCCGTAGAGCGCCGCCGCGCCCGTCGGCTCGGCGTCCGACCGCAGGAGCGCGACCAGTCGGTCGGCCGTCAGGTCGGGGTGCTCGCGCAGACCGTCGGCGTTCAGGCAGTCGACGTTCCAGTGGGACCGAATCATGTTCAGTGTCAGACCGCTTCGTGACTGTCCGAGGTAGATCACGGTGTGGGCGACGACGTCGCGTACCGACCACCCGGGGCAACGGCTCGGCGCGGCCCACTGCTCCGGCGTCAGTACGGCCGCGAGGTCGGCGAACTCCGATCGCTCCGCGCGCGCATGGTCCCGAACGGACCACGGTCGGTGAAAGGCCATTGATCGACGCTAGCCCGGCAGGGTGCCCGCCCGGGGCGAGCGGCGACCTCGCGGCAGCGTGACCCACGACACACGCAGGTCCGGGTGGGTGAGGCGGTCCACAGCGGATCGGTGACCGGCTTGTTGACCCGAAACGGGCCTTCAATATGCTGGTAACCGCGCACGCCTGTTTCCGTGCCTCGCGCGAACCGGTTCACACCGATCCGGAACGCTCCGACGCGGTGATGTGCGCCTCATCAAGCCGGCATCCAACCCACGGACCGCCGCATGAGCCCAGTAAGGACAGAGGAGCGCAGTGAGCACAGCGGAACTTACCCAGTGGAACTCCGAGGAGGCTCTTGCAGAGGCGATGATTCCGATCATCGGCGGTCTGCACCGGACGCACTCGGTGACGGTTCTGCTCCACAGCCGCTCGCTGGTGAACCGGTCGGTCATCCAGATCCTGCGCACCCACCGCTTCGCTCGGCAGATCCGCGGCGACGAGCTGTCGGTCGAGGAGACCTTCCCGTTCCTCCAGGCGCTGACGGATCTCGACCTGCGCCCCTCGAAGATCGACCTCGGCCTGCTGGTGTCGGCGTACCACGCCCACGGTGAGGGCACCTCGATCCCCGAGTTCGTCGCGCAGCGTCTCGCCGACCTCGTCGGTGGCGCCCAGACGAGCCCGGCGAAGCCGCAGGACGTGGTCCTCTACGGCTTCGGACGCATCGGTCGCCTCGTCGCCCGTCTGCTCATCGAGAAGGCCGGCTCCGGCAACGGGCTGAACCTGCGGGCCGTCGTGGTCCGCAAGGGTGGCGACGACGACCTGGTCAAGCGCGCCTCGCTGCTGCGCCGCGACTCCGTCCACGGGCAGTTCAACGGCACGATCAAGGTCGACGCCGAGAACAGCACGCTGACCGCCAACGGCAACGTCATCAAGTTCATCTACAGCAACGACCCGACCACCGTCGACTACACCGAGTACGGCATCGACAACGCCATCCTCGTCGACAACACCGGTATCTGGCGCGACCGCGACGGGCTGTCGAAGCACCTGCGCCCCGGCATCGCGAAGGTCCTGCTCACCGCTCCCGGCAAGGGCGACGTCCCGAACATCGTGCACGGCGTCAACCACCGCAGCCTCGACCAGGACGAGAAGATCGTGTCGTGCGCGTCCTGCACCACGAACGCCATCGTCCCGCCGCTGAAGACCATGGACGACGAGTTCGGGGTCTCGCGCGGCCACGTCGAGACGGTGCACTCGTTCACCAACGACCAGAACCTGCTGGACAACTACCACAAGGCAGACCGTCGTGGTCGTTCCGCGCCGTTCAACCTGGTGCTCACCGAGACCGGTGCCGCGTCGGCCGTCGCGAAGGCCCTCCCGGACCTGAAGGCGAAGATCACCGGCAACTCCATCCGCGTTCCCACGCCGGACGTGTCCGTCGCGATCCTGCACCTGCAGCTGAACCGCGAGACCACGAAGGCAGAGGTCGTCGAGCACCTGCGTCAGGAGTCGCTGACCGGTGAGCTGAGCCGGAACCTCGACTTCACGGCCGCGACCGACGCCGTGTCGAGCGACTTCATCGGCTCGCGGGCGGCGTGCATCGTCGACGCGAACGCGACCATCGTCGAGGGCGACACCGCCATCCTCTACGTCTGGTACGACAACGAGTTCGGCTACTCCTGCCAGGTTGTGCGCACCGTGCAGTACCTGTCCGGCGTCGAGTACCCGATCTACCCGATGGTCGAGGCGGCGGACCTGGCGTCCGTCTGACGACACCGTAGTTCTCCGGCGACGCCCGGGAGGAGCCGTACCGGTTCCTCCCGGGCGTTGCTGCATTCGGAGGCGGCCACGTGGGACCACCGGATGTCGGGTGGCGGGTCCCGCCCATTAGAGTCCCCGTGTGATTTCGCGTGAGGGCATCTTGGAACGGTCGGCCGACGGCAGCGATCGCTACCCGCTTCTGACCATCCGCGAGTTCTTCGACGGCAACTCCGCCGAGGACTCGATCGCCCCGAATCAGTACGGATACGGGCGTCCCGACCTCGCCGAGATCGCGCGCCGCCTCGACGCGCTCGCCGCCGATCGGGCGGTCGCGTGGATCTGCGTCCAGCCGCACGAGGAGATGTTCGTGGACGGCTACGACGGAGTCGCCGCCGAAGGCATCGCGATCTGCACCACCTTGGCAGCGGAGGACGTCGACGCCCGTCTCGACGTGGAGAGTCTGCAGGCGGGGCCGACGTGGGAGGGCCTGGTCTACGACCTCGACGACTTCTGCGACGTCCCGGCCGTCCCGGCGGGCCACCGCGTGCTGTCCCTCGTGTGGGACTGAACTCCCGGGCAGGACTCCGGCCCGGACGGCGAGGTCACGCCGCCGACGATCAGCCCCGGCCTGCGGCGGCGCGCACCGCTGCCTGCACCCCGTGCCCGGCCGCGACGAGCGGCTCGGTGGAGCGCATCGTCCGGCTCAGCACGAAGGCGCCTTCGAGTGCGGTGAGGGTGACGATCGCCAGCCGTCGGCACTCGTCGTCGTCGAGACCGAGTGGGCCGAACCACGCCGCGAGTCCTGCGAGCCAGCTCTCGAAGACGCCTGCGGCTTCGATCCGCAGTCGCTCGTTGGTGCTCGCGACCTCGAGCGCGATCGTCTCGATGGAGCACGCCTCCGCGTAGTCCTGGGACTCCAGCAGGGCGCCCGCGTTCTCGAACAGCTGCGGGATGCCGCCGAGGGGGTCGGTGTCCGCGAGTTGCGCGCCCACGAACTCGCCGTAGCGGATGCCCTCGAACCGGATCACCTCGACGCTGATGGACTCCTTGCCGCCGGGAAAGTGGTGGTAGATGGATCCGAACGGCGCGTTCGCCGCCGCGGAGATCTGCTTCAGACCGGTGGCGGGCATGCCCTGTCGCCGGTACAGCTCCGCGGTGGCCTCCAGGATCCGGTCGCGGGTGCTCGGCTCTGCCATCGGACTTCTCCTCTTGCGGGTCGCTGCACGTCAGCCTACCGTGGCTGGATAGAACGTTCTTTCCAGGCCCTGTCCAGGAGGATGACGTGCTTTCTGTGGAAACCACCTCCGGCCCGGTCGCCTACGAGGACACCGGCGGCGACGGGCCCGTACTCGTGTTCGGTCACGGTCTGCTCATGGACGGCAGGCAGTGGCGCAAGGTGATTCCCGAGCTGTCCGAATACCGTTGCATCACACCGACGTTGCCGATGGGTGCACACACCGCCCCGATGCACGAGGACGCCGATCTCACCGAGACGGGCGTCGCGAACATCCTCGCCGACTTCCTCGACGTCCTCGACCTCGACGACGTGACGCTCGTCCTCAACGACTGGGGTGGAGGGCAGTTCGTGATCTCCGAGGGGCGGGACAAGCGCATCGGAAAGCTGGTGCTGGTCTCGTGCACCGCCTTCGACAACTACCCGCCCGCCCCGGCTCGGCCGGCGGCCCTGCTGTGCCGAATCCCCGGCGGCGGATGGCTGCTCACTCGACTCTTCGGCACCCGGCTCTTCCGGCACAACAAGCGCGCCTACGGGGTGCTCGCGAAGCGGGGAGTACCGGATTCGCTGTTCGACGAGTGGTTCCGGCCCGCCACCCGGGACCCGGAGATCCGCCGCGATCTGGTCAAGTTCGCCACCGGGGCGCCGTCGAAGGCGCGGCTGCTCGAGATGTCCGAGCGGATGCGCTCGTTCGACCGGCCGGTGCTCGTCGTCTGGGCGCGGGAGGACCGAATGATGCCGCTCGCCCACGCCGACCGGCTCGTCGAGCTGTTCCCGAACGCGTCGAAGATCGTGGTGGATGACTCGTGGACGCTCATCCCGGAAGACCAGCCCGAGACGATGGTCGAGGTGCTGCGCACGTTCGTCGGCTGACTGCGCGTCGGGGTTGCCGCGCGGCGATGAGTTTGCGGTACTCGAACGGTCTACAGGTCAGTTCACCCGACCACGAGGAGATGCACCATGACCGCCACCGTCGACACCCGCACGATCAGCGTCCCCGGCGCCACCCTCACCTACGACGTCCATCCCGCCGTCGGCGATCGGCCGCCGCTGTTCGTCTTCGGATCCCCGATGGAGGCCGAGGCGTTCGGCACCCTCCGCGGGCACTTCGCCGACCGCACCGTGATCACCTACGACCCGCGCGGGGCCGGACGCAGCACCGTCGACGATCCGACCTCTCAGTCGACCCCCCTCGAACACGCCACCGACCTGCAGGCAGTGCTCGACGCCACCGGTCTTGGCGAGATCGACGTGTTCGCGACCAGCGGCGGTGCCGTGAACGCGCTCGTCTGGGTAGCTGCCCACCGGCCGAACGTGCGGGTCCTGGTCGCGCACGAGCCTCCTGCCACCCAGTTCGTCCCCGACCGCGAGATCGTCGAGGCCGTGGTCAACGACATCGCGGACACCTACCAGGCTGCAGGTGAGGGACCCGCGATGGCGAAGTTCATCGCGCTCGTCTCGCACGAGGGCCCGTTCCCCGGTGACTACCTCGACGCACCCGCACCCGACCCGGCCATGTTCGGGATGTCCGCCGAGGACGACGGCTCCCGCACGAGTCCGCTGCTGGGCCAGAACATGCGGACCTGCTGCCCGTTCGTCCACGACGTCGACGCGCTGACGGCGGCCCCGACCCGGATCGTCGTCGCCGCCGGCGCGGCCTCGGGTGAGCAGTTCGCCGCCCGAGCTGCGCGGGCGCTCGCCACTACGGGCGGATTCGAGCAGGTCGTGCTTCCCGGCGATCACGCCGGATTCCTCGGCGGCGAGTACGGGCAGGTCGGTGAACCCGACGCGTTCGCCGACGCGCTGCACGGCGTCCTCGACAGCTGACGGGAGACCGCGGCGGTGTGACGGATGATCGACGGATGCCGTCCGCACAGACTCGACCGACCATCGTTCGCGACGCGTACGCCGAACGATCCCGTGAGTACACCGAACTCTTCGGGTCGATGGAGTCGGTGCATCCGTCCGATCGGGTGCTGGTGGGCAGTTGGGCCGAATCCCTGACCGGCCCGGTGCTCGACGCCGGATGCGGGCCGGGTCAGTGGACGGACGCCCTCGCGTCGGCGGGCCTGACTGCGCGGGGCATCGACCTGGTCCCCGAGTTCGTCGAGCGGGCCCGGCGGGAGTATCCACACCGCGACTTCGTGGTCGGAAGCGTCGACGACCTGGACGCCGCGGACGGATCGCTCGGCGGGATACTCGCCTGGTACTCGCTGATCCACAATGATCCCCGGGACATTCGGGTCACGCTCGCCGAGTTCGCCCGGGTGATCCGGCCCGGAGGTGGGTTGCTGATCGGGTTCTTCGAGGGCGCGCGGATCGAACCGTTCGACCACGCGGTCACGACGGCGTACCGGTGGCCCGTGGCCGAACTGGGCCGCGAACTGGACGCGACCGGATTCGAGGTCGTCGAGACCCACACGCGCACCGCAGCCGGAGCGCGACCACACGGTGCGATCGTCGCGCGGCGGGCGCTCTGACCCTGCGGGGGCGGTGTCGGAGCGCGACAATCCCAGCATGGACACGCAGCGCGGATTCGAGCGGCTGGTCAACTTCAGCGACGCGGTGGTCGCGATCGCGGCGACGCTCCTCGTCCTCCCGCTCGTCGAGATCGTCGCGCCGGAACGGGACCTCTCGGTCCGGGAACTGCTCGCGGAACACCGGAGCGACCTGTTCGCGTTCGTGCTCGGCTTCCTCGTCATCTATCAGCTGTGGCTGCTGCACCACGGCTTGTTCCGGAACCTGCGCGGCTACGACAGTGCACTGATCTGGACGAACTTCGTGTGGCTGCTGAGCATCGTTTTCCTGCCGTTCGCGACGAAGCTGCTCGCCCGGGGCGAGGGATTCGAACGCGGCACCGCTGCGCTGTACATCGGCACGATCGCCGTCGCCGTCGCCATGATCACCGCCGCGCGGATCGTCGTGGTCCGGCACCCGGAACTGGAGTTCGACGACGCGCGGGGCAGCACGCGCGTGCTGCCGTCCGCGGTGGCGACGGGTATCGCCTTCGCAGCGCTCGCGCTGTCACTGCTGTTCCCCGCCGTCGGGATCTGGTTCCTGGTGGCGTTCGCGTTCTCCGGTGTGATCACCGATCTGATCCGACGTGTGGTGAGCAGTCGGCGTGGATCCGAACGGGTGCCCTAGCGCGGGCTGCGGAGAATGTCGCGCCGGTGTCGTTACGCTGGCCGTGTGACCGAGCGTGACGTGCGCAAGTCCGACCTCGTCGAACGACTTCAGGTGCTGCGGGAGTCGGTGCTGTGGAAGCTCGACGGACTCTCCGAGTACGACCTGCGCCGGCCGATGACCCCGACCGGCACGAACCTGCTCGGCCTCGTCAAGCACCTCGCCACCTGCGAATTCGGCTACTTCGGAATCACTTTCGGGCGGCCGTACCCGATCGAGATGCCGTGGGTGCTGCCCGGAGCCGAGGTGGGTGCAGACATGTGGGCGACACCCGCCGAGTCCACGGAGTACGTCGTGGACGGCCTCTATCGCAGGTCCTGGAGGTATGCCGCCGACACGTTCGACTCCCTCGACCTCGACACGACCGGCACTGTTCCCGGTTGGCCGCGCGAACGCGTGACGCTCCATCAGATCCTGCTGCACATGAACATCGAAACGGCCCGCCACGCCGGGCACGCCGACATCGTCCGCGAACTGATCGACGGGGCCGCCGGTATGACGCCGGGCGCCGCGAACCTCGAGATCACGGGCACCGACGAGCAGCGCGCACAGTACGAACGGATCCAGGCCGCCGCCGACACCTTCCGCTGAGCCGGGTGCTACGGCACCCGGGCCGGGAGCGGCAGCCACACCGGCTCCGCCGGAATGCGTTCGAGAACTCCACCGGCGAACATGTCGTAGAGCGGCAGCTGCTCGGTGTGCACGTAGCCGATGTGGCAGTCGCAGACGTCCAGCGGGCAAGGCCTCGGACGCAACGCCTTTCGGAAGGAGCCGTCGTACAGGTTGCCCAGCAGCTCGGGGACGAAATGGCAGCGGCGCACGTCGCCGGCCCCGTCGACGGACACCACCGACTCGCCGGTCCGGCAGGCACGGCCCCGCGTTCGGTGCGGGTCCCTGCTGTATCCGAAGAGCGGGTCGATCGCGGTCCAGTCGGCCGCAGCGGCATCGGTGTAGGTGTGCCCCTCGGCGGCGTTCACCCACAGGTACACCGAATCGGGGAGCTCGGCTCGCAGGCCGCGGGCGGCGTCGAGGTGTTCCGGCAAACCCACGACCCCGACGCTGAACCGCACACCGAGCGCGGCGAGTTCCGCTGTCTTGGTGAGGAATCGGGTGTGCGGTGTCTCGCCCGGGTGGTAGGTGCACCACAGTGCGACCGTGTCGCGGTCGGCGTCGGCGAGCCAGCCGGTGCGAGTACTGAGGTTCGTCTGGATCGCGACCCGGCGCACTATCGGCAGTCGGGACAGGTCGACGAGCGCGCGCCGGTACCAGGACCGGACGAGACCCTCCCCCCACGGCGTGAACAGGATCGACATCTCCTCGTCCTGGTCCGCCACCCACGCGCAGAAACGTTCCAGGGCAGCCCGGTCGGCCCGCAGCTGCTCGGTGCTGTCCCGACGTTTCGCGAACGGGCAGTACGGGCAGTCGTAGTCGCAGGACGCCAACGGCCCGCGATAGAGGATGGTCAGCACCGTCAGCGGCCCTCGTACTCGGCCATCGCCGCCCGGACCCGCGCCGAGAACAGTTCGGGTCCGAGGGCGTCGGAGTACGCCATACCCAGTTCCGTCAGCTGTAGCCGGTCGTCGCCGGAACGCACCCAGCCGCGGCCCGCCCACCGGTCGATCTCGTCGCCGAAGTGCTCGCGAGGATCGGTTCCGAAGCGGGAACGGTAGTCCGACAACGGCATCCCGTCGGCCTGCAGCACCGACTGCAGCAGGTGACGGCGCCGGGCCTCGTCCTCCGTCATCGCGTGCCCCACGACAGCTCGCCGGAAGTCGTCGACCGTGCCGGACACGTAGTCGTCGATGATGGCCCGCACCTCGTGCGCCCCGACGGCGTAGTCGAAGGAGTAGTGGAGGTCTCGTGTGTACGAGCGCGCACCGCAGCCGAGGCCGATCATGCCGTCGGTCTGGCAGGCGTAGTCGTCGGGGCCGACGTCCGGTGCGTCCGCGCGACGGAACATGCGCATCGACTCCTGCACGTAGCCGGCCGCGAGCAAGTGGTCGCGGCCGCGGCGGTACAGGTCGAGTCGGTGCGCGTCCCAGTCCGGGTCCGGTCCGCCTGCGCGTCGCGCCAGGCCCGTCAACGGGCGGACGTACAGCGGATACAGATACAGCTCCTCGGGGCGCCACGCGAGCGCGGCATCGAGGGACGCGGCCCACGACTGCGGGGTCTGCCCGTCGATCCCGTAGATCAGGTCGATGTTCAGCACGTCGATCCGGGCGTCCCGAATCCGTTGCAGCGCTGACTCGACGTCCGCGCGCTTCTGCGGACGGACTGCCGCCCGGGCCTCGGTGTCGTCGAAACTCTGCACCCCGAGGCTGAGTCGGGTGGCGCCGCGTTCGGCGAGTACCGCGAGCCGGTCGGCGGTGGCCGTCGCGGGGGAGGCCTCCACCGACAGCGGAACGGCACGCAGGTCGGCGCCCATCCTCTCGGCGATGTCGCAGAGCCGTTCGAGCTCCGCTGCCGTGAGATAAGTGGGCGTGCCGCCGCCGAACGCCGCGGTCGCGAACCGCGCGGACGGGGACAGCGCCTCGCTCACCGCCTCGGCCTGACGTTCCAGCGCGTCGAGGTAGCGGGTGGTGAGCTCGTCGGGCGCGCCGACCCGGGTGAAGAGGTTGCAGAACCCGCAGCGCACCTCGCAGAACGGGATGTGCAGGTACAGCGACAACGCGTCCTGCGGTTCGCCCGCCCACAGGTCGGTGAGGGTGGGCCGTGGGTCCAGTGGCCGGTACGCCGTCTTGTGGGGATACGCATAGACGTAGTTCTGGTACGGCGCAACGTATTCCGTGGAAGCGACGGCCGTCGAGGCGGGCATGGGCAGCGAGGTGATGGTCATTCCGGTCCCTGGAGGAAGAAGTGGGCGTAGGGCACGGTCCACACCACGGGATGCCCGAGGCGGTGCCCCGTGTAGCCGTCCTCGCCGTAGGCGGTGCCGTGGTCGGAGCACACGATCGCGAAGCACCGGCGCCTGCTCGACATCGCGTCGAACAGGCGGCCGATGTGCCGGTCCACGTACTCCAGTGCCGCGGCGTGGGTGGCGCGACTGTCGCCTGCCGCGGCGGTGGCGCCCTCGGTGTGGAACCAGTTGGGCTGGTGGAGCGCGGAGACGTTGACGAACAGGAACAGCCGGCGGTCGGCGGGGAGCTCGCGCACGATGTCCTCGGCGAGGGCCACCTGCGACTCGAAGGACGTCGGTGACGTCACGCCGAGTTCGGGGGACCAGTGTGCCTCGGTGAACAGATCCGGCAGCACCGAGCCCAGCGCACCGCGACGGTTGAAGAACCCGACGCCGCCGACGCACGCCGTGTGGTACCCGGCACCGGCCAGTCCCGCAACGAGATTGGACTCCGAGAACACGAACGTGCGCTCGGCGGTGGACTCGCTGCCGCCGAACTCGGCGGCGAACAGCCGCGGGTGCGGTCCCTGCCCGACCGGCGTGGGCAGGAACCCGGCGAGGATCGCCTGATGCGACGCGTAGGTGAAGCTGCCCGGGGCGTGGCGCTCCTCCCAGGCTCCGCCGGGAAGGTGCCGTGCGAGGTTCGGCAGGCGCCCGGCCGCGGCCAGTTCACAGGCCACGTCGTAGCGCAGCGTGTCCAGTGTCACGAGGAGGATGTCGTCGGAGCCGACGACCTGTCGCATGTCCGGTTGGGAGGAAGGCATTCTCGGTTCTTCGATGCTCGTGTGGTCAGGCTGCGGCACGGTCCGTCCATTCGTCGAGGGCGGCGAGCTGTGCCTCGTAGGTGTCGTGACCCGCGGCCCGCCCGGGCAGTCCGGTGAGTCCCGGCAACAGGTCACCGAAGGCGTTGACCTCCCCGACCGTGGCGCTGCGCCAGCCGGCGGCGGGTAGCAGGTCCACCCCGACGCACAGGGTGCGTGGGAACACGGCGGCCGCCCGCTCCGCGACTGACAGCGCTCTCTCCCAGCCGAATCCGCTGTTGTCGAATGCGCGTTGAGCGATGGCGAGGTCGCCGCGGCGCCCGCCCAGGTGCAGGTTCGTCATGGGGTGGGTGCTGGTGCGGAGCACTGCATGGGTCGCCCGTCCGGCGACCACCACCACCCGCAGGTCGGCGGCGTGCCCCCCGATGACGGGTTTCGGTTGCCACGCCTCGACGTGTAGCCCCTCACCGGCGACGGCATCGACGACGGCGGCGACGTCGTCCTCGCCGGTGACGCGGCGGACACGGAGCGAGTTGTGGACGCCGTCCGCCGCGATCTCGATGCTGCTGCGTGCCTGCACCCGGCCTCCGGGTGCGGTCTCGACTGCGATCACCCCGGCAGCGGACGATCCGTGTGCCGGCTTGAGGAAGAAGCGCCGCAGCCCCGCGCTCCGGGTGACCTCGCGGATGTCGTCCCAGCTCCGCGGCTCGAGCGAGGTGCCTCCCGAGGTGGGTGACAAGGGCACTGGAATAGCGTGTTTCGCGAGCATTCCGTGGCACACGCGTTTGTCGAACAATGCTGCCAGGTCGTCCGGATGCGTCAGCAGACGACCGCCGCGCAGCGACGTGACCGCCGCGAGCAGCGACGCGTACCAGCGCGGGCCCCCGGCGATGCGGGTCGCATCGCCAGGGCCGCGCAGCAGTGCGTCGACGGACGCGTTCTCGCCGGGGGAGTCGAGGCGCACGACCTCGTCGGGGTCGAACGCGGCCCCGCCCTCGGTGAGGACCTGCTGCCACGGCACCACCCGCGGGGTGGGCACGCCGCGGCGGGCTGCGGCGTCGAGGAACAGCGTGACGCGGCGGTTCTCCGGATTGCCCACCACAGCTAGGGCGTGTCGCCCGATCCCTCTCGGATGCACCTGGCGCCTCAATCGTTGTCCGGCAAGGCTGAGGAGAAGCCGATACCGGGGTTGTATCGGCGCCGACGACAACGCAGCGGGGCGGCGATTGAACGCCAGGGATGCCGACAAGGGGATTGGGAGACATGCCCCAAGCGGGGGAGGGTCATTCGCCGACCGCGACCGATCGGTAGACGGTGCCGTCGTAGTCGTCCTCGTCGGCGTCCTCGGGGTCCAGGTTCAGTTCCACGCCGGCTGGTTCGAGCGCCGCCCGGAAGCGTTCCTGCATTGCCGAACTCAGGTAGTTGTGGTGCAGATCGAGCGAGCCGAGGTGGGTGAGCGACTGTCCCGCGAGCAGCGACCCGGCGCCGTCGTCGGTCAGCACACCCTTGGAGAGGTCGAGAGCGCGCAGCTGCGGCACGATCGGAGCCGTTGCGACGGCCTCTGCGATGGCGTCCTGGTAGTCGCTGTTGGACAGCGCGAGGCTGGTCAGCGCGGGCAGCTTCGCGCCACCGAAGATCGGAGCGAGGTCTTCCACGGTGGAGTTGGCACCGTAGTTCTCGGTGCCGAGCCACAGCTCCAGGTGTGTCAGCGCGGGCAGGTCCGAGCCGGCCGCCGCCCACACCACGTCGTTCGGGAGGCCGCCCGACTCGACGACCAGGCTGCGCAGGTTCTCGTGCCGGACCGGCGCCAGTCCCAGCTGGGTGCCGCCGCGGACCTTCAGGTGCTCGAGCCGGGGAAAGGCGGTGAGCAGCGGCGTGACGTCGGACTGCACGATCCAGGAGATCTCGCAGTCCTCGAAGGTCATGTCGCCGAGGAAGATCGACCGGAGGTTCGGGAACTCGTCCGCAGCGGCGACCAGGGCCTCCACGACGTGCGCCGAACTCTTCTCGTACGGGTCCGACCAGGTGCCGACGACGATGGCCTGCACGGTCGCGGGATCGACTGCGGCGCGGAACTTCGCGAACACCTCGGGCCATTCCGCGGGAGCGTCGTACGACTCGGCGGAGACCCGCCACGCGACCGGGCTCTCGGGGTTCGGCGTCGGGGTGGCGTCGTCGGTGGGAAACTCGACGACGGGAAGGTCGTGGAACTCGTTCTGCAACTCGCTGATCACCGTGCGCTCCTGGTCTCGATGGGGTCGCTGGGCAGTATGCCCGACTGCGGTGACAGGAAGTCCGGGCGCACTGTTCCGGTGTCGTGAAACCCGTTGTCAGACAGTATTCACAGTGATTTCCCGAGCTCCACGGGGATCAGTGCGCCTCGGCGCCCTTCTTCTTCCGCTTCGGGACCAGGTGCATGACCAGCACGACGATCGCGCCGAGGACGAGACCGACGACGGCGGAGGTGACGGTGCCGGCGGTCCACGACAGGAACCCGCCGAAGCCGCCCGACACGAGGTCGCCCGCCCAGTGCTCGACGTCGTGGAGTACGTCTGCGGGCCAGTGGAATCCGGCCTCGCCGACGTTCACGAGCAGGATGTGCCCGCCGACCCACAGCATCGCGGCGATCCCGACCACGGTGAGGAACGACATCACCTTCGGCATCGCGGCGACCAGCCCGCGCCCGACGCGCTGACTGAACGCGGACTTGCGCTGTGCCAGTGAGAGGCCGACGTCGTCCATCTTCACGATCAGCGCCACCACGCCGTACACGAGCGCGGTGATGAGGAACGCGACCACGACGAGCACCAGCAGTCGGGTGACGAACGGCTCGTCCTCGACCGACGACAGCGAGATGACCATGATCTCGGCGGACAGGATGAGGTCGGTGCGGATCGCGCCCGAGATCATCGACTTCTCGAACTCCGGTCCGCGCTCGGCGGCGGGCTCGTCGCCGTGGGCGTCGTGGTGACCGCCGCCCAGGGCTTCGTAGACCTTCTCGGCGCCCTCGTAGCAGAGGAAGAGGCCACCGGCGATCAGGAGGTACGGTAGCGCCGCGGGGAGGAACTGGCTCAGGATCATCGCCACCGGCAGGATGATCAGGAGTTTGTTGCGGATCGACCCGATCGCGATCTTGCGGATGATCGGTAGTTCCCGATCGGGGGTGAACCCGTGCACGTAGCGGGGAGTGACGGCGGTGTCGTCGACGACCACACCCGCCGCCTTGATGCTGGCCTTGCCCGCCGCGGCCCCGATGTCGTCGATGGACGCAGCCGCCACCTTCGCGATCGCAGCAACGTCGTCCAGCAGGGCGACGAGACCACCAGCCACGGGAACCTCCCCAAGTTCGGATGTACGGAGCCGGGCCCGCCACGCAGGTCGCGGGTCCTGACGATGCGGCGGCAGGGCCGCCTCGATGTCTCCGAACGGTACCGAACCGGCCCTGTGGGGCGCGCGGGCAGCGCCCGCTTCTCGACCGGTGTGTGAGGTGAGCCTGCCCTATAGTGGCAACTGGCCCAGGTCCCGAGACGGGTGGTGCACGTGAGTGTCGACACCGCTGATCCTTCCGCTCGCCGGGCGCCGTCGACGCCCGGCGAGCGGATCGGGGCACTGTCGCGTCTCGGCCTCCTTCTTGTGCTGCTCGTGGTCGCCGTCGGCCTCACCTTCCTCGGGTTCTTCGTCGGCTCGGGTGACTACACGGTCACCGACGCCTGGAACGCACTGTTCGGTATCGGAGAGCCCACCACTCTCGAGGTGATTCGCAACAACCGCGTCCCCCGGACCCTGCTCGCCGTCCTGGTCGGCGTGGCGCTCGGCGCGGCAGGCGCGATCATGCAGGGACTGACCCGCAACCCGCTCGCAGACCCGGGCATCCTCGGCGTCAACGCGGGCGCCTACTTCGCGATGGTGGTCGCGGCCGTCGCGTTCGGGGTGAGCGGCACGGGCGGCTACATGGCCGCCGCGATGATCGGGGCGTTCTTGGCGGCGACGCTTGTGTATGTCGTCGGGTCCCGTGGCATCAGCGGCGCAGCCCCCGAGAAGCTGGTTCTGACCGGTGTCGCCGCGGGCTCGATCTTCAGCGGAATCGGCTTCGGGCTCACCATGATCAACCCGAAGTCGTTCGACATGATCCGGTCCTGGCAGGTCGGAACCCTCGACGGCCGGGGGTGGGCCGAGGTGTCCGTGGTGTGGACACCGATTCTCGCCGCCGCACTCGCCTCGATGATCCTGATTCCCTACCTCAACGGACTGGCACTCGGCGACGACCGCGCCCAGGCACTCGGCATTCCGGTGCGCCGCGTCCGACTGGCCGGTTTCGTGCTGGTCACCGTCCTGTGCGGTGCCGCCACTGCGGCGCTCGGCCCGATCACGTTCGTCGGCCTGATGGTGCCGCATGTCGTTCGGATCCTGTTCGGGCCCGACAATCGGTGGCTGCTGCCGATGTGTGTGGTGGTCGGCCCCGTCGTCATGGTCGCCTCCGACCTCGTTGCCCGGGTCGCGACCCCGAGCGAACTGCCCGTCGGCATGGTCACCGCTTTCATCGGAGCGCCTGTGCTGATCGCGCTCGTTCGACGTCAGCGGGGCGTCGACGAATGACCCTTCAGGAGAACGGGACCGACCCCGTGCCCACCGCGCCGTGGCCCAGCCGCGTCAGATTCGTCCGCACTCGGCGGTTCAGCCTCAAGGTGGACGTCAAAGCCGTCGTGATCGCGGTGGTGCTCGTCCTCGTCGCCCTTGCCGTGGGTGTCTGGTCACTCGGCGTCAGCACCACCGACCGCCCCCGGCTCGGGTTCGGCGAGACCCTCTCGGTTCTCGCGGGCCAGACCTCGGGCGCGCCCGCCGATCTCGTCGCCGCCGCGTTGCCCGCGGTGCTCCTGGCGGTGGTCGGCGGCGCGGCGCTCGCACTGTCCGGGGCGATCTTCCAGACCGTTACCCGCAACCCGCTCGGCAGCCCCGACATCATCGGATTCACCACCGGCGCCTACACGGGCGCACTGATCGCGATGCTGGTCCTGGACCTCGACTACACCGGTGCGACGATGGGAGCACTCGTCGCGTCACTGGTCACGGCGTTCGTGGTGTACCAGCTCGGCATGAAGAACGGCACCGGCAGCTACCGATTCGTCGTTGTCGGCATCGGAGTCAACGCCATGCTCGTCGCGTTCAACGGCTACCTCGTCGCGACGGCGAACGTGCAGAACGCGGCCTCGGCGGCGGCGTGGGGGATGGGCGACCTGCACGACATCCGCATGTCCGACACCGTGCCGGTGATCGTCGGCGTGATCGTGCTGGTGCCGTTCCTCACCGTCGTCGCACCGCGGATGCGGATGTTCGAGCTCGGTGCGGACTCGGCGGAGAGCAAGGGTGTCGACGTCGCCCGCACGCGGCTGGTGCTGCTGATTCTCGGGGTCGGATTCGCGGCGATCATCACGGCCGTCGCCGGTCCGATCGCGTTCGTGGCACTCGTCGCCCCGCAGCTGGCCGCCCGGATCTCCCCTGGGCCGGGAATCCCGCTCGTCACGTCCGCCGCCGTCGGGGCCGTATTGCTGGTCAGCTGCGATGCGATCGCCCGGACGATCCTCGCGCCCGAGGTGCAACTCCCCGTCGGTGTGGTCACGACGTCCGTCGGCGGCATCTACCTGTTGGGGCTCCTCATCGCACAGTCACGAAAGGCGACGCCATGACGACCGATCATCCCGAACGGGACGGGCCGGCGGGCCGGCTCGTCGGCCGCGGACTGGAGATCGGGTACGACCAGAACCCCATCCTCGACGACCTCGACGTGGTGATCCCCGACGGATCGTTCACTGTCATCGTCGGACCCAACGCGTGCGGCAAGTCCACCCTGCTCCGGGCTCTGTCCCGATTGCTGGCACCCCATCGCGGCGCCGTCGTCCTCGACGACAAGGACGTGAAGGAGTTCGGCGGCAAGGAGTTCGCCCGGCAGGTCGGTCTGCTGCCGCAGCAGTCGCTCGCCCCCGAGGGCATCACGATCATCGACCTGGTTTCTCGCGGTCGGTTCCCGTACCAGACGATGTTCCGGCAATGGACCGACGCCGACCAGGCCGCCGTCGATTTCGCGCTCCAGGTCACCCGGCTCACCGATCTGTCACGGCGAAAGGTGCAGGCGCTGTCCGGTGGCCAGCGGCAGCGGGTCTGGATCGCGATGGCCCTTGCGCAGCAGACGCCGATCCTGCTACTGGACGAACCCACCACTTATCTCGACCTCGCCCACCAGATCGAGGTGCTCGAACTGTGCAGCACCCTGAACCGGAGCGGTACCACTCTCGTCGCGGTCCTGCACGACCTGAACCAGGCAGCGAGGTACGCCTCGCACATCATCGCCATGCACTCGGGCGAGATCGTCGCGCAGGGCCCGCCGGCCGAGGTGATCACCGCGGACATGGTCGAGCGCACCTTCGGGGTGCGGGCTCGCATCATCGACGACCCGGAGTCGAACACCCCGCTGGTGATTCCGCTCGGCGCCGGTGCCGTGTCCTTCGATCAAGTCCCCGGCGACACCGCCTCCCTGCGTCGCACCCGCAGCTGAATCGACAGGCACGACCGCCAGGCACGATGAGAGATGAGGAGAAACCGATGACCCCCTCGACCCCGCGACTGCTCGGCGTGCTCGGGTTGGCCGCAGCCCTCGCGTTCGCCGCCACCGGCTGCGTCCAGTCGGACACCACCGAGAACGCCGTGTACTCCGATCCGTCGGAAACCCCCGACCTGAGCCTGCCCGAGAATCCACGGGTCGTCGCGCTCGGTTGGTCCGACGGCGAGATCGCCGCGAGTCTCGGTGTCCCGCCCATCGCCATCTACGACTGGATGTCCTTCGGTGAGGCGACGAACGGTGTCGGGGAATGGGCCACCGACGAATTCGGGGACACCACACCGGTACTGATCCCGCCGGCCAGCGCCGGTGACTTCAACTACCAGCAGATCAAGGAATTCGACCCCGACCTCATTCTGAACGTACGGTCCAAGGCGGACTCGAAGGTCACCGACAGCCTCAAGGAGATCGCCCCGGTCGTCACCGCACCGGAGGGCACCCCCGACTACGCGATCAACTGGCAGGTGCAGACCCAGCTCATCGCCAACGCACTCGGCAAGTCCGCGGAGGGCGAGCAGCAGATCACCGAGACCACCGACCTGCAGGCGACACTCCGGGCGCAGAACCCTCAGTTCGCCGGGAAGACGTTCGTGTGGGGCGCCAAGTTCGGCACCGCCTACGGCGCCTACCTGCCTGGCGACGCCCGGTTCGACACCATCGCCGAACTCGGCTTCGTCGAGTACCCACCCGTGAGCGACCTACAGACGCAGGGCTTCTTCGCCTCGGTTCCGGTGGAGAAGGTGACCGCGCTGGACGCCCAGGTCGCCGTGTTCTCCACGATCGGGATGCCGTTGGCCGATCTGCAGAACGACCCGCTGATCAACTCCCTCGCGGTGACGCGGGACGGTCGGGCGATCGAGCTGGGGGAGGACGACCCGATCGCACAGGCCATGTCCGCCGGTACTCCGGAGTCGCTGCGGTTCGCGCTCGACGGACTCACCCCGATGCTCGCCACCGCGGCGTCGAAGGTGCAGTAGCCGTTCTGCAGTGCCCGTCCGTTGACCGGTCTTGTGGAACCCCAGCCGAGAAACGATACTGGCGGTCTCGTTTGCCGCCAGGGGAGGCCACGGATGACCGAGCAGCTGCAGTCGGGCAGTACCCGCATGTCCGCGCGGGAGGTGTGGACGCTCGCGGTGGTGTGTTCGGCGGTGGCGATGGTCGTGGGCGCCGCGGCCGCGCTGAACACGGCATTGCCGGTGATGGCGGTCGAGACCGGTGCCACGCAGAACGAGCTGACGTGGATCGTCGACGGATACACCCTCTGCCTGGCGGCGTTGCTGCTTCCCGCCGGCGCGCTCGGCGACCGCTACGGACGGCGCGGCGTCCTGCTCATCGGCCTGGCGGTGGTCGCGGTGTCGTCGGCGGCTCCGATCTGGCTGGACAGCCCCCAGTGGCTGATCGGGATGCGCGCACTCGCCGGTGTGGGGGCGGCGCTCGTCATGCCGGCGACCCTGTCGCTGGTCACCGCGACGTTCCCGGCCGAGCATCGCACCCGGGCCGTGACGATCTGGTCGAGCATCGTCGCGGTCGGAGGCATCGGTGGTCTGATCGGCTCGGGATTGCTGCTGGAGAAGTGGTCGTGGCAGTCGATCTTCGTGGCCTTCGCCGCGGTCGCGGTGGTCCTCTTCGTCCTGTCGTGGACGGTACCGCCGTCTCGCGAGCAGTCTCCGCCACCGTTCGACATCCCGGGTGCGCTGCTGGCCGTTGTCGCCGTCGGGCTGTTCGTCCTCGGCATGCTCGAGGCACCGATCCGGGGTTGGACCGACCCGCTCGCACTGACGGCGATCCTGGCCGGATCGGTCTGTGCGGTCGCCTTCGTTCTCGTCGAACTACGGCGTGACGCGCCGCTGCTGGACATGAACCTGTTCCGCAATCGTGCCTTCGGGGCGGGCGCGACGTCGATCGCCTTCCAGTTCCTGGCAACCTTCGCGCTGTTCTTCCTGATCTCCCAGTACACGCAGCTCGTGCTCGGGTACAGCCCGCTGCAGTCCGGCCTGGCGCTGGCGCCGATGGCCCTGCCGCTGCTGGCGGCGACGATCGCCATCCCGTGGCTGCTTCCTCGTGTCGGACTGCGCTGGCTGACGTTCACGGGTCTCGCGCTGTCCGGTGTGGGACTGTTCGCCCTGTCCTTCCTGGACGCCGAGGACGGCTACCTGACCGCCGCCCTGACCCTGCTGGTGTTCAGCACCGGTCTCGGTCTGTGCGCGGCACCCGCGACCACCGCGATCGTCGACAACACTCCCGACGAGCAGCAGGGTGTCGCATCGGCCGTCAACGACGCCACTCGCGAGATCGGCGCCGCGGTCGGCATCGCCCTCGCGGGCAGTCTGCTGGCCGCCACCTACGGACACTCGATCGCACCGGCCGTCGAGGCGCTGCCCGACGCGGCGAAGGAGCCGGTCGGGTCGTCGCTCGCCGCCGCACTCGAGGTCTCGAAACTCGCGGGCCCGCAGGGCGAACAACTGGCGGACTTCGCTCGCAGCGCGTTCATGGACGGAATGAGCGACGCGGCACACGTTCTGGGGGTGATCGTGATCGTCGCAGCGGGCGTCGCCGCCGTGTACGCCCCGCGGCGTCGCCGCACGCCCGAGACCACGGACGAACCGGCGTTCGTCAACGACTGATGCCTGGATCCGGCCGGATCTGATTACGGTGTCGTGGTGAGCACCTGCATCTTCTGCGCGATCATGCGCGGCGAGGCACCGGCGGAGCGGGTGTACGAGGACGACGACCTGCTCGCGTTCCTGGACTCCCGCCCGATCACGCGGGGACACACCCTCGTCGTGCCGAAGACGCATGCCGCCGAACTCGGGGACCTCGACCCGGAGGCCGGGGCGCGAATGTTCCGGCTGGGGCACCGACTGGTGCTCGCACTGCGGCGCAGCGACCTCGCCGCGGACGGCGCGAACCTGATGCTCAACGACGGTCCGGCGGCGTTCCAGACCGTCGCGCACGTGCACCTGCACGTGGTGCCCCGCCGGCACGGCGACCGCCTGCGGTTCGCGACCGGTCTGCTGCTGCGTCGCAGTACCGAACCTGCGGCGACGGCCGCCGCGATCCGCGCCGCGCTCGGCGGGCCGGACGCCGCGTCGTGACCGCCGGTCAGCCGCGGTTGACGCCGGGCACCGGGATCTGCGCGCCCGTGACGGCGGCGGAGGCGTCGCTGAACAGGTAGGAGACGACCTGCGCGATGTCGGCCGGGCTCACCCAGTTCTTCCGCGACGAATCCGGCTGCGACTCGCGGTTGCCCGGGGTGTCGATCACCGACGGCAGCAGTGCGTTGACGCGGATCCCGGCGTCGGCGTACTCGACAGCGAGTGCGCTGACGAACGCCCACACCGCCGCCTTCGACGTGATGTACGCGCTGGCACCGGAGAACGGGGAGAACGCGGACTTCGCGGACACCGCGACGACCGAGCCGCCCCCGGCGTCGACGAGATAGGGAAGTGCGGCCTGCGTGGTCAGGTACAGCGGACGCAGGTTCAGGCGCATCAGCTTGTCGAAGTCGTCGATCGGGGTCTCGTGGACCTTGCCTCCCATCGCGAATCCGCCGACGAGGTTCGCGACACCGGCGAGCGGGGCCTCGGGGTCACTGCCCGCGATCCGCGCCACCTCGGCGACGCTGTCCGGGTCGAAGAGGTCGGCCTGGACGAGTTCGAGACGCGGGTGGGCGTCGAGGCGGGACAGTTCGGCTTCGGCTATCCACGGGACCACGACACGCCATCCGGCATCGAGGAGCGTGGTCGTCACCGCGGATCCGAGTCCACCGGTTCCACCGGTGACGAGTGCAGTCTTGGTCATGGATCGTGTGTATCACCCGACCCACTCGGACCGGTAGCGCTCAACCGCTCTACCGTTGCGACCACGACACCGCCTGGGTCGGTGCAGCGAGAAGTAGGGGGATGCGTGAGCGGCGCGAAGGTTCCGGTCCTGATCGGCGTCGGCGAGGTTCGGGGGAGCGGCACCGGCACCGAGCCGCGCAGCCTCGTCGTGGAGGCCGCGCGTCGGGCGCTCAAGGGTCTCGACCTGCCCGACGGCGTGGACGGCATCTCGATGACGAACACCGCCAGCTGGCGCCACGACGACCTCGCGTCACTGCTCGCGCAGGATCTCGGTGTCCGCCCACGGCACGTGTTCAACGCGCCGGTCGGCGGACACTGGCCCACCCGGTTGCTCGACGCCGCCGCGCAGCGGATCGCGACGGGGCAGAGCACCGTGGAGGTCGTGGCCGGGTGCGAGGCGCAGGCGTCCACGACCAGGGCGATGAAGTCGGGTGTCGATCCGGTGCCGGACTGGGGATGGTCCGCCGCGCCCGGCGGGCCGCCCGCCTTCGATCCCGATCAGCTCGGGTCGCCGGCGATGCAGGCCGCGGGACTGATCGCCCCGTCCCGCGTCTACCCGTTGTACGAGGCCGGACTGCGGAACCGGCGCGGACTGACCGTCGAGCAGGCGGATCGGGAATCGGCGGCACTCTATTCCGCATTGTCGACCGTGGCAGCCACGAATCCCGTTGCATGGTTGCCGAATCCGATCGACCCCGCGACGGTCCTGACGGTCACCGACGGCAACCGGATGGTGTGCGAACCGTACCGGCTGTCGATGAACGCGATGCCGTTCGTCGACCAGGCCGCCGCTCTGGTTCTCACCGATCTCGACACGGCGCGTTCCCTCGGCGTCCACGACGACCGCATCGTCCACATCTGGGGCGGCGCGGGCGCGGAGGACGACCCCGACGTCCTCACGCGGCCGGGGTTCGACCGGTCGCGGGCACTCGCCGCCGCGCTCGACGCGACGCTCGCCGCGTCGGGGATCACCACCGCCGACCTGGACGTGATCGACGTCTACAGCTGCTTCCCGGTCGTACCCAAGCTGGTCGCCGAGCATCTGGCACTACCGGAGGGGGCCGTCCCGAGCGTGACCGGCGGTCATTCCTCGTTCGGCGGTCCCCTGAACAGCTACTCGGTGCATTCGCTCGCCGCTGTCTACCGCAGGCTGTCGACGGGCGGCACCGACGACCTGGCACTCGTCCACGCCAACGGCGGCTACCTCACCTACCAGCACTGCACGGTGCTGTCCCGCAATCCCGGCCCGCGGGGATTCGTGGGCGACCCCGAGCCGCTGCGGATTGCAGGCACCGAGACCCCGGTCGCCCCGATGGCCGGAACCACGCTGACCGTGGAGGCGGCGACCGTGGAGTACGGCCGGAGCGGCGCCCCGCAGCAGGCGTTTCTCGTGGCCCGCACCGAATCCGGAGCGCGGGTCGCCGCGCAGACCGAGCACGGTGACGCGGAGAGCGCCGTCGCGCTGTCCGTCTACTCGCCGGGTGCGCCGCGCGAGGTGGTCGGACGCCGGGTCCGGGTGGACGTGCGCGGCAGCGGGGCCGTCGCCGTCGCCGAACTCTGATCTTCGGGCGAATCGCCCCGGCTCCCGGGCCTGCCCTCGGTATGGTTCGGCCGTGACGTCCACGGATGCGGTGACCCAGCGTGTGTTGCTCGAGGCCATCGAAGGGGGCGGCATCGCGCACTGGGCGAAGGTGGAGGACTGGGACGGCGAGCGGAGCGCGACCATCGTCGAGCCCGGTGGGGTGCGCCACCCGATCGACCTCGACCACGCGAGCGTGGCCGTCGCGGACTTCCTGAGCCGGAATCCGGAGTTCCGTCCGCACGACGTCGACGGCGATCTCGCCGACGAAATCGTCCAGTTGTCCCTGTTCGGGAGCGTTGTCTACCTCTGACGCCGCGCCTTCGGAAAAATAATTCCGGGTCGATGTCGATCCGCCCGCTTTCCGTTCGACGTGCTGAATGAGAGGGTCGGAACGCGACCCGGACGAAGGAGCGAACCATGAAGTACATGCTGATCATGCGCGCAACCGACGAGGCGATCGAGGCGTCGAAGAGCATCCCGTTCGAGCAGGTCATCGAGGACATGGGCCGGTACAACGAGTCCATGATCAAGGCAGGCGTCCTCGTCGGCGGCGACGGCCTGTCCGATGCGGAGGAGGGATTCGTCGTCGACTTCTCCAGCGACACCCCGCTCGTGACGGACGGGCCGTACGGGGAGACCAAGGAACTGTTCAACGGTTTCTGGCTGCTGGAGGTCGCGTCCAAGGAGGAGGCGGCCGAATGGGCGAAGCGCGCCCCGCTCGGCCCCGGCTCGAAGCTGGAGGTCCGGCGCGTGACCGGGCCCGAGGACTTCCCCCAGGACAACGAGTGGATCCAGAAAGAAGTGGGCTGGCGTGAAGAGGCCGAGGCCAAGAAGGGCTGACCACGTGCCACCGACCGAGCGCCGCGCGGACGAGATCGAGTCCGCGCGGCGCTCCGTTGCGGCGGTGTGGCGCATCGAGTCCGCGCGGATCGTCGCAACGCTCACCCGCACCGTCGGCGACTTCGCCCTCGCCGAGGACCTCGCCCAGGAAGCACTCGCCGACGCACTCGCCCAGTGGCCGCAGACCGGCGTCCCGTCGAACCCCGGGGCCTGGCTGACCTCCGTCGCCAAACGCAAGGCCATCGACGGCTGGCGCCGCCGGGAACGCTACGACGACCGGATGGCCGTGATCGCCCACGACCTCGAAGCCGAGGAACGCCGCGCCACCGACGAATCGGAGTTGCCGTGGGATCCGGACCGGATCGACGACGACGTACTCCGGTTGGTGTTCGTCGCCTGCCATCCGGTGCTGTCGCGGGAGGCGCGGGTCGCGTTGACCCTCAAGGTGGTCGGCGGTCTGTCGAGCGAGGAGATCGCGCGGGCGTTCCTGGTGCCGACGTCGACGGTGCAGCAGCGGATCGTGCGAGCCAAGAAGACGCTCGGTGCGGCGAAGGTACCGTTCGCCGTGCCCGGGCGGGAGGAGTTCACCGAACGCCTCGGCGCGGTGCTCGGCGTCCTGTATCTCGTGTTCAACGAAGGACATTCGGCGAGCGCCGGTGACGACTGGATGCGTCCGGACCTGTCCCGCGAGGCACTGCGGCTCGGCCGTGTCCTCGCGCAGCTGGTGCCCGACGAACCGGAGGTGCACGGGCTGCTGGCGTTGATGGAGCTGACCGCGGCCCGGTTCCCGGCGCGCATCGACGCCCAGGGCGACCCGGTGCTCCTGGCGGATCAGGATCGGCGGCGGTGGGATCGCGCCGCGATCGTGCGCGGCCGGTCTGCCCTCGCCCGTTCCGACGAACTCGGCCGCGGCCGCGGCGCGTACGCGCTGCAGGCCGCTATCGCCGAATGCCACGACCTCGCACCATCCGTCGACGACACCGACTGGGACCGCATCGTCGTGCTGTACGAGGCACTGGGCCGGCTCGCGCCGTCGCCGGTGGTCGAGCTCAACCGGGCCGCCGCGGTCGCGATGGCGGACGGTCCGGCCGCAGCATTGGAGATCGTCGACGGCCTCGCCGCCGGGGGCGCACTCGCCGGATACCGCTTCCTGCCCGCGACCCGCGGGGAGCTGCTGTCCCGGCTCGGCCGCACGGACGAGGCGCGCGCCGAGTTCGAGGCCGCGGCCCGTCTCACCGGCAACGACCGCGAACGCAGGCTGCTCCTGGACCGGGCCGCAGAGCTCCGGTGAGCAGTCACCCGTCATGATGTGGCGCTGACGAACTCGACACTCTGACATCAACATTCATCGATTCCGCGGCGAACGAACACGGTGGTTCCCCGATGGTGAAACCCGCGGCGCGGGCCTTCAGCTCGGATTCACCTGTGCGATGAGCGCGACGCCGAGAACGAACGTTCCGACGATCGTCAGTATCGCGATGAGCGGCCACCAGAACACGGTGTGACGGGAGACGACCGCCCAGACGGTACCCACCACGAGAATAATTGCGGCAACGAGGATCCCGGTCCAGATGATGCCGTAGGCGACAGGGAGAAGGCCCTCGTTGCAGTCCTCGTACCCGCAGGAATCCGTCACCATCACCAACAGGGCCGAGAACACGACCGAGAACCAGCCCGCCGCCACCGCGAGCACCGCCAGGACCGCGGCCGCGACGATGTCGACGACCGATCGGCGCCGGCACGGTGGGAACGGAGTTTCCGAGTCAGACGAGTACACGGGGGTTCCTTCCGTCCGTGGCGCCGACGCACCGTCGTCGCCGCACCAGACGGGGCGGCGACGACAGCGGGCTACTCCGCGTTCTGATCGGCCTGCGTCAGGATCAGGTACTGGGCCGAGATCAACTGGTGCACCTCGGTCTGGTCGCCGAGGCCGACCGCGTCACCGATGTAACGGCCGACCCGCACCGAGCACTGGTACTGCTCGCCCGACGGGGACGCCTTGCTCAGGCACGTCGCCGACGGCAGCCCCGGCGGGGTCGCGGCTTCCGCCCATCCACCGGACAGCGACGAGGAGGTGAAGGTGTCGAGCAGTTCCCGTGCGTCCTGATCGGTCGACGCCCGGAACACGGTCGTCTTGTTGATCGCGTTGTGCACCGACCCGTGTTCGGTCAGCGCCCGGTACACGGTCTCCGGCGGGTAGTAGAAGTGCGACATGCCGCGCGGGCCGTAGACGCCGCTGAGGATGTCGCCCATCGGATCGTTCTTGCCCGCGGGAACGGCGTAGATCAGGATGTCGTTCTGGTCGACCTCGATCGGGATGTGGCGGCCCTGGGCCTGCGACTTCGTCGGCGTCGGCGGGAACTGGTCGATGAGCGGGGCCTGCAACTCCAGGGCCTTGACGAGTGTCGGCTCCAGGCGGTCGGCTTCGGCGACCGGCGCGCTCGCCCACGTGTAGACGACGTAGTCGTTGTGCGCGGTGAACGCCTGCATGGTGAGGCTGCCGTTCGGCTGGGTGCCGCGGACGGCGTGCGAGTCCGGCATCGCGGTGACGATCGCCGGTGTCGACCCGTCGAGCGCTGCGGACGCCTCGCCCATCTGCCGTGCCGCATCGGCCGCCGCGGTGGGATCGGTGTATCGCATCACCAGCTGGGTGAGGGCCCGACCCGTCGTGCCGCGCTCCACCGGCGCGGACACCGTCGCGGACGTCACGAACCCGTACACCCAGGACGACGTGTTGGCGGGGACGTTCACGACGGATTCGTCGAACGTTCCCTTCAGCTGCTGGTAGCCGCGCAGCACCATCGTCGGCAGGGTCGGATCGTTCAGCTCCCGGTCCACCTCGAAGGGTGCGACGACGAACTGGGCCATGCGCTGGGCGTCCACCGCCGCGCGGTCCTCGGGAGCCGCCTCGCCGAACGGCGCGGCAGGCGTGGTCGGGTAGTCGCCCGTGTCGAGCTGCGTGACGTCGACCTCCGCCACCGTTTCGACGTCGGACCCCGACACGGTGCTCGTCGCCTGGGCCTCGGACTCGGGTGTTCGGTCGGCTGCGCAGCCGGCTGCCGTGCACACGGCCAGCACGGCTGCCGTCGCCGCCAGTGCCCTCGTACGAATTCGCATGGTGATCCCCCTCGAGATCTGAAGTTCTGTCGACCGGACGGCCGGGTGTCGTCCCGTTCGATGCCGCCCGGGCCCGGAATGTTCCCGACCGGTCCTCACTCGTCGCCCCCCGGTGATCGGCGGTTAGTGTATGGCCCGCACACCGAAGCCAGCCGGTAAGGGGGGAGGGGACGTGGGCGACACCGCAGCCGACGCCGCGGGCAGGGCGACCGGATCCGATGAGTCCCGGGCTCCGGGGAAGCTCGCATCGGCGTTGGAGGCCAACGCCAAGGTGCTGCGCGCCTACGGCCTGGGCGACGTCGCCGACCTCGCGGCCCGCAAGAGCGATCCCGATCGGCAGGCCCGGACGGTGGTGGTGGTCGGCGAGGTCAAGCGTGGCAAGAGTTCGCTGGTCAACGCCCTCGTCGGAGCCCGCGACCTGTGCCCGGTCGGAGTCGAGGTGACGTCCTCGGCGACCGTCAGCGTGACCCCCGCAGCAGCGACGGACGACCCGGCTGCGACGTTGCTGTTTCCCGAGGGCGCCCGGCGCGTTCCGATCGGTGAGCTCGCCCAGTGGGTCAGCGTCGACGGCGAACACGTCCGCGATCCCGCCGCCGAGTCCCTGCCGACCGCGGCGGTCGTCGCGCTGCCGGGCAGTGCGCTCGGCGACGCGACCGTCGTCGACACCCCCGGCGTCGGCGGACTCGACCCCGCCATGGCCGCGGCCGCGGTGGCGACGTCGGCGCAGGCGTCGGTGCTCGTCCTGGTCTGCGACGCATCGACACCGATCACCGCACCCGAGATGGCTTTCGCACGGTCGGCCGCCGAATCGGTGGACGCGCTGATCGTGGCGGTGACGAAGACGGACAAGAACATTCGCCGCTGGCGCGCGATCGTCGACGAGAACCGGCGCCTGCTCCGGGAGCACCTGCACCGGGACGTCCCCGTGGTCGGGGTGTCGAGCCTGCGCGCGGTGATCGCCACCGAGGAGCCCGACCCGGACCGCCGCGCGCATCTCGAGGAGGCCTCGGGAATCACCATGCTGCGGAAGGAGATCCACCGCAGGATCGACGTCGCCGCCGGGCTGCCGGGGATCGACGCGTTGCGCACCGGACTCGAAGGACTGCGGGTCGTGGCGGCACGCGTCGACGCGGAACTCGCCGCCGTCGACGCAGGTGAGGCCGCGCTGCCCGACCTCACCGCCGAACGCGACCGGCTTACCGACCTCAAGGAGCACTCCCGCCAGTGGGAGCAGTACCTGGCCCGCGACATCACCCTCGCCCGGCAGCGCGCATCCGACGACCTCGACCGCAGGCTCGACGAGATCCGCGACCGCTGGACCACCTACGTGAACTCGCACGGAATGCAGGTGCTCCGGCGCAGCCCGCAGAAGTTCACCGCCGACATGCAGACCGATCTGCAGTCGGCGATGGCGGAAACCGTCGCCGGCTTCCTCCGCGCCCTGCACGACGACGTCGTCGCCCCGCGCCTCGGGGACAACCCGGTGATGTGGGAGCGGTTGTGCGGCGGCATCGTCGAGTCGATGCGGGACAGGACGATCGACGCCCAGCAGGTCGCGAGCCGGGGTCAGGGATTGATCGACCCGACCCTGCTGACGATGGGTGTGGTGGGATCGTCCACCCTCGGCGGCCTGATCGGACTGTCCGCGATCGTCGGAATCGGTGCGATCGTCGGAACCGTGTGGGTGGGAGTCAACCTGGGGCACCGGGCAATTCGCTCGGGCAAGACCAACCTGCTGACCTGGCTGCGGGAAACGGTGTCGACCACCCGCGTCGCGACCGGACGGTTGCTGGACGGGGCGGTCGCGCAGGCCAGGCCGGACGTCGTCGTCGGGTACCGCGAGCACCTGCGGGAGGAGCTGGAGGAGTTGCAGCGAACCATCGCGGCGGCGGAGAAGTCCGCGGCCTCCGATTCGGCGACCCGCGACAAGACCCGTGAGCGGCTGACCAACAATCGGCGGATCATTGGAAACCGCATGACCGACACGGAGAACCTGTTGGCGGAGTTGACGACTCGGAAGGCCGGACGATGAGCGCGCCGGTGACCGATCCGGTGCACGTCGGTCTCGACGCCGGACTGCACCAGCTCGCCGCGCTCGGCGGCGACCTCGTCGACCACGCCAACCGGATCGGCGCGATCCTCTGGTCACCGCCACGGGTGGTGATCGTGGGCCGGTTGAAGGCAGGCAAGTCCACGCTGGTGAACGCATTGATCGGGGCACCGGTCGCCGAGACGGCGGCGCTCGAGGCGACCAACGTGGTGACCGTCTACCAGGACGGCGCCCCGTCACGGGCGGAGCTCGCGACCCTCGACGGGAACCGGCGGGGCCTGCCCGTCACGGTCGGAACGCCGGTCGAATTGCCTTGTCCGGCAACGGAGGTCGCGTACGTGCACCGGTGGCTGCCGTCGGTGGCGCTGCGCGATCTGACGCTGGTCGACACGCCGGGACTGGCGACGCTCACCACCGCGAACGAGGATGCCACCCGCCGCGCCGTCGTCGACGGCTTCGACCAGACGCGCACCGCGTCGGTGGACGCCGACGCCGTGGTGTTCCTCTTCGACGCCACCCCGCGCGCCGACGAACTCGACTTCCTCGCGCAGCTGCCCTTCACGCCGCTCAACACCCTCGGGGTGCTCTCCCGGGCCGACGGTTTCGGGGAGGGCGCCCTCGGCAGGCAGGACCCGCTCGCGCACGCCGCCGAACACGCCGCCGTCCTCGCCGCCCGCCTGCACGGCGTGGTGTCGGCGGTGACGCCGGTGTCCGGGCTGATGGCGCAGACCAGCCACACCGGGGCGCTCACCGAGCGCGACGCGCAGGCTCTCGCGCAGGTGGGCGCGATGTCCGCGCTCGATCTGGCGGAGCTGCTGGAGTCCGACGACCCCGCCCCGCTCACGCCGGACCAGCGGGACCGGCTACTCGACCTCCTCGGCGAGTACGGGGTGCTCGGTGGTCGTCACGTTGCCCTCCGGGGTGCAGCCGCGTTGAACCAGTGGCTGGCGGAGCGGTCCGGGGTCGCGGAGCTGCGCCGGGTGCTGCACGCGTCGATCGGGCGATTCGCAGTGTTGCACCGCGCGCAGCGGATCCTCGACGAGCTGGACCGACTCGCTTACCGGCATCCCGCCCGGGACGGTATCCGCACGATCGTGCACCGGATGCGGGTCGATCCCGCGATGCGCCCCGTCACCCTGCTCGCGGATCTCGCCCGGCTGCACTCCGACGACCCGCGCTCGCCGCTGGTCGACGAGTTGCGCGCCCTGCTCGAAGGCCGGAACTCGGCCGAGCGACTCGGACTCGATCCGGCCGCGGGGCCGGACCGGATCCGGGCCGCGGCGCAGGCCAGGCTCGGTGAGGCGCAGAGTCGGGCCGCGTTGTACACGCACACCGCTGCGGAGGACACCGCGCTCGTCTCGCTGATCTCCGCGTATCAGGAGATGGCCGCCCTCCGATGACACCGCCCGACGACACCGACGCCGGGACCACAGCGCGACGCGGGAACATTCCGGCACGTCGGCGCATCGCACAACACAGGAACACCGCCCAGCACAGGGAGATCTCATGACCACGACCGACTGGTGGCTCAGCGTCGACTTCGGAACGTCCAACACCGCCGCCGCCCACTCCGGTGCGACCAGCGGGCGGGTGGAGGTTCTGTCGCTGTCGCACCGCAGCAACCTGATGCCGTCGGCGGTGTACGTCGACGCCCCGGACCGGATCGCGGTCGGCGACGTCGCCGCGAACGAGGCGCAGCGCAATCCGGCGGGCTACCTGCCCGCCCCGAAGCGCCTGGTCGGACCGCCGACCCTGACGGTGAACGGGTTCACGCTGCCCACGTCCGCGCCGGTCGCGGCGGTGCTGCGGACCGTGGTGAGCAGGGCCGTCGCCGCCCACGCGGGCACCGCCCCGGCCGGCGTCGTCCTCACCCATCCCGAGGCGTGGTCGCCGGAACAGGTGCAGGTGCTGATCGACGCCGCGGTCGCCGCAGGCATCGACCCAGTCACCGTCACCACCATCTCCGAACCCCGCGCCGCCGCGCAGTACTACGGCCGCACCCACGCGCTGCAGCCGGGCGCCCGCATCGCGGTGTTCGACTTCGGCGGCGGCACCCTCGACGTCGCGGTCCTCGCCGTCGACGAGGACTCCTCGTTCCGGGTGATCGCGGCCCGCGGAGACAACGGACTCGGCGGCAAGAACCTCGACGGCCTGGTGGCGCGGTGGGTCGACGAGCAACTCGACGACCGGAACCCGGACCTGCGCGAGTACCTGCGGCGGGCACCCCTCGACGTCCGGCAGGCGCTCGACGAGTCGATCCGGCACGCGAAGGAACTGCTCTCCGAGGCGCCGTCCGCCACGATCGCCGTGTCGGGGAACGGGGAGCGGGAGACGCTGCACCTGACCCGCGGCGAGTTCGAGGAACTCACGGCGCCGGTTCTCGACCGGGCGCTCGCGTTGACGCGGGAAACGCTGCGCGACGCGGGGATCTCCGCACCCGACGACCTCGCCGCGCTGTACCTCACCGGCGGCACCGCCCGCATGCCCCTCGTGCACGAGCGCCTGCGCGAGCTGGGTCCGGTTGCCACACTGGACGATCCGAAGACGGTTGTCGCGCAGGGCGCGCTCGCACACGTCGGGACCGCAGCGGTGGCGCCGGCGCCCGCCGCGGCCGGCCCGGTGGTCCCGACGGTCGCGGAGCTCACCCCGAACTGGAAGGCCGCACCGCAGGACACGGGGGCCGGATCGGCACGGGGGCGCGTCGTCGCGGCGGTGGCGGTGCTCGCCGTCGTTGCGGTCGCCGTCGTCGCGGGGCTGGCACTGAAGGGCGGCGGTGACGATTCGGCGGAGGCGAAGGAGACCGCGGCGACCGGGTCCGCGGGAGAGGACGGGGGCTCCGGTTCCTCCCAGAACACCGGCGCGAACGGGGCCGCCCTCGCCACCACCTCGGAGCAGGCCGTCGCGGTCCTGCCGCCCACGCTGCAGGACCAGCTCGTCGACTGCACCGACTCGAACCTGCGCACCGACCAGTCCGCGATGATCGTCTTCTGCGAGCTCGACACCGACGGTGAGCTGGCCGCGCTGACCAAGCCGCCGTTCAACTCGGTGACGATCTACCGCGATCAGACGGAGGCGAAGCAGGACATCTTCAGTGTGCGCAGCGGCGGATTCGAGGGCCCGAACAGCACTCTCCTCGAGAGCACGGACCGGATGGCGGCGGCCGACATCTCGGCGCCCGACCCGAACGACGGGCTCGTCGACTTCACCTACGTGAACATCAACACCGGCGTGAAGGTGACCGTCCGCGACATCACCGACGTCGCGAGCGCCAAGACGTTCCTGAGCCGTTCGGGCCTGCTCACCTGACCGTCGAACTTCTTTTCGCGGGCCGGGAACCTTTCCGCCTCCCGGGTGCATCTCACTGTCGACAGCGCACGACGGAGCACGCACCACCGACGGAAGGGACCAACCCCATGAGCAAGATCGATGCCACCGCCACCGGCACCACCGCCTCCGACCACTCGGCGACCTACCCCGGCGCCGTCGCCCGCGACGTCGACTTCGACGGCTCCGTCGACGTCATCCACTCCACGGACGCCGCGGGCAACCAGGTGATCACCCACGTCGACGAGGCCGGTCAGGTGACCCTCGTCGAGCAGGACAGCGACGGCAACGGCACCTTCGACACGGTGTACGCGACGCAGAGCGACGGCGCCTTCCTCAAGGGCAGGGACAGCGACGACGACGGCGAGATCGACATGGTCGGCCACTACGACGAGACCGGGCAGCCGGAGCGGGTGGACGTCCTCAAGGACGGCCTCGTCGTGGAGTCCACCTTCGACAGCGACGGTGACGGCGAGCCCGACACGCTGATCGCGGACAGCGACCGCGACGGCGTCGTCGACACCATCGCTGTCGACACCGACGGCGACGGCTACATCGACACCGTTTCCGCGGACACCGACGGCGACGGCACCCCCGACACGGTGTACGTCGACCTCGACGGCGACGGCGAGGTGGACTTCGAGGTCACGCCCGACACCGACTCCTACGGCCCCGGGATCGAGTCCATGTCGTACGGCACCGAGTCGGGGTACACCGGCTACGAGACCGGCGCCGGCGAGAGCAGCACCTCGTACGGAGACTCCTCGTACGGAGACTCCTCGTACGGCGACTCGACCGACGCCGGTTGCCACTGAGTCCGCTCATGACACCGCTGCCCCGACACGACGGACGGCCCGCCGCTGCCAGCGGTGGGCCTCCGGCCGTGTGTGCACCGATACGATCGGGCGTCACCGACCCTTGCCGATCCACACCCCGGGAGACACACCATGCAGGATGACGACGCGGTCGACGCGCTGTTCGACGCGGTGCGGTCCGATGTCGCGGCCCAGCCCCCCGCCGGTGTGTGGGAGTCGGCGCTGGAGGCGGCGTTCACAGCGGAACCGGTCTCGGCGGACGAGGCCGGGGTGCCCGAGATGGACGACGACCCGGTGTTCCCCGACGACGAGGTCGTGCTCGACGACGGGTCCGAGTACATCGACCTCGGCGACGACGCCGACGACGACCAGGACGACGTCGTGCTCGGCGACACCGACGAGATCGCCCTCGACGGCGACACCGACGAGATCGCCCTCGGTGCCGAGGAGTTCCCGGCCGACGACCACGGCGGCCCCGACCACCTCGACCCGCCCACCGACGACCACGGCGACGGCGGTTGGTGAGCTTCCGCCCGTAGCCCGCGCCAGGATCGTTCCTCTCCCTGGGATCAGGCCCCCGTTAGGATCAGCGCGGACCGCGACAGGGGGACGAGATGGACGACGTGACGTTGCTGGAGAAGGCGCGCGGTGGCGACCAGCGCGCCTTCGCGCAACTTGTCGAGGCGCACCGCAATCACGTGTGGGCGGTGTGCCTTTCCACCACGGGCAACGCCCACGACGCCGAGGACGCACTCCAGAACACGCTGATCGCGGCCTGGCAGCACCTCGACCGCTTCCGTGGCGAGTCGCGGTTCGGGACCTGGCTGCACCGGATCGCCGTCAACAACGCCTTGATGGTCGTTCGCAAGCGCAAGCCGGACACCGACCTCACCGACTTCACGGACGACGCGCAGACTGTCACGCTGACCGACGACGGCCCACGTTTCGACGACCGCATCGCCGACCACGACGCACTGCGGGCGGCGCTCGCCCAGCTGCCGGAGGACTTCCGGACCGCGCTCGTCCTGCGGGAACTCGGCGACCTCACCTACGCGGACATCGCGGAGCACCAGGGCGTCGGCGTCGCGACCGTGAAGTCGCGGCTCAACCGCGCCCGCACCCAGCTCGCCCGGCACCTCCGCGAGAGTGCCGCCTGACCGCTTCCGACCACATCCCGACGGAATGTCTGTAACGTCCCGTCCCGGTTCCGCGACAACCTCCGTGACGTCACGCGAGTGCGCGGGACGGAATGTCCGCTCGTCGGGCGGGATTCAGGGGAGTAGGGAAACGGCATGGAACTTCGTGGGTTCTTCGCGCGACACAGGATCGTGGCGGCGGTGGCCGCACCGCTGGCGCTGGGCGTCGCGGCGGCAGGCACCGCGTGGCTCGCCTTCGAGTCGCCGACGTCCATCGAGACCGAACTGACGGCGTCGACGACGGAATGCCACGACATGGTCACCGTGTCGATCGCCGGTCGCAACGACACCCCGCCGGACACCGTGCCCCGCCTCGTCGACGCGAACGGAAATCCGCTGCCTGCCGCCCTGTCCGACGACTACAGCAGCCACTGGGTCGACCCGGTCGCCAATGCGCCTGCCTCGGTGAACAACCTGAAGCCCGGCTCGTACGCCAACCTCTACATCGCGTACCCCGCGAACATGGACAGCTACGAGAACGCGGTCTCGACGGGCGTCGAGAACACCCAGCAGGTGATGCGCGAGATTCGCGTGTCCTGCCCGAACACCCGGTTCTCGGTGGTCGGCTACAGCGAGGGCGCCGATGTCGCGCGCCGCGTCGCGATGAACATCGGCCACCAGGACGGCGCCGACGGGTACGACATCGTCGATCCCGCGAACGTCGTCGGGGTGGTCATCTTCGCCGACGCCGGACGCTCCCTCGAGCAGGGCCCCTTCCCCGGAGCGCAGAACCCGTACACGAACCCCGACGGCTTCGGCACCGCCTACCAGACGGGCGAGAACACCGCGGGCGGTGCGGGCGCCGTCACCGGCACCGGCGGCTCCGACTTCGGTGCACTCGCGGGCAAGGTCGCCGCGTTCTGCTCCGACGGCGACCTGACCTGCGCGGCCCCGGAGAACATCTCCCTCCTGCAGCTGGCTGTGAACGTCGGCCGCCAGCTCAACATCGACTCGCTCGAGAAGGACGGCCTCACGCCCGAGAACGGCATCGGCGTCGCGACCGTGATCGGTCGGGTCGCGTACGACGCCTTCGCGGTCATCTCGTCGCAGCCGAACTGGATGCAGAGCGACCAGACCTTCCTCGACGTGCTGCTTCAGGTCTCCGACCCGGCGTACAAGCCGAGCGAGTCGGATGGTGCGCTGCCCGCGACGCCGGTCGCCGACACCATCGAGGCCGAGAAGCTGTCGCCGCTCGCGCTCCTGCCGGAGAAGCTGTTCAAGGAGGTCGTCAACCTCATCGCCACGAACCAGAACACCATCCCGGTCGTGATGAGCGATCCGTACCAGCTGACGCTGGGTGAGGGCACCGGCCGGCACTTCGACTACTGGCGCGACACCGCCGACGGCAAGCCGCTGAGCTCCGCCGAGTACGCGGCAGCCTGGCTGACCCAGCTGGCCGAGGACGCGCGGAACGGCAAGCCGCTGCCCACCACCACGACCACGGCATCGCCGACCACCACGACGAAGGCCGGTACCACGTCGGCCGCCACCACCGGCGGAGCGAAGGCGGCGGCGGTTTCGGCCGTGCCGTCCACGACGGTGCCGGTGCCCTCGTCCACCGCGCCGCTGCCGTCCGTGGTCGAGACCCCGGCGACGTCCGTGCCCGCCGCGACGGTCACCGAGCCCGTGACCACGCCGGAGGCGCCCGCCCCGACGTCGGGTGCGGTCCCGACCAGCGTGTCGGTCACCCCGACCCCGGTCGCCTGACCGGGTCACCACCGATCACGACGCCCATACCGGCCACCCCGCCGGTATGGGCGTTTCGTTCTGTTCGGCCGTGAGTTCTCCCTCACCGGCCGCTGCGGATGCGGTCCCTGGTCCGAGATGTCGTTAGCCTCGGCACTCGTGCCGGAGTCCGGAGCCGATCGAGTCGAGACCCTGCCGATCCCGGTTCCGGCGTCGGCGTGGTCGGCCTTGCTGTCCGTTCCCAGCCAGGGCCGGAAGTGGCCCGGCGTCGCCCGCGCCGCGGTCACCGTCGCACTGCCGGGGCTGGGCGGGCTCGCCTTCGGATCCGGCTCCGTGAGCGCCGTCGCGACCCTGGGTGCGTTCGCCGTCGTCTACGGCGAAGGCCGCCCGTACCGGGTGCGCTGGCGCATCGTCGCACTGGTCGGTGTCGCGCTCGTCGCGCTGGCCGGGATCGGTGCCGCGGCGGGCGCACTCGTGCACGCCCGCGATGCGTCCCCGGGCTGGTGGCTGCTGATGATCGGGGTGATGACGACGGTCGTCGCCGTCGGCGCCTACGTCGTCGACGCGCTGCGCACCGGACCGCCCGGCGCCTTCCTACCGCTGCTGAGCGTCGTGATCGCCTCCACCCTGCCCGGCGCGGGAGTACCGGTGGCGTCGGTGCTCGGGTGGACCGCCCTCGGCGCCGCGTCGGCGCTCGTGGTCGCCATGTCCGGGTTCCCGTTCCGGCCGCGCACTCCCGAACGGACGGCGGTCGCGGCCGCGGTCCGGGACGTCGAGTCGATGCTCGCCGAGAACACCGCGCACCGCCGCCGCGACGCCGTGCGGTCCCTGCACGGTGCCTGGCTGTGCCTGCACGACGCCGACCTGGTCCGGCCAGTCCGGGGACGGGCGCCGCATCGACTGGCGCGGATGCTCTACGCCGCGCATCTGCGGTGCTCGGCGGCCCTCCGCGGGGTCCCGCACGACGCGGCGTCACCCGAGGACGACCTGCACGCCCAGGTGCCGCTGAGGCGTCCGCCTGCGCTGCATCTGCTCGCCCGGGCCCGGCACCCGCACGGCCGCACCGTCACGATCCTGGTGCGACTGCTGATCGCCTGCCCGGTCGCCGGGGTGCTCGCGCTGGTCCTGGACACCGGGCGCCCCGACTGGGCGGTGATCACCACGGCGATGATCCTGCACCAGGGACCCGACCGAGTGCTCGGCATGCACCGCGCCGCCCACCGGTTCCTGGGGACCGTCGTCGGGCTCGTGCTGCTCGCCGCCCTGTGGTACCTCGAGCCGCGGGGTGCGGCGCTGGTGCTGGTTCTCGCCGCGCTGATGGCGGCGATCGAGGCGTTCCTGGTGCGGCACTACGGGATCGCGATGGCCGCGATCACCCCGCTCGCGATGATCCTCGGCGGCGTGGGCCTGCCCGGCGACGTAGGTCCCGCGATCCGCGACCGGATGATCGAGACCGTCATCGGGGTCGCCGTCGCGCTCGCCGTGATGTGGGGAGTGCTTCCGCGTGCCCACCGCCGGATCCTCGTCGACGCCGACGACCGTGTCGCCGCCGCCGTGGCGAACCTGACCGCCGAAACCGGGGACCGCGAGCGCCGCCGGTTGCGTCGCGACCTCGCGTTCGACCTGCAGGCGTCCACCGCCGCCGCAGTCGGCGCCGCGCACACCGAACCGCGGTGGACCGCTGACAGGTGGGCGGACCATCACGCGCTGCACGAGCAGGGCTACCGGCTGCTCGCCGCGCCCGTCGGCTCCGACTGATACCCGTTGGTGGTGTTCTCCCGGCTCCGCCCGTGGTTACGTGGACGGCAGTCGATGTTGGGAGTAGCCATGACCGAAGCGAGGAAGCGACGTGTCGGTGCAGGGCTCGCGGCCGCGGCCCTGACCCTCACACTGGTGACGGCCTGCAATTCGACCGACGAGTCGCAGACACCGTCCGAGCCCGAAGCCCCGATGACCGAGCACGATCTCCACGCGAACACCGACGAGGACACTCCACGGACCACCGCGTCGGTTGACGAGGCCACGACGATCACCATTCGGAACTTCTCGTTCGGCCTCCCGGACAGCGTGTCGCCCGGCGCGACGCTGACCGTCGTCAACGAGGACTCGGTGGAGCATTCCGTCACCGCGGACGGTGCGGACCTGTTCGACGTGGACGTCGACGCCGGCGAGACGGTGACGGTGACCGTGCCCGACGAGCCCGGGACGTACTCGTTCCACTGCACCTATCACCCGGAGATGACCGGGGTCCTGACCGTCGGATGACGCGCACTGCCGCGACGCCGCCGCGCGGGTAGCCTCCCGCGTATCTCACGAAGGCGGCGAAGGTGAGGGCCCCGGATGGCGATCCACCGGCACACCCTGGCGGGTGTCACCCACGAGTTCCACGGGCTCGTCGACCTGCTCGCGAAGGCGTCACCGCGGCGCTCGGGCGACGAGCTGGCGGGCTGCGCCGCCGCCTCGGACAGCGAACGTGCCGCAGCGCAGTGGGCGCTCGCCGACGTCCCGCTCGCCGCCTTCCTCACCGAGGCCCTGGTCCCGTACGAGTCGGACGAAGTGACCCGGCTGATCCTGGACGGCCACGACGCCGCGGCCTTCGCCCCGATCGCGCACCTGACCGTCGGCGGCCTGCGGGACCACCTGCTCGAGCGGGCCGCCGCGCCCGATCCCGGGCTCGGTGCGCTCGCGCCGGGGCTCACCCCGGAGATGGTGGCGGCGGTCGGCAAGATCATGCGGAACCAGGACCTGATCGCGGTGTCCCGGGCGCTGACGGTGACCAGCTCGTTCCGCTCGACCATCGGGCTGCCCGGCACCCTCGCCACCCGCCTGCAGCCGAACCATCCCGTCGACGACCCGCGAGGTGTCGCGGCCGCGCTCCTCGACGGTCTGCTGATGGGCTGCGGGGACGCGGTACTCGGGATCAACCCGGTCAGCGACTCGCCGCACGCCGTCGCGGACCTGTTGCGGTTGCTCGACGACGTCCGCGCCCGATTCGAGATCCCCACGCAGACCTGCGTTCTCACCCACGTCACCACCACGATCGACCTGATCGAGCGCGGAGCGCCGGTCGACCTGGTGTTCCAGTCCGTCGCGGGGACGGAGGGCGCCAACCGGGCGTTCGGCGTCGATCTCGCGGTGCTGCGGGAGGGGAACGAGGCCGGGAGGTCGCTCGGGCGCGGGACCGTGGGTGAGAACGTCATGTACTTCGAGACGGGGCAGGGGTCGGCACTGTCGTCCGGCGCGCATCTCGGGACGGGTGGCCGCCCTGTCGACCAGCAGACCCTCGAAGCGCGCGCGTACGCCGTCGCGCGGGCGTTCGACCCACTGCTGGTGAACACGGTCGTCGGGTTCATCGGCCCGGAATACCTGTACGACGGCAAGCAGATCGTGCGGGCGGGGTTGGAGGACCTGTTCTGCGGCAAGCTGCTCGGCCTGCCGATGGGGGTCGACGTCTGCTACACCAATCACGCCGAGGCCGACCAGGACGACATGGACACCCTGCTGACTCTGCTGGTCGCGGCGGGTACCGCGTTCGTCATCACCGTGCCCGGCGCCGACGACGTGATGCTCGGCTACCAGTCGCTGTCCTTCCACGACGCCCTGTACGCCCGGTCGATCGGGAATCTGCGTCCCGCACCGGAATTCGAGGAGTGGCTGCGCACCCAGGGCATGGCGGACGCCGACGGCCGTGTGCTGCCCGTCGACGTCGGCGCCTCGCCGCTGCGTGTGCTCGGCGGTGCGTCGTGACCGACCACTGGGAGCTGTTGCGCGCCCACACGCAGGCCCGAATCGGATTGGGGCGCACCGGGAATTCGCTGCCCACCCGCCGGCAACTGGAGTTCACCGCCGCTCATGCCGCAGCCCGCGACGCCGTCCACGCGCCGCTCGACGTCGCCGGTGTGTCGGAGCGGTTGCGCGCCCTCGGCTTCGGTGAGCCGCTCGTCGTCGCGGGTGCGGCGCCGGACCGCGCTACCTACCTGCGACGGCCCGATCTCGGGCGCACGCTCGCTCGTCCGCTGACCTGGAACGGGTCCACGAGCGACGTCGGAATCGCCCTGTGCGACGGGCTGTCCGCCACGGCGATCTCCGCCCACGGCCCGGACCTGGCCGCCGCGATCGTGGCCGCGCTACCCGGACTGACCGTGGGCCCGCCGGTGATCGCGACGCAGGCGCGGGTCGCGCTCGGTGACCACGTCGGGGCGGCGCTCGGTGTGACGACGATGCTCGTGCTGATCGGGGAGCGCCCGGGTCTCTCGGTCGCCGACAGCGTCGGTGTCTACCTCACGCATCACCCTCGCCCTGGCCGCACCGACGCCGAACGCAACTGCGTCTCGAACGTCCACCCGCCAGGCGGGCTGGGCTACGAGCACGCGGCCCGCGTCGTCGCGTCGCTCGTCGACGGTGCGAGAGCACTGGGCTCGTCGGGGGTTGCACTCAAGGACAGTTCCCGCGGCCCGGCGCTCGAGGACACCTCCCGTGGTCCCGGTGTCCCGCCCACCTGACACCCCGTCATGGCAGGCTCGCGGCCATGACGCTCCCGATCGTGCTTCCGCATCCACAGGACATGGCCCGGCGCTGGGCGGTCGTCTCGGCCGTCCTCTCCGCACGGGGCCCACGCTGGGCAGACGGCGCCCATGCGACCTCGGACACCTGGCACTACGACGACGGCGGCGGGAACTGGGCCGATCTACGGTTGCTCGGTGACGGGAGGGCGGTCCTCGTCGGGCACGACCACGAGTATTCCGACACCTACTACGGCGCGGGCGCGGAGTACTTCGGTGAGGAGGAGACCGACCTGCTGGCGGGTGCGCCCGACTGGTGGGTGTCGGCGATCTCGGACCACCTGGACCGTGTCGCGACGCAGGGGATGTGGATCGGTTTCGTGTACGGATTCGACGGTGCGAAGTGGTCGCGGGCGGAGTACGAGCCGGACGACGGGTTCACCGCCCTGAATCCACCGTTCCTGAGCGACGAGGCCGCCGTCGACTTCTGTACCGAGCACCTCGACGGCTACGCCGAGGACGACGGCCTGTCCGTGTCCGTCGACGTCGCAGCGCTCGCGCGGGCCCTCGCCGAGGGGGCGGGGCTGGCTCGGGAGACCGCGGCGTCGGTGTTCGCCGGCCGGGGACTGGACGTCGACGCCGCCCTCGCGGCCGCCCATCGATTCGCGCACTGAACGGGAATCCCGCCAAGACCTGTACACCTGTCCACTCGCGTGTCTAGTCTGATGTCGATCCATGTCGACGGACGAGAGCAGGTGGGTTCAGGTGAAGACCAAAGGCGCGCTGATCTGGGAGTTCAACCAGCCGTGGTCGATCGAGGAGATCGAGATCGGCGATCCTCGAAAAGACGAGGTCAAGGTCCAGATGGAAGCGTCGGGCATGTGCCACTCGGACCATCACCTGGTCACCGGCGGCATCCCGATGGCCGGCTTCCCGGTCCTCGGTGGCCACGAGGGCGCGGGCATCGTCACCGAGGTCGGCCCGGGTGTCGAGGACATCGAGGTCGGCGACCACGTGGTGATGTCGTTCATCCCGTCGTGTGGCAAGTGCCCGTCCTGTCAGGCGGGTCTGCGCAACCTCTGTGACCTCGGTGCCTACCTGCTCGGCGGCGCCTCCGTCAGCGACGGCTCGTTCCGCATCCAGGCCAAGGGCCAGAACGTCTTCCCGATGACGCTCCTCGGCACGTTCTCGCCGTACATGGTCGTGCACAAGAGCTCGGTCGTGAAGATCGACAAGTCCATCCCGTTCGAGGTGGCCTGCCTCGTCGGCTGCGGTGTCACCACCGGCTACGGCTCCGCCACCCACACGGCACAGGTGAAGCCCGGTGAGGACGTCACGATCGTCGGCCTCGGCGGTGTCGGCGTCTCGGCGCTGCAGGGGGCCGTCAACTCCGGTGCCCGCTACGTCTTCGCAATCGACCCGGTCGAGTGGAAGCGTGAGCAGGCCCTGAAGTTCGGTGCAACCCACGCGTTCGCGAGCGTCGAGGAGGCGGCCGGACAGATCGCCGAGATCACCGCGGGAGGCATGTCGAAGAAGACGATCGTCACCGTCGGCGAGGTGCACGGCGAGGATGTGGACCTGTGGATGGGGATCACCTCCAAGGCCGGGACCGTGGTGCTCACCGCGATGGGTAGCCTCATGGACAACCAGGTGACGCTGAACCTGTCGATGCTGACACTGCTGCAGAAGAACCTGCAGGGCAGCATCTTCGGCGGTGCCAACCCGCACTACGACATTCCGCAGCTGCTGTCGATGTACAAGGTCGGCAAGCTGAACCTCGACGACATGGTCACGCGCCAGTACCGGCTGGAGCAGATCAACGACGGCTACCGGGACATGTTGGAGGGACGCAACATTCGCGGTGTCATTCGGTACACCGACGCCGATCGGTGAACCGGGGGTCGGTGCCGTGCCGGGTGACGAGGCCCGGCACCGACCTCACTGTTCTCTACCTTCCAGTTCCCGGATCCGGTCGGCGGCCTCCTCGAGACGCTTGCGGCGCGCCCGCTCGTCGGACTTCTTGAGCTGCTCGTACGTCTTCTCGTCGGCGTCGCTGTACTTCAGGAGCATCCGCGGCAGGCTCAGCGTGAGCACCAGCGACGGCCAGACGATCCAGGCGTAGTCCCAGCCGACGACCAGCTGCAGGATCAGGAACGTGATCAGGGTGACGCCGACGATCGCCCAGTCGAGATTCTCGACCAGGCTGCCGCGTGAGCGCAGTGATTGCAGTTCGGCCTCGGCCGATGCGGGCTCGGTCGCCGGCGGAGCGCTCGGCCAGGTCGCCGGCAGGGCGTCCTCGGTGAGTTTGCGGATGCGGCCGTCGGTCGCGTCGAGCGGTACCCCGCCGGGCAGCCCGAGAAAGGGCTCCCGGACGGCACCGAGTGTGCGTGCCGAGGCGACGTCGCCCGACCGCTCGTAGAACTCGCTGCTGTCCAGCCTTCCGGCGGCGTAGTGGTCGCCGAGGACGTTGAGCGCGTGCAGTCGCTCGTCGTCGCTCAGCAGCAGGTCGTCGTGGTCACCCGTACCGTTCACTCGAATCAGCCCCCGTGTGCGTTCGTGTACCAGGGTTCCGATTCTAGGTGGCCGGGTGGACCGCCGAACGGCACAGCAGTTCGAGCTCGTCCACGACCGCATCGAGCGGGGCCGAACTCTCCTGTGCCTGAGCGAGAATCAGCGCGCCTTCGAGCGACGACACGATCAGGACCGCAATCGAGCCGGCGCGCTCCTCCGGGACGCCCTCCCCGATCAGCTTCGTGGCCAGCACCGCGCACCAGGAGTCGAAGGACGTGCCTGCGATGATGCGGGCGCCACGTTCGGTGCCGAGCGCTGCCGCCGCGATCGGGCAACCCTGCTCGTACCGGCTCGACTCGAGCCCGCTGCGCCAGATGTCGACGAGGGCTCGCAGGGCGCCGACGGTGTCGGAGGCGTCGAGGATGCGGTCGATCCCGGTGCCGACCCACTTCGACGCGGAGGTCGTGGCCTCCTCGATCAGCTGCGACTTGCCGTTCGGAAAGTGGTGGTAGACGGACCCGCGGGGGGCGCCGCTTCGGGACAGGACCTCGGCGAACGAGGTGGCCGCGACGCCGCGCTCGCGCATCAGCGTGATGGCGCCGTCGATCATTGCCGCTCGCGGCCCCCTGGTGGGATCCTGCCGTCGTGCCATGTCCGCCCTTCCTGCACGCTGGTGTTCTATGTAGAGTGTCATACATATCCGCCGACCGCCAGGAGTTGTCGTGACCCGCACTGCCACATCCGCCCACCCCCTCGACGTCGCACTCGAACTCGAGCCGGTCGGCGACGGAACCGTCTCGGGTCGCACGACCGCGGACTACGCCAACATGGTGGGACCGTTCGGTGGGATCACCGCCGCCACCATGCTCAGCGCCGCGCTGCGGCACCCCGAGCGGCTCGGTGACCCGGTGTCGCTCACGGTGAACTTCGCGGGCCCGGTCGCCGACGGTCCGTTCACCATCGATGCGCGCCCGACGCGGACCAACAACTCCACGCAGCACTGGACGATCGAGATGACGCAGGACGGCGTCGTCGCCACGACTGCCACGGCGGTGTTCGCGCTGCGCCGCGACAGTTGGACGTCCACCGAGGTGACGCCTCCCACCGCGCCGGCCGCCGAGTCGGTCGAGCCGACCGTGGGCCCCGAGTTCATCCGCTGGATGCGCAACTACGACATGCGTTTCGTCGACGGCGGCCTGACCGACATCGACGGCGAGCGCGGCGACTCCACCACCACGCTGTGGATCCGCGACAGTCCCGCTCGGGCGCTGGACTTCCCGGGCCTGACCGCGCTGTGCGACTCCTTCTACCCACGCGTGTTCCTGCGCCGCGGGCAGATGTGCCCGGCGGGCACCGTTTCGCTCACGATCTACTTCCACGTCGACGCCGACACGCTCGCCGGCCACGGGGACGACGCGGTTCTGGCGACCGCCCGCGCCCAGCACTTCGGCCGCAGCTACTTCGACCAGTCCGCAGAGCTGTGGGGCCGGGACGGCGCACTGCTCGCCACCAGCCACCAGGTGATGTACTTCAAGGTCTGAGTCGCTCGGGCGCCAGACGCGGCGGCAGCGATCCGTGCGGGAGCTGTGGTCCCACCGCGACTTTCGCGCCCGGCGCCCGGCCGCGGCCCCAGCCGATCTCGGCGCGGTAGCGGCCGACCTCGTCCTCGGGTATCGCCGCCGCCGATGGCAGTGGCTCGGACAGCGGGTGCACGTACAGCGCGTCGGTCGGGCAGTGCGCCTCGCACATGAAGCAGGTCTGGCAGTCCGACTGCCGGGCGATCACCGGAATCCCGGAGTCGGTGCGGTCGAACACGTTCGTCGGGCACACGTCGACGCACTTGTCGCAGCCGATGCAGGCGTCCGCGATCAGCTTCTCGATCACGACGCCGCCCCCAGCGCCGCGTGCAACGGTGCTGGGCGCGTCCACACCTGATCGAGGCCGCCGGTGAGGATGTGGTGGTGCTGCGCGGGATCGAGGTCCGGGTGGTCCTCCCGCTTGCTCATCCCGCGACTTTCGGTGCGCGCCAGCGTCGAGTGGTACATCCACCGGCCGACCGCCGTGATCGCCGCCGCCTGCCGGTTCCGGATCCGATCCTCACCGCCGCTGCCACCGAGCCCCAGTGTCACTGCGGTCCACAGTGATTCGAGTTCACCGAGGGCGGACGCCACCCGGGGGCCGTCGCGAAGGAAGTTCTTCTCGTACGGCACCAACTCCTGCTGCGCGGCCGCCACCACCGCAGGTGCGTCCAGGTTCGTCCGCCCGGCCGGGCGCAGTCCGGCACGCCCGGTGGGATGCAGGTCAGCGGCGGGAAGCCGCCCGGCCCGTCGCGCGAAACGTGCTGCGCCCGTTCCGGCCCAGCTGCCCGACGACATCGCCCATGCCGCATTGTGACTGCCGCCGCCGGTGAAGCCGCCGCAGATGCGTTCGCGAGTGGCGGCGTCTCCCGCCGCGAACAGGCCGGGGACCGTCGTCGCGCAGTCGTCGTCGACCACCTCGATGCCCCCGGTCCCGCGGACCGTGCCCTCGGCGAGCAGCGTCACCTCGAACCGGTCGGTGAACGGGTTGACGCCCCGGCGATCGAAGTGCAGGAAGAAGTTCGGCTGTCCGAGGCGCATCAATCGCTGCGTCGCGACGTCCGCGCGATCGAGCTGCGCGTACACCGGCTCCGACAGCAGGGTCTGCGCGATCACGGAGCGGCCCTTCGACGATCCCGCGCCCTCGACGACCCGACCGTCGGCGTGGAAGAACGTGGCATAGCCGTAGTAGGCGGTCTTCGTGATCGGGGATCCGATCGGCGCGATGCCGTACGCGTTGGAGAACTCCATGCCGGAGAACGACGCTCCCACCTCGGCGGCCATGAGCGCGCCGTCCCCGGTGTCGACGTTGGTGCCGAGTGCACCGGACAGGAACGCGCAGCCACCGCTGGCGATCACGACCGCGCCCGCGGTGACCAGGTAGTCGCGGCCCTCCTGCCGCCGATGTCCGGCCGCGCCGCGAACCTGACCGTCGGCGTCGACGAGCAGTTCCAGGGCAGGGGAGTGGTCGAGGATGCGGACCCCGGCGCGCCTGATCCAGGCACGCATCCGGCGCATGTACTCGGGTCCCTGCACGCCGGTGCGGATCTGCCGTCCGGTGTCGGGATCGACCGGGAACGGGTAACGACCCTCCTCGGCGAGCAGGTTCATGTTCTCGAACGTCTGGTCCAGGACGCGGTCCATCCAGCGGTGATCCGCCAGGTATCCGCCGAGTGCTTCTCGGTCGGCCTTCGCGCGTTCCCGTGCGGCGCGGTCGGGCGCGACGTACCAGACACCCGTTCCCGCGGGTGCGGTCGCGCCGCTGGTCCCGCAGTACCCCTTGTCGACGAGGACGACGTCGGCTCCGGTCTGGGCGGCCCGTAGCGCCGCCCATGTCCCGGCGGGGCCGCCCCCGATGACGAGGACGTCGGTGTCCCACTCGATCCGTGCACCCATGTGCCACGCTCCTGTCGACGCACTACCCGGTCACGGGTAGAGGTTTCCGCAGTCGGAGCGGAAAGGCGCCGGTTGGAATCAGCGTGAATCGAGCGCGGTACAGGGGGCCCGAACGCGCGTGAGCCCGGCGTCGCTCAGCGACGCCGGGCTCACACGCGAGAAGATCAGGCCAGCTTGGCCAGCAGATCGGCGCGCTGACGGGCACCGAGACCGGCGACGCGACGCGTCTCCGCGATTCCGACGGACTCCGCGATGTCGCGGGCCTTCACCTTGCCGACCTTCGGCAGGGACTCGAGCAGGTAGAGCACCTTCGTCTTGCCGACGAGTTCGTCCGTCTCCGCCTTGTCGAGGACCTCGACGAGCGTGACCTTTCCGGACTTCAGTTCCTCCCGCAGTTCGGCCCGGGCCTTCCGGGACGCGGCCGCCTTCTCGAGTGCGGCGGCGCGCTGTTCGGGGGTCAAGGTGGGCAATGCCATGAGATGTGCCTTTCTCGCGGTTCCCTGGGAGGAGCCCCAGGGGGATCCCGGGTGAGAACCCCAGGCTAGAGCGGTCGTGACCGGGAATCACGGTACCCCCGCCCCGCGTGTCGTCAAGCCTCACGCACCGCGCCACACCGGCGGACGCTTCTCCAGGAAGGCCGTCATGCCCTCCTGCGCGTCGCAGGTCACGGCGTTGGAGGCCATCGTCTCGGCCATCGCGGAGTACGCCTGGTCCTGCGGCAGATCGATCTGCCGGTAGAACGCCTGTTTGCCGATCTGGAGGGTCAGTGGACTCGCCGACGTGATCCGGGTCGCCAGGCTCCTGACCTGGCCGTTCACCTCCTCGGGCGGTACCACGAGGTTGACCAGACCCCAGTCCGCCGCGGTCGCGGCATCGATCGTGTCACCGGTCAGCAGCATCTGCATTGCCCGCTTGCGCCCCACGGCGCGACTGACCGCCACCATCGGCGTCGAGCAGAACAGACCGATCCGCACTCCGGGGGTCCCGAACACGGCGGATTCCGACGCGACGACGAGGTCGCAGGACGCGGCGAGCTGGCAGCCCGCCGCGATCGCCGGTCCCTGTACGGCCGCGATCACCGGCTGCGGGATCAGCTGTACGGCGTCCATCATCTCGACGCACACGTCGAAGATCGCCTGCTCCTCGTCGAGGGTGCGGCCGACCATCTCGGACAGGTCGTGGCCGGCCGAGAAGACGGGCCCCTCCGCCGCGATCACCACCGCCCGGATCGCCGGGTTCGCCGACAACGACCGCAGCCCGTCCGTCACCTGACGCATCACGTTGCTCGACAGCGGGTTCCGTTGCCCCGGCCGGTCCAGGACGATGGTTCCGATTCCTGCGTCCGAGTCGATCTCGGTACGGACGGCGTCGTTCATGTGCGCGCACCTTCTTCCGTCGATGGTGATGTCGACACTACGACCCGGAAGCGGGTGGCGATGCCCCCGAAAAGGGGCGGCGGGGAGAGGTCAGGCGACCGGCTGCTCCTCCTTGACCTGACTGCGCAGCGGCGCCTTGAGCACCTTGCCGGACGCGTTGCGTGGCAGGGCGTCCACCACCACGACGCGTGTCGGCTTCTTGTACGACGCAAGACGATCGCTCGTGAACGCGATCAGCTCGTCGGCGGCAGGTGCGTCGCCGGGCTCCCGGGGCACGACGACCGCGACGGGAGTCTCGCCCCACTTCGGGTGCGGTGCCCCGACCACCGCCACCTCGAGCACCTTCGGATGATCCGCAAGTACGGCCTCGACCTCGGCGCAGTAGATGTTCTCGCCGCCGGAGATGATCATGTCCTTGAGCCGGTCGACGACGAAGTAGAAGCCGTCCTCGTCGACGCGCACCAGGTCGCCGGAGTGGAACCAGCCGCCCTCGAACGCATTCCGGGTCGCCTCCGGATTCTCCCAGTACCCGATCATGGTCTGCGGTCCGCGGTACACGATCTCACCGACCTCGCCCTGCGGGACGTCGTTCATCTCCGCGTCCACGACCCGGACGTCGACCAGCGGCACGGGCTTGCCGACCGACCCGATCTTCCGGATCGCGTCCTCGCCGTCGAGAATCGTTGTGATCGGCGACATCTCGGTCTGCCCGAAGGAGCACACGTTCGGCACGGCGGGGAACGCCTCAGCCATCGCCCGCAACACGGCCGGGGTTGCGGGCGCCGCACCCCACGACATGTGCCGCAGGCTCAGGGTGCGCTGCGGGATGGTCGGGCTGGCCGCCACCATCTGCCACTGCGCCGGAACAAGGAAAGAGGAAGTGACACGTTCGGATTCGATGAGATCGAGGAACGCCTCCGGATCGAACGCGCCGGTCGGAACGATCACGTTGGTGTATCCGAGGATGACGTTGGGCAGCATCGCGCCGGTGCCGGCGATGTGGAACAGCGGCGCCGTCAGTGCCGCGATCTCGTCGTCCGCGAGGCGGAACGCGCGGGTGATCGTCATCGTCTGTGCCAGCAGGTTCTGGTACGACAGCATCGCGCCCTTGGGTAGGCCGGTGGTGCCCGAGGTGTACATGATCATCGCGCACGACGCGAGGTCGCTGGGCCCGCCGCCCACGCGGGGTTCCGCGGCGGCGAGAGCCGCCTCGTAGAGGTTCGCGGCCGGACCGGCCGACGACGCGTCGTCACCGACCACCAGGCAGGTGGGGAGGAGGCCATCCGCCCGAAGGCCCGTGACGAGGGACGCCAGGGCCTGCTCCACGACGACGGCGCACGACCCGGAGTTCTCCACGAGGAACGCGACCTCACTCGCGGCGAGGCGGAAGTTGACGGGGACCGCGATGGCTCCGAGGCGGTTGATCGCGACCATCGCCTCGAGGAACTCGGGCCGGTTCGTGAGCAGGATGATCACCCGGTCACCGGGGCCGACACCGCCGTCCTCCAGGACCGTGGACAGGCGTCGGCTGCGGTCGTCGAGTTCCCGCCACGTGGTGGTGGCGCCCCGGAACCGGAGCGCCGGCTTCTCCGGCATGGCCCTGGCGTGCTTGGCGATCTGATCCACCCAGGTCAGAGGCGTGCTGGGGTTGCTCGTGGAGGTCGTCACGTGGCACCTTTCGTCGTCCGGCCCGACAGCAGCAGAGTGTCGTGCGTCACAATTTCTCGAAAGGTAGCCACGGGCCGGCGCCGTGGAAAGACCCCGCGACGTATTTGGCCGCAACGGTCGAGATTGGCCGATTGCGCTGTACCCGATCACTCGTGTCGGAGCGATCACGTCGGGCGGCCCCGACCCGGGACAACGGCTCCGCACGCGCCGAACCTGGCAGGATCGGACGGGTGAGCACCGCGAACCTGACCCGTGCCGAGACCGCTGCGCGCGCCGCAGCGGTCACCGTCCGCTCCTACCGCGTCGAACTGGATGTGACGTCGGCGACCGACCAGTCCGAGCCCGGCTTCGGGTCGGTCACCACCGTGGAGTTCGACGCCACCACCGGCGAGACCTGGCTGGACTTCCTCGGTGGCACCGTCGAGTCGGTCACGGTGAACGGCGCGTCCGTCGACGTCCGCTACGACGGTGCCAGGATCGCGTTGCGCCGGCTCGCCGAGTCCAACACGGTCGTCGTGCGCGGCACCGGGCGCTACAGCCGTTCCGGTGAGGGGCTGCACCGCTTCCGCGATCCGGCCGACGGCCGGACCTACCTGTACACGCAGTACGAGCCGTCCGACGCCCGCCGCGTCTTCGCCTGCTTCGAGCAGCCGAACATGAAGGCGCCCTTCACCTTCGTCGTCACCGCCCCGGCGGGCTGGGAGGTGATCTCGAACCAGTCCGTCGCCACCCGCGACGTGACGGACGACCGTCAGGTCGTGGAGTTCGCCCCGACACTGCCGATCTCCACGTACATCACCGCGGTCGCCGCCGGCCCGTACCACCGCGTCGACTCGTCCTGGACCCGCGGCGACCTCACCGTCCCGCTCGGAGTGCTGTGCCGGGCCTCGCTCGCGCCGCACCTCGACGCCGACACCATTCTCGAGGTGACCCGTCAGGGGCTCGGATTCTTCGCCGACAACTTCGAGTTCCCCTACCCCTGGGGCAAATACGATCAGGTGTTCGTCCCCGAGTACAACCTCGGTGCGATGGAGAATCCCGGCCTGGTCACGTTCACCGAGGCGTACGTGTTCCGGGGTGCCGCGACCGACGCCCAGTACGAGGCGCGGGCCAACACGATCCTGCACGAGATGGCGCACATGTGGTTCGGCGACCTCGTCACCATGCAGTGGTGGGACGACCTGTGGCTCAAGGAGTCGTTCGCCGACTACATGGGCGCCCTCGCCAGCGCCGAGGTGACCGAGTGGACGGACGCGTGGGTGGCGTTCGCGAACCGCCGCAAGGCGTGGGCCTACTCGCAGGACCAGCTGCCCACCACACATCCGATCGTCGCGGACATCGTCGACCTCGAAGCCGCGAAGCTCAACTTCGACGGCATCACCTACGCCAAGGGCGCGAGCGTGCTGAAGCAGCTCGTCGCGTACGTGGGGCGGGAGGCGTTCTTCGAGGGGGCACGCCGCTACTTCCGGGCGCACGCGTACGGCAACACCACCCTCGACGACCTTCTCCGGGAGCTGTCCGCGACGTCCGGTCGGGACCTCGACGCCTGGGCGCAGGCCTGGCTGCAGACCACGGGGATGTCGACGCTGACCCTCGAGCGCACGCGCGGCAAGGGGCGCAAGGGCGGGGGCCATCAGGTCGTGCAGACCGATCCTCGGCCGCACACCCTGAGCATCGGGCTGTACGACTTCGACGACGCCGGTTCGCTGGTGCTCACCGAGCGGATCACCGTCGACATCACCTCGGCGCGAACACCAGTCGAGCTCAACGAAACCCCGCTGATGTTGCTCAACGACGACGACCAGACCTACGCGAAGGTCCGGCTCGGCGGCTTCTCCGTCCGCACCGTCGAGGAGTCACTCGACCGGATCGTCGATCCGCTGGCCCGCGGGCTCGTGTGGTCGGCGCTCTGGAACTCCACCCGCGACGGTGAACTCGACCCGCGCCGGTACCTGGAGGTGGCGCGCCGGTTCGCGCCCACCGAACCCAACACGGCCCTGCTGACGGCTGCGACGACGAACGCGGCATTCACTGTGGGGCACTATCTGCGCAAGTCCGACCGCATTCGGTGGCGCGGTGAGTGGCTCGAAACATGCTGGGCGACACTCTGGTCCGCGGAAGCGGGATCCGGTTCCCAGCTCGTCTGGGCGCGCGCGACCGCGTCCGCGGCCGCCCTCGATGATTCCCGTTCCGCCGACATCCGCGCGCTCCTCGACGGCACCGCCCCCGCGCCGGACGGGCTGGCGCTCGACCCCGATCTGCGCTGGTCGCTGTGGACCGCGCTGGCCGCGACCGGTCACGCCGGTGAGGCCGAACTCGACGCAGAACTCACGCGCGACGACACCGCGTCGGGCCGCACCGCCCGACTGCGCGCCCTCGCCGCCCGCCCCGACGAGGCGGTCAAGGCCTGGGCCTGGGAGTCGGCACTGACCGACACCACCCTGACCAACGATCACCTCGACGCGATGATCGGCGGGTTCCGTGCAGGGGAGCGGCGTGACCTGATCGCGCGGTACGACTCCGCCTACTTCGCGGCCCTGACGAACATCTGGTCAGGTCGCAGCATCGAGATCGCGCGCCGTCTCGTCGTCGGCCTGTTCCCGGCGAAGGACTCCACCGAGGCGGTCGACAAGTGGCTCGACGCGAACGAGAAGGCACCCGCGGCGCTGCGCCGACTCGTCGTGGAGCAGCGTGACCACCTGGAGCGGGACCTGCGGGTGCGCTCACGCGCCAGGTAGGGGGCTTGGTCGACTCAGTTGACGTTGTCGAGGGCGAGGTGGTCGGTCCAGATCTGCCCCGCCTTCGGCAGGTCTGCGTGACCGCCTCGCGCATCGGGATTCCACAGCCGCGACGTAGCCAGCGCCGGGTCCGGTCGCAGGTCCACGTCGTCGACGTCCACGACGACGACCAGCTCCGGCTCGGCGAGGCCGGCCGCGAGTCGGGTCCGCAGGCCCGGGTCGTCGGTGATCGTCGCGCGGCCCTGCACGTGCAGCACTCGATCGTCGCCCGCGACCAGGGACAGCAGCGACACCTCGGGGTGCTGCAGCAGATTTCGCAGGGTGTCGGTACGCCGGTTCCCGGGCCGGTCGGGGAACGCGAGGGTGCGGGGGCCCAGCGGAACCAGGAATCCCGCCTCGTCACCCTTCGGGCTGACGTCGGTGCCGCCGCCCGCGTCCGTGCTCGTGATGGTGAGAAAGCGTGAGCGTGCGAGGAATTCGCGCACATGCGGGTCGGCGAGATCGGCGCCCGGCGCCGCCGCAGTGCGTGCCTCGACGTCGTTCCACAGCCCGGAGCGCGTCACGGACCGAGCGCAGTGCAGGTATGCCTCGTCGACCCGCAGCACCGCCGCCGTGCCGTCGCGGTGCAGCCTGCCGTTGACGCGCAGCGTCTCGCCGTACCCCGGTACCAGCGCGACCATGCCGCCCGGAGCGCCGTCGCCCAGCAAGCCGGGGAGACAGGGAGATTCGATGCGCAGGGTGTTCCGGTCGGCGGCCGTCATCACGCCAGGCTCGCCGCCGACGACCAGGCTGCGCTGGGTGCCGTCCGCGCCCTGTGCGCCGAGTACGGCGAACGGTGACCGCTGGAGGAACGTCCGGCAGTGGTCGTCGAGGAACGGAATCGCCTTCAGCATCGTCACGGGTGGACGTTCGCCGTACAGGGCCTCGAGTTGGTCGACGGTCGTGACCGAGCGGATCACGGAAACCTCGGTCATCCGACCGCGGGGACGACAGTCGCCGGGTCGTCGTCGGTGGCCGCGGTCAGTGCGGGCAGCGTGGCGTCGAGCAGGTACGGCTGGCTGAGCGGGCTCGCGAAGCCGAGCGCGGCGGGCACGTCCGTGCCGAACTCGCCGAGGTAGACGGTCCGGTCCTCCGCGACAACCGGCAGCTGCGCGAACAGCGGGTCCGCGAGGAGGTCCTCCTTGGTCGCGCCGACGACGATCAGGGACTGCTGGTTCAGCAGGTCGTACCGTTCGGGGGTGATCGAGCCGGTCTGGGCGGGCGCGGCGAAGCCGAGCTCGGTGAAGAAGGCGCCCCGTGGGTCCTGCGCCTCGAAGATGTAGAACCCGTCGGCCATCTTCATCGCCACCGCGACGGTGCGGCCGGCGAACTGCGGGTTCGCAGCGATCGCCTCGTCGAATCCGGCCTGAACCGAGTCGCGGACCTCCTGCGCCTCGGCCTGCCTGCCGAGAGCGGTGCCGATCGTCGAGAGCTGGTCCTCCCAGGTGGGGTTGTCCATCGGCAGGTCGGCGACCGTCGGTGCGAGGTCGGACAGCGACCGGTAATCGGACTCTTCCATCACCGAGTACGTCCCGAGCAGCAGGTCGGGATTCGCCTGCGCGATCTTCTCGAAGTCCAGCTCCATGCCGCCGACCTCGGGAATGTCGGTCTCGTAACCTTCGGCCCACGGGCGGTTGCGGTAGTCGTAGCCGGTGAACGCGCGCGTCGCGACGGGCGTCTCGCCGAGCGCGAGGACGAAGTCGAGGTCGTTGAAGCCGACGGTGACGACCCGTTCGGGGTCGGACTCGATCGTCGTCGACCCGAACTTGTGCTCCACGGTGACCGGGAAGGCGCCGTCGGGTGCGGTCGCAGCCTGGTCGGACGAGTCGTCGGAACCGCATGCGGTGAGCACGGCGGACAGCGCCAACGCGGACAGGAGGGCGGTGGACACCCGACGGGAGTTGTGCACGACCAGAACCAACCTTTCGCATGGCTTAAGTAAGCCTAACCATAGAACATTGCGCCTCCGTTCACGCCGGAAGGCCACCTTCATTCCCCCCGGTTGGTGGCTGAACGTCACCTTCACGCGGTTGGTCAAGATGAACGGCGCGTTCAGCCGGGCGGCGTCGGGGTCGTCGGGTTGGGGATCGAGGTCATTTCATGTGGATGAGTGATCGGTCGCGGTCACCGCCACTCCAGGGCGAGGTCGTCCCGCAGCGCGGACTTCAGGTCCTGGACGCGTCGCTCCTCGCGGCCGTCGGGTGTCAGCGCGGCTGAAAGAAGAGCGAGGAACCTGGACCGGCTCACGCCGAACGTGACCAGTAGGTCTTCGCGCGGTGACCCGCCGAACGGCGCCCACATGACTGCGAACGTCACGAGGGCGCGATTCGGAGGGGGCAGGGCGTGGACGGACTCGAGAAAACGAAGGACGCCCAGTGACTTCCGGACCCAGATCGCATCGAACCGGTTCTTTCCGCGGACCGGAGTGGGGGCGGTTGCCGACGTCGACGGTTGGTGGAGCTCGTTCATCAGCGCTACTCGTTCACGGCCGTCGAGGATCCGAGGACCGTGGATGCGGCCACGGCCCTCCATGCAGCGTCGTAGCGCCGGACGGTCACCTCGTCGGCGTCCCCGAGCAGGGCGTCCAACAGGGAGCGCGGGTTGCGGCGCCACGCCTGAGCGGTGTTCGCCACGGCGAGATTGCTGAACAGTCCCGACCAGGCGAGCGCGCGAACCCACTCGCCGATGTCACCTCGGTGGATACGTTCGACGGCGACTCTCGCGAGTCCGTCCTCGATGAAGTCGCGAGAGAACATCGCGGTGACGAAGTCACTGCAGGCGTGGAGGTGGTCGTTCATCGGTGCCGTCGCCTTCCCTGGGGTCGACGCATTGGATCCACTGGGCCGACTGATTTCGGCGAGCGAATGCGGGGCGTCGATACCCGGACCCGCGCTGTGTGGTGCATCACATCCTGCGGTGTCCCCGAGCCGGAGACATGCGTGGAATCACCCGGTTGGTACCCGTCTTCCGGTCCCGGTCGCGTGAGTCGGCCTGCTGGGAGGGCTCAAGCCTCGCCTTGGTCGTGGGGGTGCAGACGTACCGAACGCCCGGTTCGCGTGGAGTGTCAGCCGTCGACGGGTTCGGGTGCGTCCCTGGTCCGACGGCCGGGACGGGAGGTTGCGGTGTCGGCGGATGCCCGCGCCAGGGCGATCGTCGCTGCGAGCATCGCCGCCACCGCAACGACGAGCACCGCTGCGGCCTCGTTGCCCGCGTCGAGGTACTCGCCCAGCACCACGAATCCGAGCAGTGTTGCGACGACCGGTTCCATGACGGTGCTGGCAGGCAGTGACGCCTGCAGTGATCCGGTCTGGAACGCCGATTGCTGCAACGACGTCGCGACCACCGCCACGACGACGAGCACATAGAGCTCCAGCGACGTCACGAGCGCGAGCGGCCCCCGCCCGACCAGGTGGACGACGCCCTTCGTCAGCACCGCCGCGAGCCCGAAGAGCGCGCCGGCGGCGACGCCCAGCAGGAGAGCGCGGACCGGTCCCGTCTTCCGGTTCGCGGTCCGCAGGCAGAGTGCTACGAGCGGCAACCCGACGAGCGCGATCAGGATCCAGTGCTCCGCCGCAGCACGCGGCTCACCCGGCCGTGGATCGCCGACGATCACCAGGACCGCGACCGATGCAGTCAGCGTCCCTGCCCACAGCCATTCCCGCGTGGTGATTCGTCGCCCGCCGAACCGCGCGCCCAGCGGTAGAGCGAACAGCAGTGACAGCACCAGCAGGGGCTGCACCAGCAGCAGCGATCCCAGTCCCAATGCGGCTGCCTGCAGTGCGTACCCCGCGGCTCCCGCGGCCGTGCCGAGCCACCAGATCGGATTGCGCACCAGAGTCGTGATCGGCCCCACGGCGCCCGTCGTCTCGCTGGGGACCTCCGACGCCGTGCGTTGCCGGATCACCGTTCCGACCGCGATACACAGGGCGGCGCCGAGCGCGAACAGTGTGGCGAGGACGGAGTCGGACACGGGCCCACCCTGGCACAGCCTGGGTGCCGCTGCCGGATGGGTGGATCTCGACGAAGTCCGGTTGTCGGGCTGGCGGCGGCCGCGCGAGACCTGTCTGTCGGATCTCGCGGTTAGGGTCGAACAGTGCGCCGGACCGTACGGTGCATTCAGGGAGCTGAAGGGTGAGCGACGTGGCCACGGTACGCACTGTCGACGACATCGAACGCCGAGCCCGCCTGGCCCGTCGTCATCGCCTGGCCGGTGACTCGCCAGCCGCGGACGTCGTCGACGCAACCCGCGGTCTCGTCTGCCTGCACGCCACCGACCCGTCCACGGTGTACCTGTCGGCGCGGGCGCGGGTGCCCGGGATGACGATCGCCGACCTGGACCGTGCACTCTACGAGGACCGGTCGCTGGTCAAACATCTGTCGATGCGACGGACCCTTTTCGTGTTTCCGCGCGATGCGATGCCCTACGCGCAGGCCGGTGGCAGCGACCGCGTCGCCGAACGGGAGCGCAAGCGGCTCGTCGCCGAGGTGGAGAAGGCAGGGCTGTTCACCGACGGTGCGCGCTGGCTGGACGAGGCGGCGGACGCCGTCCTGGACGCTCTGGCCGACGGGGAGCCGACGTCGTACACGGCGCTCCGCGACGCACTGCCGGTGCTGCAGGGGTCGATGACCTACGGCGAGGGCAGAAGTTGGGGCGGTCAGGTGTCGATCGGCCCGCGGGTGCTGACGGTTCTGTCCGCGGAGGGCCGCATCGTGCGCGCCACCAACGACGGTTCGTGGCGGGTGTCCCGAAACCGCTGGGCGACAACGCAATCCTGGCTGGGTGCCGGAATCGAACCCCTCGCCGAGGTGGACGGTGTCACGTGGCTCGTCGAGCAGTGGCTGCGCTCCTTCGGCCCCGGCACCGAGAACGACCTCAAGTGGTGGCTCGGTTCGACGCTCACCCTGGTGCGAAAAGCACTGTCCGCGTTGGACATCGTGGAGGTCGACCTCGGTGGGGCGACCGGGTATCTGATGGCGGACGACGTCGAGCCCGTCGCGCCGGTCGAACCCTGGGTGGCGTTGCTGCCCGGGCTCGACCCGACCACGATGGGCTGGAAGGACCGCGACTGGTATCTCGGCCCGCACCGGGAACCGCTGTTCGACACGGCGGGCAACGCCGGGCCGACGCTGTGGTGCGACGGCCGGATCGTCGGCGGCTGGTGGCAGAACGACGCCGGCGAGGTGGTCACCCACCTGCTCGAGGACGTCGGGGCGGACGCCCACCGAGCACTCGATGCGGAGGCGGAAGCTCTGACCGAGTGGCTCGGCGGCGTCAGGGTGATGCTCCGGTTCCCCTCGCCGCTCTCCAAGCGGATGGCGTGACGCGAATCAGTCGGTCAGCGAGTCCTTCGCCTTCTGCGCGGCATCGGAGATCTTGTCGCCGGTCTGCTTGAGGCCGCCTGTGGCCTGGTCCGACTTGCCCTCGGCCTGGAGGTCCTTGTCGTCGGTGGCCTTGCCCGCGGCTTCCTTCGCGTGCCCGGTGAGCTCTTCGACCTTGTGCTTGGCCTTGTCGATGAAGTTCGACATGTGCACTCCTTGCTTCGTGGTTGGGTACGTGGTCCTGTCCTCGAAGACTCTCCCGACCGTACGCCGCGATCCGGATTCGTGCCGCGAGCCTGTCAGACGACGGTGTCCGGACCGGTCCTCGTGGCTCGGCGGACCGACGGGCGTCAGGAGATGCTGTGGAAGAAGGTGCGGATGTCGTCCGCGAGCAGCTTCGGCTCCTCCATCGCGGGGAAGTGGCCACCCTCGGTGAACTCGCTCCAGTGGTCGATGGCTCTCCACGGGTCCATCGTGCGGCGCACGAGCGGGTGGGTGTCGAACACGGCCCATCCGGACGGCACACCGGAGGGCATGGCGAAGTCGAGTCCGGAGTGCTCGGCCTCGTAGTAGAACTGCGCGCTCGACGCGCCGCTGCGCGTGAACCAGTACAGGGTGACGTTCGTGAGGAGCTGGTCGCGGTCCACCGATTCGTCCGGCGTCCGGCGGTCGCCGCCTGCCCTGGTCTTGAACTTCTCGGCGATCCACGCGAGCTGACCGACCGGCGAGTCTGTGAGTGCGACACCGATCGTGTCAGGACGATGGTTCTGCATTTCGAGATACCCGCGGTCGGCCGCTTCCATCCTGTGCGACGCCTCGAGCTGCGCGATCTCGTCAGTGGACAAACCGTCGGGGATCGGGAACTTCTCGCCGACCAATCCGAGGTACCGGGGATCGGCGCCGATGTGTGTGCCGATGACCCGCTCCGGGTGGAGCGCCGCGAGGCGGGCGGCGATGCCCGACCCGATGTCGGTGCCGTGGGTCGCGAACATCTCGTAGCCCAGGCGCGTCATGATCTCGGCAAAGGCCTCGGTTGTCCGCGCCAGCTCCCAGCCGGTCCCGGACAGCGGGGTGGAGAAGCCGAAGCCGGGCGGCGACAGAACGACCACGTGGAACTCGTCGGCCAGGAGCGGGACGAGTCGCTGGTACTCGACGAACGAGCCCGGCCAGCCGTGGTTGAGGAGCAGGGGGATGGCCTCCGGGTTCGCCGATCGCACGTGGATGCCGTGGAACGTCTGGCCGTCGACGACCGTCGTGAACTGTTCGTGCTCGTTGAGTTTCGCCTCCTGAGCACGCCAGTCGAACCCGTCGCGCCAGTAGTCGGCGAGTTCCTTCAGGTACACCGGGGGGATGCCGCGGCCGAAGTCGGTGCGATCGGCCCGGCCCGGCACGGGGGCCGGCCAGCGTGTGTGCGTCAGGCGGGCACGAAGGTCGTCGACGTCGGCCTGTGGGATGTCGACGCGGAAGGGGGCGAGTGCGGTGTTCTGGTTCATGACGCCCAGGGTCTCCGGTAATGCGGCCGATCAGCTTCCGCAATTGCTGGAAGAATCGAGAACATGTTGGAGACCTCGGCTCGGCTGCTCGAACTGCTGTCGTTGCTCCAGCTCAGGCGGGACTGGACGGGCGCCGAACTCGCCGGCCGGCTCGATGTGAGCACGCGGACGGTGCGCGCCGACATCGGCAAGCTGCGGTCGCTCGGCTATCCGGTGAACGCCCGGCCCGGCGTCGCGGGTGGATACCGGCTGGCCGCCGGGGCGGCGATGCCCCCGCTCCTGCTCGACGACGACGAGGCCGTCGCCGTCGCGGTCGGACTGCGTGCAGTCGCGACCCAGAGACTCGGAGTCGAAGAGACGTCGCTCACCGCGCTCGCGAAGCTGGAGCAGGTGCTGCCGTCGCGCCTGCGCCGTCGCGTCGAGTCGGTCCGCGAGGCGACGAGCGTCGTTCCGGGGGCGGAACCGCCGCTGGATCTTTCGGCTCTCGGCGCGGTCGCGGCCGCGATCCGCGGCCATGAAAGGCTCCGATTCGGATACACCAAGCCCGGGGACATGGAGGCGCCACGCCACACCGAACCGCAACGGCTGGTGAGCTGGGGGCCGATCTGGTACCTGCTCGCGTGGGATCTCGACCGCGACGACTGGCGGGTCTTCCGGGTCGATCGTATGGTTCCGCACGCACCGACGGGTGCGCGCTTCCGGCCGCGGTCGATCCCGGAGGACAGGGTCGTCGAGTACGTCATCGGACGCGTCAGCAAGGCGTCCTGGACGTATCGAGCGCGAGTCCTCGTGCACGCTCCCGCGGCGACGGTCGCCGCGAGGATCCCTTTTCCGGTCCCGATCGACATCGAGGTGGTCGACGAGGCCACGTGCCGTGTCCGGTTGGGTGCCGACGACCCGGACCGGCTCGCGCTGTGGTTGGCGCAGCTCGGCGTCGACGTGGAGGTGATCGACGGGGACGAGCTGGCGACGGCGTTCGATCGTCTCTCGGCGAGGTTCCGGCGCGCGGCGGGTGGTGCGTCCACGAGGTGAATCCGGCCGTCGGTCGTTCGAACTGCGCCCGGCTCCTGTCGAGGCAGGCGTGACAGTGTCAGGTGCCCAACAGAAATCAGACCACCGTCACCGACCGCGAGTGCCACCCGGTGGCGCCGTCGGGCACCGGATCCGCGCGGTCCTCGGTCTGGACTTCGCCCGCCGCGTCGGTGGCGCGCACCTGCAGCGTGTGGGTGCCCGCGGTCGCCTGCCACTGCCAGGTCCACTGCCGCCAGGTGTCGATCGAGTACTCCGGGGTGAGGGTCGCGTCCTGCCACGGTTCGTTGTCGACGCGGACCTCGACGCGGGAGATGCCACGGTGCTGCGCCCAGGCGGTACCCGCGACCGTGACCGTTCCGGCATCGACCCGTCCGAGGGCCGCGGGGACGTCGATGCGGGAGGCGGTCTTGATCGGCGCCTGCTCCGCCCAGCCGCGGCGCGTCCAGTACGCCTGCGCGCGGTCGAATCGCGTTATCTCCCAGTCGACCACCCACTTGGTCGCGGACACGTACCCGTACAGGCCGGGCACGACCTGCCGGACGGGATAGCCGTGCTCGAACGGCAGGGGTTCGCCGTTCATCGCGACGGCGAGGATCGCGTCCCGGCCGTCCCGTAGCGCGGAAATCGGGGTTCCGGCGGTGAATCCGTCGGAACTGGTGGACAGCAGCATGTCGGCGTCGGCCGACACCCCGACCTCGTCCAGCAGGTCCGCGATCGGATAGCCGATCCAGACGGCGTTGCCCGCGAGGTCGCCGCCGACCTGGTTGGAGACGCAGGTCAGGGTGACGGCCCGCTCGACGGGGGTGCGGGCGACGAGATCGTCCCAGCCGAGGGTGATTTCGCGATCGACCATGCCGTGGATCCGGAGGGTCCAGTCGTCGGTGGTGAGTGTCGGGACCCGGAGTGCGGTGTCGATGCGGTAGAAGTCGCCGTTCGGGGTGACGTACGGCGTCGCGCCTGGGGTCGCGACGTCGGCACCCGCGGGAATCGCCGGCGCGCGGTCTGCCGCGGCGACGGTTGGCAGGACGAAGCCGAGCCGGTTTCGGACGCTGCCTGCGACCGTTTCCGCGAGGTGCCTGCCCACCGCGGCGGTCGTCACCGCGACCGCGGCTGCCGTGCCCGCGAGAACGAGAAAACTCCTGCGGGACATGCCGTCCCGGCTCGGATCGGCAGCGTCGGCGGACCGGTAGCGCCTCGTCAGGACGCGCAGGACCACGATCCCCGCGGCGACCCCGACGACCGTCGGCAATGCGTGCGCGGCCGTCGCGTCGGGACGGGTCAGCGCCGCGTACACACCGACCACGCCGAGGGCGAGCAGGATGGCGCTGCCGTAGGGGCGGTGCGTGCGCTCCACGATTCCGGCGACTGCGGCGAGCACGACGATCAGGATGCTCATCCCGATGAACAGCGCGGGTTTGTCGGAGGTGCCGAAGGTGTCGATCGCGAATTCCCGTGCCCACGCCGGACTGCGGTCGACAGTCGTCGAACCCACCGCGAGGAACGGCGACGACGACGTCCCGACCGCGACGGCGAGGAGTTCGCCGATGCCGAGGGTGACGCCTGCGGCGAGGATCCCGGACACGGCGCGGCCCACGATCTCGCCTGGGTGCGTCCGTGTCTTCCTGTTCCCGCCGCTGTCTCCGTCGGTCATGTCGCCCATCCTCGTCCGCGAACGCCGCGCTGCGCGATCGCTGCCATTCCGTTTCGACTGTTGAGAGTTCGACGCGAGCCCCGGTTCGGATGGGTCGAGAAATTTCTGCGGATCCCACCCATCCGCCTCGCCGGCGGCTCCGAAGCACCGGTGACATCGGAGAGGCCGGCCACGTGCCGGGCTCGCCACTCACAACCGAGAAGGTGGAACCGAAGATGAAGACGAACCGCACCGCAGCAGTTGCCGGCCTCGCCGCCGTCGCGCTCCTCGGGCTGTCCGCGTGTTCTTCCGACGACGACACGTCCTCCTCGACGTCGGAGACGTCGATGCAGAGCGCCGAGACCACCTCGGGTGCGATGACGTCGGCGATGGCCGATCCGGCCGCCGACCTGGTCGGACCGGGGTGCGCGGCCTATGCCGAGCAGGTTCCCACAGGCGCCGGATCGGTCGAGGGCATGGCGCAGGAGCCGGTCTCGGTCGCCGCGTCGAACAACCCGATGCTCACCACGCTGACCCAGGCCGTGTCGGGACAGTTGAACCCCGACGTCAATCTGGTCGACACGCTCGACGGCGGCGAGTTCACAGTCTTCGCCCCGGTCGACGACGCGTTCGCGAAGATCGACCCCGCCACCATCGAGTCGCTGAAGACGGACTCTGCCACTCTGACCTCGATCCTCACGTACCACGTGGTGCCCGGCAGGCTCGCGCCGTCGGACGTCGACGGCACCCACACCACCGCCCAGGGCGCGACGGTCACCGTCACCGGATCCGGTGACGATCTGAAGGTCGACGACGCCGCGGTCATCTGCGGTGGCGTGCAGACCGCCAACGCGACCGTCTACCTCATCGACGGCGTGCTGATGCCGCCCGCCCAGTAGGACTGTTCCACCCGCCGAATCTCCGCCGCCGGTCGTCTATGCGCCCTCGCAATCACGAGACGCACGGTGTCGGGGTGGCGACCCGGGAGGCCGGTACCCCGACACGGCCTCCCGGGTTCGTCCACACACGACGACCCCGCACTCGGTCCAGCCGAATTGTGCCGATTTGTTGCTGAACCGGACCGCGGGCGACCTCCATCGTGCGAGCATCCCTCGACGAAACTGGAGGTTCGCCCATGGGGACCGCACTCGCCCGGAAACTCGGTGCCGCCGCCGCGACGACGCTGACGGCCGTCGCGCTGAGTGGTTGCCTGGCCCCGGACACGCCCGACGGCTGGTCGAGCTACACGATCGAGCCGGGGGCGCACAGCGCCTCGGTCGCCCGCCCAGTCGGTGCGACGGGCCCGCTCGCTGGATGGATCAGCCCTGGTGGGGCGTCCCGGACCTACGACTTCATCCTCACTCCGACGGCCGAGTACGAGCTCGTCTCGCCCACTCAGCCGGAGGATCAGTTCGACTGGAACAAGTTGCCAGGATTCTCGGACTGCGGCGACTTCGACCTGGCACGCAACGGGGCGATGTTCGGTTGGCGGTGGCGGACCGACACGACGCCCCGGGTGCTGGAGATAGTTCCGTACGCCAATGCCGATGGCGTGCACCAGTATCCGAATGCCGCGCTCGTCGTCCTGGACCACGACGACCTCGACGCGGAGCAACCGCTGCGCTACTCCATCGAGATCGACGGCTCCGTGTACCGTTTCGCGATCGACGGGACGATCCGGGGCCGCGAGATCCACGAGACGGCGACGTTGCCCCGCTCGTGCCCGGCGACGTCCGTGACCGCGGGCAAGTGGTACGCCGGCTTCTACTTCGGTGGCACGTCCACCGCCCCGTCGAGGATCCACGGGTACGTCCGTGAACCGGCCGAGACTCCGGGCACGGGGGACGCCACCGGGTCGGGTTCCGCCGGATCCTCCGGACTGGCCCTCGGCGGGTAGCCGAGGGCCGGCCCCGGCCCCCCGCCGACGGTCGTCGGCGCGTGAGGCGCTTTGTCTGGATTGTCCCGTGATCTGCGGAAAACTCCGACGAACGGCGTTGTGTTGAACGTAAAAGGGACCTCGCCCTCGCCTGGCGATGTGGGTTGGGTCACAATGGTGCCCGACCGCCGGAAGTTGAGGAGCAATTCATGTTGAGCACGATGCAGGACGCACCACTGTCCATCGCCCAGTTGCTGCGCCACGGCAGCACCGTTCACGGCGGGGCAGAGGTCGTCACCTGGACCGACGCCGGGCCGCAGCGTCGCAGCTACGCCGAGGTCGGCCGGCGGTGCGCCGCGCTGGCGCACGCACTGCGCGGACTGGGAGTCGCCGGCGACGAGCGCGTTGCCACGTTCATGTGGAACAACGCCGAGCATCTCGAGGCGTACCTGGCGGTGCCGTCGATGGGCGCCGTCCTGCACACGCTCAACATCCGCCTGTTCCCGGAGCAGCTGGTCCACGTGGCCAACCACGCCGAGGATCACGTGATCATCGTGGACCCCACCCTCATCCCGCTGCTCGCGCCGCAGCTGCCGCAGCTGACCACCGTCAAGCACGTGATCGTGACCGGTGACTCGACTGCGGGCCTGGAGGCGCCGGAGGGCGTGCAGGTGCACACCTACGAGGCGCTGATCGCCGACCAGCCCACCGAGTTCGACTGGCCCGAGGTGGACGAGCGCGCCGCCGCCGCGATGTGCTACACCTCGGGCACCACCGGTGACCCGAAAGGTGTTGTCTACTCGCACCGTTCGATCTACCTGCACTCCATGCAGGTCTGCATGACCGAGGGGCCGGGCCTCAAGCAGGGTGACCGTGCCCTCGCCGTGGTCCCGCAGTTCCACGCCATGTCCTGGGGACTGCCGTACGCGGCCTTCATGATCGGCGCGTCCCTGATCATGCCGGACCGGTTCCTGCAGCCGGCGCCGCTCGCCGAGCTCATCGCCGCCGAGCGCCCGACGTTCGCGGCAGCCGTGCCGACGATCTGGCTCGGCCTGCACCAGTACCTGGAGCAGAAGCCGCAGGACATCTCCTACATGAAGGAGGTGCTGATCGGCGGCTCGGCGGTGCCGCCGTCGCTGATGCACGTCTTCGAGAACGAGCACGGCGTGTCCGTGCTGCACGCGTGGGGCATGACCGAGACGTCGCCGCTCGGATCCGTGGCCCGGCCGCCCGCCGACTCGGAGGGCGACGACCGCTGGCGCTACCGCTACACGCAGGGCCGGTTCCCCGCATCCGTGCAGGCGCGACTCGTCGACGACGCGGGCGAGGTCGTCCCCAACGACGGCACCAGCATCGGTGAGCTCGAGGTCCGCGGCCCGTGGATCACCGGCTCCTACTACGGCGTCGATGCAGCGGACAAGTTCGACAACGGCTGGCTGCGCACAGGTGACGTCGGATCCATCACCCCCGACGGCTACCTGACCCTCACCGACCGCACCAAGGACATCATCAAGTCCGGCGGTGAGTGGATCTCCTCGGTCGACCTGGAGAACGCGGTCATGGGCCATCCGGACGTGCTCGAGGCCGCCGTCATCGGTGTCCCGGACGAGAAGTGGGACGAGCGCCCGCTCGTCGCGGTCGTGCTGCGCGAGGGGTCGCCCGCCACCGTGGACTCGCTGCGGGACTTCCTGTCCGACAAGGTCGCCAAGTGGCAGCTGCCCGAGAACTGGACGGTGGTCTCGGAGGTCCCGAAGACCAGCGTCGGCAAGTTCGACAAGAAGCGGCTGCGGTCGCAGTACCAGGACGGTGGACTGGACGTCACCCGGATCTGAGCGCCAGCCGATACCGAAATGCCTGCCGCGCCTGAAGGGGCGCGGCAGGCAGCGGGCGGTAGCATCCCGGTCGTGACCGCTCACCGACCTCTGCGTGTGCTCGTCTACAGCGACGACGCCACCACTCGTCGGCAGGTGGTCACGGCCCTCGGGACCAGGCCACATCCGGATCTCCCCGAGGTCGACTGCCTCGAGGTCGCAACGGCACCCGTCGTCGTGCGCCACCTCGACGACGGCGGTGTCGATCTGGCGATCCTCGACGGCGAGGCCACCCCGACCGGCGGCATGGGGCTGTCGAAGCAGCTCACCGACGAGATCGACAACTGCCCGCCCATCGTCGTCCTCACCGGCCGGGCCGACGACGCCTGGCTCGCGAAGTGGTCGCGTGCCTCGGCCGCCGTCCCACATCCGATCGACCCCATTCGGCTGACCCAGGAGGTCGTGGCGCTGCTCCGCGCCTCGCGTCCCTGACGGCATCTCCGTCCCCGACTGCCACCGGTCGCGACACACCTGCGTGACGTCAGGCGACCAGCCCCGGGTACCCGGCCCCGCCCATTGCATCGACAAATGTCAATATAGATGTATGTCGAATCAGATCGGTCCGGACGACGACCCGTGTTGCTCACCGCTGGTGCGTGAGCCGCTGACCGAGGACTGGGCGGGGAATCTCGCCCGGATGTTCAAGGCGCTGGGAGATCCGGTGCGCCTGCGACTGTTGTCGCTGGTCGCCTCCCATGCCGGCGGCGAGGCGTGCGTGTGCGACATCTCCGGCTCGTTCGACCTGTCGCAGCCGACGATCTCCCATCACCTCAAGGTGCTCCGCGAGGCGGGCCTGCTGGACTGCGAGCGCCGCGGCACCTGGGTGTACTACTGGGTGCTCCCGGACGCGCTGCGGCAACTCTCGGCGGTGCTGCTCACCGAGGGAGAGCCCGCGGCGGCTTCGGCGCAGTGCGCGGAGGCCACGACATGAGCGCAACCACCAACGACCATCCGCCCGTCGTGGGAAAGCTCTCGACCCTGGATCGGTTCCTGCCGGTGTGGATCGGCGTCGCCATGGCCGCCGGACTCCTGCTCGGCCGATGGATCCCGGGCGTCGGTGACGCCCTGTCCGCGGTGGAGATCGACGGCATCTCGCTGCCGATCGCCCTCGGTCTGCTGATCATGATGTACCCGGTGCTGGCGAAGGTCCGCTACGACCGCCTCGACACCGTCACCGGTGACCGCCGACTCCTGATCGGGTCGCTCGTCCTGAACTGGGTGCTCGGCCCGGCGCTGATGTTCGCCCTGGCGTGGATCTTCCTCGCGGATCTGCCGGAGTACCGGACCGGGCTGATCATCGTCGGGCTGGCCCGCTGCATCGCGATGGTGATCATCTGGAACGACCTCGCCTGCGGGGACCGGGAAGCGGCCGCGGTCCTGGTGGCGATCAATTCGGTGTTCCAGGTGGTCATGTTCGCCGTCCTGGGCTGGTTCTACCTCTCGGTCCTGCCGGGATGGCTGGGGCTGGAGCAGACCACGATCGACACCTCGCCCTGGCAGATCGCGAAATCGGTGCTGATCTTCCTCGGCATCCCGTTGCTCGCCGGGTTCCTGACCCGCCGCTACGGCGAGAAGACGAAGGGCCGCGAGTGGTACGAGTCGACGTTCCTGCCGCGGATCGGGCCGTGGGCGCTGTACGGACTGCTCTTCACGATCGTGGTCCTCTTCGCCCTGCAGGGTGAGCAGATCACCTCCAACCCGGTGGACGTCGTGCGCATCGCGATCCCGCTGCTGGTGTACTTCGCGGTGATGTGGGGCGGCGGCTACGCCCTCGGCGCCGCACTGGGTCTCGGGTACGAGCGCACCACCACCCTCGCGTTCACCGCGGCCGGCAACAACTTCGAACTCGCCATCGCCGTCGCGATCGCCACCTACGGCGCCACTTCCGGTCAGGCCTTGGCCGGGGTCGTCGGTCCGCTGATCGAGGTGCCGGTCCTCGTCGGCCTCGTGTACGTGTCCCTCGCGCTGCGCAAGCGGTTCCCATCCGCCTCCGGCCCGGTGGGCGCACTGTCACATCGTGCGCACTGAACGCACACGATGTGACATTGCGCCGAACCTGCCCGAGCCCGAAACGAAGGAAATCCATGAGTGTTCCGAGTGTGCTGTTCGTCTGCGTCCACAACGCGGGACGGTCGCAGATGGCCGCCGGCTTCCTCGCCGCACTCGCCGGCGACCGGATCGAGGTCCGCTCCGCCGGGTCGGCGCCCGCGGACCACGTGAACCCGGCCGCCGTCGAGGCGATGGCCGAGGTCGGGATCGACATCTCAGCCGAGAACCCGAAGATCCTCACCGTCGACGCGGTGCAGGCGTCGGACGTGGTGATCACCATGGGATGCGGCGACACCTGCCCAGTCTTCCCGGGTAAGTCCTACCGCGACTGGGTCCTGGAGGACCCGGCCGGACAGGGCGTGGAGGCGGTCCGCCCGATCCGCGACGAGATCAAGTCGAAGGTGGAGGCGCTGATCGCGGAGCTGGCCACCGCGCCGAGGAGCTGACCTGCCGCGTTGATCCGATGGCGGCGCAGTCCGTCACGCCGACGTCCGCGCGATCTCCCGGCCGACGATCTCCTTCATGATCTCGGTCGTGCCCCCGTAGATGGTCTGGATCCGGCTGTCCACGAAGGCCCGCGCGATGGGGTACTCCGTCATGTAGCCGTACCCGCCGTGCAGCTGTACGCAGCGGTCGACCACCCGCTTCTGCAGTTCGCTCGCCCACCATTTCGCCTGTGCGGCTTCGACGGGCGTCAGCTCGCCCGCGTTGAGGGCCTCGACCGCGTTGTCGACGTAGGTCTGGGTGACGTCGATCTCCGTGAGCAGTTCCGCGAGGACGAATCGGGTGTTCTGGAAATCACCGACCGGCTTGCCGAACGCCGTGCGCTCGAAGACGTAGCCCCGCGTCCACTCGTAGGCCGCACGAGCGCCTGCGAGTGCGCCGACCGCGATCGACAACCGCTCGCGGGGCAGACGTTCCATCAGGTGTGCAAGTCCGCGGCCCTCGGTTCCGAGCAGGTTGGCCGCGGGCACCCGCACGTCGACGAACGACAGTTCGGCGGTGTCCTGGCCGGCGAGACCGACCTTGTGCAGCTTGCGGCCGCGGGTGAACCCGTCCATGCCGCGCTCGACGACGAGGAGGCTGAACCCACGCGCCCCGGCGTCAGGGTCGGTGCGGGCGGCGACGATGACCAGGTCGGCGTGAATTCCATTGGTGATGAACGTCTTCTGCCCATTCAGGATCCACCCGTCACCGTCGCGGACCGCGGTGGTCGCGATGCTCTGCAGGTCACTGCCGGTGCCGGGCTCGGTCATGGCGATGGCGCCGATGAGCTCGCCGCTCGCCATCCCCGGCAACCAGCGCTGCTTCTGCTCGTCGGTGCCCAGATCGCTGATGTACGGGATGGTGATGTCGTCCTGGGTGCCGAGTCCGGCACCGAGCGACGTCGCGCCCGCGTTCGCGAACTCCTCGGCGACCACGCAGCGGTAGCGGTAGTCCGTCTCACCGGATCCGCCGTACTGCTCGGGCACGGCCAAGCCGATGACGCCGGCCCGGCCGGCCGCCTGCCAGGCTGTGCGGTCGACCAGGCGTTGCTCCTCCCACCGCTCGTAGTGCGGCCGGACCTCCCGAGCCAGGTACTCGCGGACGGTGGCGCGATACGCGTCGTGGTCCTCGGTGAAGATGGTGCGGCGCATGCCGTCTCCTTGTGTACGGGTAGGCAGGTGTCAGTCGGTGAGGAAGATGGACTTCGTGGTGAAGTAGGCGGCCATGCCCTCGGGTCCGAGTTCGCGTCCGATGCCGCTCGCCTTGATGCCGCCGAACGGTGCGCCGAAGTCGAGCGTGTAGTTGTTGACGCCGAACGATCCGGTTTCCACCCTGCGCGCCACGTCGATTCCGTGCGCGGCGTCCGCAGTCCACACCGTGCCGCCGAGGCCGAACTCGGAATCGTTGGCGATGGCGATCGCCTGATCCTCGTCGGCATACGGAATGACCGAGAGGACGGGACCGAAGATCTCCTCGCGGGCGATGGTGTGGTCGAGGCCGACCTCGCCGAACACCGTCGGCTCGACGAACCATCCGCGGTCCCGGTCGGCAGGACGTCCACCGCCGGTGGTCAGTTTCGCGCCCTCGCTGCGGCCGGTCTCGATGTAGGACTCGACGCGGGCACGCTGGTCGGCGCTGACGAGTGGGCCGATGAAGGTGTTCGGATCGAGCGGATCGCCGACGGGCAGGGAGGACACCATCGCAGTGACCGCGTCCAGGATCTCCGAATAGCGACTCTGCGGGGCGAGGATTCGGGTCGACGCATAGCAGGTCTGGCCGGTGTTGATCAATGATGCGGTCGCCAACCCCTGCATCGTGGCTGTCAGGTCGGCGTCGTCGAGGATCACTGCAGCCGACTTGCCGCCGAGTTCGAGCGAGACGGGCCGAAGAAGTCGGCCGCACGTTTCGGCGATCTGACGGCCCGCCGGAGTGGACCCGGTGAAGGCCACCTTGTCCACTCCGGGATGCGCCACGAGATGCTTGCCGATCTCCGGTCCGCCGGTGACGATGTTCAGGACGCCTGCCGGCAGCCCGGCCTCGATCGCAGCCTCGGCGAGCACGAACGCATCCAGCACGGTCTCGGGCGACGGTTTGAGCACGACGGTGCAGCCCGCCGCGAGGGCCGGGGCGATCTTCATCATTGCGAGGAGCCCCGGGTAGTTCCACGGTGCGATGGCCGCGACGACACCGATCGGCTCCTTGCGCACGATCGTTGTGCCGTTGCCCGCCAACGCAGGTCGTCGCTCCTCGAGTTCTGTGGCGCGAGCCAGTGCGGCGTAGTAGCCGAGCAGCCCGGCGGGTGCTTGCCCCTCGGCGACGGTGGAGATCGCGATCGGCATCCCGTTCTGTTCACTGACCAGTCGGGCGGACAGTTCCGCTCGGCTGCCCAATGCCGCCGCGAAGCGCTCCATGACGTCGGCGCGCTCGGCGGGGGTCGTGGCGGACCAGTCGCGGAATGCGCGCCCGGCGGCCGCGACGGCGGCATCGACATCAGCGGTGGTGCTGTCGGGTACCTGGCCGATCTTCTCCTCGGTCGTCGCCGAATGCACCTCGATCACGTCGCGCGACGTGGGTGCGTGCCAGGCGCCGTCGATGAACAGGGCAGCGTGGGTGTGGACCATGGGGCCTCCTCGGGCCGTCGGGACCGTGTTGCACCGCGGCGTCGACACGCGGGCCCGCACGTCGATCGACGTGGGCTCTATAACGATCGTTAAATAACCTAGATTCGGTCGCCGCCGCTGTCAACGGCGGGCGCGTGGCCGTGCGTCGCCGCTGTCACCTCGGCCGCCGCGGCCCGGACCGCCTCACCGAGGGCGAGCACGGTCCGCCCCGGAACGGGTTCCGGGGAATCGACCAGGCACAGGACGAAGGCCGGTTCGCCGCTCGGTCCGAAGACGGTCGCGTTGATCGAGATCGGCCGGTAGTCCAGATCGGTGTCGACATCGCCGATCGGTACCTCGGCGGACAGGAGGTTTCGTGCCTCCCGGAGCGCGAAGGTCGAGCGACTGCCTCCGATGCCGGGCCTGCGGAGCGCCGACACGGCGTCTGCCAGTGAACGGTCCCGCTGGAGGAGGCACTCGACTGCGAATCCGCGCTCGCGGACGACCGCGAGCACCGGGTCGTAACGAGCCCTCAGGGTGTCGGCGTCGACACCGAGTTCCTGCTCGCCGAGCGCGTACCACTGGTCGAGGCGTTCCTGCTGGTACCAGGCCGCCAGCCCGGCTCCCAGGGGTGGGGCGAGCACCACCTTGTCGCCCAGGCGCAGTCCGAGTGTGCCCCGGCGCCCGCCTACCGGCTGGACGATCTCGCCGACCACCAGGTCGTCGCCGGAGGGGAGGAATCCGACGCACGCCAGTTGGGCGTGGTCCGCGAGGTCGTGCATGGCGGACCGGGCGAGGTCGACGATGTCGGTGGCCTCGTCGGCCGCTCGCCCGATCGACACCAGCGACGGGCCCAGTTGGTAGGTCTTGCGGCTGGGATGCCGGATGAGCCAGCCCGATTCGGTGAGGGCGACCACCATCGGATAGCACGTGGCCTTGGCCACGCCGAGGTGGCGTGCGATGTCGGCCAGGGTGCGGCCGCTTCCCGGGTTCTCGGCGAGCAGTTCCATGAGCATCACGATGCGATCGGTCTGCGGAGAGTGTCGTGCCATGTGTTCGCATAATGCCACTCTGGCGTCGCAGTGTGATCGGCGCTACGTTCCTGTGTAACGCTCGATATACAGATCGGGGCGGATCTCCGGAAGGAACTTCGATGCCAATCAACGGTGGTCAGCTGCTGGCCAAGGCGCTCGCGGACGCTGGGACGACGGAGGTGTTCACCCTGCACGGGGGTCACCTGGACTCCTTCCTGATCGCCTGCGGCGACGAGGGAATCCGGCTCACCGACACCCGCCACGAATCCAGTGCGGGGCACGCCGCCGACGCCTACGCCCGCACCACCGGCGGACTCGGCGTCTGCGTGGTGACCTCCGGACCCGGGTTCACCAACGTGTACACCGCGATCGCCAACTCGTACCTCGACCGCACGCCGGTCCTGTTCGTGGTGGGGGCGCCGCCGCTGCGCGAGACCGAGACGAACCCGCTGCAGGGTGGCTTCGACCAGATCGCGGCGGCGACGCCGGTGACCAAGTGGTCGCACCGGATCACCGATCCGGCCCGCGTGCCCGAACTGGTGTCGCTGGCAATCCGCAAGGCCACCACGGGGATTCCCGGACCCGTTCTCCTCGAGGTGCCGATCGACGTGATGTTCGGCGAGGCCGACGAGGACGCGGTCCGCTACCCGAGCGCCTACACGGTCGACGCCCGGCCCGCACCGGCGGCCTCCGCCGTCTCGGCCGCACTCGATCTCCTGCAGACCGCGTCGAACCCGGTGATGATCATCGGTGGCGGCGTCACCTTCGCCAAGGCGTCGGACGCACTGGTCGCCTTCGCGGAGGCCGTGAACATCCCCGTCTTCTACCCCGGCAAGTCCGACGGCGCCATCCCCGCCGGCCACCGCCTCGCCTCGGGCGGACTGCTCGCGCTCGGCTCGCTGCCCGCGATGGGCGCGCCGACGCCGGACGTCGTCCTGATCGTCGGCGCCAGGGCAGGCATGTTCACAGGTGGACGCCCCAGCCTGTACCCCGGCGCCCAGTTGATCCAGGTCGACATCGACGCATCGGAGATCGGCCGGATGCACGACGTCGCCGTTCCCGTGCTCGCGGACTGCCGGGAGGCGCTTCTCGCGCTGACCGCGGGCGCCGCCGACCGCGCCTGGCCGGACTGGTCCGACTGGGTCCGGACGGCCACCAGCGCGAAGGACGTGCACCGCGCGGGCTTCGTCGACGAGACCACCGAGTCCGGCAAGCCGCACCCCTACTTCGCCGCCCGCGCCATCGTCGAGGCGTGCCCGCCCGACACCATCTTCGTGATGGACGGCGCCGAGGCGCCGTCCTGGGGTGAGTTCTTCGCGACCACCGAGACGACGGGCGGCGTCCTACGCCTCGGCTACCTCGGATGCCTCGGTGTCGGACCCGGTTTCGCGATCGGCGCGCACCGCGCCCGCCCGGACGCACCCGTCGTGATCATCACCGGTGACGGCGCCGCCGGCTTCCACATCCAGGAGTTCGACACCATGGCCCGGCACGGAATGCCCGTGGTCACCGTCGTGTTCAACAACGCGGTGTGGGGAATGTCGATCCACGGCCAGGAAGCCGTCTACGGTGACCGCGGTGTCGTGGTGTCCGAACTCGCCGACAGTGCCTACGAGAAGGTCGCCGAGGCGTTCGGCGGCTACGGCGAACGGGTCACCAGCACCGCCGATATCGCCGACGCGATGAAGCGGGCCTTCGACTCGGGCGTCCCCGCCTGCCTCAACCTCGAGGTCGACCCCAACGTCGTCCACCCGATCACGACGATGATGCTCGGTGACGTCACAAGCACCGACGAGATCGTGGTGCCCTACTACGAGAACATTCCCCGATGAGCGCCGTGTCGGGCCGCACCACGGTCGTCATCGGGGGTGCCTCCGGAATCGGCTGGGCCAGTGCGCAACTCCTCGCCGCAGAAGGTGCCACGGTCGTGATCGCCGACATCGACGCCGACCAGGCGGCGGCGCGTGCCGGTGAACTCGGCGGCGGCGCCCGCAGCGTCCGGGTCGACGTCACGGACGAGGAGTCGGTCCGCGCCCTGTTCGAGGGGACGGCCAGCGACCTGGGTTCGGTGGACATCACCCTCAACTGCGCCGGTGTCAACCTGCCGGGCATGATCGTCGACCTCGATGCCGCGTCGTGGCAGCGGACCCTCGACCTGTGCCTGACCGGGGCGTTCCACGTGATCAAGCACTCCGCCCGGGTGATGGGCGCAGGCGCGGCCATCACCAGCATCACCTCCCTCAACGCCCGTCAGCCCGCGGCCGGATTCGCCGGGTACTGCGCCGCGAAGGCGGGGCTGGCCATGCTCACCCAGGTGGCCGCGCTCGAACTCGGAGAGAAGGGCATCAGGGTCAACGCCATCTCCCCGGGGTTGGTGGAGACCCCGCTGGTGACGGGGCTGACGTCCGTTCCGGTGATCCAGGACGACTTCACCGACAACACACCGCTCGGCCGCAACGGCCAGCCGTCCGACGTCGCCCAGGCCGTGCTGTACCTGTCGTCCGACGCGTCGTCGTGGGTCACCGGTGAGGTGCTCGACATCAACGGCGGGGCCCACCTGCGGCGGTATCCGGACGTCATGAAGCACCTCGCCACTCTGTCCGGGTGACCGGCGCGGCGACCGATCTGCACTGTCGACACGAAGCAGGAAAGCACCTCGATGACCTACCGTCTCGCCGACGAACCGCGTCGGCACGCAGCCGAACGCCCGAATTCCCTCGCCCTCACGGGAAGTGGGATGTCGGTGACGTACCGGGAACTCGACGACCGCACCAACCGCCTGGGCAACGTGCTCGGGCGGTTGGGGGTCGAGCCGGGCACCCGCGTCGCCGTTCTGGACCGGAGCACGCCGCAGGTCGTCGAGGTCGTGTTGGCCGCAGCCAAGGTGGGGGCCGTGACCGTCCCCGCCAACTGGCGTCTCGCGGCGACCGAACTCGCGGAGGTGCTTGCCGACGCACAGGTGCGGGTCCTGTTCTACCGCAGCAGCTTCGACGCCGTCGTCGACGAGATCCGGACCGGGGTGCCGTCTCTGGGGCACGTGGTCCGGTTCGACGGTGACGGCGACGACGGGTACGAGGCGCTGCTGGCCGCGGCCGACGACAGCGACCCCGGCTGGACGGGTGCAGCCGACGACACCGTCCTGCAGCTGTACACCTCCGGCACCACCGCCAAGCCGAAAGGAGTGCTCGGCTCCAACGCGAACCTGGGCGCGTGCACCCGGACAGGTGGTCCCTGGGGCTTCGACGAATCCTCTGTGAGCCTGTGCGCCATGCCCCTGTTCCACATCGGCGGGCTCGGCTGGGTGTTGGTCGGACTCGCCAACGGCGCCCACAACGTCATCGTGCCCGAGTTCACGCCGGCCTCGCTGCTCGACGACCTCGAGCATCATCGGGTCACCAACACGTTCCTCGTACCGTCCGTCATCGGCATGCTCGTCGAGGTGCCCGGTGCAGCCGACCGCGATCTGAGCGCGTTGCGGTCCATCGCCTACGGATCGTCCCCGATCACCCCCGTGGTGCTCAAGCGTGCGCAGACGACGTTCGGGCGCCCGCTGTTCCAGGTGTACGGACTCACCGAGACCCACGGCGCGGTGACGCAGCTGGACGCCGCCGACCACAGCGTCGACGGCGACCGGGTGCACCTGCTGCGTTCGGTGGGCAAGCCGTATCCCTGGGTGCGGATCAAGCTGGTGCGACCCGACTCCGGCGAACTCGCGGAGACCGGGGAGGTCGGGGAGATCTGTGTGCAGTCGCCGCAGAACACGGTCGGCTACTTCGATCGACCCGACGAGACGATGCGGGCGATCGATGCCGACGGCTGGTTCCACACCGGTGACGTCGGTCGATTCGACGACGACGGATACCTCTACATCACCGACCGGATCAAGGACATGATCATCAGCGGCGGCGAGAACGTGTACCCGATCGAGGTGGAATCGGTGATCGCCGAGTTCCCCGGCGTCTCCCAGGTGGCCGTCATCGGAGTCCCCGACCCGACGTGGGGAGAGGCGGTCAAGGCCGTCGTCGTCGCGGGTCCGGGGGAGTCGATCGACGCCCGGGAACTGTCCGGCTTCGTGCGCGAGCGGCTCGCGGGCTTCAAGTGTCCGAAGACCGTCGACGTCGTCGAAGCCCTGCCCCTGGGTGCGACAGGGAAGATCCTCAAGCGGGAACTTCGAGGAAGGTACGCCGCCGCCGGCGCGGTGTGATTCTCGCGTTGGCTGGCCGGTCGGGCCGGCTACCGGGCCCGCTTGGTGCGGGGGCGGGTGCTCGGGTTGGCGGTCGAGACGTAGCCGACGGCGGTCAACGCGATGTCGACGTACTTGGCCGCGACGATCTCCGGTGACATCCGGCCCTCGGCATGGAACCACCGGGGAATCGCCTGGCACATCGCCAGCACAGCGCGCGTCGACTCCGCGGAATCGGCCGTGTGGAACACCCCTCGCGCGTTCCCGTCCACGACGATCTCGCGGACCACGTCCTCCACACCCTTCCGGAGGACGCGGTACCGAAGGCGGTTCTCCGGGCTCAGGTACCGGACCTCTCCCTCGAGAGCCGCCAGGCGGGCCCGAGTCGTCATCCTGAGCACGATGGCCTCGATGACGTTGGACATCCGCTGCACGGGGTCGTCACCGCCGTCCGCGTCCGCCGCGTGCGCCCGCGCCAGCATGTCGCTGGTCGAGTACTCGAGCAGTGCGAGCAGAACACCTTCCTTGCTGCCGTGGTGGTAGTACAGCGACGGGATCGCGACGCCCACCCGGTTGGCTATGTCGCGCACCGACGTGCCGTGGAAGCCGTTCTCGTAGAACAGATCGAGGGCGTGGGTCAGCATGGGGGACAGCTCGGGCGGTTCCATGCGTCGCCAGCTCGGGTTGCCGACCACTTTGGTCGCCGTTGCCGCATCGGGTCCAGGTCCGGACATCGGTCGCCTAACTATCGATCACTACAGTCGTGGGTCAAGTGTATCGGCGCACCTCCCGGGCGACCCACTCGATGACGGGTGTACCCGTCGAGCAGGAATCCGACGACACCACGCGCGAGTGTCGTGGCTCACACGGACCGGCGGCCGGGGGTATGTTCGGCTCCAAGGAGCGGACGTGCCCGGAGCATGTCTGCCGATCACTCCGCTCCCGCGGTTGCTGGACAGCTCAGTGCATGCGTCGGACCAGGGAGCAGGTCGTGAGGCGGATCGAGCAGGACGGACGGCAGGGTCGGTGGTTCGCCGGCCGATGCCCTGCTGCCGCCGGTGTCCGCTCGGTTCGGCCGACACTCCCGCTCGGATGGGAGAGCCATGAACGTCTACATGCCGATCCTCGTGCTCGGGGCGATCGCGGTGGTGTTCGCGGTGTTCTCCGTTCTGGTGGCGTCCGTCGTCGGTCCGCGCCGTCACAACCGGGCGAAACTGCAGGCGTACGAGTGCGGAATCGAGCCGACCTCGCAACCGGACCGGCACGGCAGCGGGATCGGTGGGGCGTCCGGGCAGCGAATTCCGGTGAAGTACTACCTGACCGCGATGCTGTTCATCATCTTCGACATCGAGATCGTCTTCCTGTATCCGTGGGCGGTCCACTTCGACGCGCTCGGCGCCTTCGGCCTCGCCGCGATGGCGCTGTTCATCTTCAACGTGTCGGTGGCCTACGCCTACGAGTGGCGGCGGGGCGGTCTCACCTGGGATTGACGGTGGTGGCGGGACGGATCGAAACATCCTCCGGTACCACCGAATCGGATCGACACGGGAGCTGAGGTCACGGCATGGGACTCGAAGAGAAGTTGCCGAGCGGGTTCCTGCTGTCCACCGTCGAGGGGCTCGCGGGTTACGCGCGCAAGGGTTCGCTGTGGCCCGCGACGTTCGGTCTCGCGTGCTGCGCCATCGAGATGATGGCCACCAGCTCCGGCCGGTACGACCTCGCCCGGTTCGGGATGGAGGCGTTCCGCGCGTCACCGCGGCAGGCCGACCTGATGATCGTCGCCGGACGCGTCAGCCAGAAGATGGGTCCGGTGCTGCGCCAGGTCTACGACCAGATGGTCGAGCCGAAATGGGTTCTGGCCATGGGTGTCTGCGCGTCCTCGGGGGGCATGTTCAACAACTACGCGATCGTGCAGGGCGTCGATCACCTGGTGCCGGTGGACATCTATCTGCCCGGGTGTCCGCCGCGGCCGGAGATGCTCCTCAACGCGATCATCGCGTTGCACGAGAAGATCCAGCAGATGCCGCTCGGCGTGAACCGGGACGAGGCGGTGCGGGCCGCCGAGCGGGCGGCGCTGGCCGCGACCCCGACCATCGAGATGCGGGGGCTGCTTCGATGACCAGTGAGTTCGACAGCGAGGCGACGGCGGGCCCGGAGGGGTGCCCGCCGCCGGACGAGCGCGGGGTGGCGGACGTGATCGACGTCCGGCACGGCATGTTCGGCGTGCGGGGCACCGGGGACACCTCCGGTTACGGTCGCCTGGAGCGGCCCGTCACCCTCCCGCCGAGCAGCACCCGCCCGTTCGGTGGATGGTTCGACGAAGTGGCCGACGAACTCGACGCGGTCCTGGACGCGGCGGGAGTGCCGTCCGGCGACGCGATCGAGAAGGTCGTGGTGTTCCGCGGCGAGGTCACCTTCCACGTCCGGGCCGAACACCTGGTGGCGGTGGCGCGGGCGCTGCGCGACTCGCCCGCGCTGCGGTTCGAACTGTGTCTCGGCGTCAACGGCGTGCACTATCCGCAGGATCCCGGCCGTGAACTGCACGCCGTCTACCCGTTGCAGTCGCTGACCTGGGGCCGCCGGATCCGCCTGGAGGTGTCCGTGCCGGACGACGATCCCCATGTGCCGTCGCTGTACGGGGTGTACCCCACGAACGACTGGCACGAACGCGAGACCTACGACTTCTTCGGAATCGTCTTCGACGGACATCCCGCGCTCACGCGGATCGAGATGCCGGACGACTGGAACGGCCACCCCCAACGCAAGGACTACCCGCTGGGCGGTGTCCCGGTCGAGTACCTGGGTGCGCAGATCCCGCCACCGGACGAGCGGAGGGCCTACAACTGATGAACTCCGCAGAGGGCGACACCGCCGAGACGGTCTACAGCGCCGGGGGTCAGGACTGGGACGAAATAGTCGCAGTGGCAGCGGAATCCGGAGACGAACGGATCGTCGTCAACATGGGCCCGCAGCATCCCTCGACGCACGGGGTGCTGCGACTGATCCTGGAGATCGAGGGCGAGACGGTCACCGAGGCGCGGTGCGGCATCGGCTACCTGCACACCGGGATCGAGAAGAACCTCGAGTACCGCAGCTGGACACAGGGCGTGACGTTCGTGACGCGGATGGACTACCTGTCGCCCTTCTTCAACGAGACCGCCTACTGCCTCGGCGTCGAGAAGCTGCTCGGCATCACCGATCTCGTGCCCGAGCGTGCCACCGTGATCCGGGTCCTGCTCATGGAGCTGAACCGCATCTCCTCGCACCTGGTCGCGCTCGCCACCGGCGGGATGGAGCTGGGTGCCGTCACCGCGATGCTCTTCGGATTCCGCGAACGCGAACTCATCCTGGACGTCTTCGAGAAGTTCACCGGACTGCGCATGAACCACGCCTTCATCCGGCCGGGCGGTCTCGCGAAGGACGTCACGGCCGACGCGCTCGCCGCGGCGCGGGAACTGCTGACGGTGCTGCCGGGCCGGCTCCGCGACATGGAGCGGATGCTGAACGAGAATCCCATCTGGAAGGCGCGCACCGCCGGCATCGGCTACCTCGACCTGACCGGGTGCATGGCGCTCGGCATCACCGGCCCGATCCTGCGGGCGACCGGGCTGCCGCACGACCTGCGCCGCGCCGAACCCTACTGCGGTTACGAGACGTACGAGTTCGACGTCGTCACCGACTCCGGCAGCGACTGCTACGGCCGCTACCTGATCCGGGTGCGTGAGATGAGCGAGTCGCTCAAGATCGTCGAGCAGTGCCTGGACCGACTGCGCCCCGGCCCGGTGATGATCGACGACCGGAAGATCGCCTGGCCCGCGGACCTGAAGCTCGGCGACGACGGCCTCGGCCAGTCGACCGAGCACGTCGAACACATCATGGGCACGTCGATGGAGGCGCTGATCCACCACTTCAAGCTCGTCACCGAGGGATTCCGTGTCCCCGCCGGGCAGGTGTACGTGGCGGTCGAGTCGCCCCGTGGCGAGCTCGGTGTGCACATGGTCAGCGACGGCGGCTCCAGACCGTACCGCGTGCACTACCGCGACCCCTCGTTCACGAACCTGCAGGCCGTGTCCGTGATGTGCGAGGGCGGCATGGTCGCGGACGTCATCGCGTCCGTCGCCAGCATCGACCCGGTGATGGGAGGGGTGGACCGGTGAGCGAGTACTCGCAGGAGACGCTGACGCGACTCGAACTGGACGCGAAGGAGATCCTGGCCCGCTATCCGCAGCCACGGTCGGCGCTGCTGCCGCTGCTGCACCTGGTCCAGTCGGAGGACGGCTGCGTTACCCCATCGGGTGTCGAATTCTGCGCCGGACAGCTGGATCTCACCGCCGCCGAGGTGTCCGCGGTCGCGACCTTCTACTCCATGTACCGCCGCACCCCCACCGGCGACTACTTCGTCGGCGTGTGCACGAACACCCTGTGTGCGGTCATGGGCGGTGACGCGATCCTCACCCGACTGCGCAACCACCTCGGCGTCGCGCCGGGGCAGACCACTCCGGACGGCGCCGTCACCCTCGACCACATCGAGTGCAACGCCGCCTGCGACTACGCGCCCGTCGTGATGGTGAACTGGGAGTTCTTCGACAACCAGACCCCGGACGCCGCAACCGAACTCGTGGACACACTCCGGGCGGGCGGCACAGCCGTCCCGGTGCGGGGTGCGCCGCCGTGCACCTTCCGCGAGACCGAGCGCATCCTCGCCGGGTTCCCCGATCCGCGCCCGGACGCCGTCGACGCAGGCGCACCCGGAGACGCCACCCTCGCCGGACTGCGGGTCGCACGCGAGCGGGGACTGACGGCACCGCGACCGTGGGAACAGTCCGCACCGCGACCGCCCGAACCGGGGGGAGGCGCGTCGTGACCCTGACGCCGGTGCTGAGCAGCTACTGGGACGAACCGCGGTCGTGGTCCCTCGACACCTACGAGCGGCACGACGGGTACCGCGGTCTGCGCACTGCGCTGGACATGACCCCGGACGCTGTCATCGACACGGTCAAGGCATCCGGGCTGCGTGGCCGTGGCGGCGCCGGATTCCCGACCGGCACGAAATGGTCCTTCATTCCGCAGGACCCACCGGACGCAGAGCGGCCGGGCAAGCCGCACTACCTCGTCGTGAATGCGGACGAGTCCGAGCCCGGCACCTGCAAGGACATGCCGCTGATGCTCGCGACACCGCACGCACTCGTCGAGGGAGTCGTGATCGCCGCCTACGCGATCCGGGCGCACCACGCGTTCATCTACGTCCGTGGCGAGGTGGTGCCGGTGCTGCGGCGACTGCAGCACGCGGTCGCGGAGGCGTACGCCGCCGGATACCTCGGCCGGAACATTCTCGGCAGTGGCTACGACCTCGACGTCGTCGTGCATGCAGGCGCGGGCGCGTACATCTGCGGGGAGGAGACCGCCCTGCTGGACTCCCTGGAGGGTCGCCGCGGGCAGCCCCGGCTGCGGCCTCCGTTCCCCGCCGTCGCGGGTCTCTACGCCAGTCCGACGGTCGTCAACAACGTCGAATCCATCGCCAGCGTGCCGCCGATTCTCGCCCACGGACCCGACTGGTTCCGGTCGATGGGCGGCGAGAAGTCGCCCGGGTTCACCCTGTACTCGCTGTCCGGGCACGTCACCCGACCGGGACAGTACGAGGCGCCGCTCGGCATCTCGTTGCGCGAACTGCTCGACTACGCGGGCGGAATCCGGGCCGGTCACGAGCTCAAGTTCTGGACGCCGGGCGGGTCGTCGACGCCGATCTTCACCGAGGAGCACCTCGACGTGCCCCTCGACTACGAGGGTGTCGCGCAGGCCGGGTCGATGCTCGGAACCAAGGCACTGCAGATCTTCGACGAGACCACCTGCGTCGTGCGGGCGGTCCTGCGCTGGACGCAGTTCTACGCGCACGAGTCGTGCGGGAAGTGCACACCGTGCCGGGAGGGCACGTACTGGCTGGTGCAGGTGATGGAGCGGATGGAGGCGGGGGAGGGCACCCCAGCCGACCTGGAGACGCTGCTCGACATCGCTGACGGCATCGCGGGCAAGTCGTTCTGCGCGCTCGGCGACGCCGCGGCCAGCCCGATCATCTCCTCGCTCAGGTACTTCCGCGGGGAGTACCTCGCGCACTTCGACAGTGGCGGCTGTCCGTTCGACCCGGCGCTGTCCGCGCTGACCTCGGGGGTGGGTGCACCGTGACCCTGCAGGAGAACATCTCCGCGCCCGCGGATCTCGTGACCGTGACGATCGACGGCGCCGAGGTCGCCGTCCCGAAGGGCACGCTCGTGATCCGCGCCGCCGAACTGGTCGGCATCCAGATCCCCCGATTCTGTGACCACCCGCTGCTCGATCCCGTCGGCGCGTGCCGTCAGTGCCTCGTGGAGGTGTGGCTGCCGGGACGGGAGCCGGGTGCACCGGCGGCGAAGCTGCCGAAGCCGATGGCGTCGTGCACCACGACCGTCTCCGAGGGCATGGTCGTGCACACCCAGCTCACCTCGCCCGACGCCGACCGCGCGCAGCGGAGCGTGATGGAGATGCTGCTGATCAACCATCCGCTCGACTGCCCGGTCTGTGACAAGGGCGGCGAGTGCCCACTGCAGAACCAGGCGATGTCCAACGGACGCAGCGAGTCCCGGTTCGACGGCGTCAAGCGGACGTACCCGAAGCCGATCCCGCTGTCGACGGAGGTGCTGCTCGACCGTGAGCGGTGCGTGCTGTGCGCACGCTGCACCCGGTTCTCCCAGCAGGTCGCGGGCGACCCGTTCATCGAACTTCTCGAACGCGGTGCACTCCAGCAGGTCGGGATCGGGGAGGGGGAGCCGTTCGAGTCGTACTTCTCCGGCAACACCGTGCAGATCTGCCCGGTCGGCGCGCTGACCGGAGCTGCCTACCGGTTCCGGGCGCGCCCGTTCGACCTCGTCTCCAGCCCCAGCGTCTGCGAGCACTGCGCGTCGGGGTGTGCGCAGCGCACCGACCATCGCCGCGGAACCGTGTTGCGGCGCCTCGCGGGGGACGACCCCGAGGTGAACGAGGAATGGAACTGCGACAAGGGCCGGTGGGCGTTCGCCTACGCCACCGCCGACGATCGCCTGACCACCCCGCTGGTGCGGGCAGCGAGCGGCGAACTCGAACCCGCGTCGTGGTCACAGGCGCTCGCGATCGCCGCGAAGGGGCTGCAGGATGCCGACGCGACCGGTGTCCTCACCGGTGGTCGCCTCACCGTCGAGGACGCCTACGCGTACGCGAAGTTCGCGCGGGTCGCCTTGGGCACCAACAACATCGACTTCCGGTTCCGACCGCACTCCGCCGAGGAGACCCAGTTCCTCGCCGCCCGGGTCGCGGGGAACCGGATGGACGTGACCTACGCCGACCTGGAGCGGGCGTCCGCGGTTCTGCTGGTGAACCTCGAACCGGAGGAGGAGTCGCCGATCGTCTTCCTGCGGCTACGGAAGGCCGTGCGCAGACACAGTCTGGCAGTGCGCTCCGTGGCGCCCTACGCGAGTCGGGGCCTGGAGAAGCTGTCGGGCCGGCTGGTGCAGACCGGTCCCGGCGGTGAAGCGGAGGCGCTGCGGGCGCTGCGTGACGACGAGGCGCTGCGGGAGCAGGGAGCGCTGATCCTCGTCGGTGAACGCGCCGCCACCGCTCCCGGAACTCTCAGTGCGGTGTGTGCACTCGCCGACACGACGGGAGCGCGACTCGCCTGGATTCCGCGCCGGGCCGGGGAACGCGGCGCCGTCGAGGCGGGTGCGACGCCGACGCTGCTGCCCGGCGGGCACCCGGTCGCGATCGCCGACGCCCGAAGCCGGGTCGGAGCCCGGTGGAAGACCGACCTTCCTGCCGCGCCGGGCCGCGACACCGACGGCATCCTCGCCGCGGCGCGGTCCGGAGCGATCGGCGCACTGCTGATCGCGGGCGTCGAACCGGGTGACCTGCCAGATCCGGCGTCCGCGCGGGAGGCGGTGCGCACCGCGGGATTCGTGGTGTCGCTGGAGGTGCGACGCAGCGAGGTCACCGATCTCGCGGACGTGGTGTTCCCGGTGGCACCGGTTGCGGAGAAGGCAGGCACCTTCCTCGACTGGGAGGGCCGTGACCGCACCTTCGGCACCGCCCTCACCGGGACGGGCGCGCTGCCGGACCTGCGGGTGCTGCACGCGCTCGCCGCCGAGATGGGTGAACCGATCGACCTTCCCGACGTGGCTGCCGCCCGCGCCGAACTCGCCGTCGTCGGGCACTGGGACGGCGCAACCACGGCAGATCCGTCGACCTCGCCCGCCGAGCCCCGGACCCCAGGTCCCGGGCAGGCGATCCTCGCCGGATGGCGGATGCTGCTCGACGCCGGGCGCATGCAGGACGGCGAACCACACCTCGCGGGCACCGCCCATCGACCCGTGGCGCGGATCTCGGCGGGTACGGCTACCGAGATCGGCTGCCCGGACGGAAGCCACCTCGTGGTGAGCACCGACCACGGCTCGGTCACCCTCCCCGTCGTCGTCACCGACCTGCCCGAGCGAGTGGTGTGGCTGCCGCTGAACTCGCCGGGCAGTGCAGTACATCGAGACCTCGGGGTCACGGTCGGTGCGCTGGTGCGGATCAGGCCCGCACGGCCCGGTGAGGGGGAGACGTCGTGACGTCCGAACTCGTGTTGGCCGCGGGCACCGACCTGTCCGCGTTCGGCCGCGACCCCTGGTGGCTGGTCGTCGTGAAGGCCGTCGCGATCTTCGCGTTCCTGATCCTGACGCCGCTGATCGCGCTGCTCGCCGAACGCAAGATCATGGCGTGGATGCAGATGCGCGTCGGACCCAACCGGGTCGGACCGCGAGGCACCCTGCAGTCCCTCGCCGACGGCATCAAGCTCGCACTCAAGGAGGGCATCGTCCCGGCGGGCGTCGACAAGCCCGTCTACCTGCTGGCCCCGATCATCTCGATCGTGCCGGCGATCATGGCGTTCGCCGTGATCCCGTTCGGGCCGGAGGTGTCGATCTTCGGGCACCGCACCCCGCTGCAACTGACCGACCTGCAGGTCGCCGTCCTGTACGTCCTCGCCGTCACGTCGGTCGGTGTCTACGGCATCGTGCTCGCCGGCTGGGCGTCCGGATCTACGTACCCGCTGCTCGGCGGACTGCGCTCCACCGCGCAGGTCATCTCCTACGAGGTGGCGATGGGCCTGTCGTTCGCGGCAGTGTTCCTCGACGCGGGCACCATGAGCACCTCGGGGATCGTCGAATCCCAGGTCGGCACCTGGTACGTCTTCCTGCTGCTGCCGTCCTTCCTGATCTACGTGACATCCATGGTCGGCGAGACCAACCGCGCGCCGTTCGACCTGCCCGAAGCCGAAGGCGAACTCGTCGGGGGGTTCCACACCGAGTACTCCTCGCTCCGGTTCGCGATGTTCATGCTCGCCGAGTACATCAACATGGTCACCGTCTCCGCGCTCGCGACGACGCTCTTCCTCGGCGGCTGGCACGCGCCGTGGCCGATCAGTCTCTGGGACGGCGCCAACACCGGCTGGTGGCCGGTGCTCTGGTTCGTCGCGAAGGTGTGGGCCTTCCTGTTCGTGTTCATCTGGCTGCGCGCGACGCTGCCTCGGCTGCGCTACGACCAGTTCATGAACCTCGGCTGGAAGGTACTGATCCCGGCCTCGCTGGTCTGGGTGATGCTGGTGGCCACCGCGAAGGCGCTGCGCCTCGAAGGGCACGACGCGCGGGTCGTCACCCTCGTCGTCGGGGGCGTGATCGTGGCCCTCGGTGTCGTCGCCCTGGTGTGGAACATCCTGCGGCGCAGACGCGCCGGGACCACCGTTGTCGGACCACCGCCGGACGAGGCTCTCGATTCCACAACGGCGGTGCCGTTCGATCCGGCCACGGCGGTGCCAGTCGATCCTGCAACGGCGGTGCCGTTCGATCCCATGGCGGGTGGCTTCCCGGTGCCGCCGATGCCAGGGCAGCGCCTGCCCACGTTCGAGCGAGTGTCGGGAGGTCCGTCATGACGAGATTCTTCGATTCCGTGTCCGGCTTCGGGGTCACCTTCTCGACGATGTTCAAGAAACCGAACACCGAGATGTACCCCGAGGAGCGCCCGCCGACCGCCCCCGGCTACCACGGTCGACACCAGCTCAACCGGTATGCCGACGGGCTCGAGAAGTGCATCGGCTGCGAGCTGTGCGCGTGGGCGTGCCCCGCCGACGCGATCTACGTCGAGGGCGCCGACAACACCGAGGACGAGCGGTACTCGCCGGGTGAACGGTACGGACGCGTCTACCAGATCAACTACCTGCGGTGCATCGGTTGCGGGCTGTGCATCGAAGCCTGTCCGACCCGGGCCCTGACGATGACCGACAGCTACGACGAACTCGTCGACGACAACCGCGCAGACCTCATCTTCGGCAAGGACCGGTTGCTCGCCCCGCTCGAACCCGGCATGGAGGTGCCGCCGCACGACATGGCTCCCGGTGCCACCGACGAGGACTACTACCGGGGGAAGATCGCTCCGCGGGAGGAGTCGTGACCACCGTCGACCTGCTGGCCCAGGAGCTCACCCGCACCAGTACCGCTGAGGCCGTGCAGTTCTGGATCCTCGGGACGCTCTGTGTGATCGGCGCGCTCGGCGTCGTGTGTGCCACCAAGGCCGTCTACTCCGCGATCTTCCTCGCGATGACGATGATCCTGCTCGCCTGCTTCTACATCGCGCAGGACGCCCTGTTCCTCGGCGTCGTACAGATCGTCGTGTACACCGGCGCGGTCATGATGTTGTTCCTGTTCGTGCTGATGCTCATCGGCGTCGACTCGTCCGACTCCCTCGTCGAGACCCTGCGAGGGCAGCGCGTCGCGGCCGTCGTCGCAGGCGTCGGCTTCGGCGTCCTCCTCATCGCGGGAATCGGGAACGTCACCGTCACGTCCTTCGCGGGCCTGCCCGACGCCAACTCCGCACCCGGCCCGGACGGCACCCTCGGCAACGTGCCCGCGCTCGCCGAGCTGATCTTCCTGCGCTACGTGTGGGCATTCGAACTGACCGGTGCGCTGCTCATCGTCGCGACCATCGGTGCGATGGTGCTCGCGCACCGCGAGCGACTCGAACCCAAGCTCGATCAGAAGGCCATGTCGCAGCAACGGTTCCGCGACGGTGGGCAGGTCACGCCGCTGCCGAGCCCCGGCGTGTACGCACGCCACAACGCCGTGGACATGGCCGCCCGGCTGCCCGACGGATCGCCAGCACCGCGGTCCGTGAGCAGCATCCTCACTCCGCGTGTCGGCGACAATGACGATCGGCCGCACCGCGGCGGCGAGAGGGGGGAGCGGTGAATCCGGAGAACTACCTCTACCTGTCGACACTGTTGTTCACCATCGGCGGTGCCGGTGTACTGCTGCGGCGCAACGCGATCGTCGTGTTCATGTGCATCGAGCTGATGCTCAACGCGACCAACCTGGCGTTCGTGACGTTTGCCCGCATGCACGGGAACCTGCACGGACACGTGTTCGCGTTCTTCACGATGGTGGTCGCCGCCGCCGAGGTGGTCGTCGGCCTCGCGATCATCATGGCACTCTTCCGTTCGCGTCGGTCCGCTTCGGTCGACGCCGCCAGTCTGCTGAAGTTCTGAGATGGGCGGGGGGACAGGGGTTCTCGTCGCGCTGCCGCTGGCCGGTGCCGTGGTGCTCCTGCTCGCGGGCAGGCGCAGCGACCGGTGGGGGCACCTGCTCGGCTGCGCGACCGCGCTCGCCTCGTTCGGTGTCGCGGTCGCGTTGTTCGTCGGGATGCTCGGGCGCTCCGGCGACGACCGCGCGATCCACGAAACCCTGTTCCGCTGGGTTCCCGTGGCGGGGTTGCAGGTCGACTTCGGACTCCAGCTCGACCAGCTGTCGATGTGTTTCGCGCTCCTGATCACCGGGGTCGGATCACTGATCCACGTCTACTCGATCGGCTACATGCAGGACGATCCCGACCGCAGGCGGTTCTTCGCCTACCTCAACCTCTTCCTGGCGGCGATGCTGCTACTGGTGCTGTCCGACAACTACCTCGGACTGTACGTCGGCTGGGAAGGTGTCGGCCTCGCCTCCTACCTGCTGATCGGGTTCTGGCACCACAAGCCGTCGGCCGCTGCCGCCGCGAAGAAGGCGTTCGTCGTCAACCGCGTCGGCGACATGGGCCTCGCGGTCGCGCTGATGATCATGTTCGCCACCTTCGGAACCGTCTCGTACTCGGGTGTCTTCGCGGGCGTCGGGGAGGCGCAGGAGGCGACCGTGACGGCGCTCGGGCTGGTTCTGCTCCTCGCCGCGTGCGGCAAGTCGGCACAGGTGCCGTTGCAGTCGTGGCTCGGGGACGCGATGGAGGGCCCGACCCCGGTGTCGGCGCTGATCCACGCCGCAACGATGGTCACCGCCGGCGTCTACCTGATCACCCGCTCCAACGCGATCTTCGACCTCGCCCCGGCCGCCCGCGTCGCGGTCGTGGTGGTGGGCGCGGTGACGCTCCTGTTCGGCGCGATCATCGGCTGCGCGAAGGACGACATCAAGAAGGTTCTCGCCGCGTCCACCATGAGTCAGATCGGGTACATGGTGCTCGCCGCCGGCCTCGGGCCCGCCGGGTACGCGTTCGCGATCATGCACCTGCTCACCCACGGGTTCTTCAAGGCCGGGCTGTTCCTCGGCGCCGGATCGGTGATGCACGCGATGGACGACGAGGTGAACATGCGCCGCTACGGCGGCCTGCGCACCCTCATGCCGATCACGTTCGCCACCTTCGGGTTCGGTTACCTCGCGATCATCGGAATCCCCCCGTTCGCAGGGTTCTTCTCGAAGGACAAGATCATCGAGGTCGCGTTCGGGGCCGGTGGCGTCGAGGGGTGGATCCTCGGGTTGGTCACGGTGATCGGCGCCGGGATCACCGCCTTCTACATGACGCGCGTGATGCTGATGACGTTCTTCGGCGATCGACGTTGGAAAGCGAACGCGCACCCGCACGAGGCGCCCGGCGTGATGACCTGGCCGATGATGCTCATCGCCCTCGGATCCATCGGCTCCGGCTTCCTGCTGGCCTACGGCGGCGCGCTGCAGCACTGGCTCGAACCGGTGGTCGGTGAACACCACGACGAGTTGCCGATGCCGGTGTGGGCGATCACCACGATCACCCTCGTCGTCGTCCTCTCCGGTGTCGGTGTGGCGTACCGGCAGTACGCGGGCGTGGACATCCCCGAGACTGCTCCGGAGCCGGTGACGGCCCTGACCACCGCTGCCCGGCGCGACCTCTACGGCGACGCCCTCAACGAGGCGGTGTTCATGCGCCCCGGCGATCGCCTGACCCGCGGCCTGGTCGTCGTGGACGACCGCGGGGTGGACGGTGCGGTGTCGGGTGTCGCGGCCGGTGTCGCCGGCGTCTCGACGCGGATCCGCAAGTTGCAGAACGGGTTCGTGCGGACATATGCGACGTACGTGTTCCTCGGTGCGGCCGCTGCGGTCGCGATGCTGGCGTTGGTGAGGTGAGCGTGGACGGCTTCGCATGGTTGAGCGTGCTGTGGCTGGCGCCGGTGATCGGGGCCGGTGCCGTCGCCTGCGTGCCCGCGAGTGCTCGCGCCGCCGCCCGCTGGGTGGCGTTCGCTGCGTCGCTGGTGACGCTCGCCGTCGCGGTGGTGGTGGCCGTTCGGTTCGACCCCGGCGGCGAACGCTTCCAGTTCGTCGAATCCCATTCCTGGATACCCGCGTTCGGCACCCGCTACGAGCTCGGCGTGGACGGCGTCGCGCTCGTGCTGGTGCTGCTGACCGCGGTCCTGGTGCCGGTGTTGCTGCTGGCCGGCTGGCGGGACGGCGATCGGGCCGCGGGGCGGCGTCCTGTGCACGCGTACGTCTCGCTCGTGCTGATCGTCGAGGCGATGGTGCTGATGTCGTTCCTCTCCCTCGACATCCTGCTGTTCTACGTGTTCTTCGAGGCGATGCTGATCCCGATGTACTTCCTCATCGGCAGCTTCGGCGACACACGCGGCCCGCGCGCGGCCGTGAAGTTCCTGCTGTACAACCTGTTCGGTGGCCTGATCATGCTGGCCGCGGTGATCGGTCTCTACGCCGTCACCGCGGGCGGTGCGAGTCCCTTCGAGTCCGGCACCTTCGACTTCCGTGCGATCGCGGGCGCGATCTCCTCCGGTGAGCTGACGATCGACGCGCCCGTCGCGAACGCACTGTTCCTCGGCTTCATGTTCGCGTTCGCCGTGAAGGCGCCGCTCTGGCCGCTGCACACCTGGCTCCCTGACGCCGCCGTCCACTCCACCCCCGCGACGGCCGTGCTGATGATGGCCGTGGTGGACAAGGTCGGCACCTTCGGCATGCTGCGGTACTGCGTCGAACTGTTCCCGGATGCCACCCGGACGTTCGCGCCGCTGATCATCACCCTCGCCGTCGTCGGCATCGTCTACGGGGCGCTCGTCGCGATCGGGCAGACCGACATCATGCGGCTGATCGCGTACACGTCGATCTCCCACTTCGGGTTCATCGTGCTCGGCATCTTCGCGCTCACCAGTCAGGCCCAGGGCGGTTCGGCGCTCTACATGGTCAACCACGGCCTGTCCACGGCGGCGCTGATGCTGATCGCCGGATTCCTGATCGCCCGCAAGGGTTCCCGCGCGATCGCGGACTACGGCGGTGTGCAGTCGACCGCCCCGGTCCTGGCTGGCACGTTCCTCGTTGCCGGACTCGCGACCCTGTCGCTTCCCGGTCTCGCACCGTTCGTCAGCGAGTTCCTCGTCCTCATCGGCACCTTCACCCGGTACCCGGTTGCCGCGATCGTGGCGACCACGGCCCTGGTGCTGTCGGCGGTGTACGTGCTGTGGCTGTACCAGCGGGTGATGACCGGCCCCGCCCGGGAAGGGGTACGTGACCTCGGCCGTCGCGAGCTCGCGGTGGTCGCGCCGCTGATCGCACTGCTGTTGTTCCTCGGTGTGTACCCGAAGCCGGCGCTGGACGCGATCACCCCTGCGGTCGACGCGACGCTCACCGCGATCCACGAGGAGGATCCGCCGCCGACCGTCCCGGTATTCGAAGCGGAACAGGGAGGTGGGCACAGGTGAGCACGCACTGGGATCCGGTCACCGTCGTCGCGCAGTCGCCGTTGCCGGCGCCCGACATCGAGTACAGCCTGCTCATGCCGATGCTGCTGGTGTTCGGGGTCGCCGTTGCCGGGGTGATCGTCGAGGCGTTCGCGCCGGCCCGCGCCCGCTACGGCAGCCACCTGGTGTTGTCGATCGGTGGGCTGGTCGCCGCATTCGTCGCTGTCCTGACGCTGCGCGACACCCGGGGGACGGCGGTGGCGGGGGCCGTGGTGATCGACGGGCCGACACTCTTCCTGCAGGGCTCGATCCTCCTGGTCTCCCTGCTGTCGGTGCTGCTGATCGCCGAGCGCCGCGTCGATCGGGTCACCGCTCGGGCCGTCACCGCGGACGCGTTCACCCCCCAGGCGTCGGTGCTGCCCGGAAGCGTCGCCGAGAAGGAGGCGATCGCCGCCGGGGTGACGCGGACCGAGGTGTTCCCGCTCGCCCTGTTCGCGGTCGGCGGGATGCTGCTGTTTCCCGCGTCGGGCGATCTGCTGACGATGTTCGTCGCCCTGGAGGTGCTGTCCCTGCCGCTCTACCTGCTGTGCGGGCTGGCCCGCCGTCAGCGGGTGCTGTCACAGGAGGCGGCGCTCAAGTACTTCCTGCTCGGCGCCTTCTCCTCGGCGTTCTTCCTGTTCGGTGTCGCCTTCCTGTACGGCGAGGCGGGCACTGTTCGGCTCTCGGGCATCGCGGAGGCGACCGCCGCGGGCGGCACCACCTTCGCACTGATCGGGACCGGGTTGCTCGCGGTGGGCCTGCTGTTCAAGGTCGGCGCCGTTCCGTTCCACAGCTGGGTGCCCGACGTCTACCAGGGTGCGCCCACCCCGATCACGGCGTTCATGGCCGCCGCGACGAAGATCGCGGCGTTCGGCGCGATGCTCCGGATCTTCTACGTCGCGGTGCCCGGACTGCGGGACGACTGGCGTCCGCTGCTGTGGGCGGTGGCGATCCTGACGATGGCGGTCGGTTCGGTGCTCGCGGTGACGCAGACCGACGTCAAGCGGATGCTCGCGTATTCGTCTGTCGCGCACGCGGGTTTCATCCTCGTCGGCGTGGTCGCGGCGGATCGGGCGGGCCTGTCGTCGACGCTGTTCTATCTCGTCACGTACGGGCTCGGGACGGTCGCGGCGTTCGCGATCGTCGGGCTGGTGCGTGGTCCGGCCGGGGAGGCGACCCACCTGTCGCGCTGGGCCGGGTTGGGTCGTCGGTCGCCGCTGGTCGCGGGGACCTTCGCGCTGCTGCTGCTGTCGTTCGCCGGTATCCCACTGACGGCGGGGTTCGTGGGGAAGTTCGCCGTCTTCTCGGCGGCGGCGGGCACGGGTGCCTGGCCACTGGTCCTCGTCGGTGTGGTGTCCAGCGCGATCGCGGCCTTCTTCTACGTGCGGGTGATCGTGCTGATGTTCTTCACCGATCCGCCTGAGGACGCACCGGATGTGGTCACGCCGAGCCCGTTGACCGTCGTGGCCGTCGCGGCCGGTGCCGGCCTGACGGTTCTGTTCGGCATCTTCCCGCAGCCGCTTCTCGACCTGGCGGATCGGGCAGCCGTGTTCCTGTGACGGAAAATGCTGTTTCGCAGTCTGTTTCGTGGTTCATCGCGTAACCGTGCCGAGCCACCCGCTCTTGTTACCGGCAAGTAGGTTTGTCCGATCACACCTGACCACACTCGGGTCGCCCGGCTCAACTCGTTCGTCGGAATTGTGATCCGATTCATACGGGGTCGCCGCGGTGGATCACTTGCGATGCAACATGATTCAAAGGTCAACGAACGGATCCGGTGGCGATCGGTGCCTCGAATCGACCGATTCGCGTGGTGAATCGCCTGGCAGTCGCGACGGAGCCGGGGCGTGGCCGCATCTCGGGCCGTACCCGCCGACCGACATTCGCGCTGGCCGGAGCCGGTGACGGCACGTGCCGCCCGCGCCCGGGACGCACCTGACAATCGCCGTTGTACGCCGTCGGCGCCCGATTTCGCTGCTACATTCCCTGGGACGCAGGAGCGATCTCGACGCCACGCCGCGAACCGGGGCGTAGCCGTCCGCCCTGTCGAGATCGGTACGAACTGTTCTTGGTGACCATCCGATTCCGCTGCCCGGGATCCCGCCCGACGGGCGTGTTCCGGCGTCGCACGGGACCGACCGGAGGAACTGCAGTGATTCACTCACGATTCGAGGCGATCGGTGCCTACCTGCCGAGCGCCGTCCAGACCACCGACGAGCTGATCGGCCGCCTCGCCGAGCCGCCGTCGTTCGACTTCGAGGCCGTGACCGGCGTCCGGGAGCGGCGGGTGCGCTCGACCTCCCCCGACGACTTCGAGGACTCCTTCGCACTCGCGTCGAAGGCGGCGCGGGACTGCCTGTCGCGGTCGCGCTACGCGGCAAGCGACCTCGACGTGATCATCTCCGTGTCGATCACCCGAAGCAGGGACCAGTCCAAGATCTACTTCGAACCGTCGTTCGCGGCGATGCTGGCGAAGGAACTCGGCGCCCGCCGGGCGATCCACTTCGACCTCTCCAACGCCTGCGCCGGGATGCTCACCGGCACATACATCCTCGACCGGATGATCCGCGCCGGCACGGTCCGCAACGGCATGGTCGTCAGCGGCGAGGCGATCACCCCGATCGCCGAGACAGCGGTCGAGGAGATCGTCGGCGGGTACAACCCCCAGTTCGCGTCCCTCTCCGTCGGCGATTCGGGGACCGCTGTCGTGCTCGACCGCTCCGAGGACGACGGCGACCGCATCCACTACGTCGAACTGATGACCGCGTCCGAATACGCCGATGCCTGTCTCGGGATGCCGTCGGACCGGACCCAGGGTGTCGCGCTGTACACGGACAACCGGCGCATGCACAACGAGAGCCGGTTCCTGCTGTGGACGGACACGCAGCGCAATCACCTCGCCGCCCAGGGCCGGACGTTCGCCGACGAGGAGTTCGACTTCGTCATCCACCACCAGTTCGGCGCCTCGGCGATCACGGCGATGAACGCGCTCGGTGAACGGGAGTTCGGCACGCCGATGCCCGAGTCGCCCGGCGTCGTCGACAAGTACGGAAATACCTCGACGACAAGTCATTTCGTCGTACTGCACGACCAACTGAGCCAGCAGAGGATGCCGGCCGGATCGAAGGTTCTGATGGTTCCCGCGGCGTCCGGCATCGTCACCGGCTTCCTGTCCACCACCATCTCGTCCCTGGAGGTCTGACCGTGGGTGTCGTCATCGCCGCAACAGGTGCCGTTCGCGGGACCGGGAACACCAGCGCCGTCGAGGGGGCGGCCCGCGCCGCCCGGGACGCGCTCGCGAGCGCAGGCGTCGCTCCCGAGACCGTCGGGGTGCTCGTCAACGCCGGGATCTACCGGGACTCGAACATGGTCGAGCCCGCGATGGGCGCGCTGATCCAGAAGGCCGCGGGAATCGGCCTCGAGTACAGCGAGAACGATCCGCGGTCGTTCTCCTTCGACCTGATGAACGGGGCCTGCGGGGTGCTCAACGCCGTCCAGGTCGCCTCCGCGATCCTGGTCACCGGCAGCACCGGCCGCGTCCTCGTCGTCTCGGGAGACACCCACCCCTCCCTCACCGGAACCGATGCCACCGAGGACTTTCCCTACGCCACCGCCTCCGGTGCGCTGCTGCTCGAACACGCCGACGGACCGGCCGGATTCGGACCCGTCCACACAGAACTGGCGGACGGCCCGGTCGCGGTCGAGGGCTTCGTCGACACCGCGACGATGGGCACCACCGGCCGATCCGCGATGACGGTTGTCAGGGCCGACGACGCCGAGCGCCGCATCGTGGACGTGGCCGTGACGGTCGGTGCCCGTGCACTCGCGGACGGGGTGGACCCACTCACCACTGTGCTCATCTCGTCGCGGCCGACACCGGGCTTCGCCGCCGCGCTGTCCGCGAAGCTCGGTATCCCTCTTGTCTCCGGCGTCGAGGACACCGCCGACGTCCACACCGCGACGATCCCCCTCGACTACCACCGCGCGATCGAAGCGGGCCGTCTGAGTGGTGCGCGGACCGTGCTCATGGTGGCGGCCGGTGCCGGACCGAGCGCGGCGGCCTGCCTGTACCACCTCCCCGAACCGAACACCCGATGAGCACGCCCGTGGATACCAGGTGGTTCGACGGCGTCCGCGACCACGCCCGCCGCCGGCCCACCGCTCCCGCGGTCAGCCATGCGGGACCGGCCGCGGACGGATCACTTCCCGACTACACCGATCTCTCTTTCGCGGAACTGTCGGAGTGGTCCGACGTCCTGGCCCGGAGGTTCGCCGAGTCCGGGATCGGCCGCGGGGACCGCACGATCGTCCTGATCAACCCCGGCCCGGAGCTGTACGCGGTGCTGTTTGCACTGTTCAAGGCCGGCGCGATCCCCGTGGTGATCGACCCGGGCATGGGCGTGCGGCCGATGTTGCGGTGCCTGTCCGCGGTGGACCCGCAGGCTTTCGTCGGCATCCCCCAGGCGCACGTGCTGCGGGTGCTGTTCCGCCGGGCGTTCCGCGGTGTGCGGGTGCCGGTCACCGTCGGGCGCCGATGGTTCTGGGGTGGGCGCACGCTCGCCGAGTTCGGCCGGGGAGACGCGGAGCGGGTCTCGCACCCCACACCGGATCCCCGGCCGGTGGACCCTGCGGCCCCGGCGATGATCGCGTTCACCACCGGGTCCACCGGACCGGCGAAGGCGGTCGAACTCACGCACGGGAACCTCGCGGCGATGCTCGACCGGACGCAGGCGCTGACGGGCACGACCGACCGTGAGACGGCGCTGGTCACCCTGCCCGTGTTCGGTGTGCTGTACCTGCTCCTCGGCACCCGAATCGTGTTGCCACCACTCATTCCGAGCCGCGTCGGATCCACGGATCCCGCCCACGTGGTCGACGCCGTCACCCGTTTCGGGGTGCGGACGCTGTTCGCGTCCCCGGCGGTGCTCGCACCGCTCCTCGCGTACTGCCGGGATCGGGCGGTGGAACTGCCCACGGTCCGCGCCGTGTTCTCCGGTGGCGCCCCCGTGCCGAACACCGTGATCGTCGGACTCCGCGAGATCCTGCCCGCGGATGCCGAGGTGCACGCCGGATACGGTGCGACCGAATCCATTCCGATGTCGTCGATCGAGTCCCGGGAACTCGCTGCCGGGCCGGCGCAGCGGACGGGCGAGGGAGTGGGCACGTGCATCGGACGCCCGGCCCCGGGCATCGAGGTCCGGCTCCTCACGATCACCGACGACCCCGTACGGACGTGGGACGGCATGGTGCAACCCGCGGACGGGCTGGGCGAGATCGTCGTGAGCGGGCCGAACGTGAGCAGTCGGTACCACTGGCCGGACGAGGCGAACCTGCTCGGCAAGATCGCCGACGGCGACCGGGTCTGGCATCGGACCGGTGACGTCGGATGGATCGACGAGGAGGACCGGATCTGGTTCTGCGGACGCAAGTCCCAGCGCGTCGAGCTCGGTGATCGGACCCTTCACACGGTGCAGGTCGAGCAGGTCTTCAACACCGTCGACGGTGTGGCGCGGACGGCGCTCGTCGGAGTCGGCGCGCGTCCACGGCAGCGTCCCGTCCTGTGCATCGAACTCGAACCCGGCGCCGATGCCGCGGACGTGCTCGCGCGGCTGCGGGCACACGGCGCCGATCTCGAACTCACCGCCGTGATCGACACGTTCCTGGTGCATCCCGGCTTTCCTGTCGACATCCGGCACAACGCGAAGATCGGCCGAGAACAGCTCTCGGTGTGGGCGGGCAGGCGTCTGGACGGTCGCCGTTCCGCCGGTGGACGATTCGAAAGGTGGCATAGACGATGACGACGGCACTGCGGGCGATACCCGTACTCGGCTGGATCTATGTGGCCTACGGATTGGTCGTTGCGGTCAGGGGCCGCCCGCTGCGGAACCCGGTGGCACGCGGAGCCTGGTGGATCGACGTCTTCCTCAGCGTCGTCGTCCACGCCGCGCAGATCCCCGCAGCCCTCCGCAGGTCGGGTGGGGACCGGTCTCCCGTCGCGACCGCCGCACTGACGATGCTGTTCGGAATGACCTGGTGGAAGACGCAATCCGGCGAGGAGGACGCGGCGTGAAGGTTCTCGTGACCGGGGCCTCCGGATTTCTCGGCGGTCGTCTGGCCAGGCGCCTCGTCGACGACGGTGAGCACGACGTCTCGATTCTCGTGCGTCGCAGCAGCAGCCTCGCCGATCTCGATGACACCTCGGCGATGCGGATCGTGTACGGCGACCTGAACGACCCGGAATCGCTCGCGCTCGCGACCCGCGGCATCGACGTCGTCGTGCACAGCGCCGCCCGGGTGGACGAGCGCGGTGTCCGCGCCCAGTTCGAGCGGGAGAACGTCGAGGCCACCCGGGTGCTGCTGCGAGCGGCCCGGGAGAACGGCGCCCGGAGATTCGTGTTCGTGTCCAGTCCGAGCGCGGTGATGGATCGCGACGGCGGCGACCTGATCGGGATCGACGAGTCGACGCCCTACCCAACCCGGTTCCTCAACCTGTACTCCGAGACGAAAGCCGCTGCGGAGCAGGCCGTCCTGGCCGCGAACGTCGACGACTTCGTCACCTGCGCCCTGCGTCCCCGGGCCATCTGGGGTCCGGGCGACCGGTCGGGGCCGATCGTGAAGCTGCTCGGCCGGGCGCGGTCCGGCCGGTTGCCCAACCTCTCCGGCGGACGTGACGTGTACGCCTCCCTGTGCCACGTCGACAACATCGTCGACGCGTGCGTCAAGGCCGCGGCATCCGACCGGGTGGGTGGGCGTGCCTACTTCGTCGCCGACGCCGAGGTGACGAACATCTGGCCCTACATGGCCGAGGTGACCCGCGACTTCGGATTCGAGATGCCGGACCGCACGCCCGACCTCCGCGTCGTCACCGCGCTCGTCCGGGTCCTCGACCAGGTGTGGAAGATCCCGTATCTCGCGACCCGCTGGTCGCCGCCGCTGTCGATGTACGTCCTCGCGCTGATGTCGCGTTCCGCGACGTTCGACACCTCCGCCGCCGCCAGGGATTTCGACTATCGTCCGGTCGTCGACCGCGACCGCGGGATGGCCGCGTTCCGCGCCTGGGTCGAGGAGCAGGGCGGTCTCGCCGAACTCACTCGCCACCACGCCTGACCTCGCCGACGCCTCCACGAAGGATCCGCCGTGACCTCCATCCTCGATCAGTTCGAACGACCGATCTCGGCCACCGAGCGGCTCTACCTCGCCGGCAGGCCACTCGCGGAGCCCTTCGCGATCCAGCTCGTCGTCGAGGGAGACGGCGTCCTCGACGCGGACCGCCTGTCCGACGCGGTCGGGGCCGCGAGCGCCGCCTGTCCGGGTGCGCGGCTGCGTCGCCGTGGTGTCCGGTGGGTGGACTCGGGGGTGTCGCCCGCCGTCACCGTTCTCGACCGACCCGGCGTCGATCTCGCCGCACCGGACGCCGACCCGGTGCTCACCCGCGGCCTCGCAGGCGACGCCACCGCGGAAGTGGTTCTCCTGCGCGGCCGGGACACGTCGACGGTCGTCTTCCGGGTGTTCCACGGTGTGATGGACGCTCGCGGGCTCGCGTTGTGGGCCGCCGACGTGTTCGGCGTGCTGCGCGGCGAGGAGCCGATCGGCGCACCGGACCCGACGGCGGACCACGACCTCGTCGCCAGGATCGGGGCGAGGGGCAAGCCGACGACGCTGATGCCGACCCGGCGGTCCCCGCTCGGTGCGAGCGGCGGCCCACCGAAGCAGGGGCCGTTCCTGTGGCGCCACCGCAGCGTCCCCGGGGTCGCCGCCGCCTCGGTGGCCCGCATCTCGGCGGTGCTGGCCGATGTCGTCGGGGACCGCATCCGGGTGATGATCCCCGTCGACCTCCGCAGGCACGACCCGGCCCTCCGATCCACCGCCAACCTCGCGCTGCCCCTGTTCCTCGACATCTCCCCCGGTGAACCGTGGTCGAAGGTCCACACGCGCATCCTCGTCCACATGGCCGAGAAGCGGGAACTGGCCGAGATGGACAACGGCGGGCTCGCTCGCCTGCCCGCCTCGGTGGCGAGGACTGTGTTGCGCGGCGCGCACCGGATCGGCGCCCACGCGGACCGGAACATCGTGTCGGCCTTGGTGTCCCACGCCGGTCAGGTGTCGACCCGTGACCTGTCGGTGCCGGGCTTCGCGGTCACCTCGGTGCGAGCGGTACCGGTGCACACCGGGCTGGTTCCGGTCTCGTTCGTCGTCCTCGAATGCGACGGCACCACCGAGATCACCGTGTCCTGCCGGGCGGGCGCTGGTGTCGACGCCCGCCTGGCCGCCGTCCTCGACCGGATCGCGGAGGCATTGACCGCCTCCGGCTCAACGCCGCCGTCGCCGCTCACCGAGCCGACGCCGCTCGTTCCCGCCGCGACGGGCGGACCGGCATCGAGCACGGGGACGGCCGACTCCCGGTTCCGTGACCACGCCTCTGCCACCCCGGAAGCGCCGGCGGTGAGCTCCCCGGACGGCGAGTACTCCTACGCCGAACTCGACCGCCGCGCCGATGCGATCGCAACGGCGCTGCGCGACCGCGGTGTGGACCGCGGTGACGTCGTCGCGATCCTCGCCGGTCGCAGCGTCGCTGCCGTCGCCGCACAACTCGGGGTGCTCCGCGCCGGTGCCGCCTTCCTCGCGCTCGACCCGAAGCATCCGGTGGAGCGCATCACGGGGATCGTCGACGACTCGGGTGCGGCGGTGCTGCTGGCCGAACGGGATCGCGCCGCGGCGGCGCCGTCGTCGGCGGATGTCCTGCTGCTCGACGATCTGCCGACCTCCGCGCCGGAACCGGTGCGTGTCCCGATCACGGGGGACGACATCGCGTACGTCACCTATACGTCCGGGTCGACGGGACGCCCGAAGGGAGTCCGGGTCCCGCACTCCGGCGTGGTGCACTTCGTCGACGGCGTCACCGACTGGTACGGGCTCGGACCGCAGACCCGGTTCGCCCACCACCACACTCCCGCCGCCGACATGGCGTGCGCGGCGTTCTTCTCGCCGCTGCTGACCGGCGGCGCCGTCACCCTCGTCCCGGACGACACCTCGCATCTGTCGCTGCGTCACATGCTGTGCGAATCCGGTGCCAACACCTTCCTTTTCACACCGAGCCTGCTCGACGTCGTGCTCCGGCTGGATCTCGCACCGGGCCCGGTGCGGACCGTCGTCGTCGGTGGCGAGCAGCTCCCGCCGGCCCTCGCGGTCAGGGCCCGGGACTTCTTCGGTCCCGATGTGCGACTGCTGAACAGTTACGGTCCGGCGGAGGTGAGCGTGGTGTGCACGAGCCACGTCGTCGCCGCTGCGCCGGACCCCGCGACCGCGACCGTGCCGATCGGCAGGCCCACCGCGGGCACCGATGCGTACCTGCTCGACGAGGACGGCGTGCCGGTGCCTTCCGGCGAGATCGGCGAGCTGTACTTCACCGGGCCGCAGGTGGCAGCCGGGTATCTGGGCCGCCCGGACCTGACGGCGGAACGGTTCGTCGACCTCACCGGCGGTGTCCGGTCTTACCGGACCGGCGATCTCGCCCGCGTGCTGCCCGATGGCTCGCTCGACTTCGTCGGACGGGTCGACGGGCAGGTCAAGGTGCGGGGAAACCGGGTCGAGCCAGGCGAGGTCCGGGCCGCGCTGGAACGCTGCCCCGGTGTGTCCGCCGCGGCCGTTGTCGGCCGACGCACGGACGCCGGCGGCGTGCTCGAGGCGTACATCGTTGCGAGCGGCGATGGGCGCGATGTCACATCGTGCGCACTGGGTGCACACGATGTGACATCGCGGCCGCAGGTCGACGAAGCGGCGGTGCGCGCGTTCCTGGCCGACCAGCTCCCCTCCTACATGGTGCCGACGCACATTCACCGAGTGGACGAGTTGCCGTTGACGGACAACGGGAAACTCGACGTGTCTCGTCTGCCCAGTGGGGGAACGAGTGGACCCGCGGCGTCCGACAACGCGACGGGAGACGCCGCCCCCGAGACCACCGCCCCCGAGACCGAGGCGGTGGACTCGGATCTCGAACGCATCTCCGCGATCTGGGTGTCGGTGCTGGCCGTCGACCCGTCCTCCGTCGTCCCGTCCTCCGACTTCTTCGCGCTCGGCGGGGATTCCCTGGCGTCACTGGAGATGCTCGCGCAGGTGTCGAAGACGGTGGTGGGCCCGGATGGCGAGGCCGCGTTCGTCGCGCGGCTCGAGGGCTTGGTGCAGCAGATGACGCTGGCCCGGGTCCACGAGGCAGCGGTCGCTGCCCGTGACGGCGTGGACCCGTCGTGATCTTCATCGGCCGCGGGGCGCTGCTGTGGCGCGCGGTACGCAGTGCGCAGGCGGCGGGCCATCCGATCGACCTGGTGTGGACCGACCCGGACGAGACCGTCCCCGACGGGTTTCCGGTGCTGCGGGGACCCGACGTGAACAGCGCATCGGACGACCTGCTCGCCGCGTGTACCGACGACATCGTGTGGTCCGTCAACAATTCGACCATTCTCCGCGCGCCGATCGTCGAATCGGGACTGCGGGTGCTCAACATCCACAACGGGCCGCTGCCCGCCTATCGGGGTCGCCCCGAGATCGCCGTCGTCCGGGCGCTCCTCGCGGGCGAGAGCCGGTACGCCGCAACACTGCACGAGGTCGATCTGGGTGTCGACACCGGTGCGGTCCTGGCCGTCGAGGAGTTCGACATCGGGCCGGAGGACACCTTCCAGGACGTGATGATGGCGGGACTCCGCGCCTGCCACACGGTGTTCGAGCGCTCGCTGCCCGCCGTGGTCGCGGGGAAGCTGACGCCGCTGCCGCCCTCCGGGAACCGGCCGGGCTACCACGGGCTCCGCGACCTCGCCGACATCGCCGCGAACCGTGACGACCCCCGCTACGCGCGGGCGAGCGCACTCGGGGTCTTCGCCCCGCACTATCCGGAACTCGCCGCCGCACTCGCCGGGGAGCCGCGACCGTGACTCGCTGGTCGGGCGTCGTCCTGCGGCGACCCTGGCTCGTCCTGCTGCTCGCCGCGGGCCTGGTCGTCGTCGCGGGAGCCTGGGGTTCCGCGGTCGGCGACCGGCTCGGCACCGGCGGGTACGCGGATCCCGGCAGCGAGTCGATGCAGGTCGAGGAACTGGTCGAACAGCACTTCGGTCGGCAGAGCCCCGACGTCGTCGCCGTGTACACGGCACCTCCGGGAACGAGCCTCGACGACATCGGCCCACGGGTTCAGGCGCAGCTCGACACCCTCGACCCCACGCTGCTGAGCCGTCCCGTCGTCACCCCCTGGAACACGCCCGCGGCCGCGCCCTACCTGCGCTCCGTCGCCGGGGACCGGGCTCTCGCCCTGGTGTTCGCGGCCGGCGACGAGAACCAGCGGCTCGCCTCCTACGCGGCAATCGCCGACGACCTGATCGTGCCGGGCGTACCGACCGAACTGACCGGATTCGCCGCGGTCGCCGACTCGGTGAACACCCGATCCGAACGGGACCTGCTGCGCGCAGAGGCGTTGTCGCTGCCGCTCACCCTGCTCGTCCTGGTACTCGTCTTCGGGGGTCTCGTCGCGGCCGCGCTACCGGTCGCCGTCGGCGTCCTCGCGATCCTCGGTGCGCTCGCCTGCCTCCGGGTCGTGTCCACGTTCGCCGAGGTGAACGTCTTCGCCGTGAACATCGCGACGCTGCTGAGTCTCGGCCTGGCGATCGACTACGGGCTGTTCGTCGTCAGCCGGTACCGGGAGGAACTGGAAGGCGCGGACCCGGCGACCGCCCTGCCCCGCACCCTCGCCACGGCGGGCCGCACCATCGCGTTCTCCGCACTCCTGCTGGTGTGCGCGTTCGCGGGCACACTCGTGTTTCCGCAGGCCTCGCTCCGGTCGCTCGGTTTCGGTGCGATGGCGGCGGTGGCGACGGCGGCGGCGATGTCGCTCACGGTGCTGCCCGCCGCGCTCGCCCTGCTCGGTCACCGGATCGGTGCGGGCAGCTGGCGCCGGGACGCCTTCGGGCGGGGACAGGCGCGCGCAGCGAGATTCTGGGACCGGGTGACCCGGCTCGTCCTGGCCCGGCGTGTGCTGGTCGCCACCTCCATCACCGCGGTGCTGCTGGTCCTGGCCGTTCCCGTCCTCGGCGTGAAGCTCACCGACATCGACCACACCGCGCTGCCCGCTGGGGATCCGGCCCGGGTGGCGGTCGAGCGGGTTGCCGCGGAGTTCCCGGCCGCGGGCAGCGGCGTGGTCGTGGTGGCCCGGGGGACGGACGGCCGCGCACCCGCAGCGATTGCCGTCGAGGGACTGCGGCGCGAGATCGCCGAGGTCGACGACGTGGCAGCCGTCGTGGTGGCCGGAACGCGCGACGACGTCACTCTCCTGAGGGCACAACTGTCGGTGCCCGACCGGTCGCAGCCCGCGATGGCGGTGCTCGACCGTATTCGCGCGATCGACGCGCCGGACGGGGTGGACGTACTGCTCGGCGGTGAGAGTGCCGTCACCGCCGACGGCGTCGACGCGATCGTGGACCGGTTCCCGCTGATGGTCGCGATCATGGCGCTGGCGACATTCGTGCTGCTGCTGATCGCGTTCGGGTCGGTGCTCCTGCCGGTCAAGGCCGTGCTCGTCGCGGCCCTGAGCCTCGGGGCGACCTTCGGCATCCTCACCTGGGTGTTCCAGGACGGGCACCTGGCCGGGGCGCTCGGTGTGAGCACGGGGCCCCTGGCCGCAGGCATGGCCGTCCTGGTGGTGGCGGTGGTGTTCGGACTGTCCACGGACTACGAGGTCTTCCTCATCTCGCGGATGGTCGAGGAACACCGTCGGGGCGGCGACACCGACGCCGCGGTTCTGGCCGGCGCCGTGCACACCGGTCGGGTGGTGACGGCGGCCGCAGCGCTGCTGATCCTGGTGACCGGCGCGTTCACGCTGTCGTCGCTGACACCCATGCGGTTCCTCGGCATCGGCATGATCGTCGCGCTCGTGATCGATGCGACCCTGGTCCGGATGCTGCTCGTTCCCGCGCTGGTTGCGCTGATGGGCCGCGCCAACTGGTGGCCCTGGGCAGGCCGCACCGCCGGACCTCTGCGTCCGTCCGGTGCCGTGGAGGTTCGGACCCGTTCGTGACCTTCCCGAGACGCCACAGGGGTGTTGTGCTTGCGTACTCAAGCCCGGAGGGCGCCGAAACACCGCACGTGGCTGTGATCTGACTCACAATCACGTAACGGTAACGCGATCGTTCGCGATGCTTACATTCCGGTCTCGACCAGCGAGAATCAAGTGTACGAAAGTCGAGAGCTGGACGGCCGACACAGAACGCGACACCGAAAGTGCCTGGTTTCCAACGCTGCTCACCCTCCGTACTGTCGGTGACGGCTCGGAGACATTGCGAGCCACGGCTCGGGAAGATTGCGAGCCACGGGCTCGAGCAGATCACGAGCCACCGCCGGACCGACACCGAGACTGCCCCCGGATCCGGCCCCGAGAACGAAAACCCCAGGGGCAGCGTCGAGGCCATCGCGACCAGTTCGCGTGCCGACCCCCACACCAGTGCACGGCCTCGACTGCGGCCAGCGAAAGGAACACATCTCGATGACCACCACCCGTACCTCCACCACCACCGCCACCACGAAGACCAAGAAGGCCCTCGGCTGGGCGGCAGTGACGGGCGCGCTCGTCGCCGTCCCGATGGGCCTGGCCACCGGCACCGCCAGCGCGGCCGGCCACAACTGGGACGCGGTCGCGCAGTGCGAGAGCGGCGGAAACTGGTCCACCAACACCGGAAACGGCTACGGCGGCGGGCTGCAGTTCACCGACAGCACCTGGGCCGCCTACGGCGGCACCGGATCCCCCGAGAACGCTTCCCGCGCAGAGCAGATCGTCGTCGCCGAGGCCGTCCTCGCCGGCCAGGGTCCGGGCGCATGGCCGGTGTGCGGCCAGTACCTCTGAGCCACAACCTGATCGGGTTCCACCCGGACACCTGACGCACAACGATCGCGGCCGCCGCACCCAGCAGGGTGTGGCGGCCGCGATCGTTGTGTTTCGGCGCGTGGTCAGGGCACCCGGGACACCGCCGTCGACAGTGCATCGGCCACCCGCTCGGATCCCCACGGGAGGGAGATCGGCGACGGGAAGCCCAGTGCGTTGGGCACTCCCGCATTGCGGGCGATCGACACGATCGAGCCGCGCTGCACCATCGGCATGTTGCCCCACTGGGGATTGCCACGCATGTACTCGATGTCGCCGGCAGGGGAGATCACCACGGCCACATCGGTGTCCAGGTTCCCGACGAGTTCGTAGCTCACCACGCCGCGCCCGTCGGCGTCGGTGGGCACAGTCCGGGCCCAGTCGGACAACTGGAAACCGAGATCCTTCATCACCATGCCGATGCCGCGATCCTCACCGGAGAGGATGTACAGCTGGCCGGCCAGATCGCCGATCACCGCGTTGAAGCGCACCCCCGCGAACTCGGGGTGAGCGCTGCGGACCTCCGCCACGGCGGACTCCGCCTCCTCGATCGCGTTCTCCGCCTCGGCTTCACGGCCCAGTGCCTTGCCGATCTTGCGCGTCGAGTCCTGCCACGGTTCGACGTTCGCCTGCTGATCGAAGTGCGCGATCGGGGCGACGGCCGAGAGCTGCCGGTACATCTCCTCGTTGAGGTTCCACTGGCCGGTGGCGACGATGACGTCGGGTTCCAGGGCGACGATGTGCTCCAGGTAGCCCTGCGCGTCGCCTTCGAACAGGAGGGTCGGAATCTCCTTGTCCCCCACGGACGTCAGAGCCTCGATTCCCCCGCCGGGGTCGGGCGGCAAAACCTCGTAGCCCATCTCGGTCAGTGCGTCCGCCTGCCAGGGCCACACGCCCGTGCCGTTCGTGGCGACGAGAGTGTTGGTGTCGGACGGCAGCGCGATCGGCGCGACACCGGTCGCGATGACCATGTCCGCGTCCTGCGGCGACAGCGGCAGCACCCGATCGGCGCCCGCCGGAATCTGCGCGTCACCGAACTTGCCGCTGACGGTGACGGTTTCGCCGTCGGAGGAGGCGAGCGAGTCCCCGCCGCACGCGGTCAGGACGAGTGCTGCGACCGCGGTGAATCCGACGGCCAGTACGCGCCTCACGCCGGGTGCCCGTTCGGTCCGCCCGGGTTGCCGGGCACCGTGCAGCTGACCATGGCGCGGTACGCCATGAAGCAGAGACTGTCGTTGCTGAGCTTCCACTGGCCGTCGATCCAGTACCACTTGAGCGTGGCGCGGCCGGGGGTGCCGCCCATGAGGGAGGTCGTCAGCTGGGCGCGGGCGACGTCGCCGTCCACGGTGACCGGACCCTCGAGGTTCCACTTGTAGACCGCGGAGGCGAGGTTCAGTGCATTGCCGACGGAGCGCACCGTGGGTACGCCCGCCGCCCCGCCCTCGAGGCCGGAGGCGAGATCGGCATCGCTGGTGCCCGCGGCGAGACCCTGCACGAGCAACCCGTTGAGGGTCGAGAGTTCGGGCGTCGTCGGACCCGCTGGCGCCGGGGCCGCGGGCGCTGCCGCGGCGGGGGCCGCCGCGACGGGAGCCGCAGCGGGTGCTGCGGCGGCTGCCGGGGCCGCCGCGGGTGCACCAGCCCCTGCGGGCGCCGCCGGCGCCGGTGCCGGTGCCGCCTGCGGTTCGAGCACGCTGACGCCGCTGTCGGCCGCACGGGCGGACAGGCCGGGCGGGGTCTCCATGGTCACCACGACCTGCTGCTCCTCGTTCCCGAGGTGCATGCCGAGCAGGACCAGGCCCGGGATCGCGGCACCGACGACGACGGCCGCGCACGTCGACACCAGCACCGTCGGCCAGTGGATGCCACGCCGAACGGGCGCGTCCGTCCGGTAGGTGCCGTTGTCGTGGCCCGGACCGTCGACGGCTGGGTCGTCGAATCCGGGATCGTCGTAACCCGTGGGAGCGCTCATCGCGTCGTGCCAGTCATGCGTACTTCGTCTTCCTGTGGTGACCGCGCCCTACGCAGCGGCAACTATCGTTAGGCTAAGCTAACACCACGGAGTGGAAGTCGAGTTCACGGGTCGATCCTCCCGGGTACTCACTCCCTACGCGGGATCGGAGACGTCGACCGCGCCCTCGCCGAGGGTGGACGCGAGCGCGCGCCGCTGTTCTTTCCGGTACGCGCGAGAGACCGCGCTGCCGGTCTCGATCAGATCGAAGCCGTGGTACGCGCCCGGCACGACGTGCAGCGTCGTCGGGACACCCGCCGCGGTGAGCCGTGCCGCATAGGCGACGTCCTCGTCGTGGAACAGGTCGTGGCTGCCGACCCCGATCCAGGTCGGCGGCAGACCGCTCAGGTCCTCGTACCGGGCGGGCGCGGCCAGTGGCGGAACCTCGCCCGTGGCTTTCCCGAGATACGACCGCCACCCGAATCGATTGCTCGACGGGCTCCACACCCGGAGGCGGCGCGGGTCGACGTCGGTGCGGTCGCAGGTGCGGTCGTCGAGCATCGGGTAGGACAGCAACTGCATCGCAGGAGCGATCTCTCCGCGCTCGCGTGCCAGCAACGTCAGCGCGGCCGCCAGGTTCCCGCCCGCGCTCTCACCCATGATCGCGATCCGGGTGGCGTCCACATCGGGTTGCGCGGCAAGCCAACTCAACCCGCGGTAGCAGTCCTCGAGCGGGGTCGGGAAGGGATGCCTCGGCGCCAGGCGGTATTCGACCGACGCCGCCACCATGCCGAGTTCGGATGCGAGTCGCCGACACAGGCCGTCGCCCATGGCGGCACTGCCGATGACGAAGCCGCCGCCGTGGATGAACAGGACGGCGGGCGCCGCGCCGCGCGCGCCCGCCGGTCGGAACACCCGCACGGTGACGTCGGGGTCGACGTGGACGATCTCCCCGCCGGCCGGGCCCTTGCGGGCGGGCAGCGCCGTCAGCCGGCGGATCGGCCCCGCGGTGTGCCTCGTGACGAGACTGCGCGGCAGGAACCGTGCCAACCGCAGATCCGGATCGAACTCACGCACCGGCGCCCCTTTCCTCAGGTGGTCCGGAGCTTAGGTCACGTTCCGGCCGCCGGGCGGTGAACTACGGAAGCATCGACCCCGTCGTGTTGAACCGCTCGTGGAACGAGAACGCCTCACCGAGCAGGTGCGGGGTGTGGCCCGCACCGGGCTCGGCCTCGGCCCGTGACAGGTAGTCGTGCAGCAGCGGCCGGAACTCGGGGTGGGCGCAGCGGTCGACGACGACCCGTGCCCGCTTCCGGGGGGACAGCCCGCGCAGGTCGGCCAGCCCCTGCTCGGTGACCAGAACCTGCACGTCGTGTTCGGTGTGGTCGACGTGCGGCACCATCGGGACGATCGACGAGATCGCGCCGCCCTTCGCGGTGGACGGGCTCAGGAACATCGACAGGTAGCCGTTGCGGGCGAAGTCGCCGGAGCCGCCGATACCGTTCATGATCTTCGTGCCCATCACGTGTGTGGAGTTCACGTTGCCGTAGACGTCGGCCTCCAGCATGCCGTTCATCGCGATGATGCCGAGTCGGCGCACCACCTCGGGATGGTTGCTGATCTCCTGCGGGCGCAGCGTGATGTGCTTGCGGTAGAAGTCGATGTTCTCGGTCAGTTCCGCCAGGCCCTTCGCGGACAACGCGAGCGACGTCGCCGACGCGTGCGCCACCGCGCCGTCCTTGATCAGCCGCAGCATCGAGTCCTGGATGACCTCCGAATAGCAGGTCAGATCCTTGTAACCCCCGCGGTCGAGGCCGCCGAGGACGGCATTGGCGACGTTGCCGATACCTGCCTGCAGCGGGAGGAGCGAGCCTGCGGGCAGTCGCCCGGCCGTCACCTCGTGAGCGAAGAAGTCGAGGACGTGCCCGGCGATCGCCAGGCTCACCTCGTCCGGTTCGGTCAGTTCGCTGGCGCTGTCGGCGGCGTTCGTCTCGACGACCGCGACGACCTTCGACGGGTCGACCCGGAAGGTGGGCTGCCCGATCCGGTCGGCGACGCGGGTGATCTCCAGCGGCCTGCGGTGTGGGGGCAGGGCGGTGCCGTAGTAGACGTCGTGCATGCCGGTCATCGCCTCGGGCACCCACGAGTTCACCTCGAGGACGATCCGGTCCGCGACGTCGAGCCAGGTCTTGTTGTTGCCGATGGAGGCGGACGGGATCAGTTCGCCGGTATCCGTGATCCCGGAGACCTCGACGATCGCGACGTCGACCTTCCCGTAGTAGCCCTCCCACACCTGCTGCGCGACGTGGGAGAGGTGGATGTCGACGTAGTCCATCCGGCCCTCGTTGATCCGGCGGCGTGCGGTCGGCTCCGACTGGTACGGCATGCGGAGTGCGATTCCGTCGACCTCGGCGAGGACCCGTTCGGTCTCCGCCGACACGGATGCGCCGGTGAGCAGGTTGATCGTGAAGTTTCCACCCGCGGCGCGCGCGCCGCGGATCCGGTCGGCGAGCGCGGGGATCACGGACTTCGGGGTCCCCGCGGATGCGAACCCGCTGATCGCGACGGTGTCGCCGGGGTTGATCGCCGCTGCCGCGTCGGCGGCCGTGGTGACTTTCGCGGCGAACTGGCGGTTGTGGATCCGGCTCACTGTCTGCTCGTTCCCGTTCAATCGATTCATTAGCGGAGTTAATGATATCGGTCACGTGAATGCGGCTCGTCGACGACCGTATCGGTTCGAACGGCGCGTGGTCGGGCACAATGCGGGCTACCGAGGCCATCGCCCCGGGATCCGTGACGGCCGGAGGTGTCGGGTGAGCGCTCCCAGCGGTACCCCAGAACTGGAGCTCTTCGTCGGAACGTGGGTCGGCGGGGGAGCAGGGCACTACCCGACGATCGACGACTTCGAGTACGAGGAGGAGGTCGAGTTCACCGCCCTCCCCGGGAAGCCGTTCCTCGCATACCGGTCGCGTACCTGGTCGCCGGGTCGGGAACGTCCACTGCACACCGAGAACGGGTACCTGCGTCCGACCGGCGGCGGGGTCGTCGAACTGCTCGTCAGCCAGCCGACCGGGTTCGTCGAGATCCAGCGGGGCGCGCTGACCGACGGCGTCCTCGACCTCACCCTGCACTCGCTGGCCGCGTCCCCCGACGCAAAGCCCGTCCACGACCTGCGCCGCCGCTACGTCGTCGAGGGTGACGTGCTCTCCTACGACGTCTGGATGGCGCACGCGGAGACGCCGCTCACCCACCACCTGAAGGCAGAGCTGCACCGAGCCTGAGCTTCCCCTGCGTCCCACCCGGCGGGAAGCTGGGGCTGTGCGATACCGGTTTCACGTGAACCATCGGTCGGGCGGCGATACCGTCGCGACGACCCAGATCACGACATCGCAGCAGGGAGACCCATGGGTACCTACGTTCTGACCGGATCCGCATCGGGCATCGGCGCCGCCACCAAGGCACGTCTCGAGGCGGACGGACACCGCGTGATCGGGGTCGACATCCGGGACGCCGACGTGATCGCCGACCTGCGGACCCCGCAGGGACGGGCCCAGGCCGTGGCCGCGGTGACCGAGCTGGCAGGCGACTCCCTCGACGGGTTCGTGCCGTTCGCCGGGCTCGCCCCGGCCGCGGGACGTCCCTCCGCCGACATCATCGAGCTCAACTACTTCGGCGCCGTCGACCTGCTCGAGGGTCTGCGTCCCCTGCTCGCCGCAGGCGACGGGGCATCGGTCGTGCTGATCAGCTCGAACTCGACGACCACCTCGCCGGGCTGGCCCGTCGAGGCCGCCGAGGCGTGCCTCGCCGGTGACGGGCGGAAGGCTGCCGAGATCACGTCGGAGTTCGGGGACCTGGCCTCCGTGCACGCGTACCCGGTCAGCAAGGCGGCCGTCGCCTGGTACGCCCGCACGAAGTCCGCCGAGTACATCCGCGACGGCATCCGGCTCAACGCCGTCGCCCCCGGAATCATCGAGACCCCGATGACGGTCGTCGGCCGTGAGGACCCGCTGGTCGGCGAGGCGATGAAGGGCTTCGTCGGGGCGGTTCCGGCCGGGCGCGGAGGCAGGCCCGAGGAGGTCGCCGCGATGGTCGCGTTCCTGCTCGGCCCCGAATCGACCTATGTCGTCGGTTCCGTGCTGTTCGTGGACGGTGGCATCGACGCGGCGTTCCGCGGCAAGGACTGGCCGGCGGTGTGGCAGGTGGGCTGATCGAGCGGGTGCGATGAGTTTTCGTGACCGTGTCGGTCTGTACATCCGACACCCTCGCACTGAGGATGGAATCGAGATGTACGCACGGAAACGGAGCCCACGATGTCCCGCATGATGTTCGCCAACCTGCCGGTCGCCGATGTCGCCGCAACGCGGAAGTTCTTCGACGGGCTCGGATTCGAGTTCAACGACCAGTTCTGCGACGAGCAGACGGCATGCATGGTGATCAACGAGCAGACGCTGGTGATGCTGCTGGAGACCGCGCGGTTCCAGGACTTCATCGCCGACGAGATCTGTGACACCGCGAAGGCCCGCGAGGTTCTGCTCTGCGTGTCCGCGGAGAGCCGGGACGAAGTGGACAGCCTCGTCGACACCGCGATCGCCGCGGGTGGCACGACATGGATGGAACCGCAGGACCACGGTTACATGTACGGCCGCGCGTTCCGTGACCTGGACGGGCACGTCTGGGAGGTCACGTGGATGGATCCGGCGGCCACCGGCCAGGCCTGACCGACTCGGGTCGGCCGCGGCCGCGGCCGACCGATCCGGTAGAGGCGCACTTCGTCGCCGCCGTCGGGGAACTGACGGCGGCGACGT
>NZ_JBHUFB010000009.1:744612-917870 GCF_042681175.1 Rhodococcus gannanensis
CGCACTCACCGCGACGCGTGCGCTCGAACTCTTCGACGCCCAGCTCGCCAGCCGCCACCTCGACCTCGTGGCGCGGCGGTTGCGCGCCGAGGGACGTGGCTTCTACACGATCGGTTCCGCCGGGCACGAGGGCAACGCGGCGGTCTCCGCCGCACTGAGGATCACGGATCCTGCTCTGCTGCACTACCGTTCGGGCGGATTCTTCGTCGAACGCGCGAACCGCGCGGCTGGCCGCGACCCGGTGCGCGACGTTCTTCTCGGCGTGGTCGCCGCCGCGCAGGACCCGGCGTCCGGCGGACGGCACAAGGTGTTCGGCAGGCACGACCTCGCGGTGATTCCGCAGACCTCCACCATCGCCTCGCACCTGCCCCGCGCGGTCGGGGTGGCCTTCGCGATCGAACGGGCCCGCCGGGTCGGCGCCCCGTCGGGCTGGCCGGACGACGCGGTCGTGGTGTGCAGCTTCGGGGACGCGTCGGCGAACCATTCGACAGCTGTCGGCGCGATCAACGCGGCAACGAACCTGGCCTACCGCCGGCTGCCGCTCCCGGTGCTGTTCGTGTGCGAGGACAACGGCATCGGCATCAGCGTCCCCACCGCCCCGGGCTGGATCGGCGCCGCCTACTCCGGCAGGGTGGGCCTGGAGTACTTCACCGCCGACGGATGCGATCTCGTCGACGCCCACGACACCGCAACGCGGGCAGTCGAGTTCGTGCGCAGGCAGCGGCGCCCCGCGTTCCTGCACCTGCGCACCGTCCGGCTGATGGGGCACGCCGGGTCGGACGTCGAGTCCGCGTACCGTTCACGCACCGACCTCGCCGCCGACCTGGAGCGGGACCCGCTCGTCGGGAGTGCCCGCTTGCTGGTGTCTGCGGGCGTCCTGACTCCCGACGACGTCCTCGCCCGGTACCGGGCGGTCGGTGCGCGGATCGACGACGAAGCCCGCGCCGTGCTCGCCGAGTTACCGCTGGCCACTCGAGCCGAGGTGATGCGTCCTCTGGCGGGGCCGTCCTCGGTCGTCGTCGCCGGGCACGTGCGGCACGTGGCCGAGAAGTACTCGCTCGCACACGATCCCGACGAACCACTGACGGTGGCGCGGGCCGTCAACGCCGCGCTCGCGGAGGCACTCGACACCGACCCGACGACCCTCGTGTTCGGTGAGGACGTCGGCCGCAAGGGCGGTGTGTACGGCGTGACTCGTGGCCTGGCCGATCGATTCGGCACGGCGCGGGTGTTCGACACCCTTCTCGACGAACAGGCGATCCTCGGTCTCGCCGCCGGCGCCGGACTCTCCGGGCTGCTGCCGATCCCGGAGATCCAGTACCTCGCCTACCTGCACAACGCGGAGGATCAGATTCGCGGCGAGGCAGCGACGTTGGGGTTCTTCTCCGCGGGCCAGTACCGGAACCCGATGGTGGTGCGGATCGCCGGGTACGGCTACCAGGAGGGGTTCGGTGGACACTTCCACAACGACGACGCCGTCGCCGTCCTCCGGGACGTCCCGGGGATCGTGGTCGCCTCCCCGGCGCTGCCCGACGACGCAGCCGCGATGCTGCGCACCTGCGTCGCCGCTGCCCGGACCTCGGGGACGGTGTGTGTTTTCCTCGAGCCGATCGCCCGCTACCACACGCGAGACCTGCACGAGCCCGGAGACGGACGGTGGCTTGCTCCGTATCCTGCTGCAGGCGAGCATGTTCCGATCGGCCGCGGACGGGTCCACCGTGACGGCCACGACCTGACGATCGTCACCTTCGGGAACGGCCTGTACCTGAGCCTGCGGGCGGCGAAGACACTGATGGAGAGAGGGATCCACGTCCGCGTCCTCGATCTGCGGTGGCTGGCCCCGCTCCCGGTCGACGACCTGCTGCGTGAGGCGAACGCCACCGGGCGGGTGCTGGTCGCAGACGAGACCCGCGCCTCGGGTGGGGTGTCCGAGGGAGTGCTCGCGGCGCTGGTCGACGCCGGCTTCACCGGCCCGATGGCCCGCGTCACCAGTGCCGACAGCTACGTCCCGCTCGGGGACGCGGCCAGACTCGTTCTCCTGTCCCAGAGAGAGATCGAGCACGCCGCTGTCGCCCTGGTCGGGCGGTGACCCGGGACGAACCGAATCACGGTGCGACGTTCGTCGAGTTGCCCGCACACGCGACAGGGTGGCGCATCAGCGATGCGCCACCCTGCGCGCTTCGCGGCGGGAACGCGCACGAGGAGAGCCCGTGAATCCTCCTGCTAGACGTGGAATGAGTGGAACTTGAGGTAGCTGCCGGCGTCGATGCGGTGCTGGGTGCCGGTGACGTAGCGAGATTCGTCGGAGGCGAGGTAGACGACGGCGTTGCTGATGTCGACCGGGTCGACCCACGGGATCGGCATCGCCTGCTGGGTGTGGAAGGCGTCGCGGGCGTCCTCGAGGGTGGGCTTCTCGAGATCGGGACGGAAGATCTGGTACATCGCATCGCTCTGGAGCATGGCGGTGTCGACGTTGGTCGGATGGATGACGTTGGCGCGGATCATGCGGGGCGCGAGGACACGGGCCAGTTCGTGCATGTACTGGGAGATCAGGATCTTGGCGACGGTGTAGCCGGCGCCGCCCGGATCGGCACCGGGGTTCTCGACCTGCTCGTTGGGCATCATCGCTGCTGCGGAGCCGGTGGCGATGATGGAGGCGCCGGCCTTCAGGTGCGGGATGGCGGCGTGGATCGCGTTCTGGGCGCCCATCAGGTTGACGCCGATGACGTCGAGCCAGCCCTGCATCTCGGAATCGCCGAGCATGGGGCAGATGCCTGCGTTGGCGACGACGATGTCGAGTCGACCGAACGCTTCGAGCCCCTGCGCGAGTGCGTCGTCGAGCTGCGGCTTCTCACGGACGTCCGCCTCGACGGCGACGATGCGCCTGCCGTGGGACTCGACGAGCCGCGCGGTCTCCTTGAGGTCCTCGGGTCGCGCGAGTGCATAGGTGTTCGAAGCGATGTCGCGACACAGGTCGACCGCGATGATGTCGGCGCCCTCCTCCGCGAGGCGCACCGCGTGGCTGCGTCCCTGGCCGCGGGCCGCGCCGGTGACGAATGCGACCTTGCCTTCAACTCTTCCCATGGTGGTTCCCTTCTCGGATTGCGTTGGTGCTCGGATTGTCTGGGTGTGCTACTGCTGTGCGGGGCGGGCGATGGTCTTCACTTCGAGTAGGTCTTCGAGGCCCTCGACGCCCCACTCGCGGCCGATGCCGCTCTGCTTGTAGCCGCCGAAGGGGGCGGTCTGGTGGTTCCACATCTGGTCGTTGATCTGAATCGAGCTGGCGCGCATGCCGTTGGCGACGCGGGTGGCGTGGTCGAGGTCGGCGCTCCAGACGCCGCCTGCGAGGCCGTAGATGGTGTTGTTGGAGATGGCGACGGCCTCGTCGTCGGTGTCGTACGGCAGGATGCTCAGGAGCGGGCCGAAGATCTCCTCTTGCGGGACGGGGGACAGGGAGTCGATGTCGGTGACAACGGTGGGCTCGACCCAGTAGCCCTTGTCGAAGCGGTCGCTCGCCTTTCCGCCGAGGACGACCCGGCCGTCGCGTGCGGCGATGTCGTAGTAGCGCAGAACAGAGTCGTACTGGCGCTTGTTCGCCAGGGGGCCCATGTAGTTGTTGATGTCGGTAGGGTCGCCCCACGGGATCTGGCCCATGGTGCCGACGGCGACGGCGACGGCCTCGTCCAGCCGGGTACGGGGGACGAGCAGGCGCGAGTAGATGCCGCAGCCCTGCCCGGCGTGGCTCATGGTGGTGCCCGCGATGAACGGGATCGCGGTGAGGAAGTCGGCGTCGTCGAGGAGGATCGCCGACGACTTGCCGCCGAGTTCGAGGGTGAGACGTTTGACGGTCGGTGCGGCGGCGGCCATGATGCGGCGCCCGGTGGCTGTCGATCCGGTGAAGGTCACCGCGTCGACGGCGGGATGCGTGGTGAGCAGGCCGGCCACGTCGTTGTCGTCGGTGGAGACGATGTTGACCACACCGGCGGGAATGTCGGTGTGTTCGAGGATGAGTCGGCCGACCTCGAGGGTGCTCCACGGGGTGTCGGGCGCCGGCTTGAGGACGACGGTGTTGCCTGCGGCGAGGGCGGGAGCGAGTTTGCCGAGCGCGAGGAAAAGGGGGTAGTTCCACGGGGTGATCGCGGCGACGACGCCGACCGCTTCGCGGCGGACGACGCGGTGCGCGCCTTCGTCTCCTGCGATCGGAGTGATGATCCGTTCGAACTCGTAGGTGTCGAGCAGGTTGATGAAGTGGCTCATCATCTCGATGCAGCCGTCGACGGCGACGTCGTGGGTCAGGGCCACCGGCATGCCGCCCTCGGCGACCACGATGGGACGCAGTTCCTCGGCGTGCTTTCGGAGGGCGGACTGCAGCTGGTCCAGGCACCTTCGGCGCAACTCGATGTCGGTGGACCACGCGGTTGTGTCGAACGCGCGGCGTGCGGCGAGGATCGCCCGTTCCGCGTCCGCCGCCCCGGCCCTCGGCGCCGTACCGATGACCTCCTCGTTCGCCGGGTTGACGTTGTCGTACACCTGCCCGTCCGCCGCGGCGACCAGATCACCGTCGATCAGCATGCGGTACTCGGAATTGCTCATGTGGACCACTCTCTTGTGATGCCGTTGCGGCGTTGTCGTTGCTGAGGGAGCATCGGCCGACGTCAGGCCGTCGAATCCCGGAGAAGGTAAGCGAGGACGGTACTTTCGAACTCGTCCTTGCGTTCGATCATCGCCCAGTGCCCGCAGTGGGGGAACACGTGCAGCTCGCACCTCGGGATCAGTCGCATGGGAAGGAGCGAACTGTCGAGGGGCGTGACCCGATCGTCACGCCCGAACGTCACGAGGGTGGGTGCCTGAATCTTCGTGAGCGTGGTGACCATGGTTGCCACCGTGGCGCCGTCGCGGTTGCGCATCGCCTCCAGCGTCCCGGCGTTGAACAGCTTCCGGACGTCTTCGAGTGCCGCGGGTTCGGATGCTGTCCGCCAACGGCTTTCGACGAACTCGTCGGTCAGGATCGCGGTGTCGTGCACCATCGACTCCATCCACGCCACGAGCCGGTCCCGCGTCGGATCCTCGACGAACTGGACGAGGAGCTTGATTCCCTCCGGCGGTGACGGGTTGTACAGGGACATCCCTATTCCGCCGATGGTGACCAGCCGGGAGACGCGATCGGGGTGGTGTGCGGCGAGGTTCGCAGCGACGTTGCCGCCCATGGAGTTTCCCACCACCGGCACCGAGCCGAGGCCCAGTCCGTCGAGGAAGTCGACCACCGCGGGCAGGGCGGCGAGCATCGGATTCTGCTCGCACGAGTAGCTCTTGCCGAAACCGGGGAAGTCCAGGACGAGAGTGCGGAAGTGCTGGGCGAAGACGGGCAGGTTGCCCTGGTAGTTGCTCCACCCGCTGACACCGGGCCCCGACCCGTGGAGGAGGAGAAGCGGCGGACCGTCGCCCGCCTCGTGGTAGTGGAGGTCGCCCTTCGGTGTGGTCAGGGACCGGCTGGTGCCGTCGTGGGTGAGGCTCTGCACCGTGGCGGTCACCGGGCGACCCCTTCCCTGGCGACCCAGCCGTGGTCGTGCCAATAGGTCTCCAGTTCGGTGACCGGCCTCGGCCACGTCTCGATGTACGTGACCCCCTCGTCGCCCGCCGTCATGGTGTACGCGGTGCCTGCGCGACTGACGAAGACCTGGCCGGCACCCACCGTCACGGTCTCCGGCTCGTCGCCGTCGTAGGTCTCGATGTGGTACTCGCCGGCGAGCACGAAGAGCATCTCGTCGACGTTGTGGTGATGACGTGGGACGGTGAATCCGGGAGTCACGCGGAGTGGGTTCCGGTTGAAGCGCGGCATGTCGATCGGCTTGGTCGTGACGAACATGTTGCCCTCGAAGGTCGCACGGAAGTCGACCGGCGCGTCCGCGAGCAGTCCACCGTCGACCCAGAAGTAGCTGGGACTGGACTGCTGATCGAGATTCATTGGCACCCAGTCGAAATCATCGAGCAGGTCCCCGAATATGAGCGTCATTGCGCCAGTGTAGGGACGCTTTTCGGGGTGTGTCGCACGCCGATTCCGGTCGGTGGGATGGGCGACGCTCGCGCCAGACCCCATCCCGTTGGGTGGAAACGGGACGAGGACGATCGTGCGCCGCCATCGCACAATCGAATGGTGGCAACCGAATTCATAGAGCTACTGTCCGAGGACGGCTGGCGGGACCTGACCGTCGACCAGTCGTTCCCCGCCTACCTGTGGGCCGAGGGCGGTCTCCTGGCCGACGCGCCGGTCGACATGGCGAAGACATTCGACGGGAACATGTGGGTTGCGGCGAAGGTCGACAGCGCGTTCAACCTGAACGGCTTGCGCTGTGCGCCCGGCTTCTCCGTGCCCCGGCATCACCACAACCTGGACGAGCTGATCGTCGTGTTCGCGGGTGAGTTCCACGTGTCGTGGGGCCCGAACGGCGAGGACGGCAGCCGGACGGTGGGTCCGGGCGAGTTCTGGATCAGCAAGGCGGGCACGCCGTATCTGATGACGGCAGGCCCCGACGGGGTCACGTACATCGAGACGTGGCCCGAGCCCATGGCGACGCTCGAAACGTACTGGCACGACGCCGGGTGGGTTCCGCGCTGACGGAGCCGCTCCGGTGCGGGCCGGGGCTGTCAGGCGTGGCCCGGGTGTTGCCGGGACGAGATCGCGTTGGTGATCGCGCTCGCCGTGGTCAGGACCGCGGTCGCCGCCGCGTCTCCGCGCATCCGGCCTGCGATCGCTGTCACCGACACCGCCGCGACCACGTTCTGCCCCTGGAGGATCGGGGCCGCCACGCACACCACGTCGGCGCGGTACTCGGATCGGTCGATCGCGATTCCGGACGAGCGGATCCTGTGGAGTTCGACGAGGAGTGTTCCTCGATCGGTGATGGTGTTGCCCGTCCTCCTGGGCATGGGTGCACTCAACACCGACTGTTCGAGGTGGTCGTCGGAGGCCGCCATCGCCTTTCCGAGGGCGGTGCAGTAGGCGGGGGTGCGTTCGCCACGCCGGACACCGTGGTGCAGCGGGCCGGCGGCGACTCGCTCGAGATGGACGACCTCGGCGCCGTCCGGCACCGAGAGCTGGACGTGCAGTCCGGTTCTCGTCGCGAGCGAGCGGAGATGAGGGCTCGCGGTGTCCTGGAGGGTGTCGGTGTCGAGGGCGAGACTTCCGAGTTCGAACATGCGCATGCCGATCCGGTATCCGCCGGGTGCGCGGCTGATCCAGCCGACCTGGCACAACTGGTCGGCGAGTCGGTGGAGCGTCGACTTGGGCAGCCCGGTGCACTCGCTGAGGTCACCGAGGCTCAGCACCTGCCGACTGCCGCTGAAGGCGTCCATGATGGAGGCGACGCGTCCGAGGACCGTGCGTTCGGATCCGGTACGCCGATCGGGTGAGGTGGCTGCCGACCCGTCGCACCCCTCGGCGAGGGTCATCGGTGGGGTGACGCACGCAACGGCTGTGTCGACGCTCATCTCAGGTTTCACCACCTCAGAATGGGTGCACTGTTTGTACGATCATCGCGGGAAACTACCAGGTGAAGCTTCCTGGTTCGCGAACTGAGTGCACTGATTTGTCTGAGTAGTGAGAATCACACCAGACGAGAGATGTGTCAAGGGGTGCCGGTCCGGAAGCTCACCAGCCGGTCCGGTCGCGGAGATGCTTCCTCATGCGAAACACGGCCAGGTCCTCGTCTCCGTCAATGACGGCATCGAGGATCGCGTCCAGCTGCTGCTGCGTGGCCGGATCGGGGGTGACGCACCGAGCGCCGGGACCAGGGTCGTCACCGTGTTCTTCCCAGAGCGCTGTCAGCAGGGAGCGCAGCAGGATCAGGACCGGGTCGTTGCCGAGCCGACCGATCCGATCGCGCAGGCACGTGCTGCAACGGCACTGCCTCCGGTTGCCGATCGGATTGTTCCCGGCGAAGTCCTCACGGCGAATTCGTGTGGAGCACATTGCCGCAGTGAGGCACCCCAGTTCGACGCCCTCCCGCACCACGCGGAGGTGGTCGGCAGTTACCCCGCGATAACCCATGTAGAGAGCGACCGTGTGAAGGCTGGACGCCGGGTCGGGGGCGAGCACGACGAGACCGCCCCGCGGGCCCCTCCGCATGTGGGCCACGTTGTAGTGCTCGAGGATGCGCACGGACTCACGGAAGATCGACCGGCTCACCCCGTAGCGGGCGACGAAGTCCGCTTCCGAGCCCAGGACCTCGCCGACCCGGCGACCCTCCGCGATGATGTCGTCGTGGATCCTCCCGGCCACGGACTCCGCCAGCTTCTTCTCGCGTGGCCGCTCGTCCGGATCCGGGTCCATCGGCCTCGTCACCGCGTGTCCACCCGGGAGGGGGTCGACGAGGCGGGTCAGCCGGTCCGCGATGCCCTCGATGTGCGTGGTCATCAGGGCCTGAGCCCGGCTCTCGTCGCCTGCCACCACGGCATCGGCGATCTGCACGTGCCGGGAGGCGGTCTCGCGACAGTCCTCGATGTCCCGTTCGGAGGCTCCGCGTGCCCGAGCCGAGTACGCGACCGTCGTACGCGTCAGGATGTCGACGTACAGCTCCAGCGCCGGGTTGCCGGACAGCCGGCCCAGGGTGACGTGGAAGTGTTCCGGGCGGCGATCCGCCTCGGCGGACGCGGTTGATCTGAGCTCTCGTATCCCGCTCTCGGTCAACGAGTCGGAGACCGCGGTGATCACCAACCTCTCGAAGATCGACCGGGCGCCCATCACCTGTGCGACGGTCGCTCCCACATACTCCAGGTAGATGACCAGTCCCCGTACCGCCGGTCTGGGGTCGGGGGTGCGGACGACGAGTCCGCCGCCGGGCCCCTGCCGCATCTGCGCCAGGCGGGAATGCTCCAGCAGGCGTACGGCTTCACGCAGCGTGGATCGGGAAACGCCGTACCGGGTGCGCAGATCCGTCTCGGAGCCGAGCACCTCACCCACGGGCCACCGCCGCGCGATGATCTCGCGTTCGAGGTGGCGGGCGACCTGGACGGCGAGCTTCTCGGATGCCACGGCTGTCGCGGCGGGGGAGTTCATGGTCGTCGAGCTCCTGCTTCTTCCGGTTCGAGCATGGGTGATCACGCATCGATGCACAACCCGGATCCCGAACGTACCCCGCCGCGTGGAAGCCCCGGAGCAGACTCTGCCCCCGACGGCACGGCCGTCGGGGGCAGAGCGCCGGTCACTGCGGCGGCGGACTGAAGCGGTGGCCCCAGAGGGCGCCCTCGGTGATCGCGTACGTGGGCACCTCGTCGGTGACCCGGAGTCCGTCCCAGCCGAACTCGAATGCATAGTTGTCCGGCGACCAGACGTAGAACGAGACCATCTGATCGTTGGTGTGCTTGCCGAGCGTGTGCATCATCGGCAGTTCCATCGCGTACGCACGATCGAGCGCGATCCCGACGTCGTCCAGCGTCTTCGCCTCGACCATGATGTGTACGGTGCGGCCCGGACCGGGCTTCGGCGCGATCCCGAAGCTGTGGTGTCGTGGGTTGCAGCCCATGAAGTAGGTCGGTCCCGCCGTGTTCCGCTCGACGAACCCGAGGATCCGGCTGTAGAAGTCGAAGGACTTCTCGACGTCCTCGGCCGTCACGATCACGTGGCCCAGACCCATGTCGCCGGTGACGAACTCGGACACCAGCGGGGTGTTGACGGGGACGTGATCGAGGATCGGACCGTAGAAGAGCTCGATCGGGTTCCCGCCCGGGTCGGCGAAGCGGACGAACCCGCTCACTCGTCTCTCGGCGCACTCGTCCGCGGATCCGGTGGCCACCTCGATGCCCTCCGCCGTGATCGCGTGGACGAGTTCGTCGAGGACCCGGCGGTTCATCACCTCGAATCCGATCGCAGTGCAGGAGGACTCGTCCGCAGGGGCGACCACCAGGCGTGCGGGGTGGTCGTCCATCCGGAAGTACAGGGAAGCGGGGTCCGCGCCGTCGACGCGCATGAAGCCGACGAACTCGTCGCCGAACCGCTTCCATGCGTCGATGTCGGACGTGGCCAGTCTGATGTAGCCGAGGGAATGCACCCCCATGGTCAACTCCAATCGGTACGGTCCGTGCGGCGCCGCGACCGGCTCGCTGCGCTGCCGCAACCCACGGTCAGTCGGTCCAGATGTAGCGGTCGGCGACCCGGTGGTGATTCCAGATCGTCATTTCCTGCTCTTCGCTCAGCCGGTGGCCGTCGAAGCTCGGCGAGTGCATGCCGACGGTGACTTCCTTCATGTTCGCGAAGTCCTGGGAGAAGACCTGCCCCATGTCCGCGTCGCGGTAGTCGTCGAAGTACTGCGGCTCGAACGCGCGCTTCTCGTCGTACTCGGCGATCGGAACCTGGTCGAGGCTGAACACCTCGAAGAGGGCCTTGTTCGGGTCGTTGTCGAGCGGGCGTGAGCGGTACCAGAACACTGACCCCTGTCCGGGCAGGATGATGCTGTTGGGGAAGACGTTCCACGCACTGCCGGCTTCGGTCCACTGTTCGGGGGAGATCACCGGCCAGTCGTAGCCCTCGGCGAGGGAGAGCTCACGGTAGAGCTGCAGGAAGTACTTCCCCGCGGTCATCCCGTCGGGAACCTCCGCGGTCTTCAGCGCCTCGGCGGCCCGCCAGCTGCGTTCGTTCTCCAGGCCGCGCATGTCCTCGTGGAGGTACTGCACGGCGTTCGCGACCGTCAGGCGTTCGTCCGACTTACCGTCGTTGCTTCGCTTCGACGGGTCCTTCCCGGCGGCCTTGTCGGCCGTCGACTTGGGTCCGAGCGCCGAGTAGTGGGCGTGCCGCTCGTAGACCGTCGTGGGGGCCCAGGGGCGCAGGTCGAGTTCGCGCAGCGACGCGATCTTGTCGTTGGTGCGATCGAGGCGGAACAGCTGCGGGTGGGTGCCCGCCACGTGGTACGCCTCCAGGAACGCGTCGAGCGCCGTCTTCCAGTTGCACGGAACGACGACTCCCTTGCCCCACCTGTACCGAAAGTTCTCGAGCTGGAAGGGTTCGAAGATGCGGGGGATCGGATCGAGGTACTCGAGAAGCGGTTTGGCCTCGGGGTCGAGGTTCACGAAGACGAAGCCGGCCCACTGCTCGACGCGCACACGGACGAGTCCGAGATCGTCATCAGAGCGGGGCACGAACTCCTCACGGTCGAGCACCAGCCGGATGGATCCGTCGAGATTCCAGCGCCACCCGTGGAAGGGACAGATGAGTGAGCCGACCCGCCCTCGGCCGCGGGCCAAGCGCGTGCCCCGATGCCTGCAGGCATTGTGGTAGGCCCGGATCTCGGTCTTGGACTCGCGCACCAACAGGATCGAGAACCGACCGATCTCGTACTCGACGAAGCAGCCGACGTCCCGCAGCTCCTCGACGCGGCACGCGATCTGCCACGTCTTCATGAACATCCGGTTCAGTTCCAGATCGAGGAACTCCGGATCCAGGAAGCGCGCCTTCGGAATGAAAGCGCGCTCCAGGCGGTACTTCTCGGGTACCTTCTCCGGCGGGACGTCGCCCTCGAACCAGATGGGCCGGTTCATCCGGAGCTCGTCCACTGCTGTCATCGCATCCACACTCCTGTATCCGGGGTTCGATCGTGCGCGTGCACTGAAGGTCAGTTCGCGTCCGGGCCGGCGATCGGGGCGCCGTCGGATCTCCGCGCGACGTGGATGCAGTTGCCCGGACATCCGTCCGCGGCGTCGATGACGTCGAGGCGGAGGCTCTCCGGGACGTTCGCGGAGGCACCCTCTTCGGTCAGCAACGGGCCGTCGGGATCGCTCTTGACGTGGGCGACCCCGGCGTCGTCGAACTCGAAGATGTCGGGTGCGTACTGGACGCACAGTCCGTCGCCGGTGCACAGGTGGTGCTCGATCCACACCCGGACTTCGTCACTCATGCGATAGGCCTTCCTCACGTCACTCGCCGCATCGAGCAGGCGCGTCGGTCGCGGCACCTCGCGACGGCGGCGAATCGACCATCCGGTCGTCGTGAAAACGACTCTCCGCCAGTGATTTCGCTATGTCCAACCGGCATTCCACCAAACGGAATCGCTGCTGCCGCCGGTCGCGGGCCGCGGCCTAGGGTGGGTTGCGGCGCCGACGACCGGCCGCGTGGACGGCTGCCCGGCGTTCTCGTTCGAAGTGTCCTTCCGGCGGTGCATCCAGCACGTCCGCCTCGTCGATTCACAACCCCAGGAGGTCGGCTCATGGCCGAGACAGTCACCACGGACATCCTCGTCGTCGGCGCGGGTCCCGTCGGGCTCTTCGGCGCGTACACGGCAGGTTTCCGTGGCCTGTCGACGGTCCTCGTCGATGCACTTCCGCAGTGCGGTGGACAGATCTCCGCGCTGTACCCGGAGAAGGAGATCCGGGACATCGCCGCGGTGCCCGGCGCGCTCGGCCGGGAGGTGGTCGCCGCTCTCAAGGCGCAGGCCGACGCGTTCGACCCCACGTACCTCCTGGGGCGAGAGGCCACGGACCTCGCCTACTCCGCGGACGGCCGTCCGGTCGTCACGCTCTCGGACGGCACTGTCGTGGTTGCGGGCGCGGTGGTTGTCACGGCGGGAATCGGAACCTTCACGCCGCGCACACTCCCGGCGGGGGAGGAGTTCCTCGACCGCGGCCTGAGCTACTTCGTGCCGGACCCCCAGGAACACGCCGGCCGTGACGTTCTCGTCGTCGGCGGCGGTGACAGTGCCGTCGACTGGGCGCTCACGCTGCGGACGATCGCCCGGTCGGTCACGGTCGTGCATCGGCGCAGTGCCTTTCGTGCCCACGCGGCGAGTGTGCGGGAGCTGCACGAGAGCGGCATCGAGATCATCACCGACGCGCAGGTCGAGACGTTGCACGGGAACGGAGTGGTGCAGGAGGCCCGGATCCGTGTCGACGGACGGGACGAGCCCCGGGTCCTGCCGGTCGACTCCGTGGTGGCGGCACTGGGCTTCATCAGCAATCTCGGTCCGTTGACGAAGTGGGGTATGGAGCTCGATCGCCGCACCATCGTCGTCGACAGCCGGATGCGGACGACGGCGGACCGGGTCTACGCGGCCGGTGACATCACCTCCTACCCCGGAAAGGTTCGTCTCATGTCGGTCGGCTTCGGCGAAGTGGCCACCGCCGTGAACAACGCGGCCGTCGCTCTGAATCCCGAACTCTCGCTCTTCCCAGGGCATTCCACCGACGCCGCCTGACCCCGGCAACACCGATGCCCCGAGGTCCTGTCCTCGGGGCATCGGTCGGCGGCCGCGCGAGTTGTCGCCCCACCGCGACCCTCGCGCGCCGCCGGCTCAGACCTCCTGGCCCGCCATGTCGAGTGCCGCGAGGTAGGAGAAGACCATCGACGACCCGACCGGTCCACCGGCACCGGGATAGATCCGACCGGTCATGGGCGCCATGGTGTTCCCCGACGCGTAGAGGCCGGGGATGACGGAGCCGTCCTCCCGTAGGACGCGGGAGTGGTCGTCGGTGCGGAGGCCGCCCTTCGTCCCGAGGTCGGACAGGACGATCTTGGCGGCGTAGAAGGGTGGCTTGCCGATCACGCCGAGGCACGGGTTGGGCCCGTCCTCGTGGGGGCCGCACATTCGGACGATCATCTGATCCCACGGGGCCTCGCCGCGACCGAAGTCCTCGTCCTTGCCGGCCAGCGCGTACTCGTTGAACTGCGCGACGCTGGCGGTCAGGGTCTCGGCCGGAACCCCGATCAGGTCGGCCAGGTCCTCGAGGGTGTCCGCCTTGTGCAGCGCGCCCGCCGCGAGGAACCGGTCGACGTCGAACCAACCCGGTGCCTGCGGGGCCACCGGCGGTGAGGTGAACGCGCGTTCGTTGTCGAACTGTCGCTGATCGAACACCCAGTGGACGGGGATGTGGGAGACGGTCGAGCTCCGATGTGCGCGAAGGATCTCGTGGCCGGACCTGTCGTACGGCAGGCGTTCGTTCATGAAGCGTTCCCCGGCGTCGTTCACCCAGATCCCGCTCCACACGGAGGTGTAGAACACCGGCCGCTCGTCCGGGATCACCAGTGCCGGCGCGAACCACGCCTCGTCGAGGAGGTCCGTCGCGGCACCGATCTCCATTCCCGCGACCAGGGCGTCGCCGGTGTTGCCGGGTGCGCCCTGGGACCATTCGTCGGTCACCTCCGGCTGATACCGCCCGCGCAGTTCTGCGTTGCGCTCGTAGCCGCCCGCCGCGAGCAGGACGCCGGCGCGGGCGCGGAGAGTGACGGTCTCACTGCCGGTTTCGGCCTCCACGCCGACGACCCGGTCACCGTCGACGACGAGGCGCGTCAGCCCGGTGTCCGTGCGGATCTCGCCGTTCCCGGTGTCGAGGAACGCCAGGAGCAGGCGAGCGATCAACGCCTGACCGCCGGTCATGACGTCGCCGGGATGCGCACCGGACCGTTCGGCCCACTGCGGCCGCCGGACCATCGGTTCGAGATCGCCGAGCGCCGAACGGTCGAGCGGTTCCGGGAAGACTGTGCGCCCGCCCGCGAGACTGCCGGGGGCGTTCTCGAAGTAGTCGGGCACGCCCTGCCAGAAGAACTGCCCGAGCCACGAATGGCTCTCGAGTTCGTCGATCATCGGCGCGCCTGCCTCGAGGAAGCGCTCACGCAGGGCCGCCGGTGCGTCGTCGCCGATGACCGCGTCGAGGTACGGCCGCGCCTGATCCGGCCCGGCATCGACGCCGGCGCGTCGCTCGGCAGCGTTGCCGGGCAGCCACAGTCCCGAGCCCGAGTACGCGGTCGTACCACCGATGAACTCGGTCTTCTCGATGACGAGAGTGCGGAGCCCTCGTGCCGCCGCGGCCAGCGCGCCGACCAGTCCGGCGCCCGACCCGACCACGATCACGTCGTACGTGTCGTCGGCCTCGTTCTTGTCCACATTCATCCCTTTCGTCGGTCACGGGGCCTCCGGCGACGATCAGTCGATCGCGTCGGAGGCGGCTTCCAGGTTCGAGAACATGCGTTCGGAGCCCTCGTCGAGTTCCATCACCTCCACGAAGTGCCCGAGCTCGGCGGACAGGTCGAGGTAGCCGAATCGCATACCTCCGCTGGCGCCGTACTGCGCCCAGGTGCGACCGCTGCGCTGGACCAGCGCGTCCACCTCGTCGAAGTCGCCCACCCGGAACCCCAGGTGGTGGAACGTGGCCGGGACGTCCGGGCGCAGCCGACTGCGGTAGAGCTCCACCGATCCGCTCACCGGACGGATGATCTCGATGTTGGTGGGGCCGGCGTTGACGAGTGCCACGTCGATCACCCACTCCGCTGCGAGCGAACCGTCGACGACGACATGCGACCCGTCGAGTCGCGGGCCGCCGGCGAGCGGGTCTGCGACGCCGGGCCCGGTTGTCGGGCGACCGAGGGACGACCGATAGTGCTTGACGCACTGGACGGTTCCGAGTGTCGACTCCAGGAAGTCCACGGCTGCGTCGAGATCCTCTGTCACATATCCCAGTTGCATGAAGTTGCGCATCAGGTCGCTCAACGACTTCACGATGAATCCTCGTCCTCTGCGGTGGGTACGACGGTGGACGGCGCAGCGACACTCGGTCGCCGGCTCCACGACGGTCCCACTGTCGTCCCGCCGAACCCGTCGGGTCCAACGCTCATGCCACCTGGCGGAATGGGATTCGGATCCGAGCGTCCCGAGTGTTGACCGGCGCGGTGGTTCCGTTCACGATGGGGGAGTGAACGCCCTGAACGCGGTACCGCGCGGGAAGCCCGATGCGGTGTCGGCCGCGACCGCCTCGGGGATCGTGCTCTCCGACCTCGCCGCGCGGTCGAGCCGGGAGGCGTTCAGTCGCTCCGACACCGAGCGTGTGGTCCACGTCCTGACCACGATGCGGCGCGCGCTGCTCCAGCTGGAGGGGATCGTTCCGGTGGACGCCGAACTCCTGGAACGGAATTCGACCGCGGGTCTGGTGATCGAGCGGGTGCTCGCGAACCTGATGGACATGGTGTTCGACGTCAACTGCCACGTGAGCGGGCGGGGAAGGACGTCGGGGAGCTTCGAGAAGTCGTGCGACGCCGCGATCGCGGCGGGCCTGATCGACCGGGAGTTGGCGGACGCGCTGCTGCCGTCCGAGGGGCCGCATCACGTGGTGATGCAACTGTCCCTGGACACCGAACCAGAACTGGTCGAAATCGTCGTTGCGCGTGCGCTGGTCGCGTTCCAGGAGTACGAGCGCCGGGCCGCCGGGTGGGTGGCACGGCCGATCGAACCGTAACCCGTTCGCCGAACCCACGGCTCGGGGTCGCGCAGCCCGGGCCCCCGATGCACTCGAAGGCCCGGACCCGCTGTCAGTCGAGGATGTCGCGAACCTGGGTCGTCTCGTGGCCGGCCAGCGTCATCGCCCGGGCCGTCTCCATGTGCTTGTGCCAGTGGGCGTAGGCGCCGTCGCCGTCGCGTTCGCGGAGCAGTTTGATCAGTTTGCGCAGCGATCGGACGAACAGGCGGTAGCGGTCCTTCGCGGCGGTGGCGTCCTTGGCGACGCGGCCTCGCGCCACGTTCGTCGTGTGCTGTTCGAAGATCTCGTGCAGCATGCCGGCGATCAGGGCCAGGGTCGCGTTCCCGGACAGCTGGACCATCCGCAGGTGGAACTGAGCGGCCGCGGGCCCGAAATCGCCCGCTGCGTAGGCGGCGGGGACCTCCTCGTCCAGCAGCCGTTCCAGTTCGTCGAAGTCCTCCTCGGTGCCGGACTCCGCGAGGATGCGAGCGGCGGCGGGCTCGATGGCCTCCCGGGCGACGAAGACGTCGGCGACGGTGGCGCCCGAGAGTTCCAGCAGGAGCGATGCGGGTCGTGCCACCACCTCGGGTCCGGGCACGCACACTCGGGCGCCGGAGCGGGAGCCACGGCGGACCTCGACGAGCCGTTCGGCCTCGAGCACACGAACGGCTTCCCGCAGCGTCGGCCGGCTGACGGCGAAGTGCTCCATGAGCTCGGCCTCGTGGGGGAGGTGATCGCCGTCCTTCAGGTCGCCGTCGACGATCATCCGGCGGAGCTTGAGAGCGACAAGTTCGGCCGTCTTCGGGGTGCGGATCGCCCGCCCCGAGAGTGGGCGCTGCTCGAAGACGGGCCTGACAGTGGCGTCCTCGGTCATGTGTCCGTACACCTTCGCTTTCAAGTGTGACTTCGAGTACTCAGTAAAGCACCCGACGGCTGTTGTTGCCTCGCTGTCCGTGAGGGCGTGTCCGGACGTCTGCAACGCGTGGGGTGCGCAGCAGGTGGTCGGAGTGCGTCACGGACGGTTCCGGGTCTCAGGATAGCGCTTCATCTACGTAGTAAACTATGTTAGCTTCGTTGGACTCATAATCCGGTCGACCGTCGGCGCGTCCCGTCTGGACGCATCCAGGAGCAGCACATGTTGAAGACACGCTTCACCGAGGAGTTCGGAGTCGAACACCCGATCGTGCAGGGCGGAATGATGTGGGTCGGACGGGCAGAGCTTGCGGCCGCGGTGTCGAACGCCGGCGGCCTCGGCATCATCACGGCACTGACCCAGCCGACCCCCGATGCTCTCGCTCGGGAGATCGAGCGGTGCCGTGAACTCACTGACAAGCCGTTCGGGGTGAACCTGACGCTGACCCTGTCCATCGACCCGCCGCCCTACGCCGAGTACCGACAGGTGATCATCGAGTCCGGGGTCACCATCGTCGAGACCGCGGGATCGGATCCCACCGTGCACGTCGAGCACCTGAAAGAGCACGGCATCAAGGTCATTCACAAGTGCACGAGTGTCCGTCACGCACTCAAGGCCGAGCGGATCGGCGTCGACGCCGTCAGCATCGACGGATTCGAATGTGCCGGGCACCCCGGGGAGGACGACGTACCGGGCCTCGTTCTCATTCCGGCCGCCGCGGACGCGCTCACCATTCCGTTCGTCGCGTCCGGGGGATTCGCGGACGGCCGTGGACTCGCGGCGGCCCTCGCGCTCGGTGCGGACGGGATCAACATGGGCACGAGGTTCATGTGTACGCAGGAGAGCCCGATCCACGAGAACATCAAGAAGCAGATCGTCGGGGCCTCGGAGCTGGACACCCAGCTGATCTTCCGTCAGCTCCGGAACACGATGCGTGCCTCCCGCAACGCCGTCAGCGAGGAGGTCGTCGACATCCTGAACAAGGGCGGCCGGTTCAAGGACGTCAAGGATCTCGTCGCCGGTAGCCGGGGACGCAAGGTGTACGAGGAGGGTGACCCCGAGTTCGGCATCTGGACGGTCGGCGTCGTCCAGGGTCTGATCCGGGACATTCCCACCGCAGGAGAGGTCGTTCGGCGCACCGCGGCCGAGGCAGAGGAGCGGCTGCGCGGTCTCGGCCCCGAGGCTGTCGACGTACCTGCGCCCGCCTCCGTGGTCTGAGGGCGGACGATGACCGAGACGGCTGTCGACGCCACTCCGGACGACCAGGACCGGCCGCCGTTGCTCGTGGAGCGCGACGGGTTCGTCACGATTCTCACCCTCAACCGCCCCGACCGGCGCAACGCGATCAACCGGGCGATGCGCAAGGCGATCAAGAAGGAACTGTGGCGAGCGGACGCCGACGACGGCGTCCGCGTCGTGGTCGTCACCGGCGCAGGGACGTCCTTCTCCGCGGGAGTCGATCTGCCGGAGGCTCTTTCGGGACCGTCGCCTCGGACCGAGGGCCCGACGCCCACCCAGGTAGTGCGGGGCATCACCAAACCGGTGATCGCCGCCGTGAACGGGCCGTGCTACACCGGCGGCTACGAGTTCGCCGTGAACTGTTCGTTCGTCATCGCCTCGGAACGCGCCGAATTCGCCGACACACACGCGCAACTCGGACTGTTGAACGGCTGGGGTGGCAGCGCGATGCTGCCGCGGATGGTCGGGCTGCCCGCCGCGATCCAGTTCGTCCTCAGCGGCGAACCGATCGACGGCGAGACCGCGGCGCGCATCGGGCTGGCCAACGAGGTCGTTCCGCACGAAGCCCTGATGGCTCGCACCCTCGAGATCGCCCGCCGGATCGCGGACGGTCATCCCGCGGCGATCCAGCGGATGCTCCGGCTGCTCAAGGAAGGCGCGGGGGCGTCACTCTCACACGCCCTGAGCCTGGAGGCCGAGGCCGCGGTGACGTTCCGGTCGAACGGTGGCGACGTCGGCGCGCGTTTCGGCGACCGGCGCGGCCCGAAGAACTGACACTGGAGTTCGTCTCCGTACCGAACCGACCCAGGAGGTGGCGTGTGGACGAGTCGTCCACGGCCGTGCTCGACGCCCGCACTCGGGACTGGCGGTCCCGGCTGTCCACGTTGCTCGACGACCATCGCGCGCGCCCTCGGCCCGCCACGTCGAAGGATCGCGCCGCCGCGGCCGTCGCCTGGCAGTCCGAGCTGGTCGATGCGGGTCTGGCGGCGCCGGGGTGGCCGGCGGCGGCCGGTGGCATGGAACTTTCGCTCGAGGACCAGCTCGACTACTACCGAATGGTGTCGGAGGCGGGTGCGCCGAAGCATCCGTGCAGCATGTCCTTCATCGTGGCTCCGACGATCGTCGTGCACGGCACCCAGGAGCAGAGGGACCGGTTCCTCGAGCCGCTCCTCCGGGCCGACGAGTTCTGGTGCCAGGGGTTCTCCGAGCCGGGAGCCGGCAGCGACCTCGCATCGCTGTCGACTCGCGCGGTGCGGGACGGTGACGTCTACCGGGTGTCGGGCCAGAAGATCTGGACGACCCGAGCTGACCGCGCCGACTGGATGTTCGCGTTGGTCCGGACGGGACCGGCCGGTCGGGGGACCGCGGGGATCACGTACCTGCTGATCCCGATGGACACTCCGGGCATCGAGGTCCGGCCCCTGCGCGACGCGGCGGGTGGTCACCATTTCGCGGAGGTCTTCTTCGACGACGTCGAGGTGCCGGTGGCGAATCGCCTCGGCGAGGAGGGCGAGGGCTGGTCCATCATGCGGACGTCCCTCGGGCACGAGCGTGCGACCGCCTTCCTCGCCGACGAGTTCCGCTACCGCGGGACCCTGGACAAGGTCGTGCGGCTCGCAGTCGAGCGCGGATACGCGCGTGACCCACTGATCGGCCAGGAGATCGCACGGCTCGAGACGTCGGTGCGGTGCATCACGGCGAACAGTGCCCGCGCGCTCGACGCCGTCCTGCGCGGCGAGGATCCCGGTGGGGTGGCCTCGGTCAACCGCCTCGTCAAGTCCGAGTTCGAACAGAACCTGCACAGGCTCGCCCTCCGGTTGACCGGGAACGCCGCGGTTCTGGGCGCTCGGACCGAGGGTGTCGTCGACTGTGGCCGCTGGACGTACGGCTACCTGATGTCGCGGGCCACCACCATCGGTGCGGGCACCGCCGAGATCCAGCGGAACACGATCGCCGAGACTGTGCTCGGACTCCCCTCGCATCGAGGTGAGGGCAGGCGCGCTCCGGCCGTGGTCCCGGGTCGGCCGCTCGCACCACCCGAGGCGGACGAAGCGGCGGTGCGCGAGGTGGTCGGATCGGCGGTGTCCTCGTACGTCGACACCGCGAAGCTTCTCGCCCGGGCGGGCGAAGCGGACGGTTACGACGTCGGTCTCTGGGAGGAACTGGTCAGGTTCGGGTTGCCCGGACTGGCTGCGCCCGAACGGCTCGGGGGTGGAGGCGCGCCCCTGCGGCTGCTCTGCGCGGCAGTCGAGGAGGCCGCTTTCCACCTCGCGCCCGTTCCGCTGGTGCCCACCGCGATCGCACTCGAGATCCTCGTCGCGGCCGGTGCCGTGTCGGCGGCCGAAGCCGTGATCGACGGCGCCACTGCGGTATTCGTCGTACCTGTCGACGACCGCGGGTGGGACCGCGACGCGGTGCTGCCCACGTACCGGTCGGGCACGGTGACCGGTGTCGTCGAGCGGGTCGCGGGCGCGCCCGTCGCGGATGTCCTGGTGGTGCTCGGCACCGACGCCGGAACCGGTGATCCGGTGCTGGCGACCGTGACCCCGGAGGACGTCTCGATCACCGCGCAGGAGTCGATCGACATCACAGCGACAGTGGGAATCGTCCACCTGGACGCGGCACCGGCGACGGTGATCGCGTCGGGTGCCGCGGTCCGGGAGGTTCTCGAATCGTCCCGGCCGGTGGCACAGTTGCTCGTCGCCGCCGATTCCGTGGGTGTCGCCAACCGGGCGCTCGCCCTCGCCGTCGAATGGGCGGGCGAACGCGAGCAGTTCGGGCACGTGATCGGGTCCTACCAGGCGATTTCCCACAAGTGCGCGGACCTGCTCGTCGGTGCGGAGGGGGCTCGGGGCCAGGTGCTCGCGGCGGCGGATCGCGATGCCGCGGATCCGGATGTGCTCGTCTCGGCGGATCTGGCGGCCGCCGAGGCGCTGGCCACGGCCGTGCGGGCGAGTGAGGCGTGCATTCAGGTGCACGGCGGTATCGGCTTCACCTGGGAGCATCCGGCCCATCTGCTGCTGCGCAGAGCCGTGGCCAACGAGGCGTGGCTCGGTCGGCCTGATGCCATGCGGGCCCGCGCGGTGACCGCGATGCTCGAACACATCGGGTGAACCGCGGTGGCACCGTAGGACCTGTGTCGACGTGCCGTCAGCGGAACCTCAGCAGTCCTTCCTGCGCGGTGCTGGCGACCAGGGTTCCGTCCCGGTCGTAGAGGTGACCTCGGCTGATGCCGCGGCCGCCGCCCATCCAGTACCCGTGCTGCTCGTACAGATGCCACTCGTCCGCGCGAAACGTGCGGTGCAGCCACACCGTGTGGTCCAGACTGGCCAGCTTCAGCCCGGGGGTGTCGATGTGCCGCCCGTGTGGCGGCAGCGCGGCCGAGAGCAGGAACAGGTCGGAGCAGTACGTGAATCCCGCTGCATGGACGAGTGATTCGTCTCCGAGTCGGTCGGGTGTGCGGATCCAGGCGCGCTGCCGGGGAGGCAGTTTCGTCCCCCGGCGGCCGGCCAGGCGGGGGTACTCCTCGGGGAACCGGAACTCGACTCCGACATTGGACAGCAGCAGTCGCCGCCACTCGTGGTCGCTCGCATCGGCAGCGACGCTGTCCTCGAAGCGGGGGAGCGCCTCGGGCGGCGGGCAGGGCGTCGGCGCCATGTCCTGATGGGTCAATCCGTCCTCGTCACGCTGGAACGACACGGTGGCGAGGAGGACCGTGCGTTCTCGTTGGATCGCACGGACGTGGCGCGTGGTGAAGCTGCCGCCGTCCCGGACCCGATCCACGACGTAGTCGACGGGCAGGTCGGAGCGGCCGGGGTGGACGAAATGCCCGTGCAGCGAATGGGGACGGTGTGCGCGCTCGACCGTCAGACCTGCCGCGACGAGCGCCTGCCCGAGCGTCTGCCCGCCGTAGGTCCTGCGTGCCCGCGTGTGCGACAGGCCGCGGAACACGTCCGCGTCGACCTGCTCCAGGGTGAGGATCGCTGCCACCGGAGGCCGCGCGAGCGATGCCAGTGGATCGGCTCCGAGGGGAAGGGCGGTCACGGGAGGGCGATCGCGATCAGCGCGGGGCGAACCGCTGCCCGGCGTCGAGGCGCAGCGCCTGCCCGTTGAGCATCGCGTTGTCGACGATCGCGAGCGCGAGCTTGGCGAACTCCTCCGGACGGCCCATGCGCTTCGGGAAGGCGGCGTCCTCGACGAGCGGCGCCACCTGCTCGTCGGTGAACTTGGCGGTGGCGCCGGTCGCGAACAGGCTCGGGGCGATTGCCAGCACGCGAATTCCCAACGGGCCGAGGTCGCGAGCCATGACCAGAGCCATGGCGGCGATACCTGCCTTGGCGGCGCTGTAGGCGACCTGGCCGATCTGGCCCTCGAACGCCGCGATCGATGACGTGTTGACGATGACGCCACGCTCGTCGTCCTCGGGTTCGTTGTGTGACATGTGCAGGGCCTGCAGACGATTCAGATTGAAGGTCGAAACCAGGTTGAGGTCGACGACCTTCTGGAAGCTCTCGAGGTCGTGGGGGCCGCTGCGTCCGAGGGTCTTCTTCACGGTTCCGCCGCCCGCGGTGTTGACCGCGACGTGCAGACCGCCGAGGTCGCCGACTGCTGCGGCGAGAACCTGCTCTGCGCCTTCGTGATCGGTGATGTCGAGAGGGTGGAAGATCGCGCCGATCTCGGTCGCGACGTCCTTGCCCGCGCTGCCCTCGCGGTCGAGGATCGCGACGTGGGCGCCTCCCGCGGCGAGAGCCTCGGCGGTGGCGCGGCCCATGCCCGAGGCGCCGCCGACGACGACGGCCTTCTTGCCGGTGAGGTTCATGTCCGTCCTTCGGTCGTCGAGATTCCGTGCAGCTCACTTATAGTACTATCTTAACTAAGTCATGAACGCTACCCTCGGGATCGAAAGCGTCGGCGCGGCCCATTCCGCTGAAGGGAATGCGACGTTGACGAGGCGCCGGGGCACGCAGTGCTCTGTACCGAGACGGGTCGGAGGCCGGCCCGTGATCGGCGGCGCCGTTCCTGCGACGGAGGCGGCCGGGTGCCGCCGGCCTCGAACGGAACGTTCTCGGTCCCGGACGACGAGTGGAGTGTGGATGAACATCTCGATGCTGCTGGACATGGCGTCCGACGGATTCGGCGACCGCGTGGTCATCGGCACCCGTGAATCGGGCATCACCGCGCGCCGGCTGAAGGAACTCGCCGTCGCCGGTGCGGAGGCGGTCCGCGACGCAGGTGCGGATGCGGTCGTGTACCTGGCGGTGAACGGGCCGGCCTTCCCGGTCGCGATGTTCGCGGCGGCCCGTGCCGGTGTGCCCCTGGTGCCGGTCAACTACCGGTTGGGCCGTGAGCAACTCGACGCGCTCCTCGCACACCATCCCCGGGCTCTCGCTCTCGCGGACCCGGGTCAGGCGGAGGTGCTCGAGCACGCAGGCCTGGAGTCGACCACACCCGGCCGGTGGCTCGACACGCTGTCGAATTCCGTTGTCACGGAGGCGAGTGCGGACACCGTCCTCGACGACGAGGGCGCCGCCGTCGTGATCTACACGTCCGGTACGACGTCCGCACCGAAGGGGGTCCTGCTCCGGCACGAGAACCTGACGTCCTACGTCCTCGGCTCCGTGGAGTTCGCCGCCGCAGGCGAGGAGGATGCCGCCCTGGTCAGCGTTCCGCCGTACCACATCGCCGCGGTGGCCAATGTGATCACCAACCTCTACGCGGGACGACGCACCATGGTCCTCGAACAGTTCACTCCCGAGCAGTGGCTCGACACGGTCCGCGACCAGGGCGTCACGAACGCCCTCGTCGTTCCGACCATGCTCGCGCGGATCATCGACTCGCCCGCGGACAAGTCGACGCCGACACTGCGCGCTCTCGCCTACGGCGGCGCGCCCATGCCCGGTCGAGTCGTGGAGCGGGCGCTGCACCTGTGGCCGGAGGTCGGATTCGTCAACGCCTACGGACTGACGGAGACGAGTTCGACCGTCGCGGTACTCGGTCCCGACGAACACCGGGCCGCGATCGCCTCGGACGACGCCCGGGTACGTGCGCGCCTCGGCTCCGTCGGGATCCCCGTGCCCGGGGTGCAGATCGAGATCCGGGACGAGAACGACTCCGTGCTCGGGCCGGGTGAGGTCGGCCGCATCTGTGTCGCAGGCCCGCAGGTCTCGGCGGAGTACGCAGGCGTCGGACGCGTGGTCGACGACCATGGCTTCTTCGACACTCGTGACAAGGGATTTCTCGACGAGGAGGGCTATCTCTTCGTCGGAGGCCGGGTGGACGACACGATCATCCGCGGTGCGGAGAACATCGCGCCGGCGGAGATCGAGGACGTGATCCTCCGTCATCCGGCGGTGTCGGACGTGGCCGTCGTCGGCCTGCCGGACGAGGAGTGGGGTCAGCGGATCGAGGCGGCGGTCGTGCTGCGTCCGGGGGAACGGGTGGAGGCCGAGGAGTTGCGATCCTTCGTTCGCAGCGCCTTGCGCAGCAGCAAGACACCCGAACGCATCCTCTACTGGGACGACCTGCCGCGCACCGAGACGGGCAAGCTGGTGCGCCGCCACGTCGTCGACCGGATCATCGAGGACGCCGCCGCGGTCTGACCGGCCGACCGCACGGACACAACGACATTCGACCCGATCGGGAGGCGGGTGTCGGAACCCCGACCCCCAACCGATTCTCGACCCCGGAGGCAACCATGACGAGCACGGCGGAGAAGGACCAGTCCGACACCGAGATCTACGAGTTCCTCGAGACCGACATCCAGCGGGCGCGGGACATCGTCGGCATCTATCACGGGGTCACCCAGCGCGAGCAGTTCAGCCGCGCGACACCGGACTTCATCCGGAACTTCGCCCGCTCCTACGGCGACGACAACCCGCTGTTCGTCGACGAGGACTACGCCCAGGACACGCGCTGGGGCGGGCAGATCGTCCCGCCGATGTTCAACATCGCGTTGCGCCAAGAACTGTTGACCGACCCCATGCCGCGTGAGCACCGCCGGCCGGCGTTCCGCGGCATCCATGTCTTCGTCTCCGGCAGCACGACCGACTGGTACCGACCGGTGTTCGACGGAGACACCGTGTACGCCTTCCACGGGTTCGAGAAGGTCGAACTGAAGGAGTCCGAGTTCGCGGGCCGCTCGTTGTTCGTCACCCGCGTCCACGTCCAGTTCAACCAGCGCGCCGAAGTGGTGCAGGCACAGCGTGTGCTCACCATCCACACCGAGCGACACGAGTCGAAGAAGCGCAAGAAGTACGACGCGATCGAGGCGGCCACCTACACGCCCGAGGACATCGCGGCGATCGACGAGCTCTACGCGGCGGAGAAGCCGCGCGGTGCGGAGACCCGACTCTGGGAGGACGTCGAGGTCGGGGACTCGCTCGGGAACATGGTCAAGGGTCCGCTCACCGCGACCGACATGATGGTGTTCCATTCCGGCGGTTACGGTTTCGCCCCGTACACTCCCTGCGCCGGGCGGCTGGCGCACAAGAACCGCGAGCGCATCGCCGCGTTCTACATTCCCAACGAGCAGGGTGTGCCGGACGTCGCGCAGCGCATCCACTGGGACAGCGGGTACGCGCGCTCGATCGGGCTGCCCGCCGCGTACGACTACGGAATGATGCGCGACTGTTGGCTCACGCACTACCTGACCGACTGGATCGGCGACGAGGGCTGGATCGAGACCATGTCCAGCCAGATGCGGAAGTTCAACTACCTCGGTGACACCCACTACTTCACCGGTGCGGTCACCGGCAAGAGGGTGGAGGGTGACCGGTACCTCGTCGACCTGGAGTTCCGGGGCACCAGCCAACGCGGCGAGGTGACCTGCCCGGCCACCGCGACGGTGTCGCTGCCCAGCCGCGCCTCGGGCCTTGCGGCCCTGCCGACGGCTCCCGACGAGTGGGAGCGCATCGCCGCGCGGTTGCTCAAGAGGCACGGCGAACTCCGCGCCGAGAAGCGCCGATCCGGTCGATCCTGACGGGGTCGACGAATGACACCGCCATCGGTATCGGGTACGCGCGAGCACGTTCCAGGAGGAGCAGTGGACCTCAGCAACTTGACCACGGTGATCGCAGAAGTGGACGACCACGTCCTGACCGTCACGCTGAACCGCCCCGACCGCATGAACTCGTTCACGAACGAGATGCGGCGCGAGTTCCGGGCGCTGTGGGACTTCGCCGCCGAGACGGACGACGTGCACGTCGTGGTCCTGCGGGCGAGCGGTGACCGTGCGTTCAGCACCGGGATGGACGTCAAGGAGGGGACGTACGTCGCCGAGAACGTCTTCAGCAGGCGTGACCCGGGAGCGGACCTGTCGCCCAAGCAGAACGGGTGCTGGAAGCCGCTCGTCTGCGCGGTGCACGGGATGGTCGCGGGCGGCGCGCTGTACTGGATCAACGAGGCGGACATCATCGTGGCGAGCGACGACGCGCAGTTCTTCGACCCGCACGTCTCCTACGGTCTGGTGGCGGCGCTCGAGCCGATCGGGCTCGCGCACCGGATTCCGATCGGCGAGGTCCTGCGGATGGTCCTGCTCGGTCTCGACGAACGGATGTCGGCGCAGCGGGCACACGAGATCGGTCTGGTCAGCGAGATCGTGCCGCGAGAGCGTCTGTGGGCGCGGGCGCAGGAACTGGCGGCCCGGATCGCCTGCAAGCCGCCGGCCGCGATCCAGGGCAGTATCCGTGCGATCTGGGAGTCCAGGGACGCGACACGATCCCAGGCGCTCGCGACGGGGATGTCCTACACCTCGCTGGGCAATCCGATCGGGAAGGCGCAGGTCGTTCGTTCCGAGGTGCCCACCCGGAAGTACGAGGTCCGATGAGTGCCGGCACCGTGGCGTCGAGGAGCCGAGACGGCCGGGACGAGGGGGTCTGAGGTGGACTACGGGATGACCGCCGAACTCGAGGAGTTCCGCGCCGAGGTCCGCGCGTTCGTGGCGGCGAACGCTCCCGACGTCCCACCGAAGGCGGGCGTGCGCAGCGCGGAGAACCTCGAGGAGCTCGCGCTCCTCAAGGCATGGACCGGAAAACTGTTCGCGGCCGGGTACATCGGTGGTTCCTGGCCCGCGCGGTTCGGTGGCCGAGGTGAGGCGCACTCCGCCGAGCGGGACGTCGTCGTGGGTGAGGAACTCGCCCGCGCACGGACACCGGCCGCGGTCCAGGGCGCGGCGAACCTTGTCGCGCACGCGCTGATCGACTACGGAACGGAGGACCAGCAGGTGAGGTACCTGCCGGGAATCCGGTCGGGGGAGCTGATCTTCTGCCAGCTGTTCAGTGAACCGAGCTCGGGAAGTGACCTCGCTTCGCTCCGGACGCGGGCGACGCGGACCGAGGACGGCGGATTCCGGGTGACGGGGCAGAAGGTGTGGACCACGAACGGGCAGTGGTCCGACTACGGATACCTGCTGGCCCGCACCGATCCGGACGCACCGAAGCATCGAGGAATCAGCGCCTTCGTCGTCGACATGACGCTGCCCGGTGTGGACGTCAGACCGCTCCGGGAGATGACGGGGACGTCGGATTTCAACGAGGTGTTCCTCGACGACGTCGCGCTCGGATCGGATGCCCTGATCGGTGAGCTCAACCAGGGCTGGTCGATCGCGAACTCCAGTCTCGGGCACGAAAGAAGCGGCGTCGCCACGAGTGCGGTGCGGTTGCGCCGTAACGTGGCCGCGCTCGTCGAACTCGCCGGGCGGGTGACGAGGAACGGCCGGCCCGCGATCGAGGACGGCGCGGTCCAGGAACGGCTCGGTGAGCTGTCCGCGTCGGTCGAGGCTCTCTCGGCGCTCGTCTACGCGAACATCAGTCGCTGGTCGCGGAAGTCGGAGCGCGTCCACGACGGTCCGATGGCCAAGCTGTTCTTCAGCGAGCTGGGCGTCGACATCGCGCGCTACGGTCTCGAACTCTGCGGCGAGGCGGGCATTCTCGTCGAGGGCGACACGGGTGTCGTCGATCGAGGACGCTGGCAGGACGAGTTCCTGTACGCCCGCGCCTACACGATCGCGGGCGGTAGCTCGGAGATCATGCGGAACATCATCGCGGAACGCGGGCTGCACCTGCCGCGTTGACCTAGTTAACTATGTGCTCTATCTTCGAATATGCGTGGACGGCGCGCCGACGGCGTCGGTCTGTGCCACGTCGAACAGCGGATCAAGTTGCCTCACAGTGGGAACCGGAGGGGCCAGTGGCGGGAATCAGAGACGGATTGGGCGCGCTGTGGTCGGCGCCGGACGCAGCGAACATGGTCCAGTTCGAGGGCCGATGGTTCGGTTGGGGCGACATTCGCCTGCTCGCCGAGCGGATCGACGACGTGCTCGACCGGGCCGGGTGCGGCGAGGGCTCGAGAATCGGGGTGGTGCTGGGCAACCGGGTGGAGTCCGTCGCGGCGCTCGTGGCGATTCTCGGAAGGGGGCGCACCCTCGTCACCCTCAATCCGATGCAACCTGCCGGACGCGTGGCGAGCGATCTGGTGAACGCGATGCCGCAGGTCGTCATCGCCCCCGACTCGTTGTGGCAGGATGGCGAATTCGATTCGGCCGCACGAGGAGCGGGTGTCCCGGGATTCGCGGTGGACGGGGTGGTCGTCGATCAGCGGTGTGGCGGCACGACGACGAGCGGGGCACCGGTCGACGAGCAGAACCCCGTCGCCGTCGAGATGTTCACATCGGGCACCACGGGCCCGCCGAAGCGGGTGCCGTTGACCTGGCGTCAACTGGACTTGGCGATGTCCGCGGTGCACAGCCACACCGGCGCAGCCGGACCGGAGCGGAAACCGCTCACCGGGCGGGTCTCGCTGGTGGTCCTGGCGATGGTGCACATCGGTGGCCTCTGGGCCGTGCTCCAGGCGCTCACGGAGGCTCGTCCGTTCGTCCTGCTACCGCGTTTCACGGTCGACGGCTGGGTCCGCGCCGTGTCCGAACACGAACCACGGATCGCCAGCCTGCCCCCGGCGGCCATGCGGTCCGTGCTCTCCGCGGACGTGCCCGCGGAGAAGCTGACGAGCCTGCGTGCCGTCACGGCCGGAACGGCCTTCGTCAGCCCCGACCTCGCGGACGAGTTCACCGCGAAGTACGGGATCCCCGTGCTGATCGTGTACGGCGCCACCGAGTTCTCCGGAGCCGTGGCGGGCTGGACCAAGCCGCTGCACCTCGAATGGTGGACGCGCAAGCGTGGCAGCGTCGGACGACCCTTTCCCGGTGTGCACCTCCGCACCGTCGACGACGCCGGACGGGAGCTCGCGGTCGGCGAAACCGGCCGCCTGGAGGTGCGCGCCGGACAGACCGGTGCAGGCGCCGACGAGTGGCTGCGGACGAGCGATCTCGCCCACCTCGACGAGGACGGCTTCCTGTACATCGACGGCCGAGCGGACGACGCGATCATCCGGGGCGGCTTCAAGGTTCATCCCGAGGTCGTGTCGGATGTGCTGCGAGCACATGTCTCCGTGCTCGACGCGTGTGTCTTCGGTCGGACCGACGACCGCCTCGGGCAGGTGCCGGTCGCCGTGATCGAACTCGCGGACGGCGCGCAGGAGGTGACCGAGAGTGACCTCAAGGCGTTCGCCCGCGAAAGGCTCACCGGCTACGAGTTGCCGGTGACGATCCACGTGGTGGACGAACTTCCCCGCGGTGCGTCGCTCAAGGTCGACCGCCGCCGCCTGCTCGACCTGGTCGCAGAGCTCGAAGCCGAGCGGGTCTGACCTCCTTCCAACCAATGCCCACTCCGGGACGACTCGGAACAGCAAGGAGCACGAGATGACCGCAGTCATCGTGGAAGCAGTCCGCACCCCCGTCGGCAAGCGCAACGGCGGCCTGGCGACGGTGCATCCCGCCGACCTGTCCGCCGTGGTGCTGAACGCCGTCGTGCAGCGAACCGGGATCGACCCGTCGATCGTGGAGGACGTCGTCTGGGGGTGCGTCCAGCAGGTCGGCGATCAGGCCAACGACATCGCGCGCAACTCCGTGCTGGCTGCGGGCTGGCCCGAGTCCGTTCCCGGTGTCACCGTCGACAGGCAGTGTGGATCGTCGCAGCAGGCGCTCAACTTCGCGGTGGCGAGCGTGGCGGCCGGGCACTACGACGTCGTCGTCGCCGGCGGTGTCGAATCGATGTCGCGGGTTCCGATGGGGTCCGCCGGAACCTTCGAGGGATCGCCCTACAGCCCGGCTTTCATGGAGCGGTACAACGGCATTCGACCGAACCAGGGGATCGGTGCCGAGATGATCGCGGAGAAGTGGGGACTGAGCAGAGTCGAACTCGACACGTTCGCGGTGCGCTCACACGAGCGGGCCGCCGCCGCCCAGGATGCGGGGCTGTTCGACGCCCAGATCGTCCCGGTCACCACACCGGACGGCACGGTGATCTCCCGGGACGAGGGCATCCGCCGTGGAACGTCGCTGGAATCGCTCGGCAAGCTCAAGACGGTGTTCAAGGAGGACGGGGTCATCCACGCCGGCAACGCCTCCCAGATATCGGACGGAGCGTCGGCGCTCCTGATCATGAGCGAGGACGTGGCGGCGAGCCACGGACTGACACCGATCGCCCGGATCCACACGGTTGCCGTCGTCGGTGACGACCCCGTCGCGATGCTGACGGCCCCGATCCCCGCCACGGAGAAGGTTCTCGCCAAGTCCGGACTCGCCCTCGACGACATCGGTGTCTTCGAGGTCAACGAGGCCTTCGCGAGTGTCCCGCTCGCATGGTTGAAGGATGTCGGCGCCGATCCGGCGAAGCTCAATCCGAACGGTGGCGCAATCGCTCTCGGCCATCCGCTCGGAGGTTCGGGTGGCCGGATCCTCACCGACATGATCCATCACATGCGCGTCGGCAACCTTCGGTACGGACTCCAGACGATGTGCGAGGGCGGCGGACAGGCGAACGCCACCATCGTCGAGGCGCTCGTGACGAGCTGAGGTCGCCTGCGGGCCCGTCGGGCAGGGGGCGACGGGCCCGCAGGCGCGGTGCGTCCTCGAATGTGAGGCTTTTTCGGTGCGGTTCTCGCGCTCAGGCGCCGATCGATCGGCGACGGTGGTAGCTCACCGAACCGTCGAGGAGTTCGTCGAGCTTGATGCGGCGGATCAGGAGGTGAACGTCGTGTTCCCACGTGAACCCGATGCCGCCGTGGACCTGGAGCGCGGTCTGTGCGGTCGTGCTCGCGCCCTCCCCGGCGAACGCGGCCGCGGCGGACACCGCTCGTGTGCGTTCACGAGAGTCGTTGCCGTCCAGTGCCACCGCAGCGGCCCAGAGTGCCGCGCGAGACGCCTCGACCGAGAGCGCCATGTTCGCGCAATGGTGTTTGACGGCCTGGAAGCTCCCGATCTCACGGCCGAACTGTGTGCGCTGACCCGCGTACTCCACGGTGAGGTCGAGCAGGCGAGACGCGGCGCCGAGCGCGTCCACGGCGCGGTACGTGGCGAGCTCGTCGCGGACACGTGCGAGGGTGCCCGCCGGGACCGGAGTCCAGGCGCCCGCACCGAGCGTGACGTCGATGTCGGCCACCGCCCACGACCGGGTGACGTCGAGGGTGTCGAGGGTGCGAATCGTGACGTCCTCGACGGCGACGGGTGCGACGACTTCCGTGCCATCCGTGGCGGATACGACGACGAGGATTCGGGCGGCGTCGAGCAGGCCGGTGACGGGGGCCGTCGTGCCGTGCAGGTGCAGGTCCGATCCGGCGATGCAGGCGTGCAGTGCAGGCGATTCGACGGACCCGACGGCAGGCAGGGTCGGGAGTTCTCCCGTCGCGGCGGCCTCGAGCAGGGGATGCGCGATCTGTTCGAGCAGGCGGCACGCGATCGCCAGCTCGGCCAGGGGGACGGCACTGCCGGCGCGACCGTGCTCTTCGCACAGCACGAGCAGGTCCGCGTGGGTGCCGCCCGCCTCGGAGGTCAGGAGTCCGACGAGTCCGGACCCGGCGACGTGATCGAGCGCCGGTCCGGGGACCGTCGCGGGGCCGTCGTCGATCGTCGGCCTGCGGGTGAGCAGCGGGTCGTGCTTGGTCAGCCAGGCCCGCTCGGTCTCGGCCAGGGCCACCTGTTCGTCACTGAGCGCGAAGTCCATGCCACTCCTCGGTATCGTGCATGTTGACGTAGTTAACCATGTGCACTAGCTTTCGGCCAAGATTCGGGCGGCAGCGGTGCCGACCCCTGGAGAGGGGAGCAACAGCGATGGAATTCCTCCGTGTCGAGCGTAGCGGCGGGGTCGTCACGGTCGTGATGTCTCGGCCGGAAAAGAAGAACGCCGTGAATCTGGCGATGTGGCGGGAACTCGCGGGGGCGTTCACTGCAATCGAGCGACTGCACACGGACCGGGTCATGGTTCTCACCGGCGACGGCGGCGACTTCTGTTCGGGAGCCGATCTGTCGAGCCTGAACGACGGGGACACGCTGGATTTCATGTCCGATGCCAGTGAGGCGGCGCGGGCCCTCCACGCCCTGACGATTCCGACGATCGCGAAGGTCGACGGCGTGGCGGTCGGTGCGGGATGGAATCTGGCGTTGGGTTGCGACCTGGTGGTCGCGACCGATCGTGCCCGTTTCTCTCAGATCTTCGTGCGCCGCGCACTGTCCCTCGACATGGGCGGCTCCTGGCTGCTGCCCAGGCTGGTCGGCCTGCAGAAGGCGAAGGAGATCGCCTTCTTCGGCGACATGTACTCCGCGCGGGAGGCCGCGGGGCTCGGACTGGTGACGCGAGTCGTCGCACCGGACGACATCGACGCGGCCGTGGGGGAGCTGGCCGGACGCCTCGCCGCCGGGCCGGCCAGGGCATTGGCGCTGACCAAGCAGCTCCTCGACAGCGCCGTGGAGGGTGGAAGTCTGGAGCAGGCGCTGCGGATGGAATCGCAGGCGCAGGTCAACAACATCGGCGGTGCGGACGCCGCCGAGGCCAAGGCCGCGTTCCTCGAGAAGCGCACCCCGGTGTTCGGCGCGCCGGCGGCGATCTCGGGTGTGCCCGCCTGACTTCCTCGACGCGAACCGTTCTCAAAGTTCTCTTGTCTATACATGTTACTAGTTATACGCTCTCAGGTGTGACCTGCCTCTCGCGGCACTCGTGCCGGAGCGGAAGTCGGAAAGGACCTGCGGGCGCGGTCGAACGGCACATCGTCTGCCCGCACAGCTGTCAAACCCCGAACGGCCAGCACCAGCCCGAGAACGACTCATTCCCTCGAGGAGACACACGATGAAGGTTCACGTCGACGACAAGGTCTGCCAGGGACACACCCTCTGCGCGATGGTCGCTCCCGACGTCTTTGCACTCCGGGACGAGGACGGGCACGGGTACGCGATCGACGGCGACGTCCCCGCCGATCTCGAGGACTCGGCGACCGAGGCGGTGCGTTCGTGCCCCGAACGCGCCATCGAGGAGATCCTCCAGCGCACCGCGCGCTGAACCTGAACCGCACAACCCACCTGCGCTGCGTAGGAGCGCGTCGAACGCATCGGAGTACAGCATGGCAACGGACAACCCCGGCACGGCAGACGAACTCAAGAAGTGCCCGATCGACTACGAACGGCACAGTCCCGACTTTCGCGTCGAATTCGTGGAGCGCACGCACGAACTCCACGCGAAGTGCCCGATCGCCTGGACGCAGTCGTACGAGGACCACTGGGTGGCCAGTGGGATGGAGGAGGTCTTCGCGATCGCACGACGTCCCGAGGTCACCAACTTCCGGGACGCCGACGGCAGTGTGAACGGGTACAAGGGCATCTCGATCCCCGCGTACGACTACGGGCCGTACGACACGCCGTCGTTCCTCGAACTGGATCCGCCGGAGCAGACCGACTACCGGAAGACCCTCAATCCCTACCTGTCGCCGGCGGCTGTCGCGCGGTGGATTCCCCTGATCGACGACCTCGTGCACGCGTGCATCGACGACAAGATCGAGAGTGGCAGCATCGATTTCGTCCACGACGTCGCGAACGTCGTCCCTGCGGTCGTGACGATGGGACTGCTCGGACTGCCGCTCACCGAGTGGGTCGTCCACAACGAGCCCGCGCACGCGCTGATGTACACCCCGCCCGGGGCACCGGACCACGACCGGGTCACGCAGATGGCCATGGAGAGCCGGGCCGCCCTCACCGCCGCGGTACCCGAGGTGCGTGCCAACCCTCGGCCGGGTCTGATCGACGCCCTCGTCAAGGCGACCGTCGCGGGGAAGCCGCTGACCGATCAGCAGATCACCGGCACCGCAATGCTGCTCGTCGGTGGCGGCTTCGACACCACGACGGCATTGACCGGACAGGTGATCCTGTGGCTGTCACAGCACCCCGAGGAGCGGGCCCGACTCGTCGCGGAGATCGACACGCTCCTCGATCCGGCGACCGAGGAGTTCCTCCGCTACTTCACCCCGACCGTGGGTGACGCCCGCACCTTCAGTGCAGACGTCGAGATCAACGGGGTCCAGTTCAAGGAGGGCGAGCGGGTCTGGCTCTCCTGGGCGATGGCCAATCGGTCGCCCGACGTCTTCCCGAACCCGGACGTGGTCGACTTCGACCGGCGCGCCAACCGCCACGCGGCATTCGGGCTCGGCATCCACCGCTGCATCGGCTCGAACGTCGCCCGCGTCCTCTTCAAGCGGATGATCACGGCGGTGCTCGAGCGGATGCCCGACTTCGTCATCGACCCGGACAAGGTGGTGCACTACGCGACCGTCGGTCAGATCAACGGACTGGTGAACATGCCCGGCACGTTCACGCCGGGCGAGCGCCGCGGTCCGGGCCTGGAGGCCACGATCGAGCGGGTGCAGCAGATCGTGGTCGAGAACCGTCTCGCCGAGCCGATCGCCACCAGGCGCGATGTCGCGCCGGTGAGCGGCTGACGGAACGCACCGAACGAGGGGAGATGCTCGAATCGAGCATCTCCCCTCGTCGTGTCGCAACCGGTGCCCGCCCCGGCCGGGGGCTACACGGGAGCCATACGGATGGCCCCGTCGATGCGGATCGTCTCCCCGTTGATCATCGCGTTGTCGACGATCGCCAGAGCCAGCTTGGCGTACTCGGCGGGATCGCCGAGACGGGTGGGGTGCGGTACCTGGGACGCGAGCGAGTCGCGCACCTTCTCGGAGAGCCCACCGAGGATCGGTGTCTCGAACGTGCCGGGGGCGATCGTCACCACGCGAACGAGCTTCCGGGCGAGATCGCGCGCCGCGACGATGGTCAGGCCGGCCACGCCCGCTTTCGCGGAAGAGTATGCGGCCTGGCCGATCTGGCCTTCGAACGCGGCGACGGACGCGGTCATGATGATGACCCCGCGCTCGCCGCCGACCGGTTCGTTCCTGACCATCCGGGCGGCGGCGACACTGGCGACGGTGAAGGTGCCGACCAGATTGGTGTCGACGACCTGCTTGAAGAGTTCGAGATCGCCCGGGGTGCCGTCCTTGTCGACCAGTCGCACCTTGCCGCCGCGACCGGCACAATGCACGACGGCCCGCAGTGGCGCCTGCGCCTCGGCCGCCGCGAGGGCCGCATCGACGGCATCGGGATCGCGGACGTCCGCCGGCATGAACGTGACGAGGTCTCCGAGTTCGGCGGCGACTTCCGCGCCGTTCGATGTGGGAAGGTCGACGATGACCGTGGGGACACCGCGGGCCACGAAGGCTTCGGCGGTCGCCCTGCCGAGCCCGGATGCTCCGCCCGTGACTGCGGCCGACGCGTTGTCGAGATCCATGGAAGTGCCTTTCGCTGGGAAGGTGACGGGAGGAGACGGCCGACCGTTCGAGGAACGGCCTCGGTGCCGTGCCCGCGTGCGGTGCGGCGTGATTCGTGAGGTGGTCAGCGCCCCTGCCATCGCGGCGCGCGGCGCTCCGAGAACGCCGCCGCACCCTCGGCCGCGTCCGCCGAGGCGAACACCGGATCGGTGTACTCCGCCTGCCGCGCGAACGACTCCTCGTCCGTCCAGGTCCGGGCGTCCAGGGCGAGTGCCTTGCTGGCGCGCACCGCGAGGGGCGCGTTCGCCGCGATGGACAGTGCGACGGCGCGCGCGACGTCGAGCGCGGTGCCGTCCTCGACCACCCGGTTGACCAGACCGTGCCCCTGCGCGGCCTGTGCCGTGATCGGTTCTCCGGTCAGGAGCATCTCCAGTGCCACCGCTCGGGGCAGCACGCGCGGTGCTCGGAAGATTCCTCCGGCGCGCGCGGCGAGTCCGCGTGTGACCTCCGGCAGACCGAACTTCGCTCCGGCCCCCGCGACGACGAGATCGCAGGCGAGAACCATCTCGAATCCGCCGCCGAGTGCCCAGCCCTCGACCGCGGCGATCAGCGGCTTCGCGGGCGGTGCCTCGACGAGGCCGGCGAACCCCCGCCCCTCGACGACGGGCCGTTCCCCGAGCTGGAACCGCTTCAGATCCATGCCGGCGCAGAATGTTCCGCCGCCTCCGGTGAGGATCGCGACGGACAGGCCGGGGTCCTCGTCGAGTCTCGCCAGTGCCTCGGCGATGACGGTGGCCACGGCGAGTGTCATGGCGTTGCGCTGCTCGGGTCGGTTGACCGTGATGATGAGGATCCCGGCGTCGGCCTCGACGAGGACCTCACCGCTCGCTGTCGTCGTGGTCATCGCGGAGGCATCCTGATCGCGCCGTCCAGACGGATGGTCTCACCGTTCGCGTAGCCGTTCTCCAACAGTGTCAGGGCCATGCCTGCGTAGTCCTCCGGGCGGCCGAGTCTCTTCGGGAAGGGGACGCCCGCCGCGAGGCCGTCGCGGATGTCCGAACGCAGGCGCGCGAGCATCGGAGTGTCGAAGGTGCCGGGTGCGATCGTGTTGACGCGGATCCCGACGCTCGCGAGGTCGCGTGCGGCGACGAGCGTGATGCCGTGCACCGCGGCTTTCGACGCCGTGTAGGCGGTCTGGCCGATCTGGCCGTCGAAGGCCGCGACGGACGCGGTGAGCACGATGCTGCCCCGCTCGCCGTCGACGGGTTCGTTGCGTGCCATCCGCGCCGCCGCGGTGCGAAGCACGTTGTACGTGCCGATGAGGTTGACCTCCAAGATGTTACGGAAACTGTCCAGGTCTCCGGGGTTGCCTTCCTTGTCGAGGATGCGGAGCCGGTCGCCGCCGCGGCCGGCGCAGTGCACGACGCCGCGCAGCGGACCGAGCGACTCCGCTGCATCGAGCGCGGGGGCGAACGAGTCCTCGTCGGTGATGTCGACCGGAGCGAACGTGGCGTTCTCTCCGAGCCGTTCCGCGGTCGCCTTCCCGTCGGAGGAACCGAGGTCGGCGACGACCACCCGGGCACCCGCGGCGACCAGCGCCGCCGAGGTCGCCTCGCCGAGCCCGGACGCACCGCCGGTGACCAGGAATGTGTTGTCCTTCAGTTGCATGGGTGGGCCTTCTCGTGGAGGGAGTGGGAGCAGTTGGTGGATCGATCCGTGGTCAGGCGGGATATCGCGCCGCGAGGTCGCGGCCGATGATCTCCTTCATGATCTCGGTCGTTCCGCCGACGAGCGTCTGCACGCGAGCATCGGCGTAGGCACGGGAGATCGGGTACTCGTCCATGTATCCGTATCCGCCGTGCAGTTGAAGACAGCCGGCCACGACCCGATTCTGGAGTTCGGTGGCCCACCACTTCGCCTTGGCGCCCTGCGTGACGTCGAAGGTGCCGTCGTTGTACGCGAGGATCGACTGCTCGAGGAACGTGCGGGTGACGTCGATCTCGGTCGACATCTCGGCCAGACGGAAACGGGTGTTCTGGAAGTCGATGATCCGTTCGCCGAACGCCTTTCGCTGGCTGGTGTAGCGCACGGTCCAGTCCAGTGCGGCTTCCGCGGCGCACAGCGCACGCCAGGCGATCGAGAGCCGTTCGAGTGGAAGCTGCGCGGTCAGATGGTGGAATCCGCGGCCCTCCTCGCCGACCAGATTCGAGACCGGCACCTGGACGTCGTCGAACGCGATCTCGGCGGTGTCCTGCGAGTGCAATCCCAGCTTGCGGAGCTTGCGTCCGCGCGAGAAGCCGTCGGTGGTGGTCGGGACGAGGATGAGGGACAGGCGCGGGCGCCCCTCGTGCTCACCGGTGCGGGCCGCGGCGAGCACGACGTCCGAGGAGAATCCGCTGGTGATGAAGGTCTTGGAGCCGTTGATCACCCAGTCGTCTCCGTCACGGACCGCCGTCGTCCTCATCGCCCGGAGGTCGCTTCCCGCGGTCGGCTCCGACATCGCGATCGAGGCGACGATCGTTCCCTCCGCCATGCCGGGAAGCCACTCGCGTTGCTGCTCCGCGGTTCCGAAGGTCGTCAGGTACGACGCGACGATGTCCTCGTTGATCGAGAAGCCCGACGCGAGGGACGCCGCGCCGACCGCGGCGAGTTCCTCCTGGACGACACAGCGGAAGCGGTAGTCCGCCATGCCGCCCCCGCCCAGTTCCTCGGCGATCCGGATGCCGAGCACGCCGTGGGCGCCCGCGGACTTCCACACCTCACGCCCGGTGGCCCGATCCTCCTCCCACCGGTCCAGATTCGGCGCGACGTCCCGCTTGACGAACTCCCGGACGACGTCGCGGTACCGCTCGTGGTCGTCGTCGTAAAACGTCTGAGGCACTCGGATTCTCCTGGTTCGGCATGACGGCAGGATCGGTGTTCGACAACTTGTACAACTAGGTGAACCTGCGCTTCAATCTACCTACTGGCCAACCTGATTCCAAGGGATGTGAACCGTGAAAGATGCCGCACCGCTCGCCGGTCTGAGAGTCGTCGAGTTTCTCGGACTGGGGCCCGCGCCGTTCGGGTGCATGCTGCTCGCCGATCTCGGGGCGGACGTGGTGACGTTCCGGCGTCCCGGATCGGCGCTGCCCGCGTCGGTGCGCAACCGGTCCACCATGGAGGTCGACCTCAAGGACGAGGGTGCGCGTCGGCTGGTCAGGGACGCGGTCGCGGCCGCCGACGTCCTGGTCGAGGGATTCCGGCCGGGGGTGATGGAGCGGCTCGGGTTCGGACCGGCCGAGACGACTGCGGTCAACGAGCGACTGGTGTACGCCCGGATGACCGGATGGGGGCAGTCCGGCCCGCTGGCCTCCACCGCAGGCCACGACATCAACTACATCGCGCTGTCCGGTGCGCTGCACTCCGCGACCCGCCGCGGCGGCACACCGACACCGCCCGCCAACCTCCTCGGCGATTTCGGCGGGGGCGCCATGTATCTCGTCACCGCGGTGCTCGCCGCCGTGTACGAGCGGGACCGCACCGGTCGCGGGACGGTCCTCGACGTCGGCATCCTCGACGGCACGACGTACCTGACGTCGATGCTCCACGAGTACCGCGCCACCGGACGGTGGTCCGACGAGGCGGGCACGAACCGGCTGGACACCGGTGCGCCCTACTACGACGTGTACCCGTGTGCCGACGGGAAGTTCGTGGCCGTCGGCGCGCTGGAGGATCCGTTCTTCGACGTTCTGCTGACCGTCCTCGGGCTCGGGCCGGAGCTGGCGGCGGGACGGCACGACCCGGCCTCGTGGCCCGCGCTCCGGGACCGCATCGCCGCAGCCGTGCGGACACGCACCCGTGACGAGTGGGCCGAACTGGCGGCGCCCACCGACGCCTGCCTGACCCCGGTTCTCGACCTGGCGGAGGCAGGGGAGAACCCACAGGTTCGTGAGCGGAACGTGCTGGTGTCCGAGGGCCGAGGGGCATGGACGCCGCGTCTGCCGATCGGGTTCCGGGACACGGCGATTCCGGCGCAGGACCTGCTCGACTCGTGGCGGCCGACGCTGCACGGCGAGGATCCGGCGCCGGCCCGCCCCGGCTACTCCGCGAGCTCGTAGATCGTCGCGTTGGCGGTTCCGCCGCCCTCGCAGATGGTCTGGAGTCCGTACCTGATTCCCTTGTCCCGCATGTGGTACACCAGCCTGGTGGTGAGGATCGCGCCGGATGCGCCGAGCGGGTGACCGACGGCGATGGCGCCACCGAGCGGGTTGACGCGGTCGGGGTCCGCGCCGAGTTCGATCTGCCAGGCCAGCGGAACCGGCGCGAACGCCTCGTTGATCTCGATCGCGCCGATGTCGCCGATGGTGAGTCCGGCGCGGCCCAGCACCTTCTGCGTCGCCGGGATCGGAGCGGTCAGCATCATCACCGGATCCGCACCCACCACGGAACCCGCGAGCAACCGCACGATGGGAGTCAGCCCCAGTTCGGCGGCCTTCTCGGGCGTCGTGATCATCACCGCGGCCGCCCCGTCCGAGATCTGTGACGCGTTGCCCGCGTGGATGACACCGTCCGCACGGAACGACGGCTTCAGCTTCGACAGCGTCTCGGGCGTCGTGCCACGCCGCAGCCCTTCGTCGACCGTGAGCTGCGCCTCGCCGCGCGCGACGGGAACCAACTGGGTGTCGAACGCACCTCCGTCGATCGCGTCCGCCGCGAGCTGGTGGGACCGGGACGCGTACTCGTCCAGCATCAGCCGGGACAGTCCCCACTTCTCGGCGATCAGTTCCGCGCCGGTGCCCTGGTCGAGGCGGTCCGTCGCGTAGCGGTCGAGAACGGTCTGCCCGTACGGGAATCCGGACGCCCGCGCAGCCCCGAGGGGCACCCGGGACATCGTCTCCACCCCACCGGCCACGGCGATGTCGTAGGCCCCGGACATCACGGCGTGGGCCGCCGACTCGATGGCCTGCTGACCGGAGCCGCAGGCGCGGTTCACGGTGACCGCGGGAACACTCTCCGGCCAGCCGGCGGCGAGGGTGGCGAACCGGGCGACATTGCTCGACTGGTCGCCGAGCTGGGTGACGCACCCCCACATCACGTCGTCGACGGCCGCCGGGTCCACTCCCGTCCTCGCGATCAGCTCGTTCAGCACCAGCGCCGACAGGTCGACCGGATGGACGCTGCTCAGGGCGCCGTTGCGTTTGCCGATCGGGGTGCGGACCGCTTCGACGACGACTGCTTCTCTGACTCGCATGGTGTTGCTCCTGTACTGCCGGCGGGACGGGCGGGGTCGGCTCGGAGGGTCAGGTGACCGCGCCTGCGATCTTGAGGCCGATGAGTTGCTCCTCGCCCAGCCCTATCTCCCGCAGGATGTCGTCGGTGTGCTCGGCGAACTGCGGTGCCCGCGACATCCGGACCGGACCGTTGTCGAACTTGACCGGATTGGCCACGAGCTTCTGTGGCTCCCCGTCCGCGTCGACGAGATCGACGATACGTCCGTTCGCGATCAGCGCCTCGTCGTGGCCGAGTTCCCAACTGTTCTGGACCGGGGCCCACGGCCCGCTGAGCTTCGCCAGGATCCCGGTCCACTCGTCGTACGGGCGCGCCGCGATCGCCTCGGCGAACCAGGAGCCGATCAGGTCGCTGTGCTCGGTGATCCCCTCCAACGTCGTGAAGCGGGGGTCGTCGACCAGGTGGTCGAGTCCGAGGAGGGTGACGAACTCGTTCCAGAACCGGGTCGGCTGCAACATCGAGAACTGCAGCCACCGGTCGTCCGCGGTGCGGTAGGAGCCGGTCAGCGGATTGCCCACCGCGGCCGTCTTCTTCCGGACCTTGGGGAGCGGCCCGCCCGTGAACAGCGCGAGGTTGACGGTGAACTGGGTGGCCCAGGCGGCGACACCGAGCAGGGACACGTCGACGACCGACGGCTCGCCGGTCCGTTCACGACCCGCGACGGCTGCGGCGATCCCGCCTGCGATCGTCATGCCGCCGATGTTGTCGCCGTACGCGCCTGCCGGCATGAACGCCATGCTCTCGGCCTCCGGAGGCATGACACCCTCGGCGCTGCCGCCGCGGGCCCAGAAGCCGGTGGCGTCGAACGCGCCGCTGTTCGCGTCGGGACCCTCGCTGCCGAAACCGCTGCCCGTGACGTAGATGATGTCCGGATTGATCGCACGCACCGCCTCGAGCGTCAGCCCCAGCTTCTCGCGCGGACCGGGAAGGTAGTTGGTCAGGAAGACGTCGCTGCGCCGGATCAGCTCCTCGAGCACCGGCCGGGCCTCCGGCTTCGCCAGGTCGATGCCGATGCTCCGCTTGCTGCGGTTCGGTCCCTCCATGATCGGCGCGAACGAGGAACCGGGCCGGCTGCTGTCGTGACCGAGCACCCGGATGAGCCCACGTTGTGCGTCGCCCGTCACGGCGTGCTCGACCTTGACGATGTCGGCACCCCAGTCGGCGAGGACCGCTCCGGCGGCCGGGACGAAGGTGAACTGGGCGACCTCGAGAACGCGGATGCCCTCCAACGGACGTTGCATGTGTACTCCTGATCGTGGGTTCGTTTGTCAGTCGGCGCGCAAAAGGATCGCCCCCGACGGGACGCCGCCACCGGAGGTGACGACGGCGACGTGGGGATCGGCGACCTGCAGTCCGGGTGCCTGACCCCGGAGTTGCAGGACCGCCTCACGGAAGAAGCCGTACCCGTGGGTGCGGCCGGCGGAGAGCTGGCCGCCGTGCGGATTGAGGGGGAGCGGACCGTCGATCGCGATCCCGCGGCCGCCGTCGACGAAGTCGCTCGCACCGCCGAACTCGCAGAACCCGAGGCCCTCGAGCCACGACAGCGCGTTGAACGTGAACCCGTCGTAGAGCAGGGCCACGTCGACGTCGGCCGGGCGGAGGTCGGTGCGGCTCCACAGGTGCGCACTCGGGCCGAGAGTCTGTGGCAGGTGGGACAGCGTGCCCTGGTCCCACGAGAGGTTCTCGGTCATCTGGGTACCGACGGCCTCGACGAACACGGGTTGGTGCGGGAGGTCCGCGGCGGTGTCGACGGCCGAGACGACGACCGCGACGGCGCCGTCGACCGGTACGTCGCAGTCGTAGAGTCCGAACGGAGTGGAGACCGGCCTCGCGGAGAGGTAGTCGTCCATGGTGATCGGGTCGCGGTACACGGCCTCCGGGTTGGCCGCCGCGTTGCTGCGCGCGTTGACCGCGATCGCACCGAGCGTCGTCTTCGCGTCGCCGTAGTGGTGGAAGTAGTTCGACGCCTGGCAGGCGATCCAGTTGGCCGCGGACATCGCGCCGAACGGGTGTCGGAACTCGAACATGTCCGTGGCGCGGGTGGTTCCGGTGGCCCAGCGACCGGAGCGGACGAGTTCGGAGTACGAGGACTCCCACACGGTCCGGAAACACAACACTTGGCGGCACAGCCCGGATGCGACGGCAAGCATCGCGGCCACGATCGACCCGTTCTGTCCGGGCAGCTCGCCGCCCGCGTCGACCCAGGTCGGCCGGACCCGGAGGGCCTGTTCGACGGGCATGATCCCGCCCTCGGACATACCGCCTCCGGCCCGGCCCGGGTAGGTCGACAACCCGTCGATGTCGGCGACGGTGAGGCCGGCGTCGGCGACGGCCGCGAGGCACGCGTCCACCGTGAGGGACAACGGGTCCACCATCAGACGCCTGCCGATCCGGGACTGCCCCACACCGCTGACCACGACCCGGTCCTCGAATCGTTCGGAGCTCACCGGCGGCCGCACCCGGTGTCGAGGGTTCTCCGGTTCCGGTACCGGACCGGGTTCGTCGCCGGCCTCGGGATCGATCTCGAACAGCGGCAGCCAGATGTCGTCGTCGACCTGCTCGAACACGACCCGGACCCGGGTCCCGACCGATGCCTCGCCGGAGTCGACCCCGACGATGTTCGTCGTCAGCCGGATGTCCTGGTCCTCGACCAGCGCGACGATCGCGACCACGTACGGCGGCGGGAAGTGCGGAAGCCACTGCTGCGCATTGGTTGTCAGGCCGACGACGACCGCCCTGCCCGACACCGGCTCCAGCGGCAGCCGACGTCCACCACAGGCGGGGCACAGCACCGACTGGGGATGCGACCGCTTCCCGCAGTCCACGCAGCGGGCGATTCTGAGGACCTCGTCGGCGCCGGAGGCCCAGAAATCGGCGCTCGCCGGTGTCGGCTGCGGCAGGGGCCGGGCGGTGTCCACGGCGGAACTCACGGATGGCCTCACAGGACGTTCGGGGTGCGATGCCGGTCCCGGACCGCGATCATCGCGGCGAGCCGCCGTTCCCGGTCGGCGCGGCTGAGCAGTGAGTCGGGCACCTCGGGTTCGGCGAGTCGTGCCTGCTCCGCAGCGATCTCGCGGTCGAGGAGGTCGCCGGCGAGATCTCGGGTGAGCAGGTCCTGGTCGACCCAGTCGTCCTCGGGATGCTGTTCGATCGGTTCGTCCATGACGGTCCTGACTGGCGCGTTCGGATTCTCAGCTGCGGGGGAAGTCGAGGAGGCCGCGGGCGTTGGTCTCGACCATCCGCTCGACCTCGTCGTCGGGGACGTCGATCATGGCGTCCTGAACCTTCTTGCGGCTGTTGGGCCAGTTGGAGTCCGAGTGCGGGTAGTCGCCTTCCCAGGTGATGTTGTCGATCCCGACGGCGTACCGGTTCGCGATGCCGAAGTCGTCCTCGATGAAGCACCCGAAGAGGTGTTTGGCGAACAGCTCGGACGGACGGACGGACTGGTTGATGTTCTGGTAGAAGCGGTGTTTCGCCCACACGGCGTCCATCCGTTCGAGCATGTAGGGAACCCAGCCGATGCCGCCCTCGGAGAGCATCACCTTCAGCGTGGGGTGGCGGTGGAACACCGGCGAGAACAACAGGTCGGCGGTCGCGTACATCGAGTTGCAGCCGAACAGCGCGGTCATCACGGCCATCGGGGCCTCGGGTGCGGTCAGCGGAGGCTTGCCGGAGGTGCCGAAGTGGACGGTCAGCGGAACCCCGACCTCTTCGACGGCCGAGAAGAACGGGTCCCAGTGGTCGGTGTGGAACGACGGCAGTCCGAGCGGCACCGGGTTCTCCGGGAACGAGATCGCCTTGGCGCCCTTCGCTGCGGTCCGGTGAACCTCCTTGACGCACTCCTCCACCGACCACAGCGGCATGATGACGAGGGGGATCAGCCGGTCGGGGGCCGTGGCGCACCACTCGTCGATGTGGAAGTCGTTCCAGGCCTTGACTGACAGCAGGGCGAGCTCCCGGTCGTCACCCTCGAGGAAGACCGTGCCCGCGAACCGGGGGAACGACGGAAACGACAGGCCGGCCTGCACGCCGTCGATGTCCATGTCCAGCACCCGGGCCTTCGGGTCGAAGCATCCCGGGATCATGTCCTCGTAGCGGGTCGGCTCCGCGCCGTACTCCTCGGGCTTCTTGCCCGCCACCGCGTTCAGGCCGATGTACGGGTAGATCCGACCCTCGTAGGTCCACACCTCCGCGATCTTGGTGCCTGCCTTGCCGTGGGCGTTGTCGCCGGCGTGGATCGAGCGGGGCATCTCCTTCTCGATGATCCGGGGCCCGGTCTCGAGGAACTTCTTCGGCAGCCGATCCGACCAGAGCCGTGGATGCTCGATCAGGTGATCGTCGGTGGAAATCAGATGCATGTGGTTCTGGAGCGGCATTCGTCCTCCTGGGATACCCGCGACCCATCCGGCAAAACGGTTACTTGTTTAACCATGTGGAGCCTAGCAGCGAAAGTCGTCAGGGTCACTGCTGCGTTCCATTCAGTGGTTTCGCCGACGGTCGCGGCAATCCGGATGGCGCAGACGATTGTCGCCTGGGAACCCACATGCTATGACTAGTAAACTTAGTTATTTTTGTACGAGTGCGGAGTCGATCGGGCGAGGGCTCGGAGTCGTGGAACCGCCGAGCAGGAGGAGGAAGCGATGTCGGAGCCCGAGATCGGGTTCATCGGCGCCGGGCAGATCGGCGAACCGATGGTCGAGCAGTTGCTCGCCGCGGGGCGTCGCGTCGTGGTGTACGCCCGCCGCGAGGAGGTTCGGACGCGCCTCGCCGAGCGCGGTGTGATCGTCGTCGGCACGCCGGAGGAGCTCGCCGCCGCGAGGGTCGTGATCACCTGCCTGTTCACCGACGACCAGGTTCTGGAGTACTGCACGCCGATCGTCGAGAAGATGAGTGCCGGTGCTGTTTTCGTCTCCCACACGACCGGAAGTCCGGTCACGATCCGCCGACTCGCCGACACCGGGTCCGCGGTCGGGGTCTCGGTCGTGGAGGCTCCGTTCAGTGGCACCCCCGAAGCGGTTCGCGCCGGCCGGCTGACGGTTCTGCTCGCCGGCGCGGACGCTGCGGTCGACATCGCGGCGGATGCGGTGTCCGCCTACTCGGCGAACCCGCAGCGGACCGGCGGTCCGGGGACGGCGCTGGCGGCAAAACTGTTGAACAACACATTGTTTGCGGCGCACACTCAGCTCGCGCTGGCCGCGCTGGAGGCAGGCGCCTCCCTCGGGATCTCGGAGCACACCCTCCTCGATGTCCTCGGGGTCAGCAGCGGGGGCAGTGCCGCGGCCGACTACATCGCGGGTTCGGGCCAGGAGGCGCGCACGTACGCCGACCAACTCCTCCGGTACCTGCAGAAGGACCTGGCGTCGGTCCGGGCCGTCGCGGCGGATCTGGACGTCGACATCGCGAGTCTGATGGCCGCGGCGGAGCGGGGACCGATGGCGCTGACCGACCCGTCGCACGGAACGGTCAATTAGTTGACTGATTAAAGGTGGTGTGTGACATCGCGGTAGGGTGGTCGGTGTGGTGCGGCGCGCCCACGGCGGCGTATCGCCGATGACGGCCGAGGCAGCCGCCGATCGCCCACGAACGAGTGTGGTGGCCGAAGGCCGGAAGGGATCTGCGACGGTGCATCCGAAGTTCGGCGGCGGGGCCGCGACGGTACGTGCCCCGAAGGTGTCCGAACAAATAGCGGACAGCCTGCGCAGCAGGATCGTTCGGGGGGACATCCCCGCGGGCGAGATGCTCCCACCCGAGAAGCAGATGGTCGAGGATCTCGGGGTCTCACGACCGACCCTCCGGGAGGCCTTCCGGATTCTCGAGAGCGAGGGACTGATCACGGTCCTGACCGGCGCCCGTGGCGGACCTCGGGTCCGACTGCCCGATCTCGGTGTCGCCGCACGGCACATCGGCCTCTACCTCCAGACACAGGGCACGACACTTGCGGACCTGCTCGAGGCGCGTGCCGAGTTCGGCGCGGTGTGCGTCCGATTCCTCGCGGAGCGCTGCACCGAGGAGGGCCTCGCCGCCCTGGGCGACTGTGTACGGGCCCAACGTGAGATCTGGGAGGCCGGAGTCGAGTCGGGCGCGGACTTCGCCCGCTGGGTCGCGTTGACCGGCGAGTTCCACAATCTCGTTGCGCTGCACTGCGGCAACAAGACCCTCGAGACGCAGGCCAAGGCGTTGTCCGAGGTGCTCGGCGCGTCGCGTGCCGTCAGCCTTCGTCGCAAGGGTGACCCGGGTGCCTTCACCGACACGTCGTACATCCCCGGCACCATCGACGACTACGAGGAACTGGTCCGGCTGGTCGCGGCCCGCGACGCCGACGGTGCGGAGAAGCACTGGCGGGCGCACCTGCGGAGCGCATCCGAGATCGTGTTCCGCAACAGAGAACCGGATTCGGTCATCCGCCTCTACGAGTGAGCGCGGCGAACCGGCGACAGCGATTGGGGTGCAACAGTATTCACGTGGACGATGTCCCGGTCGACTTCCGCGCCCGGAAGACCGTCATCGGATTCCACACACCCTTCCTGGATCGTGTCAGTGGATAGCAGGCGAATCCGATCAGCGCAGCACTGAAATGCCCGACATCGGTGAACGTCTGGTTCGTCAGCACGGGGATCAGGAAGAACACCACCACCCCGGCCGCGTAGACGTACCGCCACGGTCGCGCGATCCGGTACGTCAGGACGGCGACGACCCCGGCCAGGGCGTAGCTGACGCCCACATCGAGTGTGAACGTCGCGGCGGCGGGTGCGTCATCGTGCTCGATCGCCCAGTAGAGGACGCCCTCGCTGAGGTAGGTGGCGCCGACGTGCGCGAGCACGCACACCGTCACCCAACGCAGCGTCCCGAGCCAGCGTTCGGCCGGTACGTGGAAGATGTTGTACAGGAGCGCGTAGGTGATCCACGGGCCGCCTGCGAGCCAGAACGCGCTGCTCACCAGGACCCGGATCGGGTCCTCGCGGAGGTGGTGCAGGTTCGTCGACCTGTTGCCGAGTACGAACTGCAGCTCGTGGGGGGACAGGTGCCGGGCGATGATCGTCGTCACCAGTAGGATCGCCAACCAGATGAACGTTCCCGGTGCGCACCGAACGTACGTCCACACCGCGGACGCCCACAGGTGAAACCGGTCCCGGACACCCATGAACACCAGTGTGGCCCCGAACCGGTCGTCCGTCATCCTCGTCGTTGTCTCGCCGACCCGGGGGTACTCGCCGCTATCGTGGACGGACGCCGGAACCGGGAAAGGACAGCGGATGGAAGGCACCCTCGTGCGCTGGTACGTGCGGCGCGATCGGCGCTGCGATGTCGTGGGTGCCTGGCTCGGGGTCGCCCGCGAGCACCTTCCCGACGCCGTACCGCACACCTACGGCACGACCGAACCTCTGCGTGAACGTTTTGTCGCAGGCGGAGAGCAGACGCTGCGGTCGGCGCACGCCACCGCAGCCGACTTCCTCTTCCTCTCCGGTGGACCGTCGGTTCCGGATGCCGCGCTCGCCGCGCCAGTGCGGGGGTTGTCCGGCCGGGTCGGCGCGCACGTCCTGCACACGTCGCGCTCACCGGGCGACCCCGCGGTGCGTGCCTTCGCGCTCGAGTTCGCGTGCCGCGTGCCCACGATCTACGTCTCGGCGTCGGCCGAGTCGGCCCACACGTCGGACACGGCCGAAGTGTTCCCCGAGCGCACTGCCGAGCCGGAGCCGTACCTCGCGCCGCTGGGCCGGTGGCTGGGATTGCCTCCCGCACCGCCGGTCTGGTGCTGGTTCGGCAGTGCCTACGCGTCGTCGCTGCGCCGGAGCTCCCTGGTGACACGCCCGTACGGGCCGGGGCTGTGCTGGGACGGTGATCTCGCGGGTCCGTGGGTTCCCGAGCGACTGCGCGCCCGCCTCGACGAGCTCGAGCCTCGGCGACGTCGGGCACGGCGCGTCCCGTGCGGAGTGCGGTGATGTGGTGTGCACCTGCGGACATCTGTCCACGCAGTGTGCGAGTCCGGTTGGCTTCGCCGACGGCCGCTGGGACCCCGAAGACTCGAAAACCTCAGCGTCGTACACCCAGGTGTGGAGAGACCTTCCTGGTCTGACCGACATGCGGATCGGACAGATGCCGGCCCTGCGTTCGGTTCATCGTGTGAATCCCAGCCGGAAGGTGTCCAGCTTCTGGGTGCCCTGTGGGGCCGCCGCCATCATTTCCAGGTCGGTGGGGGACGCTACGCCGAACTTCCGCAATGCCGCTGTGGTCTCCGCGGCGATCCGGCGGCCCGATTCCATTACGGGTGGGTACGACCGCTCGAACGGCTCAGCTCCCGGCAGATGAATTTCCAGACCCGCACCTTCGTCGGCGAACCAACCCCGAATGAAGGTTTCGGGCTCCTCGGGCACCCGAAATCCCCACACAACCGCGGTCGCATACGGAGCGAGAAACGGCAGGTCATGAGCGAGCGACGGGAACAATTTAGCGATGTAGTCGTCGAGCATCGCCCACGTCTCCGCGCGCCGTTCCGGGACCCACCAATCCCGGGTCCCGAAGCGAACCCCGTCGGCGCCAGTGGTCACCCGCCAACTCTCCTCCGGGTTCCAGTCGTCACCCCACTTCCACTCCCAGTACTCCAAACCCTCGACGGCTTCGGTCGGTGTTGCGGTGAAGCTCAGCCCATTGCCGGAGTTCGACAGCGTGTAGGTGACGTTCGCACCACGCCAGATCGCCTCCGCGCCAGGACCTCCGACGACAGGCGGTGGACCGAGCAACTCGACGCACAACCGGAGTGCGGCAGCGTAGGCCTCCGGCCTGACTCGCCACCACAGCGACTGGCGCAGAGTCAGTCGCCAGTACTTTCCGAAACCCCACCGGTCGGGATCCATGTAGTCCTCGGTCTGACTGGCATGCAACGAGGCCCGCACCGCGTCCCCATTCAGTTCGGCTACCAGATCCTCTCGGAACAGGCGTCTTTCACTAATGTCGATCGGCCACCCAACCGCCTCGAACAACGGATCCAGATCGGATCGGGACCACGACCCCACGTGCGCGTTCACGATGTGCGGTAGCACGGCGAGGAACGGCGCAAAATCAGTGCGCTGCTCATCCCGTTCCTGCCATGCCCGAAGTGCTGTTTCACTCGACCTGTGCGCATCAGGGCTGATCAGGCGGAAGTGCACGCGGTCCGTGTCACGGTGCAGTTCGACAACCACCTGCGGCAACACCCAGACAAGAACTCCCTCGACGATGCTGGGGTCAGGCTCGCCCCAAGCCTCGATCAGCTCCGTACGAAGTGCAGCGGACCCCGTCCGCAACGCGTCGCGCTCCGCATCGTCGACCGAGTGGAGGGGGATACGTGCGATATCAACCATCACGACAGCGATTTTGTTGCTCGTCTCGGAGTACAACTCCGAGCCATGCCACTTCGAACCACGCAACTCGATCGGGGCGAGCAGGCTCTGCAACTGCTCGACATCGCCGGCCGACCACGACCATTCGAATCGCTCCACCTCCCGCGCTACTCGCATCGCTTCAGCAACATCAAATACCGGCGATTCGCTCACGCGGCGGGACGTTACCATCGGCCGCCGACACCCTGACCATGCATGGAAGGACCCCCGCACACTCACCGCATCAGCTGGTGGCACTCTCCTCGTCGGCCGCCCGTCCCGCGCGGTCGGGGTAGGTGTTGGTGAAGTGAATCATCCACGCGATCAGACAGATCGGGACCGCCCAGTTGAGAACGAAGTCGATCAGGTAGGGACTGTCGGTGTCCGTGGCGTTGGCGTCGATGGCGGTCACGAGCACCGCGGCGGCGCCCATCACCGCGATGGCCACACCCCACGCCGCGGACAGCACCAGGTTGATGCGCCGGAACAGAGGTGAGTCCCAGTACTCGCGCGGTGTGGTCTTCTTCGCGTACTCCGCGGTGAAGGGCCGGGTGGACGCCGTGGCGAGAAGGATCGCGCCGAGCAGCACGCCGACCAGCGGTCGGCCCCACTCGTACAACCACTGGTCGATCCGGTGGTCGCCGGCGAAGCCGACCACTGCGATGACGCCGAAGATGATCAGCGAGTAGACGTCCAACTGGGTCGGCAGGTCCTTGTTCCGTCCCCGGACGAGGAAGACAAGGCTGAGGGCAGCCGCGAACAGTGCGCTCCAGGCGACTCCGTCGGCGGACAGGCGTTGGGCGACGAACGTGAACGCGATCCAGGGGAGGAAGCCGGCGAAGATCGACAGCGGATTCAGATTCTTGGGCGGGGAGTCGGCCATGACGGAAAGACCTTTCGGGTGAGAGAGTTGTGGCGGGATGGGACGATTCGCGTCACCGCGGCAGGACGGTGCCGAGCCAGCCGAACATGCGGGCGTCGGTCAGTTGTCGAGCCATGGGCTGGCAGTGGAAGTTGGCGCCCTCGGCGGCGGTGAAGCGGGACAGTTCCGTGGGGCCACTCACGCCGGCCGCCAATTCCTCGGACTGACCGGGCCAGAACTGCTCGTCCTCCGGATCGGCGAGGAACAACGGCGTGGTGATCCGGGTGGCCTCGTCGTCGGTGAGGGTGTACCGGTGCACCTCGGTGAGGGTGTCGAAGTAGCTGTCCTTCGCGTAGGGGCGGGCACGGAACTTCCACGTCCGTGCAGTGGCGCGGGAGAACTTCATGCCCAGCGCCATGTCCCGGTCGAAGGCGTCCTTCTTGCCCTCACGGAACAGCTTCAGCAGGCTCGACGGGAGGTTCTTGTTCCACGACGCCGCCACATCGACCACACCCGGATCTGCTATCGCTGCGGCGAACCGGTGCTCGTACGCCAGCGCCCGCGCGATCCAGTAGCCGCCCTGGCTGATTCCGTACAGCGCGAGCCGGTCACCGTCGACGTCGGCGCGCTGCAGCAGGAAGTCGACGACCGGGGTGAGCACCGCTTCCCAGTCCGGGCGGAAGCCGATACCGCGCTCGAACAGCAACGACTGCTGCCCCGGACCGTCGAAGATCAGCACGTTGTACCCGCGGGCGAGGGCGCCGGCGGCGCCGGTGTTCCACAGTCCGCTGGTCGCGCCGTCGCTGCCGTTGACCATGACGAGGGTACGGCGAGTCGCCGATTCCGGCGACGGCCGGAAGAACCAGCCCGGCATCGTGTCCCCTTCGTACGGGATCTCGACCCGTTCCACCACCCGATCGGTGGTGTCGACGAATCCCTCCCAGCTCGACCGCTGCAGCCGGAAGGTCGGGACCAGCAGGTCGTCCGATTCCAGTCCGCTCACTGCGTTCACCGCGACACCGAAGTACGTCGAGGCCCTCAGGTAGGCGGCCGATGCGCTCACCGAATCTCCGGCCTTCGCCGCGTCGTCGGCGAGTGCGCGGACGCGGCTGCCGGTGTCGTGCCAGGCCTGGAACCAGTGTTCGTGGTCTCCCTCGGCGACACCGTCGATGGTCGCCAGCACCTCACCGGCGTCGGTGTTCCCGTGCGACGCGGCGCCGAGCAGTCCGCGCACCTCGTAGTCGAAGTCGTCGCTCTTGTAGAAACCCTTGCTGAACGCCCGGTGCGGGCGCGGCGAGAAGAACTCGGTCATGATCGGATCCCTTCGCGGATGGTGGTCGCTGGTCGTCAGGGCACCGGGGTGGGTGCCAGGTCGTTGCCCGGACCCACGACCCCGCAGTTCGAGGTGGGCGTGGCACCGGCGAACCGGTCGGTGAAGAACTGCGCCGCCTGCGCCTGGAAAGGCAGGAACGCCTCGCTGTGCGACATGCGGTCGTACTGCGCATATGTGACCGCAACGCCGCGCTCGCAGTACTCGTGTGCGAGACCTTCGACGTCGGCGGTGACCATCACCGAGTCACCGGTGCCGTCGACGTCACCGACGGCCAGCAGCATCGGAACCCGCGGCGTGCCCGCGGTGCCCATGATGTTGTCGTTGATCGACTCCACAACCGACGGCACGTCAAGTAGGGAGGTGTACGGCGCGCGGACCATCTCCCCGTCGGTCAGACCCGGGTACTTGGACGCGAAGGCGTTGATGCACTGCGAACTGACGGTGTCGACGATCTGCTGCCCGTACTCGGACAAGAACGCGCTCGTGTCGAGGTCGTAGGCGCGCTGGTAGGAGACGATCAACGCCGGGATCACACCGGCCCAGTGGGTGCTGCCACTGACGTAGGGCAGGTTGTGCGCCAGGTTCACCGGCAACCCACCGGCCGCCGCACCGACGACGTTCAGCTCCGGCGCGTAGGACGGCGCGACCTCCGCGCCCCACTGGGTGGGCACCGAACCGCCCGAGTAGCCGGCGAGACCGACCGGCGTCGACGCGGGCAGCCCCAGGACGGTTTCTGCTGCCCGGACGCCGTCCAGGGCCGCATACGCTGACTGCCGCCCGATCGTCCACTCCAGATCGGGTCCCTCGTAATCCGGAACCACGACCGTGAATCCGGCCGCCAGATACCCCGTGATCACGCCCTGCTCGAACGTGCCCGCCTGGCTGTAGGCACCGTTCCCGGTGAGGGTGTACGACGGATCGCATTCGGATCCGAGCGCGTCGTACGCCATGTGATACGAGATCAGCTTCGCCGGACCGGGCACCAGCGGACGCAGGATCGTCGCGACCGTCGTTGTCGGACGGTCGAACTGGTCGGTGGTCCGGTACAGCACCTGAGTGCTGGTGATCGGGGTTGCGAGCTGGTGGAACCCGTACGGCATCGTCCGGGTGTCGAGCACCGCCCCCGGAGCGTGCCCCTCCAGAGATCCGTCATACGTGTAGAACGGGTCGACCGACGGTAGCGGAACCACCGGCGGTGCGGCCGACTGCGCGCTCGCGGTGCCCGCAGCGGACACCGCCGCTGTGGTGGCGAGGAGGGCGGTGGCACACACCGCGATGGCGCGGATCGATCTGGCGGAGAGGGGGACTGGGATCATCGCTGGAAACCTCACTCGGGTTGTGCCGACAGGTCAGTGAATGATGTTGTGCGGAACGAGATCACCGATGTTCAGGGGCGGTAGTAGGCGGACACCGATCATGACGGCGTCGCAGACCGGTGCGGTGGGTGCTCCGGTCGTGCACACGTAGTTGCCGAGCTTGTCCCAGCTCTCGCAGTATCCCTCGAAACAGTAGGTCAACCCGTCGTGCGACACGCTCCACGGAGGTCCGCTCGGCTTCGGCTTGTCGACGTGGTCGGCGGATGCCGTACCCGCGGCACCGAGCACCGCAGCGGCGGCGACACCGGTCACGGTGAGCGCTCGAAGTGTGTTCTTCTTCATGTGGATTCCCTTCTCGGATGGATCGGATCGGTTCGAACGGGTGGAGCGGGGAGGTTGCGGTGTCTCATGTCGAGGACCGGCCGGCCCGGTTGGTGGCGTGCTCGGTGTAGCGGCAGGCGATCAGGACCGACACGACGGGAAGAAGCCAGGCGAGGGAGAGCGTCAGGTATTGCCCCGACTCGTCGGCCGGGCCGCGCGTGACGGCGGTCGCGGCCGTCACACCCGCCGCCGCCACTGCTGTGCAGCCGGACCACACGAGGCTGAGCCGTCGGTTGATCGTGTGCAGGTGGGGCGACCGCCAGTAACTCTCCGGCAACGACCGGCGGGCATGCCGCTCGGTGAACGGCACCGTGACCAGCGACGCCACCATCACCGCAGTGAGCGCCCACAGCGTCACAGCGGGGGCGTACACCCGGAACCAGTCCTGCATCGAGGTGGTGCCGACGACAGCGGCGAGGGTGAGGACGGTGAACGTCGGTATCGCAGCGGCCTCGAGCACCGTCGCGCACGAGCGGGATCGTGCCCACAGTGTCAGGGCGACTGCGACCACGGTCGCGATGGTTCCCGCGTACGCGAACGCCCCGTCGCCCGGGAGGCGGGGCATCGCCAGGAAAAGCGCCCACGGGGCGAAGCCCATGGCCAGTCCGGGCATGCGCACGATGAGCTCCTCTCCGAGGGTGTCGCTGCGTCGCTCGCCTCCGATCCTGCGGGTCCGGGTGGTGGCGAACATCAGCGCCAACACGTAGCTATTGCTGCCATCGACGTCTCGTCCCGCTGCGGTCCGTGCAACCGTCAACTACTCTTCGCTGCATGCACTCGCCGCTCCTCGGGGCCCGACGAGCGGCGATCGACGACATCGCGGCGGCGCTGAAGCTCGCCGCCGACGGGGTCGGGCCCAGCACCCTGGTCCTGACCGCGGGCCCAGGCAGCGGAAAGACCCACACCCTGCGTGAACTCGTCACCACCGTCAACCTCGCCACTCGTTGGGCCACCGCGGACGAGCTGTCCTGGCGTCAGCCGTATGCGGTGGCGTCGACGCTGCTGGGCGTAGAGCTCCCTGCGACGGTGCCCGCCCGGTACGGGGACAGGCTGGACGAAGCACTCGACTCGCTGTCCGCACGGGAGCCGCACGTCCTGGTGATCGACGATGCGCACAACGCCGACGCGGGGAGTCTGGAGTTCCTCGGTCGGCTCGCCGCCGCCGCAACAGACCTGCCGGTGGTGGTCCTCGTCGCCCGCCGGCACCTTCCTGCTCGAGAGCTGTTGGCGCGCTTGGTCTCCCGTCGGTCCTCTCGGGAGTGGCAGCTCCCGCCCATGGATCCCGCCGACCTGGAGGTGCTCGCACACGACCTGCTCGGGGCGTGGCCCGACGACCGGCTGTCCGGCCTGCTCGCCGGCTGCGGAGGCAACCCGATGCACGCCCGTGCGCTGATCGACGATCTGCGCTCGCAAGGGGACATTGTCGTCACGGGCGACAGGGCCACCACCAGAGGTGTCGACACGTCGGCGCCGACGGCTTCGCTTCACGCCGTCATCCGGGACCAGCTCGCGCTGCTCGACGACACTTCGCGCGCGCTGGTGCAGAAGCTCGCGGTGTGGGGTGGGGCCGCGACGTTGAACGACCTCGCCGCCCTCGACGACGTTCCGCCGTCGGCGCTCGTCGGCGCCGCACAGACCGCCATCGACAGCGGCGTTCTCACCTCCTCGGATGACGGCGCCATGGTCTTCACGCACGACGTGTACGCCGATGTCGCCTACGGCGGACTCGATCCGGCGCTGCGCAGCGTCCTGCACGCGGCGATCGCACGCAGCCACGAGGCGGCAGGCAACCATCAGTTGGTCGCTCACCACCTGATGGAGGCAGGCGTGGGTGACAGCGTCGCCGCGGTCACCCGGGCACAGGAGGAGTTGGAGCACGTTCCGGCGGTCGTCGTCGACCTTCTCGACACCGCAGCGAGGAAGGCATCGACCACAGGATCGTCCGTGCGGACACTCGAACTCGATCTCGCCACGGCTCTCGCCCGCTCGGGTCAGCTCGCCCGCGCAGCCGACGTCGCGAAGCAGGGACTGACGAACGCGGCGGATCTGGACACCGTCGCCCGGCTGCACCGCATCCTGCTGTTCACGTTGATCGCGCAGGGCCGATCCGCGGAGGTGCTCGAACTGACGGACGCGACGCTGCAGCTGCCCGTCGACCCCCTGACCAGGGTGGCGTTGCTCGATGTCCGGCGCTACGTCGCGATCCTCGGAGGATCCGCGCCGATCTCCCGTGAACCGTTCGCCCTCTCGGAGGCGGCCACCCCGAGCGAGCTGGTGACCGAGTCGCTACGTAGGTTCCTCGCCGGGGACGGGGCCGGTGGTCTGGAACTCGCACTGGAGGCCTCACGTCGTGAAGGCGAGGCAGGAGACGGCCCGGTGCTCAGCACCTCCGCCGATGTCTGGCCGCCGTTCATCGAGCATTACGTTCACGGCCCCGTGGCCGCGGAGGCGCTGCTGGACAGGGCGACCCGACTACGTACCGATCGCGGGGCCGCGTGGATGACGGCGTATCACGACTTCGTCCGCGGCGGTGTGGCGATGTCGCAGGGTCGGCTCGACGATGCCACAGCGTCGTTCGATTCAGGTCTCGAGCGCGCCGCCGACGCCGGACTGGGATGGACGTCGATCGCCGAAGGATCCCGAGCGATGATCGACGTTCTTCGAGGAAACTTCTCTTCCGCCACAACGAGATTGGAGAGTTTCGCCGAATCGGGTGCGCTCAACCAGTTCGGTCTGCCGGTTCCGGCGCAGGCCGAGATGCTCCTGCTCGAGGCGCAGCGCAAACTGAGACCGGCGGCGGCACTGGCGTCCGAGGTCTGTTACACGGCAACAGGCCTCGGGCTGTACGGCTGGTTTCCGTCGCTCGCCGTCGACTGTGCCCGTATCGCCCACCGCACCGCGGACGACGCTCTCGCTGATCAGATAATTGCGGGGCTCGCCGAGATGCCCGAGCCGGCACCCGAGGCTCGTCTCGGTCCGATCGCGCTGGCCCGCGCACTGTGCTCGGGTGATCCGGAGCGGATCGGCGTGGCGTCGACCGACTGCGCCAGAGCGGCACACGACCTGGGTGATGCCCTGACCGAGGCGGCCGGCTGGGAGGAGGCTGCCTGTGCCGCGATCGCTGTCGGCGACAAGTCCACGGCACGTGACCACTCTCGTTCGGCGCTCGTCATCACCCAGAACATGGGTGCCTCGGCGTTGTCCACGAGGATCACGTCGCGGTTGCGGGCGCTGGGCCTGCGACTGGACCCGCGCGCGGTGCGGGATCGGCCGCGCACCGGCTGGGACAGCCTCACCCGCACCGAGGTGACCATCGCCGAGCTTGTCGCAGCAGGTCTCAACGGGGCCGAGATCGCCCAGAAGTTGTACATCTCCCAGCGCACCGTACAGACCCACGTGTCCCATGCACTGGCCAAGATGGGGTTGCGCACCCGCGTCGAGCTCGCCGCTGCCGTTGCCCGCAGAGACCCCGAGCCGGCCCTCTGACGTCAGTCCTCGGGCAGGACGACGCCCAGTTCCGCGGCGCGTGCCGCGACCTCCTCGGGGAACACGTTGCGGAACAGGTACAGGTCGGTGCCCATCACCCAGCCGGGTGCCATCCGCGTCGCGTACCGCTCGAAGTAGCCGAGTTGTTTCCCGAACAGCACCAGTTCCTCGGGGCTCGCGACACCCCACTGTCGGCCGATCGTGACGAGCGCGCCGATCAGGGAGCTCAGCTTCAGCTCACCGAGGTCGTTCGCGAAGACCGGCGCCAGGACCGAACCGACCTGGGCGCCGATCTCCGCGTCGGAGGCGTCGAGCTCGGCGGTGTAACCGAGCGAACGGATACCGCGCGCGACGGCGGAGTAGTCGCCGTCGAGCAGCGTCGCGTGGAACATGTTGCGCAGGATCTCCCGCCACACCTCCGGCAGTTCCCCGACGATGCCGAAGTCGAGGAGCGCGACGCGGCCGTCGTCGAGCAGCCACAGGTTGCCCGCGTGCACGTCACCGTGGAACGGGCCGTGGATGGTGATCGCCTCGATCCACGCCTTCACACCGCGTCGGATCAGCAGTCGGGTGTCGATGCCGGCGTCCGCACCGGGGGATCCGGGCTCGATCCTGTCGAACGGGATGCCGTGCATCCGTTCCATGCAGATGACGCGCGGCCCGCAGTACGGCCAGTACACCTCGGGCGCGGTGACGCCGTTGTTGTCGCCGAACGCGCCGAGCGCGTCCCGGAACCGGGTCTGGCGGTCCGCTTCGACTGCACTGTTGAGCTCGGTCATCGTCGCGTTGTGCAGGTCGCGGATGATCGCTGTGGCGTTCGCGATCCGGAAGAAGTCGTGCAGGCGTTCCAGTTGACGTGCACCCCAGTACGCGGTCCGCAGGTCAAGCAGCATGCGGTGACGGATGCCGGGCCGCTGCACCTTGATGACCGCCTCGCGGCCGTCGGGCAGGACGCAGGCGTGAACCTGGGCGACCGACGCCGCCGCCAGCGGACGGTCGTCGAACTCGGTGAACAGCTCGCCGATCGGGTGTCCGAGGTCGGCCTCGATCACCGCGCGCGCCTGGTCGGCGGGCACCGGCGGGACGTCGTCGAGGCAGCGCAGGCACGCGTTCGCGAGCGGCGGCGGGAACATCCCCGACGACGACGCCATCAACTGCCCCAGCTTCACGAACGTGGGGCCGAGGAACTCGAAGCCGTTGACGACACCCTCGGACGCGGCGTCGGCCCACCCCATGTTCCGGCGGGTCAGCGGCTTCGTGACGGTCGCGAACAGGGCGCATGCGGTGATCACGACACCGACGACCAGCGCCCGCCACAGCTGTGCGGGGCCGAACCGGTCCAGGTCGGGGATGTGGACCGTCAGCGAGTCGGCCGGCGGCCCCGACGAGTACGGGCCGATCGGGCGGGGCGGGGAGTCGTGCACCGGTCACCTCACTTCGGGTTCAGCCCGATCAGAGTAGGAGACGGACGCCGATCCGTCGATCACCCGTCGGACCCGATGCCCGGGATCGACGCGGTTGCGGTTTCGTGGCGATGTCGGGCGGGCGGCGCGTCCCGGCGGGCGGCGGGCCGTGTCGTCGGGCACGCTGTTGCGACCGGAGGAGGTGACGATGCCCGTGCGGATGGTGGCGGTGGCGGCGATCGCGACGGTGGTCGCGGCGAGTGGAGTGATCGGCGGCCCCGCGGCGGCGGCCCCGGTGGTCGGAACGGGACCGTGCGCGTCCGACCCGCCGGTGGAGCACGAGTCGATCATCCCGGAGAAGCTGGACATTCCGATCCCCTATCCGTGGATCGAGCCGGTGCCCTTCCCCGCACCCGAACCGGCACCGGTCCGCATCACCCCGGAGCCGCTACCCGCGGACCCGTGCCAGAGCCCGTGTCCGGACCTCACCGACGTGCCCGACCCGATCGGCGGACTGTCCTCGCAGATCGGCATCCCGGAGATCGGACTGGAGTTCAACCCGTTCGTGTTCGGGATCCCGGTCCCCGGCCCCGACCAGGAGACCCCGCCGCCGCCCGAGCCGGCCGACCCCGACGTCGAGCCAGGACCGACCGCGCCGAAGCGGCCGACCCCGGAGCTCGGTGAGGTCGGCATGGTCGCGAAGGTGACCGGTGCGAGCTCGACCAACCGCACCGACAAGCGATGGCAGGTCAACGGCACCGACCTCGGGATCATGTGGGAGTCCCGGCCCGGTGAGGTGGCCGTCGCGTTCGGCGACACCGTCGGGCGAGGCTTCCATCCGCCCGGTGGGCAGGGTGACGACTGGCGGTCCAACGTGCTCGGCTTCAGCACCGACACCGACCTCGCCGACGGCCTCACCATCGACACCTTCGTGCAGGACAGCCGCTGCCACGCGGCGGAGGTGCTGAGCAGCCGCAAGATCGACAACGTCGAGATCACCACGATTCCCACGTCGGGTTTCGCGATCGGGTCGCGGCAGTACATGAGTTACATGTCGATCCGAACCTGGAACAGCATCCCGACGACGTGGTTCACCAACCACGGCGGTATCGCCTACTCGGACGACGGCGGGCAGACGTGGACGAAGGACCCGTACGCGCGCTGGGACAACATCTTCGGTCTCGGCCGGTTCCAGGTCGCGGCGATGGTGCCGCAGGGCGGCTACGTCTACATGTTCGGCACCCCCAACACGCGGCTCGGCGAGGTCGCGCTGGCGCGGGTCCCGGAGGGCGACGTGCTCAACAAGTCCGCGTACCAGTACTGGAGCGACGGCGAGTGGACGCCCGTCGGTGGCCCGCGCGCGGCCACCCCGATCATCCGGGGGACCGCGGGTGAACTGTCCGTCGACTACGACGAGACGCGCGGCGTCTGGCGGATCAGCTACCTCGACACCCTGCGGACCGGCATCACCCTGCGCGAGTCCGACGCACCGCAGGGCACCTGGTCGGACCCGGTGCGGATGGTCGGCGTCGAGGACTACCCCGAGTTGTACGGTGGGTTCATCCACCCGTGGTCGACCGCCGAGGACCTGTACTTCACGCTGTCGACGTGGTCGGACTACAACGTCTTCCTGATGCGCGCCGAACTGGACTGAGCGCGGCGCCCGAGTACGAGGAGTACCGCCGTGCAGCAGTGGCCTGCGGACTGGCCGCGTCCGGCGAAGGACATCGCGACGGGCACCGCGGTGGCGGTTACCGCGGCGGTGGCCGGCGAGGCCGAGGCGTTCACCGACGCGGTGGACCGGCTGCTCACTGCCGACGCCGATCAGGTCCGGTCGGTGCACTCGGCGATGGTCCGGGAACTGCTCGAGGACACCCACGCGGACGGGCTGTCGGGGGAGGCGGTGCAGGCGGTGCTCGAACGCTGCGCCCGCGCCGCCGCCCCGTGGGCGCCGAACCTCGACGTGACCGCGCTCGCCGTCGTGCTGACGGGCGCGCTCGGCCTCACCGACTACGACGAGGACACCCTGCGGGTGGGCTGGCCGGTGATCCTGCCGCACGCGCTGCTGGTGGTCGCCGATCTGGTCGCCGCCGGCAAAGCCCCGGTGGACCGGTACCTGCGTCGCGCGATCGGCGAGATCGCGCGCGCCGAGACAGTCGAGATGCCCTGACCGGGTCGGTCGAGATGCCATGACCGGGTCGGTCGAGTGACGTCCTGACCGGGTCGGTCGAGTGATGTCCTGAACCGTTAGGAAACGGCCTGCTTGACGAGGGCGCGGAGCCGCGTCTCCACCACGTCCGTCACCGCGACGACCGCGAACGACGTCGGCCACATGTCGCCGTCGTCCAGGTTGGCCTTCTCGTCGAAGTTCACCGTCGGATACCGGGTGTCGAACTTGGACTTGGGCTGCACGAACATGACGACCTTGTCGTCGGTGTCCGCGTAGGCCGGGAACCCGTAGAACGTCTTCGGTCGCAGGTCGGGAGCCTCCTCTCCGACGATCCGGTGGAAGGTCGTGGCAACTTCGCGGTCGATCCCGGCGAGTGCGTCGATCGCGTCGACGCACGCCTCGAGCTCGCGGGCCTGCTTCGCGGCACCCTTGAGGCCCTTGGTCGAGCGCAGCTCTGCGGCGCGCTGCTTCATCGCGGCCTTCTCGTCGGCGGAGAACCCTGTGTTTTCGCTGGTTGCGTTCATGACAGCCACGCTACGACGGGCCGGCCGGGGCCGCTTCTCGATTCCTGATCGGTTCGTCGGCAGAAGCGCGATGTTCCCTGATGTCACATCGGGTCACCTCACGACCCTCGATGTGACATCAGGGAACCCCCGGGGAACCGGGAACGATTGGCGGAGCGGGCGGCGTCAGCCGCCGTGCACTACGACGACCTCCGGATCCTCCTCGATCGGCCCGGTGAACTGGCTGATGTACAGGTCGCGGTAGGCGCCGCGCGCGGCGAGAAGTTCGTCGTGGGTGCCCTGCTCGACGATGTGGCCGTCTTCCATGACGACGATGACGTCGGCGTCGCGGATCGTCGAGAGCCGGTGCGCGATGACGAAACTCGTCCGGTCCGTGCGCAGGTTCGCCATGGCCTGCTGGATCAGCAGTTCGGTGCGGGTGTCGACGGAACTCGTGGCCTCGTCGAGGATCAGGATCACCGGCTTGGCGAGGAACGCGCGCGCAATCGTGATCAGCTGGCGCTCACCGGCGCTGACGCCGCCGCCCTCCTCGTCGAGCACCGTGTCGTAGCCGTCCGGCAGTGCCCGCACGAAGTGGTCGACGTGGCTCAGCTCCGCGGCCTCCATCACCTCCTCGTGCGACGCGGACGGGTCGCCGTAGGCGATGTTCTCGTAGATCGTGCCGCCGAACAGCCACGAGTCCTGCAGCACCATGCCGGTGCGTTCGCGCAGGTCGTCCCGCGTCATCGCGTGCGAGTCGACCCCGTCGACGCGGATGGTCCCGGAGTCGACGTCGTAGAACCGCATGATCAGGTTCACCAGCGTCGTCTTGCCCGCACCAGTCGGCCCGACGATCGCGACCATGTGCCCGGGTTCCGCGGAGAGCGTGAGGTTCTCGATGAGCGGCTTGTCAGGGACGTAGCGGAACGACACGTCGTCGAACTCGATCCGGCCGCAGTTCGTGTCCGGGGTCTGCGGGTGCGTCGGGTCGGAGACCTGCTCGTCGGCGTCGAGGATGTCGAAGATGCGCTCCGCGGAGGCGACACCGCTCTGCAGGAGGTTGAACATCGCACCGATCTGCGTGAGCGGCATCGTGAACTGGCGCGAGTACTGGATGAACGCCTGCACCGAGCCGAGGCTCAGCGAGCCGGACGCCACCTGCAGGCCACCCACGACGGCGATCGCCACGTAGTTGATGTTGCCGAGGAACATGATCGCCGGCTGCACCATGCCGGAGATGAACTGCGCCCGCCAGCTCGACTCGTAGAGCTTCTCGTTGCGGGCGTCGAACTCCTCCTCGACCGCGGCCTGGCGGCCGAACGCCTGCACCAGCTCGTGACCGGTGAACGCCTCCTCCACCTGTGAGTTGAGCTTGCCCGTCGACGACCACTGCGCCAGGAAGTGCGGCTTGGACCGCTTCGCGATCAGTGCCGTCGCGACGATCGCGAGAGGGACGGTGGCGAGCGAGATCAGGGCGAGCATCGGGGAGATCCAGAACATCATCGCCAGGATCGCGACCACGGTGAGCACCGAGTTCAGCAGCTGCGCGATGGTCTGCTGGAGGCTCTGCGACAGGTTGTCGAGATCGTTGGTGACGCGGCTGAGCAGGTCTCCGCGCGGGGTGGTGTCGTAGTAGCGCAGCGGCAGCCGGTGCAGTTTCGCCTCGACGTCCGCGCGCAGTCGGCGGATCGTTCCGACGACGACGATGTTCAGCAGGTAGGCGCCGATCCACGACAGCACCGACGCGCCCACGTACAGCGCGAGCACGACGAGCAGGGTGCGCCCGACGGCCGTGAAGTCCACGCCCACGCCGGGGGTGACGTCCATCGAGCTCACCATGTCGGCGAACGTGCCCTGGCCCTGCTCGTGCAGCGCCGTCACCGCCTGGTCCTTCGTGACGCCGGCCGGGAGCATGCCGCCGATGACGCCGTTGAAGACGAGGTCGGTGGCGTGCCCGAGGACGCGGGGTGCGAACGCGTTGAGAACCACCCCGACGACCGTGGCCGACAGGATGGTCACCATGAAACCGCGGTAGGTGAGCAGTAGCCGTGCGAGCCGCTTGATCGACGGGCCGAACGACCGCGCCTTCGTCTGTGAGGGGGCGCCCATCGGCCCCCGGGGGCCCGTCACGACTGTTCCTGCACGGCGAGCTGGGACTCGACGATCTCGGTGTACGTCGGGCAGGTGTCGACCAGTTCGTCGTGTCTGCCCAGCCCGACGACGTGACCGCGGTCGAGGACGACGATCTGGTCGGCGTCCATGATCGTCGACACCCGTTGCGCGACGATGATCACCGCGGACTCCCTCGTCTCGGGACGCAGCGCCGCCCGCAGCCGGGCGTCGGTGGCCAGGTCCAGCGCGGAGAACGCGTCGTCGAACAGGTACACGGCCGGCCTGCGGACGAGTGCGCGGGCGATGGCCAGGCGTTGCCGCTGCCCACCGGAGACGGTGGTGCCGCCCTGCGCGACCGGGGTGTTCAGTCCCTGCGGCATGGCGCGGACGAAGTCCTCGGCCTGCGCGATGCGGAGGGCGTCCCACACCTCGTCGTCGGTGGCGTCGGGGCGGCCGTGCCGCACGTTGGACCCGATCGTCCCGGAGAACAGGTAGGCGCGTTGCGGCACCAGCCCGATCGCGGACCGCAGCGCGGCAGGGTCGAGGTCGCGGACGTCGGTGCCGCCCACGAGCACCTGGCCGGCGGTGGCGTCGACGAGCCGGGGGACCAGGCCGATCAGGGTGGTCTTGCCGGATCCGGTGGACCCGACGATCGCGGTGGTGGTGCCCGGCTCCACCCGGAACGTCAGGCCCTCCAGGACCGGGGTGTCCGCGCCCGGGTAGCGGAACTCGGCGCCGCGGAACTCGACCCGCGCCGGATCGCCCGTGAACCCGACCGGGTCGGTGGCCTGCGCGACCGACGTCTGCGTGTCCAGGACGTCGGAGATCCGCTCGGCGCACACCGCGGCACGCGGCGCCATCATCGCGAGGAACGACGCCATCATCACCGACATCATGATCTGCATGACGTACGAGATCATCGCGGTCAGGGCCCCGATCTCGACGGTGCCGTCGGACACCTGGTGACCGCCGAACCAGATGATCGCAACGATGGTGACGTTCGAGATCAGCAGGACCGCGGGAAACATCAGCGCCATCATGCGTCCGACCCGCAGTCCGGCGTCGGCGAGAGAGTCGTTCGCGACCGCGAACCGATCGATCTCGTGCTGTTCACGCACGAACGCGCGGACCACCCGGATGCCCGTGATCTGTTCGCGCATGATCCGGTTCACGTCGTCGAGGCGCGTCTGCATCGCACGGAAGCCGGGGATCATGACGCGGATGATCATGGCCATCACGACGCCCAGGATGGGCACGGCCACCACCAGGATCCACGACAGTCCGGGTGCGACGTGCACGCCCATCGCCACGCCGCCGATGCACATGATCGGTGCCATCACCAGGATCGCGGCGCTCATGACCAGCAGCAGCTGGATCTGTTGGACGTCGTTGGTGGCGCGGGTGATCAGCGACGGCGCGCCGAACGTCCCGACCTCGCGCGCGGAGAAGCTGTTCACCCGGTGCAGGAGGTCGTGCCGGATGTCGCGGCCCACCCCGAGTGCGGCGCGGGCTCCGAAGAACTGCCCGACCACGGTGCACAGCATCTGCACGAGGGTGACGGCGAGCATCCATCCGCCGATCCTCAGGATGTATTCGGTGTCGCCCTTCGCGACGCCGTTGTCGATGATGTCGGCGTTGAGCGTCGGCAGGTACAGCATCGCGGCCGTCGCGACGAACTGCAGCGACACGATCGCGACGAGGTGGCGGCGGTACCGCGACAGATACGTTCTGACGAGTGTGGTCAGCACGACGGCCCCGGGAGGTCACGAATCCCGAGCAGTTTCTTGCGGCTAGTCACGAAGCCCCCACACCCCTGTCCGATTTGGGCGATCCACGGCCACAACGACTTCGGTGGCACGTGGACGGTCATTGCGCGAGTGTATTCCCGGCGTCGGATCGGGACCAGTGAGTATCCGGGTGGTCATCGCCAGACCATCCTGACGACGGCCTTGCGGATCTCCTCGACGACCACGATCGACGCGGCGACGGCGATCGCGAACGCCCACTGCTCACCCGTGAGCGCGGTGGTGTCGAACAGGTCCTGGAGGAACCCGGCGTTGACGACGGCGACGTGCAGCACCACGACCGCCACGAGCGCCACCCAGATGGTGTGGTTGGTGAACGTCTGGGCGGAGAACACCGAACCGCGGTCCGAGCGCACGTTGAGCAGATTGAACACCTGGTAGAAGACGAACGTCGTGAACGCGAGTGTCGTTGCGAACAGCGGATTGTCGGCATCCTCCGGGAAGACGTCGTCCGCGAACTCGAGAACCAGGATGGTTCCGACCGCCATGACGACACCCAGGGTGAGGATGCGCAGAATGCGGTTCCGGGTCAGCAGGGGCTCGTTCGGCCGGCGCGGTTTCTCCTTCATGATGTCCGGGTCCGTCGGGTCGACGCCGAGGGCGAGGGCGGGTGGTCCGTCCATGATGATGTTGACCCACAGGATCTGTAGCGCGGTGAAGGGTGCGCCGCCAGCGATGCCGAACACGCCTGCGGCGAGGAAGATCAGCACGAAACCCCAGGCCGTCGTGAGCTGGAACTTCACGAACTTGACGATGTTCTCGTAGATCCCGCGCCCCTCGCGGACAGCGGCGACGATGGTGGCGAAGTTGTCGTCGGTGAGGATCATCTTCGCGGCGCCCTTGGACACGTCGGTACCGGTGATCCCCATCGCGATACCGATGTCGGCCTGCTTGAGGGCGGGAGCGTCGTTGACGCCGTCGCCCGTCATCGCGACGACGTTGCCGCCCGTCTGCAACGCCTCGACGTACCGGATCTTGTGCTCCGGCGCGACCCGGGCCAGGACCCCGAAATGTGCTGCGCTGTTCTGTAACTCGCCGTCGCCGAGGTCGTCGAGGTCGGTTCCGGAGACGGAGTCGCCGGTGATGCCGAGGTCGTGGGCGATCGCCGACGCGGTGGTCAGGTGGTCGCCGGTGATCATGTGCACCTCGATACCCGCCTCGTGCGCGACCTCGATCGCCTCCCGCGCCTCGGGCCGCGGCGGGTCGAGGATGCCGACGACGGCGTACACGGCGAGGTCGCTGACGGACTCCTGCAGCGCGTCCGCGTCGTCCGGGAGGCCGTCGAGCGTGCGGCCCGCGACCATCAGCGTGCGCAGGCCCTCGCGGGCCATCGCGTCCACCGCCTCGGCGATCGTTGCGCGGTCGTCGTCGGTGAGCGGGCGGTCGGTGTCGCCGACCCGGACCCGATCCGCGCGGGCGAGCAGGACACCGGGGGCACCCTTCGCGTAGCAGCGGACCCGTTCGTCGCCTTCGGGGGTGACGGTGGTGTGGAAGGTCGCCATGAACTTGTAGGCCGAGTCGAAGGGGACCTCGGCGAGCCGCGGATGTGCCCGGCGCGCCCCGGGAACGTCGATCCCGCCCTTCTCGGCCAGCACCACGAGCGCACCTTCGGTCGGATCCCCGACCAGCGTCCCCTCGGTCACGGACGCGTCGTTGCACAGCGCCATCGCGAGGAAGCCGCGCCGCATGTCCGGTACCGGTTGTTCGCCGTCGGAGAGGAAGGTGCCGGTCGTCGAATAGCCCTCACCGGTGACGCGGAATCTCTGCCCCGCCGATTCGAGGCGGCGCACCGTCATCTCGTTGAGGGTCAGCGTGCCCGTCTTGTCGGTCGCGATCTGCGTCGTGCTGCCGAGCGTTTCGACGGCTGCGAGCTGCTTGACGATCGCGCCGCGTTTCGCGAGCCGCGATGCGCCCATCGCGAGTGTGAACGCGACGACCGCCGTCAGCCCCTCCGGGATCGTCGCGACGGCGAGCGAGACGGCGGTCAGCAGCAGGTCCGACCACGACTCGCCGCGGGCGAGGCCCAGGGCGAACACGATCACGACGACCACCAGGGCGATCACCGTGAGCAGTGTCGCCAGCTGGTCGATCCGGCGTTGCAGGGGTGTTTTGTCGGTGCCCGCGTCCCCGAGCAGCGTGGCGATGGCACCGATCTGGGTGTCCATCCCGGTTCCGGTGACCACCATCGCCGCGCGCCCGCGGGTGACCTCGGTGTTCATGTACAGCATGTTGGCGCGGTCCCCGATCGGCAGATCGGGATCGTCGAGCGCGTCGACGGTCTTGTCGACCGGCTGTGACTCACCGGTCAGCGCGGACTCGGCCACCTGCAGGCGCGCGGCGTCGACGATCCGGCCGTCGGCGGGGACCGCGTCACCCGCCTCCAACAGCACGATGTCACCCGGGACCAGTTCGGTTCGGGGAACCTGCTGCTCACGGCCGTCGCGCCGGACCCGGGACTGCGCGACCGACATGTCCCGCAGTGCCTGCAGACTGTCCTCCGCGCGGGTCTCCTGCACGTAGTTGAGCACCGTGTTCAGGGTGATCACCGCGAGGATGACGACCGGTGTCTCCCATTCCTTGGAGACGAGTGCGCTCACCGCGGCCGCGACCACCAGCACCAGCGTCATCTTGTCGGCGAGCAGTCGGACGATCTTCCGCAGCGCCGACGCGCCCGCCTCCTCCTGCAGCACGTTCTCGCCGTGCTCGGTGCGACGACGCACGACCTCGGTATCCGACAACCCCCGGTCGGCGTCGACTCCGAGCTCGGCGAGAAGGGTGGGCACGGGCGCGGTGTGGACCTCGCCGGACGTGGTCGCAGTCATCGGTTTGCTCCTGCCGAAGTGCCTACACGGGTGAATCGGAGGGTGCCGATCTCACTGTAGGAGCGGGCGAGCGTGGGTGCAGGCGGAGCGGGTCCGTGGGCGCGTCGCCGGTGCCGACCTCAGCCGTGGAGCAGGTTGGCGCCCGCGATCATCGCCTCGATCGACGACTCGGTGGCATCGGAGCCGAAACCGATCGCCCAGTGCCGCCGGCCGTCGTGCTCGCACAACAGCACGGTCGCGGTCCGGTCGGCGGCGATGCGCAACTGGTGGAAGGAGAGGATCTCGATCTGGAAGCCGGCCTCGTACAGCATCGAGGTCAGCGCGGACACCGGGCCGCACGCGGTCGCGGTGGCCTGCGTGATGACGTCACCGATCGCGAGGGTCGCCCGGAACTCGCTGTTCCCTGCGCCGAGCGGGGTCGTCGACCAGCGACCGGAACGGATCGGGCCGCCCGACGAGGAGTAGGTGGCGAGGAAGGTGCGCCAGCTCATCCCGGCGCACTCGGCGCGCATCTCGGCGGGCAGCGGCATGCCGAACCGGACCGAGAAGGGGTCTGCGGCGGTGGCGAAAGCGTGAGTGGTGTTCGACGAGGCATTCATGGGGGTGGTCTTCCTGGAATGAAGGGAGGACCAACGCGTAGCTCTACGACCCGCAACGAGGGGTCGGTCCGGATCAGACCCCGCTGCGGCGGCGAACTACGAGAATGCGCGTCATGGCCGCCACCATAGGCGGGTTCGTGAGGCTGTGCAACAAGCGTGTCGCAATTACCAAACTGGACGCTTGTCTTATATAACGGGTGCGAAGGTGGCGGACACCTGGCATCACTCCAGCAAACCGCCGTGCCCGCTCGTTTCACTGTCTCCGGAGGATCTGCATGTCACGCAAGTCGATGCGCCGCGCCGCATCTGTCGCCACCGCTACCGCCCTGATCGCCGGTGGCCTCCTGGTCGGTGCGGGTGCCGCAACTGCCGCCGGGGCGTCCGACCTCCTCGGTGGTGGGTTCTCGGCGGCCGCCGCCGAGCAGAAGCCGCACGCTGCCACCAAGACCACGAGCAACATCTCGGTGACCAAGCAGGTCGTCGGTAACGGCAAAGTCGCGCCCGGCCAGAAGGTGACGTTCCGGACCACGTTCACGGTCCCGAGCGGCCTCGACCGCTACATCACCAAGATCAAGGACGTTCACCCTGCCGGCTTCCAGTACGTCGAGGGCAGCGCGACCATCAACGCCTGGCACCTGATCGGCGGACAGAAGACCGAGGGTGTCACGCCGGAGGTCAACATCGAGGGCAACTACGTCCAGGTGGGCAACCCCGGGGGCTGGCTGATTTCGACCACCGGCTCGAAGACCGTGACGTTCGAGGCGACCTATCTGGTGCCCGCGAACGCTCAGATCGGCGCTGCTCTCGACAGCGGCCTGGGCTTCGACGTCCAGTTCTTCGCGACCAGTCAGGGTTGGGACCCGATGGGCGTGTTCGCGACCATCCGCACGCCGAACCTGGGTGAGGGCGCGGCCACCGGATCCGCCGGTCTCGGCCTGGGGTCCTCCGACGGCGAAGGCGGGACCACCGGTTCGGCGGGCTCGGCGATCATCGAGGATCCGGCCGGATTCGTGGCCGACGTGATCAGCGGCGTCGTGGCCAACGGCAGCTGACAACTCGACGACGAGGGGCCGTCCGGCGTGTGCCGGGCGGCCCCTTTCTCGTCGAAAGGCGCGACGCCGGGCGGGGTGGCGTGCGACGGTTCGGGTGAAACGGAAGCGCGTGTCCGGGCGATGTGTGTGATGAGGCGGCTCTCGTCCAGCACAACACGGCCCTATGGGCATCCGAAAAGCTCAGTCCTACAACATTTTTGATTCTCCAGCGGGAATCGGTCCGCATTCTTACGATGACCCGACGCACGTTCGTCGAGACCGGGGACCGATGCGCGGCGCGCCCACCCGAATGAATGGAGATCCTGCATGTCCCGTACCACGTTGCGTCGTGTCGTATCCGTCGCCGCTGCCACCACGCTGCTCGCCGGCGGCCTCTTCGCCACCGCGACCACCGCCTCTGCGCAGTCCTCGATCCTGGGCGACTTCGGTTCGAGCGCGAGCGTCCCGGACATCCCGGCTTCGGCCACCGTGAAGGTCGACAACCTCTCCATCACGAAGTCGATCGTCGGAGTGAACTCGATCGCGATCGACGGCGAGGTCACCTACCGCACCACTATCTCCGCCTCCGACGGCCCCGACCGGCTGATCAAGCGACTCGTCGACCTCAACCCCATCGGGCTGCTCTACGTCGAGGGGTCCGCCAAGGTCACGGCCTGGCAGGACGGCCAGATGGTGACCTCTTCCGTCGACGCTGCCGCGTCCGTGGACGTCGGAACCGTGGTCAGCAACGCCGCAGGCTGGCTGGTCTCGGCCATCGGCAACAAGTCCGTCACGTTCGAGGTCACCTACTCGGTGAAGGACCTCAACTTCACCCCGGGCGTCTTCGACAGCGGCCTCGCCCTCGAGGTCGACGGCATGGCCGAGCTCGAGTGGCCGGAGATGGGCGTCAAGCTCAACCTCGTCGGCTCCGGAAACTCCATCTTCTCCAGCTGAGCGTCGAACGGGCCGTTGTCGGGGCATCCGCCGAGTGCGGACCCCGGCAACGGCCCGTTCGCGTCGAAAACGAGGACGCGCTCGCCGCGTGGTGTTTCACGCTTCAACTGGTGCGACAACGGTATTCGCATTTCCGTCCCGGACCGGTCGATCGGCCATACGCTGGTCCGGCGCGGGCGGGGCCGGGGGTGACATGGCACCGAGGTGCCGCGTTCGATCCCTACCGAACGGAGTACACGTGTCTCGTGTTTCACGACGACGATTCGCTTCCCTGGTTCTCGCCTCGGCCCTGCTTACCAGCGGCCTCGCAGCGGGGGCGGGCACCGCAATCGCCGCGCAAGACACCAGTTCGGGTCCGGCCGTTGGCACGACCTTCGACAACATCTACGTCCAGAAGGGTTCGTCAGGATCGGGCAAGGCCGTGTCTGCCGCTCCGGGCGCAGAAATCACCATTCACAACTTGTTCCTGACCCGCGAGGGTGACGACCGGATCCTCACCCGCGTCACCGATCATGTGCCGGCAGGCTTCGAGTTCGTCGGCGCGACGCTTGCGATCCGTGGAGGCGATCTCAGCTACCAGCTGATCCCGGTAACTCCCGAGGTCGGTGCAGGCGTCGTCACGGTGGTGGCGTCCGGTGCGGGCTGGTCGGTCCCCTCGACAGCGGGATGGCTCGAGTTCGTCGTCACCTACCGTGTTCCGCAGACCGCGCCGTACGGAGCCGTTTACGACACCGGTACCAGCTTCGATCTCGCCGGTGGTGACGACAGCGTGAACTGGAATCCGTCGGGCCTCCAGGTGCGCATCACACCCGACTTCGGTTCTGTCGACTTCGGCTCCTCGTTGGGCGGACCGGCCCAGCAGGGCTGATGCACAGGGACATCGCGCTCGAACGGGCCGTTGTCGCCGGCATCCGCCCAGCGCGGATACCGGCAACGGCCCGTTGGCGTCGAATGCGCGGGCTCAGGCCAGGTCTTCCTCGTCCCCCGGCTCGACGTGCCGCAGTCCGCGGTAGGCCTCCTCGGGGGTGCGGCGTCCGGCGACGACGGCCTCGACCTCCGACGCGATGGGCATCTCCACGTCGTGGTCGCGGGCCAGCTCCATCACCGTCGGCGCGGTCTTGACCCCCTCGGCGACCTGCCCGAGCTCAGCGACGGCCTGCTCGGTCGTCATGCCCTTCGCCAGGTACTCGCCGACCCTCCGGTTCCGTGAGCTGGGACTGATGCAGGTGGCGATCAGATCCCCCACCCCCGTCAGTCCGGAGAACGTCCGGGGATGTGCACCCATCGCCTCGCCCAGCCGGATCATCTCGGCGAGACCGCGCGCGAGCACCATGGCGCGGGTGTTGTCGCCGACGCCCAGACCGTCGGCCATGCCGGACGCGATCGCGACGATGTTCTTCAGGATTCCCCCGAGTTCACAGCCGAGGACGTCGGTGTTGCGGTACACCCGGAACACCGGGGACGCGAACAGCGGTTGCAGCGCGGTGGCCACCCGCTCGTCCTGCGTCGCGACGACCGAGGCGGCGGCCATGCCCGCCAGGATCTCCTTCGCCAGGTTCGGGCCGGCCAGCAGCCCGACGGGATGCCCGGGCAGGCATTCGGCGATCACCTCGGTCGGCCGTTGCCGGGTTCCCGGTTCGAGCCCTTTCGCCAGCGACAACACAGGCACCCAGGCGCGCACCTCGTTGGAGATCTCGTTCAGGGTCTCCCGGACGGCATGCGAGGGCACACCGACGACGAGGACGTCGGCCTCGTGCGCAGCCTCGACGATGTCCGACGTCGCCCGCAGGTCGGCCCGCAGCGGGTGATCGCCGAGGTAGCGGGTGTTTCGGTGCTCGGTGTTGATCTCGTCGGCGGAATCCGCGTCCCTTGCCCACAGCAGCGTCGGGGTGTTCCGTGCGGCCAGTGACGCCACGGTCGTCCCCCACGACCCCGCGCCCAGGACGACCACCCGTACCGGCCGTGCCATCAGCGATCACCCCGACGTGCGTTGGCAGTCATGATCTCAGGCTGCCATCGCTGTTCGCGGCACGGCTGACGATTCATCGAATCGAGACCGCATCCGGACCTTGCCTCGCACGGTCAGAACGGTGCGACCACCCCCGCGACAGGGATCCGGCCCGCGACGGCGGTGCGGAAGTCGACCATCGCGCGCTGCAGGTGGTCGGGGGAGGTGACGACTACGGCGCTCGTCGCGCCGCGTCCGGCGAGGATGCCGTTGGTGTTGCGGGCGTTCTCGACGGTGGACCGGGAGGTGTTCTCCTCGGTGATCCGGAACCAGGGGATGCCGTTCGCGATCAGCCAGCCGCGCATGGCACCGGCCTCGGTGACGCCGTTCTTCGGCACACCGCCCGAGACGATGATCGGGGACAGCGGGTAGCGGCGGGCCACCTGGAGTGCGGCCTGCAGGCGGGAGATCAGCACGGGCCGCATCGTTCCGTCGGCGTGCAGGCCGGCGCCGAGGACGACGATGTTCGTCCCGAGTTGGTTGATGTCGAGGACGACGGGGAATTGGGTGGTGAGGGTTTCCAGGCGGGTGCAGCCGACGATGGCGTCACGGACGGGGCTCTGGCAGCCGCCGACGGTGGACAGGACGCCGTTGATCAAGGTGGTGGGGGTGATGTCGGCGTTCGCGGTGGCGGGAACGGTGACGGCGGCGGCGGAGGCGAGAAGCGCGGAGAGCGCTGTGAAGGTGAGGCGTCTGAGACGCCTCGATTTCGAATAGTGCTGCATGACACTCCTTTTCGTGTGGAATTCCCCCGACGGAAGGTGGTGACAGCCTTCGAGTGTGCCTCAGTGAGGCGGGCTGCGCACAACCTTCGGTCAAGTCGGGCGCGTCGCGTCGGCGTGTCGTACCGGACGGACTCTGGACCGAGCGTCCGGTCTGTTTCTCAGCGTTCGCCGCGGGCCAGTGCGGACGGCCACCAGATCGAGCGCCCGATGTCGTGGGACAGCGCCGGAACCAGCACGCTGCGCACGACGATCGTGTCGAGCAGGACGCCGAACGCGACGGCGAACCCGACCTGGGCCAACGGGACCAGGGGAAGTACCCCGAGGACGGCGAAGGTCGCGGCGAGGACGATCCCGGCCGAGGTGATGACGCCGCCGGTGACCGCCAGTCCGCGCAGCACGCCGGAGCGGGTGCCGTGCTGTAAGGCCTCCTCGCGCACCCGGGTCATCAGGAAGATGTTGTAGTCGATGCCGAGCGCGACGAGGAAGACGAACGCGAACAGTGGGAAGGACGCGTCCGCTGCGGCGAAGTGGAAGACGTGGGTGAAGACGAATCCACAGACCCCTAGGGTTGCTGCGAACGAAAGAACCACCGTCGCAATGAGAATCACCGGCGCGAGCAGCGCCCGTAGCAGCAGTGCCAGGACGACGAAGATGACCGCGAGCACGATCGGGATGATCACGTTGCGATCCCGGACGGACGCGGCCTGCACGTCCGCGGTGGCCGCGGTGTTGCCGCCGACCAGGGCATCGGCGCCGGGTATCGCGTGGAGGTTCTCGCGGAGGCGTTCGACGGTGGCGAGCGCCTCCGGGGTGTCGTAGCCGTCGGCGAGGGTCACGTTCACGACGGTGCGACCGTCGATCGGCGCGACGGTGAGAACATCTGGTGGGCAACCTGACTGGGCCGGGGCGCCTCCTCCGGCGCCGAGCCGCGCCAGGTCGGCGAGCTTGGCGTAGTCGACCTGCAGGCACACCGCACCGGGCCCGGCTGCGACGCCCGGGGTGGCCTCGGCGGCCGCGATCACCGCGTCGACCTGGTCGGCGTTCGTCACGACGACGGCCGGGGCGCCGGTGCCGGGATCGAAGTGTTCGTCGTAGATCTCCTGCCCGACGACGGCGTCGGGTTTGGTGGTGAAGTTCTCCCCGGCTGTCAGTCCGCCGGTGTTCAGGCTGCCGATGCCGATTGCGCACAGCACGACGAGCAGGGCGGTCGCGCCGATCCAGGCGGGACGGTCGCGGCGCCCGACGGCGGTCGCGATGCGGCCCCACATGCCGTGGGTGGCGAGGTCGGCAGCGTGATCGGGGTGCGGGACCCGGGGCCAGAACACCCACCGGCCCGCCACGGCCAGGGCGACCGGCAGGAAGGTCATCATGACCAGGTAGGTGCAGCCGATGCCGATCGCGGCGACCGGGCCGAGGCCCCGGTTCGAGTTCAGTTCGGAGAAGCCGAGGCAGAGCAGTCCGAGGACGACCGTCGCGGCGGACGCGGTGATCGCAGGCGCGGATTCCCGCCACGCCCGGATCATCGCGTCGAACCGGTTGGGGAAGGTGTGCAGTTCCTCGCGGTAGCGGGCGATCAGCAGCAGCGCGTAATCGGTGCCCGCGCCGAGGACGAGGACCATCAGGATGCCCTGGCTCTGGCCGGTCAGCGTCAGCACCTCGGCCTTGGCGAGGAAGTAGACGATCATCGACGACAGTCCCAGCGCCAGCCCGGCCGAGAGCAGCGGGAAGATCCACAGCACCGGCGAGCGGTAGACGACGAGCAGGATGGCGATCACCACCAGCACGGCGGCGAGCAGCAGGGTGCTGTCGAGGCCCTCGAACGCCTCGATGAACGCGACCAGGATGCCGCCCGGGCCGGCGGGGAGGACCTCCAACTCCGCGGTGGCCGCGGCCTTCGCGGCATCCATGACCTGCCGCTCGGTGGCGGCCAGTTCGTCCCCGTTGACGGTGGTGCCGTCGGACTTGGCGACCAGCGGGACGTACAGCGACGCGGTGGTGCCGTCTGCCGAGTACTGCGGCGGCGTCATTCCCGCCGCGTCCACGCCGTTCACCTCCGCGACCGCCTTCGCCGCGTCGGCGATCGCGGCACGGTCGGCGTCGGTCAGTGGCCCGTCACGGTGGAAGACGACGAAGCCGGGGATCGTTTCGACGGACAGGAACCGCGCCGCCTCGTTCGCGGCGATCGTGGACTCGGCGGACTCGGGCAGGAACGAGGCGTTGTCGTTCTTCTGCACCTCGGCGAGCCTGGACTGGAAGCCGCCACCCGCGCCGCCGACGAGGAAGACGAGTACCGCAAGGGCGATGACGGTGAACACGGGCCAGCCGCGGCGCGGCGCGGTCGGCTGTGGCTCCTCGGCAGAGTCGGCGTCCAGCTTCGAGTCGGTCATCGGGGTCTCCTCGAATGCGGAGTTCGGGCAACACCAATGCGATCGAGTACACCACGGCGGACACGCCGATGGTGGTGTGACCGGACCGCCGCGAGCAGTTTCGATACCAGTGGCCTTGAAATTGCTCTATCTTGTCCGGCATGACTTCATCGGACATGTCCAGGCGGAACTTCCTCGCCGCGGCCGCGGGTGCGGCCGCACTGACCACGGTCGGCTGGACCCCCGCCCATGCCCTGTCCTCGGACGACCCGCGCGTGACCCTGCCGACGCCACCGTCCTTCCCGGACGGCATCCCGCTGTTCCAGCAGGGCTACGAGAACTGGGTGCAGGAGATCGTCTTCGACGAGGTGTGGACCTGTACCCCCGCCGACGCGAAGGACGTCGTGCGGCTCGCGAACTGGGCGCACGCCAACGGCTACCGGCTGCGCCCACGCGGCACCATGCACGGCTGGAGCCCGCTCACCCTCGTCCCCGGCCAGGACGTCGAGAAGGTCGTCCTCGTCGACACGCTGACCCGGCTGAATCACGTCACCGTCGACGCCGCCGCCGAACCCGGCCGCGCCACCGTGACCGCAGGCGCAGGCGCGCTCCTCACGGCCGTGCTCACGGCGCTCCAGGACCACGGCCTCGGCTGGGCCAACTCGCCCGCCATCGGGGAACTGTCGATCGCCGGCATCCTCGCGATCGACGCCCACGGCGCGACGCTGCCCGCCGACGGCGAGACCGTCCTGCCCGGCGCCTCCTTCGGCTCCATCAGCAACCTGATCACCCGGCTGACCGCCGTCGTGTGGGACGGCGGACGCGGCGAGTACGTGCTGCGGGAGTTCACTCGCGCCGAGGACGCGATCCGGCCCCTCCTCACCCACCTCGGCCGCACCTTCGTCACCGAGGTCACCCTGCAGGCCGGACCGAACTACCGACTGCGCTGCGAATCCAGCACGGACATCCCCTGGCGGGAACTGTTCGCCCCCGCCGGATCTCCGGGCCGCACCTTCGAGAGCTTCGTCGCCCGTTCGGGCCGCGTGGAGGCGATCTGGTTCCCGTTCACCGACACCCCCTACCTCAAGGTCTGGACACCGACGCCGACCAAGCCGCCGCAGTCGCGGGAGGTGACCGGCCCGTACAACTACCCGTACTCCGACTCCATCCCGAAGCCCCTCACCGACCTGCTCGGACAGATCGTCGCGGGCGTCGGGTCGGCCACCCCGCTGTTCGGGCAGACCCAGCTCGCGACCTTCCAGGCCGGACTTGCCGCCACCGGCGGCCACGACCTGTGGGGCTGGTCCAAGGACGTCCTGTTCTACCTGCGCGCCACCACCCTGCGGATGACGGCGGGCGGCGGCGTCGTCCTGACGAAGCGGGCCGACATCGCCCGCGTGATCAACGAGTTCGTCACCTGGCACCACGCCCGGCAGCAGGAACTCCAGGCGCAGGGCCGATACCCGATCAACGGCCCCTTCGAGGTGCGACTGTGCGGCCTCGACGACCAGTCCGAGGTGACGGTGGAAACGTCCGGACCGCCGACCATCTCGGCACTGCGCCCGCGTCCGGACCACCCCGAATGGGACACCGCGATCTGGATGAACGTCGTCGGAGTGCCCGGCACTCCCGGTATGTCCGCGTACTTCCGGGAGATGGAACGGTTCATGCGTGCGAACTACAGCGGCGACTACGCCACGTTCCGGCCCGAATGGGCGAAGGGCTGGGCGTTCACCGACGACGCCGCCTTCCAGGACGCCGAGACCATCGACTCGGTCATCCCGGACACCTACCGGGCGGGCGTTCCGAACGGCGACGACTGGGACTCGGCGCGGGCCGCGTACAACGCACACGACCCGCACCGGATCTTCTCGAACCCGTTGCTGGACAGGCTGCTTCCATAGGGCATACCTCCCGATCCCTTGTCGGCGCACCTGGTGCATCCGAGAGGGATTGCGAGACATGCCCTCGGCAACCGATCAGTCGCCCAGGGTCTTCAGCAGGTCGAACGCGCCGTTCTCGAGGCCTGCAAGCCTGTTGGTCGCGATGACGAGCGCCCGGCCTGCTTCCCGGTCCAGGACGATGACGCTCTCGAATCCGCCTGTCCCGCCGCTGTGCACGGTGTACTCGCGGCCGTCGCGTGAGATGACCGCCCACGACATCGCGCTGCGCACGCCGAAGGGCCGGTCCCAGCGCGGGGTCATCGCCTCGGCGCCGGGAGCGGTTCCGTCCAGCAGGGCCCGGGCGTAGCGCGTCAGATCGGGGACTGTGGAACGGAGCCCGCCCGCAGGGGAGTAGGCGTCGATCGGCCAGGCGTCCATCGGCCTGCCCTGCTCGTCGAAGCCGGTGCTCGCATCGGCAGGGAGGTCGCTCGCGGTGAGCGGCAGCCAGGTGTCGCTCATGCCGAGCGGTTCGACGATGCGCTCGCGCAGCAGCGTCGTGTAGTCGGTGTGGGCAGCCGCCGCGACCGCCTCGCCGAGCAGGGCGTAGCCGAGGGTCGAGTACCCGAATGCGCCCCTCGTCAGCAGTGGCGCGCAGCGAGCGTGGGCGAGGAGCTCCTCACGGTCGAAGCTGAACGGGTTCTTGCCTTCGAGTTGCCATTGGATGCCGCCCAACACCATGTTCGGGGCGATGGCGAACTGCGGCAGGCCGGACGTGTGCGCGGCCAGCTCGACCAGCGCCACGTCGGCCACCGGGGTACCGGCGACCGGGAGAAGTTCCCCGACCTTGGTGTCCTCGCGGACTTCGCCGCGGGCGACGGCGTCGGCGAACAACTCGGCGGTGAACGTCTTTGTGATCGACCCGATCTCGTACTCGGAGTCCTCGGTGGTACCGAAGTAGGCGTACCGGACTCCGGTGGCGTCGATGTACGCGACACCCGCCTGGTCGTGGGGTGCTCTCTCCAGGATCGGGCGGGCGGCCTCGGCCAGTGCCGCGTCGCCCGTCCCGGTGAAGGGAGCGAGCGCACCGGCCCCCGGTGCGATGCCCACGGTCAACGCGATCACGCAGGCTCCGACGATTCCTGACCTTCTCATGCAGACAATTCCCCCCATAGAAACGACAACGGTCGGTTTGTTGTCGGATCGACAACGGCCCGCGTTACCGCGCACCGCATCGAGACCAAAGAGTTGTTGGTGGGAGGCCCGGCGGATCGCGCGGGGATCACATACTGGAGTTGGCGCCCTCCGCGCCGTCCGGTTGCGCCGAATCGAGGTGGCCACCATGAGGATCGGGATCCCCCGCGAACTCAAGGACCACGAGTTCCGCGTCGCCCTGACCCCGGCCGGGGTGCGTGAACTCGTCGCGCACGGGCACCGGGTGCTCGTCGAGACCGGCGCCGGTGACGGATCGTCGCTGTACGACTCCGACTACCGCGCGGCGGGCGCCGAGATCGCCCCCGACCGCACCGACGTGTGGGAGGACAGCGACCTGGTCCTCAAGGTGAAAGAACCGATTCGCGAGGAGTATTCGCTGCTGCGCGCGGATCAGGTGCTGTTCGCGTACCTGCACCTCGCGGCGTCCCAGGAGTGCACCGATGCGCTGCTTGCGGCGGGCACCACCGCCATCGCGTACGAGACGGTCCGAGGGCCCGGCGGCTCGCTGCCGCTGCTGGCGCCGATGAGCGAGGTGGCAGGTCGGCTCGCCACGCAGGTCGGGTCCTACCACCTGATGGCGCCCGGAGGCGGTGCCGGCGTCCTCATGGGCGGGGTGCCGGGCGTCCGGCCCGCAGACGTCGTCGTCCTCGGCGGCGGGGTCGCCGGCCGGAACGCGACCGCGATGGCCGTCGGCATGCACGCCTCCGTCACCGTCCTCGACATCGACCCCGCCCGGCTGCGCGAGCTGGACACGCAGTACCGCGGTCGGGTCCGGACGATCGTCTCGACGGCGCACGACGTCGAACAGGCGGTCACCGAGGCCGACCTGGTGATCGGGACCGTGTTGATCCCGGGTGCGCGCGCCCCGAAGCTGGTGTCGAACGAGGCGGTGTCACGGATGCGTCGCGGATCGGTGCTGGTGGACGTGTCCGTCGACCAGGGCGGCTGCTTCGAGGACACCCGTCCCACCACCCACGCCGACCCCACGTACCGGGTGCACGACAGCGTCTTCTACTGCGTCGCGAACATGCCCGGCGCGGTCCCGCACACCTCCACCTACGCGCTGACCAACGCGACGCTGCCGTACGCCGTCGCGCTCGCCGACCTCGGCTGGCGGGACGCCACCGCCGCCGACCCCGGTCTCGCCGCCGGCCTGGCCACTCAAGGCGGCTCCGCCACCTGTGCGCCTTCCTGGTAGCTCGCACTACCAAAAAGGCGCACAGGCACCGGAGGTGCCTAGGGTGAGGGCATGAGCGACGCGATCGAGATCAGCAGGGACGGCGACATCGTCACCTGGACCCTCAACCGGCCCGAGACCCGCAACGTCATCTCCGAACCCGACATGGTCGCCGCGTTCGAGGACGCCGTCGCCGCCGTCAACGCCGACCGCACGGTCCGCGTCGTCGTGCTCGCGGCGAACGGCCCCGCCTTCTCCTCCGGCGGCAACGTCAAGCACATGCGGGACCGCGTCGGCATGTTCGGCGGTGCCCCCGCCGAACTGCGCGACGGTTACCGAGGCGGCATCCAGCGCATCCCGAAGGTGCTGTACCACTGCGAGGTTCCCGTGATTGCCGCAGTCGGTGGGCCCGCGATCGGCGCCGGCTGCGACCTCGCCCTCATGTGCGACATGCGGGTGGCGTCCACGGCGGCGAAGTTCGCCGAGAGTTTCGTCAAGCTCGGGATCATCCCCGGCGACGGCGGAGCCTGGCTGCTTCCGCGGGCCGTCGGGCTGGCGCGGGCCGCGGAGATGGCCTTCACCGGCGACGCGATCGACGCGGAGACCGCCCTCGACTGGGGACTCGTGTCGCGGGTCGTCGAACCGGACGAGCTGCTGCCGACCGCGCGGGCACTCGCGGAGCGGGTCGCGGTGAACCCGCCGCAGGCGCTGCGGATGACGAAGAAGCTGATCCGTGAGGGGCAGCACCAGAGCCTCGAATCGCTGCTGGAACTGTCCGCCGCGATGCAGGCGCTGGCACATCACACCCGCGACCATCACGAGGCCGTGGCGGCGATGCTGGAGAAGCGACCGGCGGTCTTCACTGGGGAGTGACGCCATCCACGAAACGGTGGTGGGAGATTGGCCACGTCCGCACCTTTTGTCGTCCCGTCACCGTAAAGTGTGCGTCCGTGATCATCGTCAGTACGGACGGCTCCTGCCTGCGGAATCCAGGTGGCGCGATCGGCTGGGCTTGGGTCAACCATCACGGACCGAGCCGGTCGGGTGGTGAGCGGTCGGGCACCAACCAGATCGCCGAGTTGCGTGCATTGCTCGAGGCGATCCTCGCCCACCCGGGCGACGAACCGCTGCTGATCGAATCCGACTCGCAGTACGCGATCAAGTGCGCGTCCGAATGGGTCAAGGGCTGGAAGAAGAAGGGCTGGCGCACCTCCTCCGGCGACCCCGTCAAGAACGTCGACCTGATCCGCGACATCGACGACGCCCTCGCCGCCCGGACGGGACCGGTCCGGTTCCGATGGGTCCGAGGACACGTCGGCAATCACTACAACGAGGAAGCGGATCGGCTCGCCGGTGAGGCGGCCCGTGCCGTCGCGGCGACCGCCGCGCACACCCCGCCGCCGCGTCCGGTCGTGGACCGCGCCGTCGCGCCTGCCGGTGCCGCCGGGTCCCCCGCGAAGAGGACCCGGCAGATCCGTCGCCGGCCTGCTCGCGTAGCCGAGCCCGAGCCCACGTTGTTCGACCTGCCGGCCGACTCCAAGGAACTCACGCTCTTCTGACGCCCCGAGCCGGCTTCCGGCGGGCGCGGGCGGTCAGAGCCCGAACACCCGCACCGCGTTGTCGTGGCAGACGGCGCGCACCCAGTCGTCACCGATGCCGAGGCGGGCGACGGCGTCGAGGGCGTGGACGTACGGGTACGGGATGTTCGGGAAGTCGCTGCCGAACAGGATCCGGTCGCCGAGGTCACGCAGCCGGTCCGCGTCGGCGGGGTCGGACGGGGCCATGTCCCCGATGAAGTCGGTGAACGCCATCGTCGTGTCGAGGAGAACGGACTCGTACCGGCCCGCCAGGTCGAGGAACGCCGCGTACTCCGGCATTCCCATGTGCGCGATGATCAGCGGCAGTCGCGGGTACCTGGCCATCAACTTCTCGATCCGGTCCGGTCCGGTGAACCGTCCCGGGGCGGGGCCGGAGCCGCAGTGGATGACGATCGGAACCCCGGCGTCCTGGATCTGCCCCCACACCTCGTCGAGCAGTGGGTCGTTCGGGTCGTAGTCGCCAACCTGGATGTGCGACTTGAACACCCGTGTCCCCGCCGCGAGTGCGTCGGCCACGTAGCCGGGCGCGTCGGGCTCGGGGTAGAAGGTGCTGGTGTGCAGGCAGTCGGGGTTGCGGGCGGCGAACTCGACGGCCCACTGGTTCAGCCACGCCGCCATGTCGGGACGGTGCGGGTAGATCATCGACGTGAACGCGGAGACCCCGTACGACCGCAGCCGATCCAGTCGGACGTCCTCGTCGTGCCGGTAGTGGATCGGCCACACCGCGCCGGTCAGCGGACCGGCCGAGTCGAAGTACGCCCAGACCTTGTCCATCACGCGTTTCGGCATGAAGTGGGTGTGGACGTCGACGATCCGGTCGAGGCCGTGGTCCGCGCGGAAGCGGACGACCGCCTCGACGTCGGCCTGACGGTCGTCCGAGGCCGCCGATTCGAGGTCGTGGGATTCGCACATGGCCCCACCCTGTCACGACCGGTGGGAGTGTCGGTCGACGGTGCCGGGCTGCGCGGGGGATCCTGAATATGATCACTGACACACCGACGAGAGGAACGTGCATGATCACCAACGCGATCAACTGGATTCTCGGCTCCTGGGGCACCGTCGCCGCAGGTAGCAGCGGCTATTACCTCCAGCCGGGAACCCTGCCGTTCGGTCTCTGAGCAGTGCACCCGCCGGGCCGGCATCCGGCCCGGCGGGACTCCGTCAGAACCCGCCCGCGACCCTGACCACCGCGCGACCGGTCTGACCGCCGCCGCGAATTCGATCCAGCGCCGCCGGGACGTCCCGCACCGCGACCTCCTCCGTGAGGGCGTCGAGGTGCCGGGGACGCAGGTCCGACTCGATCCGGCTCCACAACGCGCGCCGACGGTCGTTCGGCAGCTGCACAGAGTCGATGCCGAGCAGGTCGACGCCGCGCAGGATGAACGGCATCACCGTCGTGTGCAGCGCGGCGCCACCGGTGAGGCCGCTCGCGGCGACCGCGCCGCCGTACTGCACGGTGCTCAGCACGTCCGCGAGGGTGGCGCCGCCGACGCAGTCCACGCCGGCGGCCCACAGTGCCTTGCCCAGCGGGCGCGGCTTCGCGTCGGGGTCGGCGGGCAGGCGCCCGATGACGCGAGCGGCGCCGAGCGACGTGAGCAGCGCGTGCGCGGACTCCTTGCCGGTCGACGCGACCACCTCGAACCCGGCGGCGGCCAGGAGGTCGACGCTGACGCTGCCGACACCGCCGGACGCGCCGGTGACCACGACGGCACCGTCGTCCGGCGTGAGGCCCCGGTCGAGCAGGGCCTGCACGCTCAGCGCAGCAGTGAACCCGGCGGTGCCGACGAGGGCGGCCTCGCGGGTGGTCAGCGAGGTGAGCGTGACGACCTGGTCGGCGGGGACGCGCGCGTACTCGGCGTAGCCGCCGTGCCGGGCGGTGCCGACGTCGAAGCCGTGCACGACGACCTTCGCGCCGACGGCGACGTCGGGGGAGTCGGAGGCGACGACCTCGCCTGCGATGTCGATGCCGGGAACGATCGGGTACTCGCGGACCACACCGCCGCGCGGTGTGACGGCGAGTGCGTCCTTGTAGTTGACGCTGGAGTACTCGACGCGGATCAGCACCTCGCCCGGGGGTAGCGCGCTGTCGTCGAGGGTGTCGGCGGTGAGGGTGATGGCCCCGTCGGACTCGCGGGCGACGAGGGCGGTGAAGGTGAGGGTCACGGAATCGAGACTAGGACGTGGGGGCGGGCGGTGTGTGTGCGACCGGGACGCCGAGCATGGCCGCGGCGAGGTCGGCGTACTGCTCGACGAGGATGTCGGGGTCGGTGCGCCTGCCGGGCTGGTACCAGCGGGCGACGTCGATTCCCATCGACAGGATCGCGCGTGCCGCGGTCGGGACCGAGGGGACGGTGAAGTCGCCCGCGTCGACCCCGGACTGGATCTCGTCTCGGACGAAATGCTCGGTCTCCCTGCGGATGTCGGCGATCTCCCGATAGTGGTCGTCGGTCAGCGCGCCGATCTCGTACTGCGCGACCCGGCAGACGGTGTGGTACCGGATGTGCCAGGCGGTGAAGGTCCGCACGAGTGCGCGCATGCGGTCGGTCGGGGTGTCGGCCTGGTCGGCCGCGGCGCGGATGGCGTCGAGCACGCCGATGTGCCCGATGCGGCTCACCTCGTGCAGCATCGCCTCCTTGGAGGGGAAGTGCACGTACAGCGCGGCGGGGCTGAGGCCTGCGCCCTCGGAGATGTGCCGGGTGGTGGTCGCGTGGTACCCGCGGTCGGCGAAGGCCGCGACGGCCGACCCGATGAGGCGACGCGCCACATCCGAGGTGACGCCGGTGAACAGCACGTCCACCTCGGGTGCGTCGCGCTCGAGAGAACTCGCGGGTGCGGATGGCTTGCTCATGGGAGCCTCTCTGCGGGTGGTGCGATGCCTTGACATCATGCACCACCGACGGTCTACTAAGTGAGCGCTTAGTAAAGGAAGGTGTCCCGAAATGACCACCGCACCGCTGTCCCGTCGCGACCTCGACTTCCTGCTCTACGAGTGGCTCGACGTCACCTCCCTCACCGAACGCAAGCGTTTCGCCGAGCACTCCCGCGAGACGTTCGACGCGGTCCTCGACCTCAGTGCGGACATCGCGGTCAAGCACTTCGCCCCGCACAACAAGAAGGCCGACGCGAACGAGCCGCACATGCGCGCCGACGGCAGCGTCGAGATGATCCCCGAGGTCGCCGAGGCGCTGAAGGTGTTCGCCGACGCCGGGCTCGTCGCCGGACAGTTCGACGAGTCGCTCGGCGGCATGCAGCTGCCCGCGGTGCTGGCGCGCGCCTCGATGGCGTGGTTCCAGGCGGCCAACGCGAGCACGTCGTCGTACCCGTTCCTGTCGGTGGGCAACGCGAACCTCCTCGTAGCACACGGCAGCGAGCAGCAGATCGACACCTTCGTACGGCCCATCCTCGAGGGTCGGTTCTTCGGCACCATGTGCCTGTCCGAGCCGCAGGCGGGTTCCTCGCTCGCCGACATCACCACCAAGGCCGTGCGCCAGGACGACGGCACCTATCGGCTCACCGGCACCAAGATGTGGATCTCGGGCGGCGACCACGAGCTGACCGAGAACATCGTCCACCTGGTGCTTGCGAAGGTTCCCGGCTCGCCGGCCGGCGTCAAGGGGATCTCGCTGTTCGTGGTGCCGAAGAAGCTGGTCGAGGAGGACGGCTCCCTAGGCGAGCGCAACGACGTCACACTCGTCGGCCTCAACCACAAGATGGGCAACCGGGGCACCACGAACACGCTGTTGAACTTCGGCGACGGCACCCACACTCCCGGCGGTGAGGCCGGGGCGGTCGGCTACCTGGTCGGCGAGGAGAACAAGGGCCTGTCGTACATGTTCCACATGATGAACGAGGCCCGGATCGGTGTCGGATTCCTCGCGATCTCACTCGGCTACGCGGGCTACCTGCAGTCGGTGGAGTACGCCGCCACCCGCACCCAGGGCCGCGCCGCGGGTGACAAGGATCCGTCGTCCGCGCCGGTCCGGATCGACAGGCACGCCGACGTGCGCCGAATGCTGTTGGCGCAGAAGGCGTACGTCGAGGGCGCGATGGCGCTCGGTCTGTACTGCGCGAAGCTCTTCGACGACCAGGAGACGGCGGAGGGCGAGGAGGCCTCGCGGGCCGCGCTGCTGCTCGACACCCTGACCCCGATCGTGAAGAGCTGGCCGTCGCAGTGGTGTCTCGAGGCGAACAGTCTCGCCATCCAGGTGCACGGCGGCTACGGCTACACCCGCGACTACGACGTCGAGCAGTTCTACCGGGACAACCGTCTGAACCCGATCCACGAGGGCACGCACGGCATCCAGGGGCTCGACCTGCTCGGCCGAAAGGTCACGATGGGCGGCGGCTCCGGCCTCGCCCTGCTGGCCGAGACGATGGGGGCGACGATCGCGCGGGCGAACGCCGTCGGCGGGGCGGCGGCCGAGTACGCGGACCTCCTCGGCGCCGTCGTGGGCCGCGTGGCCGCGACCACCGGAAAGCTCTGGGGTACGGGTGATCCCGAGGTCGCACTGGCGAACTCGTCCACCTACCTCGAGGTCTTCGGGCACATGGTGGTGGCGTGGATCTGGCTGGAGCAACTGCTCGCCGCCGAGGGCTCCGAGGGCGACTTCTACGACGGCAAGCGGGCCGCGGCCCGGTACTTCTTCCGGTACGAGCTGCCCCGGACCGGTCCGCAGCTGGACCTGCTGGACAGCCTCGACCGGACACTGCTCGACGTCGACCCGGCCTGGTTCTGACGCTTCGGCGGCCATGATCCGACCCGTCGGGTCATTTGATTGGGAAACGACCCACGCGAGCCGCCTCCTGGGGTATGAACGACTGAGAATTGACGTTCACTTCAGGAGGCGCTCGTGTACGTGGGGAACTTTGTCGACAGCACGCCCGACAAGCCGGCGATCATCCGGCCCGCCACCGGCGAGCAACTGACGTATCGCGAGCTCGACGAGCGGTCCACGCGCCTCGCCAAGTATCTGCGCGCAGCCGGTGCGAAGCTCGGCGACCACCTGGCCCTGATCTCCGGGAACGACCTGAGGGTGCTCGAGGTGTACTGGGCGGCCGTTCGGTCCGGGCTCTACATCACCGTCGTCAACTGGCACCTCACGCCCGCGGAAGCGGCCTACGTCGTCAACGACTGCGGAGCGAGCACCCTCATCGTGTCCGCTGACGTCGCCGACGCGATCGACCTTGCCCCCGACGCCTTCCCGAACGTCACCAGCCGTCTCGTCTTCGGCGGCGCACTCGACGGTTTCGCGGACTACGAGCAGACCCTCGCCGCGTACGACGCGTCACCACTCACCGACCAGCCGCGCGGCCAGGACATGCTGTACTCGTCCGGCACCACCGGCCGCCCCAAGGGCATCAAGCCGAAGCTGACGGGCGGTCAGGTGCACGACACTCCCGACCCCTACACCGCGGTGTTCGCGCCGCTGTACGGGTTCGACGCCGACACCGTGTACCTGTGCCCCGCGCCGCTCTATCACGCTGCGCCCCTGCGCTTCGTCGGTACGATCACGTCCGTCGGCGGCACCGTGATCCTGATGGACCGGTTCGACGCCGAGCAGGCACTCGACCTCATCCAGCGCTACCGCGTCACCGCGAGCCAGTGGGTGCCGACGATGTTCGTGCGCATGCTCAAGCTGCCCGCCGAGGTTCGCGACCGGTACGACGTCTCCAGCATGAAGGTCGCGGTGCACGCCGCGGCCCCGTGTCCGCCCGAGGTCAAGCGGTCGATGATCGAGTGGTGGGGTCCGGTGATCAACGAGTACTACGCCTCCACCGAGGGGTCCGGCGCCACGTTCATCAACAGCGAGCAGGCCCTCGCGAAGCCCGGATCCGTCGGCCACGACGGCGTGCTCGGCATCGTGCACATCTGCGGCGACGACGGCGTGGAACTGCCGACCGGGGAGATCGGAACCGTGTGGTGGGAACGCGACGAGCACCCGTTCGAGTACCACAACGCCCCCGAGAAGACGAAGGAGGCGACGCACCCCGACCATCCGACGTGGACCACCAGCGGCGACATCGGCTACCTGGACGAGGACCGCTTCCTGTTCCTCACGGACCGGGCCGCGTTCATGATCATCTCCGGCGGCGTCAACATCTACCCGCAGGAGACGGAGAACGTCCTGACGCTGCACCCGCTGGTCTTCGACGCGGCCGTCATCGGGGTGCCGAACGAGGAGATGGGCGAGGAGGTCAAGGCGGTCGTCCAGTTGGAGCCGGGCACGGAGCCGAGCGACCAACTTGCCGCAGAGCTCATGGAGTACGTCCGTGAGCGGGTCGCGCACTACAAGGCACCCCGTAGCATCGACTTCACCGACTCGCTGCCGCGTACGCCCACCGGAAAGCTGGTCAAGCACCAGCTGCGGGCGCGCTACGTCTCCGCACCCACCACCCGCTGACCCTTCACCTCATCCGGCACCCACCACCACTGGCTGAACGCGGCGTTCATTCGTTTCAACGAGATGGACGCCACGTTCAGCCGGAAGGGGATGCGGAGAGTCGCCTGCGGATTGATATGGCTGAAAGTGGCTTTCATGCGCATCAGCGAGATGAAAGCCACTTTCAGCCATGGGTGGGTTGTGGTTCGGGGCGGGGGTGGGTCAGGGCGTGGTGACGCCGAGCTCGCGGAGGCGGGCGCGGTAGGTCTCGACGTTGCCGAGCTTGACGGACTCGTAGCCGCGTACCAGGTCCGGCAGTGCCGCGATCTCGACGGCCCGGTCGTACGACTCGACGGTCAGCGTCGCCGCCAGCTCGCGCACCGTCTCGGTATAGTGCGCCAACAGTTCCCGCTCGACTCGGCGTACGTGGGCGTAGCCGAAGGGGTCGAGCTTCGTGCCGCGGAGCACCTTGCCCTTCGCAAGGAGCTTGAGTGCCCCGTGCGACTTCGGTGCGAACCCGATCTTCTTCTTACGGCCCAGGGCGCGCAGCGCGGGCGGGTGCAGCTTGTACGTCAGGCGGGTACCGCCGGCGACCTGCGACTCGACGTCCGCGAGGAACTCGGGGTCGACGAGCAGGCGCGCCACCTCGTACTCGTCCTTGTACGCGGTGAACTTGTGCAGGCCGCGGGCCACCGCCTCGCTGAAGTCCGTGCGTTCGGTGACGGCCCGCTCGGCCTCCCAGATCGCCTGCACCGCGAGGACATACCGCAGGGCAACCTTCTCGGACTGGAAGTCGACCAGATCCGCGGCGCGCAGCCCGACGAGGCGACGGACCTCACCGTCCAGCGTTGTCCCGGACAGCAGTTGCGCAGGAACGGCTTTCGGTGCCCGCGGCGTGTGCTCGGTGGCGGCGTGAAACGCATCCGGGTCGGCGACGGCGACGCGTCCCCAGCGGAAGGCCGCGAGGTTGGTGGCGACGGAGACCCCGTTGATGCCGATGGCCTCCTCGATCGCGTCGGCCGGGATGCGCAGTCCACCCGACTGGTATGCAGCGCCGATCAGCAGGAAGTTCGCGGATGTCGTGTTGCCGAACAGCTCCTGTGCGGCGGCGAGCGCGTCGAACGAGGACACCGTCCGGGACACGGCGCCGACCCGGTCCAGCAGCTGCTGCTCCTCGGGGTAGCGAACACCCTTGTCGTACACCATCGCTCCGGTCGGGGTCCGGCTGGTCGACGCGACCGTGACCGTCGACGAGGGATCGCCGAACGAGAGGTTCTTCGGAGTCGCGGTGGTGAGCAGGTCGAACGCCAGGATCGCGTCTGCGCTGCCCGGGGTGAGCCGGTTCGACGGCTCCAGTGTGCCGGTGCCGAAACGCAGGTGCGAGACGACGGGGCCGGCCTTCTGGCTCAGGCCGATCTGGTCGAGCGACTCCACCTCGTAGCCGGCGCGCAGGGCCGCGGTGCCGAGCACCTGGTTCACGGTGACGATGCCGGTGCCGCCGATGCCGACCAGGTACACGTTCTGGGTTCCGGTCGGCGCGCTCCGCGTGGGGTCCGGAACCGCGGGCGGTGTCGGATGGGACTTCTTGGCGGACTTGGCCTTCCCGGCCTTCGCTTTCGCCGGCGCCTGCTCGACAGTGACGAAGGAGGGGCAGTCGCCGTCGAGGCAGGAGTAGTCGGTGTTGCAGGACGTCTGGTCGATCCGCGTCTTGCGGCCGAACTCCGTCTCCACCGGCTGCACCGACAGGCAGTTCGACTTGGTGCCGCAGTCGCCGCAGCCCTCGCACACCGCCTCGTTGATGACGACACGTGTCGTGCGTTGGGGGAGGGTGCCGCGCTTGCGCTGTCGGCGCGCGTCGGCGGCGCAGTGCTGGTCGTAGATCAGCACCGTCACGCCGTCGATCTCGCGGAGCATGCGCTGCGCCTCGTCCAGTCGGTCGCGGTGCCACAGCAACGTGCCCTTGGCGAGTTGCTTCCTGTTGTGCCGCTCGGGCTCGTCGGCGCAGATGACGATCTTCTTGACGCCCTCGGTCGTCAGCTTGTGGGTCAGCTGCGGCACCGTCAGCATGCCCTGCGCGTCCTGGGCGCCGGTCATCGCGACGACCTCGTTGTACAGCAGCTTGTAGGTGATGTTGACGCCCGCGGAGACGCACGCCTGGACGGCGAGCTGTCCGGAGTGGAAGAACGTGCCGTCGCCGACGTTCTGGAACATGTGCGGGATGTCCGTGAACGGGGCCTGCCCGATCCACTGGGTGCCCTCGCCGCCCATCTGGGTCAGGCCGGTGACCTTGCTGTCCTCGCGGTCCGACAGGGTGACCATGGTGTGGCAGCCGATGCCGCCGCCACCGATCGACCCCTCGGGGAGTGCCGTGGACCGGTTGTGCGGACAGCCGCTGCAGAAGTACGGGGTCCGATTGGTGGGCAGCACCTCCAGCGACAGCTGCGGCGGCAGTGCGCGCGTCGTCTCCACGACGCCGCGGAGCACGCGGCGCAGCGGTCCGGCCAACCGGCCTGCGGTCAGCTCACCGTCCATCGGCATCAGGGGCCGCCCGTCCGCGTCCCGCTTGCCGAGGATCTGCGGCGTGCTGTCGGTGCCGTAGAGGATCTCCCGGATCTGGGTCTCGACGAATGCAACCTTGTCCTCGACCACAACGAGGCGTTCGAGACCGGCAGCGAACTCGAGGACCCGTTCGGCGGCGAGGGGGGTCGGCATGCCGATGCGCAGCAACCGGATTCCGGCGCGGTGCATCGCCGGTTCGTCGACGCCGAGGTCGACCAACGCCTGACGCAGGGCGTCGAAGGTGGTTCCGGTGGCGGCGAATCCGATCCGCGCCGACCGCGGGTCCACCTCGACGACGTCGAGTCGGTTGGCGTCGGCGTACGCGCGGACCAGTGCGGTGCGAGGGCCGTGCAGGTCGGCTTCGGCGATGATGCTGTCGGTCGGCGCGGCCATCGGACGCTGCAGGTAGGTGAAGGGGCGTCCCTCCCACTCGACTCCGGGGACGGTGATGTCGAGGTCGGAGAGGGTGCCGTCGATGCTCCAGGCGCCGTCGGCGACGTCGGCGACGATCTTCAGGGCGACGACGCAGCCCGACGCCCGGGACAGCGCGATCCCGTGCATGCCCATGGTGACGATCTCGGCGGCATTGCGCGGGAACAGGACCGGAATGCCCATGGCGGCCAGCGACCGTTCGCTGACGGCGGGCACGGTGGACGACTTCGAGGCCGGGTCGTCGCCGACGAGGAGCAGCATGCCGCCGCGCGCGCTGACGCCGTACATGTTCGCGTGCCGCAGAGCGTCGGTGGCCCGGTCCACGCCGGGCCCCTTGCCGTACCAGACGCCGACGACGCCGTCGTGGGTTGCGGTGCCGCCGAAGGCGCTCAGGTCGGCCTGGCTGCCCCACACGGAGGTCGCGGCGAGTTCCTCGTTGAGTCCGGGGACGAAGGTGATGTCGTGTTCGGCGAGCACGTCCGGCATCCCCGACAGCATCTTGTCGACGGTGCCGAGGGGGCTGCCCTGGTAGCCGGAGACGAACGTTCCGACCCGGTGGCCGGACCGCAGGTCCCGCACGTGCTGCTCGACGAGGAGGCGCGCGATGGCCTGGACTCCGGTCAGGAGCACCGGGCCCGTTCCGGGCCGGTACCGGTCGTCGAGGTCGTACGGTCTCGCGACGGACGGGCGGTCGGCGAGTTCGGTCATGTTGCGGCACCTTTGCTGGTGGCGGTGGCGACGAAATGCGTTCCTGAGGTGCAGCAAGGATGAAATGAGGTGTCGTCCGCGTCAATAGTTGGCCGATCAGCGTGGCAGTATGCTCAGTTGTGACCCGCATCACGACGGAGGGGCTAGCACCGTGATCAGTATCGACGAGCTCGACGCCGCACTGCTGGAACTGCTCACCGCCGATCCGCGGGCGCAGATCATGGATCTCGCCGCCCGGCTCGGCGTCGCCCGCAACACCGTCGCGTCCCGGATGCGGCGGCTCGAGGAGACCGGGGTGGTGTCGGGCTACCGGCCGGATATCGACCTCCCCACGCTGGGCCTTCCGGTGCTGGCGTTCGTCGGCGCCGAGACCGTGCAGGGCAGGATCAAAGCCGTCCTCGAGGAACTGCGCGACGTCCCCGAGGTCCTCGAGGCGCACACCACCACCGGCCGCGAGGACCTGCTGATCCGCATCGCGGCCCCCTCACACGAGGATCTGCTGCACGTCCTCGAACGGATCCTCGGCATCGACGGAGTCGCACACACCTCGACCACCCTGGTCCTGACCACGGGAATCAAGTACCGCACGCAGCCCCTGATCGACCACATCACCCACCAGGCAGGGCACGGCCGGTCTGCGGCAGGTGGACAAGAGGAGCGCTGACCGTGTCGCTCTCGGCCGGCGCGATCAGCTGTACGGGCGCTCGGCGGAATCCCGGCCTGCCCACCGCGACCGGCTCGCAGTTCGGCGCAGGCGAGTGTGCGATCCGGTGGAGCACGACCCTCCGGTCCGGGTCGGCGACGTGCTGGAGGTCCACGCCGGCACGGATGCCGTAGCGGTCGTCGCAGGTCCGGGCGTCGTCCGCGCACTGGGCCCGCACCGGGCACCCGACGCACAGCGCGGCGATCCGGGCGGTCACGATCCGGGACGTGCGGGCCGGCGGGAACCACCACGACTCGGGAGTCCGCGCGCAGGGCCGACCCGGGTCGACCCACCAGCTCGCGTCGTCGTCCGGTCGCGGGATCGCGGTTCCCACCAGTGGCTCCTCGTTGTCGGTGGCCCCGCGGCGAGTGCGGGCTCACCTCACTCTCGTGGGTCGGCGTCGCCGGCACCAGGGCCGAACGTCCCGGCTCCCCGGTCCAGCCTTTCGTCGAGCCACCGGCGCAGAGGCGGGCCGTACTCGTCGTGCGACAGCGCGAAGTCCACCGCGGCACGCAGGTATCCGCCCGGGTTCCCGAGATCGTGCCGATCGCCGCGATGCACCACCACGTGCACCGGATGGCCCTCGTCGATCAACAGGGCGATCGCGTCGGTCAGCTGCAGTTCCCCGCCCTTGCCCGGCGGCGTCCGGCGTAGCGCGTCGAAGATGGCCCTGTCGAGGACGTATCGCCCGGCCGCCGCGAGCGTGGACGGGGCGTCCTCGACGTCCGGCTTCTCGACCATCCCCACCACCCGGAGGACGTCGAGATCACCCTCGGCATCGTCGCCGTTTCCCTGAGCAGCGACGACGTCGAAGACGCCGTAGGCGCTGATCTGGTCCTTGGGAACGTCGATCGCGCACAGCACGCTGCCGCCACGCTCTGCCCGTGCCCGGGACATGGTCTCCAGGACGCCGCGCGGCATCACCAGGTCGTCCGGCAGCAATACCGCGATCGCATCCTCGTCGTCCCGCAGGACCGATTCCGCGCACGCGACAGCGTGTCCGAGCCCGCGGGGTTCCTCCTGGATCACCGACTCGACGGACAGCAGCCCCTGCGCGCGGCGGACCTTCTCCACCAGGTGCGTCTTACCGCCCGCACGCAGCCTGCTCTCCAACGCCGCGTCCTCCGCGAAGTGGGCGACCACCCCGTCCTTGCCTGCGGACGTCACGATCACCAGCCGGTCGGCCCCCGCCTCGGCGGCCTCGCCCGCGACGAGTTCGATTGCGGGAGTGTCCACCACGGGCAGCAACTCCTTCGGCACGGACTTCGTCGCGGGGAGGAAGCGGGTGCCCAGGCCGGCGGCTGGAACGATCGCGGTGCCGATTCGTGTGGCGCCGGCGGTGCCGATGTGTGTAGCGGTCATGACCGGTACTCCCATCCCGCCGTCTGCCAGCGTTGCCGATCGAGGCACAGGCGGCCGTCGACCACGGTTCTGCCGCGGGTCACCGCGGCGACCGCGCGCGGGTCGAGGTGCACGAACTCGGGCCACTCGGTCAGGACGAGGACGGCGTCCGCGCCCTCGCACGCGTCCATCGCCGAGGACGCGTAGTCGAGGGTCGGGAACACCCGACGGGAGTTGTCCGCGGCTTTGGGGTCGTAGACGGTGACGGTTGCGCCCTGAAGCTGAAGCTGCCCTGCGACATTCAGTGCCGGTGAGTCTCGGACGTCGTCGGAGTTCGGTTTGAACGCCGCGCCGAGGACGGCGATGCGGGCACCGAGGAGCGATCCGCAGGCGTCGCGGGCAATATCGACGATGCGACCGCGGCGCCGCATGTTCACACTGTCCACCTCGCGCAGGAAGGTCAGCGCCTGATCGGCACCGAGTTCGCCGGCACGTGCCATGAACGCCCGGATGTCCTTCGGCAGGCATCCGCCGCCGAATCCGAGTCCGGCGTTGAGGAACTGGCGACCGATGCGGGGGTCGTGACCGATCGCCTCGGCCAGCGCGGAGACGTCGGCGCCCGCGGCCTCGCACACCTCGGCGACCGCGTTGATGAACGAGATCTTGGTGGCGAGAAAGGCGTTGGCGGACACCTTCACGAGTTCTGCGGTGGCCCGATCGGTGACGAGGAACGGGATTCCCTCCTCGATCAGTGGGCCGTACACCTCGCGGGCCACCTGTTCTGCGCGCCCGCCCGGGACGACGCCGAGCACCACTCGGTCGGGATGCAGGGTGTCCGCGACCGCATACCCTTCGCGCAGAAACTCGGGATTCCAGCTGATCTCGACGTCGATTCCCGACGCGAGCGCGTTCGCCCGCTCCGCGAGCCGTTCGGACGTGCCGACCGGCACCGTCGACTTGCCGAACAGGACGGCGTCCCCGCCGAGCCTCGGGACCAGGTGGTCGACGACAGCGTCGACGTGGCGGAGGTCGGCTCCCAGGTCGCCCTTCTTCTGTGGTGTCCCGACGGCGATGAAGTGCACGTCACCCCAGGCGGCGGCCTCCTCGTAGGAGGAGGTGAACGTCAGGCGGCCGAGGTCGATGTTGCGGCGCAACACCTCCGCGAGCCCGGGTTCGAAGAAGGGGACCTCTCCGGACTCCAGTTTCGCGATCCGTCCGGGGTCGACGTCGACACCGAGGACGTCGTGTCCGAGTTCCGCCATGCAGGCGGCGTGGGTGGCTCCGAGATAGCCGGTGCCGATCACTGTCATTCTCATGGGTGCAACACCTTTCACCAGATTCTCAGAGCGTGTCGTGCGGTGGCGGTAGTGGCGGGCGTACTGGTGAGCCGCCAGTCGGGCTTCTCGGCGTCGTCGATTTCGAACCACACCAGCCCGCTGACGCGGGTCGTGCTCAGGTAGTCCACGAGGCCGGTGATCCAGTCGTTCTTGTCGGGTCCGGGAGCGCAGCCGGTCTCGTTGATCCACAACGGTTTCGAGTCGTCGATGGCGTCGATGGCCGCGAAGGTGGGACCGAAGACCCCCTCCGGGGACAGGTGCGCGGTGCCGTACTCGGCGGCACTGTAGCCGTCCACCGCGGTCACGTCCACCACGTCGCTGCCGGGATAGCAGGCCGCGAGGAGCGTGGGGTGGTCCGGGTGCACGATGTTGGGACACCACACCCACCGGACGTTGGTGGCGCCCTCCTCGGCGAACACCCCGTGCAGCCATCGCCACGTCTCGACGAAGAGGTCCGGAGACCCACGGTTGACCGTGACGGACCACGGGTACCAGTCGCTGTTCATCTCGTGACCGAATCGGAGCAGCACGTCCCCGTCTGTGCCTGCCGCTGCGCGCGCCCACTCGCGAACGTACGGCTCGTGGTCGGCGAGTGCACCGAGTCGGTACGCGCACTGCTCCGCACCTCGTGCGGGATGCCAGGGCTCCCAGGTGATCTCCGGGGTTGCGCCCATCTCCCGGATCGCGGTGACCGCTGCGGTGGGGAAGGGGTTTCGCCACTCCCAGGCGTCGAACAGGCTGACGACGTCCACCGTGCGGCCGAGGGTGGCGCCGATCCGGCCTGCGTGGTCGGCGCTCGCCGGCGACGTCCCGGTCGCGGAGACCCCGAACAGTCGAGGCCCCACGTTGCCCGAGAGGCGAGAGAGTGCGGTACCGAGCACGGCCCCGCCCACCGCTGCTCCCCCGAGCGTCAGCAACGCGGACCGCCGCGACATCACCGGATCCCCTGACTGTCGAGGGCATCGGACAGTGCGGGAGCCAGAAGGCGAGCCGCGGTCGCCGACAGGTGCGATTCGTCCCGGTAGAGCAGCGTCCCGTTGCGGACTGCAGCGCAGTCGTTTCCGTCGCACAGGTAGCCGTTCAGATCGACGACGGAGACCCCGGACAGGTGACCCGAGGTGGTGCCCGCGATCACCGGGTCCACCCGGTCGGACGCCGAGAACGAGCACGCCGCCCAGTCGTCCAGAGCGGACGAGATGCACTCGGGTACATCGCTTCCCGGGTACGGGGTGTCCCGGATGTAGGTAATGCGTGCACCCGAGTCCCGGAGTCGGTCCAGGCTCGCCGCCCAGGCGCTCAGCAGTTCGTCGTGCTGTGGGATGTACATGTTGAGGGACGACAGCACGATCAGGCTCGGACGCATCGCGACGATGCGGTCGATCTGTTCGGCGCGCCAGTCGGTGCAGTGCGACTGCGAGAACCGGGCCGACTCGCCGGCGCGGGGCGCGATGTCCGGCACCGGGCATCCGGACTGGGCGATCACGGTGAGTTCCCAGCCTCGTTGCTCGGCGAGCACCTGCAACGTGGGCTGCCACTGGTGCGCATGGCTGTCGCCGAACAGCACGACGGGGGTCCCACCGCTGACCCCGAACGTGCAGTCGGGCTGCGTGGACGTGCGGTCCAGCAAGCAGTCGGCGCGTTCCGGGATGTCGGCGCGTGCATCGATGGGTACGGGATTCACGGCACCGGAGTTCGCGGTGGTCGAGGTCCCGAACACCTGCGAGAAGCTCGCCGCGGTCGGGGCCTGTGCGCCGGTGCTCAGCTCGTCCACCGCCCGCGTCCCGGTGGCGAGTACGACTGCGGCGGCGACGACGGTCGCGGTCAACCCGACCGCGGCCGCGGCAGGCATCCGCGACTGCAGGTCCCGCGACCGCATCAGCGGCGCCTCCACCAGCAGGTACGTCGCGGCGGCGAGTGCGAGGGAGACTCCCGAGAGAGCCAGCTTCGCCGGCCAGCCCAGCTCGCCGAGGTACGCCTCGGCCACCACCAGGACCGGCCAGTGCCACAGGTACCAGGAGTACGACCACCGTCCGATGATCCGGAGCGGCGGGGTCGACAGGAGTTGTCCGGACACCGATCTCGGGCCGGCCGCGATCAGGGCGACCGTGCCGAGCGTCGGCACGACCGCTGCCCAGCCCGGGTACGGGGTGTGGGAACCGAACACGACCATCGAGGCCAGCACGGAGAGCAGGCCGACGAACCCGACCGCATCGGCGGCGAACGTTCTGGAGGCGAGCCAGGTCCCGCCGAGCGCGAGGAGTGCACCGGCCCCGAACTGCCATGCCCGGGTGTACGTCGCCATGTATGCCAGACCGGAGTTCGTGTACGTCAGCCACAGGGATGCCGCGAACGAGCCGGCGGTCACCGCGCCCACGGCCGCGACGGTCGCGGTGCGCGGCGACCAACGGACCCGCCGGGCGACCCAGAACACGCCGATCAGCAGCGCAGGCCACACCAGGTAGAACTGCTCCTCGACGGCGAGCGACCAGAAGTGCAGCGCGACACTGTGATCAGAGGATGCCGCCAGGTAGTCGTTGCCCTGTGCGATGAACCGCCAGTTCGACACGTAGAACAGTGCGGCCAGCAGGTCGAAGGCGGAGCGGAACACCCCGAGCAGGGGGAGCACGAACCAGATGGCGACCGCGGACGCGGCGATCACCAGTGCCGCGGGCGGCAGGAGGCGGCGGGCGCGGCGGGCGTAGAACGCGCCCAATCGGATCCGGCCGGTGCGTTCGTGTTCCCGGATCAGGAGCCCGGTGATGAGGAAGCCGGAGATCACGAAGAAGACGTCCACGCCGACGAAGCCCCCCGTGACGGTCGGGACCCCGGCGTGGAACAGGACGACTCCGAGGACGGCGATCGCGCGCAGTCCCTCGATGTCGGTGCGGAATCGCGATCGGGGCGCGCCGTCCGCAGGCGCTGTGGGCTGGGTGAGTGTCGTGGTCATGACGGTCCCCCTCAGAGCCACGGAAGCATCAGGTCGAAGCCGCCGAGCGCGACGACGGCGAGCAGGACGATGACGAGGGTGTACGCGACGGCCTCGTAGCCGCTGATCCGGTTCTCCGTCGCCGCGACGGCAGGGGCCGCGGGCCGCCGCGGCGGGCCGATCACCTCGAGGGTGCGCAGGAACGCCACGAGCAGCGGCAGCGACAGGTACGTGTAGCCGAGGAGGAAGATCGCCATCATCCAGAACTCGGTGACGCCGTAGTGGACGACGTCGTACCCCCACGCTCCCCAGGACGCGACGAGCCCGACGGCGATCGTCACGGACCCGAGGATGCTGATCGTCCGGGCCAGGGAGCTCTTCTTCCCGACGGCGCCCGTCGCGACCCAGCCCTTGGTGCGTCCGGTCAGTTTGTGGGTGATGGCGAGCGCGTGGCAGAAGCTGTACGCCATCTGCACCCGCATGACCTCGAACCGCCACGTCGACTTCGACACCCGCGGCAGCAGCACGAAGTACACCCAGGCACCGGCCAGGAACGGGACGAAGTGGGCGGCGCGGACCTCGAGGGGGACGAAGACGGCCATGATGACGCCCGGGATGTGGATCGCGAAGACGTTGATCGCTGTCGAGATGTAGTACATGAATCCGGCCCAGAAGCAGATCCGCTGCCGGAGGCTCAGCGGATGCCGATGCGCGTTGCCGCTGCGCAACAGGGTGATGGACCCGTTGCACCACCGGTACTGCTGGTTGAGGAACCCGGCCGTGTCGGACGGGCACAGTCCCTTCGACACCAGGATCGGGACGTACTGTGTCGCGAAGCCGGCGCGGAGCAGGAAGATGCCGGTGTGGACGTCCTCGCTGTGCTCGATCTGGGCGAAGCCCCCGGTGGCGGCGAGAGCAGCCCGGCGGTAGACGGCGCAGGTGCCGACGCAGATCGGCGCGCCTGCGGCGTCCCGGGACGGCTGCACCCACCGGTAGAACAGCTCCTGGGTCGCGCCCGCGGTGCGTTCGAGCCAGTTCATCGACGGCGAGGTGTCGAAGTACTGGGGGCTCTGCACGATGCCGACCTTCGGATCGTCCATGTAGGGGACGAGGTGGTCGAGGAAGTCGGGACGCGGGCAGAAGTCGGCGTCGAGCACGACGATGAACTCGCCGTCCGTGCTGTCGTACGCGTGCTGCAGGTTGCCTGCCTTCTTCATGTGTCCGCGGTTGGGGCGGACCAGGTACCGGAAGCCGTGCGCGCGGGCCTCGGCCGCCACTTCGGGTCGGTCGGCGTCGTCGAGGACCCACACCGTGAGCTCGCCGGACCAGAGCATGCGCTCGACGTGGTGGTAGGTGTTGCGGAGGACGTCGAGATCCTCGCCGCACGTCGGGAGGAAGACGTCGACGGACGGTCCGACGGGGTTCTGTCGCGCCCAGGTCTCGACCGTGCGGCGGTGCGAGTCGGCCGAGATCCGGCGCCGGTTCCACCCGGACAGCGCGGAGATCACCGATCCGCAGATGTTCACGGCCAGTACGGCCAGCAGCGGCCACAGCCACACGCTGTTGGCGGCGAAGCGCGCGAGGCTGAGCGCGGCCAGCCCGAACGCGACGGTCATGCACACCTGCACCCAACGGCGTTGCGGACCGAGATATGCGTAGAGCTCGGAATCGTCCGGTGGCGAAACAGGGCCTTCCGGAATTCGTGTCGAATCGACTTCCGGGCGTAATTCGATGGTGGTCGCCGTCATCCCCCGACCCTTCTGAGAAGAAATGGTGTGGGTGAATCCGCCGGAGAAATGCGCTGCGAGGGAGCGGCGATCTCTCCGGCGGATTCACGAATTGCACGCCACCCCTCCGGGGCCCGAGGCCACCGGATCCGTCGTGCAATGCGCCAAGTATCGGCGGCGGGCCGGCCGTCACGCGGGGCTTGATCGCATGGTCGGAGCGTTGTCGCAGTTGACGGCGCACAAAGTTCCGTCCGGTCCGGACGCGGTCCGGCGACCGCGGAATCCGCGCCCAGGTGCGGATTCGTGACGTCGGTCTCAGACCCCTGGGCAAACGCCGTCCGGTCTGGAATAACAACTGCGCGCGCCTCCTTCGTGAGGGCGCGGACCACTCGAATTTCGGAGCCCACATGGACACCCACCCGGACAGTGAGAATCCAAGGGTTCAGTTCGCCGCCAGATTCGCGCTCCTGTACGAACTGGCGGGCCGGCCCGTTCTCAAGAGACTTGCCGATCGGGCGAATTCCACGATCGTCACGACGGACACCCGACGCACGTCGTTCGTTTCCGCTCAGCGCCTTTCCGACTGGCGCAGCGGAAAGAACGTCCCCGCGCGTTTCGACGGACTCGCCGCGGCCCTGCGCGTCCTCGTCGCGGCGGCCCGCACTCGGGCACCGGAGCCGCCCGTCGACGGCCTGTACTCGCTGCACCGGTGGCAGGCCCTCTGGGAGCGGGCGCAACGGAGCAACCCCATCGCGTCGGCTCCCACGACCGCCGCGACGCCACCACCCGAGGTGGCGGGGGAGATCCCCAGCCCCTATCGCGGTCTCGCGGCGTTCGGTCCCGACGACAGCGCGTTGTTCTTCGGCCGGGGCCGCGCGACCGCGGCGCTGCTGGCGAAGGTGCTCGACGACACCGACGAACTCGCGATGACGTTCGTGGTCGGGGCGTCCGGGGCAGGCAAGTCGTCGCTGCTGCACGCCGGGCTGCTGCCGGCGCTCGCCCCGGAGCGGTCGGCGATCGAGCTCTCACCCGGCCGCGACCCGCTGGCCGCCCTCGACGCGGCACTCGAATCGCGGCCGGGTGGTCCCTGCATCCTCGTCGTGGATCGCTTCGAGGAACTGTTCACCCAGTGTGGCGACGAAACTGCGCGGGACAGTTTCGTCGAGCGGCTCGTCGCCCTCGCCCGCGACCGCCGGTACCGCGGTGAGCGGGTCGACGCGGTCGTCGCTGCCGTCCGCGCCGACTTCTACGAGCACTGCCTGCGGATCCCCGACCTCGCGCGGTGCCTCGAACACCATCAGATGGTGCTCGGGGCGATGACCCGCGACGAGATCGCGCTCGCCGTCACCGGACCCGCCACCCTCGTCGGGGTCGACGTGGAACCGGGCCTCGTCGACGTCGTCGTGCGGGACCTCGGCGTCGGCAGCGGAGCCGGGACGGCGTCACAGGGCCACATCGGGGCGCTGCCCCTGCTCGGGCACGCGATGCTCGCCACCTGGAACGCGCGCACCGGCCGCACCCTGACCGTCGCCGCGTACGAATCGGTGGGCGGGGTCCGTGGCGCCGTCGCGCGAACCGCCGAGGAGATGTGGTCCACGCTGACCGCACCCCAGCGCGACGCGGCGCGGCAGATGCTGCTGAACCTGGTCACCGTGTCCGAGGACGGCCGCGACACGCGCCGACGGCAGTCCCGTGACCGGCTGCTCGACGTGTTCTCGGACACCGGAGCCGCGACGACGGCACTCGGCGCGCTGACCGCCTCCCGGCTGGTCACGGGGGATGCGGCCGGTGTCGAGCTGACCCACGAGGCCGTGTTCGAGGCGTGGCCGCGGTTCGCGGAGTGGCTCGACGAGGACCGCGCGTACGCGGTGCTGCGTCAGCGGCTCGACCGGGACGCCGAGGAATGGCTGCTCAGCGGCCGTGACCCTTCTCTGCTGTACCGCGGACCGCGACTCGACTCGGCCACGACCTGGGTGTCGGACGGCTCCGGGAACGTCGGGGCCGCGGCCCGAGAGTTCGTCGAGGCGGCGCGGGCGCAGGACCGGGCGACGCGTCGGTGGAAGGGCGGCATGGTCGCCGCACTCGTGATCGTCACCGTCGTCGCGACAGTTCTCGCGATCACCGGACAGATCCAGCGGGCCGCATCCGACCGGCAGCGTGACGACGCGCAGTTCGCCGAGGTGCTGGCTCAGGCGGCGCGCGCCCAGAACTCGGATCCGTCGTTGTCGGCGCAGTTGTCGATGGCCGGCGCCGACATGAGGCCGGACGACGCGACGGCACACGCGCTGGTGCTCGCCGGTCAGAACGCGCCGCTGGCACGTCCGCTGACCGGCCACGACGGCGCCGTGTACGACACGGCGGTGGCGCCGAGCGGCATCGTCGCGACCGCCAGCTACGACAGGTCCATCCGGCTGTGGGACCCGGTTTCCGGTCGTTCGGTGGGGGTGCCGCTGACCGGGCACACCTCCTGGGTGACCAGCGTCGCGTTCAGCCCGGACGGCACCCTCCTCGCCAGCGGCAGCGGCGACGGGACGCTGCGGCTGTGGGACGTCGCCGACCCCGAACGGCCGAAGCCGATCGGCGGACCGGTCACCGGGCACACCGGCGCGGTCTACATGGTGGCGTTCAGCCCGGACGGGCGGACGGTCGCCACCGCGGGCGACGATTCCACGGCCCGGTTGTGGGACGTCGGGAACCCGCTCGCGGTCGTCCCGCTCGGCACGCTCGCCGGGCACACCGCACCCGTGCGGTCCGTGGCGATCTCACCGGACGGGCGGACGGTCGCCACCGGCAGCGACGACGGCACCGCCCTGTTGTGGCGCATCGGGTCCGGCCGGCCGGTGCCGTGGGGGCCGCCGCTGCGCGCGCGTTCCGACTCCGTGCACTCCGTCGCGTTCAGTCCGGACGGGCGGCTGCTCGCGACGGGCAGCGACGACCACAGCGCCAGGATCTGGCGGGTCGAAGATCCGAGTGCACCGACGCCGGGCAGCACGCCGCTGATCGGGCACGAAGGGGCCATCTGGTCGGTGTCGTTCAGCCCGGACGGTCAGTCGCTGGTGTCGGCGAGCTGGGACGGGACCGCCCGCGTATGGGGGCTCACGGACCCGGACCGTCCCACCGACCTCGGTGGACCGCTCGTCGGCAGCAGCGGCGGACTGACCACGGCCGACTTCACCCGAGACGGGTCCGCGGTGATCACCGGCGGGCAGGACGGCGTGGTGCGGGTCTGGACCCTGTCGGCCGCGGTCCTCGCCGGGCACACGCGCCGCGTCGCCACCCCGGCCGTCGACGGCACCGGATCGGTGATGGCGACGGGGTCGCTCGACGGGACCGTGCTCGTCTGGGACATCGGCGACGGTCGCACGCCGACGGTCCGGCAGCGGTTCCGGTCGCTCGACGGGCTGGGCATCGAGAACATCGCGCTGGCCGCGGACGGGGCGACGCTCGCGACGTCGAGCATCGGAGGCGGTCGGGTGCAGCTGTGGGACCTGGCCGCCGCCGCGCCCGAGCCCCTCGGGCCGCCGCTGGAACTCGCTGCCCGCTACACCCACGAACTCGCGTTCAGCCCGGACGGCGGACTGCTCGCGACCGCTGCCGACGACCTGTCCGTGCAGTTGTGGCGGGTGCAGGACCGGACCCGTCCGACCCGCGTCGGGTCCCCGCTGACCGGTGCCGCGGGGTGGGTGAACGCGGTCGCGTTCAGCCCGGACGGTTCGACGCTCGCCGCCGGCAGCAGCGACAAGACGGTCCGTCTGTGGGACGTGTCGAACCCGGACATGGCGTCGCCGTCGGGCGTTCCGCTGGAGGGACACGACGGCGCGGTGAACTCGGTGGCGTTCGCACCCGACGGGCGGACGGTCGCGAGTGGCGGCGACGACCGCACCGTGCGGTTGTGGAGCCTCGACGATCCGGCCGGGAACGAGCGGATTCTCCACGGGCACACCAGTACCGTGCGATCGGTCGCCTTCAGTCCGGACGGCCGCACGCTGGCGAGCGGGAGCGACGACCAGACGGTGCGGATCTGGGACGTCGACGGTTCGGAGCACGCGGTGGACGGCCGCTCGATCGTCCCCAACGGCACTGTGCGCTGGCGAGTGGTGTTCGACCCGGCGAGCGATCGGTTGTTCGCGGCCGGGGAAGGCGGTGCGGTGCGCTCGCTCGAACTGGACAGCGATCGGGTGGCCGACCGGATGTGTGCGGCGACCGACGGAACCCTCACCGAGGAGCAGTGGTCGCAGGTGCTGCCGAACCTCCCGTACCGGCCGCCCTGTGACTGATCGCCGCGCGTCGGTGCGCCCGCCTAGGCTGGCTGCATGACTGTCTCCGCCGACCCGCTGGAGACGCTGCACACCAGCGACCGGCCGCTGCTGATGGCGGCGACGCTGGCGCCACTGGGGCGCGGTCGCGGCGATCCGTGCCATCGCGTCACCGCCGACGGATCGCTGTGGCGGACGACCCTGATGCCGAGCGGGCCCGCGACGTGTCGACTCGTGCAGGTCGACCGGTGTTCGGTGCGGGTGACGGCATGGGGCGACGGCGCACACGAGTTCCTGGACTCGGTGCCGGATCTGCTCGGAGAGTGCGACACCGCAACGGATTTCGCTCCCGAACACCCGATCCTGGTGGAAGCGCATCGACGTTACCCGGGGCTCCGCATCCCGCGAACGGGCCGGGTCCTCGAGTCGCTGGTCCCCGCGATCCTCGAACAGAAGGTGCACGGCATCGCGGCGCGGGCCTCGTGGCGCCGCCTGGTCACGGCCCACGGTGAGGATGCGCCCGGTCCGGCGCCGACCGGGATGCGCGTGCCGCCGCCCGCCGAGGTGTGGCGGCGCGTCCCGTCCTGGGAGTTCCACCGCGCCGGCGTCGACCCGAAGCGGTCGCGGACGATCGTCGCGGTAGCCGCCGTCGCGGATCGCCTGGAGGAGGCGGTGACGCTGTCACCGGTCGACGCGGCACGCCGGTTACGGATGGTGCCCGGGATCGGGCAGTGGACCGCCGCCGAGGTCGGGCAGCGGGCCTTCGGAGACGCGGATGCGTTGTCGGTGGGGGACTTTCACCTGGCCGCGATGGTGGGCTGGTCGCTCCTCGGCCGCCCGCTGGACGACCCCGGCATGGTCGAGTACCTGGAACCCCTGCGCCCGCACCGCTACCGGGCGATCCGCCTGCTGGAGGTCAGCGGCACAGCGGTGAAGCCGAAATTCGGCCCCCGAACCGCCGTCACCGACCACCGGTCGCGCTGACGCGCCTGTGCGCACTTCTGGTAGTGGGGGCTGCCAGAAGTGCGCACAGGTCACGGCGCCTGGAGCACGGCGAGGGCAGTGCTGAACAGTTCGCGGCGCAGGTCGTCGAGCGGCACGACCGGGTCGTCCTCACGTTCCCACGCGGCGAGGGCGCCGATGACGTAGCGGCCCATCAGTGCCACCCGCCGGTCCCGCGAGTCCTCGGGAAGGTGGTGGAGTGCGTCGCGGATGTCCATCAGGAGTGCGTGCACGACCATCACCGACTCGGTGCGAGGCTGGTCGGCCTCGGCTTCGGCGTCGAGTGTCAGGTAGTCGAGGTTGATGGTGGCGAGCCACTGTTCGGAGAAGCGGGCCCAGTAGCTCGGGCTGTGCCGGGCCATGTCTGCGACGAGTGGGTCGAGGTATGCGCGCATCATTGCCTGCAGGTCGAACCGGTCGTGGTCGCGGGCGTCGGCGACGAGTGCGGCGCGTTCGATGTTGATCGGAATGGTGTGCGAGTCCCACACCGCGAAGAGCAGTTTCTCCCAGGACCCGAAGTGATAGGTGACCGCGGAGTTGTTGCGCTGACCGGCCTCCTTGACCACTTCGCTCACCCGCACTCCGTGGAGTCCGCGTTCGGCGACGAGGCGCTCGGCGGCCTGCACGAGCGACTCCCTACCCCTTGACTGTTGCGTCCTTGTCACGGTACTAAGAAATCCTTCTTAATCGTAATCGAGGTCACATCGCCCTCGTTTCTGTGTCCGGAGGCATCATGCACCCCTTTGGTTCCGCTTTCTCGCTCCGCATGATAAGAGGGATCGCGGCCGCTGCGACCGTCTGGACGGGCTCCGTCTCGACCGGCTCCAGCGACATCGTGCCTGTTCCCGAGGCCGGCGACGTCGTCTCTGCGCAGCCGCTCACCAACGCGGCGGTGCTGCCGAGTGCGGCCCGGAGCGAATCCATCAGCTACATGTCGGAGAACGGCAGCGGCAACCCGATCGTCGTGACAGGCACCGTCGCGATTCCGGCGGGTACCGCCCCCCAGGGCGGCTGGCCGGTGCTCAGCTGGGCGCACGGCACCACCGGCATCGCCGACCAGTGCGCCCCCTCGCGGGACACCGTCGACGGCCCGGTCCACGACTACGTCGGCGCAGTGAGCGCCACCCTCGACGAGTGGGTGAAGGACGGATACGTCGTCGTCCAGACCGACTACGAGGGCATGGGCACCCCCGGCGACCATACCTACCTCAATGCGCGGTCCGAGTCGAACGCCGTGACGGACATCGTCAGGGCAGCAAGGAATCTCGACCCGAGTATCGGCAACCGGTGGGTCGTCGGCGGCCACAGCCAGGGCGGTGCCGCGGCGATCAGTGCCTCCGAACTGGCCGTCGACTACGCGCCCGAGCTCACGCTGCTCGGCGCGATCTCGGTCGCACCGGGCAGTGGTCTGAGCCAGACCCCGACGTACATCAAGTCCGGCAACCCGGCGATCGCGCCCGCGCTGGCGTTCTACCCGATCATCCTGCTGGGTGCGGCCGCCGCTGATCCGGCCGTCAAGCCCGAGGAGATCGCGACCGCGGAGGCCGAGCCCCTGATGGCCGCCGCACGCAACGGCTGCATCGCCGACATCCGTGCGGCGATCCCGTCGGTGCCGGTGGACAAGGCGATCCGCCCCGAGGCAGACCTGGGTCCGTGGACGCAGTACCTCGTTGCACAGGAGCCGGCCAACGCGTCGCCGAAGGTTCCGGTGCTCGTCGCGCAGGGCACCACCGACACGCTGGTTACCCCGGCTGCGACCGACGTCGTGGTGAAGAGCCTGCGGGACAAGGGCGCTCAGATCGACCTGCGCACCTACGAGGGGGCCGATCACCGTGCCAGCGTCGGCGCCTCTCTCGAGGACGCGCAGGCGTTCGCCGCGTCGCTTCGATAGTCGCCTGCGGCGACCTGTGCGCACTTTTGGTAGCTCCCACTACCAAAAGTGCGCACGGGTGTCAGCGGAGCTTGATGCTGCCGCCGTCGACCATCAGGGTCTGGCCGGTCATGTAGCTCGCGTCCGCGCTGGCGAGAAACACTGCCACGCGGCCGATGTCGGACTCCGGGTCGCCGAAGCGGTGCAGCGGAGTCTTCGCCAGCAGCATCTCCTCCACACCGGGGTTCGCCTCGATGTACGCCTGCACGCCCTCGGTCAGGGCCAGCGGCGAGATGACGTTGACGTTGACGTCGTCGGCGGCCCACTCGTTGGCGGCGACTCGGCTGATGGCTCGGATCGCCTCCTTCGCAGCGGCGTACGAGCCCTGCGTGAGCTGTCCCTCGATGCCGGCGCCGGACGCGAAGTTGATCACGGAGCCGTGATTCGCGGCGAGCTGCGGATGCGCGGCCTTCATGAGCCAGAACGTCGGGTAGAAGCCCGTGCCGAACGACAGGTCCAGCATCTCCTGCGTGGTCTGCAGGAGCGGCGCCTGGCGGGAGGCGTGCGCGTTGTTGACGAGCGCGTCCACCTTGCCGAACGCCTCGACCGCAGCCGCGACGATAACCGCCGCGTTCTCCTCCTTGGAGATGTCCACGTTCAGGAACCGTGCAGCGGAACCGATTTCGTCCTCGAGTGCGCGTCCTGCCTCGTTGGCGATGTCGACGAAGAGGACCTTCGCGCCCTCCTTGGTGAAAGCGCGGACGATGCCGCGGCCGATGCCGCCCGCACCGCCGGTGACAATGGCGACCTTGTCAGCGAGTCTCATGTCCGTGCCTCAGTCGACCGCGAGCGCGGCCTTCTCGAGCTCGGCGACGCTGTACGCGGAGTAGGTCTCGTACTTGCCGCGGCCGGTGAAGTACGAGGACAGCTGCTGGTCGAGCTCGTCAACGGTGAACGCGGAACCGGCTGCGTCGAAACGGTTCTCCACCTTCGGGGCGGCCATCAGCGCGACCATCTTGCCGTACACGACGAAGACCTGACCGGTGATCTCGTGAGAGGCGGGGGACGCCAGGTAGGACACCAGGGTGCCGACGCGCTCGGGGGCGAGCGGGTCGAGGCCGGTGTTCGCGCCGTCGGCCTCGCCGAACGCCTCGGCCGTCATCGCGGTCCGTGCGCGCGGGCAGATCGCGTTGGCGGTGACGCCGTAGCGGGCCAGGCCCTGCGCGGTGGACAGCGTCAGCGCGGTGATGCCCGCCTTCGCGGCGGAGTAGTTGGGCTGGCCGGCGGAACCGAACAGGAACGCCTCCGAGGAGGTGTTGACGACGCGGCCGTACACGGGTCCGCCTGCGGTCTTGCTCTTCTCCCGCCAGTGCACGGCGGCGGCGTGGGAGGTGGCTGCGTGGCCCTTGAGGTGCACGCGGATCACGTCGTCCCAGTCGGACTCGGTGAGGTTGAAGATCATCTTGTCGCGCAGGATGCCGGCGTTGTTGACGAGGATGTCGAAGGAGCCGAAGTTGGCGACGGCCTCGTCGATCATCCGGGCGCCGAGCGTCCAGTCGGAGACGTCACCGGTGACGGCGATCGCCTGGCCGCCGGCGGCGCGGATCTCCTCGGCGACGGCGTGGGCCGCGTCGCCCATGTCGTTGACGACGACCGCTGCCCCGGCTGCTGCGAGGGCCAGCGCCTCGGCGCGTCCGAGTCCGGCGCCGGCGCCGGTGACGACGGCAGCGCGGCCGTTCAGGCTGACGGTTTCACCCATCGAATGTCTCCCATGCTCGTGGTCGCGGTTCGTTCCGCGGGACCCTGTCATCCGAAATTAGTATTCGTTCTACTTTCGGGCAATGTCCGGTCCCGGTGGCAAGGACTTCCGTGGGCGGCGCCGATCCTGCTCTGTGGGAGTGGTGCGAACCACACAGGGCCCGGCTGGGAGCGTGCCATCACAATTCGTTTCACCGAAAGGTCACCATGTCGCTGAACCTCGCAGACCTGTTCGAAGCTGCCGCGGATACCGTGCCCGAACGCACCGCCATCGTGTGCGGCGACGAGCGTCTCACCTACGCCGAGCTCGACGCCGCAAGCAACCGACTGGCACACCACCTCGCCGATGAGGGAATCGGTCCGGGTGACCACGTCGGCATGTACATGCGCAACAGCATCGAGTTCGTCGAGGCACTGCTCGCGTGCCTGAAGGTCCGGGCCGTCCCGATCAACGTCAACTACCGCTACGTCGACGCCGAACTCGCCTACCTGTTCTCCAACGCAGAGATGGTGGCCGTCGTCGCGGACGGCGAGTTCGCCGCCACCACTGCCGCCGTGCTGCCGCAGGCTCCGACCGTGCGGCACGTCGTCACCATCGGAGACACCGGCGATGTCGAGTGGGGCGACGTCACGGCCGTCGACTTCCACGCCGCGGTCGCGGCGCAGTCCGGTGCCCGCGACTTCCCGGAACGCAGCGCCGACGACCTCTTCATCGTCTACACGGGCGGCACCACCGGCATGCCGAAGGGCGTCATGTGGCGCCAGGAGGACTTCTTCCATGCAGCGCTCAGCGGTGGCAACCCGTTCGGCGACCCCTACGACGGCACCGAGGCACTGGCGGCGGCGGTACCGCACATTCCGCCGATGACGTGGGTGCTGACCGCTCCACTGATCCACGGCGCCGCGCTCTACTCGGTGTTCACCGCGTTCTGCCTCGGCGCGACGCACGCACTGATGCCGAGGTTCGACGCCGAGGAGGCGCTGCGCATCGTCGAGCGGGAGCGCGCGACGACGCTGACCGTCGTCGGCGACGCGATGGCTCGTCCCGTCGCGGACGTCATCACGCAGCGGGGCTCGGACTTCGACCTGTCCTCGCTGCTCGTCGTCAGCTCCGGCGGGGCACTGTTCTCCCTGTCGGTGCGTGAACAGCTTGTCGCGGAGATGCCGGGACTCACCGTCCGCGACGGCTTCGGTGCGTCGGAGTCCGGGGTGGACGGCAACCTCGAGATCGGTGCCGACGGCCTGATGCGGATCGCGGCGAAGCCGAACGTGCGGGTCCTCGACGAGAACCGTCGGCCGGTCGCGCCCGGGTCCGACGAGATCGGGTACATCGCCCGGTCGGGCAACGTGCCGCTCGGCTACTGGGGTGACGCGGAGAAGACGGCCGCGACCTTCCCGGTCGTCGACGGGGTGCGGACGGCGGTGCTCGGCGACATGGGCCGGGTCGAGGCAGACGGGCGCATCGTGCTTCTCGGCCGCGGGTCGACGTGCATCAACACCGGTGGCGAGAAGGTGTACCCGGAGGAGGTGGAGATGGCGATCAAGAGCCATCCCGCCGTGTTGGACGCACTGGTCGCCGGCATCGACGACGAGCGGTACGGGCAGCGGGTCGGCGCGGTCGTGCAGGCCCGCGACGGCTTCGACCTGCCGGAGCTCGACGAGCTGATCGCGCACGTGAGCACGCAGGTGGCCCGCTACAAGGCGCCGCGCTCGATGGTCGCGGTGGACGCGATCGTCCGCTCGCCCGCGGGCAAGGCCGACTATCGCTGGGCGAAGGCGACCCTGCAGGAGCAGGCCGCCGCTCTCTGACCCACCGCCCCGGAACGGCTGAAGGCCACGTTCATGCGCGTGAAGCGGATGAACGTGGCCTTCAGTCACTACGGGTGAAAGGGCTGAACGCCACGTTCATGCGGGTGAAGCGAATGAAGGGGACGTTCAGCCATTAGGGGAGAGGGCGGGTCAGACGCCGGAGGAGAGGATGCCGCGACCTTCGTCGCCGCCGTCGAGGACGCGACCGACGCGACGAGTGACCTTCCACCCGCCGTCGATGCGGGAGAGCTCCCAGCGATTCGCGGTGATCCGCGCGACGCCGTACACACCGGTCTCGGTATTGCGCAGCACCAGCTGCGAGTGGCAGGTCGCGACGGCGGTGTCACCGTTCAGCTGGATGTGCGGCGGGTAGAGCAGATGGCCGCTGCCGCCGTGGATGTAGGACTGGTGGTTCCTCGAGTGGACCATCGCCTCGATCTCGCCGCGACCGTTCATCGCGCCGGTGTCGACGTCGTACAGGCCGTCCTCGGTCCACAGGCCGGAGACCTTCTCCGCCTGACCGCTGTCGACGGCCGGACCGTACGAGCTGATGAGGTTCATGATGGCCAGCTTGTCCTCGAGCAGCTGGACGCGGTCGGCGAGCTGGGCGACGAGCTGGGCGGTGTCGGTCATGCGTGGTCCTTTCGGTTGTCGGTCAGTCGAATTCGATGCCCAGTGGGCGGGCGAGCTGTTCGAGCGCGGACAGCTGGTCGACGTAGTGGTCGACGCCGGACGCGTCGATCGTGACGCCTGCGATCGTGGCTCCCGCGTCGCGCAGCCGGGTCAGGGCGCGTGCGGCGGCGTCGGCGGAGCCGAGCGGGTCGAGGGGCCGTCCGGCGGCGAGCACGACGTCCATGCCCGGGGGCGGCGGCGTCGCAGCGAGCATCGTCGCCAGATCGTCGAGGCGCAGGCCGAACGGAACCCAGCCGTCGCCGAGTGCGATGGCCCGGCGCAGCGAGCGGGGGGTCCGGCCGCCGATCCACAGCGGGACGCGCTCGGACGCGGCGTGCGGTTCGACGATCACGTCGGCGAAGTCGTAGAACTCGCCGTGGTACTCCGGGGTGGGCCGGCCGAGGGCCGCGCGGAGTGCGCGCAGTGCGTCGTCGGCGCGGGCGCCCCGCCCGTCGAACGGGGCTCCGAGCAGGTCGAACTCCTCGCGGAGGCTGCCGACACCGAGACCGAGGACGACACGGCCGCCGCTGATCCGGTCGAGGGTGCCGTAGCGCTTGGCGATCTCCAGCGGGTGGTGGTAGCCGAGGACGAGCACCTGGGTGGCGAGCCGGATCCGGGTGGTGCGAGCGGCGAGGAACCCGAAGGTGGACAACGGATCCCAGTAGGTGCCGCCACGTTCGGCGGCGATGTCGACGGGCACCGCGACGTGCTCACTGCAGGTGACGTGGTGGTAGCCGAGACGGTCCGCGGCCGCTGCGATCGTGGCGACGTCGTCGATTCCTGCGCCGGTCTCCCAGTCGCCTCGGGTGCCGGGGTGCTGGATGAGTACCGGTGTGACGATCCCGATGCGCATGACGGCGGGCCTCCGTTGTTCGTGGACCGCTCGCCGGTCCGACTGGGTTTCTATCGCGTGGGCGCCGACGGTCGAAGAGGCTTTCCGGTGATCGGGACGGGAGATTCGGCGCCCGGGTGGCCTGGATCACTTTTCGTGAGGTACGGTATCAGAATTGATTTCAGTTTTGCGGATCGAGGATGATCCGCCGGACCCTTCGAGGAGTCGTCATGACGGTCGTTACCGACGCCCCCGCTGCCAAGGCATCCCGCGAGGTCCCGCCCTCGATGGTCGAGCGGATGACGCTGATCCTCGACGCCTTCGACGGGCGTGCCGCGCGCCTGACCCTCGAAGAGGTCGCCTGCCGGTCCCGGCTGCCGCGCTCCACCGTCCACCGCATCCTCGACTCGCTCGTCAAGCTGAACTGGGTCGAGCACGCCACCTTCGGCTACCGCCTCGGCCGGCGAGCGCTCGGCACCGGCGGCGACAACGGACAGTCCGAGATCCGGGAGGCCGCCGCGCCCCTCCTGCACGAACTGCACATGCAGACCGGCATGGTGGTGCACCTTTCGGTGCTCGACGGCCACGAGATGGTCTACCTCGACAAGGTCGGCGGGCGGATGGCGAACACGATCCCCTCGCGTGTCGGCGGCCGCGCACCCGCGCACTCCAGCGCCGCGGGCAAGGCGTTCCTCGCGTGGCTCGACCCCGAACGGGTCGACGTGCTGTGTGGCGGCAACCTCGTCCGGACCACCCCGAACACCATCGTTGCCCTGCCGACACTGCACCTCGAGCTGAACCGGATCCGGCAGCGTCGCGGCCTCGCCTTCGAACGGGAGGAGTCCGCGCGCGGCGTGGCATGTGTGGGTGCGGCGATCCGCGGGCCCGAGGGGCCGGTCGCGTCCATCTCCGTCAGTGGCGACGTCCGCACCGCGCCTCTCGAGCGGGTCGCTCCGCTGGTCGTCGAGGCCGCGCGGGAGATCGGCCGCACCCTGTACCCCGAACTGACCGCACCGCGGCGCCCCGCCCGGCCCGCGGTCCCCGTCCCCACCGACACCTGGTCGCCGGAGGCACGTGCGCGTGTCCTCGGTGGCCGCGTCGGCGGCTGGATCTGACCGTCGCGCGCCCGCGCGCGGAAAACATTCTCGCTGATCGGGAACTCGCCTCCTTCAGCGAGCCTCCAACTGAAAGCGTCGACCCCATGAGCGAACTGACCTACGAGTCCACGAAGCGGGAGGTCGCCACCGACATCGGCGTGCTCCGGTACCACGAGGCAGGCGACGGCCCGCCACTGCTGCTGCTGCACGGTTCCGGACCCGGTGTCACCGGCTGGCGCAACTACCGTGGCGTCCTCGGCGACTTCGCCGAGCACTTCCGGTGCCTCGTGCTGGAGTTCCCCGGGTTCGGTGTCAGCGATCCCGGTGACGGGCATCCGATGATGATGGCGGGCGCCTCCGTCGGGAAGTTCCTCGACGCGCTCGGCATCTCCGAGCCCGTGCACATGATCGGCAACTCGATGGGCGGGATCGTCGCGACCAACGTCGCGATCAACGCCCCCGAGCGGGTGAACAAGCTGGTCACCATCGGTGGCATCGGCAGGAACGTCTTCGCGCCCGGACCCGGTGAGGGCATCAAGCTGCTCATGGAGTTCACCGACAACCCGACCCGCGAGGGACTGGTCCGGTGGCTGCACTCGATGGTCTACGACCCCGCCGTGGTCACCGAGCAGCTGATCGAGGAGCGCTGGGAGCTCGCGACCGAGCCGCTGACGCTGGAGATCGCCGCCCGCATGTACAGCAGCAAGGCGTTCGCCGCCAACACCGCCGCGGCGAAGGCCTCTGGTGCCACCCCGTACTGGGCGCAGCTGCACAAGGTGCAGGCTCCGACGATGCTCACGTGGGGACGCGACGACCGGGTCAGCCCGGTCGACATGGCGATGATCCCGATGCGCGACATCCCCAACGCCGAACTGCACGTCTTCCCCAACTGCGGACACTGGACGATGATCGAGGCCAAGGAAGCCTGGACGTCCGCCGTGCTCGCCTTCCTGACTCGCAAGGACGCACGATGACCGACCAGCACGTGGACACGACTGCACAGCAGTGGGACACCACAGTCGATTTCCTCGTCGTCGGTAGCGGCGGCGGCGGCATGTCCGCCGGCGCCACCGCCGCCGAGCTCGGACTCGACACCCTGATCATCGAGAAAGGCAAGAAGTTCGGCGGCTCGACCGCCATCTCCGGTGGCGGCATCTGGATTCCGAACTCCCCGACCCTGACCCGCAAGGGCGTGGTCGACGATCCCGCCGCGATCCGTCGCTACCTCAAGACGCTGACCGCGGGCACCGTCTCGGACGCCCGGATCGACGCCTACATCGACGCGGGCCCGAAGCTGATGCAGCTGCTCGACCGCAACAAGAACATGAAGCTGTACTGGGTGAAGGGCTACTCGGACTACCACCCCGAGGAGGACGGCGGAAGCGCCCTCGGCCGCACCATCGAGTGCCTCCCGTTCGACACCCGGAAGCTGAAGGAGGACGAGCAGTTCCAGCGTCCGAACAGCATGAAGGGCCCGCTGGGCCTGTGGGTGACGTCGAAGGACTACCACGACCTCGCGATGGTCAAGCGGACCTGGGCCGGACGCCGGGCGTCGATGGTCGCGGCGTGGCGAGTGGCGTCGAACATGGTGCGGCGCAGGCACATGGCGACCGGTGGCCGGGCGCTGGCGGCGCGACTGCGGATGGTCCTCAAGGACGCGGGTGTGCCGCTGTGGCTCCGCACGTCCATGACCGAACTGGTCACCGACAGCCGCGGCACCGTGCTGGGCGTGGTCGCCGAGCGTGAGGGTCAGGCGGTCCGGATCCGGGCGCGGCGCGGTGTGCTGCTCGCGACCGGCGGCTTCGACCACAACCAGCAGATGCGCGACCAGTACCTCCCCGAGCACGGCCGCGCGGACATCAGCGCCGGTGCCCGTGAGCTCAAGGGCGACGGCATCCGCGTCGGGCAGCAGCTCGGTGCGGCGCTCGACCTGATGGATGACGCCTGGTGGATGCCGTCGGTGCTGCACCCGATGGGTGCGGTGATCCCGCTGGTGTCGGAGCGGTGCATCCCGCCGTCGGTGATCGTCAACGCCCAGGGCGAGCGGTTCACCAACGAGTCGTCGCCGTACGTGAACTTCGTGCACGATCAGCTCGAGGGCGGCCACGTCCCGGCCTGGTTCGTGATGGACACCAAGGCCAAGAACCGCTACCCGTTCGCGCAGGTGCTGCCGAACATGCCGTTCCCGCAGGGCTTCTACGACTCCGGCGTCATCCACAAGGCGGACACGCTGCGTGAGCTGGCGGAGAAGATCGGGGTGCCCGCGGACAAGCTGACGGCGACCATCGACCGGTTCAACGGCTTCGCCCGCAACGGCAAGGACGAGGACTTCGGCCGCGGCGACAGTGCCTACGACCGCTACTACGGCGACCCGACCATGAAGAACCCCAACCTCGACGAGATCGTGAAGGGGCCCTTCTACGCGATCCGGTGCGAGGCGGGCGACCTGGGCACCAAGGGTGGTCTGGTCACCGACGAGGACGCGCGGGTGCTCCGGGAGGACGGCAGTGCGATCGCCGGACTGTACGCGACGGGCAACACCACGGCGTCGGTGATGGGCAACGAGTACGCGGGTGCGGGAGCGACGATCGGGCCGTCGATGGTCTTCGGATATCTCGCCGCGCAGCATGCCGCCGCGAATACGCTCCCACTGAGCGAGAGCACGGAGAGCGCGTCCGCCTGACGGCTGGGACGTTCACAACCAACAGGCGGACATCCGCCGGATCATCAGCAGGAGATGAGGGAAGTCATGGGAGAGGTCCTGGACCGGGTCATGCAGTTCGCGGACGAGATCCGCGAGGGCGGTATCGAGGGCGAGAAGCTCATGCGCCTGTCGGACGGCAACGCCAAGCGGCTGCGTGACGCGGGCGTCATCCGCATGCTCCAGCCGAAGGAGTTCGGCGGCCTCGAGTCGCACCCGCGGGAGTTCGCCGAGACCGCGATGGGCATCGGCGCCATCGACGGCTCCACCGGCTGGGTCTCCGGCATCGTCGGCGTGCACCCGTGGGAGATGGCGTTCTTCGATCCCAAGGCCCAGCAGGAGGTGTGGGGCGAGGACGTCGACACCTGGATCGCCTCGCCCTACGCTCCCATGGGCATGGCGGTCCCGGTCGACGGCGGCTACATCCTCAACGGCCGCTGGTCGTTCTCGACCGGCAACGACCACTGCGAGTGGGTGATGATCGGTGCCGCGGTCGGCGACAAGGACGGCAACCGCACCGGCAAGATGCTGCACGTGCTGGTCCCCAAGGCCGACTACACCGTCGACCACGAGAGCTGGGATGTCGTGGGCCTGCGTGGCACCGGCTCGAAGGACTTCACCGTCAAGGGTGCCTTCCTCCCCGAGTACCGCACGATCGACTCCGAGATCGTCCTGCAGGGCAACGGCGCCGCGCACGCGGGTCGCGACGAGACGCTGTACAAGTTCCCGTTCTCGTGCATCTTCCCGCTCGGCATCTCGTCGTCGCTGATCGGTATGGCCGAGGGCGGTCTGGGCCTGTACATCGCCATGCAGAAGGAGCGTGTCGCCGTCACGGGTGTCCCGATCAAGGACGACCCGTACGTCATGTACGCCATCGGCCAGGCCGCCGACGAGATCAACGCGTCGCGGGTGGCGATCCTCGAGACCGTCGACCGCTTCTGGGACAAGACCGAGAAGGGCCAGGAGATCACCTTCGAGGAGCGTGCGATCGGCCGCCGCACCCAGACCAACGCCGCGTGGCGCGCCGTGAGCGCCCTCGACGAGGTCTTCGCCCGCGCGGGCGGTGGTGGAATGAAGATGAAGCTGCCCCTGCAGCGCTTCTGGCGCGACGCGCACGTCGGTCTGACGCATGCGATCCACACGCCCGGTTCGATCAACCATGCGTCGGCCCTGACGCAGCTCGGTGGTGAGCCCCAGGGCATCCACCGCTCGATGATCTGACATTCGAAACAGATTGGTGCAGAACATGACCGACATCCGATCCCTCGGATATCTGCGGGTCCAGTCCCAGGACCTGCCGCGGTGGAAGGAACTGGCGGTCGACGGCCTCGGCATGGCCGTCGGTACCGGCCCCGAGGAGGACGGCCTGTACTTCCGCGTCGACGAACGCACCTCGCGCCTGCAGGTGCTGCCCGGCGACGTCGACAAGGTGCTCGCCGTCGGCTGGGAGGTGCGGGACCAGTTCGCGCTGCAGACGGTCCGTGAGCAGGTCGAGAAGGCCGGCGTCGAGGTCCGCGAGATGACGCAGGACGAGGCGGACTACCGTCGCGTCGAGCGGGCCGTCACGTTCGCGGACCCGTCCGGCACTGCGGTCGAGGTGTTCTTCGGCCCCGTGCTCGACCACAGCCCGGTCGTCACCCCGCACGGCGGCCGGTTCGTCACCGGCGCCGCCGGCCTCGGCCACGTCGTGCTGCCGACGCCGCACTTCCAGGAGACCTACGACTTCTACACGGAGGTCCTCGGGTTCCTGCCGCGCGGCGCGATCCGGCTCGGCGGCCCCGGCGCCCCCGGCCCGGCTCGGCGGGTGCGGTTCCTCGGCGTCAACCAGCGGCACCACAGCCTGGCGATCTGCCCGGCGCCTCCGACCGAGGCGCCCGGCATGGTCCACCTGATGATGGAGGTCGACACCCTCGACGCCGTCGGTCAGGCGCTGGACCGGATCAACAAGCTCGGCTTCTCGCTGTCGTCGACCCTGGGCCGGCACACCAACGACAAGATGGTGTCCTTCTACGTCCGCGCACCCGGCGGCTGGGACCTCGAGTTCGGCACCGAGGGCATGCTGGTGGACGAGAGTCACTTCACCGCGGAGGAGATCACCGCGGACAGCTACTGGGGCCACGACTGGTCGGGCTCCGAGCCGCTGGCGGCGTTCACCCCCGCGGGCTGAGCCGCAACATCCCGAAGCCCCGAATGCGGTGGTCACCGACGAGGTGACCACCGCATTCGTCGTTCTCCGGAACGGAGGGCCGCGGCGTCCGGGTGCTGTGCCCGAGCGCACATGCGCTTCTTGACGCGGGTCAAGGCGCGCCGTGCCCGTGACCGATGGAATGGCTGTGTGTCCAGGACGTCCGGTCCGGACCGGACGAAAGGAGCGACATCATGACCACCACCGCAACTCGAAGGGATGCCGACGCCTCGTGCGCCGACGCCGTCGCCGCGGCCGGCTGCGACGCCGACGCCGTTGCGGCCGTGTGCGCGGTCGACGACGACACCGCTCGCTGTGCCGCCGACGTGGTGCTGGCGCGGCGTCTCGCCGATCACCACGCCCAGATGGTGACTCGGCTCGACTGGCTGAGTGCCGCGTTGGTCGACGCCGCGACAGACGGTGACGCGGCCGCCGCGCACTCCGCACTGCGCGGGTGGGTTCGGGACGAGTTGGTTCCGCATGCCCAGGAGGAGGAGCGGACCCTCTATCCGGCGGCGGCCGAACTCGCCGAGGGTGCCCTGCTGATTCGTTCGATGATCGCGGAGCACGGCCTGATCCGAGCGACGGCGAGCGCCATGTCGGATGCGTCGGACCCGGCGGTCGCCGGTGCATACGGCCGCGCACTGTTCCACATCTTCGACGACCACCAGTGGAAGGAGAACGAGTTGATACTGCCGCTCCTCGTCGAGTCCGCGAGCGTCTCGCTCGTGGAGGTGATGAGTGCGGACGAGTGCGGATGTGGTCACCGGGACCACTGAGGAGTCGGCGCGCCGGCTGGGTTGCTCGGGGCGGAGGGGCCGGTAACGTCGGCGCAAGCGAGTGGAGGAGGCGACGGATGACGGCACGTTCGGACTCGGCTACCGCGCGCGACCACCGGTTCCGGTGCGTCGACACCGTTCCGCTCTTCGCGTCGTTGCCGGTCGGTGACCGGCAACGGATCGCGGCCATCGCCGCCACTCGCCGGCACCGGTCCGGCGAGCGTCTGTACCGGCCGGGTGACGAGGCCGGCCTCTACATCGTCCATTTCGGCCGGGTGCGGGTGTACCGGCAGTCGGCGTCCGGCGCCGAACAGCTGATCCGCATCCTCGTTCCGGGCGAGTTCCTCGGTGAAACCGCAGTGCTCGCTGATGCGCCGGTCGACCACTGTGCGGACGCCCTCGACGATTCCGAAGTGTGCTCCATCGCTCGACGTGACGTCCTCGCCCTGCTCCACGACCGTCCCACGGTGGCGATCAGGATGCTTCAGGAGCTCTCGGAGCGGCTGTCGGACGTCGAACGCAGGGTTGCCGCGCACAGCGCGGCCTCGGTCGAGCGACGACTGGCGGACCAGCTCCTGCAACTGGCCGCGGATGCGGGTTCGTCGCGATTCCTGCTGCCCACCACCAAGAAGGACCTGGCCTCGTACCTGGGCACGACACCGGAGACGCTGAGCCGCAGACTGTCCGCTCTCCAGTCGGACGGCGCGATCCGGCTCGGACCGGGACGCGCGGTGGAAATCGTCGACGCCCGCGCGCTCGGGCCCCACCCGGGCTGGTAGAGGCGGCTGCTCGGCCTGACGGGCGTCGGACACGTTTCGTCGGCCAGCGGGCTGTCGGCGGTGCGCCTATCGTGGATTCTCGGATCCACCACCACCGGAGGTGCCCGATGTCCAGCTCGTCGCTCTCGGCGCCACGGCCCGACTTCACGGGCCTGCTGGCGATGTACGTCAACTGCACGCTCAAGCGCTCACCGGAGCAAAGCAACACCCAGGGCCTGATCGACCGCAGCGTCGAGTTGATGCGTGAGCACGGGGTGGCGGTCGACCAGATCCGCGCCGTCGACCACGACATCGCGCCCGGGGTGTACCCCGACATGACCGAACACGGGTGGCCGAGCGACGAGTGGCCGCGACTGTTCGACCGGATCCTCGCCGCCGACATCCTCGTCCTTGCGGGGCCGATCTGGCTGGGCGACAACAGTTCCGTGATGAAGACGGTGATCGAGCGTCTGTACGGGTGCTCCGCGATCCTGAACGACAAGGGGCAGTACGCGTACTACGGGCGGGTCGGCGGTGCGTTGTTCACCGGCAACGAGGACGGCGTGAAGCACTGCGCGATGAACGTGCTCTACAGCCTGCAGCACCTCGGGTACGTGATTCCGCCGCAGGCAGACGCCGGCTGGATCGGGGAGGCGGGGCCGGGTCCGTCGTACCTCGACGAGGGGTCCGGCGGCCCGGAGAACGACTTCACGAACCGGAACACCACCTTCATGACGTACAACCTGATGCACCTGGCATCGATGATCAAGGGCGCCAGTGGGATTCCCGCCTACGGGAACCAGCGGTCGCAGTGGGACGCGGGCTGCAAGCCCGACTTCCCCAACCCGGACTACCGATAGAACGTTGCGCGTCGGCGCGGATTCGGGCACTCTGTGGCAAGCGTCGCGTGCCGGTGGCGGACCGCGTCAGGCATGGAGGCGCCGTACTCGAAGGAATCCTTCGTGAGCATCTCGTTCAACCACACCATCGTCGCTGCCGAGGACAAGCAGCATTCCGCGTACTTCCTCACCTGGCTGTTCGGCCTGCCCGACCCCGTCCCGGCCGGGCACTTCCTCGCCGTGCAACTCGACCACGGCGCGACACTGGACTTCGCGGAGCCGCCGCCGGGCGCCGAGATCGCGCCGCAGCACTACGCCTTCCTGGTGTCGGAGGACGACTTCGACGCCATATACGGGCGCATCACCGAGCGCGGTATCGAGCACTGGGCGGATCCGCGGCAGTCCGCGCACGGCATCAACCGCAACGACGGTGGCCGGGGAACGTACTTCCTCGACCCGTCGGGGCACTACCTGGAGATCATCACCCGGCCGTACGGGTCCGGCGGGTAGCCGGTCCGCACGGCCGAGGAACGCTGACCGCGTCAGGCAGGCAGGTCGAGCGAGCGGGCGAGCGTCGGCCAGGTGGCCGGCAGCTCGTCCTTCCAGTAGTTCCAGGCGTGGACGCCGGTGGCGTGGTACTTGAACGTCGCGGGAATTCCGAGGCTTCGCAGCTTGGATTGCAGCCGTTCGGTCGACATGCGGGAGACGGCCTCGATGGGTCCGCCGATGACGATGCGGTCGAAGAGGTTCGACTCCGGCGTCTCGTACCGCCCGGGGATGCCGGTCATGGAGGACACGTAGATGTCCATGCCGCGCAACGCCTCCGCGTTGAGGACGGTGTCGTGCGCCGTCCAGCCCGGACCGCCGATCTCGCCCCAGATGTTGGCGGCGTCGCCACCGCGTGACGAGATGGTCTGCTGGACGCACATCCGTCCCACGTCGTCGGTGGTGGAGTAGCAGCCGCTCATCACGGCGATGCCCTGGTACATACCCGGGTGCCGGTGCGCCAGCATCATCGCGCCCTGCGCGCCCATGGACAGGCCGAGCAGCGACTTGACGCCGTTGGTGTTCAGTCGGGCGTCGAGCAGCGGCGGGAGTTCCTGGGTGATGAACGTTTCCCACTTGTGCAGTCCGAGCGTGGGGTCGATGTTGTCCCAGTCGGAGTACAGGCTCGACACGCCGCCGTTGGTCATGACGACGTTGACGTTCTTGTCGGCGAAGAAGTCGGCCGCGCCGCCGCCCTTCGCCCACTCGCTCGACGACTCCGGCGCGTCCACACCCTCGAGCGCGTAGATCGACGGCCGTGGGACCGAGTTGTCCTTGGGAAGCAGGACGTCCACTCCGACCTCGCGGCGGAGGGCGGGGGAGGCGACGGTGAACCGCACCCACTGCGGCGACTTCTGCTTCACGCCGACGATTGCCGGGGTGGTGATGTCGTCGCGCAGTTCGGGGCGCGGAGGCACAGGGTCCTGGGACGAGTTGGGCACCGTCGACCCGGAGGAGACGCTGCCGCCGTCGGCGCTGCCGACGCTCTGCGCGCCGGCGGGTAGGAGCGACATCGTGCTCAGCGCGGCGACGGTCAGGGCCAGCGTCGCCGTGCGCAGGGTGCGGCGGCGGCCGGTGGATGCAGTTCTCGTCACGTGGTACTCCGGGTGTCTCGGTGGGCGCGATGACGCTATCCCGGGCGCGGGACGTTAGGGAAACGAACGAGCAAATTGGACCAAGCGACCGACCCGCCGTGCTCACCCGCCTCACCAGCAGCAGCCGTCCCACCGCGATCGCGGGAGGCGAGGAACGGATGAGGCGCGAGCGCGCTCCCTACGGCAGTCCGGGGGATTCGGGATGGAACGGCGTGGGTTCGCTGACGGGTGCGCCGAGCATGCCCGCTGCCACGTCGGTGAGGAAGTTGCCGAGTGCTTCCCATTGGGGTTCGCGGTCGCCTGCGGCGATGCTCGCCTCGTATTCGGCGCACACGTCTACCACTGTGCGGCCGAGGATCCATGCTCGACCGACGAGGACGTCACGGTCGACGTGGCAGAGGTGAGCGAATGTCCGCGCCCGCAGATCCTCCAGATTCTCGGGGACCGAGGTGGCCCGTTCCGCGAACGCCGCGGCTGCCGTGGGGTTGTGGCGTGCCTGGCTGATGAACCTGGCTCGCCATGACGGAGTCGGGAGCTCCGAAAGAACCTGGACGGCAGGAAGAATCATGCAGCGAAGGTAGTCCGGGAGTGCAGCGTCGGCGCCGATACCTCGGACCATGGCTGTGCGCAGCGCGTCGGTCTGTCGTGCGTGCCGATCGAGCAGGCCTCGAATCAATCCGTCACGGTCGCCGAAGTGATAGGCGACGGCGGAGTGGTTGGAGTTGCCCGCGAACTCCGCGATGCGCCGGCTCGACACCTGGTCGATGCCGTATCGGCCGAACAGTTCCTCCGCGGCGTCCATCAGTGCCGTCCGCGCCAGCTCGCTCTTGCGCGCCATGTCACTCCTTCGTCGTGTCGGAGCCCATCCTCCCGTGTCTCGTGGTGAGACCCACATCATGTTCGACCGCCGTCGTCATTTTAAGTCAACTGGCGTAAATTTGGTGATACGCGGGTTCCTTCCCGCCCATTTCCCGATTCACGTGAAGGAGCGCCCGGTGACGACGGATGTTCAGGCGCCGGCCGAGAAGCCGGACAACGGCGGTGGGGCACCCGACCCCGCACGCGAACGAAAGGAGAGGATCGGTCGTGTCGTCGCGGCGCTGATCTTCCCGTTCCTGATGGTGTCGATGATGGTCGGCGGATACCTGGGTGCCATGCACGCCCCGACGCCGCACGACCTGCCCGTTGCCGTCGTCGGAACGTCCCAGGGCGAGTCCGCACGGCTCGCGGAGGCACTCGAGGCCACGAACCCGTCAGCAGTCGAGGCACGAACCGCTGCCGACGCCGACGCGGCCCGTGCGCTCGTCGAGGGCCGCGACGTCGTCGGCGCGGTCGTGTTCGACGACGCCGGCGACGCGACCGTGCTCACCGCCGGTGCCGCCGGCGCGTCCCAGGCGTCCACGGTCAACCAGCTGCTGGTGCCGTTCGCAGCAGGTCAGGACGCCACGGTTCACACCGAGGACCTGGTGCCCGCCCCCTCACACGACAGCGCCGGTCTCGCGGTCATGTTCATGACGACGGCGCTCATCCTCGCCGGCTACATGCCGTTGAGTCTGGTCCTCTCGGCCGCGCCCGAACTGCTGCGCAAGCGCCGCATCGTGCCGCTGCTCGCCGGGTGGGCGGCGCTGATCGCCGGCGTGGTGTGGCTGGTCGCCGACCCGATCCTCGGGGCAGTGCAGGGACACACCGCGGCGGTCCTGGGTATCGCCTGGCTGGGCGTGTTCGCGGTGTCGATGGTGCAGCTGTTCCTCACCCGCATCGTCGGTCCGCTCGCCGTGCTCGTCGGCATGCTGTTCCTGATGGTTCTCGGGATCCCGGCGTCGAACCTGGGCATGTCCGTGCACACCATGCCCGGAATCTTCTCGTGGCTGTACACCTTCCTGCCGTCACCTGCCATCGGTGAGGCGCTTCGCTCGGTCCTCTACTTCGGTGGTGACGGTCTCGCGGGGCACGTCGTGGTGCTGGTCGTCGGGTTGGCCGCCGGATTCGGCCTGACCGCACTCATCGACACGCTCAAGAAGCGCAGGAACCCGAATCCGGCGGCACCCGAGGCGAACATCGCCTCCTTCACGGCGAAGCCGATGCAGAGCACGCGTTCCAAGTACCTCACGCTGGTGCTGTTCCCGCTCGCGATGGTCGTGATGATGCTGTCGATCATGACGGCATCGATGTACCAGCCGTCACCGCGCGAGATGCCCGCCGCGGTCGCGGCGGCGGACCCGGCGCAGGCCGAGCAGGTGGTCGCGGGGATGGAACGGAACATGCAGGGCATGTTCGACTTCCGGGTCGCGTCGCCGGAAGAGGCGGAGGGTCTGGTCGCCGACCGCAGTGTCGTCGGGGCGTACGTCCTGCCCAGCGCGGAGAGCCCGTCGGCGACGCTGTACACCGCGGGCGCGGCCGGCATGAGCCAGCAGCAGGCCGTCTCGGCGGTGTTCACGCAGACGGCTCAGCAGCAGCAGGTGCCGCTCGTGAAGCAGGACGTCACACCGCTCAGCCCGGACGACTCGATGGGTACCGTCAGCATGTACCTGTCGATCGGCTGGATGATGTCCGGTTTCCTGATCGTCATCGTGATGTCGCAGGCCGCGCCGTTCATGCTGGCGCTGCGAAAACTGTTGCCCGTCATCGCCGGCTGGGCGGTCGTCATGTCCGCGTGGATCTGGACGATCGCCGGACCGATCGTCGGTGCCGTCCACGGCAACGCCTGGCAGCTCATCGGAGTGGGTGCGATCGCCATCGCCGCGATGGCACTGTTCACCACGATGTTCGTGCGCCTGTTCGGGATGCTCGCCATCCTCCCGGTGATCCTCGTGGTCATGTTCCTCGGCGTTCCCGCATCCGGTGGTGGAGTGTCGATCTACATGGCGCCCGCGGTGTTCCGGACGCTTCACGACGTACTGCCGATGCCCGCTGCCGTCGAGTCGGTCCGCTCGATCCTCTACTTCGGAGGTGACGGCGTCGGCGGGCACATCGGCACCTTCCTCGTCTGGGGCGCGATCGCCCTGGCTCTCGTCATCGCCTTCGATGCCGTGACTGCGCGTAGGCGGAGGGCAGCCGAGCCGGTGTCCGAGACAGTCTGAGCATCCTCACCCGACACCGTTCTGCCCGGTCACCGCGTTCGGTGACCGGGCAACCACGTTTCGGGGCGGTGGATACGCGCTCAGTCGAGCGCGACCTCCGCTCGGCGCGACGGCGAACCGTGTTCGGCCGCTTCCGCGTCCGCCGCCCGCAGGAACGCCGGGGTGTCCGAGGCGCAGGCCAGGCAGATCGCCTGATGGCCTGCCGACGGATCACGGTCCATCTCGTAGGCGATGTACGAGTCACCGCACCGATGGCACTGCACGCGCGCCTCCCACGGATCGTCCACCTCGTCGCGCGGATCGAACGGCCGGTCGAGGGTGAACCAGGACGGCTTGGAGAACCCGAGCGCGATCGCGTACAGGACGGCCGCGAGCACACAGCTCACCGGAGGTGCCCACACCGTGCCGGACGTGCCGCCGAAGGCCACCATCGCGATCCCGACGACCGACGAGACACCCCAGGCGAACATTCCGGCGGGGTTCACGGCGGGCACGCGCCCGGGACGGAACTCCGCTGTCGCGAGGGCGTTGCCCTTGCCCGTGGACGTGAGCGCGATGTGCGTCATCGCGATGGCGACCCAGCTGACGATGATCACGCCCTGATAGCTCAGTGCCTGCAGGATCCAGCTCAGGACGTTGGTCAGCATCATCACGTAGACGACGACCGCGACGACCGCGAGCCAGAAGACGCGGGGGAGGGTGAGTTTGAACGCGCGGGCGAAGAAGTTCTGAAGGTTGGTCGAGGCGAGGTAGAAGTTGCCCGTGTTCACCCGCGTCTGGCTCACCACCACCCACAACAGTCCCCAGAAGCCCATCATCGCAACGATTCCCAGGATCGCGGACTCCTCGTTGAGGGCGCCCTCGATCTCGATCGTGTGTGCCAGGAACATGCCGACGACGGCGTTGACCAGAAGCGTCATGACGTAGAACGGGGTTCCGAAGGTGACCCGCCCGTTGAACTGTGCGTCCTCGGGTCGGCCGAATCGCGCGAAGTCCCACGCCATCATCGTCACCACCCACACGCCCATGTAGACAGTGAACGCGAACCACCAGCCCGGCACACCGAAGTCGACGGCCTCCGCCGGCTCGTAGGTGAGCCAGTCGTTGCTGTACCCGTACCGGGCGACGGCCCAGACCACGGAGCCGACCAGTCCGAGCAGATACAGGGGAAGCAGCAGTCCGTTGATCTTGTCGAGCCACGTGGTGACACCGCGCATCGCGAGCGGTGCCTGGTACAGCACCACGATCAGGCCGCACACCGCGATCGGGAGCGCGGGAAGGTAGGCGTGCAGTGCGCTGGCGACGATGGCGCCCTCGGCGACGACGTAGTACGTGATCGTGATGCCGAACAGCGCGGCCGCGAAGGCGGAGCCCGCCCGGCCGAACAGGGCGCGCGAGAAGAGGGACACGCTGGTGCCGGTCCGGGCGGCGTACCGAGCCGCGACGGAGTTGATGGCGCCGTACGTCACTGCGGAGAGTGCGATTCCGATGATGGTGTCCACTGTCCCCACCGAGAGCGTGACGGTGCTTCCGACGACGACCCAGAACATCGCACTCATCAGGCCGAACCAGGCCATGGACACGCCGAGGCGTCCGGTGCGCCAGGAGAGCGGGACGATGTGCAGCGAGTAGTCCTCGGCGGCGGCGCGTTCGAGGACCCTGGGATCGTCGGTGGAGGACAGTACGAGCGGGGGTACCGCGCGGGTACCCGGATGCGGCGAAACTGACATGAGTCTTCCTGTTCGATGATGTCCTTGGCGCCGTTGCCATGTGGAGATTCGGGAGGGGATCTGCACCCGGGTGCCCGCCGACGGGCACCCGGGTGCGAGGGAATCAGACGGCGGCCGGCTCCGACACCGTCAGCGTGCCCTTGACGTAGTCGATCGTCGGGTCGTCTGTCCAGTGCACGATGGTGCGTCGGCGCAGCATCGTCCGGAACTGTTCGGTGGTCTTGACGAGGACCTCACCGCTGCCCCAGTCGAGAATGACGCCGTATTGGCGCACGCAGTCCATCTCGTTGATCAGCCCGGACCGGTACTCGTCCGAGACCTCCTGCGCGTCGCGCTCCATCCAGGAGTGCCGGTTGTCGCGGATGTACGCGCGGGCCTTCTCGGTTGCGGCGAGATCCACCTCGTACTCGAAGATCTCGGGATCGACCTCACGGATGACCACGCCGTAGTCCTTCTCGGCGCGCTCGATCGAGACGTAGCCGTCGATCACGTCCTCCAGGACCGCGTCGACGTCGCGTTGGAGCGCGTCACCGAGGCCGCCTCCGCCGGCGGAGGGCCGGATGAACTCGTCGCCGGCCTTGATCGGCACCGCCGCGAAGATCGACCCGAGGTACTGCTCGTCCTCGGTGCCCTTGTTCAGCCAGACGCCGTGCGGGATCGACGGCAGACCGCCCCACAGGCCCCAGGTCACCGAGCGTTCACGGTCGCAGCAGTACGACATCACCGTGTTGCTGCTGCCCTGGAGGCGGCCGCCCTTCACCGCGCCCAGGCCGCCCCGGTGCTTGCCGGGGCCACCGGAATCGGGGAGGAGATCGTGGCAGGAGGTGAGGACGGGGGCCAGGCGTTCCTGCCCTTCGAAGGGCTGGGTGCCGTACTGGACGCCGAACACCGCGGCGGACGCGTTGTAGCCGTCGGCGCCGTTGCGGGCGCCCCAGCCACCCATCATCCAGTCGTACCACATGAAATTGGGGTTGCCGTTCTCGCGACCGTCGCGGCCACCGACGAGGAGGTACTCGAGGTTGAAGGTGCAGGCCATCGCCCGCTCGGGCAGGATGTCCGACCACACCTCGAACACCGAGCTCATGATCTTCTCGAACGGGCCCGAGCAGAAGCCCGCGCAGGGAGACGGCCAGTCGGCGTTGACGACCGACCCGAGCGGGCCGAGATCCGCTGTGACGACCCGGTAGAAGCCCGAATTCAACGGGATGTCGGGGAATTGCATCTTGGTGCCGGCGACGATACCGGCGAACGAGCCGCCGAAACCGGCGTTGAGCATCGACGAGATCGACGCGTGCGAGTCGCTCAGGTCGTAGTGCACGGTGTCGCCGGAGATCGTCATCTTCATCGTGACGGGGATCAGGCCCTCGCCGAGCGCCGGATCCTGGTCGATGTAGTCCTCGGTGTACCAGACACCGTCGGGCAGTGCGGCGATCTTCGCGCGGGTCAGCTCCTCGACGTAGTCCTGGACCTCCGCCATCGCGGTCTTGATCGTCTCGACGCCGTACTTGTCGCACAGGCGCTGGATCTCGCGTTCGGCGACCCGGGTGGCCTCGGCCTGCGCCTGCATGTCACCGATGATGTCGCGTGGGTTGCGGGTGTTCTTCGCGATGAGATACGCGACGTCCTCGAGGAATTCGTCCTTGCTCCACAACCGGGTCGGCGGGATGCGCAGACCCTCACCCATGTGGTCGAGCGCCTTGACGTTGAACGATCCGGGGGTCGCGCCTCCGACGTCGGCCCAGTGGCCGTTGGCCTGTGCGTAGCCGAGGAGTTCGCCCTGGTAGTAGATGGGCCGGATGATCCGGGTGTCGTTGAAGTGGCTTCCGCCCTCGTAGACGTCGTTGATGACGAAGACGTCTCCGGGGTGGATGTCGCCCTCGAACTGTCGGATCACGGCCTTCGCCGTGTAGTGCAGGGTGCCGACGTGCGCGGCGATGTCGCCCGTGCCCTGCATCACGGTGTTTCCCTCGGGATCGCAGATGGCCGAGGAGAAGTCGCGCGAGTAGATGACGAACGAGTAGCAGGTCCGGAGGATCTGCTCCGCCATCTGGTCGACGGTGTTGATGAACGCGTTCTTGAGGACTTCGAAGGTCACCGGGTCCAGTGATGTGGCCATGTTCCTACCCCTTGTGAATTCAGTTGCAGCCGAACGGGTTGACTTGATCTACGCCTGGTACTGGAGGATGAGATTTCCCCACTCGTCCACTCGCGCCGTGGTCTGCGGCGGGACGACCGTCGTCGAGTCCAGCTGGTCGACGATGCACGGGCCGGACAGCACGGCTCCCGGTGGAAGTTCGCCGCGGTCGTACACCGGGGTGTCGAGCCGGGCGACCTCGTCGGGGAAGAGCACCTGCCGCACCTCGGTGGGCGTGGGTGCGAAATCCGCGGGATCGATCAGCTCCGCGGGCTGTGCGTCGCGGCGGGGCGTCAGGCCGATGGCACGGACCAGGACGCGGTAGATCTCCACACCCGAGTCCTCCGACGCGAAGTTGTGTTCCCGGAGGTGGGTTTCGTGGAAGGTCGCGACGACGTCGTCGAGTGTCGTCAGGTCGGCGGTGACCGGGACCGCGATGGCGCGCCACTGTCCGAGGTACCGCATGTCGAGGTAGTACTCGAAGATCATGTCCGACTCGTCGACGTGCTCCGCCGCGAGGCGTTCGCGTCCCTGCGCCTCGAGTTCGCGGAACGACGCCGTGAGGTGGTCGAGGTCGGCCTCGGCGGAGTCGGCGAGGTACATCTTGGTGAGGTCGTGCTGGATGTCGACGAGCATGCAGCCCATGGCGGAGGTGACGCCCGGATGCGGCGGGATGATCACCGTCGGGATGCCCAGGTCCTTCGCCAGGTACGCCGCGTGCAGCGGTCCGGCGCCGCCGAAGCCCACCAGGGCGAAGTCACGCGGGTCGTGACCCTTCCGGATCGAGATCAGACGGATCGCGTCGGCCATGTTGGCGTTGGCGACCTTGATGATCGACTGCGCGGCGGTCTCGACGTCCAGACCCAGCGGTGCGGCGACCTTTTCGACGGCGGCACGCGCGAGGGTCTCGTCGAGCTCCTTCACGCCACCGGCGAGTTTCTTGCCGACGGTGCCCAGGATGAGGTTGGCGTCGGTGTTGGTCGCCAGGTCGCCGGAGGCGCCGTAGCAGGCGGGGCCCGGCTCCGAGCCGGCGGACTGCGGTCCGTTGCGGAGCGACCCGGCGTCGTCCAGCCAGGCGATGGAGCCACCGCCGGCGCCGATGGTGAGGACCTCGATGCTGGGGAAGCAGATCGGGTATCCGAACTCGACGCTCCACATGTTGGTGGTGCCGAGTACCCCGTTGTCCGTGAGGGACACGTCGGTGGAGGTGCCGCCCATGTCGAAGCCGATGGAGTTCTCGTAGCCACACATACGGGCGATGTGACGGCTGGCGATCGCCCCGGCGGCGATCCCGGACGCGGCGAGTCGTGCGCCGTACTTCTCCGCCATCGCCGGGGTCATCACGCCGCCGCCCGAGTGCAGCAGCAGCACGTCGTTCGCGTAGCCGTTCTCGGCGAGGCGTCCTTCGAGGGTCCGGGCGTACGGGCCGATGATCGGCACCAGCGCCGCGTTGGCGACGGTGGTGGAGAAGCGTTCGTACTCGAAGATCTCGGGATGCACGTCGCTGGAGGTGGTGATCGCGACGCCGGGCAGCTCCTCCGCGAGGATCTCCGCCATCCGGTTCTCGTGATCGGGATTGGTGAACGAGTTCACGAAGCACACGGCGATCGTCTCGACGCCCCGGCGACGCAGGATCCGCGCCACGTCGCGAGCCTGCTCCTCGTCCAGCGGCTCGAGGACGGTGCCGTCGTAGCCGATCCGTTCGCGCACGGTGATCCGGTGACGGCGGGGAACGAACGGCTTCGCCACCTCCTGGTAAGGATCCCAGGTCTCGCGGTCGCCGCGACGGATCTCGATGACGTCGCGGAACCCGTCGGTGGTCACCAGCGCGACCTTGGGGAAGTTGCGCGTGATGAGTGCGTTCGTCGCGATAGTCGTTCCGTGCGAGAAGAACTCGACGTCCTCCCAGCTCACTCCGGCCTGCCTCATCCCGGCCAGGACGCCCTCGATGGGGTCGGCCTGGGTGGGGTACTTCGCGGTGGTGATCCTGCCGTCCTCGTGCTGGACGAACACGTCGGTGAACGTTCCGCCGATGTCGACCGCGGTGCGGATCTTCGCCGGCCTGCTGATGGCTTCTGTCATGTCGGCCTCCTGTCGGTGTGTCGCTGACCTGGTGCCAGACAACCCGGCACGGGGACCGTCGACAATTGGCTCTTCGGACGACGACGCGGGATCGGACATTGGAGACCGATACAGGTCTTCGAGCGGCGATAGACCTCCTAGCAGGGACAACGGCCGTCCGGTCGCTCGTTACCCGGATGTGTCCGACATCCGCACGCAACCGGCGGTCACCGAACCGCAACAGTGTTCCGCGGTACCGACCCGCCGCCGCGGTACCGGCGTGTGAGGCGTTGTGGGCGGACGTAGAGTGACCTCACCGCCACGGGGAACGTCGCAGTCGAGAGGAGCGCACGTGAAGGTCGGCATGCTGTACTCGCTCACCGGCGCACTGGCCGACATGGAGAAGTCCATACTCGACGGCGCACTGGCCGCGGTGCACGAGGTCAACAGGGACGGTGGAATCCACGGCGAGCCGATGACTTTCGCGGTTTTCGACGACCGTTCCGAGGTCGCGTCGACGGCCCGCGGGATCGACCATCTGTGCCGGGAGGAATCGGTGGACGTGATCGTCGGCGGATACACCTCCGCCAGCCGGGTCGCGATGCGGCCGGCAGTCCACGCGAACCGCACGCTGCTGATGTACCCGACGTACTTCGAAGGCGAGGAGTCGGATCCGCGGGTGTTCTACTGCGGCGCATCGCCGAACCAGTACATGGTCGACTACCTGGGGTGGATCGCGCGCACACTGGGCCGCCGGATCTACGTCGTCGGTTCCGACTACATCTATCCCCGGGTCCTCGGGGAATCGATCGACCGGATGGGTGAGCACTGGGGCGTCGAGACCGTCGGGAGCTGGTATGCCCCGCTCGGAGAGACGTCCTTCGGGTCCGTCCTCGCGGACATCGGCCGCAAGAACCCGTCCGTTGTGGTCTGCAACCTGGTCGGGCGCGAGTCGACGACCAGCTTCTACACCCAGTTCCACCAGGCGGGCCACACGGCGGACAGCCTGCCGATCGCCGCGACCGTCACGACCGCGATCGACCTCGCCCACATGCCGGCCGAGGTCAGCGACGGCCACTACATGGTGGGGACGTACTTCTCACGGATCGAGTCGGAGCACAACGCGGCGTACCGACGGTCGCTGCTCGACATCCGTGGACAGGAACGAACGCATGCGGCGCAGGTCGGTGCGTACAACGCCGTCCACGCCCTCGCTCTCGCGGCCGAGCAGTCGCCGTCGCTGGACCCGGACGATCTCGCGGAGGCACTCCTGCGGGTGCGCTTCGACGGGAACCCCGAGGGACTGCCGTTCTACTTCCGGAGCAACCACTACAGCGCCCACCCGTCGTACGTGGGCCGGGCGTCGGGCGGGGACTACGAGGTGATCGCCGAGTTCCCGCCCCGGCTTCCGGAGCCGTGGTGGGAGGGGCGGGTGCCCCTAACGTCGTTCTCCTGACTCGTACAGGGTGAGCGCGAGGTAGAAGTCGGTTCGGTCGGCAGTGGCGTGCACCCCGCGCCCCGTCAGCCGCTCGATGCGGCCCAGGCGGTACCGCAACGTGTTGATGTGGATACCCAGTTCGGACGCCGCCGAACCCCAGTGTCCGTCGAGCGCAAGGAATGTCCGAAGGGTGTGCAGGTACTGCGAACCCTTCTGGGTGTCGTAGTCGATCACCGGCTGGAGCAGCGCCCGCTGCAGGACGGTGACGAGTGTCGGCTCCGAGGCGAGCAGCGTCGCCGCCAGCGGTGCCGGGAGCGGCACGGATCCGTCGTCCCTGGCCGACGTGCGGGCCTGGCGCTCGGCCAGCTGGCGCGCGCTGATCAGCCCGCGAACGAGGTCGTCGCTTCCGTGCAGGACGCACGAACTGGCGCCGACCGCCGGGCGGAACCCGCACTGCCGCTCCACGAGCCCGCGCAGGACGTCGAGGTCGTCCTCGAAGCTGGGGTTCTCGTCCGGATCGCCGGAGATCGTGATGAGCGCGTAGGCGTTCCCGCCGTGCGTTCCCGCGACACAGGGCTGCCCGCTGAGGAGTCCGAGATCGCGTAGTGCCGCGGCGATCTCGTCGAGCTGCGCCCCGACCGAGTCGGGTGGCACCAGGCACACCGCGCGGATGCGGATGCCCGTTGTCAGGCCGAGTGAACTCGCCCAGGGGTCGAGCGCCTCCGACGGGACCGTCGCCGTGATGAGTTCCCGGATCAGTGCGTACTCCGACTGCTGGCGGGCGGTCCGGGCCACCTCGACGGCCTGTGCGTAGGCGTCGAGTTGCTCGGCGAGCGCACGAACCCGACGTGAATCCCACGGTGTCCGCTGTGGATTCACCAGTGCCATCGTGCGCCCCGAGCGCGGGAGGGTCGTGGTGACGACAGCCGGAGCCGCGGCGATCCGGTCCAGTGTGACGGGGTTGCGTGCAAGGACCTTCCGCAGACGATCCGTGGTGGGTGCGGGCCTCCGGGAACCACCGACCACGCATCCCCGCATCACCAGCCAGGCATCGATCTCGCTCGAACCGACGAACGAGTCGACGACGTCGCGTATCCGGCCGGCACCCGCCGATCGCTCGGCCGGGTGTCCGGGTTCCGGTGGCCGGATCACCGCCGCGACGCGGTCCAACCCCTGGTCCGACGGGAGCAGGAAGACGGGAAACGACTGCCGCACACACTCGGAGAGGAATTCCGGTGGGAGATTGACGTCGTTGTTGTCGACGATCACCGCGACACCACCGGCCGACCGCAGGGTGGCCGTCAGCGCCCCTGGCGCGGGGAGCCGCGGCCACGCCGTGGACGGTACGTACAGCGCGCTGTTCTCGGGCAGGTCCGCGGGCGGTCCGCCGTCCACGCGGTGCACGGCGTCGATCCGGGTCCGCCGCGTCCGCACGAGTGCGTCGGGCGTGAGGGAACGCAGGCCCGCGTGATCGGCGAGATCACCTATCGTGGCCAACCGTCACTCCCTCTCGGCGCGGAATCGTGAGCCGATTATGTCGCCCCGCGGGGATCCTCTCGACTCGTGGCGGGAATGCCGGCAACGACAGGAGGGCCGGACCTCGCGGTCCGACCCTCCGGCTTCCGATTCACCTGACGGGTGTCAGCGGTTCATCAGCTTGCGCATCATCTCCGCGGCACCCTTGACCATCTTGTCCCGGGGGAAGCCGCTGCGCTTCTGGGCGCCGACGTAGTTGCCGCCTGCCACCCACACCGGGCCGTCGGCGAGGTGTTCGAGGCCCTCGCGTGCGGCGTCCTCCGGCTCCTGCACGATCATCCCGGGGACGTCGAAGTTCAGGCCTGCGCGGATCATCGCGGGGGTGCGGGTCACACCGAGCACCAGTTCGACGACGTCCACACCGAACGGTGCCAGTTCGAGCCACAGGCTCTCCGCGAACACCCGGCTGAACGCCTTCGACGCGGCGTAGATGCTCTGGTGCTCCGAACCCATGTACCCGGCGAGCGAGCCGAGCAGCATGATGCCGCCGCGCCCGCGGTCGCGCATGAGCGCGCCGAAGTGGTGCGACAGCTCCAGCTGACGGGTGATGTTCAGGTCGATGACGCCGGCGAACCCGGCGAGGTCACCGGTGACGAACTCGTGCCCGTACGAGTTGGCGCCCGCGTTGAAGATGAGCAGGCCCACCTCGACGTCGGCGGTGGCGGTACGGATTCGGTCGACCGCGTCAGTGGCGAGCAGGTCCAGGGCGAGCGTGCGGACCTCCACGCCGTGCGAGCGGACCTTGTCGGCCGTCTCCTCCAGCGGACCCGGCTTGCGGGCTATGAGCACGAGATTGAAACCGGCGGAGGCGAGTTCGTCGGCGAAGGCCGAACCGACGCCCTCGGAGCCGCCTGCGATGACGGCCCACGGACCGTACTTCGCGATGTCGATCACGGGTGTTCCTTTCGATCAGGTCTGCGCAGGTGACGTCAGTGCGCCACTTGCGGTGTCGGGACGGGATCCTCGCTGGTGATGTCGATCCGCCCGTCGAGTGCGGCGCGGTGGATCGACGCGGACAGCGACTCGCAGCGCATCACCGGCGCCCCGGGCCGGCCTTCACGGCCGGTCCAGGTGTCGATCTCCCGGCAGGTCCGCTGCGACGTCTCGTCCCACTGGACGGCCGTGTGTTCCCAACTGTGCTTGAGCACCCGAACACACGCACCGCAGGCGTCACACTCCAGCGGCTGCATTCTCACGCGCCTTCTCGAGGTTGATCTCGACCTCCTTCTGCCAGGCGGCCACGGCCTTGGTGGTGTCCATCTCGTGTTCGAAACGGTCGACCATCTCCGGGGTGACGTCGGCGCGGTCCACGTAGAACTGGTCGTACCAGCGGCGCAGCTGGTAGACCGGGCCGTCCTCCTCGCAGAGCAGCGGGTTCTCGATCCGGGTCTTGTTCTTCCAGATCTCGACGTCCTGCTCGAAGCCCTTGGCGATGAAGGTGCCGAACGCGTTCGCCATCTTCTCGGCGGCGTCACCCTGGAACTGCTCGGACTTCTTGACGATGATCCCGTACATCAGGACGAACTTGTCCGGAGAGACCGGGTAGTGGCAGTTGATCAGCACCGACTCCACGTCGTACCCCTCGTACTGGTAGACGAGGTCGTCGATCATGAACGACGGACCGAAGTACGAGGCGTCGGACCGGCTGCCGAGCATCTTCGGGGTGTTCGAGGCGTGCGGCCGCATGTCCTCGCGGGCCTGGCCGCGCATGAACTGGCTGGCCACCTGACCCTCGAAGACGTTCTTGAAGAACACCGGGAACGAGTAGTGCACGTAGAAGAAGTGCGCCATGTCGACGATGTTGTCGACGATCTCGCGGCAGTTCGTGTCGACCTCGGTGGTGTACCAGACCCAGTCCGACCACTCGTCGGACAGGGCGCCCTCGATGCGCGGGATGTACATGTCCTCCTCGCCCGGCGCGCGACCCTCGGGGTCGTGCCAGACGAACAGCATCCCGTCCTGCTCCAGGGTCGTCCAGGCGCGGGTCCGGGCCAGCGGGGGCACGCGGCGTGCGTAGGGGATGGAGGTGCACTTGCCCTTGCCGCCCCAGCGCCAGTCGTGGAACGGGCAGGCCACCGAGTCGCCCTTGACCGTGCCCTGCGACAGGTCACCGCCCATGTGCCGGCAGTATGCGTCGAGGATGTTGAGCTTGCCCTCGCTGTCCGCGAACACGACCAGCTTGGTGCCGAAGGCCTCGACGCTGTGCGGCGTGCCGTCGCGGAACGGCTCGGAGAGGCCGAGGCAGTGCCAGCCCCGCGCGAACCTCGTGGGCGCGGCGCCCGCCTCGATCACGCGAACTTCGTCCTGGGTGCTGGTCACGGTCGTTCCTTCCCGTCGAACGGTGCCGACACGGGCGGCATGGTTGATGCTTCGGACGCTAACGGCGCAGGTGACGGGCAAGTCCGGTGATCTCACTGGGCGGGACCCTGCGGGGCTACCGGGCCGCCGAGCGCCGCCGATACCATCGGACAGATGAGCAACGAGGTCCTCGGTCGTGTGCGTGAACTGCTGCCGTCCATCGCGGAACGTGCGAAGGAGACCGAGCTGGCCCGCCGGGTCCCGGACGAGACGATCCGCGCGCTCGTCGACACCGGGGTGTTCCGGATGCTGCAGCCGACGCGCCACGGCGGACTCGAATCCGATCCGGTGCACTTCTACGAGACGGTCCGCGCGATCGCCGCGGCCTGCGGTTCCACCGGCTGGGTGACGGCCGTCCTCGGTGTCCATCCGTGGCACCTGGCCCTGTTCGACGACGCCGCCCAGTCCGAGGTCTGGGGAGCGGACCCCGACGTGCTCGTGGCGTCGTCGTACGCCCCGGTCGGGACGATGGTGCGGGTCGAGGGCGGCTACGAGCTGATGGGCGCCTGGCGGTTCTCCTCCGGCGTCGACCACTGCGGCTGGGCACTGCTCGGCGGACTGCTCGTCGACGACCGCGGCGACGCCGTCGACACCACCACCCTCCTCGTTCCCCGTTCCGACTACCAGATCCGTGACGTGTGGGAGAGCGTCGGACTGCGGGGCACCGGCAGCAACGAGATCGTCGTCGAGCGGGCGTTCGTTCCCGACCACCGGGTGATGCGCAACTACGAGTTCTCCCAGTTGCGCGGTCCGGGGCAGAAGGTGAATCCCGGTCCGCTGTACCGGATCCCGTTCGCCACCGTGTTCAGCTCCGCAATCGCTGCCCCGGTCCTCGGCGTCGTCACCGGCTGCTACGAACACTTCCTGGGGCGGATGCGTGACCGCGTCCGCCTCAGCCTCGGCGGCGGACGGTTCGCGGACGACCCGTTCGCGCAAGTGGCCGTCGCGCGGGCGTCGTCGGAGATCGACGCCGCGATCCTGCAGATGGACCGCAACGTGCGGTCGCTGATGGACGTCGCGTCCGAGGGTGCGGAGATTCCGATGCAGATGCGCCTGCGGGCGCGGCGCGACCAGGTTCTGGGTACCGAGCGTGCGCTGGGCGCGATCGACACCCTGTTCAAGATGTCCGGCGGCAATTCCCTCGACGCGGGCAACCCCATCGAGCGCGGGTGGCGTGACGCCCACGCCGGCGGGATGCACGTCGCGAACGACGTGGAGCGTGCCCTCGCCCTCTACGGGCGTGGCGCGTTCGGGTTGCCGGTCGAGGACAACATGATCTGACTCCGGTGACGACCCGGCTGGGGTCAGTCCGCCGCCTGGTTTCCGGTGAACCTGCGGGCCAGGTTCGGTTCGGTGGATGCGCCCGGCTCCCACGACGCGATCCACGGCCCGGTGCCCTCGCTCTGGTCGAGCACCCCGTCCTCGAGCCAGGAGTGCTCGCCGCCGAGCACCTGACCGGCGAGTCGGTGGTCGACGTCGTCGGTGTTCTCCCACAGGGCGGCGAAGTGCCGGTCCACCCGCAGTCGGGCCTGCCTGCTGAAGGCGTCCGCCAGCGCGATCCCGCTGGCGCCGTGGTCGGAGTCGCGCTCGGCGTGGGCGCGCACGCAGGACGCCGCGATCGCGAACAGTTCGGCGCCGATGTCGACGACGTGGCCGAGGAACATCTGGTGCTTCTCCATGCCCGCCTGCCAGCGCGCCATCCCGTAGAACGTGGACCGGGCCAACTTGCGCGAATTGCGTTCGACGAACCTCAGATGTGTTGCCAACGAGCCGAATTCGCCGTACGAGTTCGGGAGCTGCCCCTTGCCCGCGGCGAGGTGCGGCAGCCACCTGGCGTAGAAACCGCTCGCGCCGAGCGCCGCCTTCGCCTTGTGCGCCGCGTCCGCCTTCGGGTCGGCGAGGTCGCCTGCGGCGCTCAGATGCGCGTCGACGGCCTCACGTGCGATGAGCAGTCGCATGATCTCGCTCGACCCTTCGAAGATGCGGTTGATCCGCAGGTCGCGGAGTTGCTGCTCGACGGGCACCGCTCGCTCGCCGCGGGCGGCGAGGGAGTCGGCGGTCTCGTAGCCGCGCCCGCCGCGGATCTGGACCAGGTCGTCGGCAATGCGGCACGCCATCTCACTGGCCCACAGCTTCGCCAGCGCGGCCTCGATGCGGATGTCGTTGCGGTCCTCGTCGGCCATCTGTCCGGACAGTTCCAGGACCGCTTCGAGGGCGTAGGTGGTGGCCGCGATGAACGAGAGCTTCGCGGCGACCGCGCCGTGTTCACCGACCGGGCGGCCCCACTGCACCCGTTCGGCCGACCATTCGCGCGCGATCTTCAGCGACCATTTGCCTGCCGCCGCACACATCGCGGGCAGCGCGAGGCGTCCGGCGTTGAGGGTGGTCAGCGCGATCTTCAGGCCGTCGCCCTCGCGTCCGATCAAGTTCTCGGCGGGGACCCGCACCTGGTGCATGCGGGTGACACCGTTCTCGATGCCGCGCAGACCCATGAACGCGTTGCGCCGTTCGACCGTGATGCCGGGGGAATCCGCCTCGACCACGAAGGCGCTGATGCCGCCGCGGTGCGTATCGCTCTTCGGGACACGTGCCATGACCACGAGGAGCTCGGCGACGACACCGTTGGTGGTCCACAGCTTCACCCCGTCGAGCAGATATGCGCTGCCGTCGTCGGTGGGGACGGCCGTCGACGCCAGGCGTGCCGGGTCGGACCCGACGTCCGGCTCGGTGAGCAGGAACGCCGAGATCGCACCCGCCGCGCAGCGCGGTAGGAATGCGCGTTTCTGCTCGTCCGTCCCGGCGAGCTTGAGCGGTTCGGGGACGCCGATCGACTGGTGCGCCGACAGCAGCGCGCCGAGGCTCGGGCTGACCGACCCGACGAGCATCAGCACCCGGTTGTACGCGACCTGGGACAGTCCGAGACCGCCGTACTCCTCGGGGATCTTGAGGCCGAAGCAGCCGAGTTCGGCGAGTCCGCGAACGTAGTCGTCCGGGATGGTCGCGTCGCGTTCGATCACCGAGCCGTCGAGGGTCGCGCAGTACTCGCGCAGTGTCGCGAGAAACCGCTCGGTGCGCGCGGCGTCCTCGGCGCCGGGCCTCGGGAACGGGTGCACGAGTTCGAGTGGGAACCGCCCGAGGAAGAGCTCCTTCGCGAACGACGGTTTCTCCCAACCGGTTTCGCGGGCCTCCTCGGCGACCGCTCGGGCCTGCTCCTCCGTGACATGGGTCGGTGCAACCATGATCCGCCTCCAGACGGTGCCTCGACGCTGAAGCTACTCGTGAGTATTCGCTTCGGTCACGGCTTCCGAAAGGTCTCGCCCGACTCCGAGACCCGGCTGCAACACTCGAGGGTCTCAGGTCACGGGCGCACGGTGAGGATCTGCGAGGAAGCACCGACCGGGCCGTGCGTGTCGTGGAGGACGCTGTGCGTCAGACCCACTCCGGACTCGCCGATACTCACAGTTGTGTCGAATCCGGTCCAGTCACCGGACGGTTCCCGGAACAGGTGCAGGGTCAGGTCGAGGTTCGGGAAGGCGACCTCGGCGGGCGCGACCCGGACTGTCATCCCGTTGGCGATGTCGATCAGGCCCGCGACCCGCGCCACCTCCCCGATCTTCTCGCCCTCGAGCAGCGGCAGGGGGCTGCGTACCCAGAACCGGGCGCGCCCCGGCTCCTCCTGGGCACGCCGCACCTCGGCACTCGCGATGAATCCGCCTGCCCACACCGTCGTCGGATCCCATTCGGCCAGATCCTCGGGCGCGGGGATCGGGGTGAACGAGGTGCCCTCGATCGAGCCGGTGTCGTAGCCGCGCATCAACCAGGCACGTGCCACCACTGCGTCGCGGCCGCCGTGCCCGAGCCGGGCCTCGACGAGTTCGATGGTCCGGCCCGGCCGCAGTACCTGCACCGATGTCTCCACCTCCCCGATCGGGAGGGTGCCGAGGATGTCGTAGGAGATCCGCCCGACGCGCAGCGCGTCCTGCCCACGCCGGTCCCGATCGGTCTCGACGACGTGGGCGAGGAGGCCGAGCGCGGGTGCGATGTGCTGCTCGGTCGTGTTCCACGCACCGCCGGTGTGCTCGGTGGCGCGGAAGATCGACTCGGAAAGTCGTTCGAAGTAGGGCACGCTCGCTCCTCGCTCGCGATCCGGGTGGCCGGACGGTCGTCAGTAGCGTTCGACGCTACTGACGGGGCGGAGCGTCCGATACCCCCGATGGTGGGTATCCGATCGCACCGCGTGGCGACGGTCACCGAACCTCGCTGCCATCCGGTGCGAGAATCGTGATGGAGGTGGAGATGACGAGCTCGGCGAGACCGCCGGCGTACACCATGCGGCAACTGTTCGTGTTCGTCGCGGTGGCGGAGACCGGCACCATCCGGGCGGCGGCCGATCGACTGCACGTCTCCCAGTCCGCGGTCTCCCTCGCACTCACCGAACTCGAACGCGGCTTGCGAACGCAACTGTGTGTGCGGCGCCGCGCCCACGGCGTCCAGCTCACCCCCACCGGCGAACGGGTGCTGCTGCGGGCCCGGGCACTGCTGGAACAGGCCGGAGACCTCGCCGCGGCAGCGGCCGGTGCGGAAGGCGAACTCACCGGGCCGCTGGCGATCGGCTGCTACTCCTCGCTCGGCCCCACACTGCTGCCCCGGCTGCTCTACGAGTTCAACGAACTGCATCCGCGGGTGACCGTCGGCTTCGTGGAGGACACCCAGGACCGGCTCGAACAGCGGCTCTTGTCGGGCGAGTTGGACCTCGCGATCGTCTACGACCTCGACCTCTCCCCGGAACTGCGGCGCGCCCGGATGGACACCCGCCAGCCGGCCATCCTCCTGCCGCCCGATCACCGGCTCGTCGACGCGCCGGTCGTCGACCTCGCCGAACTCGCGAGCGAACCGATGGTGCTGCTCGACGCCCCTCCCAGCTCCTTCCACGCGTTGCAGATGTGCAGCCAGGCGGGATTCACCCCACACATCCGCTTTCGGCCGCGGAACTTCGAGACGGCCCGCGCCCTGGTGGGTCGGGGGTTCGGCTGGACGTTGCTGATCCAGCGGCCGAGACTCGACGTCACCTACGAGGGCCTCGACGTCGTCGTGCGCACCGAGGTGGAGCCGCCGATCCCGGAGGTCGACATCCTGCTGGTGTGGTCCCAGGACGCGTTCCTCAGCAGGGTGGCTCGCGCGTTCGTCGAGTTCGCGGTGGACGGCGACTCCGTTCCGTTCTGACCCGAGCCCCTGCCAACCACGGAATTCCTGGGTTTCCATCCCGGATTCTTGCGCTTTTCATGCGTTGTGATCCAGGTCAAGATGGCCTGCAAGCCGGTTCTCGGCGCGCGCGCAGGTGGGTCTGCCCTGCTCGCTTCCAGAGTGGAAAGGCACCGAACCATGACGGCAACCATGGCTGCGGCTCCGCCGCAGGAGCTGCACCGCAAGGCCCGCAGGGCCGCACTGGGCAGCTTCGTCGGCACCGCGATCGAGTGGTACGACTTCTTCATCTACGGCACCGCCGCCGCTCTGGTGCTCGGCAAGCAGTTCTTCCCGGGAACGTCGGAGCTGGCCGGAACCCTGGCCGCGTTCGCGACCCTCGCGGTCGGGTTCGTCGCCCGCCCCATCGGTGGCATCGTGATGGGCCACTTCGGCGACCGGGTCGGACGCAAGTCGATGCTCGTCGCGTCGCTGCTTCTCATGGGCTGCGCGACGGTCGGTATCGGCCTGCTGCCGAACTACGACGCGATCGGTGCGCTCGCCCCGATCCTGCTGGTCGCCCTGCGCTTCGTCCAGGGCCTCGGCGTCGGCGGCGAGTGGGGAGGCGCGGTGCTGGTCGCCACCGAGAACGCGCCGGAGGGGCGCAAGGGTCTCTACGGTGCTGCGCCTCAGATCGGTGTCCCCGCAGGTGTTCTCGTCGCGAACCTCGTGTTCCTGCCGCTCACCGCCTTCATGAGTGAGGACGCGTTCACCTCGTGGGGCTGGCGAATCCCGTTCCTGCTCAGCGCAATCCTCGTGCTGGTCGCGATGTGGATTCGACTCGGCCTCGAGGAGAGCGACGAGTTCGAGGCGACCAAGGACCAGGAACAGTCGAACAAGCTGCCGATCGCGGAGGTCCTGACCAAGCACTGGAGGACTGTCCTCCTGGCGGGCGGAACGTTCATCGCCACCAACGGCATCGCGTACGCCTACATGGTCTACGTGCTCAAGTACGGCGAGACCGAGCTCGGGTTCGACAAGACCACCATGCTGTTCCTGCTGATCGGGTCGTGCCCGTTCTGGATGGCAGGCATGGCGCTGGCCGCGTGGAAGTCCGACACCCTCGGGCGCCGCACCGTCTACGTGCGCAGCTCCGTCGCCCTCGTGGTCGTCGCCGCGGTGTTCTTCCCGCTGATGGACACCGCCGTGCTGCCCGTCATGGCCGCGGCGATGATCGCACTCGGCTTCGTCCTCGGCTGCTGCGCGGGGCCGCAGTCGGCACTGTTCGCCGAGCTGTTCCCGCCGGCGATCCGCTACTCGGGCGCCTCCCTCGGCTACCAGGTCGGCGCCATCCTCGGCGGTGGACTGGCCCCGATCGTCGCCACCGCGCTGTACGCGAGGTTCGAGACGTCGCTCGCGATCACCGGCTACTTCGTGTTGATCGCCCTGGTCAGCCTCGCCAGCATCCTCGTGCTGACGGTGCCCGGAACCACGTCCTCCCGTCCGAACGATAAGGAAGCGGTGTAGCTCGTGTCGAACTACTACCAGCCGCCGAAGTACCCGGCGTCGACATTCGAATCGATGTCTGCCACCGAGGACGCCCTCCCGGTCGTCGTCGTGGGAGCCGGGCCCGTCGGCATGGCCGTGGCCCTCGGTCTCGCGCACCGGGGGATCCCGGTCACCGTTCTCGAAGCGGCGGATCAGGTGTCATTCGGCAGCCGCGCGATCTGCATCTCGCGGCACAGCCTCGAGGTCGCGGCCCGTCTCGGATTCGGCGCCGACCTGGAGAAGATCGTCCTGCCGTGGGTGGGTGGCCGCAGCTTCTACCGCGACCAGGAGGTGCTGCACTTCCGGATGCGCAACGCCGACCACGACGTCCGGCCGCCGATGGTCAACGTCTCGCAGTCCGAGTTCGAACAGGTCATGGTCGACGCCATCGACGCGAACCCGCTCGTCACGCTGCACTGGTCCGCGAGCATCGCCGGTGTGCTGCGCGCGAACGACAACGAGGTGACCCTCGAGATCGACACCGCGTCGGGCACACGGCACCTGCGTGCCCGCTGGGTCGTGGCCGCGGACGGCGGCCGCAGTCGCATGCGCGAGCTCGCCGGGATCCGCATGCAGGGCACCAACTACGACGGCCGCTACGTGATCGCCGACATCCACTGGGAGTCGGAGCTGCCGGCCGAGCGCATGGTCTGGTTCGACCCACCGAGCAACCCGGGATCGACGATCATCATGCACAAGCAGCCGAAGGACATCTGGCGCATCGACTACCAGCTCGACCCGTCGGAGGACGCCGAGTTGGAGACCCGCGAGGATCGCATCCGGGACCGGATCACCCGTCACCTGGAGTGGCTGCAGAACGAATTGCCCTGGACGCTCGAATGGCACGGCTTCTACAGCGCCCGCGCCCTCGCGCTGCCGGACTTCACCCAGGGGCGCGTCCTGTTCGCCGGCGACGCCGCGCACCTCGTCCCGATCTTCGGTGTCCGTGGTCTCAACTCGGGGATGGAGGACGCCGAGACCCTGGCCTGGCAGCTGGCGGCGGTGATCCACGGCAACGCGGACACCGCACTGCTGCAGTCGTACTCGATCGAGCGCCACGACGCGTGGCAGCAGAACGTCGCCAACGCCGGCAAGAGCACCCTGATCATGTCCCCGGGCAGCCACGGGTACCGGACGACGCGGGACGCGATCCTGGCGCTGTCGGTGACGCGGCCCGAGTTCGCTCACCTGATCAACCCGCGTCAGTCCAGCGCGACCAACGCGCGGATCTCCCCGCTCACCTGGCCCGATCCGGACGACATCGCGGGTGTCGCTGCGGGTGACCCGGTGGACGACCGTCGCGTCGTGACCGCCGACGGCACCGTCACCTCGCTGGGTACGTTGCGCGGCAACGGGTTCGCGGTACTCGGTGTGAACGTCGACCCCGCCGAGGTGGCTACCGCGACCGCCACCCTCGCCGGTGCACTGGCCCCGGAGTCGGTGCGCGCCATCCTGATCGGCGACGACACGCCCGACGCCTCCGTGTCGGTCGTGCCGGACTCCGACGGCGCCCTCGTCGCCGCGCTGGGTGCCCGTGCCGGTGATGTGTTCGTCATCCGGCCCGACGGTGTGCTGTTGTGCCGCATGGACGGAGTCGCGCTGATCGAGGACGTGGTCCGGCACCTGTCGCTCGGCACCGCGCCGTCCGGTGCGCCGTCCGTGGTCGCGGGCGGGCCGTCGATCGATCCGGCCGAGCTGCGCCGCGAGAACGTGTGGATGGGCCTGTCGGAGGCGCTCGATCAGGCCGCCGAGCACGACCGTGAGGGCTTCCTCACCCGGCTTGCGCTCGTGCTGGGGTCGCGGGCGGGGCAGCGCGAGTTCGAGGAGGCGATCGCGGTCGCCTCGGACCCGACCCTCACCGTGCCGGTGGACGCGAGCGACGCCACCGCCGTCCCGAAGTGACGGCACCGCTGTAGCGGTAGGCGCCCGAACGCTCTGCGCCCGGGTTCACGGTTGTGCGTGAACCCGGGCGCAGTGTCGTTGAAGCGCTGCGCATCAGCGCAGCAGCAGCGCTCCCAGTCGCCTAGCCGCAGCCATGACGGCCTCTCCCAGCTTCTGTTCCTCCGACGAGTCGAACACCGAGACGCCGATGCTGACGAGGTCCGCCGGTCGGCGGTTGGGTAGCGCCGCCGAGATGCCGGTGACCGAATGAGTGACCTCGCCCGACGTCACCGCGAACCCGCGTTCGCGTGCGCGGGTGACCTCGGGACGCTCTCCCTCTCGCGGCGGTAGCGCCGCGAGCATCGCCAGGCCGGCCGACCCGCGGTTGATCGGGTCGACCTGGCCGGCGTCGAAGCCGACGTGGGCGCGCGAGTTCCGCGGCTCGATGACCATCAGTGCGCGGACCGCGTCCTCGCCTTCCCGCACCGCGAGGTGGGCGGTGGCCTCGACGGTTTCCGCGAGTTCCTCGAGCACGGGCCGCGCGAGTTCCCGCAGGTCCTGTTCCACCGCGCTCGCGAGCGAGACGAGTCCCGAGCCGAGCAGGATGCGCTTGTTCTCGGTGCGCCGGCACAGGCGGTGCGCGTCGAGAGTGCGCACGAGACGGTCCGCGACCGTCCGGTGGACGCCGATTCCGTCCGCGATCTCGGTGATGGTGAGCCCGTACTTGTGCTGGGTGAGCAGTTCGAGGATCTCCAGCCCGTTGTGCAGGGTTTTCGACATTCGCGAATCGAGTTGAACGCCGCTCGGACTGCCCGAGCTCTCGTGCTCTTTCTCATCGGATCGGACCGACGGCATGGATCCCTCCCTTGACGTGTGTGAGGCGAGCCACCTACAGTTCACCTTAATCGCACTATGCGTTCGATTATCGCACACATTGCGAGGCGGTGCAATCCCGACCGGGAAGCGCCGGACAGTGACCGAGGAGTTCGTTTCATGACCGGTACCGAGGGTGCTGCGGACGTCACCGCCACCGCCGTGGCGGAGATCCATCAGCTCTACGGCCGTCAGAGCCACCTCATCGACGAGGGGCACGCGGCGCAGTGGGCGGCCACCTTCACCACCGAGGGCGAGTTCCACTCGCCCAGCTATCCGGCACCTGTCGTCGGGACGGCTGCGCTCACCCACTTCGCGGACGCGTTCGTCGCGAACGCGGCGGCCGCGGGCGAGGTGCATCGCCACGTGCTCACCAACATCGACGTCGAGTCCGTCGGACCCGACGAACTTGCCGTCCGGGCCTACCTGCAGATCGTCGCGACGCGGATCGGCGGCGATTCCCGCCTCGTGCGCTTCACCACCGTCACCGATCGGGTGGTGCGCGAGAGCGGCCGGTGGCGGATCGCGCGCCGGGCCGTGCGGCGCGACGACCGGCCCGTGCCGGCCTGACCGGCTCACACGCCTGAGGCCCCCGGGCCTCGAAACCTTGTTGTAGAAGATCGTTTTGGAGGATTCACAGATGACCGACAACGCCGACACCCAGAACCCCGGACGTACCGACGCCACGCAGATGCTGGCGCTGTACCCGGAGATGGCGGGCAAGGTCGCAGTCGTCACCGGCGCGGCCCGCGGAATGGGGGCCGCCTTCACCGCCGGTCTCGCGACCCGCGGCGTCAACGTCGTCGGTGCCGACATCAACGCGGACCAGATGGCCGCGACCGCGGAGGAGATCAACACCGCGCTGGCCCAGAACTCACTCGCGGACAGGCCGGGACGAGTCGTCGGATCCAGCGTGGACGTCACCAAGGCCGCCGACCACGAGGCTCTCGCGCAGGCCGCGCTGAAGGAGTTCGGCCGCATCGACTTCTGGATAAACAACGCGGGCATCTTCCCGTTCGCCCTCGTCGAGGACATTTCCCCCGAGCAGATCTCCGCGGTGCTCGACGTCAACGTCGAGGGCGTGCTCTTCGGGGCACAGGCTGCGGCGCGGCACATGGCGCCCGGAGGCGCGATCGTGAACATGTCGTCGGTCTCCGCCGTCCGCAACCGCCGTGGCCGCGGCGCCTACTGCACGTCCAAGGCAGCCGTCGCGCACCTCACCCAGTCGCTCGCGGTCGAGCTCGGTGACAAGGGAATCCGCGTCAACGCCATCGCCCCCGGCTACATCGACACCGAGATGACCCGCTGGGTCCAGGACGACCCCGTCGCGCTGGCGAACGCCCTCGACGCGGTGCCGCTGCACCGGATCGGCTCACCCGAAGAGGTGTTCGGGCCGATGCTGTTCCTGCTCTCGGACAGTGCCCGCTACGTCACCGGCCACTCCATCGCCGTCGACGGTGGTTCGCGCCATGTCTGAGTCTGTTTCGTACCCCGCCGTCGTCCTGGTCACCGGCGCCGCAGGTGGCATGGGCGCCAACCATGCGAAAGCGCTCGCCGCGCGCGGGGTGCACGTGTGCGTCGCCGACGTCGCGGACACCTCCGCGGTGATCACGGAGATCGAGGCGGCTGGTGGCAGCGCGTCGGCACACGAACTCGACGTCGCCGACTCCGCCGCGTGGACCCGGGTGATCGACGAGATCCGTTCCACCAAGGGTGAACTCGGTGGTCTGGTCAACAACGCAGGCATCAGCCGTCGGCGCGAGTTCATGGACACCCCGGACGACGTCTGGGAACTGACCATGCGGATCAACCTGTTCGGCCCGTTCTACGGGATGAAGGCGGTCGCACCGCTGATGCGGGACAGCGGTGGCGGATCGATCGTCAACATCTCGTCGATCTCCGGTCAGGTCGGCTACTTCTCGCCCGCATACGCGTCGAGCAAGTGGGGACTGACGGGGCTGTCGAAGTCGGCGGCCGGCCAGTTCGCGCAGTGGGGCATCCGGGTGAACTCCGTGCATCCCGGGCTCGTGGGGACTGCGCTCGTCGGGGGCGCGGACGCCTTCGTCGCGGCCTCGCTGGAGAGCATTCCGGCCGGGCGCATGGGCACCGTCGACGAGATCACCGACGCCGTGCTGTTCCTGCTGTCCGACAGATCCACGTACATGAACGGCAGCGAGGTGACGGTCGACGGCGGCCTGGTGTCCAACGGGCTGTACCACCGCATCCTCGCCGAAACGGGAGGAGTCCTCTCATGAGCGAAGACAACTGGGACGTCGTCGTCATCGGTGGCGGCGGAGCGGGACTCGCGGCCGCGGTGTCCGCGGCCGAGCAGGGCGCGTCGGTGCTGTTGTTCGAATCCGAATCCGAGCTGGGAGGCTCGACGCAGCTGTCGGCGGGGCTGTTCACCGCCGCGGGCACCAGCGTCCAGCGGGGCCTCGGCATCGAGGACACCCCCGAGAAGTTCTTCCAGCACTACATGGATCTCAACCACTGGATGCTCAAGCCGGGTCTGGTTCGCGCGTTCTGCGAGAACGCAGGTCCGACGCTCGAGTGGCTGATCGGTCTGGGCGTGGAGATCCCCGCCCGCGAGTCGGCGAACGCGCACATGCCGGGCCTGGCTCAGGCCGGTGTCGAGGACGTCTGGCGCGGCCACGTGCCGAAGGACCAGGGCTACGGCCTGGTTCAGGTGCTGGACAAGGCCCGCCGCGAACACGGTGTCGAGGCGATCCTGAACACCCGCGTCCAGTCGCTGCTCGTCGAGAACGGCCGGGTCGCCGGTGTCGTCGCCGACGACATCGAGGTCCGTGCATCGGCTGTCGTGATCGCGAGCGGTGGCTTCGCGCAGAACAAGGAGCTGGTCGACAAGCTCTATCCGTTCGCGAACCGGGGTGGGGACTCCCTTTTCGTCGTGGCGGCCCCGGGCAGCCAGGGGGACCACCTCGCCTTCGGCAAGCAGGTCGACGCGGCCGTCGCCGGTGAGGGGTGGGGCCTGATGCTCCCGACCGCGTACTTTCAGCGGTTCCACCACTGGCAGTCCGGCTTCCCGCCCAAGTCGCGGATCTACGTCAACGGCGACGGTCGCCGGTTCATGGACGAGGACGCGTCGTATGCGGTCTCCACCGGCATCATCGACGCACAGCCGGACGGCGCCTGGGTCGTGTTCGACGACAGGGCTCGTACGAATCTTCCTGTGGGATATACTGATTGGGCTCCGGAGCGGATTCTCGACGAGGCCGAATCCGGGCGGACACTCCGAGCCGACTCGCTCCCGGAACTCGCCGGGGCGATGGGCGTGCCGGCCGACGCGCTCGTGGCGGCCGTTGCGCGATGGAACGACCAACTCCCGAACGGTGTCGACGACGACTTCCTTCGTCACCGCACCCTCGCGAACAAGGGGTCCACCGCTCATCCCGATCCGATCGACGAGGGCCCGTTCTATGCGGCCCGACTGTTGCCCGCAGAACTCGTCTGCACCCATGCGGGTGTCGAGATCGACGGCAACGCGTCCGTGCTGGATCGGGCGGGACGGGTGATCGACGGACTGTTCGCGGCCGGTGAGGCCGGGGCGGGAATCCTCGGCCTCAGGTACGTGGGCGGCGGGAACGCTGTGGCGAACGCCCTCACGATGGGCCGCGTCGCGGGAACCAACGCCGCGCGCACCGCACGCGGTGAATCAACGACATCGACGGCATCGACAGCACTGACAACTGCAGGAATCTGACACCGAGCGTGTTGCGTACCAGACACTCACAAAGGACCATCCATGACAACGAACGACATTGTGGAGCCCGCGGTTCGTAACTCCGGGCCCGCCCGAGGACCGGATCCCGTGCAGACCGAGGCCAAGCCGAAGCAGTCCACCGTCAAGGTGGTGCGCGCTGCCATCGTGGGCACCGTCGTCGAGTACTACGACTTCGGTATCTACGGCTACATGGCGACGATCATCGCGTCGCTGTTCTTCGTGTCGGAGAACGACACGGCTGCCCTGCTCGGCACGTTCGCGACCTTCGCCGTCGCGTTCTTCCTGCGGGTACCCGGTGGCATCTTCTTCGGCCACATCGGCGACAAGTACGGCCGTAAGAACGCCCTGTCCTGGACGATTCTGCTGATGGTCGTCGCGACGGCAGCGATGGGCATGATGCCCACCTACGTGACCCTCGGCGTGTGGGCGACGGCGATCCTGGTGCTGGCCCGCTGCCTGCAGGGCTTCGCGGCCGGCGGCGAGCTGGGTGGCGCCAACGCCTTCGTGTCGGAGTCCGCTCCGGCCAGGTGGCGCGCGTTCCAGACGTCGATGGTCAACTCGGGCACCTACCTCGGTTCGCTCGTTGCGTCGCTGACCGCACTCGCGCTGACCTCGGTGTTCACGCACGACCAGATCATGTCGTGGGCGTGGCGGATCCCGTTCCTGCTCAGCGTCGTGATCGGTGTGGTCGGCATCTGGATCCGTAACCACATGGAGGACACTCCGCAGTTCAAGGAGCTCGAGGACAAGGGCGAGACGGCGAAGGTCCCGGTCAAGGAACTGCTCACCAGTTCCGGTCCGGCCCTGGTGAAGATCATCTTCCTGGGTGCGCTCATCACCGGCGGCTACTACATCGCCTCGGTCTACGCCGCGACGTACCTGCAGAAGGCCGGTGGGCAGTCGTCCACCGTCGCGTTCCTGTCCACGTCGCTGGCACTGGTCCTCGGTGTGATCACCCTGCCGATCGCGGGCTACATGGCCGACAAGTACGGGCGTAAGCCGGTGCTCTTCGCCGGCACCGTCGCCGCCGTCGTCCTGGGCGTCCCGATGTTCATGCTCATGGCGGGCGGCAGCGTCTGGCAGGCGGTCGTCGGACAGTCGGTCCTCTTCATCGCGGTATCGGTGGTCAACGGTGCCTCCTACGTGACCTACGTCGAGATGCTCAAGGCATCGGTCCGCTACAGCGGACTCGCCCTCGGCAACAACATCACCAACATGGCGCTCGGTGGCACCGCCCCGTTCATCGCGACGTGGCTGATCGACATCACCGGCAACAACCTCGCGCCCGCGTTCTACTTCGTGTTCTGTGCACTGCTCACCCTCGGTGCGATCTTCTTCGTCAAGGAGACCAAGGGCATCGAACTGCGCGTCGACTGACAGGCGTCGACCCGAAGACACGGACCGATGACGGGCTCCGGCGACAACGACGTCGCCGGAGCCCGTTCGTACGAGAGGAGAGGCGCATGTCGCTCGTCGACAAGCAGGAGATCACCGAGGTCCTGTACCGCTACGCGAGGGCGGTGGACCGCAAGGACTTCGACCGCGTCGCCGACTGCTACTTCCCGGACGCGATCGACAACCACGGAGGCTACGTCGGCACCGTGGACGGCCTGATCGAGGACATGAGATTACGGCACGCCACCATCGACTCGTCGCTGCACTACGTCACCAACGTGCTGATCGACCTCGACGGTGACACGGCGAACGTCGAGTCGTACTGCCTGTGCCACCTGCGTCAGATGCCGCAGGTGCCCGGTGGACCGCAGTCGCGCGCGACGATCAAGTGCCGCTACGTCGACCGCTTCGAGCGGCGCGACGGGCAGTGGCGCATCGCGGACCGGATCGTCGTGTTCGACGAGTCGGTGACCGAGGAAGTCGTCGACGGACTCGATCCGTCGTGGGTTCGGTCCAGCCGGTCGCCCGAGGATCCGGTGTTCACCGGAAAGCCCTGATCGGCATCAGCTTCGGGGCGGTCGGCCCTACTCCTTCGAGTAGTCCGTGCTCAACCACTTCTGAGGCCGCATCCGGATCAGGATCGATCGTGGCGTGACGTTCTGTGCCGCGAACGCCAGACCCTCCTCCTCGCCGAGATATCGCACCGCGATGGCGGTGGCCTGATCGGCGGTGATCGGTTCGATCGCGGTGATCGGGCCCTCCGCGGTGGCGTACTTGTACGGCGCCTGCTCCACCTGCGCGGTGAGGGCGAACCGTCCGGCGGCCTTCAGCAGGTCGTGCTTGACGGTGTCGGTCTCGGTCCACAGCAGGACCTCGCCGCCCGGTTCGTACCCGTACCAGATGGGCACCGCGAGCGGCGCCCGATCGGGTCTCTCGACCGCGATCACTCCGACGTGCGGCTCGGCGAGGAAAGCCTGGCGTTCAGCGGTGGTCATCGTCGGCATCGCACGATCCTTTCGGTGGGGGCCGTCTCTGGCGACAACGAGGGGCGTGGCCGAGGTGTTCCCGGCCACGCCCCTCGTCCTGTGGTTCAGGCCCGCACGACGGCGGACGTCGTCACGCGACCTCGTCGAGGTCGACGCCCTTCGTCTCCTTGCTGAACAGCAGTGCGGTCACGGTGATCGCCATGGTGACCACCAGGTATCCGATAACCGTGCCGACACCGAAGTTCTCGATCAGCCACACCGCGATGAACGGAGCGGGTGCGCCGGCGATGATCGACGAGCCCTGGAAGACCAGCGACGAGCCCGCGTAGCGGTACCGGGTGGGGAACAGTTCGGTGATCCAGGCGGCCTCCGGTCCGGCGAGCATGCCGTGGAAGAAGGCGCCGACGCAGACGCCGACCCAGAGCATCGTCAGGCTCTGCTGCTGGACAAGCCAGAAGAACACGGGCGCCCACACGACGAGGATCACCGCGGGCACGAGCATCGCGGTCCGGCGGCCCACCCGGTCGGACCAGGCGCCGCCGCCGATCATACCGACGAACTGGAACAGCGAGGCGAAGGTGACGGCCAGGATGACGTCACCGCGGTGGAAGTCGTGGTACGTCGTGGCGTACGCGATCACGAAGACCGTGTAGACGTAGAAGGCGATGTTCTCACCGAGTCGCATGCCCAGGCCGATCAGCACCGGGCGCGGGCGGGAGAGTGCCTCGAGGATGCTCGACCGCTCGTGCGTCTCGGGGGTCTTCGCCGCCTGCTCCTGCGCGGCCTTGAAGACGGGGGACTCCTCGACGCCGCGCCGCACCCAGTATCCGACGATCAGCAGCGGGATCGCGAACAGGAATGCGACGCGCCAGCCCCACTGGTCGAACGCCTGGTCGCTGAGGAACAAACCAAGAACCGACACCACGACCGTCGCGAGGACCGTGCCCATCGGGGCACCGGCCTGCGGCCACGACGCCCAGAAGCCGCGCCTGCGCGGTTCGCCGTACTCACTGACGAGCAGCACCGCAGCCCCGAACTCTCCGCCGAGCGCGAACCCCTGGATCATGCGCAGCACGACGAGCGCGACCGTCGCCCAGATGCCGATCTGGTCGTAGGTCGGGAGCAGGCCGATCGCCGCGGTCGCGATGCCCAGCATCGAGAACGTCGCCACCAGCATGGGTTTGCGACCGAACTTGTCGCCGAGGTGACCGAACACGATGCCGCCCAACGGGCGGGCGACGAACCCGAGACCCTGCGTGGCGAGGGCGAGCAGCAGCTTCGCGACGCCGCTGTCACCGGGGAAGAACAGTGGGCCGAGCACCGTCGCGGCGAGAATGCCGTAGATCGCGAAGTCGTACCACTCGAGCACGGCGCCTGCCATGCTGCCGGTCAGTACGCGCTTGAAGCTCGAACGGGTGGGGGTGCCGGTGTCGGCCGCGCCGGCGGGTGGGGAGAGGGTGGGTGATCCCATGACGGATCCTTTCGGGTGCTGGAAGTGTGTGGGCGCGCGGCTCAGAGCGCGAGGGTGAGCTTCGATCCGCAGGCGCGCGAGCAGCAGGTCATCATCGACTTGTTCTGAGCGCGTTCGGTTTTGGTCAGGACGACGTCGCGGTGATCGACCTCGCCGTCGAGGACGGGCGCTTCGCACGATCCGCACAGCCCCTCCTCGCAGTCGCTCTGGATGTCGATGTTCGACGCCCGCAGCGCGTCGAGCACCGTCTGGTCCGCGGCCACCGTGACCGTCAGGCCGGAATCACGCAGCTCGACCTCGAACGAGTGCTCGTTCGCCGGATCGAGCGTGGTCAGGTTCGACGTGAAGTGTTCGACGTGCAGGGAGTCCTCCGGCCAGTGCGCGGTGGCCTCCTCCAGCGCGGCGAGCAGCCGCTCCGGGCCGCACGAGTAGATCTGGGTGCCCGCGACCGGCTCGGCGAGCAGCGCCGGGATGTCGAGGCGGTTGCCTGCCGCGCTCGAGTGCACGACGAGCCGGTCCCCGTGGTCCGTACCGACCCGATCGAGCAGCGCCATCGTCGTGACATCGCGTCCGCAGTAGTGGATCTCGTAGTCCTTGCCGGCCGACTTGACATGGTCGGCCATAGCGAGGACGGGGGTGATGCCGATTCCGCCTGCCACGAAGACGTAGCGCTCGGCATCGGCGTCGAGCCGGAAGTGGTTGCGCGGGCCGCGCATGGTCAGGGTGTCCCCGGCCTGCAGGGTGTGGTGCACGTACCGGGACCCGCCACGACTCTCCGGTTCCTCGAGGACGGCGATCTCGTAGACCGACAGGTCGTTCGGGTCGCCGCAGAGGGAGTACTGCCGCGACAGCTCCCCGAGGTCGACGTCGATGTGCGAGCCCGGAGTCCACCGCGGCAGCGGTCGTCCCGACGGATCGGACAGCGTCACCCGCACCACGCCGTCGGCGGCCGGGGTGATCGCGTCGACGGTCACGGTGCGGGACACGGCGGCCTTGGAGGGTTCGCCGATCGTGACCGGGTGCCGCTTGCCGAGCAGGGCGGGGTCGCGGCGCTCCGGGTTCTCGGCCGGATCCCAGTGCACCCACACGTGATCCGGACCGCGGAACGACGTGTTGGGCAGGTAGGTGAACTCCTGATCCGGGACCAGTTCGAGATGCGGCAGCCGGGTGGTGAGCTCCTCGAGGAAGATCTGCATCTCCATCCGGGCGAGGTTCTTGCCCAGGCACTGATGGCCACCGAACCCGAATGTCAGGTGGTCGCTGGCGTTCTCGCGGCGGATGTCGAAGTCGTCCGCTCCCTCGAAGTGGCGGTCGTCGCGGTTCGCCGACGACGTCGCGATCAGCAGCTTCGAACCGGCCGGGATGTCGACGCCGCCGATCGTGGTGTCCGCGGTGACCAGCCGTCGCCAGGCCGCGACGGAACCGGAGTGCCGCAGGCACTCCTCGACGGCTCCGGAGATGAGACCCGGATCGGCGCAGAGTTCCTCCCACACGCTGCGGTTCTCCAGCAGCAACCGGAAGGCGTTCGCCGATGCGTTGGCCGTGGTCTCGTGTGCCGCAACGATTCCCGCCATCATCATCGAGTGCAGGTAGGAGTCGGTGACCACCTCCGGCTGTTCCTGCTGCACCCGGATGCCGTACGGCATCCAGCCGTGACCGGACGGGTCCTGCCGCATCTTCTCCAGCACCTGGCCGGCGTACTGCCAGAACTTGCCGACCGCCTCGGCGACCGCGACCTGCTCCTCCGGGGCGGGTCGCCCCCAGGTGTTCACGGTGTGCGCGATCGAGTACTCGCGCATCGTGTCCATGTCCTCCTCCGGGACCCCGAGGAAGTGCAGCGCCACGGTGAGCGGGACCTCCCACAGCATCTCGTCCACGAGGTCGACGCGGCCGGTGTCGACGAACCGGTCCACGTACTCCCGAGTCAGGCGGCGGACCATCGGCTCGTGGTGGACCAGCTCCTTCGGGGTGAAGGGGTCCATCAGCACGCGTCGTCGCGGCATGTGCGCGGGCTCGTCCTCGTTCACCAGGGTGCGCGCCATCGCGTAGTCGTACTTCGCGAGCGTCGCCGTCGCCTCGTCGGAGACCGGCGTGATCTTCTCCAGCGCGATCGACGGCGAGAACAGGATGTTGTCGCGGAAGACGGCCTTGACGTCCTCGTACCGGGTCACCACCCAGTAGCCGATCTCCGGGCTGTAGAACACCGGCTCCTCGTCACGCGACCAGCGCAGCGACGCCGCCGGGTCCACCTGGTAGGAGCCCCCGAACGGGTCGAACGCGGCCGCTCGTGCCGACACCGGGCAGCCGTTCGGCTGCAGGGCGCGGTGATCGACCGGACATCCGGTCAGAGTCTGTGACATGTGATTTACCACCTGAACTGCGAAGTTACTAATAACGCACACATTGTTGCTGTGAGCGAACTTCGGTCAGGGTAAGCGCCGTCACAATCGAGGTCAAGAAGGTGTCGACGCACAGGACCACAGGGTTGCCCCGAATGGCCCATGCGGTCGGTTCAACCGACCGCATGGGCCATTCGGGAAGAGCAGGAGTGCGCCGGAACGGCTCAGGCGGTGACGAGACCCTCGAGGGCTCGGGCGGCACGAATCACGGCCTCCGCTGCACGCTCGGTGTCGAGGCCGTCGATCGCGACGACGCCGACACTGCGCTCCAGGCCGGCGGCCACCGTGTCGGGAAGGGCGACGCCGGTGGCGATCCCGACGGCTCCGTGCTCCAGCTGGCCGCGGGTGAGGCTGTAGCCGTCGCGGCGTGCCACTCGCACGGACTCGGGGTCCCCGGGCTGTTCGGGGCGCAGGGCCAGGATCGCGATACCCGCCGCTCCCGTGTCGAGCGGGTGGCGGCTGCCCACCCGGTATCCGACCCGCAGCAGGGCGCCCTCGGGCTCGGCGACCATGATCACGACGCAATCGGTGCCCTGGGCGGCCGAGACGAAGGCGGTGGCGCCGGTGGTGTCGGCCAGCTCCTGAAGCAGCGGTTGCACGTCGCGGGCCAGTTGGGGTTCGAAACGTGATGCGAGGACCGGGATTGCGACGCCGAGCCGGATGCGGCCGTCCTCGGTGCGGGCCACCAGTGCGTGGGCCTCGAGGGTGGCGACGATCCGGTAGCAGATCGCGCGATGGACATCGAGTTCGCGAGCCAGGTCCGCGACCGTGATGCCGTTCGAGGAGCGGGCGACGACGTCGAGCGCACGAAGGCCACGGTCGAGTGTCTGCAGGGTGCTCATCGAAGGTTCCTCGCGCGGTCTCGTCGGTCTTCGGCGGTGGATCGCGCCGAGCACCGACCCTACTTGGCGTCGAGTGGGGGAGTGGCCGCGCGCGGTGGGTCGAGCGAGTCGTTCCCGCGCGAGATATGATTCACGAATGTATTAATTTCCTCCTGGTTGCGGGTTGCAGCCCGTCGACGCGGGGCGAACGGCGGTTAGGGTTGCGACATGACAGGGCAGGGTTCGCGGACGGTGCGCGACGAATCGGATCCGGAACCCGGGCCACTGGACTTCTGGTCGTTCATCGAGCTGGCGAATCGCCGCCTGAGCACCGAGTACGGGTCCTCGCACCAGCTCGCCACGCAGGTGCTGCTCACCCTGAACCGGGCCGCGAACGTCGTCACCTACGACCTGGAGGCCTCGGTGCACCGGCCGCGTGGTCTGTCGTGGTCGGCGTTCCGGTTGCTCTTCGTGACCTGGCTGGCCGGCCCGATCGAGTCCAAGACCGCGGCCGAGCTCACCGGGATGAGCCGGGCCGCCGTCTCGAACCTGACGAAGTCCCTGGTTGCAGCCGGATTGTTGGACCGGGCTCCGGACGCGCGTGACGGCCGGTCGGTGCAGCTGTCGCTCACCGAGCGTGGGCGCAGCGAGATGGCCGACACCTACCGTGAGCACAACGAACGCGAGTACGCGTGGGCGAGCGTGCTCACCGAGGCCGAGCAGCACGTGCTGGTCATGCTGCTCGACAAGCTCGTCACCAACCGCAGTCAGTTCGACGTCCGCGGCCGGAACTGACGCCCCTCCCTCGTCGAGGGTTGCCTTGTCGCCCGAAAATTAGTTAATGTGTTTACTAACGTCTTCTCGTGAGCCGCGGCCCAGGCCGTGCAGCGCTCCGTCGGACGTCGACAAGGCAGGCCGGTGACCGCCACAGTGAAGAGGCGAGCGTGACACCGGGAGAACTCAACGAGGAGGCCGGTCATGGCGTTCTACCGACAACTCGGCAACGTCCCGCCGAAGCGGCACACCCAGCACCGCGACGAGAGCGGGCGGTTGTACTTCGAGGAACTGATGGGTGAGGAGGGTTTCTCCTCCGACTCGTCGCTGCTCTATCACCGCGAGATCCCGTCGGCGATCGTCGACTCGACCGTGTGGGAGCTTCGTGACCAGTCGACCACCCCGAACCACCCACTCAAGCCACGGCACCTCAAGCTCCACGACCTGTTCCCCGAGCAGGCGTGGGCCGAGACCGACGTCGTCACCGGCCGGCGACTGATCCTCGGCAACGCCGACGTCCGCATCTCCTACGTGGTCGCATCGAAGGAATCGCCGTTGTACCGCAACGCGATCGGCGACGAGATGGTGTACGTCGAGTCCGGCGAGGCGATCGTCGAGACGGTCTTCGGCACCCTGCGCGCCAGTCAGGGCGACTACGTCCTGCTGCCGATGTCCACGACCCACCGCTGGCTTCCGCAGGGGTCGGAACCGTTGCGCGCGTACGCGATCGAGGCGAACAGTCACATCGTGCCGCCGAAGCGGTACCTGTCCCGGTTCGGTCAGCTCCTCGAACACGCACCGTACTGCGAGCGCGACCTGCACGGGCCGACCGAGCCGCTGCTCGAGGAGGGCACCGACGTCGAGGTGCTGGTCAAGCACCGCACGTCGCACGGCATCGTCGGCACTCGGATGGTCTACCCGACGCACCCGTTCGACGTCGTCGGCTGGGACGGCTGCCTGTACCCGTACACCTTCAACATCTCCGACTACGAGCCCATCACGGGCCGCGTTCACCAGCCGCCGCCGGCGCACCAGGCGTTCGAGGGCAACAACTTCGTCATCTGCAATTTCGTGCCCCGCAAGGTGGACTACCACCCGCTGTCGATTCCGGTGCCGTACTACCACTCGAACGTGGACTCCGACGAGATCATGTTCTACTGCGGCGGCGACTACGAGGCGCGCAAGGGCTCCGGCATCGGCCAGGGCTCCATCTCCATCCACCCCGGCGGTCACGCCCACGGTCCGCAGCCGGGCGCGTACGAACGCAGCATCGGTGTCGAGTTCTTCGACGAACTCGCCGTCATGGTGGACACCTTCCGCCCGCTCGAGCTCGGCGAGGGCGCGTTGGCCTGCGAGGACGACGCCTACGCGTGGTCCTGGGCGGGGCGGGGTCCGGCGCAGACGGGAGAGGAGGCGAAGTGAGCACGATCTCGCCCCTCCTGACCGGGCTCTGCGACGACGCCGCACTGTTTCCTCCGGGCAACGCTCCCCTCGAGTCCGCGGTGCCCGCGCACTTCGCGCACACCGACAGCGCGCACGCCGACCTGGTGGGACCGTTCGTTTTTCCCGAGACGCGACTCGCCGAGTTGCCGCCCGTGCTCGCGGACCGCGGCGACCGCACGTTGCCGCTCAGCCTGACGGTGCCCGGCGGCACGGACTCCGTCCCGCAGGCTCTCGACAAGGTGCGTGCCGTCGACGGTGTGCGCCTGGTGGCACTGGAGATCGCCGTGCCGATCGACCAGTCCGTCCCGGACCTGTTCGCGGCACTGGAGGAGATCGCCGCCGCCGCACCGGGAGTGGACATCTACGTCGAGGTGCCGCGCGACGACAGACGGCCCGACATCCTCGCGTCGCTGCCCGGTGCCGGGTACCGGGCGAAGTTCCGCACCGGCGGCGTCGTCGCCGACGCGTACCCCGACGAGGCCGAGCTGGCCGCCGCCATCGAAGCAGCGGTGTCGCGGAACGTCCCGTTCAAGGCGACCGCCGGGCTGCACCACGCGGTACGGAACACGGACCCTGACACGGGATTCGAACAGCACGGGTTCCTGAACCTGATGCTCGCCACCCACCTGGCCGGTGCGGGCGCGGGCACGGATGCCGTCGTCGCGGCGCTCGCCGACCGGGACGGTGCCCGCCTCGCCGCCACCCTCGGAGCGCTCCCCGGGGACGCCGTCGCCGCGCTGCGCGACCGCTTCCGGTCGTACGGCACCTGCAGCATCGGTGACCCGCTCTCGGACCTGACCGCACTCGGCCTCCTGTCCGGCCACGAATCCTCAGCAGTCGACGAAGGAACCCACGCATGACCGTCATTCCGATCCCCGACGACTCCCTCTTCGGTGTCGACAACCTTCCGTACGGCGTCTTCTCCACTGCCGGAACCGATCCGCGGGTCGGTGTGCGGGTCGGTGACCACGTGGTGGACCTCGCCAGGGCACTCGGTGACGACGTGTTCGCGCAACCGACCCTCAACGCGTTCATGGCGCAGGGCCGAGGACGCTGGGTCGAGGTTCGCACCCGGGTCACCGAACTGGTGTCCGGCGAGATCGCGGACGACGCGGTGCACACCGTCGACGACGTGACGATGCACCTGCCGATCGCGGTCGCCGACTACGTGGACTTCTACGCGTCCGAGAACCACGCCTCCAACCTCGGTCGACTCTTCCGCCCGCAGAATCCCGACCCGCTGATGCCGAACTGGAAGCACCTGCCGGTCGGCTACCACGGCCGCTCGTCCACCGTCGTGGCCTCCGGTGTCGACATCGTCCGCCCCAGTGGTCAGCGAAAGGGGCCGAACGACGAGATGCCCGTCTTCGGGCCGTCCGTCCGCCTCGACATCGAGGCGGAGATGGGCTTCGTCGTCGGCGTCGGCTCGCCGATGGGCAGCTCGATCACCCCGGATCGCTTCGCCGAGCACTGCTTCGGCGCGGTGATCCTCAACGACTGGTCCGCGCGGGACATCCAGGCGTGGGAGTACGTCCCGCTCGGCCCGAACCTCGGCAAGAGTTTCGCCACCTCCATCTCCCCGTGGGTGGTCCCTCTGCTCGCGCTGGAGGCCGCCCGCATCGACACCCCGGTGCAGGATCCGACGCCGCTCCCGTACCTGCAGGGCGACGAGAAGTGGGGTCTGGACATCGATCTCGCCGTCGAATGGAACGGCGAGGTCGTCACCCGGCCGCCGTACGCGCAGATGTACTGGTCTCCGGCACAGATGCTGGCGCACACCACCGTCAACGGTGCCGCCGCGTCCACGGGTGACCTCTTCGGTTCCGGCACCATCTCCGGTCCGGAGAAGAACCAGCGCGGCGCCTTCATCGAGTTGACCTGGGGTGGACAGGAACCGGTCACCGTCGCAGGCGAGGAACGCACGTTCCTGCAGGACGGTGACGAGGTGGCGATCTCCGCGACCGCCCCCGGCGCGAACGGCGGACGCATCGGATTCGGCGAGGTGCGGGCCCGTATCCTGCCCGCCGTCTGAACGTACCGCAGTCGCGGATCCGACTGCGGGACAAGCGAACGACCCCGCCGACCTACACGGTCGAGCGGGGTCGTTTCGGTGTCGGCGGAGACGGTTGTCAGCCGGCCATGTGGAGAGCGGCGCGGTAGGAGAACGTCATGGCGGTGCCGAGGGGCACACCCGGTCCCGGGTAGAACTGCCCGCTCAGGGACGCGGAGGTGTTGCCCGCGGCGTACAGCCCGTCGATCGCGGATCCGTCGGCGCGCAGCACCCGTCCGTCCACGTCGGTCACCAGACCGCCCTTGCAGCCGAGGTCCGACAGCACGATCCGGGCCGCGAAGAACGGTCCGTTCTCGATCGCGGTCAGCGCACTGTTGGCACCGCCGTTCGGCGGGCAGAAGAACGCGTCGTAGGGATCCTCGCCGCGATGGAACGACTCGTCGACGCCGGTCTTGGCGAACCCGTTGAAGGATTCGACGCTCGCACGGAGCGCTTCCGCGGGAAGTCCGGTGGCGGCAGCGAGACCCTCGATGGTGTCGGCCTGCAGCCAGGTTCCCGCGGCGAGGTGGTCGGCCGGGGCCGTGTTCGGGATGCTGATGCCCGGAAGTCCGCCGCCCTCACGGGAATCGAAGATCATCCAGGCGCCGGAGTCGGACTCGTCGTGGGCGTGCATCGCCCGGCCGAACTGGTCGTAGGGGAGGGACTCGTTGAGGAAGCGCTCACCGGCGGCGTCGACGACGATGCCGCCGCGGATGCCCACGAGGAACGCGGCGGTCCCGTCCGGCTGCGCGACGCCGGGGCAGAACCACGCCTGGTCGAGGAGCGCGGTGGCGCCGCCGGCCGCGACACCCGCCGCGATGGCGTCACCGGTGTTGGCGCCGATCGGGCCCATCGACCAGTCCGCGCGGCCCGGGGTGCCGTGTTCGGCGCGAGCGGCGTCGTTGGCCTCGATGCCGCCCGCGGCCATCAGCACGCCCCGGTTCGCCTTGATCCGGACCGTGTTCCCGTTGTGGGTCGCCACCACACCGACAACCCGCCCGTCCTCGACGACGACCTCGGTCACGTCGGTGTTCGGTCGCAGGTCGGCGTTGCCGGTGCCCGTGACGGCGGCGAGCAGTCGTCCGATCAGGGCTCGGCCGCCGATCAGGGTGCCGGGAGCGTGGCCTTTGCCGCGGCGGTCCTGGTCCAGCTCCGGGCGGACCAGGTCGGCGAGCTCACCGATGTCCGCCGGGTCGAGGTCGAGGGGGTTGATCGAACGGCCGGTGTCGAGGCGTCCCTCGGCCTTGTAGTAGTCGGGGAACGCCCGGAAGGCGAACTCGAGGTTCGGGTTCTGCTCGAGGAACGCGACGAGCGCGGGCGTGGTGTCGACGTAGGCGTCCTGACGTTCGGCCTCGGCGTCGCCGAGCAGGGCACGCAGATAGGTGCGGGCGAGTTCGGTGGAGTCGGGCAGTCTCGCCCGCTCCTGCACCTGAGTTCCGGGCAGCCAGATGGAGGCACCCGAGTACGACGAGGTGCCACCGAACAGGCCGGTCTTCTCCAACACCACCGTCCGCAGGCCGTTCGCAGCCGCCGTGTAGGCACCCGTGAGGGCGCCACCTCCAGACCCGACCACGACCACGTCGTATTCGTCAGTCCACTCCGTCATGTGTCCTCCATCGCATCGAATGTGCTGACAGGCAATCGCAGGGCGTGTAGGGAAGGCAGATGCGCTCCCACTGAGCGGAACATCGCCCCGGGCCACCGGTGCGGGTGACAGGATCTACGCTCGATGTAACCGTGGGAACGAACTGGGGGACCGACATGCCGAGACTGGCGGAGGCGCGTGACGCCGCCGAACCGAGTTCGGTCGAACAGCGCGCACGGCACGGTCGCATCCTGAAGGTCGCCGCCCAACTCGGTTCCGAGAAGGAACTCGAACGGGTCCAGATGCAGGAGGTCGCGAAGCTCGCCGGCGTCGCGATCGGCACGCTGTACCGCTACTTCCCGTCCAAGTCGCATCTGTTCGTTGCCGTCATGGTGGATCAGATCGACCGGATGGGAGCGGTGCTCGCCCGGAACCCGCGTTCGAGCGCGGCGCCGGCCGATGCCGTTCACGACGCCCTGCAGCACGCCACCCGGGCGCTGCTGCGGACCCCGCTGCTCGCGACAGCGATGATCCAGTCGAACGCGACCTCGAACGCCGCCACGATCCCCGACGTCGCGAAGATCGACCGGCACTTCGACAACCTGCTCCTGGGGGCCGCCGGGATCGATGAGCCGACGGTGCGGCAGGCGACGGTCATCCGACTGGTCGTCTCGCTGTGGTTCGGCCTGATCCAGGCCGGGCTGAACAACCGCAGTTCCATCCCGGACATCGATTCGGACCTGCGCATCGCCTGCGACCTGCTGCTCGGCGAACTCTAGGACTCTTCAGAACGTCCGGTCCCGCTCGGTGGGACATCGCCGGACACGGCTCTCCACAGAAATAGAATACGTTTCAGAAACGTAGCTGGCAGGAGAGCCAAACATGAGCAATGTCGTCATCGTCGAAGCCGCCCGGACACCGATCGGCAAGCGCCGTGGGCAGCTGTCCGGACTGCACCCCGCGGTCCTGCTCGGCGCCGCGCAGCAGGCGGTCCTCGACCGCACCGGGCTGCCCGCCGACCAGGTCGGACAGCTCGTCGGTGGCGTCGTCACCCAGGCCGGTGAGCAGTCCAACAACGTCACCCGCCAGGCCTGGCTGCACGCAGGCCTGCCCTATACGACCGCCGCGACCACCATCGACTGCGCGTGCGGCTCCTCGCAGCAAGCCGTCCACATGGTCGCCGGCCTCATCGCGTCCGGGCAGACAGACGCTGGCATCGGCTGCGGCGTCGAGGTGATGAGCCGGGTGTTCCTCGGCCAGGCCAACGCCCCCGGCACCGGCAACCCCTACCCGGACGACTGGACCATCGACATGGGTGACCAGTTCACGTCCGCCGAGCGGATCGCCGAGAAGCGCGGCATCAAGCGCGGCGACGCCGATGCGTTCGGCCTCGAATCGCAGCGCCGCGCCGCCGTCGCGTGGGCGGAAGGGCGCTTCGACCGCGAGATTGTTCCCGTGCAGGCACCCGTCGTCACCAAGGAAGGCGAGCCGACCGGCGAGATCGCCACCGTCACCCGCGACGGCGGCCTCCGCGAGACCACCGCCGAGGCCCTGGCGGGGCTGAACCCCGTGATCGAGGGCGGTATCCACACCGCGGGCAACGCGTCGCAGATCAGCGACGGCGCCGCCGCCGTGCTGCTGATGAGCGAGGAGAAGGCCCGCGAGGCCGGGCTCCGCCCGCGTGCTCGGATCGTCGCGTCCACACTCGTCGGCGCCGACCCGTACTACCACCTCGACGGCCCCATCGACTCCACCCGCGCCGTCCTCGGCCGCGCAGGCATGACCCTGGACGACATCGACCTCGTCGAGATCAACGAGGCGTTCGCGTCCGTCGCGCTGTCCTGGGCGCAGGTCCTCGGCGCCGACCTGTCGAAGGTCAACGTGAACGGCGGCGCCATCGCGCTCGGCCACCCCGTCGGCTCCACCGGCGCCCGGCTGATCACCACCGCGCTCCACGAACTCGAGCGCTCGGACCGGAGCACCGCCCTGGTCACCATGTGCGCCGGCGGCGCCCTCTCCACCGCCACCATCCTCGAACGCGTATAGGCGCCTTCGGCGCCTGTGCGCACTTTTGGTAGTTCCCGCTACCAGAAGTGCGCACAGGCGCGGAGCGCAGGAAAGGAACCCTCATGACCATCGGATTGACCGACGAGGACCGCGAACTCCGCGACTCCGTCCGCGGCTGGGCTGCCCGCCACGCCACCCCCGAGGTGATTCGGAACGCCGTCGAGGCGAAGTCCGAGACCCGACCCGAGTACTGGGCCTCCCTCGCCGAGCTCGGCGTCCTCGGCCTGCACCTGCCGGAGGAGTTCGGCGGCGCCGACTGCGGACTCCTCGAAACCGCCGTCGTTGCAGAGGAACTCGGCCGCGCGATGGTGCCCGGGCCCTTCCTCCCGACTGTCGTCGTCTCTGCCGTCCTGCACGAGGCCGGCCGCACCGCGGAGCTGTCCGGCCTCGCCGACGGCACCGTGTTCGGCGCGGTCGCGCTCCAGGCGGGTGGGTTGGCGATCACCCGCGACGGTGACAGCGCCACCCTCACCGGCACCTCCGGCGTGGCGCTCGGCGGTCACGTCGGCGACGTCTTCCTGCTTCCCGCCGACGACGCGGGCGTCACCCGGTTCGTCGTCGTCGAGCGGGACCGCCTCGAGATCACCGAACTCCCCAGCCACGACGTCGTGCGCCGCAACGCCGAGGTCACCGCCGTCGGCGTCACCCTCGCCGCGGGCGACGTCCTCGCCCTCGACGCCCAGCGCGTCATCGACATCGCCGCCACCCTGTTTGCGGCGGAGGCGTCGGGCCTCGCGGACTGGGCGACGACGACGGCCGCCGACTACGCGCGGGTGCGCCAGCAGTTCGGCCGCGTCATCGGTCAGTTCCAGGGCGTCAAGCACACGGTCGCCCGCATGCTGAGCCTGTCCGAGCAGGCCCGCGTCGCCGCTTGGGACGCGGCGCGCGCGCTGCGCGAGGACGTCGATCCCGCCGAGTCGTCGCTGGCGGCCGCGGTGGCCGGTGCGGTCGCGCTGGAGTCGGCGTTCCGGGTCACCCGCGAGTGCATTCAGGTCCTCGGCGGCATCGGGTTCACCTGGGAGCACGACGCGCACCTCTACCTGCGTCGCGCCCACTCCCTGCGAATCCTGCTGGGCTCCACCGCAACCTGGCGGCGACGCGTCGCGCAACTGACCCTCGACGGGGCACGCCGCGTCCTCAGCGTCGAGCTGCCCCCCGAGGCGGATCAGATCCGCGCCGACGTGCGGGCCGAGCTCGCCCCGGCCACCGCGCTGGACGGCGCCGACCGCACGGCGTACCTCGCCGAACACGGATACACCTCGCCGCACCTGCCCGCGCCGTGGGGCAAGGGCGCCGACGCCGTCACCCAATTGGTGATCGCCGAAGAGCTGCGCGCCGCCGAGCTGGAACCGCACGACATGATCATCGGCAACTGGGTGGTCCCCACCCTGATCGCGCACGGCAACGCCGAGCAGGTCGAGCGGTACCTCCCGCAGTCGCTGCGCGGCGACCTGGTGTGGTGCCAGCTGTTCTCGGAACCCGGTGCCGGATCCGATCTCGCCGCGCTGTCCACCAAGGCGACGAAGGTCGACGGCGGCTGGAAGCTGAACGGCCAGAAGGTGTGGACGTCGATGGCCCGCGACGCGCACTGGGGCATCTGCCTCGCCCGCACCGACGGCGACGTCGCGAAGCACAAGGGCCTGTCCTACTTCCTGATCGACGTCCGCAACTCCGAGGGCCTCGACATCCGCCCGCTGCGTGAGATCACCGGCGAGTCGCTGTTCAACGAGGTGTTCTTCGACGACGTCTTCGTCCCCGACGAGTGCCTGGTCGGCGAGCCCGGCGACGGCTGGAAGCTGGCCCGCACCACCCTCGCCAACGAGCGGGTGTCGCTGTCGCACGACTCGTCGCTCGGATCAGGCGGCGAGGCGCTGCTCACGCTCGCCGGGACGATCCCCGGTGGCCTGGACGACGAGCAGCTCACCGTCCTCGGCAAGGTGCTCTGCGACGCGCAGTCCGGCGGGCTGATGGGCCTGCGCACCACGCTGCGGTCCCTCAGTGGTGCGCAGCCGGGTGCCGAGTCGTCGATCGCGAAGCTCCTCGGCGTCGAGCATATCCAGCAGGTCTGGGAGCTCGCGATGGAATGGGCGGGCACCGCGTCCCTGCTCGGTGACCGGAAGCGCAAGTCCGCGACACAAATGTTCCTGAGTTTGCAGTCCATGTCGATCGCAGGTGGTACGACGAATGTTCAGTTGAACATCATCGGCGAGCGGATCCTCGGTCTGCCTCGCGATCCTGAACCTGGAAAGTGAGCATCACAGCATGAATCGCACCTTCGTCGTCGGCGTCGGCATGACCAAGTTCGAGAAGATCGAATCCCGGGACTGGGAGTACCCGGACATGGTCACCGAAGCCGTCGGCAAGGCTCTCGCGGACGCCGGCATCGAGTACTCGCAGGTCCAGCGCGCCGCCGCCGGCTACGTGTTCGGCGCGTCGACGGCCGGTCAGCGGGCTCTGTACGAGACCGGACTGACGGGCATCCCGATCGTCAACGTCAACAACAACTGCGCCACCGGATCCACGGCGCTGCTCATGGCCCGGGAGTGGGTGCAGGCAGGCTTCGTGGACTGCGCGCTCGCCGTCGGCTTCGAGAAGATGACGAAGACCTCGATGACCGGCACCGGCGAGATGCCGAAGGTCACCACCCTCGACGACCAGTTGAAGGTGATGGTCGGCAAGCACGGGTGGGCGAAGGGCCCGATGACGGCGCAGCTGTTCGGCAACGCCGCCGTCGAGCACATGGAGAAGTACGGCACGACCGCCGAGCAGATCGCCGCCGTCGCGGTGAAGAACCACAAGCACTCGGTGAACAACCCGTACGCCCAGTTCCAGGACGAATACACCCTGGAGCAGGTGTTGGGCGACAAGATGATCCACGCGCCGCTCACCCGGTCGCAGTGCTCCCCGACGTCGGACGGCGCGGGTGCCGCGATCGTCGTCAGCGAGAAGTTCGTCCGCGAGCACGGGCTCGAGGACCGGGCGATCGAGATCGTCGCCCAGGCGCTGACCACGGACACCACCGAGGCGTTCGCGGACAAGTCGATGATCGACGTCGTCGGCGCGCCGATGACACGCGCCGCGGCCGAGCAGGTGTTCGCGCAGTCCGGCCTCACCATCGACGACGTCGACGTGATCGAACTGCACGACTGCTTCGCGATCAACGAGATCATCACCTATGAGGGCCTCGGCCTGTGCGCCCCCGGTGAGGGCGGCAAGCTGGTCGAGTCCGGCGCCACCACCTACGCCGGGCGCTGGGTCGTCAACCCCTCCGGCGGCCTCATCTCCAAGGGTCATCCCCTCGGCGCCACCGGCCTCGCGCAGTGCGCGGAGCTGACGTGGCAGCTGCGCGGACAGGCCGATGCCCGACAGGTCGACGGGGCAACCGTTGGCCTGCAACACAACCTGGGACTCGGTGGGGCGTGCGTCGTCACGCTGTACCGGTCCGGAACCCTCTCCAAGGAGTCGTAACGACATGCCGATCGACGTGAAGGCCGCGCTGTCGGCCGCACCCACCGTCCGCGTCGCCGCGTGGACCGAACGTGACGTGATCCTGTACCACCTGGGTCTGGGTGCGGGCGTGCACTCGCTGGACCCGGCCGAACTCGGCTGGGTCTACGAGAAGGGCCTGCGGGTCCTGCCGACCTTCGCGATGGTCGCCGGGCAGGGCGTCTCGGCCGGCGCGACGGCGCCGGCCGGGATGGCCATGCCCGGCATCGACGTCGACCTGCGCAAGATCCTGCACGGCGGGCAGTTGTTGACGCTGCACGCGCCCATCCCCGCGTCGGGGACCGCGACGGTGTCGTCGCGGGTCGCCGACGTGTGGGACAAGGGCAAGGCCGCGGTGATCGTGCTGGAGCAGTCGGCGGTCGACGAGGGTGGAAATCCGTTGTGGACCAGTGCAATGCAGATCTGGGCCCGCGGTGAGGGCGGCTTCGGCGGCGACGCCGGACCGGAGGTGTCCGCGGCGGCGCCGGAGCGCGAGCCCGACAAGGTGCTGGTGTCGGCGACGTCGACGCAGCAGGCGCTCGTGTACCGGCTCAGCGGCGACCTCAACCCGCTGCACGCCGACCCCGCGTTCGCGAAGATGGCCGGGTTCGACCAGCCGATCCTGCACGGGCTCGCGTCCTACGGTGTCGTCTGCAAGGCGGTCGTCGACGGCGTACTCGACGGGGATCCCACTCGTGTGCAGTCGTTCTCGGTTCGGTTCGCCGGTTCGCTGTACCCGGGGGAGACCATCGAGACCGCTGTCTGGCGGGACGGGGACACGCTGACGCTGCTCGCCACCTGCCCCGAGCGGGACGGTCAGCCGGTGCTCACCCACGCGAGCATGGAGATCCGCTCGTGAACGACGGCAATCACCCCACCGTCCGCACCCACCCGCATCGCACGGTGCTGACGTCGGCTCCGCAGGACGCGCCGGTCGACCGTGCCACCGCCGCGGCTCGGCGGGTGATCGATGCGATGCTGCGCACCGATCGCGGCAACGCGAACCTGGACCGGGTCGCGGAGGAGCTCAACAGCATCGCCGATCACCTCGAAGAGCATGCTCCCGAGGTTGCCGAACGACTGGTCGACATGTGGAGCGGAGAGGGGGTCACCCGGCACGATCCGATCACCGGGCCGGAGAACGCCATCGCGCCCCCACTGGTGATCGAGGGACTCGACGACGGCTCGGTGCAGGGCGTCGTCGCGCTGACCCTGCCGTACCAGGGGCCGCCCGGCTGTGTGCACGGCGGCGTCTCGGCACTGATCCTTGACCACGTACTCGGTGTCGCCAACGCCTGGGGCGGCAAGGCGGGTATGACCGCGCAACTGAACACGCGGTACCACAGGCCGACCCCGCTGTTCGAGCCTCTGACGATCTCCGGCAAGCAGATCTCGGTGGACGGCCGCAAGATCCGCACGGTCGGCGACATCAAGGACGCCGCCGGCCAGGTGTGTGTCTCCGTCGAGGGCCTGTTCGTCGACGCCACGGTCCCCCGCCCCCGCTGACGGGGCACCAGGGCCGATCCACACACACCGGCTGAACGGCACTTTCACGCGGTCTGACCGCGTGAAAGTGCCGTTCAGCCGCGCAGGAGATGGAGTGAGAATGGGAAAGCTGGACGGACGGGTCGCCGTTGTCACCGGCGCCGGGATGGGCATCGGCCGCGGCGTCTCGGGTGCACTCGCGCGGGAGGGGGCGAGCGTCCTCGTCGCCGAGATCGACGAGGCGGCGGGAGCCGACACCGCGAAGTGGCTGACCGACGAGTGGGGCGTGCGGGCGAGCTTCGTGCGGACCGACGTCACCGACCGCGAGCAGGTGCACGCCATGATCGACGCCGCGACCGACGAGTTCGGCCGGCTCGACGTCCTCGTCAACAACGCGTGGCGTCCACTGGGTTACGCCCGGTTCGAGGCGACCGCGGAGGAGAACATGCGATCCGGCTTCGACATGGGCGTGATGTCGGCGTTCTGGGCGATGCAGCGCGCGTACCCCGCGCTCGCCGAGCACGGCACGGGCCGGGTGATCAACATGTGCAGCCTCAACGGCGTCAACGCACACATGTACTCGGTGTACTACAACGCAGCCAAGGAAGCCCTGCGCAGCATGACGCGCACTGCCGCTAGGGAGTGGGCGCCGAAGCAGGTGTGCTGCAACGTGATCTGCCCCGGCGCGCAGAGCGCCGCCTACAAGAGGGTTGCCGAAGCCAACCCACAGATGGCGGCGGCGCAGGAGGCCGCGAACCCGATGGGCCGGATCGGCGACCCCCTCGACGACATCGGCAGCGTCGCCGCCTTCCTCGCGAGTGACGACTCCCGTTACCTGACCGGCAACACCCTCTTCGTCGACGGAGGTGGCCACATCAACGGCGTGCAGTGGGCGCCGAACGTGGACTGACCTCGTCTGCCGAGGCCCGGCGCGGCCGGCCGGATCGGTCAGTTGCTGCCGACCGTCGCGTCCCCGGAACCGATCGTCGCGTCACCCGAGCCGACCTCGCCCGACCCCACCGTGCTGCCCCCGGCACTGCCGAGGCTCCCGGTGTCGATGCCGAGCAGGTCGAGTACCGCGGCCAGTGCGCCCGGGGTTTCGACCACGGCGCTGCCGAGGTCGAGGACGGCCGAGCCGACCTCGATGGTGCCGCCGACGAAGACCGGTTCGAAGTCGACCGACGGGTTGGTGATGTTCGGGTTGATGCAGAACCCGACCGCGACGTAGACCCCGGAGGGGATCTCGCCGAGCTCGTACGTCCGTTCCCGGGTCGCGGCGTTCGTGGTGAGCAGCGACGGACCCCACTCGAAGACAGCGGGATCGATCTCGCTGATCGGAGGCAGAGTGCCCGCGGCGATCGCGGGTAGGAGGTTGACGCCCTTGACGGGGTTGACCAGTGCGGCCGTGCACGCCGTGAGAAGGTGCGAGATACCCCTGTTCGGATCGACCAGGTCGATCGTCACGTCGTTGCCCTCGACAGTGGTGGTGATGCTCGGCGGTTCCGGCGGTGGAATCTGAGCAGATGCGGCGGGCGCGGTGATCAGGGTGAATGCGGATGCGAGGCCGAGCGCTCCGGCGAGCGCCGCGGCTGTTCTCCCCGAGCGCGTGGTCGTGCGTACCACTGGTCACCAGCCCTTCGAGTTGGTCGGCCTGTAACGGACTCTGAGGTCTGATGGTGCCCGACGTGGTCGGTCGAACGTGGGATGTGGCGTGTGACACGGCGATGATCGGCGGGTCTGCCGCGGCTCGCAGCCCTTCCGTATGGTCGACGGCGATGTTGTACGACGCGAATTCACTGGCACTGTCCGACACCCAGCAGATGTGGCTGGTCGACCGACCGATCGACATCGCGGTCTACGTGGTCATCGCGCTCGTCCTGCGGTTCGTCCTGCACCGGGCCATCGACCGCGCGACGAAGGAGCGGCCGGGAACCGAGCCACGCCTGTTGGTTCCGCTCAAGGAGCGGTTACCCGCGGGGGTGCGCGACTCGGTGGCGGCGCAGCGCCGCGCGCAGCGAGCCCGCACGATCGGCTCCGTGCTCAAGTCGGTGGTGTCCATCGCCACGCTGACGTGGTGTGTGCTGCAGATCCTGACCGTGTTCAGCGTCAACGTGGCGCCGCTGATCGCGTCGGCCGGTGTGGTCGGTGTCGCGCTCGGCTTCGGTGCGCAGAACCTGGTCCGCGACTTCCTCACCGGGATGTTCATGCTGCTGGAGGACCAGTACGGCGTCGGTGACGTCATCGATGTGGGCGAGGCGGTCGGAACGGTCGAGAGCGTCGGTCTGCGGGTGACGACGATCCGGGACGTCAACGGCACCCTCTGGTACTGCCGCAACGGTGAGATCGTGCGGGTCGGGAACATGAGCCAGGGACACGCGGTCGCGGTGGTGGACATGCCGGTGGCGCACGGGGCAGCGATCTCCCGTGCCACCGAGGTGGCGGCAGCGGCCGCCGCGGCGGCGACACAGGACGCGGCGATCGAGGACGCCGTCCTCGGCGAACCCGAGGTGCTCGGAGTGAACAGCGTGACCGCAGCGGCTGTCACACTGCGCCTGACGGTCAAGGTGAAGCCGGGCAAGCAGTGGGCGGTACAGCGGCACCTGAGCCAGGCGATCCTGACGGCGTTCGACGAGCACGGCATCGCCGCGCCCGTCGACGCCCTCCGCACCCCCGCGCAGTAGGCGCAGCGCGCCCTGCACGCGACGTCGGTGGTTCCCAACCACCAACGTCGCGCACAGGCGGCACAGCCGCATAGGGCATGTCTCCCAATCCCCTTGTCGGCGCCCCTGTCGCTCGATCGCCGCCCCGCTGCGTTGTCGTCGGCGCAGATACAACCCCGGTATCTGCTTCTCCTCCGCGCCGGAGCGGAGCCCGCGGAGCGACTCCTGGGGCTTGCCGGACGACGATTGATTCGCCAGGTGCATCCGAGAGGGATTAGGAGACACGCCCTAGTAGGACTTTGTTAGGTCTGCCACAGCTGGTGTGGGAGCTCGAGTTTCGGAGTGGTTCTCGAGACGATGACCGGGTGGATGCTGCAGCCCTGTCCGAG